>NZ_JAPNLJ010000100.1 GCF_026627445.1 Streptomyces sp. H27-H1
AACCGCCTCAAACGACACCGCGCAGTAGCCACGAGGTACGACAAACTCGCCGTCCGCTACGAAGCCACCGTGCTGATCGCAGCCATCAACGAATGGCTCTGACCAGCACTTTCGCAACAGGCCCTAGCTGACGGGCGGTTCGGACTTCGGGTGACGGTCCGCCCGGTCGACGTGCGAAGGCGTCCGGGCGGACTCCGCTGTCCACGGTGCCGGATCGATCCGACCTCTGGCCCGAGTGAACCTGGCCGCGCCGTGGGCCGAACGAGAACCCTCCGCTCACCCTCGTGCGCGAAGCCGTGCCGGGCGCGGAGCCGGCCTGGCTCGGCGGCGAGTCGTCGACGCCGTCTGGTCCTGCCGTGGGCGACGAAGGCTTGTGGACGCAACGGCATTCCTGGTGGGGTTGCCGGCGTGGCTGGGGGCTACGGCCCGGGCCGTCACTTGTTTCCGGTGTGGCCGGGGCCGGGCGGGCTTTAGAGTCGTGGCTAGTCCGCGCCGACATGGGTGTGCGGGTCAGGGCTGGTACCCAGAGCGCTCTGGGGCAGTACGACCGGTCCGCCTTCTGGCCCCGGTATTCCCACGGAATACCGGGGCCGAGGCCGTTGAACCCGAGCGCCGCGCTCATGAGGGCACTGATCCTGCTTTACAGGTCGGGAACTTCGGCTGCACTGACTGCCTGGACAGCGTCGACTACCTGCTGGTGGAAGACGGCGAGCCCGCTCGGGGGGAGTGGGGCCGGGCTGCCGGTGAGGGTGTATCACTCGTCCGCGCTGGTGTACTGGATGCGGCCATTCATAAGGTCATTCACCCGCACGTACAGTGCAGTTCCGAGGGTGTCTATCTCGGTCGTCACACATCGAGACTGGGCACTCTCGCGTCCGCGCGATTACCCCTTGGAGTCAACCATCTAGGAGGTAGGGGCTGCCTCAAGCTCCCGTTTGAGCCGGCTCAGGGTCGAGTCGATGTTCGCTACCTGGAACTCCGCAAAGCTTCTGCCCGGTGTGACCACCCGGTCGAAAAAATTGGCGAGGACGTCCGGCCACGCCCGCCGGTCATCCCGCCAGGTCTCCGTCACTCGAGTACCGTCCCCCTCAGGCTCGAACCTGTACTCCCACCTGGCAATCGGTCCACGCAGGAGGGGACGCGTGACGCCGATCGCGTGCACACGAAAGGCGAACCGACGGCCTGGGTCGGACGCGGTCACCGTGCACTGCGTCACCCACCGAAACGCCCCACGCCTGTTGCGCCCGATGAAACTGGATCCCACCGCGGCTGGCCCTCGCGAGGTCTGCTCCGCCGTCCCCAGATTCTCCGGACTCCACCGCCCCATGTCCTCGGGACGGCTTACGGCCTGATAGACGACGTCGGGCGAAACACCGATGACGATACTTCTAGCGACGGTGAATATTCGGGGCACGCTGATGCCTTCCACTTGATCACATCGAACTACCGGCGAGTAAGCATGGCACGCCACTGGTCTAGAGCCCGGGCCCGGCATAGTGCGCACCAGGAAGCAGTAACCGACCCACTACCAAGATCAGCAGCCCTGCCTCACCCTCACCCGGCAAGGGCCGTGTTCCGTGCCGCCGACGTGGATCCAGGTCGTGCCGGACCGCAGGATCCGCCCCCGCCAGTTGGTCGAGTTCAGGGCCGCGAAGTCCCACATCATGCTGCCTGCCACATTTCCCGGTCACAGTGGCGAGACCCTGCTGGCCGCCCATCCGCGGGTCCTGGGCCGAGGCGTCCGCGTCGTGGATGAGAAGCACCGAGACGGCCTGCCCGCGGGAGCCGGCCGCCGTGTCACCTCCGGCGATGGGAGCCTGCCACGGTCCCGTCGTCAGTGCACAGGCTCCGCACCCGGGCGGCTGGCGGCCTTGTTGAATCGGGCTGCGGTCACCCAGGTCGAAGTCGGCCGGCGGGGTCAGCGGCCGGATTGACCGTCAGTGATAGGCGTGGACGACGGCGTGGCCCTTGCCGCGCCCGATCATCCATTTGTTGACCGGGGTCGTGATCAGGAATGCGATCACGAAGCCGCCCAGCAGCGCGCCCCAGAACAGGCCCTCGTCCAGGTGCGTGTCGTCCATCGCGCCTGGGATCAGGGCGATGATGGCGTTGTCGACGAGCTCCATCACGGCGATCGCGACGGTGTCGGCGGCCAGCGCGACCTTGACGGCGATCTTGAAGTCCAGCCCGGCCCCGCGGACCGCGAACAGGGTGAAGGAGTAGCCGAAGGCGAACGCCAGCGCGATCGCCAGGATCATCGTCTGGACGTTGCCCCACATCAGGGCCGTACCGATCGCCATGCCAGGATCTCGCCGATGGCGCACCGGGTTAGGCAGTGCGGGGTCACCTCGCTGCCGTTCCCCACGAGGCCCCTCCGTGCGCGTCGGCGTCGCCATGCCTGCCGTGATCCTCATGGGTGCCGCGCGCTGCATGAGTGTGCGCGTCGGTGTGGTGGGGTGAGGTGGGGTCCATGACCATCATCCCCATTCGGTCCCCGCCGGGCCCGCGTTCGCTGCGGCACCTACATCCCAACCGTATACCCCCCGCGGGTATAGCCTCTAGAGTTGAGTCCGGGCCCGGACCCGTGGAGGAGGCCCGCGACGGGGGTGTGCCGGTTGTCGGGGGCGGCGCCTGTGCGTGCTGCCCCCGGCCGGGATTCGAGTGGTCAGCTCTTGCCGCGGAGCATGTTCATCTGGGCGATTTCGGCGGTCTGGGAGGTGATGATCCCCTGCGCCATGGTCTTGGCCTCGGGGAAGGAGCCGCGGGCCTGTTCCGTCTTGGCCATGTCCACCGCGCCTTCGTGGTGCTTGATCATCATTTCCATGAAGGCGGTGTCGAACGCCTTGCCCGAGGAGTCCTTGAGCTTGTCCATCTCCTCGGGGCTCATCATCCCGGCCATGCCGTGGGAAGAATGGTCCATCGCACCTTCGGCGGGCACGGGCTCGCCCCAGGAGGCGAGCCAGCCCGAGAGGGACTTGATCTCGGGGTCCTGGGCCTTCTTGATGTCCTCGGCGAGCTTCTTCACCTCGGGCGACTCGGCGCGCGAGGGGGCCAGCGAGGCCATCTCGACGGCCTGGCGGTGGTGGGGGATCATGCCCGTCGCGAAGACTACGTCGGCCGCATTGTGCTGACCCTGCGCGGCGGGCGCGGAAGCCGAAACCGACGGCGAGGCACTCCTATGGCCGTCATGCCCGGCCGAGCTGTCGTCACTGCCGCCGCAGGCGGCCAGCACGACGGCGGCCGCCCCGGCGGCGAACACGGCGGCACTACGGCGGAAAACGGATCGGTTGACGCTCATGGTGGTACAACTCCTTGCCGCGTGGCCCCCCGCGACAGCGGGCACGCGTGGGAAACGGACGTGAGAGAGATGCTGAAGCGCGACCCGTCCCGGCGGGACACCGGTTGCACGGGACTGCGCGGGTTTCTCTAGATCCGCAGAAGTTGCAGTTCAGCCAGGTCCGGCGGCGCCCTGCCGGACACCCCGCCCTCCGCCACGACACCAGCTGGCACACCAGCCGGGACAGGCATGATCAGGGTTGCCACGAGCGCCGGCGGAATGTACGCGGTCGAGATACCGGTCGCGGCGCAGGTGGCGTCCGCGTGATCGGCGTGACCGGAGCCGCCGGCCGTGTCGGAGCAGCCCTCCCCGGCCGCGACCGCGTGGGTTCTGGCCGCGTCGTGGCCAACAGCGTGTGCGGGCGGGAAACCGGGGGCCAGGGCGTGCATCCCGAGTACCCCGGCCATCACCAGCAGCACGAGCAGCAGCAAGCCGGGCCCGGCGGGGCGGCGGCTCGTCGGCTGCACGATGAAGGTCACAAGGTCATCGTACGAGGCCAGGCCGGGCCCTGCGCGGAGCCGTGGTGCCGCGAGGCCGGCTTTGCATACAAGTTGGCGCTCGCACTGGTGTGGCATAACACGCCCACCCGGCAACGGGGCCCCGGAGTTCGTTGTCCTGCGCGGCCGCGACGTCCACCGCGGCGGTCTGCGCGGCTACATGCCAGCCGACGCCTCTTCGGTGGTGACTGCCGGCGTGTCGCGAACGCACATGTGCAGGTGTTCGATCGACGTGGTAGAGCGCCTGACCGGGGAGCTCGGCGACGTGGTTGTCGTAGAAGCCCTACACCATCGAGCGCCCGTGGCGCGCCTGTGACCAGTCCGAGGTTGCGCAGCAGACGCATCTTTTCTGTTCTGGATCAGAGCCCCGCCAGGTCGCCGCCCAGCCCGTCCCGGACGCCGCGGCGGCGTACGCGGGTTCTGGCGCTGCCGGAGGCCCGATGGGCACGTTGATCGCGATGGCGCGAGGCACGCTGGTGGGGGAATCGGTGTGCACAGCTCTGCGAAGTCGGCCGCCAACCGTGCCATCGCATAGTGCGCATGAGGGGTTCCGGGCGTCGGCAGGCCGGGAGGGATCAGGTCGGCGCGCGGGCGGGTTGTGCGACGGATGGGGGCGCTGGCTGCCGTGGGTGTCAGGCGGGGAGGGGCAGGAGGAGTAGGGGGGCGGTGGTGGGCTGGGGGGAGCCGCCTGCGGGTTCGAGGGTGAGACCGACGGCGCGGGCGTTCGAGGGGTCACCTTGCATGACGGTGGTGCCGTTGTGGGGGAGGAGTCCTGCGGGGCGCATGGTGCCGTGGTCGTCGAACCACAGCTGGTACGTCTTGCCTGCGGGAGGGGTTGCCAGGCCGCTGCTGACGAAGGCGGCCTGATCGCGTAGCTCCGAGGTGATCACCGTGGTGACGGCTCCGGTGGTGGTGCGTCCCTGTACGGTCCGGGCGTCGGGGGCTGCCAGGACGGCGGCCAGGTCCTGGGCCTGCTGGGTGGCCTGGTGGACCTGGGTACGGGCTTGTTCGGTCTGCTGGTGCTGCCAGGCGGCGAGTCCGCCGAAAGCCGCCACGGCGGCGATGCTCGCGGCGATGATGAAGGGGCCGGCCTTGCGTGTCAGCACGGTGGCGAGCCGGACCGGGGCAGGGGGCTGGGTGCGCGGTGGCAGCTGGCGGACGGTTTCGATGTGGCGCAAGACTGTCTGCCTCATTGCGGCGGGTGCGGACACGCTGGCCGCTGCGGCCAGCCGTGCGGCGGTTGCCGCGAACTCGTCGACTTCCTCGGCGCAGGTCTCGCAGTGCCGCAGGTGTGCGGTGAACGCGCGATGTTCCTCGCCCGTGAGTGCGTCCAGGGCGTACGCGCCGGTGAGGGTGTGCAGAAGTTCGTCGTGTTTCATGTGGTCACCCCCATGCAGTCGCGCAGCCGGATGAGACCGTCGCGCATTCTGGTTTTGATGGTCGGAAGCGGGGACCGCAGCGTTTCTGCGACCTCGCGGTAGGTCAGGCCCTGGTAGTAGGCCAGGGTCACGGCTTGGCGCTGGAGCTCGGTCAGACCGCGCAGGCAGCGGCGTACCTGTTCGCTCTCCAGCCGGGTCTCGACCTGTTCGGCGACTTCGTCGAAGGGCCGTACCTGGTCGCGTACGGCGGTGGCGTGCTCGCGGTTGGCGGCGGCCTGAGCGGAGCGGACCCGGTCCACTGCCCTGCGGTGGGCGATCGTCGCCACCCAGGTCATGACGGATCCGTGCTCGCGGCGGTATCGGGCGGCTTGACGCCACAGGTCGATCATCACCTCCTGGGCCACTTCCTCCGACTGGGCCCGGTCCCGGACGACGTTGACGGCGATTCCGAACACGGTTTTGACGACCGCGTCGTAGAGGACGGCGAAGGCGTCCTTGTCCCCGTGACTGACCCGCTCCATCACCTCCTCCAGCCGCGGCCCGCCCGCACCTGCGTTCCCGAACTGCAGCGGCTGTGTCACCGGCACCCCGTTCCGCGTCGCCGCGTGCGCTGCCGCGGACCGGTGCCGTGGAGATCCGCCCAGCTCTTGCACTGTGATGCCATCAACCGTTCTTTCGCCGAGAGAAGGACCGGCCCGTCCATTTCTGGGGGCCGGCCTGTTCATTGCGCTGGTCTTGCACGTTCTTCGTAGCGGGCATGTGTGCGGATTGCTCCGCGCACGGCAATGCCCTACGCCGGTAGTCACCCGATCGAGCGAAACCGGCTGCCACCGGCCAGCCGCCGCGCCCGCGACACCGAAGTCATCGCTGAGGCCTGACAACAGTGCCCTTTGCCAGGGCCCGGGCCGGCCGCCGGTTTTCGTCCATGATCTTTGGAGGCAGTCAATGTCCCGTTTTCTCAAGAGTGCTGCGCTGGCCCTCGCCGCAGCGGCCGCCGTGCTTGGCGGCGGATCGACGGCTTCCGCGGACGCCGGAGCGCAGAGCGTCGCCGCCTACTCACCGGGGGTCGGCTCGGGCAACCTGATCCAGATCCCGATCCACATCCCGGTCAACGCCTGCGGCAACTCGATCAGTGTCATCGGGTTGCTGAACCCCGCTTTCGGTAACACCTGCGTCAACGCCTGAGCGGCCAACAGTCTCCGGCCCGCTGCCGACAACGGGGAGGCACGGGCCGGACGATCCCCGCTCGACGCGCTCAGGAGTGCCAGTCGTACTGCTCCGCCCCTGACGGGTGAGTGCGGTTGAAGGGGGATCCGCTGCGGGTGGCGGTCGGCACCGCCGCCCGCAGTACCCACCCGCTTCGGGAAGGGGGAAACGTCCTCGCCGAAGGAAGGACCAATCCGCCGGACGGAGCACAGCGAATGGGCAGTGTGAGCAACTTCCGCAAGTCCTTCGCCCGCGGTGCACTGGGCGCCGTGTCCGGTCTGCTGGCCGGGTATACCGCCTTGGCGGTGGCCGAGCTGGTGGCGTCGCTGGTGCGGCCTCAGGCCGGACCGGTGACCGTGGTGGGCGGGGCGGCGATCGACCGGACGCCGGCCGCGTTGAAGGACTTCGCGATCCGCACCTTCGGGGAGAGCGACAAGCTCGTCCTGCAGCTCGGAATCCTCGCCACCCTCGGACTCCTCGGCATCGTCCTCGGCATCGTCTCTCTGCGCTACCGACGTGCCGGAGCAGCGGGCGTGCTCCTCTTCGGCGTGATCGGCGCGGCGGCGGCCCTTACCCGGCCTGACAGCGGGGGAGTCGCGGACGTCCTGCCTTCGATGGCCGGCGCTGCCGCAGGCGCACTGATCCTGTACTTCCTGGCCGGGAAACTGTCCTCCGGCGCCGTGCCCGAAACGGGCTCGGACGGCTGGTCACGGCGCAGTTTCGTGGTGGCCGCGTCTATCACGGCCGTCGCCGCGACGGGGGTGGGCGCCGTGGGCCGGACCCTGACCGGCCGGCGTGGCCAGGGCGCGGTCGCCTCGCGGACCGCGGTCGAGCTGCCCGCACCCGCCTCCCCGGCCCAGCCGCTTCCCAGGGGGGTCCAGCTGAAAGCGGAGGGCATCAGCTCCTTCACCACCCCGAACAGGGATTTCTACCGGGTCGACACCGCGCTGGTCGTCCCCAAGGTCGACGCGGACACCTGGCGGCTGCGCATCCGGGGCAAGGGCGTCACCCGCCCCCGTACCTACACCTTCCAGGAGTTGCTGGAGCGGCCGCTCATCGAGCGGGACATCACCTTGACATGTGTCTCCAACGAGGTCGGCGGCCCCTACATCGGCCACGCCCGCTGGCTCGGCGTGCGCCTGGCAGACCTGCTCCAGGAGTGCGGCGTCAAGCCGCCGTCCCGGGGAGGCAAAGCTGATCAGCTGGTCGCCCGCTCGGTGGATGGCATGACGCTGGGCTCACCCGTCGAGGACGTGATGGACGGCCGCGACGCGATCCTGGCGGTCGGGATGAACGGCGAACCGCTGCCCTTCGACCACGGCTTCCCCGTCCGGATGCTGGTCCCCGGACTTTACGGATATGTGTCCGCGTGCAAGTGGATCGAGGAGATCGAGCTCACCACCTTCGACTCCTACGACCCGTACTGGGTCAAACGCAAGTGGGCCCGCAAGGCACCGATCAAGACCCAGGCCCGCATCGACACCCCCAAGCCCTTCGCCCGGCCGACCGGGGAACTCGTCACGGTCGCTGGTGTCGCCTGGGCCCAGCACCGCGGCATCCAGCGTGTCGAAGTCCGCATCGACGACGGTCCCTGGCAGGACGCCGACCTGGCGACGCAGGCAAGCATCGACACATGGCGCCAGTGGTCCTACCCCTGGAAGACCACCCCCGGCGGGCACACGCTCACCGTCCGCGCCACCGACGGCACCGGGGTGGTGCAGACCGAGGAACGCACTCGGACCATCCCCGACGGTGCCAGCGGCTGGCACAGCGTTTTCGTCACACCCGGATAGCCCCTGGCCGGAGCACCCGCAGCCAGGCCCCTTAGACCTTTCATCTCTCACGAACCGTTGCAGAAACCAACAGGAGATTTCTCATGTCCAGCACGCTCCGTTTCCGCCGTACCGCCCTCGCCGTCGCCGCCGCGGCCGTCCTGCCGTTCTCGCTGGCCGCCTGTTCCGACTCCGGAAGCGACTCTGCCTCCGGATCTGCCGCGGACAAGAGCAGCGATGCTCCTGCCGCTTCCCAGCCGGCGACGCCGGACGCGTCGATGGCCGGGGACAAGCCGTTCGGCGCGGCCTGTGCCGGCGTTCCCGCCGATGGCGCCGGCTCCTTTGACGGCATGGCCAAGGACCCGGTCGCCACTGCCGCTTCCAACAACCCGGCGCTGTCCACCCTGGTGGCGGCTGTCAAGCAGGCCGGTCTGGTCGACACCCTGAACAACGCTCAGGGCATCACGGTGTTCGCGCCGACCAACGACGCCTTCGCGAAGATCCCGAAGGCGGACCTCGACAAGGTCCTCGCCGACAAGGCCACCCTCACCAAGATCCTCACCTACCACGTCGTCGGCGAGAAGCTGACCCCGAAGCAGCTGGAGAGCGGCTCCTTCGACACCTTGGAGAAGACCAAGCTCACCACCAGCGGTTCGGGCGAGTCTTACAAGGTCAACGACTCCTCCAACGTGGTCTGTGGCAACGTCAAGACCGCCAACGCCAACGTCTACATCGTCGACACCGTCCTGATGCCGAAGTAACACCCGATGTGACGGCTGCGGATACGCCTTTGTGGGCCGGACCCCCTTCTCCCAGGGGGTCCGGCCCACGGTCTTGTCCGTCCGCAGCGACGGCGGGCCGGAGCGCGGGCCGACGCCCCGGCCCGCCGCTGGACAGACCCGGGCCAGTGCCAGTAGATGTTCGCGCTGTCTCGGGTCAGTCTTTCCCTGACTCAGGAACAGGACAGGGAGAGGTTCGGCTGCCGTCGCGCACCGCCCTAACGTCACGGGCGCCCCAACAGACGTATGCGAGTTGCACGACCATTCCAAGCCGTCAGGAACCACCTTGTGCTGGGCCCGCGGAGCACTGGGGCCGCCCCCAAGCAGCCGCGCCAGCCGCCCGTGACGGCCTAGTGATCTGGTTTTGAGGTCTTGGCTCGCCTCGTGAGTCGTGTTCTGTTTCAGGTTTTGGGGTTCGCCTGACGTGGCTGGTCCTGGGTCGCTCTCCTGGATGGATGGGTGACACCAGGCTGGCGC
>NZ_JAPNLJ010000101.1 GCF_026627445.1 Streptomyces sp. H27-H1
AGGCGACTTGGCAAGGTCACCCGCATCAACGGGAGCTTCGTTGCGTTCGTAGCGCCTCCGCCGGACACCGTCACACGGCCACACCAGCGCGTCTACAAGATCAATCCGACTTTGCAACAGCCCTGCCGCTGGATCACATCCGGTTCCCTTACCTCTTCCTCGACGCCACCTACGTCAAAGCGCGCGTCGAGCACCGGATCGTCTCCCAGGCCGTCGTGATCGCGACCGGCGTCACCGAAGACGGCGGCCGTGAGGTTCTCGGCGTCATGGTCGGCGACAGCGAGACCGAAGTCTTCTGGAGCCAGTTCCTGCGTCACCTGCGAGAGCGCGGACTGACCGGCGTCCGCCTCGTGATCTCCGACAGCCACAGCGGCCTGGTCAAGGCGATCCGGATAGTCATGATCGGCGCCGCCTGGCAACGCTGCCGCGTCCACTTCGTCCGCAACGTCTTCTCCGTGATCCCCAAGGGGTCCGCGGAGATGGTCGCCGCAACGATCCGCACCCTGTTCGCCCAGCCCACGGCCGAAGCCGTCCGGACCCACCTCGACACCGTCGCGGACATGCTCGGCAAGCAGTTCCCCAAGGTCAAAGAGATGCTCCTCTCGGCGAAGGAGGACCTGACCGCGTTCGCGGACTTCCCGTACCAGCACTGGAAGAAGATCCAGTCGACCAACCCGCTCGAACGGCTGAACCGGGAGATCAAACGACGCTCCGACGTCGTCCAAGTCTTCCCGAACCCCGCCGCGGTCAGCCGTCTGGCCACCGCCGTCCTCACTGAGCTCCACGACGAATGGATTGCCTTCCCCCGCCGCTACCTCTCCATCGAAAGCATGGACAGTCTCTATCCAGACACCGGAACCCGGCTGCCCGACACCACCGAAAGATCAGCTACACCACTACAAGGGACATGACCGGGCCGAAGCCCTGCTCAAGTAAGGGCTCACGGCTTGGCACGCACCGTCCCGTACTGCTCGACAAGGAACACGTGATCGAGGTCGAGCTGGAGCCCCGCGTCGCCCTTGACGAAATCCTCGAACTCTATTTCCTGCCGACCCTTCTTAAAGTCGTCGAAGACGACGCTGAGCACGCCCCCCTTCTTCCGGATCACAAAGCCCCTGAGGCCGTGTTTCTTGTCACCACCCCCGATACCTTCCGCGTTCCTGGTGAAGTAGAGACCGTCTTTCACCTCGCCCATCTTTTTACCCAGAGTCTTTATGGTGCAGTGCATGCCGGGAAACTCCACCGATTCAGGATTATCAGGTACACGCAGACGACGCCTGGAAGGAACGCCATCGATCTTCGGCAGCTCCCCGTCACTGATCCCCATGACCATTTCGTCAACTACCTGCTTACTGAAGCCCGGCGGCCTTTCACGGTTCACTTTCTTCCCGTGGCCTCCGTAAAACTTGTCTCGCCCCTCCTTCAGCCCCAGGGCCTGGGCCGCCTTCCTTTCCAGAGCCTTACTGTCTTTCTCTCCTTTCTTGGGCGGCACTGCCGGCGCGTGGTCACCCTCCCTGATATTGAAATTCATCACATCGTCATAAGTGCCGGCGTACTCCGCACGCGTGCGGAGTACGCCATTTATTTTCTCCTGTCTCTTCCGGGAAGCCTCGACATGCACCAGGGCTTTCTTGGCCCCATTGCTGGAGAGGAAAGCGCTTAGCGACTTGATTTTTTCCTGGATGACCGCTGCCTCGCCATCGCCGAGGTCAGGATCTTTTAGGCTGTCCTTCAAGATCTCCAGGCCGCGCTTAGCGCCGAAAACGCGCGACGGGTCAATCTCAGATTTTCCGGATGACTTCGGCTGATGCTTCTTCTTCGGCTTCCCTAAGGACCCGGAGTCCCCTTTCCTGACTACAGTGAATCCGTAACCCTTGATTTCATCTGCCACTGCACCCGAAGCGCTGTCAAGTTCTACACAGTCATTCCGCCCCCACCTGCCGGCAAAAAACTCCGGAACTTTCGGTTGCTCATGACTCAAGCGGAGCAGTCCGTCAAAGGTGGTCCAGTAGAATTCACCACCCTCCCCCATCGCCTCCAAGAGGGTCACCTTGTTCATTTCAGCGCGCCGGTCGAGGTGACGGCTGTCAGGCTTAGTCCACAGGTTGCGCGTGAATTCACAGTCGGCGAGAAAGGCGCCGTACACCTCGCCTTGATCAACGTGGGAAATCGAATGGGCACCGTTATGAATACCGTCGATGACTTCCCCGGCCGCCTTCTCGCCATTCCGAATCCCTTCGACCTCCTGGATGGTCAGCTCGCGGCAGCTGTTCTTGGCAGCCATCCATGCAGCAAAGGCCACCAGGGCCTTCTCGTAGGAATAGATCTGAGCGAAATCCGGGAGGTAGTCGCATTCCTTGAGATAGTCCTGCCAGTTCATTCGTGTCTCCTTCTCGATTAGACGCTCCTTCTCCATTGTGTACGTGCAGTTTTCCGGCGCCCATCCCTTTCGAACAATCTCCTGGGCACTGTCCTTCATCGAGCGGGGGTCGCCCTCGTTGCACGGGCTGCACCAGACAGTGAGCCTTTTCCAATCTCATGCTGAGGCGTGGTGAAGGACCAGGGGCGTTTCGAAGTCGCGGTGAACCGTTCCGGGTTCGGTAGAGACTCGATTCCATGAAAGGATCGAGTCATGGCACGTCCTTCTTCCTATCCCCTTGAGCTGCGCAAACGATCGGTCCGTATGGTCGCCGAGGTTCGCCGCGACTACCCGAACGAGTCGGCTGCGATCAAAGCGGTCGCCGAGAAGCTGGGCATCGGCTCGACCGAGACACTGCGTAAGTGGGTCCGCCAGGACCAGGTCGACTCAGGCGTCCGTCCGGGGACGCCGACGGAGGAGTCTGCCCAGCGCAAGGCCCTCAAGAAGGAAAACGCCGAGCTGAAGCGGGCGAACGACATCCTGAAAGCCGCGGCGAGTTTCTTCGCGGCCGAGCTCGACCGGCCACACACACGCTCGTAGCGTTCATCGACGAGCACCGGGCCCGCTTCGGCGGTGTCGAGCCGATCTGCAGAACGCTCACCGAGCACGACTGCAAGATCGCCCCCTCCACCTACTATGCCCACCACAAACGTCTTGCTGAACCGTCCGCGCGAACCGTGCGTGATATGGAACTGAAAGCCCTGATCCACGAGGTTTTCACCACCAACTACCGCGTCTACGGGGCGAGGAAGATCTGGCGCGAGCTGAACCGGCAGGGCCATGACGTGGCCCGCTGCACCGTCGAACGCCTCATGCGTGAGCTCGGTATCACCGGCGCCGTCCGCGGCAAACGAGTAGTCACCACGATCCCCGGGGGGCAGGCCGAGCGGGCCCCGGATCTGGTGGACCGGAACTTCGTCGCCACCGCGCCGAACCGCTGCTGGGTGGCGGACTTCACTCACATCACCACCTGGGCCGGCGTCGTCTACGTCGCGTTCGTCGTGGACACCTTCTCCCGCCGTATCGTCGGCTGGTCGGCCGCCACTTCCAAGGAGACCAGGCTCGTCCTGGACGCCCTGGAGATGGCGCTGTGGCAGCGCGACCGCGACGGATTCCCGCACCAGCGCGGCGAGTTGATACATCACTCGGACGCCGGGTCGCAATACACGAGTTTCCGCCTCGCCGAACACCTGGACGCCGCCGGCATCGCGGCCTCCATCGGATCGGTCGGCGATGCCTACGATAACGCCCTGATGGAGTCCACGATCGGCCTGTTCAAAACCGAGCTGATCAAACCCGCACGGCCCTGGAAGACCCTGTCCCAGGTCGAGCTGGCCACCGCCGAGTGGATCGACTGGTACTGCCACCGCCGACTCCACGGTGAGATAGGCAACGTCCCACCCGTCGAATACGAGACGACCCACTACCTCACAGCAACAAAACCCCAGGTCACAACCACAAACTGAGATCTCTACCGAACCCGGAACGGTTCACGACGGGACGGCCGGGGGCCTTAGAGTACCCGGACCGCGCCCGTGGGCCGGTCGTACGCCAGGGTGCGTTCGGCCACGCCGTCTGACGGATTCTGCGCGCCGATGAACTTTCCACCTCCGACGTAGATGGCGACGTGGTACGCGCTTCCCTTGTCGCCCCAGTAGAGGATGTCCCCGGGCCGCAGGTCGTTGAGCGGGACCGAGGTGCCCACGGCCGACTGGCTCTGGGAGACACGCGGCAACGCGATGCCAGCCGCCTTGTAGGCCGCCTGCACCAGGGCGGAGCAGTCCCAGCCGGACGGCCCCGTTCCGCCGTATACGTAGGCGCTCCCCATCTGCGCGCGGGCGAACGCGGCCACGGCGGTGGCGCCCGCTCCCGGTTTCCCGGCGGCAGGCTTGGCCTTGGCGGCCTTCTCCTTCGTGGCCTTGGCCTTGGCTGCTTTCGCTTTGGCTGCTTTCGCTTTGGCGGCCTTCTCCTGGGCCGCCTCCTCCTGCGCGGCCTTCTCCGCCGCCTTCGCTTTGGCTGCGGCCTTTTCCACGGCTGCCCTGGCCTCCGCCGCCTGACGGGTGTGGATGTCGCCGCTGAGCCAGACGGCGTCCCAGGCCAGGCCGCTACTGGAGGCGAGGGAGGAGCTCAGGTCCAGTTCCATGGTGATGCTGTCCCGGTCCCGTCCCTTCAGGTCGGAGGCTCCTTCGGCCGTCACCGGGGACACCGCCGTGACCGTGCCGAGGACCCCGGTGGTCACGCCGGTGCGCAGGGCGGTCAGGCCGCCCCGGCCGGTCCGTTTGCGGTGCCGGCCGGATGTCGGGCACCGGCTGGGTGATGAGTGGGGACGCCAGGTCGTGCTGTCGCTCATGAGGGGGAAACATCCGTTCCGGTTTGCCGCCACGCACGGCGGGCTGTGTTCACTGAAGGAAATCTGGGGGAGGGGACATCGGTGCGAAGCCTTGCCGGCTACAGGCAGAGGCGCTCAGAGCCGGGGCCGTGACGGACCGACGGGAGGGCCGTTGCCGTCCGGAGGCGCAGACACCGGGGGAGTCGGTGGGATGTCGTCGTCGGGGATCGTCCCCGGCGGCGGGTCGGTGGGGCCGGTGGGGTCAGTGGGGCTGGGGGGGCCAGTGGGGCCCGTCGGCGGGCTCGAGGGATCGGGAGCGACCGGCGGACCGTCCGATGCGGAGGGAGGCGTTGACGGGGTCGGAACGGGATCGGTCCCACGCTCGTCCCCACCGGTCGGAGCCGGCCCGCGGCCGCCGGAGCCGGAGCCCGTGCCCGTGTCGGCGCCCGACCCGGAGCCGCTCGTCGAGGCCGATGTGCGGAAGTCCTGCACCGGCATGTCAGAGAGGGCCGACTTGGTGTATGCGGCCCACACCCGCGCGGGGAAGCCGCCGCCACCGCCCGCCTCGCCGCCCAGGCCCTGAAGGCTCAGCTGCGCGTGGCTGTCCGGGTCCTCGCGGAACACTCCCACGGAGGTGGTCAGCTCCGGTGTGTAGCCGATGAACCAGTACGACTTGTGCTCGTTCGTCGTACCGGTCTTGCCCGCAGCGGGCCGTCCGGCGGCCTTGGCTGCCTTGCCGCTGCCGTACGAGGCGTCCACCGTGCTGCGCAGTACGTCGGTGACGGTGTCTGCGGTGGCGGTGCTGAAGGCCCGGTCGGAGGTGCCTTCGGGCAGGTCGCGCTTCTCCTCGCCGTGGCTCAGTTCCAGGACCAGGTGGGGGTCGTGGTGCACCCCGCGGTTGGCGAAGGTTGCGTACGCGCCGGCCAGGTCTAGGGCGCTGGGGGTGGCGACACCCAGCGGGAGGGAGGGAACAGCGGTAAGTCCGGGGGTGGATTCGGGCAGGCCCGAGGCAACGGCCGCGTCGCGCACGGAGCGCAGCCCGGCGTCCTGCGCGAGCTGGGCGAAGACGGTGTTGACCGACCGGGCCATCGCCTCGCGGACCGAGACGTCGCCGTAACTCTTGCCGCCCTGGTTGCCCGGAGAGTATCCGTTGGTCGCCGTGTAGTCGTTGTTGCCGTTGTAGAGGGAGCGCGGTCCGATGCGGAGGCCGTCGGTGTCCTTGGCCTTGCCCTCCAGTGCGGCGGCGAAGGCGAAGGGCTTGAACGTGGAACCGGCCTGGACGTCGCGCCGGGTCGCGTTGTTGATGAACTGCTTGAGGTAGTCGGGTCCGCCGTACAGGGCCACGACCTTGCCGGAGGCGTTCTCCACGGACGCGGCGCCCGACCGCACGCCGCGGTCGTTGGCCCGGCTCGTCGGATCCAGATGGTCGTTGAGCTCCTTGTCGACGGCGGTGACGAGGTCCGCCTGCTTGACCTTGTCGAAGGTCGTCTTGATCTTCCAGCCGCCCGCGTCGAGCTCGGCCTCGCTGACCGTGCCGCCGGCGAGCAGGTAGGCGCGGGCGGCCTGCATGAGGTAGCCGTTCTGGCCCGCCATGCCCTCGGACTGCTTGGGCTCGAGGGGCTCGGGGAAGACGGCCTTGGCGCGGTCCGCCGCACTGATCGTACCCGTGGACCGCATGCCGTCCATGACGTAGTTCCAGCGGGCGACTGCCCGGTCCCGGTGCTCCGGTGACTGTTTGACGTCGTATCGGGTCGGGGCGTTGAGCAGCGTGGCGAGGTAGGCGCCCTGCGCGGCGGTGAGGTTCTTCGCATCGACGTCGAAGTACGAGCGCGCCGCGGACTGGATGCCGTAGGCGCCGCGCCCGTAGTAGCTGGTGTTGAGGTAGCCCGCGAGGATCTCGTCCTTGGACATCTTCTGGTTGACCTTGATGGCGATGAACAGCTCCTTGAACTTCCGCGTCAGGGAGACCTCCTGGGTCAGGTAGTGGTTCTTCACGTACTGCTGCGTGAGCCCGGAGCCGCCCTGGCGGGAGCCGCCGGTGACGTTGTTGTAGAGGGCCCGGGCGATCCCGGTGACCGAGATGGCGGGGTCCGTGTAGAAGCTGCGGTCCTCTGCGGCGAGCGTCGCCTCCTGGGCTGCGCGGGAGACCTGCGACAGCGGCACGCTGGTGCGCCGGGCCACGCCGGACCGCCCTATCTCGCTGCCGTCCTGGTACAGCCAGACGTTGCTCTCGGCTACGGCCTTCTCGTTCGGGTCCGGGACGGAGACGAGCAGGTAGCCCGCCCCGAACACGCCCAGCATCAGCAGCAGACCGCCCAGGATGCTCCACATGACCGTGCGGGGCCGGGGCACGAAGCGGCGCCACCCCGTCCGGCCCCGGACCGGTGCCTTGCGCCGGGTGCGAGCTCCGCCGCGGCCGGGCGCCGCTGCCGGTGCCAGGCGGGCAGCCTGCCGACGGGCCGCCCGTCCCGCTGTGGGACGCGGGCCGGCCTGACCGCCGGCGCCGAAGGGCTGCCGGTCACGATGGGGTTCACGGTGTGCACGCATGCCGCTGAAGCTACGGAGGCCTGCCTTAACGGGGGGTTGTTTACGGCTAGGCGGCAGGTAACGGGGGCGCCGTTGGACGCCGGGCGCCGGGCGCCGGAGCATCGGGTACTCCTTCTCCCGACGACCTCTCCGAGAGGACACCAGCCATGCTGCCGATCACCGTCGTACCGCAGCCGACCGCCTACGGCCTCGCGGGTCTCGCCCCCGCATACCAGGGCTACGCAACCTCCCACGCAACCGCTTCCGCGCCGCCTCGGTACGTGCCGGCGCCCGTCCCCGCCCCCACGACGGTCTCCACACCCGTGTACGAGGAGATGGTGGCCGAATGGGCGGCGTTCGGCCGGTACTGGCCCGGCGCAGACCAGTACGCCGACGCCGCTGTGCCGGCCGCCGGCCCGTACCCGCCGGAAGACCTGTTCCATGGGTCCCCACTGCCCCCGGCCGGTCCCTGGAGCTGAGACCACGGCAGCCGGCGAGGGCCGTAATCCGAAGCGCACGGGCAGTCTTCCGGCCAGGCGGGCGCGCACGGCAAGCCTCCGATAAGTCCCGGACAGGGCCTGGACGAGGCGGCGGGAAGCGCCGCTGGGCGTGACCACCCGCCGACCGGGGGACGGTGGGTCCTCCGGTCGGTGCGGGCGGTCGGGGGAGCACCGATACCCCGGCATGAGATGGAGTGGTTCGGTCGAGTGGGCCGCGTACGACCGGCCGCGTCGTACGACCGCCGCCGCCCACACGCGTCGCGGCGCAAAGGAGTCTCAACGATGAAGTCAAGCCGCTTGCGCGACCGGCGGGGCCGGGGGTGAAGACCCGGTTGTCGCGCGGAAGTGCCCACAAGACTCCGTCCCGGCGGCGTGCGAGCGCGATGAACGCCTGGACGTGCTTGGACCCCTCGCCGCGCTTCTTGAGGTAGAAGTCCCGGTTCGGTCCGTCGCGGATGATGCTGGTCTGCGCCGACATCAGGGCGCCCCGAAGGGGCGGGCGGGCACCCCTTCGAAGCCACTGAAGGCAAGAACCCAACAGCCACACCCGGCTTTCCCGGGCCGCCTGACAACGCACGGAGAACCATGAACGAGCAGTACGGCTACGAGCACTGCCACAGTCCCGGCCCGTCCGCGGACGGCGCGGGGGCTGCCCCGCCGCGGTTCTGCGACGGGCCGTGCCCCGCCGGCGCGGGCGAACCGGACCGGGCTCCGGTGTGCTCTGGCCAGGACCCCGAGCGCGGCTACTTCTGGCGGTGCCGCCTGTGCATGCTCCTCCACGAGGGCTTCGCGACCGCAGAGGCGGCGCGCGTCATGCTGCGGGCGCACTGCGAACTCCGCTACGTCGAGCACTGCGTTGGCGTCGCGGTCCGCCGTAAACGTGCCGCGGGAGAACATGGCGACCTGACCCGCGCTGAGCTGTCGGCCGCCCTGCGCGATGACCCCGCCGCGGGATGACCGACCACCGCTCCTCCCCCGTCTTGCCCGGGAGCAAGTGAAAAGGGCCCCGCTAGCGGGGCCCTTCGGCGTGAGCGCGACGACTGCTCGCAGGTGGCCTGCGGGAGCTGTGCCTATTCGACGGTGACGGACTTCGCCAGGTTGCGCGGCTTGTCGATGTCACGGCCCATGGCCAGGGCGGTGTGGTACGCCAGCAGCTGCAGCGGGATGCCCATCAGGATCGGGTCCAGCTCGTCCTCG
>NZ_JAPNLJ010000102.1 GCF_026627445.1 Streptomyces sp. H27-H1
CGCCACAACGCGATCGCGTCGGACCGGAACTCCGCACTGTACTTCGAGGGCCTTGCCACGTGGTCTACACCTTCCAGGATCAACAAGATCCATTGTCAGGTGTGTCCACACCACAGGGATCACCTCACTCCACCGTCATGCGCGTACTCCCAGCGTTGTTCGACCCGTTGTCCCGGGCGGTGTCATCATCGGGGACATCTGCCGGTCAGCCCCGAAAGAAGCGCAGAAGTTCACCCGGCGCGTCCTGCCCGAACGATGAACATTCACTCCGGCTCGACTGAAGGCGACCGAGATCGCGACGGCCCGGCTGAATGAACTACTCGCCCACGTCGGGGACCTTGGACAGTCAGGGTGTTGAGCAGCACCACCGCCAAGGCGGGACCGGCGCATCGATCCCGCGAAGGCGAGGCAGCGCACAATCGCTGATGTGCACCTTCAGCGGCGGCGGCCGACCGGCCACCAGCCCCGACGTGTGTGTGCGCGGGCCGGGATCGGCGGCATTGGCGGATCCGTGGGCCGGGGCGGCACGGTTGGTGCAGGTGGTGCAGGTGGTGCGGGTTCGGGGGCTACCGGTTCGGCTGTGGCCGGAGGCGGCGCGTCGGTTTCGGGAGAGTGGGGGGGGCGCCGCCCTGGTCGGAGCCATGTCCGCCGGTGGCGGTGGGGTCAGCTCCGGTGAGTGAGGCCGGTGGTGTGGTGGGCACGTGTGGCCTGCTGGGGCGCGGATTGGGTGTGGACCCGGCAGCACGTGGCGGTGGGGTTTTGGGTGTGGCTGCCGCCGTGCGGGCCTGGCGCAGGGTGCGCTGGGCGAGGGAGAGCGGGGGCGGGCAGGCGGGCGCGCTGCTTCGGCGGGTGATGTCGTCATAGGTCCCGTGGGCGAGCTGCCCGTGTTCCTCGGCGAATAGTTGCAGCTCAGGCCTGCCTCTGCGGGGTGTCCAGGGCTTCCAGCTGCCGACGGCCAGGACAAAGGCGCCGACGGTGAGCGGAGCGAGGAGGCTGGGGTGGTCGGATCGGATGCGTACGGTGAAGCCGCGCCCGTCGGCGAGCCGGAGGACTGGCCTGTGCTCGCTGTCGTTCTCAACCGCGGTGACACGGCCGTAAACGGCTACGGGGTGCCGTGGCTTCCGCCCCGTGGTCAGACGCTCGTACAGGCAGGCCTGATCACCGGGCATGGGCCCGTAGCAGAACTCGTCCCAGCTCACCGCCGTCTCCTCCTTGGGCCGGCGGACCTTGAACTGGGCGACGACATCGGCGTCGAAGTCGTGCTTCTGCAGAAACCGGGCGATGACGACCGCGCTGTTGATCAGAGGGGGCAGCAAGGGGTATCGCCGAGATAAGCCCAAAAGGGGCCATGGATGATCTTGAAGCCGTGAAGGCCTTGTTTTCGCATTCGGCCAGGTGGCCTGTAGCTGAGTATCTACATGGGGCTGCGGTCGCGGTGCTGGAGGGCTGCGAAGTCGGCGTGTGCCGCCTCGACGGCCTCGGGGTACGCCTGGGTCTTCTCGTGCTCGGCCAGCGCCCGGTAGATGCTGGAGAGGCTGGGGCTGTGTCCTTTGCGGCGGCCGGTGGGGATGAGCAGGTCGGGCTGGATGGCCTCGACGGTCTCGCCGTTCGCGCGGCGGCGGAGCACGGTGTGGAGCATGTCGTCGGTGATGACCGGGGGCCGGCCGCCGTGGTTGCCCTTGCGGGCCGCGCTATCGAGTCCTTCGAGGGTGGACTCCCGAATGTTCTCGCGCTCCGTCTCGGCCATCGCGGCGGAGAACCCGAATAGCAGGCGTCCCGGGCCGCTGGGGTCGTACATCCCCTGGAGCGGTCCGGCGAGCATTTCCAGCACCAGGCCGTGGGCGGTGAAGTGGTCGGCCAGAGCTGTCAGCTCTGCGGCGTCGCGTCCCAGGCGTTTCATCTCGTACACCGTGAAGATGACCCGGCAGTGCGGGGCGTGGGCCTTGATTTCCCGGGCGGCAGTGAGTGCGGCCTCGAACTGCGGGCGCACCCGCACCCGCGTGCTGATCTTCTCGGAGAAGATCTTGTCCCGGGGGATGCGTTTGGCCGTGAGCGCGTCGAGCTGGGTCTGGAGTTCCTGGGTGAGGGTCGAGCAGCGGGCGTATCCGATGCGGATGTCGGCGCTCGGGGTGTCGGGGGCGACAGGCGCGGGGGTGCCGGGCCTCCACGGCTGGCCGGAGCCGCGGTCTGCGGGGGTGGGCACGCGCAGGAGTTTCGCGAGCCGGGGCACCTTCGTGAACCGGCCGGTGTGATAAGTCCCGGCGACCACACCGGAGCGCGAGCGACAGGGGGAGCCTGACTGAACGTCACAGCGGGGGCAGGCGTGGCACTCGAAATCGTCCGCTTCGGACGCGAGTGCGGTTGGGAGACCGTCATGATCCCGGATACCGTCACAAACATTTCCCAGAAAGGGCCGTTCCGGGCCGTTGCTCCGGGAAAGGTTCGTTTGACGGACCCCACCGACGAAAACGGCCGTCTCATCTGGATATCCTCCGCCCGGGCCGGCCGCACACCGCAGCCCGCCACGACCACATCCTGACCCACCTGCGCGCCGCCGGTCTCGGAGCGCTGGCCGACCTTGGATTCCGCGGCCTGGACAACGACGTACTCGACCCCGTGATCGTCACCGGCTTCGCCGCCAGCCGCACCCACTCACCCCCGGCCAGAAGACCGCCAACCGCGTCCTGGCCGTCCGACGCGCACCGGTCGAACACGGCTTCGCCCACCTGAAGAACTGGCGGGACCCTCACCAAGCTCCGCACCGACCCCGCCCGCGCGACCCGTCTCCTGCGCGCCTTGCTCGTCCTGACAAACCTCGAAGTCAACCGCTGACCGGCTTTGTCCACGAGAATGGCTTCTGACTCAGGTGCTGTGGAGCTACCCCGTACTCGCTCAGCCGTACGTCGGGCCGAGCCCCTGACGTGCGGGGCAGGTGACGTCCCGGCCGGGGCGCCCGGCGCACATGGCGTGGTTCAGCTGATCGCGTCCACCGGCGGGCAGGCGTGGTGCCGGATCCAGGCGCAGCCGCCCGCGACCGCGGCTGGCATGGCCGCGAGCGCCCCGGGGAAGGCGACGATGCCGAGGTTCCCGAGGACGGCGGCGCCGAGAAGCCCGATGCCGCCACCGGCCAGTGCGGCCGCCACCACGATGAGGGGCAGCGTCTTGACGAGCGTCCGCCGGGTGGCGTCACGTCCGGCCGCCAGGTGGTGTTCGAGACGGCGTGACACGCCGCGCAGGACCAGCCAGTAGGCGGCGGCAGCGCACAGTGCCCAGCCCGCCCACATCCACCAGGCGTCGAGGGTGGTGCGGCAGCCGAGGACCTCTCCGCCTGGCCCTGTCCCCCTACCGGTACAGGGGTCCAGGAGATGGGACCAGGACACCCAGCACAGGAACACGGCGAGCAGGGCGGGCAGGGCGGCGCCCTTGGCCGCCGCGGCGGCGATCTCCTTCAGGCGCCGGTGCTGCACGGGCAGCAGACCGCGTTCCATCGCCCAGGAGGTGGCCAGCGCCTCGATGTCACCGCCGATGTAGTCGGCGACCGACCGTCCGTCGAGGTCGGCGGCGACCAGGTCCGCGCTCAGCTCCTCTGCCATCTCCTCGGCCGCGGCCTTGTTGACTCCGAGGCGGTGCCAGGTCTGCCTGGCCTGCTGCGTCGCGTTCTCGACGGTCAGCGTCATGATTCTTTCCTTGCGTTCTGGTTGATGATGGAGCCGATGCTCGTGGCGAGTTCGTTCCAGTCGCGGCTCCACGACCGGAGCGTCTGCATGCCCGCTTCGCTGGGGCGGTAGTAGGTACGGGCGGGTCCGCCGTCCCCGCCTCGGCGCTCCACCTCGACCAGCTCGCGCTTGCGCAAGCGCGCCAGCGCCGGGTAGATCGATCCGTCTGCGACCTCCACGCCTGCCTCGGCGAGCTTGACGGTCAATTCGTAGCCGTAGACCGGGGCCTCTGCCATCAGGGCCAGCAGGCACATGTCCAACACCCCTCGCAGCCACTGGGCGCGGGGATTGGATGTCTCTTCCATGAGTCAGTACCTTACACAGCACGAGTCATGCACTACAAGCTAGTGCAGTGCAAGGTAGTGGGCTTGCAGCGAGCACAGCACCCAGATGAGCGCGCCCCAGAGCGGTAAACATGTGCCCGCGACACTCGGTGAACACAGCCGGCCGACGAACGATCTCCTCCGCAGACAGCCGCCCACGACCAGCGTGAGCACCCCGAGAACCGGTCACGCCAGCCCTTTGACCTGCGACTTCAAGTTGGTGGAAGCTCACGGCGTCGAAGGAGGCGTCGTACTCGCGGAGCACAAAACGCAGCGACTCCATCCGCGTGCCCGGATTGTCGGCGAGGTTGCGGGCCTGCAGTGTCCAGGCGCGCGTGGGGTGGGGAGGAGTTCGGCCCGAAGGGCGCCCCCGCGGGGGCGCCACGCGGTTCATATGGGAGCCGGAGAGTTCTGTGCCGGCGAGAACCACCTCAGCACATTCGCTGTCCATCCAGGTGGTCTCTGCGAGGTCGGTCCCCACGATGCGCGGGTGTGCAGCCAGACATCGTCGAACTGGGCGCGCCGGTATCAACCCCGAGTGAAGGTCACTGCGGAGAACGCGGGCTCGGTGAAGCCGGAGCTTCCGCCGTCCACGTCCTCGAAATCGCAGCGGTCGAAGTGGAGCCACTCGTAGGCGCCCTCCCGGTCCATCCGTCCGGTGAACGCCGTAAGGCGGTGTGCGTACGGGAGCTTGGTTAGATCACGGGGGCACGGGCTCGCATCAGGTCTCTCCAGAAGGCGGGAATCGGGTCAACGGTCAGGGCAGGCCCGCTCGCGCAGGCGGCTCTGATGGAGCCGGGGCGGGAGGGGACGAGTCCACACCCGCGATGCCCGGGCTGCTGCCAGGCATCGCGGCACGGGTAGCGGATCTGGTGTCGCGGCAGCGGGTTGCGCCGTTGGCGGCTCTCTCGCTTCTCTGCGACAGAGGTGGACGCGGGGCCGGTATCGATGCTCGGGACGGGTCATGTCGAGCGATCGCGCCGGAGAGTCCCGCTGGCGCAGGTCACCAGGGCAGCGGGAGCTCGACCAGGTTCACGTCCGAGCCGGTGAAGGTCCCGGTCCGTCCGCCGTCGGGCAGCGTGGCCAGGAGAACCGGGATGCGTGCTGCCTGCTCCACGGTCCGAGGCCCCGCACCCTGGGTGAGATCGGTCGCGGTATAGCCGGGGCAGGCCGTGTTGACCAGGATGCCCGCGTCGCGGAGTTCGTCGGCGTACATGATGGTGAGGGCGTTGAGCGCCGCTTTCGATGCCGTGTAGGCGGCGAATTGCGGAAAGCTCCCCGGCGGATAGGTGGCTCCAGGGCAGACCTTGAGCGCCGCGAGCATCAGCGAGCCGAGGGAACTGCCGATATTGACGATGCGCCCTGCCTGCGACCGGCGCAGCAGGGGCAGCAGGGTGTTGGTGACCGTGACGACACCGACGACGTTGAGCTCGAACACGCGCCGTGCTTCGCCGGTCGGGGTCTGGCTGGCCGGCTGCCACGGCGGCATGGTCCCGGCGTTGTTGACCAGCACGTCGAGCCTGCCCTGTTCTTTCTCGATGCGCTGTGCTGCAGCCATGACGCTGGTCTCGTCGGTGACCTCGAGCAGCACGGCACGGGCGTCGAGACCCGCGTCGCGCAGTTCACGCTCGGCCGCTTTTCCTCGCTTCTCGTCCCGGGCGCCCAGATAGACCGTCATGCCGCGTTCGGCCAGCTGCTGGGCGATGGCACGTCCGATGCCTTTATTCGCGCCGGTGACCAGTGCGATGGGGGAATAGGTACGGGTTCCTGAAGTCATGTAAATCTCCACGATGCGTCTCGTCGGATACCGTGAATTCACAGCATGTCGTCCAAGGCACGGCAACTCTCCACGCACGGCCCCAACAGCTGGTCAGAACTTGAGAATAACACGCCAGAGGGGCCAGATGTGCGTTCAAATTTGACGGTTTCTTGACGCTTGGCATCCGCTGGCCTTGACAATTGCTTGGCGCTGGTGGCTCACCATCCAATGGGTGCGGCTTGCGTTCTCTCGGGAGATATGAACAAGCCGGTAACGTGCCGCAACCGGGGAGAATCCCCAGCGGGCATCCCAGGAGCAACCACCATGCTTGCCGCGTCTCAGCCTAGGCGCCGCATGCTGAAGTCGCCCCGGATCGTTCCTGCAAGCGCACCCCGGTACACAGAGACGAAATGGCCCACAAAAGGTGCGCAGAGTGCACCTTGCCGTTTGACACTTCACCTCGAATCTGTGCAATGTCCCCTGAATCCGAGTGTTCACGCTTCGGCTGAAAACGCAAGCCGATGCCAGTAGATTCCCCACCGCCAGTGCTCATACACTCGACGATTTTGTCAAGCACAACAAGAAGCGAATCACAAAGCCCGAACCAACCTCTGGCATCGTGTTAGGGTCGCCTTTCGTCCCGAGCCCAGGCCCCGTGTCACGACGGGCTGCCATGCCCCGGATTGCCTCACGAACGCCCCGTTCACCAGCGAAGGGGGCGTCTCGTTCCTTTCCTGAAATTGAAACGCGCATTCTCCTGTCCATTTCTTTTTCCGGGGAATTCATTCCAGCTGATCCTTGGAGCCTTACCGTGTCTGCTGACACCACGACTGCCGCCTCCGCACGGCCGGACACCTCCGGCACCTCACCCGGGGGCCGCCATCTCGGCCCGGCCCTCTTCGTGATCGCCGCTGCCCAGCTGATGGTGGTCCTCGACGCCACCATCACCAACATCGCCCTGCCCAGCATCCAGACCGACCTGGGCGTGTCCGATCGCCAACCAACCTGGCATGGATCGTCAACTCCTACGCCCTCGCCTTCGGCGGCCTGCTCCTGCTCGGCGACCTGTTCGGCCGACGCCGCATGTTCCAGGCCGGGACCGCCGTGTTCACCCTGGCCTCACTACTGGGCGGACTCGCCCCGAACGAGAGCCTGCTGATCTCCGCACGCATCCTGCAGGGCGTCGGTGCGGCGCTCGCTGCACCTAGTGCCCTGGCATTGATCACCACGACGTTCCCGGCGGGCAAACCACGCAACACGGCGATGGGCGTGTACGCGGCCATGGGCGGCCTCGGCGCCACCGTCGGCCTGCTCCTGGGCGGCGTACTCACCGACGTCCTCGACTGGCGCTGGGTCTTCTTCATCAACATCCCCATCGGCCTGGCCGTCCTCTTCGGCACCAAGACCCTGGTCGAGGCCGAACGCCACCCCGGCCACCTGGACATCCCCGGCGTCATCACCGGCACCGGCGGCCTGATCGCCCTCGTCTACGCCATCACCCGCGGCGGCGAGCACGGCTGGACCGACAGCCTCACCCTGACCTCGTTCGCCGCAGCGGCCGCACTGCTGATCGGATTCCTGTTCCTGCAGGCCCGCACCGCTGACGCGATGATGCCGCTACGCCTGTTCAAGGACCACAGCCGGTGGGGCAGTTACGCCACCATGCTGTTCATCGGCGCTGGCATGTTCGCCACCTTCTACTTCCTGACGCTCTACATGCAGCTGCTGGGTTACAGCCCCGTCAAGACCGGCTGCGCCTACCTGCCCTTCAGCGCCGGCATGGGCCTCGCCGCGGCGGTCAGCTCCAAGACGGCCGCCCACGTCGCTCCCCGCCTGATCGCTGGGCCGGGCCTGCTCGTCGCGGCCGCCGGCATGTTCTGGTTCGCCGCTCTGGAGCCGGACTCCTCGTACGCCGCCCATCTGATGCCCGCCATGTTCGTCACCGCCCTCGGCCTGGGCATGAGCTTCGTCCCGCTGACGCTCGGCGCAGTCAGCGGCGTCACCCACCAGGACGCCGGGATCGCCTCGGCACTGCTCAACACGGCCCAGCAGATCGGCGGCGCCCTCGGCCTCGCGGTCCTGTCGACGATCTCAACCTCCGCAGCCAACAACAAGCTGCCCGAGGCAGCCTCCACGCTCTACCAGGGCCTGGCCACCAAGGACTTCCCGCTGGTCGCAAAGGCAGGCGAGGCACTGACCCACGGCTACAGCCTGGCCATCCTCGGAGCAGGTGCCATGTTCCTCGCCGGCCTGGCCGTCACCGCACTCGCCATCAACGCATGCAAACAACAACACGCCGAGAGCCCCGCAGTCGCCCACATGGGGTGACACCCAACACAGCCCCCAGGGCTGTTGCAAAGTCTTTTGGTCTTGGATCGTTGCTGGTCAGGAGAGGCCGAGGAGTTCGAGGGGTCGTCGGAAACAGTCGTAGGACATCTCGCGGAGGCTGGCCGCGATGTTCGTGTGGCCC
>NZ_JAPNLJ010000103.1 GCF_026627445.1 Streptomyces sp. H27-H1
CACCAGCCGCACCCACCCCGGCCGCACCGTTGGCACACACCTGGCGTGAGCAGCCGGACGGACAACCGCGGACGCGCCCCCGCCCCCCGCCGGGCAGGACACGGGGGCAGAAGCAGAGCGCGGCGGATCCTGACCGGGGCCGTCAGAACGCGAAGACGGCGTTCCCGTTGAGGGTGGCGGCCATCGCGCACGTGTTGGAGAAGGTGTGCTTCCAGGAGACGCGCTGCCCGTTCCAGACACCGTCCGCGGTGACCGTGACAGGTTCGTAGACCATGGGACATGCGCGGTCGGTGTCCGGCGTGGCCAGCAGGGTGTCGAAGGTGCCGGCGGCCGCGAGGGACGCGCAGGCGGCCTTGGGGTCGGGGTGCGTCCCTGCAGCCGTCGGTGCGCAGCTGAGGATGGACGCCCGTACGACGGTGGCCGCGTCCTCGCCCTGGGCGACGGCGAGGACCAGGGCGGAAGGGGCGTAGAGGCTGGCGGGCTTTGCCTCCGCAACGCCAGTGGCGCCAGCCAGAGTCAGGAGGACGGCAGCGGAGACGGCAGCGATGCGGTGACGCACGACGGACTCTCTTTCAATTCAAAGGATGGGTGTGTCGGTTGGCTTCGTTATGTCGACCGAACATCGCCGAGCTTGCCGGATCCAAAGGTGCCATGCACATCGAACGCCGGTTTACAGACATTCCGTTCGATTGCCAGTTACCGAATGGTCGTTCGGGCAGCTCAGGCGGGGTGCCTGGTAACGAACTTCGGAGGGAGGCAGGCGCCGGAAGCCACACCGGACGGTCGCACACAAGCCGCTGACCTGCTGTCAGTCGCGCAGGGTTAACCGATCATCTATCCAAAGTGACCGGATAGCGCCGCTGGGAACACCGTACGTACCGAGCCGATCTCTCAAGTGCGGCCGACAAGACCGGCGGTCACGTCACGTCGCGGCGCCGCACGGCCCGAAGAGGTGACGAGCACGACAGCGAACCGAGGAAGACGGACGGGCCGGCGGCGGGGATGGGCTCGCGGGCCATGACAGGGCGGTTCTCAAGCCAGGCTTCGATGGCTTGAGAACCGCGTCTTTGAGCTTGACCTCGTGCACGGCCAGGGCCAGGCGCCGGCGCAGTGGGGCGGGGAGCGTGGTGGTGATGGGGACCTGGGCCACCGGCTGCCCGGGGGGCGGGCGCGGCCGGGGCTGGCGGGAGCTGGTGGGCGTCGTCGACGGGGTTGTACTTGGGCATCAGCCGTGGCTCCCATGAGGGTGTCGATCCGGGGACGGGCCCAGAAGTAGATGTCGGCGAAGGTGTCGGCGGCTTTGCGGCCCTCGGCTCCGTCGGCGCGCAGCGGGCGTGCTCGGCCTGGTTCTTGATGACGACCAGTTCGTGGACGCGGGTCGGGCACACGGCGTCGTCCCACATCTGGGTCATCTGGGCGATGCGCGAAGGAATCTTCCCTGCTCGCCTCCGGCAGCTGCCGCGATGTGGCCAGGCCCGGCACTCTCGCGCCGCTCGTTTCACGTTTCGTCGTGGCTGAGGACAGGTGCGGCCCGGTGGGGGCGGGACCCAAAGCGCCGGCGGGAAGCCGCGGAACGCTATATGCCCTCGTCGTCCTCGATGTCGAACGGCAGCGGTATCGGCGACGCCGTCATGCCCACCCGCCGCCGACCCGGACCCGCCCCGAGCTGACGACGCGAAGCGGGGGCCGGCGCACGCCACGCATCAGGCAGAACCAGCGCCACCACCGGCTCGACGGGCGGCGCCAGCTCGTAGTCACCATCCGCCACCCGCAGCACTGGGACCGACTCCCCACCCGCCGCAAAGTCAGTCACTTTGCCCGGTGATTCCGGCCGCTGATCAGCAAAGGCGCTGACTTTGCTTGTCCTGCGAGCGCCCGGCGGACAGCGACAGCGGTCGCGGCCTCGATCGCCTTCTGCGTCCTGCGCGCTTGATACGCCGCCTGCTTGCAGGAGGCCGAGCAGTAGATCACCGCCTTCGTGCCCAGCGACTGGCGGACCACTCGGTCCGGCTTCTGCCAGAACTGGCAGAACTGGCAGCACTAGGCAGATCCGCTCCCCCCGGGAGTTCCGGGGCACGTCGTGCTTCGTCGTGCCGTCGACCGTATCCGGCGAGCTGTCCAAACTTTCTCTACTGGATCAAGGCGCCTTCGGCGGCCCGCTCCTGTCTCCGCCCCGCTCACCTCCGACACCCGGGCCGCCGCGCGGATACCGCACGGGTCCCTCCCACACCTGGGGCTCGGACTGGAGGTCGTCGTCCTCCTGATGGCAGGGGCACGCGCAGACCAGTCCAGCGGACCGGCCGGGGCATTCCTCGTGAGCGACTTCGGCGGGGCGGTCTTCGTCGCACTCGGCGAAGACCAGGAGGTAGGAGTCATCGAAGGACGTCATGCCGCCCATCCTCCCCGGGCTGGCGTCGCCGCGCGCATCCTGGGACCCACCACCCCGAACGCTCGAACGAATTCCGCGCAGCAGAAACAGCCCTGCGCTACAACCCCTGGGCCAGCCACGCCAGACACCCCTCCGCGTGGACCGTGGTCACCAGCACCGTGCCGCCCAACCAGCCACGCACCCGCTCCACCGAACAACAGTCATACTCTGAGCTTGTTCCGCTTGACGGACACCGTTGTTGTGGTGGTCAGGCCGCCAGGGCGGTCTCGTAGTCGGCGGGGCTGCGGTAGCCGAGGCTGCTGTGCAGCCGATGCAAGTTGTACCAGCTCTCGATCCACTCGAATATCGCGGTGTGGGCGGCGACCCGGCTGGGCCAGGGATGGTCGTCGCCGAGCTCGTTCTTGAGGGTGGAGAAGAACGATTCCGCGAGGGCGTTGTCCCAGCCCTCTCCGGTTCGGCCGACCGACAGCCTGACGCCGAAATCTGCTGCCAGGACGGCGAGTTCACGGCTGGTGTATTGCCCGGACTCAATCGGTCGTTGCAACACCGGCTTGTTGGGTCAAGACTAAAAGTGTTCGTTGAGGGCTTCGGCAGGTGTCTTCCATCCGAGGGTTTTGCGGGGCCTGCTGTTGAGGTCGAGTGCGACGGCCTCGAGGTCGTCTGCCTGCCACCGGGACAGGTCGGTGCCCTTGGGAAAGCACTGCCGCAGCAACCCGTTCGTGTTCTCGTTCGTGCCGCGTTGCCATGGGCTGTGCGGGTCCGCGAAGTAGATCTCGAGACCGGTGTCGACGCGGAGCCGGGCGTGCTGTGCCAGCTCCTTGCCGCGGTCCCAGGTCAACGAGCGACGTAGTTGCCCGGGCAGCGTGGTGATCGTTGCGGCGATCGCGTCCCTGACGGCCTCGGCGCCCAGAACGGCCAGCGCCGGCCCGTTCTTCACCCTTCGGCTCGGCTCCATCCGGGGCAGTGCAGCAGCATGGTGAACCGGGTCGTGCGCTCGACCAGAGTGCCGATGGCGGGCGGGGCGGGTCAAGGAGAGGGAATCCGCAGGTGAGGTACGTAAGGGGGCTGGTCGCCACACCGCGGCCGGAGTCGCTGTGCTCATGATGGCGGGCTGCGCGGCGAAGGCGCAGTCCACGGATGACAAGCGTGCTGGCACACCTCGGCTGGTGGCCTCGCGGGTGCCGAGGAGCTGCCGGAGAGACTGGCCGCAGACGGCAGACGATCGTGGTGGGCGACCCGGCCGCGGCAACCACGGTCCAGCTGTACGAGGACCCGCGCTGTCCGGTCGTTGAGGAGTTCGAGGCGACCGGTGCCCCGGCTCTACGCGAGATGACACTGCGTCGCAAGACGAAGACCGAGTACACCCTCGCGTCCTTCAGGGATGACCGCGTGGGCGGAGACGGATCGAAGAGGGCGGTTGACGCCCTTCGCGCGGCCCTGGATGCGGGCAAGTTCACCGAATACCACGCGGGTGCGGTAGCTGGCAGGGGCCGCAGACCCAGACCGCCATAGGCTGGCTGGTGCGGTTCGGCGCCCTCCGAGTGGGCAGTCATCTCGCCTTTCACCTGGAGAACGTAGCCCAGCCCGCGGTCTTCCAGGCCGTGGCGGAAGTCCGCCTTCGCGCCATAACCCGCGCCCGTGACCAGAGCGGAGGGCCGCAGTCCGATGCCGGCGAGTTCGTCGAGCATGTCCAGCGCGAGCCGCCATTTCGGCCGGTGATGCTCGGTATCGGGGATCCGGCAAGCCTCCCGACGCGCTGCCGCGTCCGGTCGTCCCAGGAGGCGGGCAGGAACAAACGCCAGGCCAGCGGGCACGAAGCGGTGTCGGAGGCCGCATGGACGCTGGCGTCGATCTGGCAGTTGCCGACCTTCCCCAAGGTCCCCGAGTACCGCCGGGCCACCCCTGCGGACGCCTTGCCGTCCTTGGGGAAGTCGGTGTCGTCGACCACCCACACCTATGCGGGCGGACCGTCGCACGGCCCGTCACGCGAGTCGGGCCCGGACGTCTTGGACCGGCCAGATCGAGGACGTTATGAACTGCTGCAACTGCTGATGGTCCACGCCGAGGCGTTCGGCCATCGGCTGCATCGACTAGCGCCGGCCATCCAGCAGCAAGCCCCGCAGATACAGGCCACCCTCGACCCGCTGATCCCGCCGCACCAACGGCGCGAACACCTCGGAGGTGAACTCCTTCAACCGGACCCGAAACGCAGCAAGTTCCCCAGCCCTCATACAACCAGCGAACTACCAGACACCCACCGTGACAAGACCAGCTAACAAAGTCGATGCCGACCCCGGCCGCGTGTGCGCCGGCAAGGAGGCGGGCGACGTCCCCGTGGATGTGGAAGCGGTCCATTGGGGTGAGTCGCAGAGGGCCCGTGCGACGGGACCGACCCTCTCTGCTAGCGGCTGGTATCAGCAGCTAGCTATGATGGGGGAATGGGAAAGCAGACGAACATCCGGCTGGACGACTCCGTCAAGACAGCCGCCGAGGACAGGGCCAAGCGTCGCGGCTTGAGCCTGCAGGGGTATGTGGCTGATCTGATCGAGCAGGACGTGAACGAGTCGCGTGCCGCGTTCATGGCCGGCGCCTCGGCGTTCCTGGCCGCGTACGCAGATGAGTTCGAGTCAGAGTTGGGCGAGGACCGGTACCCCGGTCTCCCGGTGGAGCTGTCGGAGTCTGTGCCGAGGGATGCCGCGTGAACCTCCGCATCGATCTGGCCTGGATCTTGGCAGTGGCCCAGCAGATCCCGGGAGACCCCCAGGTAGTGGACTACGGGGTGCCAGTGGCAGCGGACGCACGTCACCGTGCGGAGGTCCTGGACCGTGAGGTTTACCCCGAGCCCTATCACAAGGCGGCAGCACTGTTGTGCGAGCTGGCGAGGAACCCGAGTCTGGAGGCGCGGAACCTGCTGTTCGCGGCCACGGTGACCGCCGCCTTTCTGTCGGCGTGCGGCCTCCCGGTCAGCCCCGGCCTGAACAAGGTTCTGCCCCTGGCCCGCGCGGCGAGGGAGGGACTGCCTGTGCGGGAGGTCGCCGCGCAGATCAAGTCCTGGACGAGCTGATCACCGACACACCTCGTCACAGAGCCGGGGGAGGTCCCGCTCCGCACCAGGGGTTGGAGGTTCACCGGCGTGCGGAGTGCCTGGGCCTGCGCGTCCTGGTCGTCGGCTGGCAGCCTCAGCCCCAGCAGTTCATGGCCCAGGTCGCCGGCATCCGCGGAGCGGGCTCGGCTACCGGGGAGCGGTGCGCACTCGCGGGCTTGCGGCGCCTGCTCCAGGAACGGGCACAACGCGCGCGGGACCTCGCGGCCTTCGGACCCAAGGACGTGCCCGCGCGCCCAGTTGCGCACGGGCGAATGTCCTTGGCTCCGCTCCGCCACTCGGTCACATAAGGACCGGGCCTGGGCCTGTCGATGAACGTTACTACTTGCCCTTCGCGGATTCGTTGAGCTTCGAGCCCGCTGAGACCTTCACGCTGTAGCCAGCCGGGATGTCGATCGGGTCGCCCATCTGCGAAGCGCCAGCCCTCTTTGACCAGGTACTGGAGGAGCTGGGACTGCTCTTCCAGCCGCCCGCTGATCCTCGGGCCGCAAAATGGGCCATGGCCCACTGGGTCACCGGTCAGATCGCCGACGGAACGCTGGACCCCGCCACCGGCACCCACCTCATCTGGGCAGACATCGCCTACGACCTCGGCTATATCACGGGGAGGCTGCCGGGATTCGTCGAGTTCGATGTAGGCCCCGGGTACGGGAGCCGCGACGGGTGGGGGACCTTTGCGCAGCGCCAACGACAAGGTCCGCACCGGCGGATCAGGCGTCGGCTCCGGTCAAAACTTCGGCTGGGGATCCGTCCACGCCCACTGACCACAACCGGACCCCGGCATCCGCCCAGATAGGCGCGGCCGTGACGCATGGTCCCTGGGACGGTACCGGGGCTTCGACCGCATTCGCCTTCAGCCTAGGAGCGCAGCTGCTTCTCGGCGGGCTTGGCCCAGCCAAGTGTTGCGTTCTTCGTCTGTCGAGTCGCTGACGGTTTGGAAGACCGTCCGGCGCACGTCGCGGACACCGACGTAGGGCAGCATGCAAGCGGCCCAGATCTTTTACAGCGGGTCACCGAACTCGGACTCCTTCCGGCCGGCGGGAGTGTCGGAGGTGTTCAGCACGAGGGCCTTGGCCGCCTTGAGCAGTCCGGCCGGTTCTCCTTGCGCTGCCGCCAGCTTGTAGGCCACGCCCGGCACCAGGACCCGCTGCACCCAGCTCCCGCTCGGACACCCGTAGCGCGCCCGCGATCTCCCGGTTCTCCTCCCCGCCCTCGAAGCGTTCCACGGCCAACAGCCGGATCCGCTCCCGCGCGGCCCTCTCGACGTCGGTCAACCCGCCACCAACCCGCCACCCTGCGCGTACCTCACAGCCCAGGACTACCGAAGCCGCCGGGTCACTGTCAGGCGAATGGCCCCGACATCACCCAATCAAGTTCAGGTAGCGTTCCGCCTTCCTTAGGACTCGGCCAAGAGAGCCCGACATAGAGTGGTCTCCATTCAGTTCTGGCGGCCTGGAGGCAGGCGTCATTCCTAGAGTTTTGAGGCTGTTGGTGCTCGCTGAAATCACCACACTGAGAGTCCGCGACAAGAGCGCGGCGAAACGTGCGGCCTACGCCCTCCTGGCCGGCCTCGCCGTCTATGTGCTCGCCGTCTGCACCCGCGGGGGGCAGCAGATCGAGAACAGGCTGCTCGAACTCAGCCAACCCGGAATCGGCAATCGCGCTCCCGGATTCTCCAGAGGAAGTTTCACACCCTCAGTCCTCCCCCCCGATCATGTGCTGATAATCGGCGGAACGCTGATACTCATGCTGTGGATGTTCCGGAAGGGGCGCCTTGCGCTGTGGGCTCTGCTGACACTCGTCGGCTCCTGTGCCACGGCCAGCGCGTTGAAGGCTGCCCTACCCCGCCCTGCGCTGGATCCAGATCTTGCGTACGCTCTCCACAACAGCGCGCCCAGCGGCCATGTCACAGCCGCCACGGCCCTCGCCCTGATCCTGCTCGTGGCGGCGCCGCGCAGGCTCAAGCCCGTCGCAGCACTCGGCGGGACCGTGATCGCGTCCCTGGCGGCCTATTTCGTCCAGTCCTCCGGGTGGCATCGCCCGTCCGACGTGCTCACGGCCGTGGGAATCACGCTCTTCTGGGCCTTCATCGCGCAGGCGTTCATCTTCGATGTCGCCGCCGTCAAGCCCGGACGTAACCCAAAGCGATTCCTTCTCGTGGGCCTTGCCACGGTTTCCGCAGCCGTCGCGGTGCTGTGGGCATCAGGACGCCACGATCCTCCCGGACTGATTTCCTTGGCCACCGCTTTCGCGCCTTGCGTTGCGGTCGCCGTTCTTGCCGTATCCGGCCCCGGTGCGCGGCCCGCGAAGAAATCCGCCAGAACAGGTCCGAGAAGAGTCGCACGACTCTCTACCGGGAGCCGGTCCAGGACCGCACCGTCAGGCGACGGTCTCCGCGCGGACCCCCGCCGGGCCGGATCGGCCTGACCGGAGACCCGCCGGGCAAGTGGCTGAGGACGTTCGCCTGATACCAGCAGATACTCATCTGGTGCACCTATACGGGATCCCGAAAGGCCAGGGCTGTTGCAAAGTCGGATTGATCTTGTAGACGCGCTGGTGTGGCCGTGTGACGGTGTCCGGCGGAGGCGCTACGAACGCAACGAAGCTCCCGTTGATGCGGGTGACCTTGCCAAGTCGCCTG
>NZ_JAPNLJ010000104.1 GCF_026627445.1 Streptomyces sp. H27-H1
GGTCCTCCACGGTCACGGACGCCAAGTGCGGCAGGAACAGGTCGAGTATCTGATCACTTAACACCCGCACCATGATCGACCTGATGCACGGTCACGCTGGGCGATCCCGAAATGTTGATCAGAGCCGTATGTCGAGGCCACGGTCACGTATGCAGACGGTCTTCGCCGGTGCCGCTCGGCGTTCGGGCTGGGGAGCTGTGGCGTCCTGATCGTGTTGTTGGTGCGGCCCGACCGGCGGTCCGCTGTCGCTTGTCGCACGCATGCGTAGAACGGGTCCGGACACAGCACCAACCGGCCGTCCGGCCCTGCTGGTGTCGGTGCGCGGGTACAAAGCGGCCAGGAGCGGCGTAGACAGGCGGGAAGGCTGGGTGGTCACGGTCGTGCTGGGGCCCAGGAGCGTCGGGGCAGGGTCTTCGGGCCGAGGTGCGGGGCCGTGCGGGTTGGGGGGCGTGTGAAGCGATCCGGTCCCAGCCCGGCCCCGTCCGGCCCCGTCCGGGTCCCGGCTCAGGGGCCGTCCCCCGGCATTCCATGATCGCAGGCGGTAGAGGCGTTGACGGCTGCCCGCCCCCTGCAGCTCGGGTGTGGCCGGGCAGGACATGTGATCGACTGCGTGTTCTAATCGGGTGTGGGGGCTGGGGTGGTAGCTCAGCTGGTCAGAGCAGCGGACTCATAATCCGTCGGCCGTGGGTTCGAGTCCCGCCCACCCCATTGAGCTCACAGCGACAACGGGGCAGTACGCGTCGAAGGGGTTCGCCCAGGTCTGCGCAGATCCCGGCGTGATCAGACCGCGCGGCGCGGTGGGCACGAGCGCGGACAACGCGACACCGCGGGCCTCGACGACGAGGGCGACGCCGGCGCAGGGTGAGGCGGCTCAGTGTCCGGCTCACACGGCGACTGTGGGGGCCGCGTAGGCGCTCGAGATCTCAGGTATGCCCAGGCGGAGGTGTTCGACGTGGAAGAGGGCCAGGTCGAGGAGCTGTGCGACGTGGTGGTCGTGGAGGGCGTAGACGATGGACCGCCCCTGGCGCTCTGCGGGGACCAGACCGAGGTTGCGCAGCAGGCGCAGCTGGTGTGAGCAGGCAGAGGACTCCATCTCCGCGGCCTCGGCGAGGACTGAGACCGCGCAGGGGCCTTCCTGGAGGCGGGCCAGGATGCGCAGCCGGGAGGAAGTTGCGAGAGCCTGGAGGGTAGCGGCAACGTCGGCGGCCCCCACAGCGTCCAGGCGTTCGCGGGTGGTGGTGCGGCGCTTGCCGTCGATGTCATGGCCCATAGCAGCCATCTTCCCCGCAACGCATGAAGACATGTTCATGTGTACCTGTGTGGTGGTGGCGTCGCACACGCCGCCCGGCCCGGGCGGCGCTGCCCCCTCCCGTCTCCTGGAAGGTGTCCCTGTCGTGAGCACCCCCCACAATCACGATCACGCAGCACCCGCCGGTCACGGCGAGGGCCATGCGCACGACCAAAACCCTGGTCACGGACATACGCATGGTGATTCCCGCTGGTCACGGCTGCGCCACCAGGCAGCGCACGTGGTAACCCCGCACAGCCACGAGGCGATAGACAAGGTCGACTCCGCCATGGAGACCTCGAAGGAAGGCATGCGCACCCTGTGGCTGTCCCTGGGAATCCTGGGGCTGACCACCGTGATCCAGGCAGCCGTCTTCGCCCTCTCCGGCTCCGTGGCCCTCCTCGGCGACACCATCCACAACGCCGCGGACGCGCTGACCGCGATACCGCTGGGCATCGCGTTCGTACTGGGGCGCCGGGTGGCGAACCGCCGCTACACCTACGGCTACGGCCGCGCCGAGGACCTCGCCGGCATCGCCATCGTGCTGACCATCGCCGCCTCCTCCGCGCTCGCCGCGTACACGGCCGTGGACCGCCTGCTGAACCCACAGCCGGTCACCCACCTGTGGGCCGTGGCCGCCGCCGCGATCGTCGGGTTCACCGGCAACGAATGGGTCGCCCACTCCCGCATCCGCACCGGGCGCAAGATCGGCTCCGCGGCCTTGGTCGCCGACGGCCTGCACGCCCGCACCGACGGACTCACCTCACTCGCCGTCCTCCTGGGCGCCGGTGGCGCCGCCATCGGCTGGAACTGGGCCGACCCCGTCGTCGGCCTCCTCATCACCGCCGCGATCCTCCTCGTCCTGAAGGACGCCGCCCGCGAGGTCTACCGCCGCCTCATGGACTCCGTGGACCCCGCCCTCGTCGACACCGCAGAACACACCCTGACCGCCGTCCCCGGAGTCCTCCACGTCCAGGACGTGCAGATGCGCTGGATCGGACACACCCTGCGCGCCGAAGTCGCCATCGTCACCGATCCCGACCTCACCGTCCGCGACGCCCACGCCATCACCGTCGAAGCTGAGCACGCCCTCATCCACGCCGTCCCCCGCCTCACTGCGGCCACCATCCACGCCAACCCACATGCCAAGGCCGACAGCACAGACCCCCACGCCCCCCTCGTCCACCACAGGCACGCCGCCTGACCGGGCACCCGGCACGGAGGGTCCCGGGCTTCGAGACCCGGGACCGCGCCATTTCCCGGCTTCCCCCTGCGGTGAGAAGCCGTATTCATACCGGTCGTGATCGTTGAGTTTCCGCTGGTCAGGAGTGAACTCCGCTGCGGTGAGGGAGCAAGGGGCGTCTTGTCTCTCCTTGATCGGTGGAGGTGGCCGGTGCCCTCGGTGAGGCGCCAGTAGTAGAAGCTCGTCCGGGAGCTGCTCGATGTAGTCCAGCAGCAGGGAAGCGGCCGGTTCCGAGATGGGTGAGGACAGTTCTCCGAGCCGGAGGAGTACTACTCCTCCGTCGTGCATCACGTCGTCGACGGTGAGCCGGACGATCCGGGTGAGGGGCTGGGCGTAGAGGAGCACGATGACCCCAGCGACGCGGAGGTTCTTCGGTGCGTCCTGGCCGGTCAGCAGTCGGCCGAGGGCGTCCAGGCGTTCGTCTTCGCTCACCGCGGCTCGCCGGGTGGTTTTCATCGCGGGTATGGAGAGGGAGCGTCGGCAATGGCGGTCCTGCATGGCCCAGTTGAGGAAGGGTCTCAAACAGTTGCGGCCGTGCTAACCACCCGCTGTCCAAGATCAGGGGGGAACTTCATCCGGTACTCCTGTTCCTCGAGCGCGTCCTCGCGTACCCGGACGGCCAGATCGATCTTCGTGTACGCCGGCCTTCCGGCCTGCTGGTACTTCTCCTTCACCCGGTCCAGGTAGTACTTGGCGGTGTTCGGGGTGATTCCGGCGCGCCGAGCGGTGGACTTGAGGGTGAGCCCCGAGGCGTAGTCGAGCAGGACCTGGAGTTCCTTGGGCGACAGCCGGGGCCGGGCGGTGCTCTTGTCGTGTGCCCAGGCGAATGCCAGCTCGGGGGAGTGCACCGTACCGCCGGCCGCCACCTCCTCCAACGCGCTCACCAGGGTCTGCAGATCGTGGTCCTTGGTCAGATAGCCACATGCCCCGGCCGCCATTGCGGCGACGATCCGCGAACGGTCCGCCACCGTACTGATGATCAGTACCCGGCTGCCGGCCGCACGGAGTCGGGATATGTTCTCCGCAGGCGTCGAGTCGTCCCGCAGGACCAGATCCAGCAGGACCACGTCAGCTGCAACGTCCGCCGTTTCGCCCGTGGCCGCGCATGCTCCGGCGAGCAGTTCGTCCACCGTGGCCACCGCCCTGACCAGCCGTATCCGGGGCACATCGCGCAGCCAGGACCGCAGTCCCTCGAGCAGCATCCGGTCGTCGTCGACCACGGCCACGGTGATCATCCGGGCCAGCGCAGTTCGATCCGGGCCCCGTCTCCGGGGGCACTGTCCACCTCGGCCACGCCCCCGACCGTGCGCATCCGCGCGTGCACCGAGTGACGGAGCCCGAGGCCGTCACCGACCCGGGCCGGGTCGAAGCCGACTCCGCGGTCGACGACGGTGACGACCAGTTGACCGTCGTCCCCGGTGGCCGTCAGATAGGCGTGTCCGGTGCCGGCGTGCCGCAGCACGTTGTTGAACGCCTCGGTAACGGCGGCTGCCAGGGCCGTGGCAACGGCGGTGGGCACCGTCGGCAGGCCGCAGTACTGAGCCGTCACCACAAGGTCCAGACTCTCGGCGGAGCGTACAGATTCCTCGAGTGCTGCGCCGACGAGTGCCGTGCCGGTCTCGGGACTGGGCTCCGAGTCGGCGTTCTGCTGGATCAGCCGTCGGAGGTAGGCGGCCTCCCGGGCACAACGGCCGCGTACCTGCGGCGTGTTGGCGTCGATACCGCCGCCCGCGATCGTGGTCAGCGTGGCCAGTACCGTGTCATGCAGTGCACGGTGATGGGCGATCCGCTCCGCGTACCGGGCCCGTTCGGCCTCGGCCGTCATCGCCTGCTCCGTGGCGGCGTCGAGCAGGCTGCCCTGCTTGCGCAGATACCACCAGAAGACCCACGCCATGACGGCCGACGAGAGCACCGCGTTGAGGTGCCCGCCGACGACCGCCATCCCGGCGCCGGTCATCCGGTACCCCACCAGATGGGTCACCGCCAGCAGCACCACCACCGCACCGACGATCGCCGGCCGCCGGATCGTCACGGCGGCAGCCGCGCTCGCCGAGCCACCCAGCAGCATCACCCAGGCGATCGACGCGGGCTGTTGCACCCCACTCCACGCGTACGCCACGAACGGCAGGACGCACCCGGTGATCAGCACGTCGGCCCAGACGAGCCGGGGGGCGAACCAGCCGCGCGAGCGGGCCGTGCCGTACACCAGCACACTGCAGCCGACGGCCGCGGCCAGTACCAACCAGGAGACCGGGCGGTGGCGTTGGTGCTGGATGACGGCGACGAGGCCGACCATAAGGTGGCTCGCCCGGTACAGCATCGTGGCCAGGATCATGAAGGCCTGAGCCCGCTGAAGCCCCGAGCCCATCCGCACCACATGCCTCCTTCGTGGACACGCAACCCCCCTGAACTGGTGGTACTGCGGTGCGATAGTCCTCGATAGCTTCTTGCACGTCAGAGCCGCCGCAGCAACGGATGATGTGGCGAGCACCATCGGTGGGCGCCAGCCAAGGGCAATCAGATCACCGTGCCGGGTCGTGGCGCCCGGCTATTGGAAAATGAGGAGGCAAGATGACTCGAACCCTGCACCGTGGCGTCATCGCAGTCTTGATGTCGCTGTTGGTCCTGCTGATACCCACGCCTGCCAACGCGGCAGACCCGGCGATCCAGTACACGACGTCGCCGTTCAATGCGGCCATTTACGAGATGAGAGCCTCGTACTCGTGGCAGTGCCTCGACGTCCGGGGTGAGTCCCAGAGCCCGGGCGCGGTCATCCAGCGGTACGACTGCAAGGGCAAGCTGCACCAGCGCTTCTACTTCATGTCCTCCAACACCCCGGGTATGTTCTACATCGGCGTCTTCGGCAAGTACTGCATCGGTGCGGCCAACGCATCGACCGCGGACAACACCCCCATTGTCATGGGGTACTGCCAGGGCCCGGGGCAGCACTTCCGCTGGGTCGACCAGGGCAACAACCACTGGGAGATCGTCGAGGCCGCCAGCGGCAAGTGTCTGCACGACACCGGGCGTGGATCGGCGATCCAGCTGCGGGCCTGCGGCAACATCGCGGAGCCCTACCCGTCGCTGTGGACCCCGCTCTACCACCGGCAGTACAACTACGGCAGCGTCTGGGGCTGACCCGGCCCCTTGTACGGATGTCCGGGCGGCCGGGGAAGTTCGCCTTGCAGTTCCCCCTCTGGTTTGGACAGGTTGATACTGGGGCGGATGTTCCCGGAGGAAGCAGTCCAAGGTAGTGAGTGGCAAGAGCAATACGAGTAACGACCTTGGGGTCAATTGAGGTCGGGACGTGTTGGCCTGGCGGTTCGGCTGGTGGGTGATCAGCAGGTTGTCGTGCGGACGAGGACCAGTTCGGTGCTCGTCCGGCGGCGGGTTGGCCTGCGGGCGGAGCGTCCGAGAGGAGGGACGCGATCGCCTGGTGGGTCTCGTCGTAGTCCTCGCGACGCCCGGTGTACGGCTTCCTTCAGGCGGAGCTTGTGCCTGCGCCGGACGCGCCGGCGCTCGGCCTGTCCGTTCTGTTCCTCCGGTCCGCCCGTTACCTTCTTCGTGGCCTCGCAATGAGGCTCCAGGCATTCGGTCCCGGTATGACTTTTCGCCCCAGTCGAGATGATCGAAAAGGTGGTGTCGCCGGGGCCGGAGGCATTGGCAGACCGCTGATTAGAGGCACGAGCGCCCTCGAGGCAGTCTCTTCGTAACGTGGATGCCGGCACGCTGATGCCGCAGGTGAGGCCGGGGAGAGCACGAGCACGGGAGCGACGGGCATGACGGACGAGACTGCCATCGACCTCTACCTGGGTTTGGACGTCGGCAAGGGCGAACACCACGCCACCGCCGTCAGCCGAGCCGGGAAAAAGGTGTTCGACAAGCCGCTGCCCAACAGCGAACCGAAGCTGCGGGAGCTGTTCGAGAAGCTCCGGGCCAAGCACGGAACAGTGCTGGTGGTCGTCGATCAGCCGGCTTCCATCGGAGCTCTGCCCCTGGCGGTCGCCCGGGACGCGGGCTGCCGGGTCGCCTACCTGCCCGGGCTACAGTAACAATGCGGCGAATCGCCGATCTCTACCCTGGTGAGGCCAAGACCGATGCCCGCGACGCGTTCATCATCGCGGACGCCGCCAGAGCGATGCCCCACACTCTGCGGACGATCGATCCCGCCGACGAGGCCGTCGCTGAGCTCGCGATGATCGCGGGCTTCGACGACGACCTGGCAGGCGAGTCCACCCGGATCGCCAACCGGCTCCGCGGCCTGCTGACGCAGATCCACCCGTCGCTGGAGCGGGTACTGGGCCCGCGCATCCAGCACCCGGCCGTGCTCAGACTGCTGGACCAGTTCGGCTCCCCGGCCCAGATCCGCAAAGCCGGAAGGCGACGGCTGGTCATACTGATACGGCCGAAGGCACCTCGGATGGCCGAACGGCTGGTCGAGGACATCTTCACCGGACTCGACGAACAGACCGTCCTCGTCCCGGGCACCGACGCAGCCGCGCTGATCGTCCCCAGCCTCGCCAGTTCCCTCCAGTCCGTCCTTGACCAGCGCAAACTCCTTGCCACAAGGATTGAGGAACTCCTGGAGGCCCACCCTCTTTCCCAGGTCCTGATCTCCATGCCCGGCATCGGGATCAGGACCGCGACCCGCATCCTCATAGACGTCGGTGACGGCAGCGGCTTCGCCACCGCCGGACACCTCGCCGCCTACGCCGGCCTGGCACCCGTGACCAGGAACTCCGCTCCTCCATCCGCGGCGAACACCCCTCCAAGCGCGGCAACAAACAACTCAAACGCGCCTTCTACCTCGCCGCGTTCGCCTCGCTCTCGCAACCCGAGTCACGCGCCTACTACGACCGCAAACGCCGCGAGGGAAAACACCACATCGCCGCCCTCATCGCACTGGCCCGACGGCGCATCGACGTCCTCTTCGCCATGCTCCGAGACGGGACCTTCTACCAGCCGCCCACGCCGACTACGGCTTGACGAAAGCCATAGAGGCACCTTTTTGCCGGGCGGTCTCATGTTCCTGTGCGGCTTCCTCCAGGGCGTCCATGAGGTGCTTGCTGACGCGCATGCCCGCGGCGTCGTGATGGGCGCGAACCGTTGTGGAATCCACGCTGACCAGCG
>NZ_JAPNLJ010000105.1 GCF_026627445.1 Streptomyces sp. H27-H1
ACCCGGAAGCTAAGCCTTTCAGCGCCGATGGTACTGCAGGGGGGACCCTGTGGGAGAGTAGGACGCCGCCGAACAATTATTGTAGAAAGCCCCGTACCAGGAAACTGGTACGGGGCTTTTCTGCGTTCCGGATCTTTTTACTGACGTGGTCAGTGCAGACCGGCGGTCAGGTCCACGGTCACGGATGAGGGGCAGCAGGGCGGTTCGCCGACGGGGAGCAGGCGGCCGTGCGTCACCACACGGGCGCCGGCGCCGGGTCGAGGATCTTTGGAAGTCCTGCGGATGCTCGGCATGGGGTCCGGATGGATTTGCACTGACGGCTCGTAGGGTTGTCGCATGGGCTACGACCTCATCATCTTCGACAACGACGGCGTGCTCGTGGACAGCGAGCCGCTCGCCAACAGCATCCTCGCCGGGTACCTGACCGAGCTGGGGCACCCGACCTCGTACGAGGAGTCGCTCCGCGACTACATGGGGGCCGCGGTCCACCGGGTCCACGACCTCATGCGGGAGCGGACCGGGCAGGCGCTGCCGGCCGACTTCGACAGCACGCTGCACGCCCGCACCTCCACCGCCTTCGAACGGGAGCTCAAGCCCGTCCCCGGAGTCGAGGGGGTGCTCGCGGCTCTGGTCGAGAGCGGGACCGCGTACTGCCTCGCGTCCTCCGGGAGCCACGAGCGGATCAGAGTCGGGCACCGGGCGGCCGGGCTCGACGAATGGTTCGAGGAGGAGTGGATCTTCAGCTCGGAGGACGTGGGGAAGGGCAAGCCCGCCCCCGACCTCTTCCTCCACGCGGCCGACCAGATGGGTGTGGCCGCAGGCCGCTGCGTGGTCGTCGAGGACAGCCCGCTGGGCGTCCAGGCCGCGCTGGCCGCGGGCATGGACGTGTTCGCGTACACCGCGATGGTGCCCGCCGACCGGCTGCCCGGCGCCACCAACTACTTCGGCGACATGAATCAGCTCGCCGGACTGCTGGGACTGGAGGAAGGCGCCGGCACCGGATACACCGGACACGGCGGCGGGTTCTCGCACTGACCCAATCGATATGTGATCGCTCTACCCACCAGTAGGACCGGCGCCTACGCTGTGCCGCCATGACAGCAGATGTGCGGCTTCGCCGCGGGCGCGGGGCCTTGGGGTTCAGTTTCTTCGTGCAGGGCGTGACCTTCGCACTGCTCGTGACACGGATCCCGGCCATCCAGGACCGGTACGGGATATCCGACGCACTGCTGCCCGCCTTCCTGGCCGCCGTGCCGATCCTCGCCGGTGTGTCCAGCGTGGTCACCGAGCACCTGGTGAAGCGGGTCGCGCCCAGCACCGTACTGCGGTGGGCGCAGCCGCTCGTGCTGCTCGCGCTGCTCGGGGTCGGCGCCGGCAGCCAGATGTGGCACGTGGCGCTGGCCCTCGGGGCGTTCGGGCTGTTCGTGGGGGCGCTCGACGCCTCCATGAACATGCTCGGGGTGAGTCTGCAGGGCGCGTACGGACGCAGCATCATGCTCGGGTTCCACGCCTCCTACAGCCTCGGCGGGATCCTGGGGGCCTCCGCCGCGTGGGCGGGGGCCCACTGGCACCTCTCGCTGTTCAGCTCGTACCTGCCCGCCGTGGTGATCCTGCTGCCTCTCGCGCTCATCGCCAGCCGGTCCTATGTGGACCGGGACAAAGCGGAGTCCTCCGCCGGTGCCAAGGGGCTCGGGCCCGGCGGGTTCAAGCTGCTGCTGCCGCTGTGCCTGGTGATGGCGTGCGCGTACATCGGGGACTCGACGGTCTCGAACTGGAGCGCCAAGTACCTCCAGGACGTGCTGGGCAGCTCCGAGCAGCTCGCCACCGTCCCCTACAACGTCTACATGGTGACCACCCTGATCGGGCGGGCCGTCGGAGACCTCGGGGTGCGGCGCTTCGGGGCCGTGGCCGTCGTACGGATCGGATCGGTCGTCGCCGCACTCGGGTTCGCCGTGGTCGCGGGCGCGCCCGGGGCGTGGACGGGGATGCTCGGCTTCACGCTGCTGGGGATCGGGCTGTGCGTGATCGTGCCGCAGACCTTCGCCGCCGCGGGCAGGCTCTTCCCGGGGGCTTCCGACACCGCCATCGCGCGGCTGAACATCTTCAACTACGTCGGATTCCTCGTCGGGGCGCCGCTGGTGGGCGGGATCGGTGACGCCTGGAGCTACCGGGGGGCGATGCTCGTGCCGATGGTGCTGGTCCTCGTCACTCTTTTCTATGCCCGCTCGTTCGGTACGGAGCCCGCCCGATACGGTGTTCGGCATGAGCGGCCGCGGGTTGTTGATGTGGGACGAGGCGGTAACGAAGTATGACTTCGGGCCGGGCCATCCGATGGACCCGGTGCGCCTGGAGCTGACCATGGGCCTGGTACGGGCCTTCGGGCTCGACCGGGAGCTGGAGGTACGGGCGGGCCGGCCGGCCGGTGAGTCGACGCTGCGCCTGGTGCACCGCGAGGACTACGTCGCGGCGGTGCGCGAGGTGTCCGCCGACCCCGGGGTCGCGGACGGCTCGTACGGGCTGGGGACGACCGACGATCCGGCGTTCCACGGCATGCACGAGGCGTCCGCGCTGATCGCCGGGCAGTCCGTGGCGGCCGCCGAGGCGATCTGGCGCGGGGAGGCCGAGCACGCCGTGAACTTCGCCGGCGGGCTGCACCACGCGATGCCGGGCGGGGCGGCCGGGTTCTGCGTCTACAACGACGCGGCGCTGGCGGTCGCACGGCTGCTGGAGCTGGGGGCCGAGCGGGTCGCCTACGTGGATGTGGACGTGCACCACGGCGACGGGGTCCAGGCGGCGTTCTGGGACGACCCGCGGGTACTGACGATCTCCATGCACGAACATCCGCGGACGCTGTTCCCGCAGACGGGCTGGCCGGAGGAGACGGGCGGGCCGGCGGCGGAGGGATCGGCGGTGAACATCGCGCTGCCCGCCGGGACCGGCGACGAGGGATGGCTGAGGGCCTTCCACGCGGTGGTGCCGGAGCTGCTGGAGGACTTCCGTCCCCAGGTACTGGTGACCCAGCACGGGGCGGACAGCCACTTCGAGGACCCGCTGGCGCATCTGGCGGTGTCGCTGGACGCGCAGCGGGCGGTGCAGGAGGCGTGCCACGAGCTCGCGCACTCCTGGGCGGAGGGCGGCGGGCGGTGGCTGGCGCTGGGGGGCGGCGGGTACGCGGTCGTGGACGTCGTGCCTCGGTCGTGGACGCACTTGGTGGGGATCGTGGGGCATCGGCCGATCCCGCCGGAGACAGCTGTGCCGGGGTCTTGGCGGGATGCGGTGTATGCGCGGGTGCGGGGGGTGGCGCCTGGGCGGATGACTGATGGGCGGGTGCCGGTGTGGCGGGGGTGGGAGGGGGGTTACGACCCTGCCGATCGGATCGACCAGGCCGTCCTCGCCACGCGGCGGGCGGTGTTCCCCCTGCGGGGGTTGCTGGCCTAGCCCTGCGGGGCCGTCCCTCGGGCTCCGCCCCGGACCCCGCGCCTCAAGCGCCGGCGGGGCTTGAAGGGTCGCCTCAAGCGCCGGCGGGGCTGAAAAGATCGCCTCAAGCGCCGGCGGGGCTGAAAAGTTCGCCTCAAGCGCCGGCGGGGCTGGATTTGGCCGGGGTGGAGGGTCGCCTCAAGCGCCGGCGGGGCTGAATTTGGCCGGGGTGGAGGGTCGCCTCAGACGTCGGCGGGCTGGATTCGGCCGGGGTGGAGGGTCCTGTTACGCCAACCGTGCTGGGAATGGCCGGAACTGGGGATCCGTCAGGTGGGGTGGGGGAGCATCGGGAGGGTGTTGAGTACCGGCGCGTTGCGTGCGCATCTGTTGGCCGCCCGGCTGGCCGGGCCCGTCGCGACTTCTCGGGAGGAGAGCCTGCGCAGTTACCGGCTGTTCGCGGCGCGGGATCCGCGAGTGCTGCTGGGGCTGGATCCCGAGTGGGGGTGGGGCGAGGGCGATCTGCTGCGGCTGATGGCGGAGAAGTGCGGGGTCTCGGCGGATCCCGCGCACGTCAGCGGGCCGGACGTGATCGATCCGGAGCTGACGTTGGCCGGGTTGGAGGCCTTCGCGGAGCGGCTGCGGGCGGTGGCCGCGGCGCGGGCTCCGGTGCTGTTCGGGACCGGTCATCCCCACCGGCTCCTGGGGTTCTACGCCACTTTGGCCGTTGCGCTGTCGGCGGCGGGATGTGATGTCCTCACTCCGTCGCGGGGGGTGGCCGTCGACATTCCGACCCGGTTCGGCGTACGCACGCACCACATCGATTACGTACGAGGGGTCGCGTTGGTGCGGGAAGAGGGCGCGCGTCCGCCGGGGAGTGCTACCGGCGCGCACACCCATTCACCGCTGCCGGTTCGGATCGCGCTCGGGGCGCTGGCGGAGGCCGGCGGGCCGCTGCCGGAGCTGGTGGTGGGCGACCACGGGTGGGTCTGCGGTGCAGGTCGGCTCGGTGTGGAGGCGATCGGGCTGGCCGATACGGATGATCCCGCGCTGTTCGTGGGAGAAGCCGAGGGGCAGGTGTCGGTGGCGGTTCCGCTTGATGACGCGGTGCGCGCCGACTACTACCGACCCCTCACTCGCTATGTACTCAATCGGGCGAGTCTGTCGGGTCCGCAGGAGTGGCTGTAGCTCCTCTTCCCCACTCGTATCACACGCCCCTACTCTGGGAGTGAGCGTGCGACGACGGGGCGTAACCGGAGGGGAAGCCGGTGCCCGTCATGCGCGGAAGGTCAAGGTGTGTCATGGCTGCTGGCGAGAGGCCTCTCAGTGAGGTTCAGTTCCTGACCGTGGCGGAGGTCGCCTCGGTGATGCGAGTGTCAAAGATGACCGTGTACCGCTTGGTGCACAACGGACATCTGCCCGCAATCCGGGTGGGCCGGTCCTTCCGGGTCCCCGAAAATGCGGTGCACGAGTACCTCCGCGAGTCCTTCGTGGGGGTGGAATCGGCCTGAGGGCGAGGGTCGGGAGCCCGGTGGTTTCCCCTCGGAAGCACTCGGATTACAAGCTCAGAGCTCGGGCGGGTAGGCTAGGCCGACGTAGGTCGTGTGGGCCCCGACGCCCCGCACCGAATGATGAGAAGTGAGCGAGGGTAGTCGTGGGCTCTGTTATTAAGAAGCGGCGCAAGCGGATGGCTAAGAAGAAGCATCGCAAGCTGCTCAAGCGCACCCGCGTTCAGCGCCGTAACAAGAAGTAAACGGCAGCTGTACGTGTTTTCCGCAGCCCCTCCACCATTCTGGTGGAGGGGCTGCGGTGTAGCCGGGGGACTTCTTCGAGGGAGGCGCTGAGCTCGTGGGGAAGGTCGTGCTGGTGACCGGGGCCGCCCGGCAGCTGGGGGGCCGCTTCGTGCGGCGGATCCAGCGGGACCCGGAGGTCGAGCGGGTGATCGCGGTCGACGCGGTGACGCCGCCGCACCGGCTGGGCTCGGCCGAGTTCGTCCGTACGGACATCAGACAGTCGGGTATCGCCCGGGTGCTCGCCGAGAACGCCGTCGACACGGTGGTCCATCTCGCGGTCACCGGGGGTGCGGCGACGGGCGCGGGCTCCGGCTCGTACAGCACCGTCAAGGAAACCAACGTCATCGGGACGATGCAGCTCCTGGGAGCCTGTCAGAAGTCCCCGACGGTACGGCGTCTCGTGGTGAAGTCCAGTACCAGTGTGTACGGCGGCACCTCGCGGGATCCGGCCGTCTTCACCGAGACCACGCAGGCGAAATCGCTGCCCGCGGCCGGCTTCGCCAAGGACGCCGTAGAGGTCGAGGGTTACGTACGGGGCTTCGCGCGCCGACGGCCCGATGTCGCGGTGTGCGTCATGCGGTTCGCGAACATCCTCGGGCCCTTCGCCGACTCGGCGCTCGCCGAGTACTTCTCGATGCCGCTGATCCCGACCGTGCTGGGCTACGACCCGCGGTTGCAGTTCGTGCACGAGGACGACGTACTGGACGTGCTGCGGCTGGCCTCGCAGACCAGCGGGCCCGGTGGGCTCAGCGGGACCTTCAACATCGCCGGCGACGGGGTGCTGCTGCTGTCGCAGTGTGCGCGGCGCCTCGGCCGGCCCACGGTGCCGCTGCTGCTGCCCGCGGTGACCTGGGTGGGCTCGGCGTTGCGGGCGGTCGGAGCGACGGACTTCTCGCCCGAGCAGATAAGGCTCCTCACGCACGGGCGGGTCGTGGAGACCACGCAGATGCGGGAAGTGCTGGGGTTCCGGCCGATGTATACGACCGCCGAGACCTTCGCCGACTTCACGCGGAGCCGGAGGAGAGGGCTGCTGCCGCCGGAGCGGGTGGGGCGGGCCGTGGACCGGGTGGCCGGGCTGTTGGACGTGGACGTGGACGCAGAGGTTGAGGGAGCGAAGCGATAGTGGCGGACGCCAAGGTCATTCCGTTCGACGAGGACCGGCCGCGACGGCGGACTTCGGCCGCCCGGCGGGTACGGGTCGCGCCGGAGGCCCCGGTCCCATCCGTCGCGGCGGTGGCGGAGCCGGTCGTGCCGGAGCCGTTGGTGGAGGTCGTGCCCGAGCCGGCGGCTTCGGGGGACGGCTGGGACCGGCGGATCGCCGGCGGGCTGGCGTTCCTGCGGCGCCGGATCACCGGGGAGTACGAGGTCGACGACTTCGGCTACGACAAGGAGCTGACGGACCAGGTCCTGATGTCCCTGATGCGGCCGCTGTACGACAAGTACTTCCGGGTCGAGGTCAAGGGCATCGAGAACATCCCGAAGGAGGGCGGCGCGCTGATCGTGGCGAACCACTCCGGGACGCTGCCGCTGGACGGACTGATGCTCCAGGTCGCCGTGCACGACCAGCACCCGGCGCAGAGGCACCTGCGGCTGCTGGCGGCGGACCTGGTGTTCATGCTGCCCGTGGTGAACGAGCTCGCGCGGAAGGCGGGGCACACGCTGGCGTGCGCGGAGGACGCGCAGCGGCTGCTGGAGGCCGGGGAGCTGGTGGGCGTGATGCCCGAGGGCTTCAAGGGGATAGGGAAGCCGTTCGGCGAGCGGTACAAGCTCCAGCGGTTCGGGCGGGGCGGGTTCGTGTCGACCGCGCTGCGGGCGGGGACGCCGATCGTGCCCTGCTCGATCGTGGGGGCGGAGGAGATCTACCCCATGATCGGGAACTCGAAGACGTTGGCGCGGCTGCTGGGGATCCCGTACTTCCCGATCACGCCCACGTTTCCGTTGCTGGGGCCGTTGGGGGCGGTGCCGTTGCCCACGAAGTGGACGATTCAGTTCGGGGAGCCGATTGCTACGGACGGGTATGCGGCGGAGGCCGCCGAGGATCCGATGCTGATGTTCAATCTGACGGATCAGGTGCGGGAGCAGATTCAGCACACGCTGTACAAGCTGCTCGTGCAGCGGCGGTCCGTCTTCTTCTGACCCGGTGCGGGGTGGGTGGCCCTGCGGGGGGCTGTCCCCTACCCGCCCTTCCACCGTTCCGGGGGGGG
>NZ_JAPNLJ010000106.1 GCF_026627445.1 Streptomyces sp. H27-H1
CAACCGGCTGAAGATGCTGAAGCGCCAGATGTTCGGCCGAGCCAGCCTCGATCTCCTTCGCAAACGCGTCCTGCTCGCACGATGACCCCGCCCCACCGGATCACAAGATCGTCGACAGAACCAAGGTGAGGGACGGGAATGTCGCCAACCGGCCGATCTACGTGGCCATCGCGGTCACCGTCGACGGCTACCGGGAGATCCTCGGACTGTGGGCCGGCGACGGCGGCGAGGGCGCGAAGTACTGGCAGACGGTCCTGACCGAGATCAAGAACAGGGGCGTCCGTGATGTGCTGATGCTGGTCTGCGACGGGTTGACCGCCTTGCCCGACGCCGTGAACGCCGTCTGGCCGGCCACCGTGGTCCAGACCTGTGTAGTTCACCTGCTCCGCGCGAGCCTGCGATACGCCTCACGCCGCGACTGGGCCGAACTCGCCCGTGACCTCAAGCCCGTCTACACCGCCGTCAACGAGGACCAGGCCCGTCAGCGGCTGACCGACTTCGACGACAAGTGGGGCAAACGCTACCCGTCGATCGCCGGAACCTGGGAACGGGCCTGGAGCGAGTTCGTGCCCTTCCTCGGCCTGCCCGACGCCATCCGGCAGGTCGTCTACACCACCAACGCGATCGAGAGCTTGAACGCCCGCTACCGGCGCGCGGCCCAGGCTTGCGGACACTTCCCGAACGAGCAGGCCGCCCTCAAGCGCCTCTACCTCGCCACCCTCACCCTCGACCCCACCGGCCGAGGCCGCCAACGCTGGAACAACCGCTGGAAGTCCGCGTTGAACGAGTTCGATGTCCTCTTCGACGGCCGCCTTACCGCCGGACGAGTGTGAGCCGAACAACCCAACCAAAAACCTGTAGACCAAACAGACGAATCACACCTAAATCATGATAGACCCCAGTCCAGCTGATGCCTGGCGCTGTTCAGGGTGAACGCTGCGGTGCCGAGTAATCGTCAAGACCTGTGGATCGGTTGGTCTCACTTCCGTTGTGGTGACGCGATCGCGACGAGTTCGATCTCGAATCCGTCGTCGTTCTCCAGGTAGGCGGCGTAGTGCTGTTGGCCGCCGGCGTACGGATGCCGGTCGGGAAACAGCAGGTGCCAGCCGTGTTGTGCCGAGTCCGTGGCCAGCCGCTCGACTGCGGCTGAGTCTTCGACGTGGAAGGCCAGGTGGTTCAGCCCTGGCCGGCATCGGTCGTGCCGGTCGGCGGTGAGGGCTGGGGACTGTTCGAGGACCAGGTAGGTCAGCCCGAGTCGCCAGCTGCGGCCGTTGTTCCAGCTCTGGAAGGGGATGTAGCCCAGCGCCTCCAGCAGCCAGCCGAGCGAGAAGATCGCGCGGCCGAGATCCGGCACCCAGAGTTCGATGTGATGCTGGACAGCCTTCCGAAGTCGGCGCAGCCCGCGGCGAAGAAGGCGCTCCAGGACATTTACAACGCCGAGGACCGTGAGCATGCTGCGAAGGCCGTGAAAGTCTTCGCCGGGCAGTACGGCGTGAAGTTCCCCAAGGCCGTCAAGAAGATCGTCGATGACGAGGACGTGCTGCTGGCGTTCTACGACTTGCCCGCCGAGCACTGGATCCATCTGCGGACCACGAACCCGATCGAGTCGACGTTCGCCACCGTCCGCCTGCGCACGAAGGCGACCAAGGGTGCGGGTAGTCGCGCGGCGGCCCTGGCGATGGTGTTCAAAGCTCGTCGAGTCCGCCCAGGCCCGCTGGCGGGCCGTGAACGCCCCCCACCTCGTCGCCCTGGTCCGTGCCGGAGCCCGCTTCGAACGCGGCTACCTCGTCGAACGCCCCGAGGCGGTGGCGGCGTGAATCAGCCGGTCGGCGGCGGCACGCTCGGCCTCATCGACCTTGAACCGCGGCACCGCCGCGACCAAGACCCCCAACGACACCTGGTCTGGTCGCGCGACCGGACCAACCGATTCCACGGACCCCTGAGCCATGCGGCAACCCTAGCCGTGCGACTGACGTGGCGTTGAGCAGCACACCGGGCCGTTCCCCGACGAAGCGACGCCGCCGACCATTTCTTGATCAACTTAAGCTTCGTGGCATTGGGTCAGGGCCTTGGCCCGGCAGGGCTATCCTGAATTCTTTGCTGGGAGGCATTGGGCGGATGGAATTCCGGTTGCTTGGAACGGTGTCGGTCGTCACCGAGGCCGGTGGTCTGCCGCTCGGCCCCGTCAAGCGGCGCAGTCTGCTGGCCGCCCTGCTGCTGCGCCCCAATAATCCGGTGTTGGTAGAGCAGTTGACGGCCGCTCTTTGGGAACAGGAATCGCCGCCGAGCGCCCGCAGCGTCATCCAGGGCCATGTTTCGCGGCTGCGGACCTCATTGATCAGTGCCGACGCCGGGGCGTACGGCGTCGAGTTGATCACCCAGGGCACGGCGTATGTCCTGCGGATGCCGGAAGCCCGGCTGGATGCGCACCGCTTCCAAGAGCTGGTGTCCCTGGCCCGTGGCCAACGCGGCCCGGCCGAGGCGTTGGCCATGTACCGGGAGGCGTTGTCGCTGTGGCAGGGCCCCGCGCTGGCCGACGCGTATCCGAGCCCACCGCTCCAGGCCGCCGCGCACGCGCTGGAGGAGCTGCGACTGGGCTCGGTGGAGCAGATGGCAGCGCTATACGGGCAGTTGGGCGAGCATGCCCAGGCCGCCGCTGTCCTGCACGCCGAGGCGGTTGCCCACCCGCTGCGTGAATCGCTGTCGGCCGCCCTCATGACGGCGCTTCACAAGGCGGGCCGCCGGTCGGAGGCGCTCGACTGGTTCCACCGCACCCGGCGCCTGCTCGCCGACGAACTGGGGATCGGCCCGGGCCGCGAGCTGGGCTACGCCTACGCGGTGGTCCTGCGTGAGGAGGCCGACGACACGGCGGTTGATGCAGCGGCCCTGTCCCGGGCTGCCACCGTGCACGTCGCACCTCTCCCGTCCATAACGCCGATCGCTCTCCACCCCGGCGTGGCCGACCTGCTGCCGCGCGCACCGCGCGGCTTCCACGGGCGGGCGCAGGAGCTCGTCGCCCTGTCCCGGGCTGCCGAGGGCGAGGCTCCCGTCTGCCTGGTCACCGGGCCCGCAGGGGTCGGGAAGACCGCGCTGGTAGTGCAGTGGGCCCACCGCGAGCGCGCCGGTTTTCCCGGCGGCCGGCTCTACGCCGACCTGCGTGGCTTCGGCGATACGGGCGAGCCGACCATCGCCGAGGTCCTGCGCGAGTTCCTGCTGGCCCTGGGTGTCGCGCCGCGCCGGATGCCCGAGTCGGCGAACGGCGCGGCCGCGCTGTTCAGATCACTCGCCGCCGACCGGGAGCTCCTCGTCGTACTGGACAACGCGCGCGAATCTGAGCAGGTCAGACCGCTCCTGCCGGGCGGTCCCCGCTGCGTCACCGTCGTGACCAGCAGGTACCGGTTGCCGGGGCTGATCGTCACCGACGCCGCCCGGCCCGTTCCCGTGGACGTACTCACGACGGAGGACGGCACGGCTCTCCTGGCCGGGGTGCTCGGCGAGGAACGGGTGCTCGCGGAGCCGATGGCCGCGCGACAGCTGGCCGAGCTGTGCGGGGGGCTGCCTCTGGCACTGCGGGTGGCGGCCGCCCGGCTGGCGGATCGGCCTGACTGGGCGTTGTGCGAGATGAACGCCGAAATGCTCGATTCGACCCACAGGCTAAGCCTGCTGGAGGTCGAGGACACTGGCATACGCGCGGCCCTGCGGCTGACCGTGCGGCAGCTCCCCGAGCACGTCGCAGACCACTTCGCCTGTCTCGGCCGCCACCCCGGTACGCGCTTCGACCGGTACGCGACGGCAGCCTTGGTGCAGACGGACCTGGCGGACGCGGAGGCCACGCTGGAGCGACTGGTCGCTTCGCACCTTGTCACGGAGGCCGCGCCAGGACGCTGGACGCTGCACGATCTCGTACGGCTCTACGCGCGTGGTCTGGATGCCCGGCCCGACACCCTCACGCGCGTGCTCGACCACTACATCGTCACCGCCCTCGCGGCGGCGACCGCGGCCGAACCCGGCAACGAGACATGCGTCCCGCTGCCTCCGGACTTCCTCGCACCCACGGCCGTGAGGAGGTTCACGGACCGGAACGACGCCATGGCCTGGTACACGGCCGAGCGCGACAACCTCGTGCTGGCGGCGGCCGCCGCACGCACGGCCGGACTGCACAGTAGGACCTGGCGGATCGTCATGCTGCTGTGGCCGCTCATGGCGCGGTGGGCACTGGACGACTGGACTCCGCTCCTGGAGACCGCGCTGGACGCGGCGCGGGCCGACGCCGATCCGGCCGCCGAGTCGAGGGTGCGGGCCCTGCTCGGCTGGGTACTGACCGAGGAGGGGCGCAGCGACGAGGCGTTGAGGTGCCTGGAGATGGCCCCCGCGCTTTCCGCTCGGGCGGGCGACCTGCGTGGCGAGGCGAGCGCGCTGGTCGTCCTGTCCTGGGCACAGGCCGCTCTGGGAGACCCGGACGAAGCCGCGGGGGGATGCGCACGGGCGGTGGAACTGGCCCGCGAGGCCGACGACCGGTACACCGAACGACTGGCTCTCTATCACCTCGCGCGCTACCGGCTGGACACCGGGCAATGGCAGTCGGCTCTCGATACGGCGACCGAGGCCCTCGCCTTCGAGGACCTGCCCGGCACCGTGGTCGCGTCCCGGGTGCTGCTGCTCACGACGGCGGGAGAGGCGCTGCTGGGGCTCGGGGACGAGACCGAGGGCCTCCGGCGGCTCGGCGTGGCGGCGCGGGAGGCGGAGACCTCCGGCTACGACGACGGGGCGGTGCGGGCGCTCGGCGTACTGCTGCGGGTGTCGGAGGACGCGGGGTTCCGGGCACGGTACGACGCGGCGGTTGCGCGGCTCACGGCGGACGTGAACGCTCGGCTGTGAGCCGCGCTGAGGTGCGCAAGCAGTACGTCAGCGAAACGTCAGCGCGGCATGGAACGGTGCTCGCATCCGCGTAAGAGCAGCCGCTCACACCGACCTCCCGGCCATGCGTAGTGAGGCGGCGGGCGGATTGTCGGCATGTCAGAAGGCAGAAACATGAAATACAAGTTCTTCAGGCCGAATGCGCTCCTAGGGATTTCGCTCGCCATTTCCGGTTCCCTGCTCGTGTTGCCGAATGTGGCTGGCGCTGAGAAGGCACAGGCCCCCAGTCAGGGCGGAGCATTCGCCACCGTAGCGGCGGAGAAGGCCGCCATGGCGGGCCAGGCACCGATCTCTGAGGCGGCCAACGAGGTCTACCGGGCAGCCCAGCAGGACCCGAAAACCGGGTACGCCGGCCTTGTGATATCGGCGGAGGACCACGGATACACCCTCAGCTGGAACGGCGCGGTTCCCCAAGGGGTCTCCAGCCTGATCGAAGCCCACCGGGCAAAGGGAATGCAGGTATCCGTCAGGGCCTCTCGGTACACGTTCAGGGAACTGGACGAGCGGGCACGCGCGATCGTGGATTCCGGCGCCAAGATCGGCGGGGCGCCGGTCACGGCTGCGGGAGCGAGTAGCGACGGCGATTCGCTGAACATAGGCGTCGACGTTTCCGCGCTTCCTGTCGGGAATCATCTTCCGAACGATCGGGCGAGTGTCGATTCCATTTCGAAATACCTTGCGGGAGGTATTCCCGTAAACATCAACGAGGAGGCGCCGAAGGAATCCATCGCGGACCGGAATAGCTATCACGGGAATTGGATGGGAGGACAGGTCCTACGGATCAACGGAGCTGTATGCACTTCTGGATTTTCCGCTATATCCCCCACGCAGCGCCGCACATATTTGATCACAGCTCAGCATTGCGGGAAGAAGGGGGACACGGTCACCGATGGTTCCGGCAACGCCACCGTCGGCAAAGTGGTGGACACGAGCGAGGAATTCGACTCCTTGTTGATCGAGATTGAACCCTGGCATCAGGCGATGGAGTACATCCAGACCGGCTATGGCATAGGTCTGCCCGTGACAAGCGGTATGGAAAAGGTCGCCGCGGACGGTCGTGCCTTCGTAGGTGAGCGCCTCTGTGCGAGCGGGGCGCTCATGGGCGAGGTCTGTGGCGCGAAGGTCGTCTCGGTCAGCCAATGGGTCAAAATGGACAGCGGCTCGACCCGGCATGTCGACACCCTAGAGCAGATAGCCGGCAGATTTATCGCCGGCTCCGGCGACAGCGGAGGCCCCGTCTTCGCGTACTCGGTGAGTGGAGGGGTCTCCGCTCGCGGCATACTCTCGGCGACAAAGCAGCCTACGAAGTGCAAGAACCCCCTCCCTGGCGGCAAGAAGACCCGGACCGGATGTTCCGAACGCGTCTATATCACCAACATATACGAACAGCTGTGGCAGCACTCGAAATCCGTCGGTAACCTCGGGACACTGCGTGTGCAGGCCTTCGATAAGTGAGCAAGGATTTCACGTGAAGAGAACGAATAAGGCTGTCGCCGCAGTCGCCCTCATCGCAGCGCTTGTCGTCGGTGTCGCACCGGCCCAGGCGAGTGAGTGCCCTGCTCCCGGGGGCGGTATATATGTTTGCGAATATGGCATTACCAAACGGCCCCTTCCCGGGGGTCGCGGGGATTGGTTCGAGCAGTTTGTGATCGGGGCCGACAAGGCGGTGTGGACACGCGTGGCAGATCCCGTTTGGGACGGCTGGATCAGTCTGGGGGGAGCCGCCACGAGCGAGGTATTCATCGAAAGCGAATACATCGACGGGAAATTCCACACCCGCATCATCGTGCTCGGAACCGACAACAAGCCCTGGGCGCGGGAACGTCCGTCCCCCGGAAAGCCCTGGACCCCCTGGGCCCCGGCACCCCAGGGCTGTTGCAAAGTCGGATTGATCTTGTAGACGCGCTGGTGTGGCCGTGTGACGGTGTCCGGCGGAGGCGCTACGAACGCAACGAAGCTCCCGTTGATGCGGGTGACCTTGCCAAGTCGCC
>NZ_JAPNLJ010000107.1 GCF_026627445.1 Streptomyces sp. H27-H1
CGACCGGCCATGACACACCAACAGCCACCGCGGCCTCTACCGTCGTCACTCCCGACGCGATCCGCCGCCCACTGCCGCCGCGCTCCCGCAGGCGCCTCCGGCACCCTCTGACTCTGGTCTCGTCCCACCACGCACCTCCTTGATCAAGGTGTTGCGACGACCGGTTGAATCCGCCCTGCGAGCCGTGATCGGTGTGGAAAATCGCCCCGCGCAGTCCGTCGGCGCCCCGGGCGGCGGCCGCGGCTTTGAGGGCGTCGGTGACCAGCGAGATGCGCATGTGGTCGGCGATCGACCAGCCCGCCAGCCGTTTCGAGCGGAGGTCCAACACCGTTGCCAGGTACAAGAATTGACCGCCTCCGATCGGGAGATAGGTGATGTCGCCGACGTACTTGGCGTTCGGCGCGTTCGCGGTGAAGTCGCGTCGCAGTAGGTCCGGAACCGGTATCGCCGATGGCTCGGGGACGGTGGTGCGGACCTTCTTGCACAGGTGGAAACCGACGATGCCCCAGGCACGCATGACCCGGGCGACGCGCTTGTGGTTGACCAGAACACCGTTGCCCCGTAGCTCAGCGGTGACGCGCGGGGCCCCGTAGCTACCATCCGACTCCTGGTGGATCACGGTGATCCGATCCGCCAGCTCGGCGTCCGCCCGGACCCGGCCGGACCGCGCGTCCGCGCCGGCCACCCACCGGTAGAACCCGGAGCGAGAGAGCGCAAGTATCCGACACAGCCGCTTGACGCCGGAGGCGCCACGATGATCATCGACGAACTGGAAGCGGCTGCTCACCAGCTGGTCTCGCCCGCAAAATACTTCGCGGCCCTCCGCAGTCTCCCGCTCGAGCTCGAGCTCCTTCACCCTCGCCCGGAGCTGCCGGTTCTCATTCTCGATCGTGCTCGCCTCGCTGGCGCCGGGCCGCGCGGCCTGCTCGGCATCCCGAACCCAGACGCGCAGCGTCTCGTGGTTGATGCCCAGGTCCTTGGCCACCGATGCGTAGCTGCCACCAGGCGTGGCCCGGTACAGCGCGACGGCATCGGCCCGGAACTCAAGGCTGTACTTCGACGTCCCTAAGAAGTCATCTCATTTGGCGAGTCTGCGGTAGCAGATGAGGGTGCAGGCGATGCTGGTGAAGGCGAGAAAGTGTTCGGCCTTGCGTTCGTAGCGGCGGTGGAGTCGGCGGCAGCCGGCGAGCCAGGCCATGGTGCGTTCGACGGTCCAGCGGTGCCGGCCCAGGGTTTGGGAGGATTCGATGCCGCGGCGGGCTATGCGGTGGGTGATGCCGCGTCCGCGTAACCATCGACGCAGGTGAGCGTAGTCGTAGCCCTTGTCGGCGTGGAGCTTGCCGGGGCGCCGTCGGCGGGGTCCTCGTCGGGATCGGATCGGTGGGATGCCTCGCACGAGTGGTTCGAGACCGAGGCTGTCGTGCATGTTCGCGCCGGAGATACCGACGGAGAGGGGCAGACCGGTCCGTTCGGTAATCAAGTGGATCTTTGATCCGTACTTGCCCCGATCCACAGGATTCGGACCTGTCAGATCCCCCTTTTCAGGGCCCTCATGTTCACCGAGTCGATAGCGCAACGCGACCAGTCCAGTTCGCCGCGGGCACCGAGTTCATCCAGGACCAGGCGGTGGAGTTTGGCCCACACCCGGGCCTTTGACCACTCGGAAAAGCGCCGATGGGCGGTTGCTCCGGAGGGTCCGAACGACGCTGTGGGCAGCTGCTGCCAGGTGCAACCCGAGGTGGCGACGAACACGATCGCCGCGAGCACCTCCCGATCTCCGTGCCGACGCCGGCCACCGCCCTGAGGCCGCGACGGCGGCTCAGGCACCACCCGCTGGAACAGACACCACAACTCATCCGGCACCAGCCGCTCAACGATCCCCACCATGACCGACAGCCTACCCAACCAGCCAAATGAGATGACTTCTAATGGGAACTCCTGTTCCTCGGATCTTCACGATCCAATGATCAGGGTGTCCACGATCAAGGGTCAGGCCCCGTCACTGCCCGCCTGGACAGCGGCTGGCGGCGAGGAGTGGGCGCCTGGGCGATGGCCATCGGCGGCCCGGATCCAGTTCCGCAGCGTCTCGGTGTTCACCCCGAGATCACCAGCGACCGACCTGATCGTTGCTCCTGGCCTCGACCGGTACAACGACTCCGTTCTCCTGGACCATCAAGATCCAAGTGTCTCCGGTGTCCAAAATCCGGGGTCAAGGAGCCTTTTCCAACCTCAGGTTGAGGCGTGGTGAAGGACGACGACGGCCTTCACGATGTCGGTGATCCGGTTGGCGCTGCAGCGGAGCTTCCGCAGAAGCCGCCAGCCCTTCAGAGTGGCCAGCCTGTTCGCCGAGACAGCGGATCTTGGCGTGGGTGCTGTTGTGTCGCCGCTTCCAGTGATTGAGTCGACGGCCCCTGAACGGCACCCGGACGGGGCGCCCGGCGCCCTGGTAAGCCTTGTCCGCCCAGCACTCACGTGGGCCTCGGCGAGCGCCTCGATGATGCCGTGGCGCCGGGCGGCGGTCAGGTCACGGGTCGAGCCGGGCAATGCCGGCGAGACCCGCAGCAGTCGGCCGAACGGGTCGGTGAGGACCTGGATGTTCATGCCGTGGCGTTTCTGTCTCCCGGAGTAGTACGGGGTGTCGGCGGCGATCCGGTCGATCGGCAGCAGGGCGCCGTCCAGGATCACGAAGGCTTTCGCTCGCACGGGCTTCATTGCCTCGGTCAGGGTCGGCGCGGCGGCGGCCAGGACGTCGATCACCTCACGTATGTATCGGTACACGGTCGCGACGGCGATGCCGAACCCGGCGGCGAGCCGCGCGTAGGTGTCCCCGCACCGCAGGTGGGCGAGGGCGAGCAGGGCCTGACGGCCGACAGGCAGCCGTCGCCACCGGGTCCCGATCTCTCGCTGCCGGGCACGGAACCGCGTGGTCAGGTAGCGCAGGGTGCCGCTGGACCGATCGATCGACGAGGGGTAGAGCACGCGAAGCTCCTGGCGGACACGGGTGATCTTGGTCGAGAACCCGTCTACCAGGAGCTTCGTCGTTCCGTACAGCTGGCAACCTCCACCACCTCACCGCCGCAGTCAGGTTGGAAAAGGCTCACAGCCACACGCAGTGCGAAATGTTCTCGACCGGGTAGCGGTGGTTCCGGTACGACGGCCTGGCGGACGACACGATCGGGCCCCTCTCCGGACACAACAACCCCAAGATCATCCCACCCACCACCGACCACGCGACAACACCCCGTCAGCTCCTCTTCGCCCCGCGCAGATTCGCCTGCACTCCCCCAATGGTCTTGTCCCAGCGGAGGTTCGGGGCGGCCTCGGCAAGTGCCTCCCCCACGACGTGCATGAGTATCCCACGCGCCCCCGACGTCCACCAGAACTTGATCTGGCCGTTAGTAATTACGAACACCAACTCGGCCAGGAGGTCTACGCTGTCGGCAGCACCCTTGGCGAGTTCCTGGACGTGGTTTCGGTATTCTTCCCCGAAGAAGACATCGTGGTTCACAATGAAACAGGTCTCGGCTTCCATCTGCTTGAGTTTGCCGATGTTGGCCTTGTTCCGCTGCACGATCAGGTGCCGCGACTTCGCCGTGACAGCCTTGATTTTATGGCCGGATTCGAAAGAAATGCCGAGACCTCTGAGGACCTTCCAGCAAGAACTACACGGTGCTGCAGGGGTGGAACTACTCACGATCCGTGCGTAGCTGGCGGCGCCGACCTTGGCAAAGTGAGCCTTCGCGGCATCCAGGTCAGAGATTCCGTGCGCACTGAGATACCTGTTGAGGATCACCATCTCGGCGCACTTTCCGTGGCCCCTCGACCGGTCTCCCGAATCAATTTCACCAAGCAGCTTGGTCACGACCGGATTGACGATACCTCCGACGTTGCTCGGCTCACTACCGGAAATGTACGCTTCGCCGCCGATAATCATGGCCGAACCCATGATCGGACGTTTCTTCTTCTGGATGAACCCGTTCGCCTCGACCGCTTGTGAACCGAGGTCCTGCAGAGCCTGGAATTCATCGAATGCGGGATAGCCGTCCTTACCAAAAGAAAAGGGGACAGTGCGCGAATTGAAGAGATATCCTTGGGCTGTCGGATTGGAAGCCGCATCGAGCGCGGCCGCAGCATTGTCATAGGTGTGCTGGTAGTTGGCGACCTTCTTTGCATAGAAGGTGGCATCCGCTTTCGGGTCAGCCAGTTTCTGCTTTGTATTGTGGAGCAGATTCCTTGTACTCTTCAGCACAGATTCCTGCTGCGCAACCAGCTCCCGCTCATCGGTCACGTGGGGCTGGCTGGTTGCGTCACTGCCATATCCGGCTACCCTGAGCGGGGTGCTGAAGTACGAGACAAGCTGACCCTGGCGGGAAATAATGTCACACGAAGCGCGACCTTCAGGAAATGGATCCATCTCCAGCGCGAAAAAACATGCGGAAAGCGCCAAATAATCCGGCTCGCAGCTGTCGGGGTTCTCCGGGAAGGAAACCGAACTCCCATCCCGACGGGATCCAGAGAATCCACTCTTGTCCAGGGAGAGATTGACATCGAGGCTATTGGTGTCTCGAACGTACCAGGCCGCGTTGTGGTAGAAAACGTACTCAACGAGCACGCCGTTCGTCGTGCTGACTTGGTTGATCACGTCGGCACCACGGAGGCTCATTGCCATCACGGTGTCTTCTATCGGGGTCGCCATGAAACGGCTCCTATATAGGTCGGGGGCTCCATACTCACCTGCTGGAATCGAAGCCACCCTCCCCATCGGGAATCCTTCCGGGAACCAACAGAGCTCGTGCGGGCACTGTCATGTTGTTGGGGGTGTGATCGTCTGAGGGCTGGAAGGGCCGTCGGTGGTCGGTCGTTCAGGCCGTGGCGGGTGTGCCGGTGAACCGTTCTGACTTCTCTGCCGCTCAGTTGTGAGACAGCAGAGAGGATGGGACACATGCCCAAGAAGATTGACGCAGCCCTTCGTAGCCAGGCCGTGAGGCTGGTGACAGAGCACCGTTCGGAGTACTCCTCCGAGCGTGCACTGCACATCCAGGTCGCCGACTCGCTCGGTGTCTCCCGGGAGTCCGTGCGGCGCTGGGTAACGCAGTACGAGGTCGACGCGGGCCAGGTCGCGGGCGTGAGCACGGGCGAGCGCGAGGAACTGCGCAGGCTGCGGGCGGAGAACAAGCGGCTACGTGAGGTCAACGAGGTGCTGAAGTCCGCGACGATTTTCTTCGCGGGGGAACTCGACCCCCGAAACCGCTGATCGTGGCATTCGTCGACCAGATGAAGGCCGTCGGTCACGCCGTCGAGTCGATCCTCACCGCGCTGAACACCGCGGGACTGAAGATCGCGGCACGAACCTTGCGTGCCTGGTGCGCCCCGGCAACAGGCGGGAACGAGCCCGCAGCCCGGACCGTGAGTGACGCCCTGGTCGAGGACGCCGTCCGGTCACTGGCCTTCACGACCAACGCGACCGGACAGCGTGTGCTGGCCCCGGAAGGGCTCTAGGTTCTGTTTCCTGGATCTCCTGACGTGATCATGCTTGTGAGGCCAGGCTGGTTGGCGTGGTTGGTCGAGGGGATCTGACGAATGCGGAGTGGGGGCGGCTGGAGCCGCTCCTGCCGCGCTGTG
>NZ_JAPNLJ010000108.1 GCF_026627445.1 Streptomyces sp. H27-H1
ATGCCGAAGACCGAAAGAGGACTTCTCGTTAGAGGCCGACATGTCTGCTTGAGCCGTGTGCCGTGAAAGTGGCAAGCACGGTTCTGAGGGGGGTCCCGCGCAGCGATGCGCGGGACCTACCCGACCACGCAGCTGCTCGCCGGGACCGACGACGTGTACGACCCGCAGGGCGACGTCGTCGTCCAGGCCGAGCTCGCCGCCGAAGCCGCGGCCGCCGCCGCCCGGGAAGCCGAGCTGCGCGAAGCCGCCCGGATCGCGGCCCGCGCCGACGAGCTCCAGGCGCTGCGCGAGCTGGGCACGCTGGAGCAGACCGTGCCCCGCGAAGGTGACGAGGCCGTACGCGACGAACTCACCCGCCGCGCCGGGTCCTACGTCCAGGGCGACGTCGACACCTGGTTCGCGTACGCACTGGCCGCGCACCTCGGGCACTACAGCGAACCGGCCGCCCGCGAGAGGGCCGCCGGCCTTCTGCCCGCGCCGGTGCTCACCCACGCCGCGCTGCTCACCGAACTCGCCCGCCTGGTCCCGGGCGTCAGCGTCGACCAGCTGGGGTTCGCGGCCCGGCTCGCCACCGCCGACACCGAAGCCGCCGGCGACCTCGCCGCGTTCCTTGCCCAGGCGGTCACCGGTGACCCCGCACACGTCAAATCTTGCGTGTCACGCTAACGGGCTGTGACTGTCACGCACCCCCGGGAAGTAAGATCATAAGTGTCACGCTCCCTTCAAAGAGTCCCTGTTTGTCCGTTTCTTGAGCCGAAAACGGCTCTCCAGGGCCTTTGGAGGCCGGGGAGCGTGACACGTGACATTGAACGAGACGCGCACATATGAGTAAACAGAGAGTGACCGTGCAAGGGGGGCGTCTGCCCCGGGATCCGGCGGCCGGACCCCGGTCGGCCTGCCGACGTGACTGCCGCGCGAGGGCGGCGCCGTGGACGTTCGTCCGTACCGGGGTCCGGCGGCCCGCCCCGGCGCTACCGTGGTGAGACACCGCCAGTTCCGGCCCTACGGAGTCCTCGATGAGCGAACAGCCGGCCCCCGCCGACACCGCCGCCCGGCAGCTGGAGCCCGCGGCCGCCGAAGCGGTCCGCGCGTACGCGGCCAAGACCCGCGCCGACGCCGACCGGTTCGCCGCCGTCCTGGAGGACATCGCCACCAACGGCCTGCCCGACCCCGAGCAGTGCACCCCGTGGGAGGAGCTGCGCGAGGCCCACCTCACCCGCCTCGCAGCCCAGCGCCCGGCCGTCGCCTGATGCCCACACCGCACGGCCCGCGCCGCGCCCGGATCACGTTCTCCGACTCCGCCGCGAAGCAGCTTGAGAACATCACCAGCGAGGCGGACATCCACGCCCTGGACCGCGCCCTGGTCGTCGTCTCCGTCAACCCCGAAGTCGGCGAGCCGCTCCCCGGCAGCGCCGCCGGCCCCCAGCTGCGCGAGTACGCCGACGACGTCGAGCGGGTCCGCTTGTTGTACTGGGTTTCGGTTTTGCGGACCGTCGTCGTGGTCGCGTACCTCGAGGTCTGACCCGCGCCATCCCGGACCAGTCCGACCGCGCCCTGCTCGGGTCGAAGACGCCGGAGCCGAAGGCGAGGACGGTCCGCTGCAGAGCCCCATGTTCGTTGTTTGGTGAGGGATCGGGTCCGTCGTTTGGTGAGGGATCGCTCGCGTAGAAGGAATACCTAGGACTGACCGACCAGATGACGAGCGCGCTCTTCCCACCCGCCGTAGGCGAAGTACCGGTAGGTGAAGCTGTGGAAAACCCGGCTCACGCGACTGCGCGCACGGATGCGCGGGGCGCTCTCGCGCTGCGCGCGGATGAGATCGGCACCGTCAGCAGAGAGACGGGTCGACGCCCGGCCTTGCACCCTTGCACCCATCCCCGGGCGGCTCCCGGGGCGCCGCTCCAGGAGTCACGGCCGGCGGTTCGTCGCGGGCCGGATCCACAGACGGCCTTGCACCCCATCAGTAGGTAGTACAGGTAGTACCTCTGTGCGGGTTGTAGATCTCTCCCCCCTGAGAACAAAGCTCGCCACGCGGGGCAATCCTCACCCGCTCACCTGCGCCGACGTCCGGCCGTCTCCCGCCGCGCATGATCCTTCCCGGCGCTGTACGGCCGCCTGCGGCGTTTTGACGCCCTCCGGGCTCCCCGACTGCGGCGAGAGGCCCCAGAGGCGCTCACAGCGGCGCACAGCGGTTCGAGCGGGCAGAGGGCCCCGGACTCGCGGCCACGGCCCCAAGGACCGCGTCGCCGCGCCTTCCGTCCCGGAGCCACACCCTCGCCGTTCCCGGCCCGAGCTCTGCTCTCAGGGGGGAGGGAGTTCAACCCGCAGATAGGCACTACAAGTACTTACCTACATTGGGGTGCAAGACCGATCCCGCCAGACCCCCGCCGTCGACGGTCGTCACCAGCCGGTTGCAGCACCACCGTGCTGCCCGGCCCGCGAGGTCCTGCTGCTCCTGGTGGTGAGGGTGCAAGGACGTCTGCTGCAAGTCCGCTGAGGTGTGCAGCAGAGTGGAGCGCAGCAGAGTGGAGCGCAGTATTCGCACGGCTCAGGCGGCACACGGCTGCTGCACGGGTAGCAAGGTCAACCTCACCGGGGCAGCGGATGGCCGCTGCCCCGGGCGCGGCTACACGGGCGCGGCTGCTGCAACCGGCTCGCCGACCGGGGGCAGAAATGTGCCCCTGCTGCACTTTCGTGTGCACCAGGGGCAGATCCCACGGGTGGTTATCACCCGGGGGTGATGACCAGAGCTATCCGGCGGCCCGGACAGCTCTGAGCGGTGTCTGGGGCTGCCGCTTCGGCGGGCCTGTCTCGTACAGGCGGCCGGTGATCTCGGATTTGTACAAGCTGGCGTGGCGCTTTGGTATCGAAGCCGACACACGGGTTTTCAGAGTCGCTCCAAGAAACGTGCCCTGACCTGCGACGACCCCACCGTTGTACAAGCGGGGTTGTCCAATCCGGGTGTCGGTGTGGCACCACCAACACGTTTCGCCACCAAGCACCCACCCGACAAATCTCCGCCGCCCCCGGCCCTGGTGGTCCGCTCGCGCCCCGACGGCCTCCCGGAGGACCTCAGCTGCGCCGCACGAGCCGTGTCGCAGCTTCCAGGTCCCCGCGGTCGCCACCGTACGAGACGAGGATCTGCGGCTTTCCCCTCCAGGGGAACGATGTATCGCCCTGGCCGTTCGTGTCCCGTACCCACAGAAGCGGCGCTCGCCCCCGCGGTGAGGGGCGAGCCCCGCTTCTGTGGGCGACCGGTCAGGCGCTTCTGCGGGTGGGGACCGCAGTCAGGTGCCGCTGAGGCTCGGGCGGCGGGGCCGGCGCGGCGAGTTCGCCCGCTTTGATGGCCTCAGTGGCGTCAGCGAGAGCCTGCTCGAGGTCTTCGACGGAGGCGTACCCGGCGAAGTAGGGGTGGAGGAAGTAGCTGCGGTAGCGGCGGTCGGGGCGCAGCACGATGTTGCGCTCCACCAGCTGCGTCATCGCGATGGACGTCCGGTTCTTGCTGAGCCCCACACGGGCCGCCAGCTCGACTTGGGAGGCGTTGACCTCACCTCCGGGCCGCTGGAGCTTCACAAGGGCGCTCAGGAGGTCGTGGGCGGCCTTGGAGAGGTCGAGCTCGTGCAGCTTCGCGAAGGCGATATGAGCCTGGATCAGCATGCCTGTCCCTCCACGTCGGTGTCCTCGAACTCCAGCTGCCGCGTCCGCGGCTTCGGGGCGGCCGGCGGCTGGAACTCCGGGAAACTCTCCAGTGCCGCCACTTCGAGAGCATCCTCCCGCATCTCGGGAAAAGCATCCCTGAGCGCCTTCGCCGCATCCGCACGCAGCTCATCCAGCACGGCCTGCTGGATGTCGCCGTTGCCCTTGAAGCAGATCAACGGGTTCACGACCAGCAGCGAGTTCGGGCGGCGCTGCACCATGTGCCAGCTCTCCAGGCTGCTCAGAGCCCGGGTGACGTTCGCCCGCTCGATCCCGAGGTGCTTCGCGACCTTCACGTGCGTGATCCGCAGCCGGCCTTCGCGCTGACGGCCCATGCAGAACACCAGCACCGCCGACTGCGCCGGAGACATCCCGTGCCGGGCGATCAGCACGGCCAGGACCTCCGACAGGAAGTCGTTGCTCACCTGGCTGTAGCCGCTGCGCCCGAAGGCCGTGTGCGGCGCCCGGTAGCGGTACTCCACGCTCGCCGCGTGAACGGGACGGCCCGGCTTGGGCGGCGTGCGCTCCAGCGCCTTCGCGAAGCTGTCCACGATCGACGACGAAGCGCCGGCCTCACTGCTGGCGGCCTTCGATCGGCCCTTGCTGGTGGAGCGTCTCGCTTCGCCGGGCGGCGCCATGGACTTCCGTTTCCTCGATCATGTGTGAGTCTCCGGCACCCTAGCGGAGATTGTCCCCGCGAGCGGTGACGTTTGTCCCCGTGGGCGTGGCCCCTTGGTGCTGTAGTCAACACACAGCACTTCGGCTGTATGCAGGGCAGCAACATCCTGACCAGCCAAGACGCATGTTTGTCCCTCTTTCCGTGACCAAATCTGCGTCCCTTGTGTCACCACCAGCACAAACTCGCAGGTCAATGTGTCAGAACCAACACATAGGCCCTTGCAAACCCGCAGGTCAGAGCGCCTCTGCGCGCGACACCCTCTTCTCCTTAAGACGCACGCGCGCACGGACCTCAGCACCTCCCTGCCCACGTGCGGGTACCTGAGCCCGCCCGACGGCTCCCACAGGGCCGCACCAGCGCAACGTCCGCGACCAACTGCGGATGGGGCACCGGGATGGCTGATGAGGCTTCGCGTACTGGGCCGCGGCCCAGTACGGGTCGTGGACAGCGGCAGCGGCTCTGAGTCTCGGGCGGTGCCGGCCGCGACGGACAAACACAAAATGGAGTGGCTGAGCCCGGAGACCGGTTCCGCCGCGCGGCCTGGCGGCCACTCGGCTCGCGCACCTCCGCACCTTGAATTCAGCCTTTCGCGGATCTGAGGTTCCGTTCTGTGGCCGGGGTCTCCAAGCGCCGGAATTCTGCAATCTGGCGGTCGGTGGAAGTAACGCATTCCGGGGTTTCTCTCCGCTGAAATGTGCGTCCCGCCCGGGTGATTGGAGGGTGTCCCGTGTTTCCGCCAAAGGTACATGCTGCATCAACCCGATGCATGCACTACACTGGAACTCACACGAACGAGCGACCCCACCCCTCACAGTCAGCCCGGCCCGCGCCAGCGGGCCCCAAGGTTCTGGAGGCGCAGCCGGAAGGACCGTCAGGCGGGGGAGCGCAGCGGACCCGCCCAGGAGTCCGCAGGACTCCCCAACTCCCCTACTGGAGGCCACACTAGCCGCACCACCCCACCCCAGTGGCCCGCCCGCGCACCGCGCGGCCAGCCGGGCGCGCGGCGGCCGGCCCCACCGGTCCCAGGAGCGCAGCGGAGGGGACCGCCCTCGCATCGCGAGGGCCAGCGGGAGCGCAGCGACCGCCCCCCTTGCACATCGCGCAGCGATGTGGTACCCGCT
>NZ_JAPNLJ010000109.1 GCF_026627445.1 Streptomyces sp. H27-H1
ACAAAGGAAGCGTCCGTTCCTTGAGAACTCAACAGCGTGCCAAAAATCAACGCCAAAAGTTGATACCCCGTCCATTTCGGTGGATGAGGTTCCTTTGAAAAAGACCTGTGAGGTCGCGGTTCTGCCGTGATGCTTGCAGGCAATTACACAGCGAGGATGCAGTGGACGGTCGGTCTTATTCCGACTCGACTGTCCCGCTCTAAGTGCGTGTGCACCGGATAACCGGTAAACATTCATGGAGAGTTTGATCCTGGCTCAGGACGAACGCTGGCGGCGTGCTTAACACATGCAAGTCGAACGATGAAGCCCTTCGGGGTGGATTAGTGGCGAACGGGTGAGTAACACGTGGGCAATCTGCCCTTCACTCTGGGACAAGCCCTGGAAACGGGGTCTAATACCGGATAACACTCCTGCCTGCATGGGCGGGGGTTAAAAGCTCCGGCGGTGAAGGATGAGCCCGCGGCCTATCAGCTTGTTGGTGGGGTAATGGCCCACCAAGGCGACGACGGGTAGCCGGCCTGAGAGGGCGACCGGCCACACTGGGACTGAGACACGGCCCAGACTCCTACGGGAGGCAGCAGTGGGGAATATTGCACAATGGGCGAAAGCCTGATGCAGCGACGCCGCGTGAGGGATGACGGCCTTCGGGTTGTAAACCTCTTTCAGCAGGGAAGAAGCGAAAGTGACGGTACCTGCAGAAGAAGCGCCGGCTAACTACGTGCCAGCAGCCGCGGTAATACGTAGGGCGCAAGCGTTGTCCGGAATTATTGGGCGTAAAGAGCTCGTAGGCGGCTTGTCACGTCGGATGTGAAAGCCCGAGGCTTAACCTCGGGTCTGCATTCGATACGGGCTAGCTAGAGTGTGGTAGGGGAGATCGGAATTCCTGGTGTAGCGGTGAAATGCGCAGATATCAGGAGGAACACCGGTGGCGAAGGCGGATCTCTGGGCCATTACTGACGCTGAGGAGCGAAAGCGTGGGGAGCGAACAGGATTAGATACCCTGGTAGTCCACGCCGTAAACGTTGGGAACTAGGTGTTGGCGACATTCCACGTCGTCGGTGCCGCAGCTAACGCATTAAGTTCCCCGCCTGGGGAGTACGGCCGCAAGGCTAAAACTCAAAGGAATTGACGGGGGCCCGCACAAGCAGCGGAGCATGTGGCTTAATTCGACGCAACGCGAAGAACCTTACCAAGGCTTGACATATACCGGAAAGCATTAGAGATAGTGCCCCCCTTGTGGTCGGTATACAGGTGGTGCATGGCTGTCGTCAGCTCGTGTCGTGAGATGTTGGGTTAAGTCCCGCAACGAGCGCAACCCTTGTTCTGTGTTGCCAGCATGCCCTTCGGGGTGATGGGGACTCACAGGAGACCGCCGGGGTCAACTCGGAGGAAGGTGGGGACGACGTCAAGTCATCATGCCCCTTATGTCTTGGGCTGCACACGTGCTACAATGGCCGGTACAATGAGCTGCGATACCGCGAGGTGGAGCGAATCTCAAAAAGCCGGTCTCAGTTCGGATTGGGGTCTGCAACTCGACCCCATGAAGTCGGAGTTGCTAGTAATCGCAGATCAGCATTGCTGCGGTGAATACGTTCCCGGGCCTTGTACACACCGCCCGTCACGTCACGAAAGTCGGTAACACCCGAAGCCGGTGGCCCAACCCGTAAGGGAGGGAGCTGTCGAAGGTGGGACTGGCGATTGGGACGAAGTCGTAACAAGGTAGCCGTACCGGAAGGTGCGGCTGGATCACCTCCTTTCTAAGGAGCACAGTACCGATTGCAGACAAATGTTCTGCACGGTCAGCTCAGGGTGGAACGTTGATTAGTTGGCACGGTTTCCAAAACCTTCTGTGAGTACTGCTTCGGCGTGGAAAACAGTGAGTGTGGCGGTGATCGTGCTTGGCACGTTGTTGGGTATCTGAGGGTACGGCCGTAAGGTCATGCCTTCTGTGATGCCGGCCCCAGTGAACTTGGTCTTCGGATCAGGGTGATGGGTGACTGGTCGTTGCTTGAGAACTACACAGTGGACGCGAGCATCTGTAGGCCAAGTTTTTAAGGGCACACGGTGGATGCCTTGGCACCAGGAACCGATGAAGGACGTGAGAGGCCGCGATAGGCCCCGGGGAGCTGCCAACTGAGCTTTGATCCGGGGGTGTCCGAATGGGGAAACCCGGCAGTCGTCATGGGCTGTCACCCACTGCTGAACACATAGGCAGTGTGGAGGGAACGCGGGGAAGTGAAACATCTCAGTACCCGCAGGAAGAGAAAACAACCGTGATTCCGGGAGTAGTGGCGAGCGAAACCGGATGAGGCCAAACCGTATGCGTGTGATACCCGGCAGGGGTTGCGCATACGGGGTTGTGGGAATTCTTTTGATCGGTCTGCCGGCCGGTCGGCGAGTCAGAAACCGTTGATGTAGTCGAAGGACATGCGAAAGGTCCGGCGTAGAGGGTAAGACCCCCGTAGACGAAACATTAACGGCTTGCTTAAGAATCTCCCAAGTAGCACGGGGCCCGAGAAATCCCGTGTGAATCTGGCGGGACCACCCGCTAAGCCTAAATATTCCCTGGTGACCGATAGCGGATAGTACCGTGAGGGAATGGTGAAAAGTACCGCGGGAGCGGAGTGAAATAGTACCTGAAACCGTGTGCCTACAAGCCGTGGGAGCGTCGCCGTTATTCTTCGGAATAACGGTCGTGACTGCGTGCCTTTTGAAGAATGAGCCTGCGAGTTAGCGGTGTGTAGCGAGGTTAACCCGTGTGGGGAAGCCGTAGCGAAAGCGAGTCCGAATAGGGCGATTGAGTTGCACGCTCTAGACCCGAAGCGGAGTGATCTAGCCATGGGCAGGTTGAAGCGGAGGTAAGACTTCGTGGAGGACCGAACCCACCAGGGTTGAAAACCTGGGGGATGACCTGTGGTTAGGGGTGAAAGGCCAATCAAACTCCGTGATAGCTGGTTCTCCCCGAAATGCATTTAGGTGCAGCGTCACGTGTTTCTTGCCGGAGGTAGAGCACTGGATAGGCGATGGGCCCTACCGGGTTACTGACCTTAGCCAAACTCCGAATGCCGGTAAGTGAGAGCGTGGCAGTGAGACTGTGGGGGATAAGCTCCATGGTCGAGAGGGAAACAGCCCAGAGCATCGACTAAGGCCCCTAAGCGTACGCTAAGTGGGAAAGGATGTGGAGTCGCACAGACAACCAGGAGGTTGGCTTAGAAGCAGCCACCCTTGAAAGAGTGCGTAATAGCTCACTGGTCAAGTGATTCCGCGCCGACAATGTAGCGGGGCTCAAGCGTACCGCCGAAGTCGTGTCATTGCAGCAATAGGGCCAACGCCCGCTGTGATGGGTAGGGGAGCGTCGTGTGCCGGGTGAAGCAGCAGCGGAAGCTAGTTGTGGACGGTTCACGAGTGAGAATGCAGGCATGAGTAGCGATACACACGTGAGAAACGTGTGCGCCGATTGACTAAGGGTTCCTGGGTCAAGCTGATCTGCCCAGGGTAAGTCGGGACCTAAGGCGAGGCCGACAGGCGTAGTCGATGGACAACCGGTTGATATTCCGGTACCCGCTTTGAAACGCCCAATATCGAATCAGGCGATGCTAAGCCCGTGAAGCCGTTCCGGACCCTTCGGGGAAAGGAAAGTGGTGGAGCCGGTGACCCAGACTTGTAGTAGGTAAGCGATGGGGTGACGCAGGAAGGTAGTCCAACCCGGGCGGTGGTAGTCCCGGGGTAAGGGTGTAGGCCGAGGGATAGGCAAATCCGTCCCTCATTAAGGCTGAGACCTGATGCCGAGCCGATTGTGGTGAAGTGGATGATCCTATGCTGTCGAGAAAAGCCTCTAGCGAGTTTCATGGCGGCCCGTACCCTAAACCGACTCAGGTGGTCAGGTAGAGAATACCGAGGCGTTCGGGTGAACTATGGTTAAGGAACTCGGCAAAATGCCCCCGTAACTTCGGGAGAAGGGGGGCCATCACTGGTGATCGGATTTACTCCGTGAGCTGGGGGTGGCCGCAGAGACCAGCGAGAAGCGACTGTTTACTAAAAACACAGGTCCGTGCGAAGCCGTAAGGCGATGTATACGGACTGACGCCTGCCCGGTGCTGGAACGTTAAGGGGACCGGTTAGTCACATTTCGGTGTGGCGAAGCTGAGAACTTAAGCGCCAGTAAACGGCGGTGGTAACTATAACCATCCTAAGGTAGCGAAATTCCTTGTCGGGTAAGTTCCGACCTGCACGAATGGCGTAACGACTTCTCGACTGTCTCAACCATAGGCCCGGTGAAATTGCACTACGAGTAAAGATGCTCGTTTCGCGCAGCAGGACGGAAAGACCCCGGGACCTTTACTATAGTTTGATATTGGTGTTCGGTTCGGCTTGTGTAGGATAGGTGGGAGACTTTGAAGCGGCCACGCCAGTGGTTGTGGAGTCGTCGTTGAAATACCACTCTGGTCGTGCTGGATGTCTAACCTCGGTCCGTGATCCGGATCAGGGACAGTGTCTGATGGGTAGTTTAACTGGGGCGGTTGCCTCCCAAAAAGTAACGGAGGCGCCCAAAGGTTCCCTCAGCCTGGTTGGCAATCAGGTGTTGAGTGTAAGTGCACAAGGGAGCTTGACTGTGAGACCGACGGGTCGAGCAGGGACGAAAGTCGGGACTAGTGATCCGGCGGTGGCTTGTGGAAGCGCCGTCGCTCAACGGATAAAAGGTACCCCGGGGATAACAGGCTGATCTTCCCCAAGAGTCCATATCGACGGGATGGTTTGGCACCTCGATGTCGGCTCGTCGCATCCTGGGGCTGGAGTCGGTCCCAAGGGTTGGGCTGTTCGCCCATTAAAGCGGTACGCGAGCTGGGTTTAGAACGTCGTGAGACAGTTCGGTCCCTATCCGCTGTGCGCGTAGGAATATTGAGAAGGGCTGTCCCTAGTACGAGAGGACCGGGACGGACGAACCTCTGGTGTGCCAGTTGTCCTGCCAAGGGCATGGCTGGTTGGCTACGTTCGGGAGGGATAACCGCTGAAAGCATCTAAGCGGGAAGCCTGCTTCAAGATGAGTATTCCCACCTCCTTGAGAGGGTAAGGCTCCCAGTAGACGACTGGGTTGATAGGCCAGATGTGGAAGCCCGGTAACGGGTGGAGCTGACTGGTACTAATAGGCCGAGGGCTTGTCCTCAGTTGCTCGCGTCCACTGTGTTAGTTCTGAAG
>NZ_JAPNLJ010000010.1 GCF_026627445.1 Streptomyces sp. H27-H1
CCCTCTCGGGCTTTCCTCCGGGCGCTTCCTTCGTTCTTGTGTCTCCGACTCTATCAGACTCTTTCGTGTCCGATTCCCAGTCAGCGGGTTTCGCTTTCCAGTTCTTCGCTTTCGCGTTTCCCTTTCCAGCGAGTCCGACTCTATCAGAAGTTTTCCACCGGATTTCCCGGCTTCAGATTCCTGAATGAGGAGTCGAATGTGCCCACGTGGAATTCAATTCCTGGGGGGCGAGAAAGACTTTAAACCATCGCTGCCGAACTTGTCCAGTTCGAGGCAACCGTTCGAATCTACCTCCCCGCAGCCACTGTGTCAACAGCGTTTGCGGGACGACGAGGAGACTAGCAGCTCAGCATGCTCGTGCGCACATCAAGCGGCGGTAGGGAGCGTCGCCGTCTGGTCGGCCTGCTCCACGTCGCCGGTGTCTCCTGCCCGGGCAGCGCGGCCGCCCAGGACGTAGACGTAGATCAGGAAGGCCGCCTCGGCGGCGACGCCGATGGTGATGCGGGCCCACGTGGGCAGGCCGGAGGGGGTGACGAAGCCTTCGATCAGGCCCGAGAGGAAGAGGACCGCCGCCAGGCCGATGGCCATGCCGAGGGCGGCGCGGCCCTGTTCGGCCAGGGCTACTCGGCGGGTGCGGTGGCCGGGGTCGATGACCGTCCAGCCCAGGCGGAGGCCCGTACCGGCGGCTACGAAGACGGCGGTCAGCTCCAGCAGGCCGTGCGGGAGGATCAGGCCGAGGAAGACGTCGAGGCGGTCGGCCGAGGACATCAGGCCGATGCCGACGCCCAGGTTCAGCATGTTCTGCCACAGGATGTACAGGACCGGCAGGCCCAGGAAGCCGCCCAGGACGAGGCAGATCGCGGCCGCCTGGGCGTTGTTCGTCCAGACCTGGGCCGCGAAGGAGGCCGCGGGGTGGCTGGAGTAGTACGTCTCGTACTCGCCGCCCGGCTTCGTCATCGCCTTCAGGTCCTCCGGAGCGCCGAGGGCCCCCTGGATCTCCGGGTGCGTCGCGATCCACCAGCCGACGAGCACGCCGACGGCGGTCGAGATCAGTGCCGTGGGTATCCACCAGCGGCGGCTCAGGTAGACGGCGGCCGGGAAGCCGGACGTGAAGAAGCGGGCCGCGTCGCGCCAGCCGGCCCGGCGGGTGCCCGTCACCGTGGCGCGGGCGCGCGCGACGAGCTGGGTCAGGCGGCCCGTGAGCATCGGGTCGGGAGTGCTGGACTGGACGAGGGAGAGGTGGGTGGCCGTGCGCTGGTAGAGCGCGACGAGCTCGTCGGCCTCGGCTCCGGTGAGGCGGCGGCCCCGGGCGAGGAGCTGTTCCAAGCGCGCCCACTGCGCCTGGTGGGCCGCAACGAAGACGTCGAGATCCATGCGGTTGGCGCTCCCCTGCCCCTGGTCAACCCCTGATTTTCCTGACTCCTGCCTCGTCAGCTTGGCAGACTGGAGGTCAAAGGGGCGGGGCAGGTCACGTGAAGGGTGTGCAGCAGTGAGCGATCTGGTGACGGGGGACGCGGTAGTCCTGGGCCTACGGCCGGCGAGGCTGCCGAGCCGGGCGCTGGCGATCCTGCTCGACCTGCTCGTGTACGTCGCCGGGTACCTGCTCATTTCGGTCGGGCTGGTCCTGGCCACCGCCTCGCTGGACGGGGCGGCCCGGGCCGCCGTGTCGGTGGCCTCGTTCGTGCTCATCCTGGTCGGTGTGCCGATCGCGGTGGAGACGCTGAGCCACGGGCGGTCGTTGGGCAAGCTCGCCTGCGGGCTGCGCGTGGTGCGCGACGACGGCGGGCCGATCCGGTTCCGGCACGCTCTGGTGCGCGGGGCTTTCGGGGTCTTCGAACTGCTGATGACCTTCGGGTCCGTGGCGTGCATCGCTTCGCTGTTCTCCGAGCGGGGGCGGCGGCTCGGGGACGTGTTCGCGGGGACGCTGGTCGTCCGGGAGCGGGTGCCGGGAGCTCGGGTGATGCCGGTGCCGCCGCCGCCACCGTGGCTGGCCGGGCGGTTCGGGGGGCTGGACCTGTCCGCGGTGCCGGACGGGCTGTGGCTGGCGGTACGGCAGTACCTGACGCGCATGGACCAGCTGGATCCGCAGGTGGGCGCCTCGATGGCGGCTCGGCTCGCGGACGATCTGGTGGCGCGTACGGGGGCTCCGCCGCCGGTCGGGGTGCCCGCCGCGGCGTTCCTGATGGCAGTGGTGCACGAGCGGCAGTCGCGGGACGCGGCTCGGGCCTTCCGGCAGCCGGCTCCCGGGGCGCAACCGGTCCCCTACGGGCCGCCCGGGCCCGTGGTCATGCCTGCCGTGGTGCCCGTCGCACCGCCGGTGGTTCCGGTCGCGCCGGTGGTTCCCGCGCACGGGACGCCAGTACAGCCGCCGAAGGCGACCGGGTTCGCTCCGCCCGCCTAGGCGAAGGCGGACGGCGGGGTTTCCAGGTGCTCCAGTTCGATGCCGGGGGCCGAGAGGACCACGTCGCCGGCGATGTGGACCGTGTGGACCTCGCCGGTGTCCAGGGCGGTGACCCGGTATTCGTCGACGCGGAGCGGGCCGCTGTCCGTGGGGTGTTCCGCGCGGCGCAGCAGGGCCCAGGCCTGGTCGGTCGTGCGGGCCGCCAGCACCGGGTCGGTCAGGGCCACGAGGCGTACCCGGGTGGCAGGTGCGCCGGGGGCCAGGCGCAGCAGCCGGGCCGTGGCGATGAGGAAGGCCGGGGAGGTGCCGGTGAAGCCGGCGGCCCCGGGGACGTTGCCCTCGGTGGCTTCGGCTCCGGCGGGGTCGGTGCGGACCCAGGTGACGCCGTCGATGGCGGCGCCGCGGACCTGCCAGCTGGAGGCGTTGACCTCGAGCCGGATGGGGCGGCCCAGTTCGTCGACGGCCAGGTCCACGGAGCCGCGGTGTGCGCCGTCGGGCGCGGTGAACTGGGAGACGTAGCGCCAGCCGGAGGGGCCCGGGGCGCAGTGGAAGTGCTCCTCGCCGAGGGGGGTGTGGTCGTGCGGGTCGTGGAGCGCGTAGCGGCCGCGGGGCATGGGGCGTCTTCCTGGGTTTCGGGCGGGTACGGGGCAGGCCCCCGGCACGGATGCCGGGGGCCTGACGCGTGAGTGCTGCGGATCCGCGGGGATCGGGAGAGATCAGTAGCGGTAGTGGTCCGCCTTGTACGGGCCCTCGACCGGGACGCCGATGTAGTCGGCCTGCTCCTGGCGGAGGGTGGTGAGGCGGACGCCGAGGGCGTCGAGGTGCAGGCGCGCCACCTTCTCGTCCAGGTGCTTGGGAAGCACGTAGACCCCGGTGGGGTACTCCTCCGGCTTGGTGAAGAGCTCGATCTGGGCCAGCGTCTGATCCGCGAAGGAGTTCGACATCACGAAGGACGGGTGACCCGTCGCGTTGCCCAGGTTCAGCAGACGACCCTCGGACAGCACGATGAGGACCTTGCCGTCGGGGAACTTCCAGGTGTGGACCTGGGGCTTGACCTCGTCCTTGACGATGCCCTCGATCTTCGCCAGACCGGCCATGTCGATCTCGTTGTCGAAGTGGCCGATGTTGCCCACGATCGCCTGGTGCTTCATCTTGGCCATGTCCGCGGCCATGATGATGTCCTTGTTGCCCGTGGTCGTGATGAAGATGTCGGCGATCTCCACGACATCGTCCAGCGTCGCGACCTGGTAGCCGTCCATCGCCGCCTGGAGCGCGCAGATCGGGTCGATCTCAGTGATGATCACACGCGCACCCTGGCCACGCAGGGACTCCGCGGAACCCTTGCCGACGTCGCCGTAACCGCAGACCACCGCGACCTTGCCGCCGATCAGGACATCGGTGGCGCGGTTGATGCCATCGATGAGGGAGTGACGGCAGCCGTACTTGTTGTCGAACTTCGACTTGGTGACGGCATCGTTCACATTGATCGCCGGGAACAGCAGGGTGCCTTCGGCCATCATCTCGTAGAGACGGTGGACGCCGGTGGTGGTCTCCTCGGTGACGCCGCGGATCTCGGACGCGAGCTGCGTCCACTTCTGCGGGGACTCGCCCAGGGTGCGGTTGAGGAGCGTCAGGATGTACGCGTACTCCTCGGCGTCCGCGGTGGACGGGTCCGGAGCGGCGCCGGCCTTCTCGAACTCGACGCCCTTGTGGACCAGGAGGGTGGCGTCGCCGCCGTCGTCCAGGATCATGTTCGGGCCGCCGGTGGGGGTGTTCGGCCAGGTCAGCGCCTGCTCGGTGCACCACCAGTACTCTCCCAGCGTCTCGCCCTTCCAGGCGAAGACGGGGACGCCCTGCGGGTTGTCGACGGTGCCGTTGGGGCCGACGGCGATGGCGGCGGCCGCGTGGTCCTGCGTGGAGAAGATGTTGCAGGAGGCCCAGCGGACATCGGCGCCGAGGGCGACGAGGGTCTCGATGAGAACGGCGGTCTGCACGGTCATGTGCAGCGAGCCGGTGATCCGGGCGCCGGCCAGCGGCTGGGTGGCCGCGTACTCCCGGCGGATCGACATCAGACCCGGCATCTCGTGCTCGGCCAGGGTGATCTCCTTGCGCCCGAAGACGGCGAGGGAGAGGTCCGCGACCTTGAAGTCGGTGAATGCGGCAGTCATGTGGTGCTGCTCCTCGTGACGTAGAGAGGTGGGTACGGCTGAGCCGCGCACCGTTCGTGGGAACGGCGCACATGGCGCTCAGTCCGTCGGGGGTCCTCTCTCCCCTCGGCCGGTCTCTGGGACCGCCCGACCGCCATCAGCAGCGACGCCTGACACTCATGACGAATCTACACCGATCGGCGGAGCGGGGCCCAGGCGACCTGAAAGCAAGCCTCGGCTGAACTTCGGGGCCTCTGGCGGAGGATTGGGGGCCTTTCGGACTTTTGATCCGCCCCTTACATGTTGGAGGATGCCGTTGGGTCGGGTTGTACGCGCGATCCCGCAGGACAACGCACGTGTCGTGAGGAGATTCCAGTGACCAGTCCGGCAGGCCCTCCCGCAGGCGGGGACACGAGCGGGCGGAAGCCCGTGAAGGTTGTCGCCGTTACCGCGTGCCCCACCGGTATCGCGCACACGTACATGGCCGCGGAGAAGCTCCAGCAGGCCGCCGACCGCCTCGGCGTCTCGATCAAGGTGGAGACCCAGGGTTCCATCGGGGCCGAGAACGTACTCTCTGACAACGATGTCAGGGAGGCGGACGCGGTCATCATCGCCGCGGACAAGGAAGTCGACCTCGAGCGGTTCGCGGGCAAGCGGGTCCTGTCCACGGGCGTCGCGGACGGCATCCACAAGCCGGAGGAGCTGATCCGGCGCGCGCAGAGCGCGCCGGTGCAGGCCGGGACCGCGGCGGCCGCGGGCAGCGGTGGTGGCGGCAAGCAGCGCAGTCAGGCGTACAAGGCGCTGATGAACGGCGTCTCGCACATGATCCCGTTCGTGGTGGTGGGCGGTCTGCTGCTGGCCGTTTCGCTGTCGCTGGGCGGGCACGCGGACGCCAAGGGCGGGCTGGTCATTCCCGATGGGACCTTCTGGTTCTACGTCAACAAGCTCGGCGTGACCGGCTTCTCGCTGATGCTGCCGATCTTCTCCGGCTACATCGCCTACGCACTGGGCGACCGCCCGGCCCTCGTACCCGGCATGATCGGCGGATTCCTCGCCGCCGACGCCGTGCACATCTACGGGGCCGACGCGAACGCCGGCTTCCTGGGTGCCATCGTGACGGGCTTCCTCGCCGGCTATCTGGTCGTGTGGATCAAGAAGGTCAAGGTCCCCAAGGTCATCCAGCCGATCATGCCGATCATCGTGATCCCGATCGCGTCGACATTGGCCCTGGGGCTGTTCTACATCTATGTGATCGGGCAACCGATCTCCTGGGTCTTCACGAACCTCACCAACTGGCTGAACGGGATGACCGGCTCCAGCGCGATCGTGCTGGGCACCCTGATCGGTCTGATGATCGCCTTCGACATGGGCGGCCCGGTCAACAAGACGGCCTTCCTCGTCGCCGTAGGCCTCATCGGCACCAACAACCACGTCATGGGCATGGCCGCGGCGGCCATCCCCGTCATGCCGCTCGGCCAGGGTCTCGCGACGCTGCTGCGCCGCAAGCTCTACAGCGACGAGGAGCGGGAGACCGGCCTCGCCGCCCTGTTCATGGGCTTCTTCGGCATCTCCGAAGGAGCGATCCCCTTCGCCGCCGCCCGGCCCGCCCAGGTCATCCCCGCGAACATGCTCGGTGGCGCGGTGGCCGGTGCGATCGCCGGTGTCGCCGGAGTCCAGGACTCGGTGCCGCACGGCGGTCCGATCGTCTCGCTGTTCGGTGCGATCAGCGGGGTCGCGATGTTCTTCGTGGCCATCGCGGCCGGTGCGGTCGTGACGGCGCTGACGACGAACGCCCTGATCGAGTTCAAGCAGCGCCGGGACGGCGTGGCCGCCGGCTCCGCGGTCCTCGCGCCGCAGCCGGTCCTCGTCGGCGCGGGTGCCCCCGTAGGCGCCGGTGGCGGTGGCCGCACGGGCTCCGTCGCGGCGGCCGCCGGCGCGGGAGCGGGGACGGCCGTACGGGCTCAGCCCGCTGCCGCGGCTCCGGTGGCCACGGGCGGGCCTGCGGAGGTGCTGTCCGGGTACCTCACCGAGCAGACCGTGAAGACGGAGCTCGCCTCGGGTTCCAAGGAGGCGGCGATCCGCGAAATGGCCGAGATGCTGGCCTCCACCGGCAACGTCACCGACGTAAACGAGCTCGTACGGGTCGCCCTGGCCCGGGAGGCGCAGGGGACGACGGGTCTCGGCGAGTCCATCGCCATCCCGCACGCCAAGACGGACGCGGTGACCCGCCCGACGGTGGGCTTCGCCCGGTCCGACGAGGGCATCGAGTGGGGTGCGCTGGACGGGACGAAGGCCCGGCTGGTCTTCATGATCTCCGTACCGGAGGCCGCGGCCGGGGACGAGCACCTGCGGATCCTGGCGCTGCTGTCGCGCAAGCTGATGGACACCGGTTTCCGGGAGCGGCTGCAGGCCGCACCGGGCAGGGCCGAGATCCTGGACGTGCTGCGCGAGATCCGGTAACCGCTGCAGGACGACTCCGGACCCTCCACGACGAGGCCCCCCTGCGCCGGCGCAGGGGGGCCTCGTCGTGGAGTGGGTGCGGTGCGGTCAGTGGTCTTCGCCGCCCGGGGACGTGGCCGGGTTGGTGCCCGCCGCGGCGGCCTCGGCGCTGTAGATGTCCGGCTCCAGGTAGATGACCCGGGCGATCGGGACCGCCTCGCGGATGCGGGCCTCGGCGGCGTTGATGGCGCGGGCCACCTCCGATGCCGTGTCGTCGCTCTGGACGGCGATCTTCGCGGCGACCAGGAGCTCCTCCGGGCCGAGGTGCAGGGTCCGCATGTGGATGACGCCGGTCACCACGTCCCCGTCGACGAGGGCGGCCTTGATCTTCTCGACGTCCTCGGTGCCGGCGGCCTCACCGAGGAGCAGGGACTTGGTCTCGGCGGCCAGCACGAGGGCGATGATGATGAGCAGGATGCCGATGCACAGGGTGCCGATGCCGTCCCAGACCCCGTTGCCGGTCAGCAGGGCGAGGCCGACGCCCGCGAGGGCGAGGACCAGGCCGATGAGGGCGCCGAAGTCTTCCAGGAGGACCACGGGCAGCTCGGGGGCCTTGGCGCGCTTGATGAACTGGCTCCACGACAGGTTGCCGCGGATCTCGTTGGACTCCTTGATCGCGGTGCGGAAGGAGAAGGACTCCGCGACGATCGCGAAGATGAGGACGCCGACCGGCCAGTACCAGTGCGAGATCGCGTGCGGCTCGTGGATCTTCTCGTAGCCCTCGTAGATGGCGAACATGCCACCGACGGTGAACAGCACGATGGAGACGAGGAAGGCGTAGATGTAGCGCTCGCGCCCGTATCCGAAGGGGTGTTGGGGGGTCGCCTCGCGCTGGGCCTTCTTGCCGCCCAGGAGGAGCAGGCCCTGGTTTCCGGAGTCCGCCAGCGAGTGGACGCTCTCCGCGAGCATCGACGACGAGCCGCTGAAGACGAAGGCCACGAACTTGGCTACCGCAATGGCCAGATTGGCGGCGAGTGCCGCCACGATCGCCTTGGTACCGCCCGACGCGCTCATGGTTGCGAAGTGTCCCTTCCTCGGTGCGGCGCCCCGGGCCGGGGAGCCGCGCTACGGCCGCAGATTCTCACAGCCACCGAGAAGGACGGTACGTCAGAGCACCATGGTGGCGCGGAAGACGGTGCCGGTCCCGGACAGTTCGACCTTCTCGCCGGCCGGTACGAAGACCGACTCACCGGGGGCCAGGGTCAGTTCGCCGGACTTCACGGAGGCCGCCTTCGGGGAGCCCGCCGTGCACAGCAGGATCTGCGCGGTGGTGTCGGGGACCGTCCGGGGGGCACCGCCGGGGGCCAGGACGAAGCGGGAGAGCCGGAACTCGTCGATGGGGGTCTCGTAGACCTCCTCGCCGTTGCCCTCCGGGCGCAGGATGCCGGGGTCGCCGGGTTCGAAGACGACGACCTTCAGCAGCTCCGGCACGTCCACGTGCTTGGGGGTGAGCCCGCAGCGCAGCACGTTGTCGGAGTTGGCCATGAGCTCGACGCCGAGGCCGTCGAGGTAGGCGTGCGGAATGCCGGCGCCGAGGAACATTCCCTCCCCGGGCTGGAGTCGTACGTGGTTGAGCAGCATCGCGGCGATGACGCCCGGGTCGCCCGGGTAGTGGTGGACGAGTCCGGCGTACGGGGCGTACGGGCCCCCGAGACGCTCGGCGGCGGCCGCGGCCTCGGTGACCGTACGGGCCATCTCGGCGCGGTCGGCGGTCAGGACGGCGGTGAGCACCTCGCGCAGGGCCGCCTCCTCGGGGTGTGCCCGCAGGAGGTCGGCGTAGGGCTTCAGCGAGTTGACGCCGAGGCCCTCCAGGAGGGCGGCGGCCTCCAGCGGTGGGCGGAATCCGGACAGGCCCTCGAAGGGGGTGAGGGCGCAGACCAGCTCGGGCTTGTGGTTGGCGTCCTTGTAGTTGCGGTGCGGTGCGTCGATCGGGACGCCGCGGTTCTCCTCGTCCTCGAACCCGCTCTTCGCCTGGGCGAGGTCGGGGTGGACCTGAAGGGAGAGCGGGGCGCCGGCGGCGAGGAGCTTGAAGAGAAAGGGGAGTTGGGGACCGAACTTGCGGACCGACGCGGCTCCCAGCTCGCCTTCGGGGTCGGCCGCGATGACGTCCGAGAGGGCCCTCTCGCCGGCTCCGCGGTCGAGGCGGGAGGGGGCGCCGGGGTGGGCGCCCATCCACAGCTCGGCCTGGGGTTCGCCGGTGGCAGCGACTCCGATGAGTTCGGGGATCGCGGTGGTCGATCCCCAGGCGTAGGGGCGGATCGTGTTCGTGAGGCGGTCCATCGGTCGTCTTCCTGGGTGAGAGAGGCGCGGGTACGCGCCTCAGCTGTATCCCCCGGAGGCCAACGCCAGGTAGGCGGTGGCGAAATCCGTGACGGCGAGGAGCTCGGCGAGCTGTTCCAGCTCGGTGCCCTCCTCGGGTTCGAGCTCGCTGATGGCCGTGTCGTGGCTGTTGGCGAGCTCTCGTGCGGCAGGGGCGGCTGTCAGTCCGCCTGCGGGCCTGTCGCGCAACAGGACGATGCGTGCGCGAAGGGCCTGCGGTTCTTCCACTCGGTCGCGGAAGAAGTCGTCGGGGTCGGCGCCGGCGGCGAAATCGCCGGAGAGCAGGACCCCGTGGGCCGGTAGTGCCTCGGGAAGGTCGGCGGCGAGTGCGGGTCGCCCGGCGAGTTCGGCGAGGGTGGCGGCGAAGCGGCGCCCGGCGGGTCCGGCGCCGGCGCCCTCGCTCCAGATGAGCGGGAGGGAGTCGGCGAGCTCGGAGGCGAGGGTCTTGGCCGGGTTGGAGTAGGTGGCGACGGCGGGTCCGCAGCGTTCGGCCGTGCGGTCGAGGCGGTCGGCGACGAGCTGCAGGGTGTGCGGGGCGGCGGCGATCAGCCCGACCCGGTCGAGGAGCACCAGCAGCGGGGTCAGCAGGGCCCAGAGGGCGCCGGGGCCGGCCGCGGCCGACTCGTCGTACTCCTGGTACGGGGCCTTGGCCATCGGTACGAGGAGCCCGTGCGCGCCGTCCACCGCCTCACTCAGCGGCGAGCGCTCGGGGGCGACGGCCACCACGGTGCAGCCGCGTCGGTAGGCCTGCTCGGAGAGGGCGGCGAGGCCCGGCTCGGTCCCGTCGGTGGTGGCGATGAGCAGCAGGTCGACGGGGCCGGCCCAGCCGGGCAGCGCCCAGCGCAGGGCCCCGGCGGCGTGCGCGACGCCGGTCGGGTGCAGCCGGATGACGGGCGCGGAGGCTCCGGCGAGGGCGCCGAGCAGGTCGGCGACCCCGGTCGCGGCGGTGCCGGGCCCGGCGATGAGGACCGCGCGGGGGCGGCCGTCGGGCTGCAGGTCCGCGAGGCCGGCCTCGGCGGCGTGCCGGGCCGCGGTGCGCACCCGGGCGCCGGCGTCGGCGGCACCCCGGAGCAGGCCGCGGCGGTCGGCGCGGGCGAGAGCATCAGGTGCGTCGAGGAGTGACTCGTCGAGCAAAGCGGCCTCCGGCTATGTCCATGACGTGTCCAGTGGTGACGGAACCTCTGTGGTGACGGAACCAGTCTCAGCTGTTGCGCGGGATGGCGGTAGGAGGCTCAGGCGGGACGGCGTGCCTCGTCCACGAGGAGCACCGGGATGCCGTCGCGGACCGGGTAGGCGAGACCGCAGTCCTGGCCTCCGGTGCAGATCAGCTCGGGGGCCTCCGCGTCGGCCGACTTGTCCTCGAGGGGCGAGTGGCAGGCGGGGCAGGCGAGGATCTCCAGCAGGCCGGCTTCGAGCGGCATGGGGTGGGTCCCTTCGGGGGTGTGGATCGGGCCAGGTCAGCCTACCGCCGAGTGCCCTCCGGTGCGGAGTGGAGGGGGACCTCCTGGACGGAGGGGAGGTGGTGGTCCCGTCCGGAGGGAGCGGGGGCTCGGCGGTACGGCCGTGGTCACGTGCGGCGGCGCTCCTGGGGCTCCGCCCCGGACCCCGCGCCTCAAACTCCCCCGGCTACCGCTGGGAGGGACTCCCGGGCGGGGCTGGATTTGCGCCGGTGGGACTGAGGAGGCACCCGCGGGGCTGGGGGCGGCGGAAAGGCTGGACTGTCAGGCGCGGATGAGGGCCAGGACCTCGTCGCGGACCTTGGCCAGGGTGGCGGGGTCCCGGGCTTCGACGTTCAGGCGCAGGAGGGGCTCGGTGTTGGAGGCGCGGACGTTGAACCACCAGTCCGCGCTGGTCGCGGTGAGGCCGTCCAGTTCGTCCAGGGTGACGCCCTCGGCGGAGCCGTACTCGGCCTTGACGGCGGCGAGGCGGGCCGCCTGGTCGGCGACGGTCGAGTTGATCTCGCCGGAGCCCGCGTAGCGGTCGTAGGACGAGACCAGGGCCGAGAGGGGGCCGTCCTGGCCGCCGAGGGCCGCCAGGACGTGGAGGGCGGCGAGCATGCCGGTGTCCGCGTTCCAGAAGTCCTTGAAGTAGTAGTGCGCCGAGTGCTCGCCGCCGAAGATGGCGCCGGACTTGGCCATCTCCTCCTTGATGAAGGAGTGGCCGACGCGGGTGCGGACCGGGGTGCCGCCGTTCTCGCGGACGACCTCGGGGACGGACCAGGAGGTGATCAGGTTGTGGATCACGGTGCCGGTGCCGCCGTTGCGGGCCAGTTCGCGGGCTGCGACCAGGGCGGTGATGGCGGAGGGGGAGACGCCCTCGCCACGCTCGTCGACGATGAAGCAGCGGTCGGCGTCACCGTCGAAGGCGATGCCGAGGTCGGCGCCCTCGGACTTCACGCGGGCCTGCAGGTCGACGATGTTCTTCGGGTCGAGGGGGTTGGCCTCGTGGTTGGGGAAGGTCCCGTCCAGCTCGAAGTACATGGGGACGAGGTCCAGCGGGAGGCCCTCGAAGACGGTGGGGACGGTGTGCCCGCCCATGCCGTTGCCCGCGTCGACGACGACCTTGAGGGGGCGGATGGCGGCGAGGTCGACCAGGCCCTTGAGGTGGTCGGCGTAGCCGGTGAGGGTGTCCTGCTCGGTGACGGTGCCCGGGACGGTGCCGGCGGGGATCTCCGGGGCGCCGTCGTCGTTCCACTTCTCGGCGAGCTCGCGGACGGTGGACAGACCGGTGTCCTGGCCGACCGGGGCGGCGCCGGCCCGGCAGAGCTTGATGCCGTTGTACTTGGCCGGGTTGTGCGAGGCCGTGAACATCGCGCCGGGCAGGTTCAGCTTGCCCGAGGCGTAGTACAGCTGGTCGGTGGAGCACAGGCCGATGAGGGTGACGTCCACGCCGCGGGCGGCCGCGCCGCGGGCGAAGGCGCCGGACAGGGCCGGGGAGGACGGGCGCATGTCGTGGCCGATGACGATGGCCGACGCACCGGTCACCTCGACGAAGGCGGCACCGAACAGTTCGGCCAGGTGCTCGTCCCACTCGTCCGGTACGACGCCTCGTACGTCGTACGCCTTGACGATGTTCGAAAGATCGGTGGCCACTGCGTGCCCTCCTGAGGGGTGATGTGCGGTGAGGCAAACCTACCGTGCACGCTGTGCGACTTTTCGGATCATCCGAATGTCAGGAGTCCGGTGATCGCAGGACGCGCAGGTGTCCGCGGCGGGTCTCCCCGGTGTTCGGGCCGCCCTGGCCGTTGCCGCCGCCGGCCCCGGCCGCGCGTTCCGGCGGACGGGCCGCCTCGCGTACGGCGTTGGCGAGGGCTTCGAGGTCGTCCCCGGTGGGACGGGAGGGCGACGAACCGCCGGTGAGGCGTACGACGTCCCAGCCGCGCGGGGCGGTCAGGCGCTCCGAGTGCTCGGCGCAGAGGTCGTAGCAATGGGGTTCGGCGTAGGTGGCGAGCGGGCCGAGAACTGCGGTCGAATCGGCGTAGACGTACGTCAGAGTCGCGACGGCAGGGCGGCCGCACGCGGTGCGCGAACAGCGACGTACAAGGCTCACGACGTTGGACCGTACCGCACTCTTGACCGGGCCGCGACGAGGCTCCCCCCGGCCGCTCGCCCGTGTCGTGCGATCTTCCCCGCCCCGGTGGGGACGTGCGGGCTACCCTGCGGGGGTGACGGACAGCACTCTGCCTCCCCCTCCCGCGCCCCCTGCCGCCTCCCTGCCCGGCGACTCCCCCGCCGGTGAGCCACGGGTGCGGCGGCGCGATCGGCACGGACGGGGGATGCGCGGGCCGGTGGCACCGCCGCAGGTGCCGCTGTCCGCCAGCCGGGGGGAGCTCTTCGGCGACCTCGTACGGGACTCCGTGGAGCGGCTGGAACGGCGCTTTCCGCAGCTGGCGGAGGTGGAGTTCATGGTCGGCGACGTGCCTGGTCCGCCGGGCGGGGTGGACGCCGGGTGGAACGACGAGGCGGTGCCGCTGGGGGTGATGGTGGAGGCCGTGGACGGGCGGGCCGCGCGGATCGTGGTGTTCCGGCGGCCGGTGGAGATTCGGGCGAAGTCCCGGGACGAGCGGGCGATGCTGGTGCACGAGATCGTGGTGGAGCAGGTCGCGGAGCTGCTGGGGCTGTCGCCGGAGACCGTGGACCCCCGGTACGGGTCGGACTAGGCACGCGGAGCGGCCCCGTTCCCCGGGCGCTGCCCGGACCCGGTCCTCAAACGCCGGCGAGGCTGAATCTGGCCGCCCGGGCTGGGAGCGGCAGACGGGCTGCACTGCCCCGGGGCCCCGGGCGGGGCCGGATCGGGCGGGTTACTGGGTGAGGACCGAGAGGTCTTGGCGTGCCTTGGGGACCGAGACCGTGGAGTGGTCGTCCGCAAGGGTTTGGATGGTGAACATGGGGATTCCGTCGCGCGGGACCGACAGGGTGCGGGACGCGTGGACGGGACCGCCGGAGAGGGTTTCCACCGTGAGGGCGTAGGCGCCCTTGCCGCCTGCCGGGGCCAGGGTCAGGGTCTGCGTGGTGCCGCCCTTGACCGTGACCTCCTGGGAGGCGGGTTCGCCACCGTCCGTGCCGGGCGAGGCCGTCACCTTGACCTTCGCGTCGGCTCCGGCCGGGGCCGTCAGCGACAGCAGCGTGGCCTTGTCCTCGGGGCGGTTGTCGGCCACGGTCGCGCGCGCGCCGACGGGGGCGGACGCCGGGATGAAGCCGGTCTCCTGCTTGGTGCCGCTGCCGCGGACCACCCGTAGCGCCGCGACCACCGGGACGGGCTTCTTGCCGTCGGCCGGGGACAGGACCAGGGAGCCCGGTTCGCCGCGGGTGACGTCCTTGAGGTCGAGGCTCGCGGTCATGCCGGCCTTGACGTGGAGCTGCTCGCTGCCCGCCGGGCTGATCGAGCCGGACGGTCCGGCCAGCTTCACCTTGAGGTCCGCGTCCTCCTCGCCGGGGGCGAAGGCGACCAGCCGTACCGAGGTGGCGTCCGCCGGGATGCCGGGCAGGACCAGGGTCCCGGCCGGGTCCACGGAGGCGGGCAGCCAGTCGGAGCCGATGCCTTCCTCGCCCGCCTGGGCGGTGGCCCCGACCCGGCCCGCGCGGGTGGTCACATGGGCGGTGACGTCCGCGAGCTGCGCGCCGGGGGCGAGGGAGGCCAGGGAGATGGCCTTGGTGGACTTCGGGTCGATGCGGATGTTCTCGCTGGTGCCCGCTTCGGCCTTGATCGCGCCGTCCGGGCCGAACAGCTTGATGTCCACCACGGCCGCGGTGTCATCGGGGTTGGTGAGGTGGACGTAGTCCTCGCGGCCCTTGGCGGTGCTCACGCCGGGGAACCAGAAGTCGGTGCCGGGCGCGGTGCAGCCGACGCCGAGCAGGCCGCGATTACGGCCGACCGAGACCATGGTGGTCTGCTGCGCGCTCCAGCCGGGGGCGAGGAATCCGTCGGCGACGCCGGTGAGTGCGGGGGCCTCGGCCCCGGAGGCCTTGGCTCCGACCGGCTTGCCGGGCTCCTTGAGTTCCAGGACGGGCTTGGCTTCCTTGGTCGCGCCCAGCAGCCGGGCGGTGCCCTTGCCGCCCGCGGCGGCCGCGCCCGGGGTGATCGCCGTGTACAGGGTCTCGGCGATGTCGGAGGTGCTGGGTGCGGGGCACACCAGCAGGGACCGCTCCACCGGCATCCGGGCCGCCGGCTTGCCCTCGGCGGCCGCGGAGGCCCCGTCGGCAGCGGGCGCGGTGAGGGTGGCGAGGCCGGTGACGGCGGCCAGGGCGGCCGTGACCGCGGCGAGCGTCAGGGGTACGCGCTGCTTCACTGCTGGGGGCTCCCGTCCGGACGCGGGGCGTCGTGCTGCCCGTCCTGCTGTCCGTCGTACGGTCCGTCGTGCCGGCCGTAGGTGTCGTAGGGCTCGTGCGGCTGCTGGTAGGGCGGGTACGGCGGCTCGTAGGGCGGGTACTGCTCGTACTGCGCGCCCTGGTTCTCGGTGTACTGCTGCTGCGGCTGCTGTTCGTACGCCGGGTACTGCTCGTACGACTGCGGCTGCTGCGGCTGGTGTGCCTCCTGCCCGCCGTAGGCGTAGCCGCCCTGGTCCTCGTAGGCCGCCTGCTGGTAGGCGTAGGCGTCCTCCCCGTACACCGGCTGCGCCGGGATCTGCGCGTACGGGTCGGCCACCACGGCCGCCTCGGCGGGGGCTTCGGTCTCCGTCTCGGACTGCTCGCGCAGCCGGCGGGCCCGGCGGCCCTCGCCGGCCTCCTCGGCGGCGGGGGCGTCCTCCTCGGGGAGGTCGTCGTCGAGGCGGGCGCGGCGGCCCGGCAGGGCCATCACGAGGAGCACCAGGGCGAGGAGGCCCTGGGCCCAGTGCCAGGCGGTCAGGGTGAGGGCGTCCTCGTGGACGAGATCGAGCTCGCCGGCGTCCGCGGGGAGTTCGAAGCCCTGCGCCCAGCCGTCGAGCGTCTTGGCCTTGAGCGGCTTGCCGTCGAGGGTGGCCTGCCAGCCGGGGTCCGCCTTGTCCGCGATGCGCAGGACGCGTCCGGATTCGCCCGCCGGGACCTTGGTGTGGGCCTCGACGGGGCCGGAGGCGACGGGGATGGACGCGTCGCCGGGCTTGCCGGGGACGATGACGGCGCGGGCGACCTGCCGGTCCACGCGCCACAGGGCGCTGCCTTCGAGCTTGCTGAGGCGGCTGAGGCCGGGGGTGGCGTCGAGGACGCGGCCGATCTCCTGCGGGGCGCCGTCGCGGACCAGGACGTAGCGGATGGCGAAGCCGCCGAGCTGGTCGGTCTGGTCGGCGCCGGAGCCGGCGACGAGGCTGGAGACGACCTTGTCGAGGCGGGTGTCGCTGCCGGCCCGGGTGGCGAGTTCGGCGTCGCCGAGGCGGCCGCCGGAGCCGCGGACCAGGCTGTATGAGAGGGCGGACGGGGAGTCCGCGCCGATGACGAGGGTGCGGGCCTGGTCGCGGGTGCCGCTCTCCTCGGCGACGAAGGCGGGGACCTGTACGGGGTCGCGGCGCTCCAGCGGTCCGGCGGCTCCGCTGAGCATCCAGCCGGCCGCGCCGGCGACGGGGCCGACGGCGGCGGCGAGCGCGATCAGGGCGGCGAGGGGCTGGCGCCAGCCGAAGCTGCGGGCGGCCACGCGGTCCTTGGCTCCGTCGGCGCCGATGGCGGCGGCGGCCAGCAGGGCGAGTCCGTAGACGAGGGTGGCGGGGCCGGCCCAGGTGGTGCGGTTGACGAGGCCCCCGAGAGCGAGCGCGGCGAGCGCGGCGGCCCAGGCGGTGCGGACGGCGAACTGCCGGTCGGCGCGCAGCAGGGCGGCCAGGGCGGCGAGGACGACGCCGATGAGGATCAGCCCGCCGGCGGTACGGGGTCCGCCGGGGCTGATGCCGAGCAGGTCGAGGCCGGTGGCCGAGCCGGCTCCGTAGGGCAGTCCGGCCTCGCGCAGGAAGTTCGCGGGGTGGGTGAGCAGGCTCAGCGACCAGGGTGCGAGGACGAGGAGCGGGACCCCGAGCGTCGCGAGGAAGCGCGGTGCGTACGTCTTCCAGTGCGCGCGGCGCAGGACCAGCGCGGCGGCTCCGAGGACGGCGGCGAGCGGCCAGACGATGGGGGTGAAGGCGGCGGCCAGGGTGAGCAGGAGCGTGTAGGTCCAGGCGGAGCGCCAGCTCGCCGCGGTGCCTTCGGGGCCGCCGAACCCGAAGGCGGCGACGGCCGAGCGGGCGATGAGCGGGAGCAGGATCGCGAGGACCGCGGTGCCGAGGCGGCCGCCGGCCAGGGCTCCGGTGACGGCGGGGAGGAAGGCGTAGGCGACGGCGGCCCAGGCGCGCAGCAGCCGGGATTCCACCAGGGGCCGGGAGGCGAAGTAGGCGGTGAGTCCGGCGAGCGGGACCGAGCAGACGAGCAGCAGGGTCAGGGCGGCGTTGGTGGATCCGAGGAGCAGGGTGGAGAGGGCGCCGAGGACGGCGATGTAGGGCGGTGCTCCCGCGGTGGTGCCGGTGCCGACGGGCTGCCAGTCGTCGGCGTAGACGCGCCAGAGGTCGAGTCCGCCGTCGGGGGCGGGGAGCAGGGCTCCGCCCATGAGGGAGCCGCCGCCGAGGAGGGAGCGGCAGCCGATGAGGGAGACGAGCAGGAGGAGGCCGAAGAGGACGGGCGCGGGTTTGCGGGCGATCCGCTTGAGGCGTGCGAACTGTTCGATGTCCAGGTAGTCGGCGTCGTCTCCGCCGGGTCCCGATTCGACGGCGCCGCCGTGCCGGCCGGCGGCGCTCTCGGTGTCGCCGTCGGCGCCGAAGTAGCCGGCGAGCTGTTCGGCGTTGGCGCGCAGGCTGGCGCCGGGCGGCGGGAAGAGGGGGCGCAGTTCCTTGGCGGGGACGGCCGCGCGGCCTCGTCTGCGGCGGGCTCCGAGGATCCGGCCGGGGCGGAGCAGGGCGGCGAGGAGGCCGGTGACCTCGTCGACGGCCTGTCCGGGGGCCTTGCCGACGAGGTAGGCGAGGGTGCGCAGCACGGTGCCGAAGAGGATGCGCAGCAGGACGTACGGGAGGGCGCGGACGGAGCTGTTGGCCAGCATCGTGTAGACGGCGCCGGCCTTGTCCACGCGGTGCGGGCTGGCGGCGGAGCGGCCGACGCAGTCGACGGTACGGCGTTCGCGGGCGGAGGCCTCGGCGTGCCGCAGGACGGCGTCGGGGGCGATGAGGACGGTGTGGCCGGCGCTCTGGACGCGCCAGCACAGGTCGACGTCGTCGCGCATGAGGGGCAGGCGGCGGTCGAAGCCGCCCAGTGCGTCGTACACGTCGCGGCGGATCAGCATGCCGGCGCTTGAGACGGAGAGGACGGGCTGGACCTGGTCGTGCTGGCCCTGGTCCTGTTCGCGCCGGTCGAGGCCGGTCCAGCGGCGGCCGCTGCGGGCGATGGTGACGCCGACTTCGAGGAGCTGCTTCTTGTCGTACCAGCCGCGCAGCTTGGGGCCGATGACGGCGGCGTCGGGGTTCTCGTCGGCTACGCGCAGCAGTTCGGCGAGGGCGTCGGGCTCGGGTGCGCAGTCGTCGTGGAGCAGCCAGAGCCACTGGACGGGTTCGCCGTGGGGCAGGTCGGGGAGGTCGTAGGTGTCATCGCGCCAGGTGCGGCTGACGGGGTCCCAGCCGGAGGGGCGCTTGAGGTACGGGAGTTCCTCGGGGGTCAGGGTGCCGGCGTTGCGGGCGGCTTCGTCGACGGCCGCGCCGAAGCCGGTGCGGCGGGCGAGGTGCAGGACCCGGTCCTCGCCCAGGGCTTCGCCGAGGAGGCGCGCGGAGTCGTCTGCGCTGCCGGTGTCGGCGGCGATGTGGCTCTGGGCGGGGCGTTCCTGGCCGAGGAGACCGGCGAGGGTCCGGGGCAGCCAGCGGGATCCGTCATGGGCGACGAGGACCGCGGTGACGACGTGCCGGGGGAACTCTGGGGCGGCGGCAGCCTGGTGGGAGGCGCTCGACTGGCTGTGCAGGGACATCGCGGTACGGGCCCTCCGGCCGGGGGTCCGGGGGTGGTGTGCCCTCGGAGGCTGCTGGACAGCGCCCCACACTAACGGCTGGGAACACAGCGGTCCGCCTCCTGCGGGGAAGGTGCGGGAGGCGGACCGTTTGCTCTGCTCGTCGTGCTGCTCTCGATGCCGTTCGCTGTACTGCGGTTTGTGCCGTTGCGTGCAGTTCGGCCACTGCCGTGCGTGAGGCCTGGTGCACGGGCGGCTATGCCTTCGGGTGGGCCGCCGGATATGTCTCGGGCCGTACCGCGGGCCGTACCGCGGGCCCTGCCGTGGGCGCCGTTCGGTGCGCGCCTCCGGCGCTTCAGACGGCGGCCTTCTTCAGGCGTCGCCGCTCGCGCTCGGACAAGCCGCCCCAGATGCCGAATCGCTCATCGTTGGCGAGGGCGTACTCGAGGCATTCGGAGCGGACCTCGCATGCGAGGCAGACCTTCTTGGCCTCGCGGGTCGAGCCGCCCTTCTCGGGAAAGAAGGACTCGGGGTCGGTCTGGGCGCAGAGAGCTCGCTCCTGCCATCCGAGCTCTTCGTCCGCCTCCTCGACCAGCAGTTCCTGAACCAGCTCGGTCATGTGCGCCCCTCGCTCTGTCTGTGCGTCCCCGTGGTCATGCCGTCACTCTTCGCTACGTAACGACACGAGTGAAAGTACAAGTGCGGGGCTCCGGCGCAGTCAAGCCAAGATCTGCTATTGGGCCCCTTATTCACTCTGCGGAACCAAGCCTATGCAGAAAGTGTTCATATCGCCAAAAATCGTGACACATGCCACACGTGTCACATGTGGGGCCCCCTACCCCGTAATCGACGACTCAAGCTGTGGCGCGGTTCCGATCCGGCCGAAGCGGCGGCACAGATCACATTTCAGCCACGGAGGGAGATCGCACAGCTTTACGGGTTTGAGAGCCGCCACAGCGGTCTGCAGCGCGACTCGAAGCGCCACATCCCCTGGTGCCGACTGCACAAACCTTTCTCCGGGCACGGTAACCGGATGAGGTGAAACTTTTCCACCAAATCGGACATTGGGTTGACAGTCCGGCCCCCACCGGGTCTTCTTGTAGCCATGTCAGCGCCTTCAGCCGCCACCCGGACCCCCATTCGTGGGTTCCTGTGCGCTGGCCAGGTTCGCTGTTGCTGTTGCAGCTGTTGATGCCTCGGGAGCTCCGGCTCCTCAGAGCTCCAGCTCGCCCCCACAGCAACCGCCGCACGACTGACATCCGTCGAGGAACCCCCCGATGAACAGCACCAGCACCCTGAACGCCACCCCCGCCACCGCCGCAGCCACCGCGTCGGCGAGTGTCGAGAGCGACCTCCAGATCGCCGGCGACATCCTCTCCGTCCAGCACCTCCTGCAGCCCGCCCGCGAGCACCCGGCCACCATCGCCGAGTTCGTGGGCCTCGCGCGTTCCATCGCCGCCGACCGCTCCGAATGGGAGCACCTGGTCCAGTACGACACCACCACCCGCTGGTACCACCGGCTGCGCACCGGCCCCGGCTACGAGGTCTGGCTGCTCAGCTGGGTCCCCGGCCAGGGCAGCGGCCTGCACGACCACGGCGCCTCCTCCGGCGTGCTGACCGTCCTGGACGGCGAGCTCACCGAGCACACCGCCCGCGGCCCGCTCGCCCTCGGTGCCGGCTCCCAGCGCGTCTTCGCCCCCGGCTACGCCCACGAGGTGCAGAACGACAGCCTGGACGGGGCCGTCAGCCTGCACGTGTACTTCCCCGGCCTGACCCAGATGCCGATGCACAGCTGCTCCCCGGCCCGGCCCGAGGCCCTCTCCGTCTGACCCGGACGCCGCCCCGCAGTCCCGCCCGTCGCCCGACCGCCACCCCCCAACGACAGCCCGCGGCCGACTGACAGACTGGCCGCATGCGCATTGTTGTTCTGGCCGGCGGCATCGGCGGCGCCCGTTTCCTCCGTGGTCTCCAGGCCGCGGCTCCCGACGCGGACATCACGGTCATCGGCAACACCGGTGACGACATTCACCTGTTCGGGCTCAAGGTCTGCCCCGACCTGGACACCGTGATGTACACCCTCGGCGGTGGCATCAACGAGGACCAGGGCTGGGGCCGTACCGACGAGTCCTTCACCGTCAAGGAGGAACTCGCGGCGTACGGGGTCGGACCCACCTGGTTCGGTCTCGGCGACCGCGACTTCGCCACCCACATCGTCCGTACCCAGATGCTCGGTGCGGGCTACCCGCTCAGCGCCGTCACCGAGGCCCTCTGCGACCGCTGGCAGCCCGGGGTCCGGCTGCTCCCCATGTCCGACGACCGGGTCGAGACGCACGTCGCGATCACCGACCCCGAGACCGGCGAGCGCCGCGTCATCCACTTCCAGGAGTACTGGGTCCGGATGCGTGCCGCGGTGGACGCCGAGGCCGTCGTCCCCGTGGGCGCAGAGCGGGCCAAGCCCGCGCCCGGCGTACTGGAGGCCATCGCTGCCGCCGACGTGATCCTCTTCCCGCCCTCGAACCCCGTGGTGTCGGTGGGGACCATCCTCGCCGTACCCGGCATCCGCGAGGCCGTGGCCGCCGCCGGGGCGCCCGTCGTGGGGCTCTCCCCCATCGTCGGAGGAGCTCCCGTGCGGGGCATGGCCGACAAGGTGCTGGCCGCCGTGGGCGTCGAGTCCACCGCCGCGGCCGTCGCCCGGCACTACGGCACCGAACTGCTCGACGGCTGGCTCGTCGACACCGCCGACGCCGACGCCGTCGCCGAGGTGGAGGCCGCCGGCATCACCTGCCGGGCGGTGCCGCTGATGATGACCGACCTGGCCGCCACGGCGGAGATGGCGCGGGCCGCGCTGGAACTGGCGGAGGCCTCCCGGTGACCGCCCCGCGCGGGGCCTCGTACGAGGTCCGGGCCGTCGGCGGGATGCCGGAGGTGCGGCCCGGCGACGACCTGGCGGCGCTGATCGCGGCCGCCGGGCCCGAACTGCGGGACGGCGACGTCCTGCTCGTCACTTCGAAGATCGTCTCCAAGGCGGAGGGCCGGATCGTCCGCGCCGATTCGCGCGAGGCCGCGATAGACGCGGAGACCGTACGGGTCGTCGCACGCCGGGGCACGCTGCGGATCGTGGAGAACCGGCAGGGGCTGGTCATGGCGGCGGCCGGGGTCGATGCCTCGAACACCGAGGCCGGCACCGTCCTGCTGCTGCCCGAGGACCCCGACGCCTCGGCCGCCGCCATCCGGGCCGGGCTGCGGACGCTGCTGTCCGTGGACGTGGGCGTGATCGTGACGGACACCTTCGGGCGGCCGTGGCGCACCGGCCTCACCGACGTGGCGATCGGGGCGGCCGGCGTACGGGTCCTCGACGATCTGCGCGGCGGCGCCGACGCCCACGGGAACCCGCTGAGCGCCACGATCGTCGCGACCGCCGACGAACTGGCCGCCGCCGGCGACCTGGTCAAGGGCAAGGCCGAGGGCCTGCCCGTAGCGGTGGTGCGCGGGCTGGCACACGTACTGGGCGAGGGCTCCACGGCGGCGGACCTGGTGCGCTCGCCGGCCGACGACATGTTCCGGCTGGGCACCTCGGAGGCGGTACGGGAAGCCGTGACGCAGCGACGTACCGTACGGGCCTTCACCTCCGCCCGGGTCGACCCGGGCGCGGTCCGGCGCGCGGTGGCGGCGGCCGTGACTGCCCCGGCCCCGCACCACACGACGCCCTGGCGGTTCGTCCTGCTGGAGTCGGCGGGCGCGCGGCTGGAGCTGCTGGACGCGATGCGCGACGCCTGGACCGAGGACCTGCGGCGGGACGGGAAGTCCGAGGAGTCCATCGCGAAGCGGGTCCGGCGGGGCGACGTCCTGCGAGGCGCGCCCTACCTGGTGGTGCCCTGCCTGGTCACCGACGGCGCGCACGACTACGGGCACGCGCGGCGGGACGCCGCCGAGCGGGAGATGTTCGTCGTCGCGATGGGCGCCGGCGTGCAGAACTTCCTGGTCGCGCTGGCCGGGGAACGGCTGGGCTCGGCATGGGTGTCCTCGACCATGTTCTGCCGCGACGTGGTGCGCAAGGTGCTCGGGCTTCCGGAGGACTGGGATCCGATGGGAGCGGTGGCCGTGGGGCACGCCGCGGTCGCTCCGGCGGAGCGGGCCTTGCGGGCGGCGGAGGAGTTCATCGAGGTGCGGTGACCCTCTGGGGCGGGCAGGGCGGGGAATCCTGGGCTGTGGCCGGAGGAGAGGCTCTTACAACGCCGCGAGGTGCCGGTCACAGCCCTAGAGCCTGCCGATGTCTCCCCGGGGCATCCGGGGGGCCCGGCGGGGCGGGGCGGCGCCGGCCAGGAGGACGAGGCGGGCCGCGCGGTGGCGCTGGCCGGCGTACGGGGTGAGGAGCTCCAGCATGGCCGCGTCGTCGGCGTCCCGGTCACCTGCCAGGGCGTAGCCGATGATGCCGGGCAGGTGGAGATCGCCGGTGGTGACCGCGTCGGCAGCGCCGTTGCTGCGCTGGAGGGTTTCCGCGGAGGTCCACGGGCCGATGCCGGGAACCGCCTCCAGACGGGCGGCGGCCGCCGGCAGGTCCATGGCGGCGGCCTCTTCCAGGCGGGCGGCCAGGCGGGCGGCGCGGACGATGGTGGCGGAGCGTTTGGCGTCCACTCCGGCCTTGTGCCAGTCCCAGGAGGGGATGAGGGCCCAGGTGCGAGGGTCGGGCATGACGTAGAGGCCCTGGTCCCTGCCGTGGCCCGGGCCGGGAGTGGGGCCGGGGGCGGGCTCGCCGTACTGCCGTACGAGGCGGCGCCAGGCGCGGTAGGCCTCGTCGGTGGTGACCTTCTGCTCCAGGACCGTGGGGATCAAGGACTCCAGGACCAGGCCGGTACGGGTCAGGCGCAGACCCGGCCGGCGGCGGTGGCTGGCGTGCAGCAGCCGGTGGCGAGGGACGAAGGCGGCCGGGTCGTCGACGGAGCCGAGCAGTTCGGGCAGGCCGTCGAGAATCCAGGCCGCGCCGGGGCCCCAGGCGGTGGCGATCACCTCGGTCCCCTGCAGCGTGACACGGAGCGTGGCCGGGCCGGCGGGGGTCCGGGTGGCCCGCCAGACCGCTCCCGCGGCGGCGCGGAAGGTGGGGTCTGCGGGGCCTCGACGGAGGGGGCCCAGGGTGAGGCCGAGGTTCAGGGGGCCGGGTGGGGTCCACGTGCGGGTGTGGGGGGCGGGGGGTGTTTGGGTGGCGTTGCCGCTGCCGTCGCCGTTGCCGTTGCCGGGGGGTGTGGGGGTGGTCTTGCCGGTGCCGTCGGCCGCGGGTGGGGGCACGGGGGTGCGGCCGCCGCGGATCGCGGTGCGGGTGAGGGAGTCGTGGGGGCCGGCCATGCCCTTGAGCGTAGCCCTGCGGGGCGAAGTCCCCTCCCCGCCCTTCCACCGTTCCCAGGGCCCGGCCCTGACCCGGTCCTCAAACGCCGGACGGGCTGAACAGACCCTGGGGCTCCGCCCCGGACCCCGCGCCTCAAACGCCGGACGGCTGGGTTCGCTGGGGCGGCCCCAGAACCAGGTCCAGAAACGGCGGACGGGCTCAATACAGCCCCGCCGGCGTTTGGGGGGCGGGGTCTGGGGCGGAGTTCCAGGGTTTCTCAGCCCCGCCGGCGTTTGAGGGCGAGGTCTGGGGCAGAGCCCCAGGGTTTTCAACCGCGGGGGCTGGGGCGGCGTCCCGGGGGGCTGCTGCGGCGCTGGAGGCGCAGGAGTGGGCGGCCCGGGACGGCCCCCCTTTTTCAGGCCGGCCAGGTCACGGGCGGCCCTGGAGTTTGGCGGAGCTGGTTCGGGTGGGGGGGAGTTTGCCGTAGAGAAGGCGGCCCGGGCATTCTGTGGCGAAGCCGTCGCGGTGGCCGGAGATGACGTTCAGGCGGACGTTGCTGCCCTTCTTGTAGAGGTTGCCGCCGCCCGAGCGGAGGGTGGTCTTGGCGCGGGGGTCCGCTCCGAAGAGGCCCAGTTTCCAGGCCGTGAGGCGGGCCACCGAGTCGACCGCGGCCTTCGGCGGGGCGGTCGAGCTGAACGTGCCGATGAGGGCCACGCCCATGCTGTCGGTGTTGAAGCCCATGGTGTGCGCGCCGAGCACCGCCTTGGCGACTCCGCCCGCCCGGCCCTCGTAGACCGTGCCGCACTTGTCGATGGCGAAGTTGTAGCCGATGTCCCGCCAGCCGCTGCTGACCACGTGGTAGCGGTACAGGCTGCGCAGCACCGCCGGAGCGTCCTTGCACGCGTAGTTGTTGCCCGAGGCGGTGTGGTGGACGAAGGCGGCCTTGACCGTGCTCGTGTAGACGAAGCCCTTCTCCCGGAGGTTTTCGTCCGCGCCCCATCCCATCCGGGTGACGATCCGCGGGCGCGGGCCGATGTACGGGCGGGCGGCGGCTTCGAGTGAGCCGTCGGCGAGGACCGCGTCGGCCGTGGAGTCGGCCTTGTTGAGGGCGCCGATCTCCTGCGCGCCCATGGGGGCCATCGGGGCGTTGGCGGAGGAGGACTCCGCCATCTCCATCGTCATGCCGGGGAGCAGGGCCAGGTCGCCCTTGTCGTCATCGTCCGCCGGGGAGTTGTCGGGGGCCGCGTCGGGGGTGCCGTTCTTCGCGTCCGTTTGGGGGTGGGGCGCCTCGCCCGGGTCGACGAGTTCGATGCGCAGGCCCGTCGGGAGTCCGCCGCTCGCCGCACGGCCCCCCGGTTCGGCCTGGACGCGGATCTCGATGCCGTCGGACTGCCCGACCCACAGGGGGGCGGTGCTGCCGCGGACCCGGCCGGAGCCGCGTTCGGCCGTGTCGAGGTCGGCGGCGTGTTCGCTGTCGTGGGTTTCGACGTCCTGCCACTCGGACCAGGCCGAGGTGTCGACGGAGCGGGTACGGACCTGGACGCGGCCGGCGAGCTGGGTGCCCGCGTCGTCCCAGACGACGCCGACCAGGGAGAAGGTCTTGACGTCGCGCGCCGACAGGCCCCGTGTCTCGGGCAGCCGGGGCGAGGTGCTCATGCCGGGGACCCCGGGGGTGCGGTCCGCCGCGGGCCCGACGGGTTCGAGCGGCAGGGACTGGGTGGATCCGGCGGGGGCCGCGGGGGTGGCTGACCCCGTGACCGCTGCCGGGTGTGCGAGGGCCGGGGAGGTGAGTGCGAGCGGCAGGGCCAGTGCGGCAGCCGTCGCGACGCCGATCGAGGAAGCAAGGAATGCACGCATGGAAAGGATGCTGAGGACTCCCGGGAGCCGGCGCCATCCGAGAACTGACGTACCGTCCGGCCGAGCGGTCACACCCCTCCCCCGTACGGAGGACCGTGCTGCCGCCGAACGGAGCAGGGGCGCATGTGCTCCCGCGTAGGCTCTGGTGCGTGAACGCCACTGACCGCACCCCAGCCGACCTGCTGCGATCCGCGCTCGCCGCCGATCCCGGCCGCCCGCTCGTCACCTTCTACGACGACGCCACGGGCGAGCGCGTCGAATTGTCCGTCGCCACCTTCGCCAATTGGGTGGCCAAGACCGCCAATCTGCTCCAGGGCGACCTGGGCGCCGAGCCCGGCGACCGGCTCGCCCTGCTGCTCCCCGCGCACTGGCAGAGCGCCGTGTGGCTGCTCGCCTGCGCCTCGGTCGGGGTCGTCGCCGAGGTCGGCGGGGATCCGGCCGGTGCGGACCTGGTGGTGAGCGGGCCGGACACCCTCGATGAGGCCGCCGCGTGCTCCGGTGAGCGGATGGCGCTCGCGCTGCGGCCGCTGGGCGGGCGGTTCCCCCAGCCGCCGGCCGGCTTCGCCGACTACGCCGTGGAGGTGCCGGGGCAGGGCGACCGGTTCGCGCCCTTCCAGCCCGTGGACGCGGACGGCCCGGGCCTGGTGGTCGGCGGCGAGGAGCTCTCGTACGCGGGGATCTGCGAGCGGGCCCGTGAGGACGCGGCGAAGCTCGGCCTCGGCGAGGGTGCGCGGGTGCTGTCCCGGCTGGGCTACGACAGCTGGGAGGGGCTCTCGGCCGGGCTCTACGCGGCGCTGGCGACGGGCGGCTCCGTCGTGCTGTGCCGCAACGCCCGGGAGCTCGACGAGACGGCGCTGGCCCAGCGGGTCGAGAGCGAGCGGGTCACCCACACCGTCTGAGTCCGCCTCCACCCCGCCGTCACCCAGACCACCCAACGCCGGATCTGGGCGATTTGTCACCCACATGGCCCTATACACGGCCGTGCCCCCGGGCCGCATCGATCACCCGGGGGCAGGATCGGCACAGGCCGTACTCACCCGTACGGCCCGTACCTCGACGGGTGAGGGGACGGACCTCCAGTGACGGACAGCGCCGGCATACCGGGCGGCACCGATGCGGCCGGAGGCACCGAGAAGCCTCCGAGCGGCCGCAGGCGGCGCCGGCTGCTGCGCTGGGCCGGGCTCGGAACCGGCATGCTGGTCGTCGCGGGCACGGCCGCGGGCTGGTGGGTCTACTCCAAGCTCGACGGGAACATCGCCGAGGACACCTCCGCCGCCGCCGAGCTGCGGCGCTACGACAAGGAGCGCCCGGCCCACCTGGCGGGCGGCGCGCAGAACATCCTGCTGATCGGTTCGGACTCCCGCACCGGGAAGGGCAATGCCCGCTACGGGCAGGACAAGGGCACGCAGCGCTCCGACACCACGATCCTGCTGCACCTGCCGGCGGACCGGAAGAGCGCGACGGCGGTGTCGATACCGCGGGACCTCATGACCGAGATACCCGCATGCCTGAAGCAGGACGGCAGCCGCTCCAGTGAACAGTTCGCCCAGTTCAACTGGGCCTTCGAGTGGGGCGGCACCGCCTGCACGGTCCGTACGGTGGAGGCACTGACCGGGATCCGGGTCGATCACCACATGGTGCTGGACTTCAGCGGCTTCAAGAAGATGGTGGACGCGGTCGGCGGGGTTGAGGTGTGCCTGCGGCAGCCGGTGTCCGACACCGAGGCCAAGCTGAAGCTGCCGGCCGGCCGGCAGACCTTGCAGGGCGAGCAGGCGCTGGGCTTCGTACGGGCCCGCCACAGCCTGGGCAACGGCAGTGACACCGAGCGGATGGAGCGCCAGCAGGCGTTCCTCGGGTCGCTCGTGAAGAAGGTGCAGAGCAACGGGGTGCTGCTCAATCCGGCACGGCTCTACCCGCTGCTGGACGCGGCGACCTCCTCGGTGACCACCGACCCGGGGCTGTCCTCGCTGCGGGGGCTGTACGAACTCGTAAGGGGCGTACGCGACATACCGACCGACCAGATCAAGTTCCTCACGGTTCCGCGCCGGCCGTACGCCGCCAACCTCAACCGGGACGAACTGCGGGAGCCGGACGCGAGCCAGCTCTTCCGGCGGCTGCGGGCGGACGAGCCGCTCACGATCGCCCCGCCCGAGGCCACGGCCACGCCCGCTCCGGCCTCCCGGCCGGGCGAGGACCGGGAAGAAGCGGCGGCGGACGACAACGGGGCGGACGACAAGGCGGACGGCGCTACGGACAGCGCCACGGACGGCACGGCGAGCGACACCGGGGACGTCCCGGGAACCGCGGAGCCCTCCACTCCCGTCCCCACCTTCACCGGCACCACGGCCGGTGTGGCCGATTGCCGGTAAAGCAATCCCAAAAGCCGGTGCCCAGGCCGAGCTTGTTGGGGCGATTGCCCCGTTGTAAGGGCGTGGAATTCATCACCAGCATGGTTTACGGCGAACCTGTCCGGATAAGGTGAGCGATCCGGCGCCCGGCCAGCACAGAGGCCGTGTGCCAGCAGCCGGATCGTTGACCGTGCGCCTGGGGGAGGCGCGTCGCGAAGCACCGACGGAGGATTCGAGTAAACCGTGGATGCGCAAAGCCGTGGACGGGCCGACGAGATCGACCCCGCAGACCAGTGGGTACTCAACCCCCGCACCGGCAACTACGAACTGCGACTGGAAGATTCCGCTGCGCAAGCACCGCCGCAGCGGTCCGCTCCTCGCACGGCCCCTCGCAGGGCCCCCGTTCCTCCCCGCTCCCCCGCGGCCCCGTCCCCCGCGGTCCCCGGGCCGCGCCGCGGTGACGGCCCTCCGCCCGGCGGCCGGCGCGGCGGGCGCTCGCGCAAGGTCGGCGGTGGGGGACGCAAGAGGGCGCTGACCATCACCGGCGGGACCCTGGCGGTGCTGCTGGTCGGCGGCTCGGTGGCGGGGTACCTCTACTACGACCACCTGAACGGCAACCTCAGGGTCACCGACATCGGTGACGCGGGCACGAGCGGCGGCTTCAAGAAGGACCAGGCGATCAACATCCTGGTGATCGGCACGGACAAGCGCAGCGGCACCGGCAACGAGGGCTACGGGGACGCCGGCAGCGTCGGCCACGCCGACACCACGATCCTCTTCCACGTGTCCAAGGACCGCTCCAACGCCACGGCGCTGTCCATCCCGCGCGACCTGATCACCAATGTGCCGGACTGCCCGACGAAGCAGCCGGACGGCTCGACGAAGACCGTCGGCGCCGAGCGCGGGGTCCGCTTCAACACCAGCCTCGGCCAGGGGGGCCGGGACCCGGGCTGCACGATGCGCACGGTCAAGGAGCTCACCGGGGTCCAGGTCGACCACTTCATGATGGCCGACTTCAACGCGGTGAAGAACCTGAGTACGGCGGTCGGCGGAGTGCCGGTCTGCGTGGACAAGAACGTCGACGACAAGGATTCCAAGCTCAAGCTGACGGCGGGCGAGCACCGGCTGCAGGGAGAGCAGGCGCTGGCCTTCGTACGGACCCGGCACGCCTTCGGCAATGAGAGCGACCTCGACCGCATCAAGACCCAGCAGCAGTTCCTCAGCTCGATGATGCGCGAGATGAAGTCGAAGGAAACGCTGACGAGCCCGCAGAAGTTCCTCTCCCTCGCGGAAGCCGCCACGAAGTCGTTGAGCGTGGACTCGGGGATAGGGTCGATCGGGAAACTCACCGATCTTGCCAGTGAGTTGAAGAGCATAGACCTCAAGAACATCACCTTCACCACGCTTCCGGTGCTCGACAATCCGGCGGAGAAGGTCAAGGCCACCGTGGTGGTCAACCAGGCGCAGGCCGAACCGCTGTTGCAGATGATCCGCGGGGACGTCTCCCTCACCGAGGTCGAGCAGAAGGAGCAGGCCGCCAAGGAGGCGGCGAGCGCCGATGCGAAGGCCCAGCTGGACGCCCTACTGCAGGGCAGCCGCGCACCGGCCAAGGACGTCCGGGTGGACGTCTACAACGGCGGCGGCCCGGCCGGATCCGCTTCCGGCACCCTGAGCTGGCTGCAGAACACCAAGGGCGTGCCGAAGTCCAGCAACCTGGGCAACGCGTCCGCCAAGGTGGACGCCACACAGCTTGAGTACGCACCCAACCAGGCCGACCAGGCCAGGGCGTTGGCGGACATGATGGGGCTGCCGGCGACAGCTCTGAAGGTGGGCACGGCCGACGCCGCGCCCAAGACGCCGATGAAGCTCACGCTCGGCGCGGACTTCAAGGGGGCGGGGGTCTCCATGACGGCGCCGCAGCAGGCGCCCGAGGGCGTCCAGCGGGTCGAAGCGGACAAGTCCGTCTGCGCCAAGTGACCGACAGGGGGGCCGACCGGCCCTCCGCGGTCGCGCAATGACGTGCCGGAATGCGTCGGACCGGCACAGTACCGACACAGAGTGATCGTGATGGGGGACGCGTGAGGCACAAAAACGTGCAAGGGGAGGGGGCGGGGGGCCGGGCCGGCAGCGGCATATCCGGGCCCGGCACCCGTCCGACGGCGACCAGCGCCGTACCCGCGCCGAGGTCCGGCTCCGGCCGCCGCGGCGAGGGCGGGGGCAAGCGCCCGACCGGGCGGGGGCGGCGGCGGCGCGCTCTGCGCTGGACGGCCTCCATCGTGGCGCTGCTCATACTCGGGACGGCGGCCGCCGGTTACCTCTACTACCGCCACCTCAACGCCAACATCCGCAGCGGCCAGCGCCTGAGCGGCGACAGCGGGGTCGCCAAGAGCGATGCCGACGCCGCGGGCCGGCGTCCGCTGAACATCCTGATGCTCGGCTCCGACAGCCGCAACAAGCCGGAGAACGTGGCGCTCGGCGGCAACTGGGACAGTGTCGGCTCAGACCCGCTGGCCGACGTGCAGATGCTGATCCACATCTCGGCCGACCGGAAGAACGCCTCGGTCACCTCCGTTCCGCGCGACACCATCGTGGAGATCCCGGAGTGCACCGAGCCCAAGACCGGTAAGAAGTTCAAAGCCACCAAGGCGACGATCAACCGGACCCTCGGGCGCGGGGGGGCCGGCTGCACCCTGGCCACCTGGGAGAAGCTGACCAACATCTACATCGACCACTGGATGACGATCGACTTCTCCGGTGTCGTGAAGATGGCCGACGCGATCGGCGGCGTCGACGTCTGCGTCAACCAGGACGTCTACGACGGTCCGAAGCCCGGGGTGGGCGGCGGCTCCGGCCTCAAGCTGAGGGCGGGCACCACCAAGGTCCAGGGTGAGCAGGCGCTCCAGTGGCTGCGTACCCGGCACGCCTTCGGCAGTGACCTCGGTCGGGCCAAGGCGCAGCACATGTACATGAACTCGATGATCCGCGGGCTCAAGAGCCAGAACGCCTTCACCGACATCCCCCGCCTCACGAACCTGGCGGAGGCGGCGACGAAGTCGCTGGAGGTGTCGGAGGAGATCGGGTCGGTCAAGAAGCTCCTCGACCTCGCTCTGCTGCTCAAGGACGTACCGGTCAACCGCATCACGATGGCCACGATCCCCGTGCTGGAAGCTCCGTCGGACCGCAACCGGGTGGTCATCGACACCGCGGACGCCGAGAAGATGTGGACGATGCTCCGCAAGGACGTCGCCCTGGACGCCAACGGCGACCCGGCACCGGCCGGCAGCGGATCGCCCTCGGCGCCCGCTCCCGGGCCGACTCCGGAAACGTCCCCGCCGCCGGCCTCCGACCCCGCGAAGACCACCGTGCAGGTGGTCAACGGCACGGGCGTGGGGGCTCCGCCCGTGAGCAAGCGGGCCACCGCCATCGCGGGCCAGCTGGTCTCCAAGGGGTTCGCACTGGCCAAGGCGGACAGCACGCTCACTCCGGAGAAGACGACGCTCGTCCGCTACGCCACGGACACCCAGGCCGCCGACGCACAGGCCGTGGCCGCGGCGCTCGGGATTCCGGCCGGCGCCGTACAGAAGTCGGCCGCGATATCCAAGATCACGGTCGTGGTGGGCGCGGACTGGCGCGAGGGCAACGCCTACCCGCAGCAGCCGGCGCCCGAGGCCGGGGCGGTCCCGGAGACGGCCGAGGTGCTCAACGGCACGGACACCAGCTGCATGGACGTGTACGGGCCGTACCAGAAGTGGTGACCTGACCGCCCGCGAGGCGCGTACGAAAGGGGTGACCCGGTCCGAGGACCGGGTCACCCCTTTCGGTTGTGTACGGGTACGGGGCTGCGCGCCCCGAGGGCTCAGAGCCCTGCCGGGTCCCGGCGCACCGACGGGCGGCGGCTCGCGATGACCTTGGCGGCGAGGGAGCGGGGGCTGGTCAGGAAGCCGTAGCCCCAGCACAGGTGCATGGTCGCCAAGGCGACGGGAATCCGCAGCCGGGCCTTCGGCGACAGCCCCTTGCCGGCCGGGACGGACCCGACGGCGATCGCCGCGAGGTAGCCCGCCGGGACCACGAAGGCCCACGGGGTGACGGCCGCTCCGAGGACGACACCGGCGGCGATCGCGCAGACGGCGGCCGGCGGGGCGAGGTAGCGCAGGTTGATGGAGCCCGCGTGGTAGCGGGCCACCACGTGGCGCCAGCGCCCGTAGTCCTTGTACTGCTTGGCGAGTGCCCGTACCGAGGGCCGCGGACGGTACTGGACCTTCAGCTCCGGCGAGAACCAGATCAGGCCGCCGGCCTCGCGGATGCGGAAGTTCAGCTCCCAGTCCTGGGCGCGGATGAACTCCACGTTGTAGCCGCCGGCGGCCTCCAGGGCCTCGCGGCGGAACACCCCGAGGTAAACGGTGTCGGCCGGGCCGGCCTTGCCGCCGGTGTGGAAGGCTGCGTTGCCGACACCGATCCGCGAGGTCATCGCCGCGGCGACGGCGTCCTCCCAGGCGTTCTCGCCCTCGGCGTGCATGATGCCGCCGACGTTCTGCGCGCCGGTCTCCTCCAGGAGGCGGACCGCGGTGGCGATGTAGTTCGGGGAAAGCATTCCGTGGCCGTCCACGCGCACCACGATGGGATGGCGGGAGGCCTGGATGGCCGCGTTGAGAGCGGCGGGGGTCCGGCCGGTGGGGTTCGGTACGGTGACGACCCGGGGGTCTTCCCGTACGAGCTCTGCGGCGATCTCGTCGGTACGGTCCGTGGACGGCCCGAGCGCGATCACCACCTCCATCTCACCCCCGTACTCCTGTCCGAGGATGTGGCGGACCGAGTCGCGCAGATGGCGCTCCTCGTCGAGTACCGGCATGATCACCGAAACTGCGGGCTGCTGGGCGGGCATGTGGTCCTTCAAGGTCGGGTATCGGTGTCACGTTACCGCGTACGGGGGACCCGGGTGCGCGCCGGATGAGCAGTACGGACAGAGGCTGATCGTATGGACCTACTGTTCTGACGAATCAGCCGAACGTGCGAGGTGTCCTCCGTGCCCCAGCCGCACCGTCCCACCCGACCCGCCCTGCCTGCCCGGCCCGCCCGGCCGTCGCAGCGCGCGCCGCGGCCCGGCGGTGCGGGCGGCCCACGGACGGGCGGCCCACGCCCGGCGGACAGACCCCGCTGGGGGGTGCGGCTCGCGGCCGGGCTGTCGGTGGTGGTCCTGGGTTCGGGGGCCCTCGGGCACGCCGTGATGACCGGGCTGGACACCGGTATCCAGCGCGTGGACCCCTTCAAGGATATGAAGAACCGCCCGCAGGCCGGGCACGGGGTGAACTTCCTGCTCGTCGGCACCGACGGCCGCGACAAGATCACCGCCGAGCAGAGGCGCGAGTACCGCCTGGGCGGCGCGCCCTGCCACTGCACCGACACCGTCATGCTGGTCCACCTCTCGGCGGACCGGACGCGGGCCAGTGTGGTCAGCCTTCCCCGCGACAGCTACGCGGAACTGCCCGCGCACGTGGACGGGTCCAGCGGCAAACAGCACGGGGCGCACCCCGTGAAGCTGAACGCCGCCTACGCCGAGGGCGGCCCCCACCTGACCGTGCGCACCGTCGAGAACATGACCCGCGTGAAGATCGACCACTACCTGGAAGTCGACTTCACCAGCTTCATGAAGACGGTCGACGCGATGGGCGGCGTGGAGATCTGCACCGCCAAGACCATGCACGACCCCAACACCGGCCTCGACCTGCTCCCCGGCACCCACCGGCTGAGCGGCGGCCAGTCCTTGCAGTACGTGCGCTCGCGCCATGTGGACGGGGCCTCGGACCTGGGCCGGATGCAGCGCCAGCAGCGGTTCGTCGCCGCCCTCATCAAGCAGGCCACGGGCGGCGGGGTGCTGCTCAACCCAGTCAAGTTCAAGGAGGTCAGCTCCACCCTGCTGGGTTCGGTCCGGGCCGACAAGGGCTTCGGCTCGGAGCAGATGCTGGCCCTCGGGCAGGCGATGCGCGATTTCACCCCGTCCTCCTCGGAGTTCGCCTCCGTGCCCGTCGGCAACCCCTCCTTCCCGGTCAAGGGCATCGGCTCCACCGTGAAATGGGACCAGGGCAAGGCCGCGAAGCTCTTCGAGGCGCTGCGCAACGACCGTCCGCTGGCCCCGGCACCCGCCCCCGGCAAGCCGGTGCGCCGGCAGCAGGCCGTGCCGGTGGACGTGGCCCCGCAGCAGGTCCGGGTCCAGGTGGAGAACGGCACCCGGATCGACGGGCTGGGCACCCGGGTGGACTCGGCGCTGCGCGCCACCGGCTTCGACACCACCCGGGCTCCGGGGAACGGCGCGAGCCGGGACGTCAAGCGCACGGTGATCACGTACGACCCGCGCTGGGACCGGTCGGCCCGTACGGTGTCCACCGCGCTGCCCGGCAGTGAGCTGCGGGCCGTGCCGGGGCAGGGGCGGACCGTCGTGGTGATCGCGGGCGCCGACTACCGCAAGGTGGTGGCGGTGCGCCCGGAGGACCCGCAGCACGGCGAATTCGGTGTGGTCACCGGTGACCAGGTGGTCTGCGGGAAGTAGGACCGGCCCGCCGGGAGCCGCTCAGAGCTCGTCGAAGCCCTGGGCGGCGCGCTGCTCGCGCAGTTCCGTGATCGCCTGGCGGCGGGCCAGCCGGTGGGTGCGCCGGATCTGGGCCTCCTGGTAGCGCCGCTCGTCCTGCTCCGTCTCCGGGAGGACCGCGGGGACCTGGCGGGGCTTGCCCTCGGCGTCGACCGCGGTGAAGACGAGGTAGGCGCTGCCGACCTGGGTGGCGGGGGTGGATTCGTTCCACCGCTCCGCGAGGACGCGTACGCCGATCTCCATGGAGGAGCGGCCGGTCCAGTTGCACTGGGCCTTGACGTGGACGAGATCGCCGACGCGGACCGGGGCGAGGAAGGCCATCTCGTCCATTGAGGCGGTGACCGCCGGGCCGCCGGAGTGGCGGCCGGCCACGGCGCCGGCCGCGTCGTCCACCAGCTTCATGATCACGCCGCCGTGCACGGTGCCGAGGAGATTGGTGTCGTTGGCGGTCATGATGTGGCTCAGGGTGGTGCGGGATGCCGAGATCGGCTTTCCCGGCAGCTCGCCCGGTATTTCTGTCATGGAGACAGCTTAAGTGCGGTGCGCGGGCATCAGCTCTGCAACAGCACCGGTACGAATGCACCCCCGGGCTGTTCCGCGACACGCCCGGCCAGGCATTCTTGGGCGCATGAGTGACTGGGACGGGTTGAGCGGCGAGCAGGACCAGCGCGGCCGCCGCGATGACGGGTACGGCCAAGGCAGCGGCCAGGCGCAGCCGGAGGGCGCACGGCGGATGAGGCACGTCCAGCGGCCCGGCCCCCAAGCGTCCCGGCAGCAGCCGCAGCAGCCCCCGCACCGCCCGGCCCAGGCCCCGGCCGTGGCGCCTTACGTGCCTCCGCAGCAGGACGGCTCGTACAACCCCGCGGGCGGCTACGACAGCGGCTACAACACCGGCCAGGTCTACGGCGGCGGCCAGCCGCCCACCGGGCCGCACGGACGCGGACCGGGCGGCCCCGGCGGCCCGGCCCGACCGGCGGGACCGGCCCCGGACTGGCGCAAGCGGATCAAGATCGGCTCGATCGTGCTGGTCTCGGGCCTGCTCGTGACGGGCATCGGCACCTACTTCTGGGCCGACTCCAACGTGCGCCGCGAGGTCGACCTCTCCAAGGTCATCGAGCGCCCGAAGGAGGGCGACTGCACGACCTACCTGATCGTGGGCTCCGACAGCCGCGAGGGCATGTCCGCCGAGGAGAAGAAGAAGCTCCACACCGGCTCGGCCGAGGGCAAGCGCACCGACTCGATGATGATCCTCGCCAAGTGCTCCAGCGGGAACACGATGATCTCCCTGCCGCGTGACTCCGACGTGGAGATCCCCTCCTTCATCGGCTCCGAGTCGGGCACGAAGTTCGCGGGCAAGGGCAAGCGGACCAAGCTGAACGCGGCGTACGCGCAGGACGGCCCGGAGCTGCTGGTGCGGACGGTGGAGTTCAACACCGGCCTGCGCATCGACCACTACGCCGAGATCGGCTTCGCCGGCTTCGCGAACATCGTGGACGCGCTGGGCGGGGTGGAGCTGAACATCGAGAAGGGGTTCAAGGACGAGAAGTCCGGGGCCGACTTCAAGGAGGGCACCCAGACGCTGAACGGCGAGCAGTCGCTGGCCTACGTACGGACCCGCTACGCCTTCGCCGAGTCGGACCTGCAGCGGACCAAGAACCAGCAGAAGTTCCTGTCGGCGCTGGCGAGCCAGGCGGCGACGCCCTCGACGATCCTGAACCCGTTCTCCCTGTACCCGATGCTGGGCGCGGGGCTGGACACACTGATCGTGGACAAGGACATGTCGCTGTGGGACATGGGCCAGATGTTCTTCGCGATGAAGGGCATCAACGGCGGTGACGGCCTGTCCATGAACATGCCGATCTCCGGGCAGCGCGGCGGCAACCTCGTCTGGGACAAGACGAAGGTTCGCCAGCTGGTCCAGCAGATCCAGAAGGACGAGAAGGTCACCGTCCGCGGGAACTGATCACGCGGCGGGCCGGGCCGCTCCCCCGCGCGGGGAGGGTCCGGCGCCGGCCCGGCACCGGCCCGGACCCGGTCAGGCGTCGCTCAGGCGTCGGAGGAGAAGCGGATCGCCGCGTCGGGCAGCTGCGCCCCGCACCAGACCCGGGCGCCGGCGCGCAGCTCGTTGTCGGCCCCCACGACGGCTCCGTCACCGATGACGGCGGCGTCCAGTACGGTCCGTGCGCCCACCGAGGCGCCGGCGCCGATCAGGCTGGCGGCCACCTGTGCGTCGGGGCCCACGACCGCGCCGTCCAGCAGGATGGAGCCCTGGACGACCGCCCCCGCCTCGACGCGGGCGCCGGCGCCCACGACGGTGCCCCCCGACAGCTTGGCCCCGGCCGCGACGTGGGCTCCGGGCAGTACGAGGGACTCACCGCGGCGTCCGGGGACGGCCGGGGAGGGGACGACGCCGCGGACCAGGTCGGCGGAGGCCTGGATGATCGCCTCCGGCTTGCCGAGGTCCATCCAGTAGGTGTTCTCGGTGACCCCGTGCAGGGTGGCTCCGGAGGCGAGCAGGCCGGGGAAGGTCTCGCGCTCGACGGAAACGGACCGGCCGGCCGGGATGGTGTCGATCACGCTGCGCCGGAAGACGTAGCAGCCGGCGTTGATCTGGTCGGTGATGATCTCCTCGGGCGTCTGCGGCTTCTCGGTGAAGGCCAGCACCCGCCCGTGGGCGTCGGTGGGGACCAGGCCGAAGGCGCGCGGGTCGTCGACCCGTACCAGGTGCAGGGAGACGTCGGCGTCGGCCGCCTTGTGCGATTCGACGAGGCCGGCGATGTCCAGGCCGGTGAGGATGTCGCCGTTGAAGACGAGCACGGAGGAGTCGGGGCCGCCGGTGAGCAGCCGTGCCGCGTTGCGGATGGCGCCGCCGGTGCCGAGGGGTTCGTCCTCGACCACGTACTCCAGGTGGACGCCGAAGGCGGATCCGTCGCCGAAGTAGGGCTCGAAGACCTCGGCGAGGTAGCAGGTGGCCATCACGATGTGCGTGACGCCGGCGGCGGCGGCCCGGGCGATCTGGTGGGCGAGGAAGGGAACGCCTGCCGTGTGGACCATCGGCTTCGGTGTGTTCACCGTGACGGGACGCAGCCGCGTCCCTTGTCCGCCGACCAGCAGGATCGCTTCCGTCATTGCGTTCTCCCCAACCGATTCCGGCGTACGAAGGTCCAAATTTAGCCCATCCGGGTCGTCCCCAGAGGCCGGTGCCGATGTGTGCGTGCGCCTGCGCCGCTGCTCAGGGCGGTGCGGAGGCGAACGGGGCGTCGTGGCCGGGTGGCTGCCGGCCGGGGCGCGGGAAGCGCCTGCTCCCGCGCTCGTCCCGCACCCGTGAGGTGCCGGCGCTCGTCCGCCGCCGAGTGCGTGGCGTCGGACAGGATCGGCGACCGGTCGGGCGCACAGCCTAACCACGCGGCGCGCAGTACACGAGGCGCCCCCGGGCATGTCCCGGGGGCGCCTCATGTTCGTGCAGGTCAGGGGCCTGCTAGGGCAGGTTGCGGGCCATGACGATGCGCTGGACCTGGTTCGTGCCCTCGTAGATCTGGGTGATCTTCGCGTCGCGCATCATGCGCTCCACCGGGTAGTCCCGGGTGTAGCCGTAGCCGCCGAGGAGCTGGACCGCGTCCGTGGTGACCTCCATGGCCACGTCCGAGGCGAAGCACTTGGCCGCGGCGCCGAAGAAGGTGAGGTCCTCCTTGTCGCCACCGGCGGAGACGCGCTCCGACTTGGCGGCGGCCGAGTACGTCAGCTGGCGGGCGGCCTCGATCTTCATGGCCATGTCCGCGAGCATGAACTGCACGCCCTGGAAGTCGCCGATCGGCTTGCCGAACTGCTTGCGCTCCTGGACGTAGCCCTTGGCGTAGTCCAGGGCGCCCTGGGCGATGCCGAGGGCCTGGGCGGCGATGGTGATGCGGGTGTGGTCGAGGGTCTTCATCGCGGTGGCGAATCCGGTGCCCTCGGCGCCGATCATGCGGTCGGCGGGGATGCGGACGTTGTCGAGGTAGACCTCGCGCGTCGGAGAGCCCTTGATGCCGAGCTTCTTCTCCGGGGCGCCGAAGGAGACGCCCTCGTCGGACTTCTCGACCACGAAGGCGGAGATCCCCTTGGAGCGCTTCTCGGGGTCGGTGACGGCCATGACCGTGTAGTACTCGGAGACGCCGGCGTTGGTGATCCAGCGCTTGACGCCGTTGAGCACCCAGAAGTCGCCGTCGCGGACCGCGCGGGTCTTCATGCCCGCGGCGTCCGAGCCCGCGTCGGGCTCGGAGAGGGCGTACGAGAACATCGCGTCGCCCTTGGCCAGCGGGCCGAGGTACTTGGCCTTGAGCTCCTCGGATCCGGAGAGGATCACCGGGAGCGAGCCGAGCTTGTTCACGGCCGGGATGAGGGAGGAGGACGCGCAGACGCGGGCCACCTCCTCGATCACGATCACCGTGGCGAGGGCGTCGGCGCCCGCGCCGCCGTAGCTCTCGGGCACATGGACTGCGTGCAGGTCGCTGGCGACGAGGGCGTCCAGGGCCTCCTGCGGGAAACGGGACTCCTCGTCGACCGCGGCGGCGAAGGGCATGATCTTCGCCTCGGCGAGCGCGCGGACGGACTCGCGGAGCATGTCGTGCTCCTCGGCCGGGCGGTACAGGTCGAAGTCGGCAGAACCCGCCAAGATCTCTCACTCCCCAGGTGGTGCGTGATGCTAACTACCGTTAAGTAACCCAAGCTTAGTGTCCGGCCGCCGACCGCGACATGGGCGTCCTACGTGAGTTGCGTGACAACGGGGCCGTACGGGCGACGGCCGGGCAGCCATAGCCGGAATGCAACCCCGGCCACCGGCCCGACTATGCTCGGTTGCCGCGAACGGCCCAGCACCTCCAGGAGCACTCATGGCCCCCCTCAAGATCACTGTGATCGGCACCGGATACCTCGGCGCCACTCATGCCGCGGCAATGGCAGAGCTGGGGTTCGAGGTGCTCGGACTGGACGTCGTGCCCGAGAAGATCGCCATGCTGGCCGCCGGGCGCGTGCCCATGTACGAGCCGGGGCTGGAGGAACTGCTGGCCACGCACGTGGCCGGACTGCCGGGCTCCTCGGGCCGGCTGCGCTTCACCACCTCCTGGGAGGAGGTCGGCGCCTTCGGCGACATCCACTTCGTCTGCGTGAACACCCCGCAGAAGCACGGCGAGTACGCCTGCGACATGAGCTACGTCGACTCCGCCATGGAATCGCTCGCCCCGCACCTGACCCGGGCCGCCCTGGTCGTCGGCAAGTCCACCGTGCCCGTCGGCTCCGCCGAGCGCCTCGCCACGAAGCTCACCGCGCTCGCCCCGGCCGGCGAGGACGTGGAACTCGCCTGGAACCCGGAGTTCCTGCGCGAGGGCTTCGCCGTCCAGGACACCCTGCACCCGGACCGGATCGTCATCGGAGTCGACGGCGAACGCGCCGAGAAGCTCCTGCGGGAGGTCTACGCGACCCCCATGGGCGAGGGCACCCCGCTCGTCGTCACCGACTTCCCCACCGCCGAACTCGTCAAGACCGCCGCCAACTCCTTCCTCGCCACGAAGATCTCCTTCATCAACGCCATGGCCGAGGTCTGCGAGGCCGCCGGCGGCGACGTGGCGAAGCTGGCCGAGGCCATCGGCCACGACGAGCGCATCGGGAAGAAGTTCCTGCGCGCCGGCATCGGTTTCGGCGGCGGCTGCCTGCCCAAGGACATCCGCGCCTTCATGGCCCGGGCCGGCGAGCTCGGCGCCGACCAGGCCCTGACCTTCCTGCGCGAGGTCGACTCCATCAACATGCGCCGCCGCGGCCACATGGTCGAGCTGGCCCGCGACGCCGTCGGCGGCTCCTTCCTCGGCAAGCGCGTCGCCGTACTGGGCGCCACCTTCAAGCCGGACTCCGACGACGTCCGCGACTCCCCCGCACTGAACGTCGCCGGCCAGATCCACCTCCAGGGCGGCCAGGTCACCGTCTACGACCCCAAGGGCATGGACAACGCCCGCCGCGTCTTCCCCACCCTCGGGTACGCCGACACCGCCATCGACGCCGCCCGGGGCGCCGAGGTCGTCCTGCACCTCACCGAGTGGCGGGAGTTCCGCGACCTGGACCCCGCCGCCCTCGGCGAGGTCGTCACCGACCGCCTCGTCCTCGACGGACGCAACGCCCTGGACCCCGCCCTGTGGCGCGCCGCCGGCTGGACCTACCGCGCGATGGGCCGCCCGCACGCCTGATCCCGCCCTCCCCGGCGACCCCTCTCCCGCCACCCCCGCCACCGCTTGATCCACTTCGTTGCGGAATGCGCGGTTTCGCATCTCGTCACCGGATCGTTGGAGCGACCACCGGGGCCGCGCGCCATGGATCGCTAGACTCACGGCCGATGACCAGTACGAGCAGGACCATCGACTCCGCACTGCGGGGGCGCGCCGGCCGCCTGGCCATGGCGGGCTTCTGGCTGGCCACCCGGACGCTGATGGTGGTCCTCCTGGTGGTGAACCTCCACGGCACCTCCTCGGTGCGCGTGGAGATCACCCAGACCTACAACAACTGGTACGACGTCCTCGTCACCGGGACCATGCCGCACGACGACGTCATGTGGCAGTACCCGCCGGCCGCGGCGGCGATCTTCCTGTCGCCCGACCTGCTCCCCTTCCTCAGCTACTTCCAGGCCTTCGTCGCCCTGACCGTGATCTGCGACGCTCTGATCACCGTCGGCCTGGTCCGCGCCGCCCGCCGCAGCGACGGCAGCCTGGCCGGCGCGGTGCTGTGGCTGACCACGCTGCCGCTGCTGCTCTCGCTGCCCTTCGGCCGCTACGACCTCCAGGTCACCCTGCTCGCCGTCGGCTCGCTGCTGTGCCTGCGCTTCCGCCGCAAGCTCGGCGGCGTCCTCGCCGGAATCGGCGCCCTGGTCAAGGTCTGGCCGCTGCTCACGCTGATCGGCACCCCGCGCGGCCGGACCACCCGCGACGCCATCGTCTCGGCGCTGGCGGCCGGGGCCGTCCTGCTCGCCGTTCTCGCACTGTTCTTCCGCGACACCCTCGGCTTCCTGGGCAACCAGGGCAACCGCGGCATCCAGGTCGAATCCCTCGGCGGCTCGGCCCTCATGCTCGGCAAGCTCGTCGGCGCCTGGTCCGGGAAGATCGAAGTCCGCTACGGCGCCTACGAGTACCTCGGCCCGTACGTCTCCAGCGTCGCCCTGCTCTCCGTCGCCCTCACCGTCGCCGGATTCGCCTGGCTGCTGCTGTGGCGGGTCAAGGCCCGCCGCTGGTCGACCGCGACCCCGCTGGACGCCGCGCTGTGCGCCATCCTCGTGTTCACCATCACCAGCCGCGTGCTCAGCCCGCAGTACCTGATCTGGCTGGTCGGCCTCGCCGCGGTCTGCCTGACCTGCCGGCACACCACGCAGCGCCCGGTGGCCTGGCTGATCGTGGCCTCCACCGCACTCAGCACGGCGATCTACCCGCTGACCTACGGCTCGGAGATCCTCCCGGGCACCGTCTTCGGCACGTTCCTCCTCGTGCTCCGCAACGGCCTGCTGGGCTGGGCCGCCGTCCTGTCCTGCCTGCGCCTGTGGCGGGCCAGCGTGAGCCCCCTGCCCGGGACCGGACCCGCGACCGTGCCGGCGGCCACGGCCGAGCCCGGGATCCCGGCGCGCGTCTAGTCCTGTGACCGGCTAGGACGTCCTACGGTGCTGCGCCGCGCGGGCCGTGAACTCCGCGTCGCGCACCACCCGCTGAGTGTTTCCCCAGGTCAGCAGTGCCAGATCGGTCTCGGGCCAGCCCCGCTCCAGCAGTTCCGCGATCAGCCGCGGATAGCCCGAGGGATCCGCCAGGCCCGCCGGCCGGGGGATGCCCGGCTCGGCGCCGAAGCCGGCGCCCAGGCCCACGCAGTGGGGGCCCGCGACGGCTCGTACGTGGTCCACGTGGTCCGCCACCGCGTGCAGGGAGTCCCCGGTGAGCGCGGTGTCGAAGCTGACCATCGCCAGGCCGTTCGCCGCGCGCAGCGCGAGCAGCACCTCGTCGGTCACGTTGTCCGGGTGCGGATTGAGGGCGGCCGCCCCGGTGTGCGAGATGATCACGGGCGCCTTGGAGGCCGCGGCGAGCTGGCAGGCCGGCGCGGGCGGGCAGCCGGTGAGGTCCAGCAGCATCGCGAGCCGGTTCGTCTCCTTCACCACCTCGTGGCCGAAGGCGGTCAGCCCCTCCATCGCCCACGGGGCCCCGGCCGGCGCGAGGATCCGTACGCCGAGCGCGTGGAAGGCGCGCAGCGCGCCGAGGGAGTCCGTCAGGGTGCGGCCGGGCACGGGGCCGAGGAAGGAGGCGATGCGGCCCCGGTTGCGTGCGTCCGCCAGGTCGTCGGCGCTCAGCGCGAGGCAGAGGCTGTCGGGGTAGCGGCGCATCAGGGCGAGCGCCACGTCGATCTGTTCGAGGGTGTCGGACACCACCTGGTCGGTGGCCTCGGCCTCGCGCGGCGTGAGCAGCGACCAGAACTGGGCGCCCACTCCCCCGGCGCGCAGCCGCGGGATATCGGTGTCCACGCCCGCGTCCGAGGTGTCGATGTCGTGGTACGGACTTGTCCGCAGCGTCCAGACGAGGGTGTTGCAGCCATCCGCGACGGGATGGACGCAGAGCAGTGCGGCGGCCCGGTCCAGGGCGCCCGGGAGCAAGGTGCCCGGGGGATCCTCGGCTCCTAGGGAGCCGGGGCCCACGGGGGTCACCGAGTTCGTGTGCGGTTCATCCTGCAGGTCGGCCATTGGCGTGCGCTCCGGTCTCGGCGGCAGCGGGAGAGAAGCAGGGAAGTTGTTGCCACCGTGACATGTGGGACGCCGCAGGCGCCCGGCGGATGTGGCGTTCGGGTGTAAACCAGCAGGTGTTCGCTGGTCACGGCCCGTGCGCCGGATCCGCCGGGCGGGCCGGTCAGGAAGGAGCGGGCGCCGGGAGCACCGCGTTGGACGGGCCCCGGGACGCCGACTGCTCGCGCGCCACCGCTTCGGCGTCGCGCAGCGTCCGTACGGCATTGGACCAGGTCAGCTTCGCCAGATCGGCCTTCGACCAGCGGCGCGCCAGCAGCTCGGCGACCAGGTTGGGGTACCCGGCCACGTCGTCCAGACCGGCCGGGGTGAAGGCGGTGCCGTCGTAGTCCCCGCCGATGCCGATGTGGTCGACGCCGGCCACCTCGCGCATGTGGTCCAGGTGGTCGGCGACCGTGGCGGCCGTGGCCACCGGGCGCGGGCGCGCCTCTTCGAACGCCCGGTGCAGGGCCATCGCCCCGGGGGTGGTGTCGAGGTGGTGGTGGCCGTGCGCCCGCAGGTTCTCGTCGGCGGCCAGGGTCCACTCGACGGCCGCCGGGAGGATGAACTTGGGCACGAAGGTGGCCATCGCGACCCCGCCGTTGGCCGGCAGCAGCGCGAGCACGTCGTCGGGGATGTTGCGCACGTGGTCGCAGACGGCCCGCGCCGAGGAGTGCGAGAAGACCACCGGCGCGGCCGTGACCGCGAGCGCGTCGCGCATCGTGGTCGCGGCGACGTGCGAGAGGTCGACGAGCATGCCGATCCGGTTCATCTCGCGCACGACCTCGCGGCCGAAGTCGCTCAAGCCGCCGTGCCGGGGCTCGTCGGTCGCCGAATCCGCCCAGTCGATGGTGTCGTTGTGCGTGAGCGTCATGTACCGCACACCCAGCTGGTGCAGGGCGCGCAGGGTGGCGAGCGAGTTGTTGATGGAGTGCCCGCCCTCGGCTCCCATCAGCGAGGCGATCCGGCCCTGCGCGCGCGCCGCCTCCATGTCGTCGGCCGTCAGCGCCCGCACCAGGTCACCCGGGTAACGGTCGATCAGCTGGGCCACGACGTCGATCTGCTCCAGGGTGGCGCTGACCGCCTCGTCGCCCGCGTAGTCGGAGCGCACGTAGACCGACCAGAACTGCGCGCCGACCCCGCCGGCGCGCAGCCGGGGGATGTCCGTGTGCAGGTGGCCCCTCTGGTCGCTGCCGATGTCCCGCTGGTCCAGGTCGTAGCGCACGGTCTCGCGCAGCGCCCAGGGCAGGTCGTTGTGCCCGTCGACAACCGGGTGCTCGGCGAGCAGCTCGCGCGCCTGGTCCAGGTGCCGGGCCGCTTCGCCGGCGGCGGGGCTCACTTTCCGAATCCGAAGGACTCCTGGCCGGCGACCTTGTTGCGCAGCCGCTTGCCCTTCTCGGTGGCCTGGTCGTTCAGTTCCTGCAGGAAATCGTTCATCCGGGTGAGCAGCTCCGGGTCGTGCGCGGCCAGCATCCGTACGGCCAGCAGCCCGGCGTTGCGGGCTCCGGCGATCGAGACGGTGGCGACGGGAACCCCGGCGGGCATCTGGACGATCGACATCAGCGAGTCCATGCCGTCGAGGTACTTCAGCGGGACGGGCACCCCGATGACCGGCAGCGGGGTGACGGAGGCCAGCATGCCGGGCAGGTGGGCGGCCCCGCCCGCACCGGCGATGATCGCCTTGAGGCCGCGGTCCGCGGCCCGCTCCCCGTACGCGATCATCTCGCGCGGCATCCGGTGGGCGGAGACGACGTCGACCTCGTAGGGGATCTCGAACTCGTCGAGAGCCTGGGCCGCGGCCTCCATGACGGGCCAGTCGGAGTCCGAACCCATGACGATGCCGATGACGGGAGCTGTTGCGGAGGTGCTCATTCGGTGATGGTTCCTCTGAGGTAGCCGGCTGCGTGACGTGCGCGCTCCAGCACATCGTCCAGGTCGTCGCCGTAGGTGTTGACGTGGCCGACCTTGCGTCCGGGTTTCACGTCCTTGCCGTACATGTGGATCTTGAGCTGGGGGTCGTGCGCCATGCAGTGCAGGTACGCCGCGTACATGTCGGGGTAGTCCCCGCCGAGCACGTTCGCCATGACCGTCCAGCGGGCGCGGGGGCGCGGGTCGCCGAGGGGGAGGTCCAGGACGGCTCGTACGTGGTTGGCGAACTGGGAGGTGATGGCACCGTCCTGGGTCCAGTGGCCGCTGTTGTGCGGGCGCATGGCCAGTTCGTTGACCAGGATCCGGCCGTCGGTGGTCTCGAAGAGCTCCACGGCCAGGTGTCCGGTCACGTCGAGTTCCTTGGCGATCCGCAGGGCCAGGGCCTGGGCCTCGCCCGCGAGGGCCTCCGAGAGGTTCGGGGCGGGGGCGATGACCGTGTCGCAGACCCCGTCCACCTGGACGGACTCGACGACCGGGTAGGACACGGCCTGGCCGTGCGGGGAGCGGACGATGTTGGCCGCGAGCTCGCGGACGTAGTCCACCTTCTCCTCGGCCAGGACCGGGACGCCCGCCTTGAACGGGGCCTGGGCATCCTGCTGCGTGCGGACGAACCACACGCCCTTTCCGTCGTACCCGCCGCGCACCGTCTTGAGGATGACGGGGAACCCGCCGACCTCTTCGGCGAAGGCCGCCGCGTCCGCCGGATCGCTCACGATCCGGTGGCGGGGGCTGGGTGCGCCGATCTCGTCGAGCTTGGCGCGCATCACCCCCTTGTCCGCGGCGTGCACCAACGCGTCGGGCCCCGGGCGGACGGGGATGCCGTCCGCTTCCAGGGCCCGCAGGTGCGCGATGGGCACGTGCTCGTGGTCGAAGGTGATCACGTCACAGCCGCGCGCGAAGGCGCGCAGGGTCTCCAGATCGCGATAGTCGCCGATGACGACGTCGCTCACGACCTGGGCCGCCGAGTCCTGTGGTGTGTCACTGAGGATCTTGAATCTGATGCCGAGGGGGATACCCGCCTCGTGGGTCATGCGGGCGAGCTGTCCGCCGCCGACCATGCCGACTACCGGGAACGTCACTCCCCCAGAGTATCCGGCGGTATTCCGCCATCCGGACGGCCCCTGGCCGGTACCCGGCGTCGGCGGGTGCCGGGTGTGCCGTGTGTCGCACGGTGTCCGAAGGCGCAGACGTAGCACTGGGGTGACACTTAGCATGGGCGCGCAGGTAAAACGTGTGACGCCTCATACGGGGGCCCCGAAGACAGGACTGAGCCTCATATGAGCAAGCCGGAGAACGGATCCGTCCTCGGCCGCGTGCGCGGGCTCGCGCGCGAGATCGCCAGGTTCGGGGCCGTCGGCGGGCTCGGGGTCCTGGTCAACCTGGGCGTCTTCAACCTGCTCCGCAGCGTCACCGATCTCCAGGTGGTGCGCGCGAGCGTGATAGCCACTCTGGTGGCCATCACCACGAACTACCTGGGCTTCCGCTACTTCGCCTACCGGGACCGCGCCGACCGGACCGGGTCGGGCCGCACCCGTGAGCTCGGGCTGTTCGTCGCGTTCAGCGCGATCGGGCTGGTCATCGAGAACGGCATCCTGTTCACGGCCACGTACGGCTTCCACTGGGACGGTCCGCTCGCCTCGAACCTCTTCAAGTTCACCGGCATCGGCATCGCCACCGTGTTCCGCTTCTGGTCCTACCGGACCTGGGTCTTCAAGGCCCTGCCGGCCCCGCCCGCGACCTCACTGGTCGTGGAGCAGCGTGACGGCCAGACCCCGCCGGCGCGGACCCCGGAGACCGCCGCGAACTGAGGCCGTGGGCGGGCCTCCGTCAGCGGACGGTCTGCTCCGGTTCGGGGTGCTGCGGCGCGGTCCGGCTGAGGAACAGTGCGAACACCGGCGGCCGGATCTGGAGCAGCTCCAGGCGGCCGCCGTCGGCCTCCGCGAGGTCCCGGGCGACGGCGAGGCCGATGCCGGTGGAGTTGCGGCCGCTGATGGCCCGCTCGAAAATCCGGTTGCCGAGGTCCGGCGGGACTCCCGGTCCCTCGTCCGTGACCTCCAGTACGGCCTGGTTGCCGATCACGCGGGTCCGTAGGGCCACGGTGCCGCCGCCGTGCATGAGGGAGTTCTCCACCAGGGTCGCCAGGACCTGTGAGACGGCGCCCGGGGTGCCCACGGCCCGGATGCCGGTCTTTCCGGAGCGGACGACGGCCCGGCCGGCGCTGCGGTAGGCGGGGCGCCACTCCTCCAGCTGCTGTTTGACGACCTCGTCCAGGTCGAAGGGGACGGCCGAGCCCGTCCGCGGGTCCCGGGAGTTCGTCAGGAGCCGCTCGACCACGTCCGTGAGCCGTTCCACCTGGGTGAGGGCGATCGTCGCCTCCTCCCGTACGGTCTCCAGGTCGCCGGTGACGGTGATCTCCTCGAGCCGCATCGACAGGGCGGTGAGCGGGGTGCGCAGCTGGTGCGAGGCGTCGGCGGCCAGGCGCCGCTCGGCGGTGAGCATCCGGCCGATCCGTTCGGCGCTGGAGTCCAGTACGTCCGCGACCCGGTCCAGCTCGGGGACCCCGTACCGCTTGTGGCGGGGCCGCGGGTCGCCGGAGCCGAGGCGCTCGGCCGTCTCGGCGAGGTCGGTCAGCGGGGAGGCCAGCCGGTTGGCCTGGCGTACGGCGAGCAGGACGGCCGCGACGACGGCGAGCAGGGCCACGGCCCCGACCACGGCCAGGGTCCGTCCGACCTCGCGGGTGACCGTGGAGCGGGACTCCTCGACGACCACGACCTCGCCCTGCTCCCCGCGCGCGGTCCCCCGGATGACGCTCTCGGTGAGCTTCGGGCCGATCTCCACCGGCTCCCGGCCGGGGATCGTGATGCGGGCGTACCGGCCGGGGTCGAGCTGTTCGGTGAGCGCGTCGGCGTCGACCGGCTTCTTCTCCAGGACGTCGCTCTCGACGATGCCGACCAGCCGCAGTGCCTCGGACTCGATGCGGTCCTGGGCGCTGCTGGTGATGGTGCGGGTCTCGACGATGACGAGGGAGATCCCGAAGACGGCGATGACGACGAGCACCACGGCGAGCGTGGAGTTGATCAGGCGGCGGCGCATGGCGAAAAGAATGCCCTAACGGGGGCCCGGGAAGCGGCTCAGCTCTTCTCGAAGCGGAAGCCGACTCCTCGGACGGTGGCGATGTAGCGGGGGTTGGCGGCGTCGTCGCCGAGCTTCTTGCGCAGCCAGGAGATGTGCATGTCGAGGGTCTTGGTGGAGGACCACCAGGTGGTGTCCCAGACCTCGCGCATCAGCTGGTCGCGGGTGACGACCCGGCCGGCGTCGCGGACGAGGACCCGCAGCAGGTCGAACTCCTTCGCCGTGAGCTGGAGCTCTTCCTCCCCCATCCAGGCGCGGTGCGATTCGACGTCGATGCGCACGCCGTGGGTGGCGGGGGTCTGGGAGGCCTCGTTGGCGCCGCGCCGCAGCAGGGCCCGGACGCGGGCGAGCAGCTCGGCGAGCCGGAAGGGCTTGGTCACGTAGTCGTCGGCGCCCGCGTCGAGGCCCACGACCGTGTCGACCTCGTCGGCGCGGGCGGTCAGGACCAGGATCGGGAAGCCGTGGCCCTCGGCGCGCAGCCGGCGGGCGACCTCCAGGCCGTCCATGCCGGGCAGGCCCAGGTCCAGGACGACAAGATCGACGCCGCCCTGCAGTCCCGCGTCCAGGGCGGTGGGGCCGTCCTCCCGGACCTCGACCTCGTACCCTTCCCGGCGCAGGGCGCGGGCCAGGGGTTCCGAGATGGATGCGTCGTCCTCGGCGAGCAGTACACGCGTCATGTGGGTGATGGTAGTCCGCGCCGGGTGAAAGAAGAGGCCTACCTGCAGACCCCTGTGTAACTGGGCACATGAACTACTAACGGCCTTCGAATGTAGTCATTTGGTTCCACTGAAACCTGTGATCCATCTCTCAAGTGCTTTCATATGCGCCGCAGTCGTATCGTATGGTGTCGAGACGTCTGATGCACTACCTGAGAGACTTTCGAGCGAAAACCAGCCGAAAGTCTCTATTTCTGTCCTGACCGGACAGGCACTGTTGTCGCACCGCCCGTTCCGGGCCTGATGACGGTGAATGACCTATGGGCCGGGCCCTTCGCGCGAAGAAGCGCGCAGGGCGTGGATCCCGGTTACGGATGTTCCTTTCGTCTCCGCCCCCGCGGAGCGAAACCCCCGGACGTAGGGGGCCGGAACACCCGCTGCCGGTGCCGGCCACCCTCACCGGGCGCCGTTGTGCTCACGAAGCCGCGCGTCCCGAGCAAGCAAGGATCGACCATGGCTTCCAGCCTGACGAAGGACTCGGCGGACCCGTCCGCCGAGCAGACCTTCTTCGGACACCCCCGTGGCCTGGCCACTCTGTTCATGACCGAGATGTGGGAGCGGTTCTCCTACTACGGCATGCGGGCCCTCCTCGTCGTCTACCTGATCTCGGGCGGCGTCGACGCCGCGACCGACAGCCAGGGCGGCGGGCTGGCCATGACGGCCGCCACGGCCACGGCCATCTACTCCATCTACGTGGCCATGGTTTACCTCATGGCCATGCCGGGTGGCTGGTTCGGCGACCGCGTCTGGGGCGCCCGTAAGACCGTCGCCATCGCGGGCGGCGTGATCATGGCGGGCCACTTCGCACTGGCCATCCCCGGTCAGGCGATGTTCTTCGTCGGCCTCGCGCTGGTCGCGGCCGGTTCCGGTCTGCTGAAGGCCAACATCTCCACGATGGTCGGCCACCTCTACGACGGTCCGCAGGACCCGCGTCGTGACAGTGGCTTCACCCTCTTCTACGTGGGCATCAACCTCGGCGCCTTCGTCGCGCCGTTCGTCATCGGCACCGTCGGCCAGACCGTCAACTGGCACCTGGGCTTCGCCCTCGCCGGCGTCGGCATGGCGCTGGGCGTGACGCAGTTCCTGCTGGGCACCAAGCACCTCAGCCCCACCAGCAGCGTGGTCCCGAACCCGCTGTCGGCGCAGGAGCGCACCGCGATCATCACCAAGGTCGCCGCGGTCGTCGGCGTCACCGCGCTGTTCTACGCGATCATCGGCTTCACCGGTGTCTTCACCCTGAACTGGGCGCTCATTCCGCTGACCGTCGCCGGTCTGCTGATCCCGGTCGGCGTCCTGGTCCGCATCAAGCGCGACAAGGACCTCTCGGCTCCCGAGCAGTCGAAGATGAACGGGTACATCTGGTTCTTCGTCGCCGCGGCCGTCTTCTGGATGATCTACGACCAGGGTGGTTCCACGCTGGCCGCCTTCGCCGAGAAGAACACCGCCAACACGGTCTTCGGGTGGGGCTTCCCCTCCACCTGGTTCCAGTCGCTGAACCCGCTGTTCGTGATGACGCTGGCCCCGGTCTTCGCCTGGCTGTGGATCTGGCTGGCCCGCAAGAACCAGGAGCCGACGACCATCGTGAAGTTCGCGATGGCGCTGGTCCTGGTCGGCGGCTCGTTCTTCGTCTTCGTCGTCCCGATGGGCATGACGAACGGCGGCGACAAGGTCAGCCCGATGTGGCTCGTCTCGATCTACATGATCCAGACGATCGCCGAGCTCTGCCTCTCCCCGGTGGGTCTGTCCGTCACCACCAAGATGGCCCCGCAGAAGTACGCGAGCCAGATGATGGGTGTCTGGTTCCTCGCCGTCACCGCCGGTGACTGCACCACCGGCCTGCTCTCGATCGCCGGGGTGGACCTGAACGGGACCTCGATCATCGCCATGCAGGCCGCACTGGCGGCGCTCGCGGGCTTCGCGATCTACATGTACCGCAAGAAGGTCCAGACGATGATGGGCGACGTCCACTGACGCGTCCCGACTCGTGGAACGGCCCGGCACACAGTGAAGTGTGCCGGGCCGTTCTGTCGTCCGGGGCTAGCGGGTGCCGCGCAGGCGGCGCCACGGGGTGAAGGTGAAGACCGCCGCACCGAGCAGGATGACCGTGCCGGCGACCAGGCCCAGGGCCTTGATGCCGCCGTCGTCGGCCGCTCCGGTCTGGGCGAGACCGCCCGAGGTGGTGCCCGAGGTACCGGAGCTGCCCGAGGTACCGGACGATCCGGAGCCGCCCGGCTGGGCGGCGGTGTCGAGGGTGAGCGATACGGAGCTCTTGGTCGCGGCGCAGGGCACCACGATCGGATTGGCTCCCGGGGCCATGACCACGTCGATCGTGAGCTTGTCCGGGGTCAGCGTGGTCTTGCCGGTCTTGCCCGGCTTGTAGCTGCCCTTCATGTCACTGAGGCTGACCGGCGAGCCGGCCTTGACCGCCTCGGGGTTGCCCGGGCCGCTGACCTTGACGATGCCGCTGTCGGCGCCGCCGAGCTTGATGTCCAGCGAGGGCTTGAGGGCTCCCGCCGGAAGGTCCGCGGGGCTGTTCATCACGCCCTTGGCGGTCGTGGCGGTCAGGTCGAAGCTGTCGCCGTTCTTCTTCGCGTTGATCGTCACCTTGCCCTTCAGGGGGCCTTGGGGGATGAACGCCCCGCAGTCGAAGGTGACGTCCACGGTCTGCCCCGGGAAGTCGCTCTGGCCCCCGCCGGACGGGGAGGGCGTGGGGCCGCTGGTGGGCGGCCTGCTGGTGGGCGGCTGACTGGTCGGCGGCCGGCTGCTCGGCGGCGGGCTCGACGGGGGCCGGCTGGGGCCCCCGGCCGTGACGTCCAGTTCCAGGGACGGCTTGGGGCTGTTGCCCGGCGTGCACGTCGTGGTCGTACCCAGTGCCTTGATCGTCAGGACGCCGGCGGTGAAGCTGACCTTGCCGGACTTCTTGGGCGTGTACGTGCCCGAGAGATCGCTGATCTTGATGGGCGTGTTGGCGGGGATCGGAGCGGCATTGGCCGGGCCGGTGACCGCGACCGAGCCGCTGTCGGCGCCGCCCAGGTCGATGACGGCGCTCGGGGTCATCGCACCCGCGCCGAGCTCGACGGGGCTGGATGAGACGCCCTTCTGGAAGGACATCGTCAGCTTGTACCCGGCGCCCTCCTTGACGCCCTTGATGTCGATCGGCGAGACGGCCTCTTTGTCACCGATGGGCGTCTTGCACTTGTACTGGACGTCGATCACGTCCGCCTGCGCGGGCGTGGCCCCCATGGCGATGCCCGCGCCGCCGAGCAGCAGCGCGACCGCGGCCGCGCTCGCCCTCCGTTGGGTGTTCACTGAAGTCCCTTCGTCGTCGGACTGTTCTCAGACGGTGCGGACGTCTGTGGTGCGCTGGTCTGTGGTGCGCTGGTCCCCGGCGCGCTGTCCGGGGTGAACCACGGCAGTACCGCCGTGGTGGTCTGTGGTGGTTCGTCCGCCGGGTCGGAGCGGACCGGCCCGGGACCTCTCAGCGGTCCTCGTACGGGGCCCCGCGCGGGCCCCCGTACCGCCGGGATCCGCGGCAGCCGGGTGGTCACCGCCGCCGCCGGGTCGGGCTGCGGCCGGGCACCGCGGTGGCGGCCGCCGGATTCGCGCGGACGGACCTTGTCGACGACGGCCATGCCGATCCGGAAGATCCCGGCCGGGATCACCAGCAGGAGCAGGCCCCAGAACAGCAGCACCCCGTACGGGCGGGCCACGCCCCAGGGCTGCGCGGCCATGACGGTCTCCCCGTACTTGAGGGAGAGGGTGTAGTCCCCGTGGGCGCCGGCCGACAGGGTGGCGTCGAGGGAGACCTCCGCCTTGCCCCCGGGCGGGATGGTGCCCTTCCAGCGGACCTCTTCCCAGGTCGGCGCGAACACCCCGTGGGCGGTGCCGAGCTGGAAGACCGGGTCCTTGACCGGGGCGGAGCCGAGGTTGCCCACGGTGACCGTGAACTTCCGGCCGGGCGGGGCCCCGAACCAGGTCAGCACCCCGTCCTCGCCCTTGAGCCGGACCGCGGTGAGCAGGGCGAGCCGGGCGGTGCCGCCCTCGGCGGGCAGGTCGGCCACCGGGTGATCGGTGATCTTCAGCGGGGCCCCGACGGTGGACTGGTCCCCGTTGACGGAGGTCACGTTGACCACGCAGGGGCAGGGTTTGGGCGGGGCGACCACCGGGAGCTGGGCGGAGAAGTGCCCGTCGTCGGCGACCGAGACGGCGACGCCGTCGGCGTTGGCGCAGCTGTTGGTGCCGCCGATCATGTTCTGCCCGCAGACCAGCAGCATCACCATGGTCTTGGCCCGCCAGCCCGTTCCGGTGACGGCTATCTCCGTCCCCTTGGCGGCCTCCTTGAGCGAGAGGGCCACGGCGGGCTCGGCCCCCTCGTCCGCTGCGGCCAGGGCCGCCGGGAACAGCGCCAGCGCGCACATCACCAGCCCCGCCAGTCCCGCGCATCCCGCGGCGGCCAGGGCCCTGACTTTGCCGCGGTGTCTCCCACCGGCCTTGGCGCTCACCTGGGTGCTCCCGTCAACTCGTGTTCCGGCGCTGGGGCTTCTTCGGGTACGGCGCTCCCGTGCGGCGACGGCCCGGGCCCGTCGCCGGCCCGGATCCGCCGCTTGCGGACGAGGAGCAGCGCGGTCGCGGCGACGGCGCCGAGGCAGAGCAGCCCGAGGCCGGTCGCGCCGGCGATCCCCCAGGGCACGAACCAGGCCGAGGCTCTCGCCGTGGCGCGGGCGCCGCCGGGGGCCGTGACGGTGAGGGTCAGGGCGACCCGGTCGAACACGGGCGCGCCGGGCCAGGGTTCGGTCAGCTCGACCCGCTGGCCGGGCAGCACCTCGACCGGCACGGTGCGGGTGCTGCGGCCCGCGACTTTGCCGAGGGTGCCCTCGGCACTGATGGCGAGCTCGGGGACGAGTGCCACGTTGCCGCGGTTGACCAGGGAGTACGTGACGCTCGCGGCCGCGCCCTTGCCCCGTACGGAGACGTCCTCGACCGTGAGCGCCGCCAGTGCGGGGCCGCCGACCCGCAGGTGGACCCGTACGCCCACCTCACGGCCGGCCTCGGTGGCGACGACGGCGGCCGGGTGGTCGCCGGGCGGGGAGCCGGGCGGCACGGTGACGGTGAAGGGGACCACGGCGCGGGTGCGCGGCGGGACCTTGACCGTGGCGCCCTTGCCGAAGCTGATCCAGACGCCCGCACCGGTGGACTCCTCGGCGGAGCGCACCGCGAAGGCGCCGGCCGCCGTGTTGTAGGCGTCGGCTCCGCGCAGGGTGATGGTGTGCTCCCGGTCGCTGGTGTTGGCCAGGGCGAGGCGGTCCTCCAACACCGTGCCGGAGGTGCCCGCGAGGTAGAAGTACGGGCGGGTCCCGGCCTTCACGGCCGCCGGCGCGCTGCCCGCGACGGGCTCGGCGGTCCAGCCCGGCTCGTCGGCGGCCGCCGGGGCCGCCGCCCCGCAGGTGAGCACGGTGGCGACGGTGGCGGCGGCGAGGAGGAGCGCACCGGACCTTCGGGGCGAGGGGAGCACGGGCATGACCGGGTGTGCTCCGTTCAGGACCGGGCCCGCTGGCCGCGCCGGGTCAGCCAGAGCACACCGGCGCCGCCGGAGAGCAGCACGGTGGCGCCGAGGGTTCCGAGCGCGATCGCGGAGTCCTCGGGGCCGGTCTGCGGGAGGCTGTCCCCGGTGGATCCGGTGGTGGCGGGCGGGGCGGCGCCCCCGGCGGCCGTCACGTCCATTTCGAGGGACGGCTTGGGGCTGTTGCCCGGGGTGCAGGTGGTGGTCGTACCCATCGCCTTGATCGTGAGCACGCCCGCGGTGAAGGTGACCTTGCCGGACTTCTTGGGCGTGTACGTGCCCGCGAGATCGGTGATCTTGATGGGGGTGTTGGCCGGAATGGCCTCGGGGTTGGGCGGGCCGGAGACCGGCACCGACGCCTTCTCCGCACCGTCGACCACGATCACGGCACTGGGGGTCATCGCCCCTTTGCCGAGCTCGATGGGGCTGGAGGAGACACCCTTCTGGAAGGACATCGTCAGCTTGTACCCGCTGCCCTCCTTGACTCCCTTGATCTCGATCGGCGAGACCGCCGACTTGTCCCCGATGGGGGTCTTGCAGTCGTACTTGACGTCGATCGCGGCCGCGTGGGCCGCGGGGGCGGCCAGCAGTACCGCCGTCCCCGCCAGCGCGGAGGCCAGCGCGAGCGCGGTGGAGCGTTTCCGGTCGGACACCTTCGTCTTCCCCTCGAACCTTGGGCCACAAATTACTGACGGCGCATCAGATTGGTGGCTCAAGGTACGCCGGGGGCCTTACGGAGGGAAGACAAAGGACGGCGCGGTATCAACAGCCCGTCCACAGGCCGCGAGGCCCGCCCGCGGGCGGCCGGGCACGTCCGAAAGCGTCCGGATTCCGGCTGTTTCAGGCCGTCTTGCGGCCCTTCTGCCAGACGGCCGAGACCAGCGGAACACCCGGCCGGTAGGCGAGGTGGACGTGGCTGGGGGCGTCGAGCAGGGCCAGGTCCGCGCGGGCGCCGGGGGTGACGGCGCCGATGTCGGTGCGGCGCAGGGCGCGGGCGCCGCCCGCGGTGGCGGACCACAGGGCCTCGTCCGGGGTCATCCGCATGTCGCGGACGGCCAGGGCGATGCAGAACGGCATCGAACTCGTGTAGGAGGAGCCCGGGTTGCAGTCCGTCGACAGCGCTACGGTGACCCCCGCGTCGAGGAGCCGGCGGGCATCGGGCCACTGCGCGCGGGTGGAGAACTCCGCGCCCGGCAGCAGCGTGGCAACGGTCGTACCGGCCGCCTGGGCGAGGGCGTCCACATCCGCGTCGGTGAGGTGGGTGCAGTGGTCGGCGGAGGCCGCTTCGAGCTCGACGGCGAGCTGCACACCGGGGCCGTGGGAGAGCTGGTTGGCGTGGACGCGCGGGATCAGCCCGGCGGCGGCGCCGGCGGTGAGGATCGCACGGGCCTGGTCGCCGTCGAAGGCGCCCTTCTCGCAGAACACGTCCACCCAGCGGGCGTACGGGGCGCAGGCGGTCAGCATCTCGCCGGTGACCAGGGCCACGTAGGCCGCCGGGTCGTCGGCGTAGTCGGGGGAGACGATGTGCGCGCCGAGGTAGGTGACCTCCTCGGTGTGCGCGGCGGCGATGCGCAGGGCGCGGGCCTCGTCGGCGACGGTGAGGCCGTAGCCGGACTTGGTCTCGAAGGTGGTCGTGCCCTGGCGGCGGGCCTCGTGGAGGTGGCGCAGCAGGTTCGCCTCGAGCTCGGCGTCGGAGGCGGCGCGGGTGGCGGCGACGGTCGTACGGATGCCTCCGGCGGAGTAGCTGTGGCCGGACATGCGGGCGTTGAACTCGGCGGTGCGGTCGCCTGCGAAGACGAGGTGGGAGTGGGAGTCGACGAATCCGGGGATGACGGCGCGGCCGGTCGCGTCGAACGCGGTGTCGGCGGCGGGGGCCTGTGCCGTGGGGCCCACCCAGGCGATGGTCTCGCCGTCGATGACGACGGCGGCGTCCTGGATGAGGCCGAGGGGGGTGCTGCCGTCGCCCAGGGCGGGGTCGTTGGTGACGAGGCTGCCGATGTTGGTGATGACGGTGGTGGTGGTTGTCATGGTTCCTCGGGTGGTCGAGTGATGTGTTCCCCCGCCCCGCCCCTTCCCGGAACCGGGGGCTCCGCCCCCGGACCCCAGGGCCTCAAACGCCGGCGAGGCTTGATCTGCCGGGGCCGGGTGGTCAGGAGCGGAGGGCTGCGATGGTCGCGGCCAGGGCGGACGGGACGTCGGGGACCAGGGTGTGGGCGCCGTCGCGGACGATGTGGCGGCCGCCGACGACGGTGTGGCGGACGTCCGCGGCCGAAGCCGCGAAGACCGCCGTCTCCGCGCCCAGCCGGGGCAGCGGACCCGCCGTGCGGACGGAGTCCAGCGCGATGGTGGTGAAGTCCGCGAGCGCGCCCGCCTCCAGGCGGCCCGCCTGCGACCAGCCCAGGGCCGCGTGCCCGTCCTCGGTGGCTGCCGTGAGCAGGGCGTTGGCCGTCCAGTGGCCGCGGGTACGGCTGCTCAGCCGCTCGTTCAGCTCCATCGCGCGGGCCTCTTCGAGCAGGTCGATCACCGCGTGGCTGTCGCTGCCGAGCGAGAGCGGGCTGCCCGCGCGCTGGAGGCGTACGGCCGGGCCGATGCCGTCGGCGAGGTCGCGTTCGGTGGTGGGGCACATGCAGGTGCCGGTGGTGGTGGAGCCCAGGAGGGCGATGTCCGCGTCGGTGAGGTGCGTGTTGTGCACCCCGGTGGTGCGCGGGCCGAGCACCCCGTGGTCGGCGAGCAGTTGGGTGGGGGTGCGGCCGTGGGCCGCCAGGCAGGCGTCGTTCTCGGCGGTCTGCTCCGAGAGGTGCACGTGCAGCGGGGCCCGCCGCTGCGCGGCCCAGGCGGCGACGGTGGCGAGCTGTCCGGCCGGTACCGCGCGGACCGAGTGGATCGCCGCGCCGATCAGGGCGTGTTCACGGGGCTTGAGCGCGGAGACCCGCTCGGCCCAGGCGTCCGCGGTGGTGTCGGAGAAGCGCAGCTGGTGGGTGCCGGGGGCCTGGCCGAAGCCCGCGGCCAGGTAGGCCGTGTCCAGCAGGGTGATCCGGATGCCGGCTTCCGCGGCGGCCTCGATCAGGGCCTCGCCCATGGCGTTGGGGTCGGCGTACGGGGCTCCGCCGGGGGCGTGGTGGACGTAGTGGAACTCGCCCACCGCGGTGATGCCGGCCAGCGCCATCTCGGCGTAGACGGCGCGGGCGAGCGCGAAGTAGCTGTCGGGGGTGAGGTTCTGGGCGACCTTGTACATGAAGTCGCGCCAGGTCCAGAACGTGCCCGAGCCGACCTGGACGGTCCCGCGCAGGGCCCGGTGGAAGGCGTGGCTGTGCGCGTTGGCGAGACCGGGGACGGTCAGTCCGCGCAGGACCTCGGCGCCCGGGGGCGGGGTGGCCGCCTCGGTGCGGACGGCGGCGATGTGCCCGTCGTCCGCCACGTCCAGGGCGACGCCCGGCTCGACATGGGTGCCGAGCCAGGCGTGCTCCAGCCAGTACGTCTTGTGCGCGGTCAGCACGTGCCCCTTCAACGGCATGCGAGGCCTTCCAGTACGTCGGCGAGGGCGAGGACGCCTGCCACGCAGTCGTCCTCGGCGGCGAACTCCCGCGGGGAGTGCGAGACGCCCGTGGGGTTGCGCACGAACAGCATGGCGGTCGGGACGGCCGCCGAGAGGATTCCGGCGTCGTGTCCCGCGCCCGTGCCGAGCACGGGGACGGCCCCGCCGAGGATCCGGTTCAGTTCTTCGCGCAGGGCGTGCTCGAACTCGACGACCGGGGTGAAGGACTCCCGGACGACGTCCAGATCGATCCCGTCCTGGTCCGCCCGCTCCCGGGCGGCCTTCTCGATCGCGGTCACGACCGTGTCGAGGGTGGCCTGGTCGGCGGCCCTGGAATCGAGCCAGCCGCGTACGAGGGAGGGGATGGCGTTGACCCCGTTGGGCTCGACGGCGATCTTCCCGAAGGTGGCCACGGCCCCGGCGAGGGCAGCCTCGGCGCGGGCCGCGAGCACGGTCTGCGCGTAGGTGAGCATCGGGTCGCGGCGGTCGGCCAGCCGAGTGGTGCCGGCGTGGTTGGCCTCACCGCGGAAGTCGAAGCGCCAGCGGCCGTGCGGCCAGATCGCGGAGGCGATGCCGACCCGGTCCCCGGACAGGTCCAGGGCCCGGCCCTGTTCCACGTGCAGTTCGACGAAGGCTCCGATGCGGGCGAGGCGTTCGGGGTCGGCCCCGATGGTCTCGGGGTCGTAGCCGGCCGCCTCCATGGCGCGGGGCAGGCTGACGCCGTCCGCGTCGCGGAGCTCGTACGCCTTCTCCCGGGTCAGCTGCCCGGCGCTGAGGCGGGAGCCGACGCAGGCGAGTCCGAAGCGGGCCCCTTCCTCGTCGCCGAAGTTGGTGATGGCCAGGGGCCTGGAGAACTCCGCTCCCCTCCTGCGGAGTTCGTCCAGGGCCGCGAAGGAGGACACCACCCCGAGGGGGCCGTCGAAGGCCCCGCCGTCGGGGACGGAGTCCAGGTGGGAGCCGGTGACGACGGCGTCGCCGGCCAGCGGGTCGCCGAGCCAGGCCCACTGGTTGCCGTTGCGGTCGGTCTCGTAGGCGAGCCCGCGCGCCTCGGCCTGTGCCTGGAACCAGGTCCGGCAGTCGGCGTCGGCGCCGGTCCACGCGTAGCGGCGGTAGCCACTGCTGCCCTGGTCCCGGCCGATGGGCCGGAGCTCGGCCCACATCTCGTGGAACGAGGCTCCGGCGGCGGCTTCCTGGGTCACGCGGAGTCACCCTCGCGCATCGGGATGCGGACGTCGCGCTCGTCGGCCACCGACTCGGCGATGTCGTAGCCGGCGTCGACGTGGCGGATGACGCCCATGCCCGGGTCGTTGGTCAGGACGCGGCGGATCTTCTCCCCCGCGAGCTTCGTGCCGTCGGCGACGGTGACCTGCCCCGCGTGGATGGAGCGGCCCATGCCGACGCCGCCGCCGTGGTGGATGGAGACCCAGGAGGCGCCGGAGGCCACGTTGACCATGGCGTTGAGCAGCGGCCAGTCGGCGATCGCGTCGGAGCCGTCGAGCATGGCCTCGGTCTCGCGGTACGGGGAGGCCACCGAGCCGCAGTCCAGGTGGTCGCGGCCGATGACCAGGGGCGCGGCCAGGGTGCCGTCGGCGACCATCTCGTTGAAGCGCTCGCCGGCCTTGTCGCGCTCGCCGTAGCCGAGCCAGCAGATGCGGGCGGGCAGGCCCTGGAAGTGGACGCGCTCGCCGGCCATCTTGATCCAGCGGTGCAGGGACTCGTTCTCGGGGAAGAGCTCCAGCATCGCCTTGTCGGTCTTGTGGATGTCCGAGGCCTCGCCGGACAGGGCCGCCCAGCGGAAGGGGCCCTTGCCCTCGCAGAACAGCGGTCGGATGTAGGCGGGGACGAAGCCGGGGAAGGCGAACGCGCGGTCGTAGCCCGCGAGCTGGGCCTCGCCGCGGATGGAGTTGCCGTAGTCGAAGACCTCGGCGCCCGCGTCCATGAAGCCGACCATGGCCTCGACGTGCTTCGCCATGGACTCGCGGGCGCGGGTGGTGAAGCCCGCCGGGTCCTTGGCGGCGTAGGCGGCCATGTCGTCGAGGTCGACGCCCGTCGGCAGGTAGGCGAGGGGGTCGTGGGCGGAGGTCTGGTCCGTCACGATGTCCATCGGCGCGCCCTCGGCGAGCATCTGCGGGAGCAGCTCGGCGGCGTTGCCGAGCAGGCCGATGGAGAGCGGCTTGCGGGCGTCGCGGGCCTCGACGGCCAGCTGGAGGGCGTGGCGCAGGTTGTCGGCCTTGACGTCCAGGTAGCGGTGCTCGATGCGGCGGTCGATGGCGCGCGGGTCCACGTCGATGCAGATGGCGACGCCGTCGTTCATCGTCACCGCGAGGGGCTGGGCGCCGCCCATGCCGCCGAGGCCGGCGGTGAGGGTGATGGTGCCGGCGAGGGTGCCGCCGAACTTCTTGGCGGCGACGGCGGCGAAGGTCTCGTAGGTGCCCTGGAGGATGCCCTGGGTGCCGATGTAGATCCACGAGCCGGCCGTCATCTGGCCGTACATGGTCAGGCCCAGGTTCTCCAGGCGGCGGAACTCCTCCCAGTTGGCCCAGTCGCCGACCAGGTTGGAGTTGGCGAGGAGCACGCGCGGCGCCCACTCGTGCGTCTGCATCACGCCGACCGGACGGCCGGACTGGACGAGCATCGTCTCGTCCTGCTTGAGGGTCTGCAGGGTCCGGACCATCGCGTCGTACGAGCGCCAGTCGCGGGCGGCCTTGCCGGTGCCGCCGTAGACGACGAGCTTGTCGGGGTGCTCGGCGACCTCGGGGTCGAGGTTGTTCTGGAGCATCCGCAGCGCGGCCTCCTGCTGCCATCCCAGGGTGCTCAGCTCGGTACCTCGTGCGGCACGTACGGGGCGGGGTCCTGACATGGCGGTGCCTCCTCCGGTGTTGGTCAATCCATTCACATCCTCGCGGTATGAATAGGTTCAGTCAACCGCTGCGGGGGGACTCGCCGGATGATGGGATGGCGGACATGGCAGTCGACGCACACGTGCACGCCGACGGGGGCACCGACGGGGGTGCCGACGGGGGTGCCGACGAGGGCGCCGCCGAAGCCGCCGCAGAAGCCGCCGCCGGGCGGCGCGACCTGGCCGTACGGGCCGTCGTGGAGCAGGGGCTGATCGACGAGGACACCCCGCTCGTCTGCCTGCTCGACACGGCCGGCATCCGCGCCTCCGCCGCCGCCCTGACCGGCGCCTTCGCGGCGGCCCTCGCCCCCGGCACCCCCGTCCTGCACGCCTTCGCCGTCAAAGCCGCCCCGCTCGTCCCGGTCCTGCGGCTGCTCGCCGACGCCGGGCTCGGCTGCGAGGTGGCCAGCCCCGGCGAGCTGGCCCTGGCTCTAGCGGCCGGGGTCGCGCCGGCGCGCATCGTCCTCGACTCCCCCGCGAAAACGGCCGCCGAACTGCGGGAGGCCCTCGCCCTGGGCGTCGCACTGAACGCAGACAACCGCCAGGAGCTGGAGCGGCTCGACGCCCTCGTCCCGTCGGCCCCGGCGCCCGGCGCTTCCCCGATCGGCGTACGGATCAACCCACAGACCGGCGCGGGCAGCATCGACGCCCTCTCCACCGCCACGGCCACCTCGAAGTTCGGCATCGCGCTACGCGATCCGGGAGCGCGCGAGTGGCTCGTACGGGCCTACCTGGACCGGCCCTGGCTCACCCGGCTGCACACCCACTCGGGCTCCCAGGGCGTTCCGCTGGCGCTGATCGCCGAAGGGGTGCGGGAGCTGTACGAGCTGGCCGAGGAGATCAACGCGGCGGCCGGGCGGCGGCAGGTCGACACCCTGGACATCGGCGGCGGGCTGCCGGTGAACTTCACCTCGGACACGGCCACCCCGACGTACGCGGAGTACGTGAGCGCGCTGCGCTCGGCCGTCCCCGGGCTCTTCTCGGGGGCGTACGGCCTGGTCACGGAGTTCGGGCGGTCCCTGACGGCCAAGCACGGGCTGGTGGTGTCGCGCGTCGAGTACACGAAGAGCAGCGGCGGACGGGCGATCGCGCTCACGCACGCCGGGGTCCAGCTGGCCACCCGTACCGTGTACGCCCCGGCGGCCTGGCCGCTGCGGATCCTGCCGTACGACGCGCGGGGGGCTCCGCTGACCGGGCCCGTGGCCGCCCAGGACATCGCCGGGCCGGCCTGCTTCGCGGGCGATCTGCTGGCGGCGGCGCGGGAGCTGCCGCTGCTGTCCCCGGGGGACCTGATCGTCGTGCCCGACACGGGCGCGTACGCCTTCACCGCGCACTATGGCTACAACAGCCTGCCCCGCCCGGCGGTGCACGGCTTCGCCGTGGGAGCCGCGGGCGAGGTCCGCTTCGCCCTGGCCCGCGCGGGCCAGCCCCTGGCCGCCATCCCCGCGGAGGCCGGCGCCACCACCCCCGACGCCCTCCTCTGACCGGGCACCCACCCCGCGGGCCCGACGGCCCCCTCGCCCGGGGAGCACCGGCCCCGGCGGCCTGCCCACCAGGCGCCCCACGCCTGCCCGGGCGCGGCCCGCCCTCCCGGGACCGCGCCCCAAGAACCCGCTGCGCGGGGCGAAGTCCCCTCCCCGCCCTTCCACCGTTCCCAGGGCCCGGCCCTGACCCGGTCCTCAAACGCCGGACGGGCTGAACAGACCCTGGGGCTCCGCCCCAGACCCCGCGCCTCAAACGCCGGCGGGGCTATTTATGGCCCCGCCGGCGATTGAGGCGCACCCCCCGTACCGGGGCGCCCGCCGTCAGGGGGTCGACCACAGGGTCGCCGCCAGGGCCGGGGTCAGGGTCGTGATCACCGCCTCCGGCGGGAGTGCCGCCACCGCGGGGAGGCGTAGGAGGTAGCGGGTCAGGGCCAGCCCCAGGAGGTGGGTGGAGACCAGGCCCGCCACCCGGGGCCCCCGCTCGGGGCCGAGCGCCGCCGCCAGCGCCGGTGCGACCTGGGTCGCGAAGACCTCCCGCATCCGCGCCGCCGCCGCCTCGTTGGTCACCGCGGAGCGCAACAGCACCAGCAGCGCGTCATCCGCCGGATCGCCTTCCCACCGCTCCACGAAGTGCCGTACGAGTACCTGGGCCAGCTCCCCCTCCGGGACCGCTGACAGGTCCGGGAGCCGCAGGTCGACGGTGAGGGCCGCGTCGAAGAGGCGCTCCTTGTTGCCGAAGTAGCGCATGACCATCGAGGGGTCGATCCCCGCGTCGGCCGCGACTGCGCGGATCGTCGTCCGTTCGTACCCCTGCGCGGCGAACCGCTCCCGCGCCGCCCGCAGGATCGCCGCCTTGGTCTGCCCGCCCCGGGTTTCCCCGGCCGTTTCGGCCGCTCCGGTCACTCCGTCTCGCGTCATGCCAACGAGCGTAGGCCAACATCCGTAGGCCAACAACTGTTGACATGTGTTCGCGACCGCAGCATTCTGAAGTCAACAGCCGTTGGCCAACAACCGTTGGCATCCGTATCTCGTTCCTGTATTCCGTAGCCCGCATCCCGGAGGAGAACCGCCGTGCCGCTCCCCGCCACCACCCACGTCGCCATCGTCGGCGCCGGCCCCACCGGCCTCGCCCTCGCCCTGACCATCGCCGGGGCGGGCATCGACTTCGTCCTCCTGGACCGGCAGGCCGAGGGCGCCAACACCTCCCGCGCCGCCGTGGTCCACGCCCGCACCCTGGAGGTCCTCGACGAGCTCGACCCGGCCACCGGCGCCGAGCTGGTCCGGCGGGGCACGACCGTCACCCGGTTCCGGATCCGCGACGGCGCCCGCCCCCTCGCCGCCGTCCGCTTCGACGGCCTGCCCACGGCTCACCCGTACGCCCTGATGGTTCCCCAGGACCAGACGGAGGCCGTGCTCCTCGACCGGCTGCGCGCCCTCGGCGGCGACGTCCACCGCCCGTACGAGGTCACCGCCGTCACCCAGGACGGGACCGGGGTCACCCTCACCACCGCCACCGGCGAAACCCTCCGCGCCGCCTACGCCGTCGGCGCCGACGGGATGCACAGCACGGTCCGGGAGGCCGCCGGGATCGGCTTCACCGGCAGCCCCTACGAGGAGTCCTTCGTCCTCGCCGACGTGACGATGGACTGGACCCCGGGCCCCCGGGAGGTCTCCCTCACCTTCGGCGCGGCCGGTCTGACCGTGGTGGCCCCGCTCCCCGGCGGCCGCTACCGCCTGGTCGCCACCGTCGACGAGGCCCCCGCCGAACCGGACCTCCCCTTCGTCCAGGCGCTGCTGGACGCCCGCGCCCCCGGCCAGGCAACCGTGACCGGCGTCGTCTGGTCCTCGCGGTTCCGGGTCCACCACCGGGTCGCGGACCGCTACCGCGCGGGCCGCCTCCTGCTCGCCGGCGACGCCGCGCACGTACACAGCCCGGCCGGCGGCCAGGGCATGAACACCGGCATCCAGGACGGCCACGCACTCGGCCGGGCCCTCGCCGCCGGCACGAGCGAGGCCCTCGACGCCTACGAGGCCCGCCGCCGCCCCGTCGCCCTGCGCGTGGTGGCGCTGACCGACCGGATGACCCGGATCGCCACCACCCGCAACCCCGCCCTGCGTGCCGTACGCAACACCCTGCTGCCGGTCCTCGCCCGCGTCCCGGCACTGAACAGGCGCCTCGCCACCGAGCTGGCGGAGCTGAACTACCGCTAGTACCGCTCCGCCCCTCGACCACTCGGCTACTCGGCTGCTCGGCTGCTCGGCTACTCCACGAACAGCCCGCGCGCCGCGGCCCGCGCGTCGAAGGCCTCCAGCCGCGCCTGCGCATCCGGCAGCGCGTCCGCCATGGCCTCCAGCAGCACCCGCCCCAGCAGCATCGGCGCGCACGCCGTGTCGAAGGCCAAGCCGGTGCCGACCGGCGCCGGGATCAGCAGATCGCAGTGGCGGGCCACCGGCGCGAAGGCCGAGTCGGCGACCGTCACCACGGTCAGCCCGGCCCCCCGGGCATACTCCAGGGCCTCCGCGACCTCCTTCGGATGGCGGGGCAGTGCGAAGCACAGCAGGGCCGAGGCCCCGGCGCCCGCCGCCGCGTCGATCCGGTCGGCGAGCATCGAGCCGCCCTCGTCGAGCAGCCGTACGTCCGGATGGACCTTCGCGGCGAAGTACGCGAACCCGCGCGCCTGCGAGGACGCCGCGCGCAGCCCCAGTACGGGCAGCGGGCTCGACCCGGCCAGCAGCCGGCCCGCCTCCTGCACCGGCGCCGGGTCGGCGAGCATCGCGGACAGCCGGCGCAGGTTCTCGATCTCACCCTGCACGGCCTGCTGGTACTCGTTGTACGCATCCTCGTCCGCGGCCCCGGCCCGCTCGGCGGGAGCCATCTCGCGCAGGTGCCGGCGCAGCGCGGGATAGCCGTCGAAGCCCAGCGCCACGGCGAACCGGGTCACCGACGGCTGGCTCACGCCGGCCAGCTCGGCGAGCTCCACGCTCGACAGGAACGGCACCTCCGCCGCCCCGCGCACCATGCAGTGCGCGATGCGCCGCTGGGTCGGCGTCAGCCGGTGGCCCTCGAACAGCTTCTGCAGCCGGGCCGCAGGGCTCTCGCCCATCCCGATCCCCTCCGTCCCGTCCGCCGGTCGGCCAGTCGGCCGCCGACGGGATATTCACTCACCGAGCACTCTGCATGCGCTTATGCAGGACGGCAACCCACGCCCGCGATCCGAGACCCCAGCCACCCCGGAAATCAGCGGGCCGGGCACCATCAGGAGCCCTACCGCGCGTGGACGCGTTCGTGGGGGGAATGCGGGCCGTCCAGTACGGCTTCCTGTCGCGCTCCCCCACTGACACGAGGCATCGGTGACGGCCGGCTCCCGCGCCGCCCGGGGCCAGGCTCAATTCGCTTGACCGGCCGGTATCCCGCCCTTGATCCTCAAGGCCCGACCACCGGGATCCGCCGGTCAACACCCCCCACATTCAAGTGAATTGGCTGCCCCATTATGGTGTCGTCGCCCGCCTTCGCCCCGCCCCGGCCCAGTTCCCGCCTCTGGACCAGGAACTTCGGCCTGTACTTCACCGCCCGCATCGTCTCGAGGCTGGGCGACACGATGATGCACGTGGCCCTGGCCGTGGCCATGCTCTCGCTCGGCTACGGGGTGAGCGGCATCGGGTACGCGCTCGGTGCGTGGATGGGCGCCTTCGCCCTCTTCGTGGTGTTCGGCGGGGTTTTCGCGGACCGCTTCCACCCCCTGCCGCAGATGATCGGCGCGGACGCGGTCCGGTGCGCTGCCCAGGGCTCCCTGGCCCTGTACCTCTGGCTCGGCCACCCGACGCTGTGGTTCGTCATCTGCGGATCGGTGCTCGGCGGCATAGCGACCGCGATGTTCCAGCCGGGCACCGCCAGCCTCGTACCGCAGGTCTCCGCCGACCCCACGCAGGCCAACGGCGTGCTGCGGGTGAGCGAGGGGGCTTCCACCATGGCCGGGCCGGCCATCGCGGGCGTGCTCGTCGCCACCACCTCCACGGCCTGGATCTTCGCGGTCGACGCGGCCACCTTCGTGGTCAGCGGGTTCTGCCTGCTGGCGCTGCGGCTGCCCCGGTTCACCTCCGGCCGCTCGGAGTCGATGCTCGCGAACCTGCGGGAGGGCTGGCAGGAGTTCCGTTCCAGGTCCTGGCTGTGGGCGGTCATCCTCATCTGGTGGGTCCTCGGGGTCTGTGTCTGGGGTCCGCTCACCCCGCTCGGCGCGGCCTCGGTCATCGCCGAGCACGGCAAGGCGGCCTTCGGTTACGCGGAGGGGGCCTTCGGAGTCGGCTGCGTCCTCGGCGGCCTCGTCGCGATCCGCATCCGCCCGGCCCGTCCGCTGCTCGGCGGCGCCGTCGCGATGTTCGCGTTCCCGATGATGCCGCTGGTGGCGGCCCTGGTCCCCGATCTGCCGCTGCTGATGCTCGGCTACGCGGTCAGCGGCGTGGGGTGGGCGTTCTGGGGCGTCCAGTGGTCCACCACGGTCCAGACCCAGATCCCGCAGGACCGGCTCAACCGGGTGACCGCGTACGAGGTCGGCGGCTCGATCCTCGCCGTCCCCTTCGGGCAGGTCCTCTCGGGCCCCGCCAGCGGGGTCTTCGGCGTCCGCCCGCTCCTGCTGGCCGGCGCCGCGATCGGCCTCGGCTGCGCCCTCGCGCTCATCCTCGTCCGCCCCGTCCGCACCCTGGTCCGGCGCGATACGGGGGCTAGCCCCAGTGCCGGCGCCAAGGGCGAATCCTAGGGTGGTGGGATGGAGTCCCAAGAGCTGAAGAAGGAACTCTCCGCCACGCTCGACGCCCGGCGGGAGCTGGGGGCGGAGTACGAGGCCGAGCTGGTCGACTCGTTCGTGGATAAGGTCGACACACAGGTCCGCCGGCGCCTGGCGGAGGAGCGGCTGGCCGCGGCCCGCGGCACCCACCGCGGCGCGGCGGACTTCCCGGACGGCAACTTCGGCGAACGCTTCGGCTTCGCGATCATCACCCTGGTGCTGGCGATCCCGCTTTCCGCGATCGGCGCCGCCCAGGCCCGTCTCAGCGGCCTGGTCGTCGCCTGGATCGGCATCCTGGGCGTCAACTACGTCCACGCGGCGAAGTACCGCCGCCGCCACGACCGGAGCCCCGGCCAACTGGACTGACCCGCGCCGGAAAAGGATTGAGCGCGGGGACCGCCGCACCCCGGTTTCCCGGGGGCGGGACGACGGCGGTCCCCGCGCAGGACACGGGCCGGGTCAGGGCCGTCCGCGCGTCCGTGGCGTCCAACGCGGTCCGGGAGCCGCTCCGGAAGTGCGCCGACGCCGTTCGTGGTGCCGGCCGGGTCCCGGTTTCCCGGGCTTCCCTGCCGACAACCACCACTGTGCCGGAGCCGTGTTAAGCGGGTGCTGCCGTCACGTGACGGGCCCGTACCGTTTGCGCGTCGTCCGCGCGCGGACCCGTAACGGGCCCGTAGCGGGCGCGCACGGCCCCGTACGGACCCGTACGGACTCCTACTTGGCGCCCTTGGCCAGGAACGCCAGCAGGTCCTGACGGCTCACCACACCGGTCGGCTTGCCCTCGACCAGCACGATCGCCGCGTCGGCCTCGCCGAGCACCGCCATCAGCTCGGAGACCGGCTCGCCCGAGCCGACCTGCGGCAGTGGCGCACTCATGTGCTTCTCCAACGGGTCGCCGAGGGAGGCGCGCTGCGCGAACAGCGCCGCGAGGAGCTCCTTCTCGACGACGGAGCCGATGACCTCGGCCGCCATCACGTCGGGGTGGCCGGCGCCCGGCTTGACGATCGGCATCTGCGAGACGCCGTACTCGCGCAGCACCTCGATGGCCTCGCCGACGGTCTCCTCGGGGTGCATGTGGACCAGCGAGGGGATGGCGCCCGCCTTGTCCGCGAGCACGTCCCGGATGCGGGCCGACGGGCCCGCGTCCTCCAGGAAGCCGTGCCCGGCCATCCACTCGTCGTTGAAGATCTTGCTGATGTAGCCGCGCCCACTGTCCGGGAGCAGGACGACGACCACGTCGTCCGGGCCGAGGCCCTCGGCCGCCCGCAGTGCGGCGACGACCGCCATGCCGCAGGAGCCGCCGACGAGCAGGCCCTCTTCCTTGGCGAGGCGGCGGGTCATCTGGAAGGAGTCCTTGTCGGACACCGCGATGATCTCGTCGGTCACATCGGGGTCGTAGGCCGTGGGCCAGAAGTCCTCGCCGACGCCCTCGACGAGGTACGGACGGCCCGAGCCGCCGGAGTAGACCGAGCCCTCGGGGTCCGCGCCGACGATCTTCACGCGGCCGCCGGAGGCCTCCTTGAGGTACCGGCCGGTGCCCGAGATCGTGCCGCCGGTGCCGACGCCCGCCACGAAGTGGGTGATCTTCCCGGCCGTCTGCTCCCAGAGCTCGGGACCGGTGGTCTCGTAGTGCGAGCGCGAGTTGTTCGGGTTGCTGTACTGGTCGGGCTTCCAGGCGCCCGGGGTCTCGCGCACGAGGCGGTCGGACACGTTGTAGTACGAGTCCGGGTGCTCGGGGTCGACGGCGGTCGGGCAGACCACGACCTCGGCGCCGTAGGCGCGCATGACGTTGATCTTGTCCATCGAGACCTTGTCAGGGCAGACGAAGATGCACTTGTAACCCTTCTGCTGGGCCACGATGGCGAGTCCTACACCCGTGTTGCCGCTCGTGGGCTCCACGATGGTGCCGCCGGGCTTGAGGGCTCCGCTCTGTTCGGCGGCCTCGATCATCCGTACGGCGATCCGGTCCTTCACGGATCCACCGGGATTGAAGTACTCGACCTTGGCCAGGACGGTGGCCTGGAGGCCTTCGGTCACACGGTTGAGCTTCACCAGCGGGGTGTTGCCGACGAGGCTGATCATCGAGTCGTGGAATTGCACCATGTTCTCCAAGGAGGGGACTCCACGGGTTCTCCGGGAGGCACCGCCAGACTATGCGGAAAGGGATTGGCCGACCGGCAGTACGGGGCAGGTAGGTCAACGGGACGACAGGCACGGCAGGAGCAGTGCAGGGATCCGGCCGAGGGACCGAGGAGGTGGCTTGAAAGGTGTCCAGGGCGAGGACGGCCCGCCGCATCGCGGCGGGCGCGGCGTACGGCGGAGGCGGGCTCGGGCTCGTCGGAGCCGCCGCGGTGGGGCTTGTGGTGGCGGAGATGCAGTTCGCGAAGCGGACGGTCGGCACCGGTCTGCCGGATCCGCCGCGCGCGGACGGGCTGTACGGGAGCGAGTTCAGCGGTCCGGAGCTGAGCCCGGGCCCGCTGCGCCTGGGCATGCTGGGCGATTCCACGGCCGCCGGGCTGGGAGTGCGGCGGGCCAGGCAGACCCCGGGCGCCCTGCTGGCCTCGGGGCTGGCGGCGGTGTCCGAGCGGCCGGTGGAGCTGCGCAACGTGGCACTGTCCGGTGCGATGTCGGACGACCTGGACCGCCAGACGGGGCTGCTGCTGGACGGTGACGGGCCGGACCCCGACGTGTGCGTGATCATGATCGGCGCCAATGACGTGACCCACCGGATGCCGCCCACCCAGTCGGTGCGGCTGCTGACCTCGGCCGTACGCAGACTGCGGCTCGCGGGCTCCGAGGTGGTGGTCGCCACCTGCCCGGACCTCGGAACCATCGAGCCGGTGTACCAGCCGCTGCGGTGGCTGGCCCGCCGGGTCTCGCGCCAGCTCGCGGCGGCCCAGACGATCGGGGTGCTCGCGCTGGGGGCCCGTACCGTCTCGATGGGCGACCTGCTCGGCCCGGAGTTCGCGGCGAACCCGCGCGAGATGTTCGGCCCGGACTCCTACCACCCGTCCGCGGAGGGGTACGCGACCGCCGCGATGGCCGTCCTGCCGACCCTGTGCGCGGCGCTGGGCGTATGGCCCGAGTCGGACCGGCTGGACGTATCGCGCAACGAGGACATGCTCCCGGTCGCCAAGGCCGCCTCGGCGGCGGCGGGACAGGGCGGCACCGAGGTCACCGGAGCCCGCGGCCCGTGGGCCCTGCTCAAGTACCGGCGCAGGCGCCGGCTGCCGGGCGAGGACCTCGCGGAGCAGACTGGAGGAGCCGCGCGGGGCGGCGCGTCGGATGCGGCCAGAGCGACCGGAGTCACATCCAAAGGGCAGTGACCTCGACGGTACGGGGCGGTAACTTCGCATGCGGTCCCGGTACGACACCACCTCCCTTGGAGCCCCGATGCCCGAAGCCGTCATCGTTTCCACCGCCCGTTCGCCGATCGGTCGCGCATTCAAGGGATCCCTCAAGGACGTCCGCCCGGACGATCTGACCGCCACGGTCATCCAGGCCGCCCTGGCCAAGGTCCCCGGGCTGGACCCGCGCGAGATCGACGACCTGATGCTGGGCTGCGGCCTGCCGGGCGGCGAGCAGGGCCACAACCTGGGCCGGATCGTCGCCGTGCAGATGGGCATGGACCACCTGCCGGCCACCACGATCACCCGCTACTGCGCCTCCTCCCTGCAGACCTCCCGGATGGCGCTGCACGCCATCAAGGCGGGCGAGGGCGACGTCTTCATCTCCGCGGGCGTCGAGATGGTCTCGCGGTCCGTGAAGGGCTCCTCGGACGGCCTGCCGGACACCCACAACCCGCTCTTCGCCGACTCCGAGGCCCACACCGCCTCGGTGGCCCAGAGCACCGGCTCCACCTGGCACGACCCGCGCGAGGACGGCCGGACGCCCGACGCCTACATCCAGATGGGGCAGACCGCCGAGAACCTGGCGCGGCTCAAGGGCGTGACCCGCGCCGACATGGACGAGTTCGGCGTGCGCTCGCAGAACCTGGCCGAGGAAGCCATCAAGAACGGCTTCTGGGCCCGCGAGATCACCCCGGTCACCACCCCGGACGGCACGGTCGTCTCACAGGACGACGGCCCGCGCGCCGGGGTCACCCTGGAGGCCGTCCAGGGCCTCAAGCCGGTCTTCCGCCCCGACGGCCTGGTCACCGCCGGCAACTGCTGTCCGCTGAACGACGGCGCCGCGGCGCTGGTCGTCATGAGCGACACCAAGGCGCGCGAGCTGGGCCTGACCCCGCTGGCCCGGATCGTCTCCACCGGCGTCACCGGCCTCTCCCCCGAGATCATGGGCCTGGGCCCGGTCGAGGCCTCCAGGCAGGCACTGAAGCGGGCGGGCCTGACCGTCGGCGACATCGACCTGTTCGAGATCAACGAGGCCTTCGCGGCCCAGGTGATCCCCTCCTACCGGGATCTGGAGATCCCGCTGGAGAAGCTGAACGTCAACGGCGGGGCCATCGCCATCGGTCACCCCTTCGGGATGACCGGCGCGCGCATCACGGGCACGCTGATCAACAGCCTGCAGTTCCACGACAAGCAGTTCGGTCTCGAAACCATGTGCGTCGGCGGCGGCCAGGGCATGGCGATGGTCATCGAGCGCCTGAGCTGACCCCTGAGCGGCCGGCGGCCACCGGGATCAAGAGCCGAGGCCAGGCGCCGTAAGGGATCTGCTTGATCCCCTACGGCGTACTGACACCGAATCTAATCCTGTCGCGGCCATTCTGTAACCAAATGTCCCCCAGGATGTGACATAGGTCCTGGGGGATCATTGTTTTCGCAGGTCAGACCGCGTCCGGAGAGCGACGTCGGGACGAAAGGCCTGTCCAATTCATGACGTAATGCACTGCAAGCCATTCCCAGGGCGGGACAAGCTGATGTAGGAAGTCGGGGGATCGAAATCAATCAGGAGTTAGTCAGTGAGCGCCATGTCTCTTGCCCTACTGCTGACCACGGCCGCTGCCACGGCCGTGGGCGCTGCTGCGCTGCACGCCGTCCACGGCCTGCGCAAGCAGGTCACGGCCCTGCGCGGTGAGCTGTCGGTGACGCACCCCCGCGGTGCCACCGTCCCGCACGCCCGCAGCGCCGTGGAGTCGCCCGCCGCCGAGATACGGGCCGCCGTCGCCGAGGCCCTCGCCGAGGAGCGTGAGCGCGAGCTCGCCGAGGCGCGTGCCTTCTGGGCCGCCCAGGAGGCGCGTGACGCCGCCGACGCCCCCTCGCTGCTGGGCGGCCTGTCCGGCCTCGTCGAGGAGAGCCCCGTCTTCCTGCCCCGGCAGGCGGACATGGTCGGCCTGGAGCCGCTCCTGGGCGACGACGCCGAGGACTACGGCTACCCGGAGGAGTCGGCCGAGCTGGCCGCCGCCCGCCGGCGCCACCCCTCGCACCCCGACTTCGTCCCCGTGCAGGCCTCGCACCCCGGCGCGGACCACGAGCGCACGGTCAGCCGCCTGGAGGAGCTCGCGGAGTCCCGTACGGCCCTCGCGGACGTCCGACCCGGCCCGCTGGGCACCCTGGACGTGTACGTCTTCACGGACGGCACCACGCTCTGCATGACCCCGGGCCACCGGGAGACCGCCGAGCGGCTCGCCGACGCCCTGCGCTCGGGCAGCGCGCCGGTCCTGCTGGGCGGCTCGGGGATCTCCGGCGCCTACGCCCTGACTTTCTCCTGCGGGGACTCCGAGGACCCGGACAGCAACGTCTACATCCTGGCCGACCGCGTCATCGCATCGCTCTGACTTCCGCCTGATCCACCAGCCGAACGGCCTCGTCCAGCATCTCGGACGGGGCCTTCGCCGCGTCCGGACCCGCCGGATGCGTGGGACCCGTCGCAGACGGCACGGAGGCCGCCACGACCGCCGCGCCGTGCAGGGCCTCCGCGAGGTCCAGCCCGGCCACGGCCAGCTGGTCGCCGACGACGAAGATGCCGGCGTCCTCCATCGTCCGCGCCGGAGCCGCCCCCACACCCTCCCCGGCGCCCCCGGCGGCCTCCTCCAGCCGCTGCGCCCGCAGCGAGAGCTCCCGGGCCAGGTCCAGCGCCACCTCGGCGGCGCCCCGTTGGAGCCGGCTCTGCGGCGCCGCCCGCAGCCGGTCGGCGAAACGTTCCACGGCGGCGGTCAAGGGTGAGGTATCGAGCACCCGGCCGACCTTACGCGCCGCCCCGGCGCCATTGCCAACGGCCGAACTCTCCGGCACGGTGGCCTGAAGAGAGCAGCACGGCGATACCTCCGGAGGCGCCCATGTCCGTCGAGTTCTCCGAGCAGACACACCGCAACATGATCGACAGAATCCCCCAGAGCACCGGTCGTGAACTCGCCGACTGGCTACGGACCGTGGACGACGGCCCCTCCCTTTTCCGGTTCGAGGAGAAGGTCAGCTGGCTTCTCGGCGCGCACGAGCTGTCGTACGGCCAGGCCAAGGCGATCATCCACGAGTACGACCTGCGCAGGGCCGCCCGCAAGTTCGGCTGAGCCGGCCCCTGCCCCTGTCCGAAGCCATCGACCGACCCCCCGATCCCCTGACCCCCGACATGCGGGAAGGCCCCGCGAGCGTGTGCTCGCGGGGCCTTCCCGTGCTCGGTGGAGCGGTACCTCAGGTACTAGGTGGAGCGGTACCTCAGGTACTAGTCGCCCTTGAGGATGGAGATCAGGCGCAGCATCTCCATGTAGATCCACACCAGGGTCATGGTGAGGCCGAAGGCCGCCAGCCAGGACTCCTCGCGCGGGGCGCCGTAGGTCACGCCGTCCTCGACCTGCTTGAAGTCCAGGGCGAGGAAGCAGGCGCCGAGGAGGATGCCGATGACGCCGAAGAGGATGCCGAGGCCGCCGCTGCGGAAGCCGAGGCCGTCGCCGCCCCCGAAGACGGAGAACAGCAGGTTGACGACCATCAGGAGCATGAAGCCCATGGCGGCGGCCATCACGAAGCCGTAGAAGCGCCGGTTCACGTTGATCCAGCGCATCTTGTACGCGATCAGTACGCCGGCGAAGACGCACATCGTGCCCATCACGGCCTGGACGACCGTGCCCGGGCCGATGTAGGTGCTGGTGGCCGAGCTGATGACGCCGAGGAAGACACCCTCGAACGCCGCGTACGCCAGGATCAGGGCCGGGACGGGCTTGGCCTTGAACGACTGGATCATCGCGAAGACGAACGCGATGAGCGCGGCGCCGATCGCGATGCCGTACGACTTGTTGATGTTGGCCGGGTCGACCGGAAGCACGAGCCAGGAGATGGCCGCCGTCAGGATGACCGTGCCGAGCGTCAGAGCCGTACGGCTCACGACGTCGTCGATGGTCATCGCATTGCCGCGAACCGGCGCCTGCGGCATACCCGTGGCCGGGTCGGTCGCGTAGGGGTTGGTCGCGTACGGGTTGGTGGCGGTCCCGGCCTGGGCCTGGGGCTGCTGCGTGCCGAAGCCCGCATAAGCACCGTTGTCGCGGCTGAATCCCCGTCGCGAGAAGACCGGGTTGCTGCTCCTCATCTCACTCCTCCATGGCCACCGGGCGCGGCCTTGGAATCAAGAGTAATGCGAACGCAAAGGAATCGCCCTACTGCTGGAGGAGGATCTTTCCCCGGTGTACGGGCGCCGCGCGCGTGAGGCGGGGGAACCGGTGGTGCCCCCGCCGTCCGCACGTTCCGGCCTGAACGGAACGTCTTCGTGCCCGAAGCCGGACTTGAACCGGCACGACCCGAGGGTCAGCGAGGTTTAAGCTCGCCGTGTCTGCATTCCACCATCCGGGCAGGGCGTAGCGGCCCCTGTAGGAAAAGCCTTGAACGCTATGCCGAGCCTATCCGGAACGCTTGGCCCCCGACCTGGGCGTCTCACCGATGTTGTCTGATTTTATTGATGATTGATGGGCCGTCAGTCGGCAGAAGGCGCGGTCGGCCCGTTCCGGGCGTCAATCACGGCCGCCGCGGGATTGACGGGATTTCGACGGCCCGCGCCACCCCGCACGCCACCCCGTGCGCCACCCCTTCGGCCGCGCTCCGCCTCGGCCCCCTCCGCGGCCCCCGGCTCGGCCCGTCCGGCGGCCTCCGGGCACTTCGGCCGCGCGGGGTGTCATCCCAAAGGAGGAGGCGAACACCTCCGTGGTCAGACTCCGGTGGGCCGGAGAACGGGCACCACGGCTGATCCGGAGCGGGGGTGGGCGCCGCGACCATGGGAAAGTCCCGCCAACCGCGGACCGTGAGCCCGGTCCGCAGGTCCCGCCCCTGACAGGAGCCGCTCCCGTGACCACCACGAACTACGCCCAGCACACCTCCCAGGCCGTCGCCGCGCGCGCCACCGGCCTCTCCAAGGTGTACGGCCAGGGCGAGACCCAGGTGGTCGCCCTGGACAACGTCTCCGTGGACTTCGGGCAGGGCAGGTTCACCGCGATCATGGGCCCGTCCGGCTCCGGCAAGTCCACGCTGATGCACTGCGTCGCCGGCCTGGACACCTTCTCCGCCGGGTCCGTGCGCATCGGGGAGACCGAGCTGTCCACCCTGAAGGACAAGCAGCTCACGCAGTTGCGCCGGGACAAGATCGGCTTCATCTTCCAGGCGTTCAACCTGCTGCCGACCCTGACCGCCCTGGAGAACATCACGCTCCCCATGGACATCGCCGGCCGCAAGCCCGACCAGCAGTGGCTGAACTCGGTGATCTCCATGGTCGGCCTCTCCGACCGCCTCTCCCACCGCCCCACCGAGCTCTCCGGCGGCCAGCAGCAGCGCGTGGCCGTGGCCCGCGCCCTGGCCTCCCGGCCCGAGATCATCTTCGGAGACGAGCCCACCGGAAACCTCGACTCCCGCTCCGGCGCCGAGGTCCTCGGGTTCCTGCGCAACTCCGTGCGCGAACTCGGCCAGACCGTCGTCATGGTCACCCACGACGCGGTCGCCGCCTCCTACGCCGACCGCGTCATCTTCCTCGCCGACGGCCGCATCGTCGACGAGATGCACGGGCCCACCGCCGACGGCGTCCTCGACCGCATGAAGGCCTTCGACGCCAAGGGCCGCACCAGCTGAGGGACGCCCCCTCGCCGTCCTCGCCGTCCTCGCCGGCCCCCTTCACCCCCTGGACTCCTCCACCATGTTCCGTACCGCCCTGCGCAACGTGCTCGCGCACAAGGCCAGGCTCCTGATGACGGTCCTCGCCGTCGTCCTCGGCGTCGCCTTCGTCTCCGGCACCCTCGTCTTCACCGACACCGTCGGCAAGGCGATGTCGAACCAGTCCGCCAAGAGCTTCGAGGGCGTGGCCGTCTCGGTCACCTCCCACGGCCCCTCCCGCAACGACGAGGGCGTCAAGCAGGGCGAGCCCGGCATCAGCCAGCGGACCCTCGACAAGGTCAAGGCGCTGAACGGCGTCGACTCCGCCTCCGGCCGCGTGCACGGATTCGCCGCCGTCGGCGACCAGGACGGCAAGCTGATCGGCAACGGCTGGTCCAACACCGGCGCCAACTTCGTGCCCCTCAAGGGCGGCAAGGACCCCCGCTACACCTTCACCGAGGGCAGCGGCCCGGCCACGGCCGGGCAGATCGCCCTCGACGAGGAGACGGCGAAGCGCGGCAAGTACCAGGTCGGCGACAAGGTCCGGGTGGCCGGCAACGGCCCGGCCCAGGAGTACACCCTCGCCGGCGTCTTCAGCACCGAGGACGGCGCGGTCAACGCGGGCGGCTCCCTCGTCCTGTTCGACACCCCGACCGCCCAGCAGCTCTACCTGAAGCCCGGCTTCTACGACGAGCTCTCGGTCGGCGCCAAGGCCGGCACCGGCGCCGACCAGCTGCTCACCGCGATCAAGCCGATCGTCGGCAAGGACGCCACGGCCCAGACCGGCGCCCAGCTCGCCGCCGAACAGGCCAAGTCCATCAGCAACCAGATGAGCAGCATGAACCAGATGCTGCTGGTGTTCGCGCTCATCTCGCTCTTCGTCGGCGTCTTCCTGATCTACAACACCTTCACCATGCTGGTCGCCCAGCGCACGAAGGAGCTGGCCCTGCTGCGCGCCGTCGGCGCCAACCGCGGCCAGGTCAAGCGCTCGGTCCTGGCCGAGGCCCTGGTCGTCGGCGTGATCTCCTCCGCCATCGGGCTGGTCGCCGGTATCGGCCTCGCCGTCGGCATGCGGTCCGCGATGGGCGCCATCGGCGCCAAGATCCCGGCCGGTCCGCTGGTCGTCGCCCCGGTCACCATCGCCGCCGCGATCGGCATCGGCGTCGTCGTCACGGTGCTCGCCGCCTGGCTGCCCGCCCGCCGCACCGCCAAGATCTCCCCGGTCGCCGCCATGGGCAGCGCCCACCTGCCGGCCACGGCGAAGTCCCTGGTGCTGCGCAACAGCATCGGCGGCGCGACCACCCTGCTCGGTCTGCTCGGCATCCTGGGCGGCGCGATGGCCGGCAAGGACGGCAAGGTGCTCATCGGCGCCGGCGCCTTCTTCACCATGATCGGCATCATCATCCTGCTGCCGGCCCTCTCCCGCCCGGTCATCGCGGCCGTCCGCCCCCTGCTGGAGAAGGTGTTCGGCGTCGCCGGCAAGCTGGCCGCGCAGAACGCGGTCCGCAACCCGCGCCGCACCGCCGTCACCGCCGCCTCGCTGGCCATCGGCCTGACCCTGGTGACCGCCCTGTCCGTGCTCGGCATCACGATGGGCAAGGCCATCGACCGGATGACGACGGACAACCTCAAGGCCGACTACAAGGTGTCCATGGGCGACACCTTCGGCAGCCTGGACCCCTCGGTGCTCCCGGCTCTGGCGAAGGCCCCGGGCGTCAAGGCGGTCTCCCCGCAGCAGGAGGGCTACTTCCGCGTCGGCAACGGCGACGACTTCCGCTCCGTCTCCGGGGTCAACCCGGCCGCCATCGGCCAGCTCCTCAACTTCGAGGTGCTCCACGGCACGCTGGACAGCCTCTCCAAGGGCGAGGTGGCGGTCGCCGAGAAGACCGCCAAGGAGAACGGCCTGTCGGTCGGCTCCACCCTGAAGGCCACCTTCGAGGACAACAAGAAGGCGGACCTCAAGGTCGGCGCGGTCTACAAGGACATGGAGGGCATGCTCTCCCCCTACGTGATCGACTACAACGTCATCGGCAAGCACACCGACGAGCCGACCATGCGCGAGGTCTACGTCAAGATGGACGGCGGCGCCTCCGAGAAGGCCGAGAAGTCCCTCGTCGACGCCCTCGGCAAGAACCCGGCGATCACCTTCGCCACCCAGCAGGACATCCGCAACGAGATGGGCGGCATGATCAACACCGCCCTGAACATCATGTACGGCCTGCTCGCCATGGCGCTGATCATCTCGGTCCTCGGCGTCGTCAACACCCTGGCGATGTCCGTCTACGAGCGGACCCAGGAGATCGGCATGCTGCGGGCGATCGGCCTGGACCGCGGCAGGGTCAAGAACATGATCCGCCTGGAGGCCATCGTGATCTCGCTCTTCGGCGCGGTGATCGGCGTGGTCCTCGGCACCTTCATCGCCTGGGCCGTCGGCGAGACCATCAAGGGCTCGATCCCGAACTACGCCCTGGTGATCCCCTTCGACCGGATCGCGATCTTCATGCTGCTGGCCGGCATCGTCGGCGCCCTGGCCGCCATGTGGCCCGCCCGCAGCGCGGCCCGGCTGAACATGCTGACCGCGATCAAGACCGAGTAACCGGCAGGTGCCGTCCGGCACCCCTCTCCCGTACGAGGCCCGAGGGCCCCGCGACCTCTCCCGTCGCGGGGCCCTCGGCCGTTCCCGTAACCCTGTCCCTACGGCTGCGCCGGCCACTCCCGGGCACGCAGCGGCATCCCCGAGGCCGCACGGGTCCCGGTGCGCACCGCGAGCACCTGGTTGACCCCGAGGCGGTTGTGCTCGAAGGCGAGCGCGGAGGCGGCCATGTACAGCTGCCAGACCCGGGCCCGCCCGGGCGAGGTCAGCCGTACCGCCTCCTCCCAGTGCTCCTCCAGCCCGGCCACCCAGGCCCGCAGGGTGAGCGCGTAGTGCTCGCGCAGCGCCTCCACGTCGCGGACCTCGAAGCCGGCCCGTTCCAGCTCGCCGACGGTGGTGCCGAGCGGGGACAGCTCCCCGTCGGGAAAGACGTAGGCGTCTATGAACTCGTCGATCCGGTACGCCTCCTCGTCCGGTTCGGGCCGCCGCGCGATCTGGTGGTTCAGCAGCCTCCCTCCCGGCCGCAGCAGTCCGTGCAGGCTCCGGGCGTACGTGCGGTAGCGCTCGGCGCCGACGTGCTCGGCCATCCCGATGGAGGAAATGGCGTCGTACGGCCCGTCCTTGACGTCCCGGTAGTCCTGCACCCTGATCTCTACGAGATCGGCCAGGCCCGCCTCGGCGACCCGCTTGCGGGCGTAGGCGGCCTGTTCGCGCGAGAGCGTGATGCCGGTGACCTTGGCTCCGTACTCCCGGGCCGCGTGCAGGGCCATCGAGCCCCAGCCGCAGCCGACCTCGAGGAGCCGCTCCCCGGGGCGCAGGGCGAGCTTGCGGCAGACCAGGTCGAGCTTGTCCCGCTGGGCGTCCTCCAGACTCCCGCCGGGGCTCCAGTAGGCGCAGGAGTACACCATCGACGGGCCGAGCACCCGCTCGTAGAACGCGTTGCCCACGTCGTAGTGGTGGCTGATGGCCTGCCGGTCGCTGCCCTTGGTGTGCCGGGGGCCGCCGCGGCGGACGGCCTCCTCGGGCGGCGGGGCCGGCGCGGTCCACGGCCGCGCCAGGCCCACGAGGCTCCGTACGGCCGCCCGTGCGCGCGGATCGCGCAGCAGGGCGGCGGGCCCCTTGTCCCCGGCGGCCCGACCGGGCGCGGGGTCCCGCTCCCAGAGCAGCCCGCCGACCCGGTCCAGTAGCTCGAACAGGTCTCCGTCGACAGTGAGGTCCCCGGCCACCCAGGCGCGTGCCAGGCCCAGCTCGCCCGGCTTCCACAGGATCCGGCGCAGGGCGCGCCGGTTGTGCAGGACCAGGATGGGACCGCCGAGCGGGCCGCCCTCGCTGCCGTCCCAGGCCCGGATCCGGACGGGGAGGGGGGCTCCCAGCAGGGTTTCCGCCAAAGCTGCCAGCCGCGGCGCGGCGTCGTTCATCCAGACACCTCCGATAAGTTCCGACCGGACGGCATACCCCGGTCGGATCCCGAATATGCCCTCTTGACGCGGCCGACGGCGTGCGACCGGGCCGGAGCGCGCGGGAACGCCGAAGGGGCCGCCCGCACCACGGATGGCGGGCGGCCCCTTCGGGGTCACGCTGGGTCCTGCTGGGTCGTGCTCGTCCTGCTGGTCCTGCCGGTCCTGCTGGTCCCTACGGGGTCAGGAGGCCTTGGCCTTCTGGGCCGGGGCCGCGGCCACGGCTGCCGGAGCCGGCGCGGGCTTGGCGGCCTCGTAGAACTCCTCGCGGGGAGTCTCCAGGGCGCCGAGGGAGACGACCTCGCGCTTGAGGAACATCGCGAGGGTCCAGTCGGCGAAGACGCGGATCTTGCGGTTCCAGGTCGGCATGGCCATGCCGTGGTAGCCGCGGTGCATGTACCAGGCGAGACGGCCCTTGAGCTTGATCTTCACCTTGCCCATGACGATCATCGCGACACCCTTGTGGAGGCCGAGGCCCGCCACCGCACCCTTGTTGGAGTGCGAGTAGGGCGCCTGCGGGAAGCCGCGCATGCCCGAGATGACGTTGTCGCCGAGGACCTTGGCCTGGCGCAGCGCGTGCTGGGCGTTCGGCGGGCACCAGGCGTTCTCCACGCCGGCCTTGCGGGCGGCGAGGTCCGGCACCTGGGCGTTGTCGCCGGCGGTCCAGATGTAGTCCGTGCCCTTGACCTGGAGGGTCGGCTCGGCGTCCACGTGGCCGCGCGGGCCCAGCGGCAGGCCGTAGCGGGCCAGCACCGGGTTGGGCTTGACGCCGGCGGTCCACACGAGGGTGCTGGAGTCGACCTCGAGGCCGTTCTTCAGCACCACGTGGCCGTCCACGCAGGAGTCCATGGAGGTGTTCAGGTAGATCTCGATGCCGCGCGACTCGAGGTGCTCCTTGCCCCAGGTGCCGAGCTTGGGCCCGACCTCGGGAAGGATCTTGTCGGCCGCGTCGACCAGGATGAAGCGCATGTCCTCGCGCTTGATGCTGGAGTAGTACTTCGCGGCGTCGCGGGCCATGTCCTCGACCTCACCGATGGTCTCCGCACCGGCGAAGCCGCCGCCGACGAAGACGAAGGTGAGGGCCTTGCGGCGGACGTCCTCGTCCGTCGTGGACTCGGCCTTGTCGAGCTGCTCGAGTACGTGGTTGCGCAGGCCGATGCCCTCTTCCACGCCCTTCATACCGATGCCCTGTTCGGCGAGGCCGGGGATCGGGAAGGTGCGGGAGATGGCGCCGAGCGCGATCACCAGGTAGTCGAAGGGCAGCTCGTACGCCTCGCCGACCAGCGGCGTGACGACGGCGACCTTGCGGTCCTGGTCGATGTTCGTGACCCGGCCGGTGAGAACCTCAGCCTTGGGCAGCACGCGTCGCAGCGGTACGACGACGTGCCGAGGCGAGATGCTGCCTGCGGCCACTTCGGGGAGGAAGGGCTGGTAGGTCATGTACGAGCGCGGGTCGACGACCGTGACGGTCGCCTCGCCGTAACGCATCTTCTTCATGATGCGCTTGGCTGCGTACAGGCCTACGTACCCACCTCCTACAACGAGGATCCTGGGACGCTCCGTGGTGCTCATGGAACGAGTATCCAGCACCCCAAGGAGTGACGCTCGTGAGCCCCTTCACAAGGACCTCGGGCCCCTCTGCTACACTCCGCCGCCCACGTGACCGAGGTCATGGCGCGAAGCGGGAACCAGGGTGTAACGGGAGTCGTTGAACACCAGTCCTGAACTGGCCTCCAGCCCCCTAAGCGGAGTAGACCACCGGCTTCGTGGATACCTACCGCCGGAGCCCCGCGAGGTCCGTCATTCGCACGAACGCGAGCGAAAAGAAGGCTCCAGGGGCTCCCCGGTCACCCAAAAGGCTCTTCCAGAGCCCTCACAGGCATCTTTTCCTTGTGAAGAACTTCACGAAGTTCATGTGGACGAGGGGACCTAAGGCCCCCGAACGACCCCTGAACGACCCCTACAGGGCCTCTGTTGACCCTCGACATGGTGGAGGGCCCAGAGTTCCCGGTGTGGAGAGCGAGATGCGCAGTATCGGCGAGATGGCCCGGGACAGCGGCCTGAGCGTGAGTTCCCTGAGGTTCTACGACGGGGCCGGCGTGCTGGTTCCCGTATGGGTGGATCCGATCAGCGGATACCGCTGGTACGGACCCGAGCAGCTGGCGGAGTCCAGGCTGCTGGCCCGGCTGCGGCGGGCCGGCATGCCGCTGGCGGACATCCGGCTGGTCCTGGCCGGCTGGACCGGCGCCGACACCGATCTGGTCCGCAGCCTGCTCCAGGCTCATCTGCTCCGGCTCGAGCTGGGACTGTCCGATGCCCGCAGCGAGTTCTCCGCGGTCCGCGCACTTCTCGAACGCAGGGAGAACCCCATGAGCGTGTCCAGCACCGCCACCGACACCACCGCCGTCCTGTTCACCGTGGCCGCGCCCGAGCTGGCCGCCGCGCTGGACTCGGTCCGGTTCGCGGTCGGCTCGGACCCGGAGCTGCCGATGCTCGGCGGCGTCCTCTTCGACATCGAGGGCGAGGAGCTGCGGGTCGTGGCCACCGACCGGTACCGCCTGGCCGTCGCACGGGCCGGTACCGGCGGCTACGCCGGGCCCCGTACGCAGGTCATCGTGCCCGCCCCGCTCGCCGACGCGATGCGGGCGCTGCTGAGCGAGGACGCGCCGGCCCGGTTCGCCCTGGACGGCGACCGCCTGAGCCTGGAGTCCGGGGACCGCCAGGCGGCCGGCCAGTGCCTCGACCACGAGTTCCCCGACTACCGGCGGCTCGTCCGGCTGCCCGCCGGCCGCCGTGTCCTCGTCGAGGTGCCGGCCTTCCGCGAGGCCGTGGAAAGCGGCCCCTCCCGCCAGGCCGAGCGCGGCCGGGACGGCGTGGTCTGCGAGCTCAGCGTCCTGACCGTGACGGAAGGGGGCACGGTGGCCGTCTGCGGGGACGGCGACGAAGGCCAGGGCGCCGTGGCCGTCAACCGCGAGTTCCTGCTGCACGCCCTCGCGGCCGGCGCCCGGGACCGGCTCGTCCTGGAACTCGGCGCCCCGACGGCGCCCGTGGCGATCCGCCGCCCCGGGGACGAGGACACCTTCTCGCTGCTGATGCCGGTCCGGCTCGACGGCTGACCCGCCGGGCCCCTGCCTGACGGAGACGACGCCTGCCGCAGGTCCGGCCCGCAAGGGCCCGGTCTGCCGGAGGCCCGGGACACGGCGGTGCCCCCGGCGGATCCGCCGGGGGCACCGTGTCGCGCGTTCGAGCCGTCCGTCAGGCGACGGACCAGGCGATTCCGTCGAGGATGTCGTGCTCCGAGACCACGACCTCCGAGGCGCCGACCCGCTCCATGATCGCCAGCAGGACCAGGGCGCCCGCGCCGATCACGTCGACCCGTCCCGGGTGCATGACCGGGATGGCCGCGCGCTCGGCGTGGGTGAGGGTGAGCATCCGCTCGCTGATCTCGCGGACCGTCTCGTACGGGATCCGGGAGTGGTGGATCGCCGCGGAGTCGTACTCCTCCAGTCCCAGCGCGATCGCGGCGACCGTGGTCACCGAACCCGCGAGGCCCACCAGCGTGCGCGCCCCGGCCAGCGGGACGGTCTCGGCGGCCAGGTCCAGCCCCGCTTCGATGTCGGCCCGGACCGCGGCGACCTGCGCTTCGGTCGGCGGGTCGGTGACGACCCCGTCCACCGTCAGGTGGCGCTCGGTCATCCGGACGCAGCCCACGTCGACGGAGCGGGCGGCGCGGACGTGCTCGGCGCCGACCACGAACTCCGTGGAGCCGCCGCCGATGTCCACCACCAGGAAGGGGCGCTCCAGGTCGGTGCGGCCGGTCAGCTCACCGGTGGCGCCGGTGAAGGAGAACTCCGCCTCCTGGTCGCCGGTGATCACCTCGGGCTCGACACCCAGGATGTCCAGGACGCCCCGGACGAACTCGTCCCGGTTCTCGGCGTCCCGGGAGGCCGAGGTCGCCACGAAGCGCACCCGCTCCGCGCCGAGCTCCTTGATGACCGCCGCGTACTCGCGGCAGGCCGCGAAGGTGCGCTCCAGCGCCTCCGGGGCCAGCCGGCCCGTCTTGTCGACGCCCTGGCCGAGCCGGACGACGATCATCCTGCGGTCCAGCTCGATCAGCTCACCGGTGGACGGGTCGCAGTCCGCGACGAGCAGCCGGATGGAGTTCGTACCGCAGTCGACGGCGGCGACCCTGGTCACGCGCCCGCCTCCGTCGTGCCGTCCTGCTTCGCGTCCGGCTTCTCGTCCTTCTTCTCACCGCACGGGGTGACGCAGGCGCCCTTGGCCCACCACTCGGGCAGCATCGCCAGGGCCTCGTCGCCGAACGGGTTCACGCCCGGGCCCGCGGCCAGCGAATGGCCGACCAGCACGTGCAGGCACTTGACCCGGTCCGGCATGCCGCCGGCGCTCGGGAAGCCCTGGAGCACCTCGATGGCGTCGCGGCGGGTGATGTAGTCCTCGTGCGCGGCCCGGTAGGCGGCGGCCAGCTCCGGGTCCTCGGCGAGCCTGGCCTGCATCTGCTTCATCACGCCGTTGGCTTCCAGCGTGCCGATCGCACCGGCGGCGCGCGGGCAGGTCAAGTAGTACAGCGTCGGGAAGGGCGTGCCGTCGGGGAGCCGCGGGGCGGTCTCCACCACGTCCGGCTGCCCGCAGGGGCAGCGGTGCGCGATGGCGCGCAGCCCGCGCGGCGGGCGGCCGAGCTGCTGCTGGAACGCCTCGATGTCGGCCGCGGTCGGCTCGGTCCGGTCGGTCTGGGGCGGGGGCGTCTGCATGCCTGGAGGAAGTCTTTTCGTTCTCGTGGATGGGTGGGACTCAGTCGCCCGGGCGGTCGGCCTTGTCGACGCCGTCCCAGACGTTGGAGTACCAGGGCCGGTCTGTGGCGGCCTGTCCGCCGCGGCGGTGCTCGGCGCCGCCGGCACCGGGGTCGGTCATGATGTAGCTGATCTCCCCCGGCCGGACGAAGTGCAGGTGCTTGCGCGCCTGCTGCTCGGCGTACGCGTTGTCCTGCCAGCGGGCCTTCTCGTCACGCAGCCGTTCCAGCCGGTCCCGTGCGGAGACGGCGTCCTTCTGCTGCTTCGCGATCTCCGAGCGCTGGGACACGTACTGACGCATCGGATACGCGAGGGCGACGACCAGAGTACAGAGGACGAGCACGAGGAGGGCGGCGCGGCCGGTGAGCCGGCTGCGGCGGACCTGTCTGCGGGACTGCGAGCGGTAGACGTGCGCCGCGGTCCGCTCGCCCAGCTGCTTGAGCCTGGTCGCGGTCGAGAACGTGGCGAACCGGTCCCGGTTCCCGGCCATTGATCCGCCTCCCCTATATACGCACTACGCAATACGTCCCCGCACACGGTACGGGACCGAGTGCGGGGACGTAGGGAGGCTTGCGCCCCTAAAGGACCGTTCAGCCCTTACTGTGCCTACTGGTTCGCAGAGCGAAACCGCGGGAACGCGGAGCGGCCCGCGTACACCGCGGCGTCGTCGAGGATCTCCTCGATGCGCAGCAGCTGGTTGTACTTGGCGACACGGTCCGAGCGGGCCGGGGCGCCGGTCTTGATCTGGCCGCAGTTCACGGCGACCGCGAGGTCGGCGATGGTGACGTCCTCGGTCTCACCGGAGCGGTGCGACATCATGCACTTGAAACCGTTGCGCTGGGCCATCTCGACGGCGTCCAGCGTCTCGGTCAGGGAGCCGATCTGGTTCACCTTGACGAGCAGGGCGTTCGCCGAGCCCTCTTCGATACCCCGGGCGAGACGCTCCGGGTTGGTGACGAAGAGGTCGTCGCCGACGATCTGGACCTTGGCGCCGAGACGGTCGGTGAGGGTCTTCCAGCCCGCCCAGTCGTCCTCGAACAGCGGGTCCTCGATGGAGACGAGCGGGTACGCGTCGACGAGCTCGGCGTAGTAGTCGGTCATCTCGGCGGCCGAGCGGGACTGGCCCTCGAACTCGTACTTGCCGTCCTTGTAGAACTCGGACGCGGCGACGTCGAGCGCGAGCGCGATGTCCTTGCCCGGGACGTAGCCGGCCTGCTTGATGGCCTCGACGATGAGGTCCAGCGCGGCGCGGTTCGACTCGAGGTTCGGCGCGAAGCCGCCCTCGTCGCCCAGACCGGTGGAGAGGCTCTTGGTGTGCAGAACCTTCTTGAGGGTGTGGTAGACCTCGGCGCCCCAGCGCAGCGCCTCGGAGAAGGACTCCGCGCCGATCGGGGCGATCATGAACTCCTGGATGTCGACGTTGGAGTCGGCGTGCGACCCACCGTTCAGGATGTTCATCATCGGAACGGGCAGCAGGTGCGCGTTCGGGCCGCCGAGGTAGCGGAAGAGCGGGAGGTCGGAGGCCTCGGCCGCGGCGTGCGCCACGGCGAGGGAGACACCGAGGATGGCGTTGGCGCCGAGGGAGGCCTTGTTCTCGGTGGCGTCCAGGTCGATCATCGCCTGGTCGATCAGGCGCTGCTCGGTGGCGTCGTAGCCGACGAGCTCCGGGCCGAGCTGCTCGATGACGGCGAGGACGGCCTTCTCGACACCCTTGCCCATGTAACGGTTGGGGTCACCGTCACGGAGCTCTACGGCTTCGAACGCTCCGGTGGAGGCGCCGGACGGGACTGCAGCACGGCCGGTGCTGCCATCGTCGAGGCCCACCTCGACCTCGACCGTGGGATTGCCTCGGGAGTCCAGGATTTCGCGGGCTACGACGACGTCGATGGACGGCACGAGCATCTCCTTCTGGGATGTGACGCTGGGTGTGCGGTGGCGTGTCAGGCCGTGGGATGGCCTTGCCGCTTAGAGCCTAACCGCCTCGGGGCACTCGGCCGGCCGACCGCCCGGGTCCTGGGACGAAAAAGGGCCTGAATGCCCCTCTTACAGGACATAGGGCTCTTGAACTTCGAGGATTCCGGAGGCTCCGTCAGGCCGGACGCGCCCGAACACAGCACTGCCCGGCGCGAGAGGGGTTGCGCGCCGGGCAGTGGAATTACGCGGTGGAACGCGTGCGTGCCGGCAGACCGGACGCGCCCGCTCTCACAGGTTTCAGGCGAGGTTCAGCTTCTGGCCCGGGAAGATCAGGTTCGCGTCCGAGACGATGTCCTTGTTCAGCTCGAAGAGCTTCTCCCAGCCGCCGGACACATTGTTCGCGTCGGCGATCGCACCCAGCGTGTCGCCGGACTTGACCGCGTAGGAGCCGTTGCCCGTCTTGGGGGCCTCGGTCTTCGGCGCGGCGGCCGGACGCTCGGAGCGGGTGGTCGGGGCCTCGGAGCGCTTCGTCTCCTTCTTCGGAGCGGCCTTCTCCTGCTTCGGCTGGGCCTTCGGCTTGGAGGGGGTCTCCGCCGAGCCGCCGGTGTAGGAGGAGTTCGACAGGCCCACGCCACAGGACGGCCAGGCGCCCTTGCCCTGGCCCTTGAGGACCTTCTCGGCGATGGCTATCTGCTGCGACTTGGAGGCCTGGTTGGCCTGCGCGGCGTACGCCTTGCCGCCGTACGCGGCCCACGTGGAGGACGAGAACTGCAGGCCGCCGTAGTAGCCGTTGCCCGTGTTGATGGACCAGTTGCCGCCGGCCTCGCACGAGGCGACGCGGTCCCACTCGGAAGCGGTTGCGGCGGAAGCGGTGCCCGCGGCCATCAGCGGAGCCGCGACGGCCACACCGGCGACACCGGCGAGCGTGACGATGCGGACGGCCTTGGAACCGCGACGGTGCTTGCCGTTGCCCGAAAGCAGCATGGAGATCTCCTCACCGACGCCTACGAGGTGAGCTGTCGGGTTCGGGCGAGTGAGTGCCCGGCCAAGCGACCTAGCGCTTGTCTTAACCCCTAGCCGGTTCCGTGACCGTCTCTCAACGGCCGGGTCCGGCGCCTACCTTGGTTCCCCCGCTCCTGCCTTCGGCGCTTTACGCGACGAGTGTTCCCTCCGTCCGCCGGCAGGATTCGGCGATGCGGTCGAAGGAGCCCGCGGTGGCGAGCGATTCAGAAGGTAGACAGGTCTCCCCCCGATGTTCAACGAGGAACATCGGGGGGAAACGCCCCTACTTGCGCTCCCCGGAAGGGTGTTTGCGCAGGTGAGGGCGGGGTTTGCGGAACGCTCCGGGCCTGACACGCCAGTTGACCTGAAGAGACACATGTCTCACTTACAGAAAACGGACAATCAGCTGCTTCCGGGCGCCTTAAGTGCCCTTATTGGTGCGATAGATCCAGATTCTGGCCGGGCTTGATCAGGTCGGCGTCGCCGCCGATGAGCTGCTCATTGGCCTCGTAGAGCGCGTTCCAGCCGCCCGTTACTCCGTTGGCGTCCGCGATCGCCGTCAGGCTGTCGCCCGCCCGCACGGTGTACGTGGGGTCCGACGCGGCATCAGACGCGGCGGGCGCCTCGACGGCGGCCGGGCCGCGGTGCTTCCCGCCACCCTCGGTCGCACCGGCCGCCGGAGCGGCCGGGTCGGTGGTGGCGCCGGGGGCCACCGGGGCGCCCGGGGCAGTGGACTCGCCGGGCGCGGCCGGAGTCGTCGGGGCCGTGGGATCAACCGGGTTGACCGGATGTGCCGGATTCACCGGAATGCCCGGGTTCGCCGGATCGGTGGGGTTCGCCGGGTCGGACGGGACCACCGGAGCCGTCGGGTCCGTGGATGGCGGCGTCGGGGTGCCGGGGTCCGTCGGGGCGGTGGGGTCCGTCGGGCTCGTGGGGCCTGTCGGGCTCGTGGGAGCCGTCGGGCCCGTGGGAGCCGTCGGGTCGCCCGGGAGGCCCGGAGGCGTCTCCGGGAGGTCCGGCGGGGGCATGACGGGCAGTCCGCTGGAGACGCCGATCGGATAGTCGGGCAGCGGGTCGGACGACGAGGCCGGCGGAGTCGGGGCACCGAAGTCCGTGGACGAAGAACCGGAACCGCCGTGGGGCATCGCGTCGTCAGGACGGGACGGGGTGGGGGCGAGGGCTTCGGAACCGCTGGGCAGGCCCGGGTCCACCGAAGCGGCGGGCGCCTCCCGGGTCAGACCGGCCGGCACTCCGCACAGCGGCCAGGCCTGGGGGCCCTGGGAGGCCAGTACCCGCTCGCCCACGGTTATCTGCTGGGAGCGGCTGGCGAGGTCGGCGCGCTCGGCGAAGTCGAGCCCGCCGGCGTTCTTCCACTGCTCCTGGGTGAACTGCAGCCCGCCGTACGCGCCGCTGCCGTAGTTGGCGCTCCACGCGCCGCCGCTCTCGCACTCGGCGACCTTGTCCCATGTAGAGGTCTCCGCGGCGCTCGCGCCGGTGGCGGCGAGCAGTGGCAGGGCGAGTGCGGAGCCGGTGACTCCGGCGGTGACGACAAGTGCGGGCACTTGTCGGGGGCGTCTGTGGCGGCCGTTCCCGGAACGCATGAGGCTGCACCTTTCGCATAACGGCGGGGTAACGGCAGAACCTAGCGGCCTTCGAACGCCTGTCACAAGTTTGGACGGCAACCGACTACGACTCAGCCCGGTTTCACCTATTTTGCGGCGCGAACCGGACCGGGAGCGTGCGCAGCCCCCGCATGATGAGCCCGCCGCGCCAGCGCAGCTCCTCGGGCGGCACGGCCAGTTCGAGGTCGGGCAGCCGCGTCAGCAGGGTCGCGAGCGCGGTCTGCCCTTCGAGCCGGGCCAGCGGGGCGCCGAGGCAGTAATGGATGCCGTGCCCGTATCCGAGGTGCTGGTTGTCGGTCCGGGAGAGGTCCAGGGTGTCCGGGTCGGCGAACCGTTCCGGGTCGCGGTCGGCGGCCGCCAGGACCACCAGTACCGGATCGCCGGCCGCGATGTCCCGGCCGCCGAAGGTGAAGGACTCGGTGGCGAACCGCCAGGTGGCCAGCTCCACGGGGCCGTCGTAGCGCAGCAGCTCCTCCACCCCGGTGGCCAGCAGTCCGCTCTCGCCGGCCGCGAGGGAGAGCTGGAGGCGTTCGCGCTGCTCCGGGTTCATGAAGAGCGAGTGGACCCCGTTGCCGATGAGGTTGACCGTGGTCTCGAATCCCGCGAACAACAGGATGAAGGCCATCGCGGTGGCCTCGGCCTCCGTCAGGTGGTCGCCGTGGTCGCTGGCCCGGATCAGATCGGAGATCAGGTCGTCGCCGAGATCGTCGCGCTTGCGGTGGATGAGCTCGCCGAGATAGGTGCGCATCTGCTTCACCGACCGGGCCACTCCGCCGCGCGGGCCGCCGCCGTGCCGGATCATCATGCCCGCCCAGTCGCGGAAGTCGTCCTGGTCCTCTCGCGGTACACCGAGCATCTCGCAGATGGCGTAGATGGGGAGCGGGAAGGCGAACTCGTGGATGAGGTCGGCCTCGCCCTTCTCGCAGAACCCGTCGATGAGGTGGTCGGTGAGCTCCTGCACCCTCGGGGTGAACTCGGCGACCCTGCGCGGGGTGAACGCCTTCGACACCAGGCGCCGCAACCGGGTGTGGTCCGGCGGGTCGATGTTGAGGAGGTGCGTCATCAGCTCCGCCTTGCGCTCCCCGGGGATCCCGGTGCGGCCCTTGGCGTGCGCCGATCCCTCGTGGTTGGCCGGGTTCTTGCTGAGCCGCTGGTCGGCGAGGGCCTGGCGGGCGTCCGCGTACCGGGTGACGAGCCAGGCCTCGACCCCGCTGGGGAGCGTGGTGCGGTGCACGGGCGCGTGCTCGCGCAGCCAGGCGTACGCCGGGTACGGGTCGGTCGCGAACTCCCAGTCGAACAGGGTCGGCGGCGCGGCGGACCCGTCCACGGACTGGTCGGCGGCGGTCTCTTCGGGGGCTGCGGGGGTCTGCTCGTGCACCCGGAGACCGTATCCCGCCCTCTGCCCCTCACCCCATATAGGTCCTTTGCCGCGGCTGTCCGTAGATCGGCTCTGGCTTGACCTGACGTTCCCCGGCATTCCTACTTTCGGTTTTGTGGATGTGAGGATCTTGAAAAGCAGTTTCGCGGTGGTGGAGAGACGGGCCGAGCACGCGGTCAAGTTCTTCTACTCCCACCTGTTCTGGCACAACCCCGGAGTCCGTGAGCTCTTCCCGGCCTCCCTCGAGGACATGGAGCGACAGCGGGACCGGCTCTTCGCCGCGCTCACACATGTGATCGCCCACCTGGAGAACGAGACGCTCGTCCCCTATCTCCGCGACCTCGGACGCGACCACCGCAAGTTCATGGTGGGGCCCGAGCACTACGCGGCCGTGGGCACCAGCCTCATCGCCGCCCTCGCCGAGACGTCCGGGAGCGCCTGGCACCCCCAGGCGGAAAAGGCCTGGTCAGAGGCGTACCAGTTCATCGCTGACGCGATGATGGACGGCGCCGCACTCAGCGAGGAACCGCCCTGGTGGGACGCGGAAGTGGTACGCCACCTGCTGTACGGGCAGGACATCGCCGTCCTCACCCTCCGCCCGCGAGCCGCCTTCGTCCATCTCCCCGGCCAGTACGCGAGCGTGAGCAGCGACCGGGTGCCGACGACCTGGCGGACGTACTCCCTGGGGAACGCGCCCCGCGCCGACGGGACGCTCGACCTGCACGTCAGCCGGATCGAGGGCGGCCGCCTCAGCACGGCCCTGGTCCGCGATACGCAGCCGGGGGACGTGCTGCGGCTCGGCGCGGCCGGCGGGCAGATGACCTTCCGCCGCGAGGACCGCCCGGTCAGCCTCATAGCCGCCGGCACGGGCTGGGCCCCGGTCCGCGCCATGCTGGAGGACCTGGCGGAACACCCTCCCGATCAGGACGTACGGCTCTTCGTGGTCGCGCGGGACGCCGCCCACCTCTACGACCGCCCGCTCATCGACCAGTGCGCGGCCGCCTTCGACTGGCTGAGCGTCACCTACATCACCCCCGCCCCCGGTCAGCACCGCAACGAGGCCACCGGCCGGCTGGCGACCGCGCTCAGCAACCGCGGGCTCTGGCCCGACCAGGACGTCTACCTCAGCGGTCCGCCGCAGTTCATCCAGGAGACCTCGCACCTCCTGGAGGGACTCGGCGCGCGCCCCGACCGGATCTTCTACGACTCCGTACCTGCCGGCGGCAGGGGCCAGGACGACGGAGAGCGGCCGATGGGCTTCGGCGAGTGGTTCCTGAACCGGCCGGCCCCGCACTGGCACAACCCGTCGGGCCGCGCGCCCCGGGAGTTGTGAAGCGGAAGCCGTGGCGGCCTCCCGCTGCCGGAGGCTACTCGCCGACGCCCTCGGCCGCACGGATCGCGTCCCGGTAGGAGCGGGCCGCCGCGCGCAGCGCGGTCTCGGGGTCGGTCCCCGCCGCCTCGGCACGCGCCGCCAGTTCCAGCAGTTCGTACCCGACCCCGTCCCCGCGGGGCAGTTCCACGGGCACCGCCCCCGCACGGGCGCGGCCCGCCAGCTTGGCCGCGAGTGCGAGACCGGGCTGGCCGAGCGGGATCCCGTCGGTCACCGATTCCCGCTGCTTCTCCACCTGCTTGGTGCGCTGCCAGTGCTCGTTCACGTCCTCGGGGGTCTTCGCCGTGGCGTCGCCGAAGACGTGCGGGTGCCGGTGGATCAGCTTCTCGACGAGGGCTCCGGCCACGTCGTCGATGGAGAACGGCTCGTCCTCTTCACCGGGGCCGCCCTCCTGTGCGATGCGCGCGTGGAAGACCACTTGGAGCAGGACGTCCCCGAGTTCCTCGCGCAGTTCTTCGCGGTCCCCGTCCTCGATGGCCTCGACCAGTTCGTACGCCTCCTCGATGGCGTACTTCACCAGCCCCTCGTGCGTCTGCTCCGAGGTCCAGGGGCATTCGCGCCGGACCCGGTCCATGACCTGGACGAGGTCGATCAGGCGTGCGCCCGGCAGATCGTACGAACCGGGCAGCAGCTCCAGGTCCGGCACGGCGACCCGGCCCGATCCGGCGAAGCGGGACAGCCCGTCGGTGAGCCGCCGGTCGCCCTCCCCGCTCAGCAGGACGACGACCGTGCGCCCGCCGGCGCACTCCTCGATCAGCGACTGCGCGTCCGGGGCCTCCAGTGCCACGTCGACACCCGCCTCACGCAGGTATGGGAGCTGGGCGTGGCCGGGGTCGGCGCACAGCACCCGGTCCGCGGCGTGCAGGGTCTGCCAGGCCGGCCAGGACAGCACGCCGGGGGCTACCCGGTGGCTCGTGGTCAGCAGCACGATGCGGCCGGTGGGCTCGGAGGACACGTCGTCAGTCACCCTCCGAACCTACCTCCCCGCAGAACCGTGTCAGGCGCCGGCCGGAGGCTGCTCGGGCCGGGTGACCTGGGTGATCCAGGGGGTCGCGTGCTCGCCGAGGGTGACTCGCTGGGCGTCCCAGACGCCGTAGCGCGGGTTGACCTGGATGCCGAGCTTGGACGCGGCCTTCGACGCGGGCTCGGCGAGCTTGCCCTCGCCGTACTTGGCGTTCAGTTTTTCGAAGAGCACCTGATCACGGACCCAGCGGTCGATCTGGTCGGGGGCGACGGCCGCCTTCTGCAGGATCGCCTCCTCGAAGGCCGCAGCCCCGCGGTTGCCCTCGTCGTACGCCTTGCGGGCGTCCTGGAGCTCCTTGGGGGTGACGGTGATCCCGGCGTCCTCGGCCATCCGGTCGAGGATCCGGCTCTGCAGCATCGTGCTGAGTTTGACCCGGTCGAGCTGGGGGACGGCCGCGATGAGTTCGGCCGCGTGTTCGGAACGGTTCTGCGCGGTGCGGACGTCCTTCACCTGGGCCTGGAGCGCGGAGGTGGTGATCCGTTCGCCGCCGATCACTGCCGCGGTGCCGGGGCGGGCTTCGCCCGAGCACGCGGACAGGAGAGGGGCCGCCAGGAGCAGGGCGGCGGAGACGGAGAGCGCTGTGCGACGGTGCAAAGGAGCCTCCAGGGCCGGGAGATTGTGCTTCGGTGCACAAGGGCCGTGCGGTGATCGATGTTATGCAGTCGAAGTGATCGGAGCCACTGGTTCGACCAACGATTCCGGGGGTGTTGGGGTTCGCGTCCACCGATGGCCACCCTTCGGCCCATCGGCGCTGCCAGGGTCGGCCCACCATGTCGACACCACACCGCTCCCCGCGCCGCCCCGCTCTGCCCGGCCCGGCGCTCGCCGCCCTGGTCACGGTGGTGGCCGTGTGCGCCGGAGACGCCGTGGCGCGCGTCTTCCCCTACGGGCCGCGCCACCGCAGCATCAACGACCTCGGCAATCAGTTCGTGCCCTTCCACGCACACCTGTGGGACCTGCTGCACGGGCGCGCCCGGGGCGGACTCGTGCTGAACTGGCAGTCCGGGTACGGGAGCAGCTTCCTGCCCGACTTCGGGACCTATCTGACCAGCCCGTTCGCGCTCTTGGTGGGGCTGTTCCCGCGCCAGGACATCGACCTCGCGGTGTACGTGGTCACCGTGCTCAAGACGGCGGCCGCCGGGGCGGCGATGGCCTGGCTGCTGCGCACCCAGCGGCCCGGGCCCGCATGGGCGGCGGGGCTGCTCGGGGCCTCGTACGCGCTGTGCGGCTGGTCGGTGATCGAGGCCTCCTACAACCCGATGTGGCTCGACGGGCTGATCGCCTTCCCGCTCCTGTGTCTGACGGGTGAGTGGGCGCTGCGCTCGCGCCGGCCGGCGGCGGCCGCGGTGGTGGTGGCGCTCTGCTGGACGGCGAACTTCTACACCGCCTACATGGCGACGCTGGGCGCGGTCCTGGTACTGCTGGTCCGGTTGTTCCTCGCCCGGGAGGGCGCGGCGCAGCGGGTACGGGTCCTCGCGCGGGCGGCCCTGACCACCGTGCTGGGCGTCGCCCTGTCGATGCCGGTGCTCCTGCCGCTCTTCCTCAGCTCGAAGCAGGCCTACCCGGGGTGGTTCAAGCCGTTCGAGCCGGTGGCGACCCAGGACCTGCTGGCCCGGCTGCTGCCCGCCACGTACTCCTTCTCCTCCCCCGCCCTGTTCATCGGCACCGGGACCCTGCTGCTGGCGGCGGCCCTGCCCTTCCACCGGGCCGTGCCGGGGCGGGAGCGGCTGCTGTGGACCGGGCTCGTCCTGCTGGTGGCGCTGTCCTTGCAGTGGATGCCGACGCACCTGGCCTGGCACCTCTTCGCGACTCCCAACGGCAGCCCGTACCGGCAGACCTTCGTGCTGGCCGGGATCGTGGTGATGGCCGCCTGGGCGGGGCTGTCGGCGGGGCCGCCGGGGGCGCGGGCGCTGGCGGGCGGGGCGGCGGCCCTGGCGGTCGTCCTGCTCGCGGCGAGCCGGAGCCCGCTGGCGACTCCGTGGGCCCTCGGCCTCTTCGGCGGCGGCCTGGCCCTGGCGGGCGCCGCCTGGTGGGCGCTGCGCCACCGGCGCCTGGTCCTGCCGGCGGTGGGCGTGCTGGCGCTGGTCCTGCTGGCCCAGGCTGCGGCGACCACCGCCCACGGGCATCGGGGCAAGCTGGCGGGGCTGGACGACTACCCCGTCTGGGGCGCGGCCCACGCGGCGCGCGCCCGTGCCCTGGCGGGCGCCGAGGGCTGGCCCGCGTACCGCACGGACGCCGGGCGGCCGGCGCTGACCGGCAACGACCCGATGCTGCTGGGCGGGGAGGGCGGCGCGTACTACAGCAGCCACACCCCGGACCTGTTCACGCGGACCATGGCGGCCCTCGGGGCGGGCTGGACCTCGCGCGGCCGCAATGTGCAGAGCCTCGACAACCCGGTGACGGACGCCGTCTTCTCGGTCGGCGCCCGCCTGCGCCCCGACGGCACGGTCGCCCGCACCGAGGTCCCCCCGCTGGTCACGGTCCGTGCGGCGGGCCCGAAGCCGGTCTACGGGGCTTCGCCCTTCGCCAACCAGGAACTCCTGCTGGGGGCCAAGGTCTACGAGGACCCGGTCTCCCCCGGCGTCTGCCGCGCGGGTACGGAGGCCTTCCTGTGGGCCCCGGAGTACAACGCGACGGCCCGCCGTGCGGACGGCCCGTCCTTCCGCCTGAACGCCAACCCCCCGCGCAACAGGGCGGCCCTGCAGCCCCTGGGCGTCTCGCACGGCCAGCCCTCGCAGCTGGTCTTCGACGCCGCCGCCCCGGCGCACTGGGAACTCTCCTGCCTGGACCGCCCCCGCCTGACGGCGGCGGTCGCACAGCTCCGCGCCACGGCGGCGGTGTCGTTCCGGGTCGACTCCTCGGGGATCCGCGCCACCCTCCCGCCGGGCAGCCGGGGCACGGCGGTCCTCTCGGCCCCGGCGATCGCAGGCTGGACCTGCAACGGGCGCCCGGCCGCCACCCGTCTGGGCCTGGTGTCGATCCCCTTGGATGGCCGCACCACGACACTCACGTGCACGTTCCGCCCGCCGGGGCTGGCGGCGGGGCTGGCGGTGGCGGGGGTGGCTCTGCTGGGCCTCCTGGTCTTCTGGCGGACGAGGTGCCCGGGACCCGGCGGTCGCCGATCTCCGTTGCGGTCCTGAGACCCGTACGGGGCGGAGCGGCAAGGTGTGCGGACTCGTTGACTATTCCCCGGGAGCGCGGCAATTGCCGTCACTGCTGCCGTCAGACACCGAAGAGGCCCCACCGGAAGCACATCCGGTGGGGCCTCTGCATTCATCAAGGTTCGGGCGAGTGGATTACGAATGGAGTCCGGGAATCACGGCGAGACCTCGTTGGCAAGACTCGCCGACTGCTCCCACTCCCCCTTCTCCTTCAACAAAGGCCCGACCAGTGACCGCGCACCAGCCGCGTAGGTCATCCACCGCAGTTCCTCGCAGCCGTAGACCGCCTCCTCCTTCGAATCGATCCACATACACACGATATTTCCGGCTACCAGCGTCACGTCCCACCAGGACCAAGTCCGCTGACTCGGATCGAATGAGTACAGGAGGTCCTGAACCGTCCACTCCTCATCCCCCCGATGCGCCGCATACCTCGGAGCCGCCTCAGCCCAAGCCTCGGCAGCCCAAGCGGGCACGTCGGCCTCCGAGAGCGTCTCGGCCTCGAAGTCAGCCTCCAAGCCGGCCTTGACGCCGGCCCCGACCAACTCCCGCAGCCGCCGTCCGAAGGCCTCCGCCTCGTCCCACGCCTCCACCTCGATGTAGAACGCCGACAACAGCCCGTCCGGGGATGTGTCGGGGCGGTTGGCGATCCTGGCAAATTCAGGTGATGACGTCATCGGACCACTCTCCCAGAACCAGGGACCACAGCCTTCTCGAAGGCAGAGAAGTTCTTCCCGCGGAACATGTCCGCCGGAATGCCGTAGAGGTCCTTCGCAACCTTCGGATCATCGATCTGCGGTCTGCCCACGGAGTCGATGTTCCACTCTCGCCGACTCATGCTCTTCGGCCTACGCTGGCGCATGGCCGCAGCGCGGACCTCGTCGACGAACGACTGAGGAACGTCGAAGGCGACGATCTGGCTCGACGCGCCGCGGAAAGTTTCGGTGTGCGCGATGTTGCCGCTCATGTTGACGTGGATCATCGAGTCACCGCTCATCGTGACGTTTCCGTCGGTATCTATGTGCACCCGCTCACTGAACCCCCCGGCGCGCTGGGCCCGGTAGACCGTGACGTTGCAGTTGTGGACCAGTACCGACGTGGACGTGGTACCGGCGACGACGTAGTACGTGTGCAGGCCCTCGACGCTCAGGTCGTAGGTGACGCGGTCCGCCGTGTAGGACTTGACCTCGACGATGGCTGTGAGCTCGCCGTCGCCGTTCTGGAGCTGCTGGCCGGCCTTCAGGTCTCCGGCCTGGGTCCAGGCGTTCCGGGTGGACTCGTAGAACTGGTGGTGCTTGGTGGTCTGGATCGTCTTCGGACCGTCCTTCGTGGCTACGACGACATCGACGTAGTCACGGTCGGTCTTGGTGACGATCACCTCCTTGACCCGGTGCTTCTCCTTCTTCTTCTTGCCGGGCTCAGCCGTGAGGACGTAGTCACCGGCCTTGACGTCCGCGATCGGCTTCGCCGAGCCGTTGGCCAGTACCACGAGCGTCGTGCCGGTGAAGCTGTGAGGAGTACCCACCCTGCAGCTGGTCGGAGCGTCCGCTCCCTGACCCGCCTTCGACTTCGGGCCGCGTACGCTTCCCGCCGCGCCGAAAATGCCGCCCATCGCCGCGCCGATCACCGTGGCCTTCGCCACGCCGCCGACGCTGCAGCCCTCCCTGCTGTTGATGCAGGACGTGCCGTATTCGACCGCGCCGGTCGCCGCGCCTTCCGTCGCGCCGCTGGCCGCACCGGAGAGGATCCGGCCGGCCGTGCCCGAGAGCAGACGCCCGGCCGCACCGGCGGCGAAGCCGCCTGCGACACCGCCGACGGCTCCGGTCAGAGCACCGACACCGACCGCCATGGCGAAGCCGCCCAGCGTCTTGGGGCCGTCGCTCATCATGTAGCCGACGCCGTTGGCCACCGCGCCCGCGAGGGCCGCGCAGCCGATCGCACCGACGCCCGCCGTGATGGCGGTGCAGCCCGCGAAGACCGCGATACCGACGGCCACCGATGCGATGGTCGAGGCGTGTTGCTTGACGAAGTTGGCTGTGGCCTTGGCCGCCTTCTTGACGGCTCTGCCGACTTTCTTGGCTGCCTTGACCACCTTCTTCGCCACGTGCTTGACGGCCTTGGCGACCTTACGGACCTGCTTCTTTACGTGCTTGACGACCTTGTGGGCGACCTTCTTTACGGCCCTGTAGGTCCGTTTGACGTATCTCTTGACCTTCCGGACGCTGTCGTTGACGTAGCGCACGGTCTTCTTGACCGCCCGGTACGTCCGATACACGGTCTTCTTGACGGCCTGCTTGACCTGCCGCGCGGCCTGCTTGACCACCACGGCGGCCTTGTGGACGGTCGCGACCGTCGCGTGCCAGGCAGTCGAGACGGTGTGCGTGACCTTCTGCGTGACCTTCTTGGCGATCTTCTTGAACCAGTCACCCCAGTGACCCGTCGGGTCGGTGACGGTCATCGGGTTGGCGTTGGCGTACGCGTAGCCATTCGCCGTCACCGAAGCAGGGAGCGGGTTCTGGGCGACCGTGTCACGGCTGTTGAACTGGCCCGTCTGCGGCGAGTACCACCGCGCGGCCATGTTGACCTTGGCCGTCTCCGGGTCCGTCCAGCCCGACTGGTAGCCCAGCTGGCCGGCCATGCCCTGGGTCGAGACGACCTTGCCGAACGGCGAGTACGTCGTCGAACCGGTCAGTGCCTCGCCCGTGGCGGTGAACTGCCCCACCACATCGGTGTGGAGGTCCGTCAGTGCCAGCACCGACGCGACGCCCGTCTTGACTCCGACCAGCGACCCGTCCGTGTCACGGCTATAGGTCGCCATGCCGTCCGATGCGACGTCGTTGCCGGCGCCGCTGTACTGGAACGAGAACAGCGGACCCGAGGTCGGAGTGCTCGCGCTCAGCACCCGGTCGAGGCCGTCGTACGCGTACGTACGGTCGCCCTCGTTGATCACGCGGTTGAAGGCGTCGGCCTTGATCGAGGTCGTCCTGCCGCCCTCGTCCGTGACCGAGCTCATCGTGCCGCGCGTGGTGTACGCATACGAACTGTGCCCGTCCGAGGTGAGACGGTTGCGGGCGTCGTAGGTGTACGTGTCACCACCGACGCGCGTGCGGTTGCCCGCCCCGTCGTAGCCGTAGGCCTCCGTCGTGGTCCCGTTGTTCCACGACGACAGACGGTTCGCCCAGTCGTACGTGTACGTGTTCGCGGACGAACCCGCGAGACCCGACGTCGTCTTCGACGTCTCGTTGCCGTTCTCGTCCCAGCCGTAGGTGAGGGACGACATCTGCGCGCCCGAAGGCGAGGTCAGCTTGTCGTTCGTGACCCGCTGCAGGGCGTCGTACGTGTACGAGCGCTTCGCCTTGCCGGTGCCGTAGTCGATCGACGTGACGTCACTGTTGACGTTGTAGCCGTAGGTCAGCGTGCTACCGGTGACGGCGTCGTCGACCGTCTTCAGACGGCCGGCCGTGTCGTAGCCGAAGCTCGACGTGCCGGATGCGTCCGTCCTCGAGGTCATCGCCCCGTCGCCGTTCCAGGCGAAGGAGGAGGCACCCGAAGGCCCTGCCGCGGACAACAGCAGACCGCGGTCGTCATACGAGAAGGTGTTCTTGTCCGTACCCGTTCCCGCGACGGCCGTGACCCGGTCGTCGGCGTCGTAGTCGTACGTGCGGGAGATCGTGGCGACTTCCGCGCCCGTACCGGCCTGCGTGATCAGCCGGCCCTTGACGTCGTACTCATTGGTGGCGACCACACCACCCGGGGAGCGCTGCTCCTTGGGTCGTCCCGCACCGTCGTACACCGTGGTGAAGGTGCGGTCCGCCGCGTTCGGGTGGGTCGGAGTGGAGGGCTCGATGACCGATTCCGGCATCCCCCACGTGTTGTAGGTCGTCAGGAAGGGGTTACCCCGGCCGTCGGTGAAGCGCGTCCGATTGCCCGCCGCGTCGTAGCCGAAGGTCGTGGTGATCGACTCCGTCGCGGAGACCGGCTGGACCGCCTTGGTGATCAGGCCGGTCGCATCGTTCGTGAAGGTGGTGGTGTGTCCCCGGGCGTCGGTGAGAGTCACCGGGTTGCCCGCCCGGTCGTACGAGGAGCTGCTGCTGCGCAGCACCGTTCCGTTCGTGTCCAGGTCGCTCGTGGTGGTGGCCTGACCGAAGCCGTCGTACGTGTTCTTGGTGCTGGTGCCGTCCGGGTCCGTCGCGGTGAGGACCTGGCCGTCCATGTTGTAGGTGAAGGTGGACTTGCTGCCCGCAGAGTCGGTCGCCTCGGTGACCTCGCCCACGTTGTTGTACTTGTAGGACTGCGTGATACCGGTCGGGCTCACGGTCCGGGACAGGTTGCCGCCCGGGGCGTCGTACTCGTTGATCGCCGTGAACGCGCGCTGCGTCGGCTGGCGCACGATGTCCGTGCTGGTGAGCGGGCGTTCCAGGTAGTCCCAGGTGGTCTCTTCGCGGGCGCCGTTCGGCCGGGTGGCCGACAGCTGGTCGCCGTTGGTGTCGTAGACGTACTTCGTCGTACCGCCGCCGGGGTCCGTGACCGAGGCCAGGTCGCCGAGCTGGGTGTACGTGTAGGTCCTGCGGGCGCCCAGCGGGTCGACCTCCGCCGTGACCTGGCCGAGCTTGTTGTACTCGTTCCAGCTCGTGGCGGTGATCGGGGTCGAGGCTCCCGGCGCCGTGTAGTTCGGCGAGGCCGTCGAGGACTCCTGGCCCTCGGCGTCGTACGCGGTGACCGCGACGTTGCCGAGCGGGTCCGAGGACTCGGTCGGCTCGCCGAAGGTGTTGTAGCCGGTCATCGACACGGGGCGGACGGAGACCGGGGTCCCGCCGTTCTGCTCCGCGTTGACGGTCGGCTCGGTGACCGTGGTCTGCTGGCCCGCCTCGTCGTAGCCGTAGTCGGTGGTGCTGCCGTTGGCATCCGTCATCGCCAGCGGCAGACCGCGCTGGTCCAGCCTCCAGGAGTTGGTGCGCACGGAACTGCCCGCTGCCGGGAGTGTGCCGCCCTTGACCGCGGTGACCTGCGCCGCGGTCAGTGCCTCGCCGTAGACCTGGACGTCGCTGAGGGCGCCCTTGTGGTACTCGCCGTAGGAGCCGGCCACCTTGCGGCGTCCGATCTGCAGCGGCCCCGTGGCCTCCCAGGGTTCGGTGAACGCGGTCTCCTGGGCGAGCGTCCCGTTGACGTAGAGACGGATCTTGCCCGCCTCCGCGTCGTACATGCCGAAGAGGTGGGTCCAGGCTCCTGCCGTCACCGCGGCGGTGCCGGAGACGGCCCGGGTCAGGGTCAGTCCGGCCTCGTCCTTGTTCGGCCTGTTGAACGTCCAGCCGAACGCGGTGGAGTAGTAGAGCTGGAAGCCGTTGCCGTACACGGCGTCCTGGGACAGGAAGGTGTGGTTCGCGGTGGTGTCGTCCAGGCGTACCCACGCCCCGACGGAGAAGCCGCCGTTGGTGTTCACGACGGGGCCGGACGTCTTGCCGTAGCTGCTCGACGTGCCGCCGAAGACCGCGGAGCCACCGTGCTCGGTGGAACGGGTCACTCCACTGGTCAGAGTGACCTTGTTGGTGCCGCCGGAGGAGTCCTCGGCGGTCGTGCCTGCGCTCTCGTCGAGCTTCCACCTGCCGACCGGCGCCGTCGTCCCGTCGTGGACGGTCTTGCCCGTGACGTTGCCGAGCTGGTCGTAGCGGGTGTCCGACGTGGAGACGTCACCCGTCGCCGGGTCCGTCTCCGTCTCGGTCACGACGTTGTCGTCCGGGTCGTAGGAGACCTTCGTCGTCCGGGCGAGCCCGGACGGGTCGAGTACCGACTTCGTCGTGCGGTCGGCCGCGTCCACCGTGAAGGCGGTCGTGGTCCGGCCGTCGTTGGTCACCTGCTGGAGCAGGTTCCCGGCGGCGTCGTAGGTGTTGGCCTGCTGGGTGAAGGACTTGCCGGTCTGCGGGTCCTTGCGGACCACGCCGGCAGACAGGCCGTCGTCGGTGTAGGTGTACGCCGTCACCCAGCCCATCGAGTCGGTGATCGACGCGAGGCGGCCGGCGGGGTCGTAGGCCCGCGACTCCTGGACCAGGGTGGCCGGCGCCGACGGGTTGTTCGGGTCGCCGGTGTGGTTCAGGAGGCTGGTGGTGAGCGGGCGGTTCTCGCCGTCGAAGGTGTAGGTGTTGACGTTCCCCGCGGGGTCCGTCTCCTTGACCTTGTTGCCGTAGCCGTCGTACTCGAACGACGTGGTGTCGCCGCCCGGGTCGGTGCGGCCCGCGAGACGGTTGTACGGGTCGTACGTCATGGTCGTCGTACGCGCGGCGTCGCCGCCGGTCACGTCCGAGACCGTCTGGGAAAGGATGTTGCCGTCCGCGTCGAACCCGGTGGTCGTCCTGGCCTGGTGCGCCGCGCCGGTGACCCGGTTGGTGACCGTGGGGCCGGTCTCGGTGACGACCTGGTCGTTCTTGTCGTACGTCTGGGACGTGACGAGACCGGCCGGGTTGGCGTCGGATATCTCGGTCCGGGTCAGTTGCCGGCCGAGGTTGTCGTACGTGACCTTCGCCTTGGCGCCGTTGGCGTCGGTGATCTCCGCGAGGTCACCGTTGGCGAAGTAGCTGTACGTGGTCTTCTTGCCGCCGGCCGTCGTCACCTGGTTGACCAGGCCGGCCGGTGTCACGGCGGTGCCGCCCTCGGCCGCCGGGGTGGTGGCCGTGGTGTAGGTGGTGCTGGCGGTGCGGCCGTTCGGGAAGCCGGGCACCGGCGGCGTGGTCACCGCGGTGAGCTTGCCGCCCGTGTCATAGGCGTAGCTGGTCAGGTACGTGTTGTCCGTCGGGCCCGAGGAACGGCCGTCGCGCTCGGTGAGGAGCAGGTCGTTGCGCAGGTCCATCGGCGGGAACGCCGTGGTGGCGTCCGGGTAGTAGCTGTAGTACGCCGTGGAGCACTTGTTGGCGGCCGTGTCCTGGCAGACGGACTGGGAGACCGTGTTGCCGCGGATGTCGTGGCCGGTGACGCTGCGGTTGCCGTTGGCGTCGGTCACGGTGTGCAGGAAGCCCGCCGTGTCGTAGCCGTAGGTCGTCCGCTTGCCGTCGGTGCCGACCGTCGCGAGCATGCGGTTGCCCAGCTCCGCGTCGTACACGTACGTCAGCGTCTTGTTGGTGGGGTCGGTGAGCGTGACCGTCCGCACGGGTGCGACACCGGAGGACGCCTTGTACGCGGACCAGTGCTGCCCGACCTCGGCGTCGCTCAGGCCCTTGGAGTGGACGGCGACCTCGGCGATGGAGCCGGTGAAGAAGCTGACGTCACCCGGTGAGCTGTACCACTTGCTGAAGCCGGCGCCGACGAAGGTCCGGGTCGTCGCCTGGTCGTTGGCCGCGCCGGTGCAGCTACCCTGCTTGGTGCCGTCGAGGTAGAGCGTCTGCGTGGTGCCGGCGGCCGAGAGGACCGCGTGGTGCCAGGCGTTGTCGGTGACGGCCGCCGTGGAGGAGACGTTCGCGTTGCCGTTGCAGGTGCTGCTCCACCAGTGGCCGTGCAGCTTGTTGTCCGCGCCGACGTAGAGCAGATCGCTCCAGTCGCCGCTCACGCCCGCCGGGTCGTTCGGTGCCTTGGACTGGTCGCTCATGATGACGCCGGGCTTGGCGGTCTTGAACCACAGCTCGACCGAGCGGTCCGCCTTCGTGTGCAGCGGCCCGTAGGGCACTTCCACGAAGGAACTGGTCCCGTTGAACTGCGCCGCACTCACGTCACCGGTACCGAACGGACCCGCCACGCCCTGCGTGACGGTGTTGTACGTGCCGAAGCCGGTGTGCAGCTCATTGGCCGCCTGCGCCGCGCCCTGCGTGTCGTCCAGGCGCCAGTAGCCGGACGGGGCGGAGCCCATCACGGCCGAGCGGTAGACCTGCGAGGAGCCGGTGACGGTGGCCGGGTTGAGCTTCCAGGTGCCGCCGTTGCCGTCGGTGGCCTGCAGGACCAGGTCGTCGGTGGTGCCGTAGGTGAGCGACGCCTGGGTCTTGCCGCCCGGCGTGGTGATCTTCTGCAGCAGACCGGCGGACCGCTTGGCGGCCTGGTACTGCGCCCCGATGACCTCGGGGGTGAGCGGCTCGGTGTAGATCGCGGCCTCGGCCAGCTGGCCGGAGAAGTGGCCGAGCTGGTCGCTCGCGTTCATCGCGGGCCAGCCGCGGTTGTTCACGCCCGCGCCCAGTGCGATGTACGGGGTGTTCCAGTCCTTGATCTGGCCGGTCTTGGTGCCCTGCGCGGCGCCGTCCAGGTAAAGGGTCTGGGTGGTGCCCGCGCCGGTGAGGGTCGCCTGGTGCCACTGGCCGTCGGTGACGGTGGCGGCGGAGGTGATCGTCGTGCCGCAGCTGCCGGTCGCCAGGCAGCCGCGCAGCTTGCCGTCGGTGCCCACGTACAGCGCCGGGGTGTTGTAGGAGGTGTTGACGACCGGGTCGGCGATGCTCAGCGGCTTGTCACCGTAGTAGAAGAGGACGCCGCCGGCCTGGGTGGTCTTGAACCACAGCGAGATCGTCGTGTACGAGGGCGTGGCGCCCGGGGCGCTCGGCATCTCGACGTACGACGTGGTGCCGTTGAAGGTGGCCGTCTTCTGGGTGGAGCCGGCCAGCAGACCGCTGCTGCCCAGGGTCACGTTGCGGTAGAGGGCGTTGTACTTGCCCTGGTTGGTGTCGACCGTGTCCTTGGTGACGGTCGCGCCGGCGGCCTCGCCGAGCCGCCAGTACGCGTACGGGTCGGCGTCCAGCACCGTCGTGCGGTAGTGGTTGCCGGTGGTGTACGTGTACTGCGTGCACTTGGACCAGTCCTCGGGCGCGCACACCGTGGCGAGCTGGTCGCCGGTGTAGGTGTACTGCCACGTCTGGGCGCTGTTCGGGTCGATCAGCACCGACGGGTCGGTGTACACGGTCGCCACGTGGGGGACGGTGGCGCCGGCCGGAGTGGCCCACGTCAGCCCGAGCGAGCGGCCGGCCGTGGTGTTGGTGATCTTCGTCAGCTGCTTGGACGCGTTGTACGTGAACGTCTCGGCCCGGCCCGCGAAGTCCACGATGCCGGATATCGCGTAGACGCCGGTCTTCGTGGTCGACTGCGTGAAGGAGTAGGCCGTGAAGTCCTTGTCGGTCAGCTTGTAGCCGCCGCTGACCGTTTCCAGGCGGGCGTAGCGGCCCAGCGGGGGCACGAAGCTGCCGTCGGTGTTGCGGCCGAAGGCGACCTGCTCACCGCCCGGGTAGGTGATCGCGACGCTGGTGACCGTACCGGCGCCGTCCTTGGTCTCGGCCGCCTTCATGTCGACGACCGTGGACCAGCCGGCACCGAAGGCGCTGTCGATCCGCGGGTCGATGCTGTTGTACGAGCGGTCGATCTGGAGCGACGGGCCGACGACGGGTACGTCCGCGTCGGTGTCGTCGGTGGTGTAGTTGCCGTCCGACGGGTCGAACTCGTGGCCGTCGTTGTTCTGGGCCAGGCGCGAGGTGACGGGCGGCTGCGGCACCGTGGTGGAGAAGCGGCTCGCCGAGTACAGCACCGAGTCGTATCCGTCGGTGACGCTCACGTACCAGTTGTAGTTCTTGCTCCAGCTGAGCTTGCTGGCAGGGACCTTCCAGGCGCGGTCGGCGATGAGGCCGGACGTGGCGACGGGGGTCGTGCTCGTGCTGTCGGCGTCGTACACCTCGAAGGAGTACGTCAGCGCCCCGGGCCAGTTGTCGGCGTCGCTCGCGTTGACGAGCAGCTCCGGCTGGAGGGTGTTGGCCTGGAAGTTCTCCGGCGGGTACTGGGCGTCGACCTGCGGCTTGGTGTTGGGCGAGTAGGTCAGCTCCAGGGCGGGACGCCAGGCGGAGGTCGCCGAGTTGTCCGAGTGGAACTTCTTCCAGTGCAGCGCGTCGCCGGTCGGCGCGGTCAGGGCGAGACCGAAGTTGGAGCCGCCGAGGGCCACCTGGTCGAACCAGGCGGTCTGGAGTGTCACCGGCATCTTCACGCCGACGTTGGTGGCGCCGGAGCTGTTGCTGCAGGACGCGCCCGGCGCGGGCGTGGTCGACCCGATGGCCGTGCCGAAGCTCGGACCCGGGTAGCTGGTGACGCCCGAGGGGGTCCACGCCTGCGTGATGTGGTTGACGGAGAACGACTCCGGGGTGCAGGTCGAGGACCAGAGCGCGTACACGTTCAGGGTGGCGGCGGTGACCCGCTGCCCCGCGAGCGTGCTGCCCAGCGAGGAGAACTGCAGGAAGGAGTTCGCCTTGTTGGTGCCGGAGTCGTACGAGCCGACCTTGATCTGGTTCTCGGTGGAGTGGTCACCGGAGATCGTGCTCTGGCTGTACGTGGAGTTGCTGGAGGTGACGGTCGGGTCGACGGTCACCGGGTAGACCCGCTCGGGGGCGTCCAGCCAGGCACGGTCCGCGGTCATCCGCAGCGCCGGCTTCCCGTCCACGCTGATCAGCTCGTAGGTGACGGCGCGGGACTGCGCGGCGTCACCGGAGCGCGGGTCGATCTTGGAGTCTTCCATGAACGCGTGCGGGATGGTGGCGGTCACCTTGCCGGCGGCGTCGGTGAACTCCACGTCGCCGTCGGCCGCGATCCGCGGCGTCAGCCCCTTGCCGTCCAGGAGGAAGGTCCAGGAGTTCGCCGCCTTCGCGGAGCGCAGGACGAGGTTCTCCTTGAAGCCCTCGGCGAGCGGCACGAGCTGCACGTCGGTGTCGGGCAGTACTCCGGCGTAGGTCGCGGTGCCGTTGTCGGCCACGGTGGGCGCGGCCTTCGCGGCGCCGCTCAACGCGTACGCGAGGGAGCGGCCGGAGCCGAAGTCGATGGAGGCCAGCCGCTGGTCGGCGGCGTTCGGAGCGAACTCGACGTCGAGCGAGTTGGAGCGCTCCTGGAGCCGGCCGTCCGTGTCCGCGACCAGACCGGTGTCGATCTGCTTCCAGGTTCCGTCGCCGGCCTTGAAGTTGGTGCGGCCGGCGAAGTGACGGACGGTGGTGGAGCCGTCGGCGTTGACGTAGAGGTCCGACGTCGCCGTGGACTTCTTGGCGTCCCGCTTGCTGGTCCGGGCGTCGAAGCTCTGCGCCGTTCCCTTGGCCCGGCCGGTCGTGGCCGTGCCGGGCTCGTCGGTGAACCGCTTGTACGAATCGAGTTCGCCCTTGCCCTTGCCGGGCGCGCGGCCGGCGCCGCCCTCGGCACTGGTGTCGTCGGCGGAGGCCTTGTGGCCCTTGCCGCGGGCGGTGCCGCCCTGCTGGTCGGGGGTGTCCAGCGGGGACTTGCCGGCCCAGTCCATCAGGCCGGAGAGGGAGAATCGGGGCATGCTCAGCGCCGGCAACGTGGCGCCATTGGCTGCCGCCGTCTCGGTGGTGAGCATGCAGGAGAAGGAAATCAGGACGGATAGAGCGGTAGCCCTCGCTCTTCGCCTACCGGTACGACCCGGTGGGAAGAGGCGAGAGCTCCGGACCCTACGAACACGCATGGGCGAGCCTTTACTTACGCGAAGTTTATGAAATCCTCGCGAGACTGCCCGACCAGCGAACGTACGTTTGAGCCGGGGTAGGTCCTTTTACTAGGCCTTTACCCGCCACTCGAGACCGGCGCTTGACCGCTATGCGCCGGACGACGCCTTGACGGCTCGCCTGACGGCCTCCGCCACGGCCTCCTTGAGTCCGTCACCGGACTTCACCACGGTGATGTTCCCGGCCGCCTCCGGGCCGTCCACCACGACGAAGCGCGCCTTCGGATGCTCCGTCGCCCCTGCCCGCGTGGCCTCCACCTGGGGAGCGCCGACGGCAAGCACCACGTCGCACTTGCGCTGCATCAGGCTGTTGAAGAACGGCCGGGCGTTCTCGGTGGACGGCTCTCCCACGACCGGAACGTAGGTGACGCGCGCACGCGTCTCCTGCGAGGCCGCCTGCATCCCCTCCCACACCGGAGCGGCGGGCGCACCGGTCACGATGCCCTTTTCGTCCGTCAGCAGGCAGGCGTCGAACTCCTTGTACTGGCGCGCCCTCGGGTCGGGCGGGCCGCCCGGCTCGCCTCCGGCGAACACCCACACGCCCACCAGGGCGAGCACCGACACGACCGCGCCGCCCAGCGTCCACCCCGAACGACCGCGCAGCGCGCCGCTCACCCGTGCCAGCACCCGGCCGAGGAGCGTACCGCTCCTGGCTTCGGGGCGATCTGCCCCGTTCCTCCACGTACGTCGCGTCTTCATCGGGGCTCCGCCGCCAGTCTCTTGGCGAACACGCAGTGCAGGGCGGCGCCCGCCGTGGAGAGGAACAGCAGCAGGGCGTCGGCGCCGAACTGCCAGCCGTGGGTCTCCTCCGGCGTGAGCGCTATCTGGAACCACCAGGCGACGGTGGTGCAGCCGAAGAGGAGGGCTGCCCACCAGTCGGCGCGCGCACCCCGGCGCCGTGCGATGACCAGCGAGGGCACCGCACCCAGGACTCCGAGGCTCAGCACCGGTACGGCCGCCAGGAGGGCCCTGGGAAGAAGCCCGGGAAGGGTCCTCTCGCGCGGCGGGGCCACACTCTCGACGGCGACGGTGTCCTTCACGATCGACTACCTCTCGGGAACGCATTGACACATACGGATGCGGACAGGACGCCGTACGGTACACCGCTGACCGGAAGCACCCGTTCCCGGGTCCGTGATCGCGAAAGCCCGCTCCGTCAGCGCACCCGACCCAGCCATTGGAGGGTCCGCCGAACCTCCGCCGAGAAGGGGTGGGCCGGGCCGTGCAGGCGTTCCGCGTCGAAGAGGAGGCGGGCCAGGGTGTCGTGGGCGGCCGCGCGGTCGCCGAGGGAGAGCAGCAGGTGCGCTATGCGGCGGCGGACCTCCAGGGGCAGGCCGGGGTCCGGGTTCGCGTAGTGGTTCTCGAAGAGCGGCAGCAGCGCGCGGTACTCGGCGAGGGCGGCCCCCGGTTCGCCGAGCTGTTCCAGGCACTGGGCCGCGTCGTAGCGAAAGCGCAGGGCGCTCGGGTCGCCGGCCGGGAACTCCTCCGCGAGGCGATGTAGTTCGGGCAGGGCGCGGCGGTACTGGCCGTCGTCCATCAGCGTGGCCGCGTACTGCTTGCGCAGGGAGCGGACCACCGGCGAGTGCACGCCGTGCTGCTCGGCCGCCGCCGGGAGGATGCCGCCGAGGATGTCCACGGCCTGGGTGAGCATGCCCTGGTCCAGGAGCTTCTTGGCCTCCTCAACGGCCGCCGGGACGTCCGGCCTCGGCGGCGCGGGCGGGGTGGCGGGCCGGGGAGGGATCACGGTGACCCGGTCGGGCCAGGGGGCCTGCGGGCGCAGGAAGGGCCGGGTCGGGTCGAGCGGGCCAATCCCCCGGACTCCGTCCGGGGGGACCCCCAGAGCGCCCGAGCCCCGGTGGGGCAGCAGAGGCGCGAGGGCCGCGTACACCGCCTGCGCGGAGGCGGGCCGCTCCTGCGGGTCCTTCGCCAGCAGTTGCAGGAGTACGGCTTCCAGCTGCTGCGGGACCTCCGGGCGCAACTGGCGCACCGGGACCGGGGCTTCGTACAGGTGGCGGTGGAGCACCCCGAGCGCCGTGGATCCGGCGAAGGGGACGTTGCCGGACAGGAGCTCGTAGAGCACCACGCCGAGCGCGTACAGGTCGGTGTGCGGACCGACGGCCCCGCCCATGGCCTGCTCGGGCGCCATGTACGCGGGACTGCCGATCGGCGAACCGGTGCTGGTGAGGCGGGTGGTGTCGGTGTCCATCACCGAGGCGACGCCGAGGTCCAGGACCAGCACGGTCCCGTCGGGGCGGACCATCACATTGCGCGGCTTCAGGTCCCGGTGCACGATCGGCACGGCGTGCACGGCCGACAGCACCGAGCACAACTGCGCGATCACCGAGACCGCCCAGGGCCACGGGTAGGGATCGTGCTCGGCGAGGTGGTCGGCGAGGTCGGCGCCCTCGACGTACTGCATGACGAGGTACAGCTCGTCGCCGTCGTTGCCCGCGTCGTGCACGGTGACCAGCCCGGGGTGGTCCACCTGCGCGGTGACCCGGCATTCGCGCACGAAGCGGCGGCGCAGCTCCTCGGCGACGGAGCCGGGGCCGGCCACCTTGTCGGGGCGCAGCAGCTTGACCGCGACGCGGCGGTCCAGCCGCCGGTCGTACGCCGTCCAGACCTGGCCCATGCCGCCCTGGCCCAGGATGGTGGCGAGCTGGTAGCGGTCCCCGATGAGCCGGTCCGTCACGGGCGGGGGCCCTCGTTGTGGGGCGGCTGCTGCTTGCGCAGGAGCTCGCTGAGCTCGTCGAGTTCGGCGCGGACCTGCCCGATGCGCGGGGGCGGCGTCGGGGCGGGCGCGGGCTCGGGGGCCTGCCGCGGAGTGGGCGCGGGCGTCTGGTGCGGGACGGGCGGGTACCCGTAGGAGGGCGGCCGCTGGGTCGGTGTGTACGGGGAGGCGGCCGGCGGGTACCACCCGAGGGCGGGCGCCGCCTGGCGCGCCTGGTGGTACCGGATGTCGGTGACGAGGTAGTACACGGTGATCGACAGGCCGGTCAGGACCGTGCCGATCGCGCCGGTGTTGGCCTGCCAGCCGGTGTTGTCGGGGGTCGGGTCGGAGCCGGACAGCACCGTCCAGACCACCGCGAGCACGCCGGACGCCGCCAGCAGCCACCAGTCCCGGCGCTGACGGGTGACCAGCGCGAGCCGCAGCATCGTCCCCCAGGCGAGGAGACCGCAGCTCAGGATGGGCAGCAGCGCGAACAGCACGCGGAGCGCCACCACGCCCCCGGTGCTGGGCTGGTGACCGTGGGGCGGCGGAGTGCCGGGGCCGTGCATCGCTGCTCCTGACGGGCCGTGCGAAGGAAGGACGGGGAGGAGGGAAGGGCTGGAAGGGCGGGGAAGTGCGCGGGAAGTTCCGGGTCTGAGCGTATACAGCGTTTCCGGCCGGGAGTGAGGGGATGTGCTCAACCGTTGTACGGTCGCGGCCCGGCCGGGCCGCCGCCCCCGCCCGCGCGCTCAGTGCGGCCTGACCGTACCGTCCGACAGCCCGTCGTGCAGACCCTGTACGAGCTGCTCCCCGAGCCGGGCGGCCGGCCTCAGGCCAGGCCAGGCCAGGCCATCGTGACGATCGAGGCCAAGGACGGCTTCTTCACGACCGTCGACCGCCAGGACCGGAAGGAGGCCCGACGCCGCTCGGCGCAGGCACGGCGCGCGGACGCAGGACCATGAGCGGGCCCTCCAGGGCCGCCACCATGGCGAAGGGGAACCGGTCGAGCTCGAGACAGAGTTCGACGTCATCGGGATGAACTCCCTGACGCACACCCTCCGCCAGCTCGGTGGCGGCGCGCGACGCGGCGGCGCGACGGAGGAACTCGGCGGCATCCGTGCCGGTCCCGGCGGCTCGCCGGGCGATGTACTGAGCGCACGCCAGATCCTCGTCGGCCCGCCCGTCCTCGCCGGTGACGACGAAGGTGACACCGTCGCCGCCGCGCGTCTCCAGGAGCCGAGCCGTCGCCTCCGCCACCACGAAGCTCGCGCACAGCACGAGCGGCGCGTCCTTGACCGCCAGGGCGCCGACCGTCCCCGCCGTGGTCTTCTGCACGACGGTCCGTCCGCCGAGGTCGACGGAGCGCAGCAGGCCCGGCGAGTTGACGGCGTCGAACCCGGGCGCGGGCGGACCGTCCTTGAGCGCCACCCAATCCGGGTGGCGGGCCTTGAGCGCCAGGGCCTCGTCCAGCGACCCGGCGAGAACGATCTTCTCCGCCCCTCGGGCGAAGGCCCAGGCGGCCACGGTGAAAGCGCGCATGACGTCAACGAGCACCGCCACGGACGGGGTTTCGGCCAGCTCGGCGCTACCAAGGAAACGGGAGTCCATTCCGGTCATGATCACGCCCCCCGACCCGGGGCACCGGGAGGGTGACGCGCCTCACGCGACTACGGCGTCCCGGCCTCCTTCAGCCGCCGCACCGGCGCGGCATCGCGCTCTTGTCGGCCGCCGTCACGGACAGCGAACCGGAGACCGGCAGGCTTTACGGGACGTTCCAACACTCCGGCGAGCGAATCGACCCAAAGCCGCGTAGCGTCGCAAAAGGGATTACGGAAGGAGCCCGAGCATGGGGATCTTTGACAGGTTCAAGGGTCAGGCCAAGGACAAGGCCAAGGACATCTCCGACAACGTCGAAGCCGAGGCCAACGAGAAGACCGGCAACAAGTACGCCGACCGGATCGACAAGGCCCAGCAGCAGATGGAAGGCAGGCTCGGCATCGACGACGACCCGACGAAGTAGCCCCAGCGGGAACGCGAACGGCCGCGGCCGGGGACCGGGAAGGCCCCCACCGCGGCCGTCGCCACGTCCGGGTACGAGTGCCGGGCTACCCGCCTACGAGCCGAGGATCGTGGCGAGGAACTCCCCGGTCCAACCCAGCAGTTCCCGCCCGACCAGCGGCTTCCCGCCCACCCGGGCCGTCTTCGGCCGCGGCACCAGCACCTGCGAAGCGGCCGACTTGATCAGCGAACCCGGGTAGAGCCGCTTCAGCCGCAGTTCCTGCGATTCGCGCAACTCCACCGGCCCGAAGCGGATGTTGGGGCCCTGGAGGGTGATGTCGCCGACCCCACAGGCGCGCGCGAGCATCCGCAGTCCGGCCACCAGCAGCAGGTTCTCCACCGGCTCCGGCAGCTTGCCGTAGCGGTCGGTGAGCTCCTCGCGGACCGCCTTGACGTCCTCCTCGGAGTTGGCCGACGCGATGGACCTGTACGCCTGGAGGCGGAGCCGCTCGCCCGGCACGTAGTCGTGCGGGACGTGCGCGTCGACCGGCAGCTCGATCTTGACCTCCAGCGGCGGCTCCTCCTCCACCCCGCCGTCCACAGCGGCCCGGTAGTCGGCCACGGCCTCGCCGACCATCCGGATGTAGAGGTCGAAGCCCACACCCGCGATGTGGCCGGACTGCTCGCCGCCGAGCAGGTTGCCGGCGCCGCGGATCTCCAGGTCCTTCATCGCCACGTACATGCCGGCGCCCATCTCGGTGTGCTGGGCGATCGTCGCGAGCCGCTCGTGCGCGGTCTCGGTCAGCGGCTTCTCCGGCGGGTAGAGGAAGTACGCGTACCCCCGCTCGCGGCCACGGCCCACCCGGCCGCGCAGCTGGTGGAGCTGGGAGAGGCCGAAGTTGTCGCCGCGCTCGACGATGAGGGTGTTGGCGTTGGAGATGTCGATGCCGGATTCGACGATCGTCGTCGAGACGAGGACGTCGAACTTCTTCTCCCAGAAGTCCACCACGACCTGTTCCAGGGCCTGTTCCGACATCTGCCCGTGCGCCGTCGCGATGCGCGCCTCGGGCACGATCTCGCGGAGTTTGGCGGCGGCCCGGTCGATGGACTCGACGCGGTTGTGGATGTAGAAGCACTGGCCCTCGCGGAGCAGCTCTCGGCGGATCGCGGCGCCGATCTGCTTCTCCTCGTAGGGGCCGACGAAGGTGAGGACCGGGTGGCGCTCCTCGGGCGGGGTGGTGATCGTGGACATCTCGCGAATGCCGGTCACCGCCATCTCCAGGGTGCGCGGGATGGGGGTGGCGGACATCGTCAGTACGTCGACGTTGGCGCGCAGCTTCTTCAGCTGCTCCTTGTGCTCGACGCCGAACCGCTGCTCCTCGTCGACGATGACCAGGCCCAGGTCCTTGAACTTGGTCTCCTGCGAGAACAGCCGGTGCGTGCCGATGACGATGTCGACGGAGCCCTCGCGCAGGCCCTCCAGGGTCACCTTCGACTCGCTCTCGCTCTGGAACCGGGACAGCGCCTTCACCTTGACCGGGAACTGCGCGTACCGCTCGGAGAAGGTCCCGAAGTGCTGCTGCACCAGCAGCGTGGTCGGTACGAGGACGGCGACCTGCTTGCCGTCCTGGACCGCCTTGAAGGCCGCGCGGACCGCGATCTCGGTCTTTCCGTAGCCGACGTCCCCGCAGATCAGGCGGTCCATGGGGACCGACTTCTCCATGTCCTCCTTGACCTCGGCGATGGTGGTGAGCTGGTCGGGCGTCTCCACGTACGGGAAGGCGTCCTCCAGCTCGCGCTGCCAGGGGGTGTCGGGGCCGAAGGTGTGGCCGGGGGCGGCCATGCGGGCGCTGTAGAGCTTGATCAGGTCGGCGGCGATCTCCTTGACCGCCTTCTTCGCGCGCGCCTTGGTCTTGGTCCAGTCGGCGCCGCCGAGCCGGTGCAGGGTCGGGGACTCGCCGCCGACGTACTTGGTGACCTGCTCGAGCTGGTCGGTGGGGATGTAGAGGCGGTCGCCGGGCTGCCCGCGCTTGGCCGGCGCGTACTCGACGAGCAGGTACTCGCGGGTGGCGCCCTGCACGGTGCGCTGCACCATCTCGATGTAGCGGCCGACGCCGTGCTGCTCGTGGACGATGTAGTCGCCGACTCCCAGGGTGAGGGGGTCGATCGTCTTGCGGCGCCGGGTCGGCATCCGCCCGAGGTCCTTGGTGGCGGTGCGCTGGCCGGTCAGGTCGGTCTCGGTGAGGACGGCGAGCTTGAGCGCCGGGTCGACGAAGCCGTTGTCGAGGGAGCCGCACGAGACGTGCACCAGCGAGGGTTCCAGGGCCGTGACATCGGCCTCCAGGCGGGCCGCGACGCCCTCGCCGCCGAGCACCTCGACGGTACGGGCGGCCGGACCGTGGCCCTCGGTCAGGTAGACGGTGCGCCACCCGTCGGCGATCCAGGCCTTGGTGTCGGCGATCGCCCGGGCGGTGTCGCCCCGGTAGGCCTCGGGGGCGTGCATGCCCAGGGTGAGGGTGTCCCTGCCGACCGCGGCGTCCTCGTCGGCGGCGAACGGGGACACCGACCACCACATCATGCCGAGCTCGCGCGCGTGCTCCCGTACGTCGGCGATCCCGCGGAGCGAGGCCGCGCCCACGTCGATGGGGGCCTCGCCGCCGCCCGCGGTGGCGGCCCAGGAGGCCATCAGGAACTCCTGCGAGGTCGCCACCAGGTCCGAGGCCCGCGTCCGCACCCGCTCCGGGTCGCACACGACGGCCATGGCCCCGGCGGGCAGTACGTCGATCAGCAGCTCCATGTCGTCGACCAGGACCGGGGCCAGGGACTCCATGCCCTCGACGGCGATCCCCTCGGCGAGCTTGTGCAGCAGCTCGCCGAGTTCGGGGTGGAGCTCGGCGAGGGCCGCGGCGCGCTCCCGCACCTCGTCGGTGAGCAGCAGTTCCCGGCAGGGCGGGGCCCACAGCCCGTGCGCGGCGATCTCCAGGGAGCGCTGGTCGGCGACCTTGAAGTAGCGGATCTCCTCGACCTCGTCGCCCCAGAACTCCACGCGCAGCGGGTGTTCCTCGGTGGGCGGGAACACGTCGAGGATGCCGCCGCGCACCGCGAACTCGCCACGCTTCTCGACGAGCTCCACGCGGGCGTACGCGGCGGCGGCCAGTGCGTGCGTCACCGCGCCGAGGTCCACGCTCTCGCCCTGGCGCAGGCTCACCGGGACCAGGTCTCCGAGGCCCTTGACCTGCGGCTGGAGCACGGAGCGGATCGGCGCGACGACCACGGACACCGGGCCCGTCGCGGGGTCGTCCTTGCTCGGGTGCGCGAGCCGGCGGAGCACGGCGATACGGCGGCCGACGGTGTCGCTGCGCGGTGAGAGCCGCTCGTGCGGGAGCGTCTCCCAGGACGGGTACTCCGCGACCTCGTCGGGCGGCAGCAGCGAGCGCAGCGCGGCGGCCAGGTCCTCGGCCTCCCGGCCGGTGGCGGTGACCGCGAGCACGGTCCGGTCGGTACGGGCGGCCAGCGCGGCGATGGCGAAGGGCCGCGCGGCGGCCGGGCCGACGAGGTCCACGTGCATGCGGTTGCCGTCGCCGGCCGCGGTGACCGCCTCGGCGAGTGCGGGGTCCCGGGTGACGGCGTCGAGCAGTCCGTGCAAGCTCATGAAGGCGGCTTTCCGTCCGGTGAGGTGCGGTGGGTTCCCGCGAGGCGGCAACGCGAAGGACCCGACACGTCGAACGGGCCGGGGGCTCCCACCCTACGACGCCGGGGTGACACCCGCGCGAGGGATCGGCGCCGCCGCGGATGGCGGGGGCCCGCCGCCGGCGCGGGACCGGGCGCCCGGGTGGGGCGCCGGGGCTCTGGGCAGGGCCGCCCCGCCGCCGGGGCCGGGCGGCCACGGCCCCCGCCCGGCCCACGCCGACCGGCCCCGGTCCGCCCGAAGGGGTGGACCGGGGCCGGGGCGTTCCCCCGTACGACCGACCGGCTACTCGCTGGCGATCGCGTTCAGGACGTTCATCCGGCCCGCCCGGAAGGCCGGGACCAGCGCGGCCAGCAGGCCGACCAGGGCGGAGCCGGCGAAGACTCCGAGGATCGTCGGCCACGGGATCTCGAGGATCTTCATGCCCTGCAGTGCGAGGAGCTGGTGGGCGGTGGCGCCCCAGCCCATGCCGAGCCCGAGGCCCAGCAGGGCGCCGAAGAGGGCGATGACCACCGACTCCAGGCGGATCATGCGGCGCAGCTGGCGGCGGGAGAGGCCGATGGCGCGCATCAGGCCGATCTCGCGGGTCCGCTCGACCACCGAGAGGGCCAGGGTGTTCACCACGCCCAGGACCGCGACGATGATCGCGAGGGCGAGGAGTGCGTAGACCACGTTCAGCAGCTGGCCGACCTGGTCCTTCAGGGCCTGCTTGTAGTCCGTCTGGTTGAGCACCTGGTACTGCGGGTACTCGGCCAGGTCCGCCTTGACCGCCTTGTACGCGGCGTCGTCCTGGCCGTCCTTCGCGGTGGCCAGCAGCATGAAGGGCCTCGGCAGCTTGTCGGCCGGCACGTTGGCCTCGGCGACTGCGGTGCTGATGTACTTCATGCCCTTGTCGAGGTTCGAGTCGTCGCTGGTGATCCCCGCGACCTCGAGCTTGACGGTCTTGCCGCCGGTGAAGGCGACCGTCAGCTCGTCGCCGAGCTTCACCTGGTGCTTCGTGGCGTACTCGGAGCCCACCGACATCGAGCCCGGAGCGTACGCCGCCGCGTGCTCCCCCGCGACCATCTTGCGGCGGACGTCCTTGGCGTAGGTGGGGTCCTGGGCCCCGATCGCGTCGAGTTCGGTGGTGCCGTCGGGAGCGGTGATCTTGGCGTCCACCTCGCGGTAGGCCGTGACGTGCGCCAGGCCCCCGTTCTTGCGCAGTGCCTCCTCGGCCTGCGGTACGACCGGCTGACCGGTCATGGACTGGACGATGTAGTCCGCGCCGACCGTCTTGTCGAGCTCGTCGGTGGCCGAGGCCACCATCGAGGAGCCGACCACCGACAGGCAGGCGACCAGGGCCAAGCCGATCATCAGCGCGGCCGCGGTGGCGCCGGTGCGGCGCGGGTTGCGCAGCGCGTTGCGCTCGGCGAGCCGGCCTACGGAACCGAAGGGCCGCAGTACCGGGGCGGCCAGGGCCCGGACCACGACACCGGCGAGGAGCGGGCCGATCACGATGAAGCCTATGAGGGTGAACAGGACGCCCAGGCCCAGCCACTGGGCTCCGGTGCCGGCGGCGTCGGCGGTACCGGCGAGGTACAGGGCCGCGGCGCCGATGGCGGTGAGGCTCAGGCCGACGGCGGCCCGGATCCGGCCCGCCTTCTTGTCGCCGGGGGTGCCGGACTCGCGCAGGGCCGCCATCGGGGAGACCTTGCCGGCCCGGCGGGCCGGTATGAAGGCGGAGACGACGGTGACGACGACGCCGAGCACGATGCCGACGACCGGGGTGGTCCAGGCGATCGTCAGGTCCTCGGTGGACAGGCTCATGCCCAGCTGGCTCATGAGCTGCATCAGCCCCACCGCCAGGCCGATGCCCGCGGCGACACCGAGGAGCGAGCCGACCACACCGAGCAGCAGCGCCTCGATGACCACGGACTTGAGCACCTGGCCGCTGTCGGCGCCGATGGCCCGCATCAGGCCGATCTCACGGGTGCGCTGGGCGACCAGCATCGAGAAGGTGTTGAAGATCAGGAAGATCCCGACGAGGAAGGCGATCGCGGCGAAGCCGAGCATCACCCACTTCATGATGTCGAGGAAGTCCATGTTCTTGCGGTTGTCGTCCGCGGCTTCCTTGGCGGTCTGCAGCTTGTAGGTGTCGGCGCCGACGGCGGCGGCGACATTCTGCTTGAGCTGGGCGTCGCTCACACCGGCCTTGGCGGTGACGTTGACGTGCGTGAAGGCGTCCGGGGCGCCGAGCAGCTTCCGCTGCGCGGTGGCGGTGTCGAAGTAGACGACGGTGGCACCCGGGTTGGTGACGGTGAAGGCGGCGATTCCGGTGATCTTGGAGCGGACGTCGCCGGTGACGGCGATGGTGCGGATGTCGTCACCGAGTCCGAGGTGGTGCTTCTTCGCGGTGTCGCTGTCGATCATCACGTCGGTGGGGCCGCGCGGGGCCTGCCCCTCGATGATCTTCATCGATTTCAGTTCGTTCTCGGTCCAGTTGCCCGCGAAGGTCGGGGCTCCCGTGGTCGAGCCGAGGTTCTCGTTCTTGGAGTTGACGACGGTGACCGCCATCGAGGAGACCCCGCCCTCGGCGGACTTCACTCCCTCGGCCTTCTTCACCTGCTCGACGAGCGAGCCGGCCAGCGCCTGGGGCTTGCCGGTGTCGGGGGTGTCCCCGCTGTTCTCGGCCTCCTTCGGGGTGACCGTGACATTGGAGTTGGTGACCGCGAACAGCTTGTCGAAGGTGGTGTTCATGGTGTCCGTGAACACCAGGGTGCCGCAGACGAAGGCGACGGAGAGCATGACGGCAACGGCGGAGAGCGCCATCCGTCCCTTGTGCGCGAAGAAGTTTCGCCGCGCGGTCTTCATGACGGTCATGAGGTCCGCCCACGGGCGTCGAAGTCCTTCATGCGGTCCAGGACCTGGTCGGCGGTGGGCCTGTGCATCTCGTCCACGATCCGGCCGTCGGCGAGGAAGATGACGCGGTCGGCGTAGGAGGCGGCGACCGGGTCGTGGGTGACCATGACGATGGTCTGGCCCAGTTCGTTGACCGAGCGGCGCAGGAAGCCGAGCACTTCCGCGCCGGCCCGGGAGTCGAGGTTTCCGGTGGGCTCGTCGCCGAAGATGATCTGGGGCCGGGAGGCCAGGGCGCGGGCGACCGCCACGCGCTGCTGCTGGCCGCCGGAGAGCTCGGTCGGACGGTGCTTGAGGCGGCCCGCCAGGCCCACGGTCTCCACGACCCGGTTCAGCCACTCCGCGTCGGGCTTGCGGCCCGCGATGTCCATGGGGAGCGTGATGTTCTCCAGGGCGTTGAGCGTCGGAAGCAGGTTGAAGGCCTGGAAGATGAAGCCGATCCGGTCGCGGCGCAGCTGCGTGAGCTTCTTGTCCTTCAGACCGGTGATCTCGGTGTCGTCCAGGTGGATCTGGCCGCTCGTGACCGTGTCCAGGCCGGCCAGGCAGTGCATCAGTGTGGACTTGCCGGAGCCCGAGGGACCCATGATCGCGGTGAACTGGCCGCGCTGGATGTCCACGTCCACCGAGTCGAGGGCGACGACCCGCGTCTCGCCGGAGCCGTAGGCCTTGACGACCTTCCGCGCCCGTGCCGCGACGGCCTCATGCCCTCCAGTACCCCCGTGCCTGGTTTCGGTCATAGCCGTTGTCACGGTGCTTCCCCTCGCTTGATGCCTACGGTCGTCGGTTCGTTTCGAAAGTCTGCTGCCGGGGGGTCTACGGCGCGCTGGTGCCAATCGCCGTATCCGTAGGGGTGCTAGCCCTACCCCCGGACTCCCGCCCTGTAGAAACCAGTTAAAGACTTCCGCGGCCGTTCCTCCTCCTCCCCTGGGACGAAGCGTCCCTGGACCCTTGTGAGGACGAACCCCTAGGGGTTCTCGCCCGTTGGGACGAGGCGCCCTGGGGGATACCACCCCGCGACGCCGCAGTGAGAGGGTGTCTGCGCAGGTACGCACGGGGGAAGGGTTTTTCATGGGCTCAGGGGAGAGCACGGGCGCGAGTACCGACGGCAGCGCCGGAGGCATACCCCCCGGAGGCCCGGCCGGACCCGGAGGCCCGGCCTCCGCCACGGCGGGTACGGACAAGCCGGCGGCCGCCCCGCCCGGGCGGCCCCGTAAGGCCGTCGTCGCCGCCCTGATGCTGACCATGGGCCTCGTCGCCCTCGACAGCGTCGTCGTCGCGACCGCCGTCCCGCAGATCGTCGGCGACCTCGGCGGCTTCTCCGTCTTCTCCTGGCTCTTCTCGGGCTACATCCTGGCCGCGACGGTCACCCTGCCCGTCTACGGCAAGCTCTCCGACACCTACGGCCGCAAGCCCGTCCTGCTCCTCGGCATCAGCCTCTTCCTGCTCGGCTCGCTGCTCTGCGCGACCGCCTGGAACATGGCCGCCCTCATCGCCTTCCGGATCCTCCAGGGCCTGGGCGGCGGCGCTCTGCAGGGCACCGTCCAGACCCTGGCCGCCGATCTCTACCCGCTCAGGGAACGCCCGCGCATCCAGGCCCGGATGTCCACGGTCTGGGCCACCTCGGCGCTGACCGGCCCGGCGCTCGGCGGGCTGATCGCCACGTACACCGACTGGCGCTGGATCTTCCTGCTCAACCTGCCGGTGGCCGCCGCCGCCCTGTGGATCATCAGCCGCCACCTGGTCGAGCCCACCCGGGCCCCCGGCCGTACGGGCCCCGTCGACTGGGCGGGAGCCCTCGCCGTCTTCGCCTGCGGAGGGCTGCTGCTCTTCGCGCTGGTACAGGGCGGGGTCGCCTGGCCCTGGCTGTCCACGCCCTCGCTGGGGCTGCTCGCAGCCGCCGCCGTACTGGGCGTGCTCGTCGTCTGGATCGAACGCCGGGCCGCGCAGCCCATCCTGCCCGGCTGGGTGTGGCGCCGGCGCACCATCGCCGCCGTCAACCTCGCCATGGCCGGGCTCGGCCTGCTGATGGTCGCCCCGATGGTGTTCATGCCGACGTACGCCCAGGCCGTACTGGGCCTCGGCCCCACCGGCGCCGGCCTGGTCACCTCCGCGATGACCCTGAGCTGGCCCATCAGCGCCGCTCTCGCCCAGCACGTCTACCGGCGCATCGGCTTCCGCAACACCGCCGCCACCGGGGTCGGGCTGGCCACCCTCATCCTCGGCTCCTTCACCCTGCTCCCCTACCCCGCCCCGGTCTGGCAGCCCGTACTGATCATGCTGCTGCTGGGCGGGGCCCTCGGCCTCTTCCAGCTCCCGCTGATCGTCGGCGTCCAGTCCACGGTGGGCTGGGAGGAGCGCGGCACCACGACGGCCTCGGTGCTGTTCTGCCGCAACGTCGGGCAGAGCGTGGGCGCGGCGCTGCTGGGGGCCGTCGCCAACGCCACCATCGCCGGCCGGCTGGCGGACGCCCCCGTATCCGGGCTCCCCTCGAACCTGGACGACGTGTCCAAGGCCCTGACCCACCCGGGCCTCCTCCCCCCGGACGCCGCCGCGTACCTGCGCCGGGCGGTGGCCGTCGCCGGGGACCACGTCTTCCTCGGCGCGACACTGGCGGCGGCCGCGTCGGCGCTGGTGCTGCTGCTGGTGGCGCCGCGACGGTTCCCGGTGCTGCCGGAGCAGCGGGAGGGGTGAGGGCCGCCGGCGGGTGGCCGGCCCCGAACCCCTCGGCTTGTCATGCTCGGGCCGAGGCGGTAACTCTCTGCGGAGACAACTCCCGGGGGGACCACACCACATGACGTCCGCGCTCTTCGCACTCGCCTTACTGGCCGCCCTGGCGGGCCCGATCGTCCTACGCATCCTGCAGCACCCCGGCTTCGTCACCGGCCGCGACGGACGCCTCTCCACCTCGACCACGCTCGCCCTGGCCTGGACGGTGGTCCTGGTCTGGCTGCTCGTGGCGACCCTCGGCTACGGGCTCACCGCGGGCGGCGGCGTCGACTGGTTCCAGGGCCCCGACGGGCCCCTGTCCGCACTGACCACCGTGTACCTCCCGCTGCTCGGAGGCCCGTACACCGCCCTCATCGCGGCGAAGGCGGTGGTCGGCACGCGGGTGGAGCGGGGCTCCATGGCCAAACCGGCACCGAAGGGCACCAAGCCGCGCCCGCTGCACGACCTGATCTCGAACGACGGCGGGCGGACCGACCTGGTCGACCTGCAGTACGTCGCGCTGAGCGCGGTCACGATGCTCTACGTGCTGGGGTTCTTCCTGACCGATGTGGGCGGCGGGCTGCCGAAGCTCCCGGACGAGATGTGGGTGCTGACCGCGGCGCCGGCCGGGGCGTACCTCCTGAACAAGGCGGCGCTGCGGGGCAATCCGGTGATCACGCAGGTGTCGGTGACGGACGGATTGCTGAGCGTCGAGGGCGGCGGCTTCGGGGACGCCCCCCGGATCGAGGTGGACGGCACCGTCCTGCCGACCGCCGTCTCCCCGGCGGGGGTCCTGTCGGCCCCCCTTCCCCCTGAGGCGCCGCCGGCCTTCTCGGTGGTCGTCAGCGTGCGTGGGCTCCGCAGCGACCCGGCGGCCTACGCTCCCCGCCCCGACCCCGTCGCCGGCTGACCCGCTGCGCGGGCGCTGTCCGGGGGCACCTCCCGGTGGCAGCCGGGGGGGGCTCAGCCCTCTGCCGGGGCTCGGCCCGTCAGGGCGGCCAGGCTGGAGCGGACGTGGTTCATGTGGGCTCGCATCTCGTCCTGGGACTCCCCGTGCTCCCGCAGGATCCGCTCCGTCTCCCGCCCGGCCCGCTCCTCCCGGACCCTCGCCTCCGCGATCAGCTCCGCCGCCTTCGCCTCCGCGTCCTCCTGGCCGTGCCGCGCCGCCTCCTGGGACTGCGCGAACTCCCGCTTCGCCTCCGCCAGCCGGGACTGCGCGTACCGCTCCAGCTCGGCGTGCCGGGACTCCAGTTCGGCCTCCCGCGCCGCCCGCTCCCGCTCCGCCGCGTCCCAGCGCTCCACGTGTTCCTGCTCGCGCTCCGCGAGCAGCGCGTCCGCCCGGCGGCCCGTGTCCGCCAGCGCCGCCTGCGCCTCCGCCCGCCACGCCGACGCGTCGTCCCGCGCCTCCGCCCGTGCGTCGTCCGCCTCGCGGCCCGCCCGCAGCAGCCCCTGGCGGGCCCGGACCTCCGTCTGCTCGCGCACCGCCTCCGCGTCGTCGCGCGCCAGCTCGGTCACCCGCTCGGCGTGCGCCTCGGCGGCGCCCGCCGTCGCCAGCGCGTCCGCCCGCGCGTCGCCCCGTAGGGTCCCGGCCTCCTCCTCGGCCAGCAGCAGAATCCGGCGGGCGCGTTCACCGAGCTCCGCGTACGTCTGCGGGGCCAGTCCGGAGACCTCCACGCGCAGCCGTTCCGCGTCCGCTTCCATCTGCTTGGCCAGCACGGTCAGCCGGGCCACCCGCTCCCAGGCCTCGTCCCGGCTTCCCGACAGCCGGGCGAGGTACCGGTCCACCTCTTCCGCCCGGTAGCCACGGCCACGCACGGTCGTAAAGGGTGCACTCATCCTGGAAGCGCCTCTCTCGCGGGGGTTCCAGCCAAGGATGCGTCATTTGCTCCCAGAAGCCCGAATGGCCGGGCCGAGACCCCGTTCGAGGGTCACGACCCGGCCATCCGGATCAGCGGAGGATCAGTGCGGGGTCAGAGGAGCCCGTCCCACATCTGCTCCAGCAGTACCGACCACCAGTTCTCCGGCGACGACAGCGCCGCGCTGTCCAGTCCCGCCAGATTCGCCTGGAAATCGACGGTCCAGCGGCCCGCCTGCTCCGGCGTCAGATGCTGGCGCAGCCGCCACATGTGGCCCAGCATCGCCAGCGACCGTACGAACTGCGGCAGCGAGGAGTTCACGAACTGCGGGGGTACCGGCGCCCCGCCCGGACCGCTCTCCACCGGCACCGCCACGATGTGCGCGGTCCCGTACTGCACGCACAGCGCCTTGCCGAAGTCGCTGCCCACCACCAGGTACGAGCCCGCGTCCGAGGCCGGCTGCACCTGCCGCTGCGCCGCCAGCTCGGCCAGCGTCGGCAGCGGGGCACCCGGTACGGCCTGGGCCCAGAAGAACGGCCCGAAGTCCACCGGCAGACCCGACCACATCAGCGTCTGCGCCACGATCTCCGGCACACCCTGCCGGGACACCGCGCGCTGCTCGAAGCGGAACACTCCCTGCGGCCCGAAGGCCCCCGCCAGCTCCTGTGCGATCGCGTCCAGCGGGATCGCCGGCTGCAACGGCACCTGCGCAAGCGGTGCACGCGCCGGCGCGGGGCGCGCCGGCCCGTCCGCCACCTGGTGCAGTTCGCCCTGGTGGGTCAGCAGGTGCCGCATGCCCTGCTGCCGGCCGGCGTGGTCCGTCCCGTACGGGGCCACGCTCGTGATCCGGACCTGCGGCCAGGTCTCCCGGATCATGCGCGCGCAGTAGCCGCCGGGCAGCTCGCACGACGCCAGCTCGGTGTGCAGCTCCAGTACCTGCTGCGGGGGCACGTTCATGGCCCGCAGCTCGTACAGGATCTGCCACTCCGGGTGCGGGGTGCCGGGCGCGGAACGCCGGATGAGCTGCTGCTCGGAACCGTCGGGAGCCCGGTAGCGCAGCACTGCCTGGTAGCCGGGGCCGACCGTGGGCGCGCCGGAAGCGGCCGCCTGCGGCGTCCGGTCCGCACGGCCCTGCGGCGCGGGGCCCGGCGGGCCGGGAGGGCCGGGCGGCTGCCCGGTCACGGCCGGACCGGCAAGCATCGTCGCGGCGTGGTCCAGCCCGCCGCCGGGCGCACCGGGAGCGCCGGGCGCCCCCGGCGGACCGGGCGGCTGGGGTACGCCGGGACCCGCGAGCATCGTGGCCGCGTGGTGCGCGCCACCGCCGGGCGCACCGGGGGGACCGGGCGGCCCGGGCGGCTGCCCGGCTCCCGGAGCGCCGGGCGGGCCGGGCGGCTGGGGTGCGCCGGGGCCGGCCAGCATGGTGGCGGCGTACGCGTCGCCGCGCCCTCCGGACGCTCCAGGCGTACCGGGAGCCCCTGGCGGAGCGGGAGGTCCGGGCGGCCGGCCGGTCACGGCCGGGCCCGCCAGCATGGTCGCGGCATGGTCCAGCCCGCCGCCGGGCGCACCGGGAGCCCCCGGGGCTCCGGGCGGACCCGGCGGCGCGGGCTGCTGCGGACCGCCGGGGCCCGCCAGCATGGTCGCGGCGTACGAGGGCGACTGGCCGCCGCCCGGCGTGCCGGGCGGACCCGGCGGAGTCAGGGGCGCGGGTGCTCCGGGCCGGTTGACCCGGGCCTTGCTCGTCGGCGCGTCGGCGATGTCCCCGCCGGACGCCGAGCCGGGACCCGAAACCGGACCGGACGCCGAACCGGAACCGGAACCGGCAGCCTGTCCGGACCCCGCCCCCTGCCCCGACCCCGACCCCGACTGGGGGTCCAGCGCCGGCACGACGGCGGTCTTCGGCAGTTCGCTGCCCCTGGGCATCAGGGTCGTGCGCGCCTCCGGGCCCGCCGCCGGCCGCGCCGGGGCGTCGTCCAGGTCCGACCCGGACAGCGGCGGCGCGAACACCGTCGCCGGCAGCGGTACGGACACGGAGTCCGCGGCGTTCACGTCGGTCCCGGCCCACGGTGTGGCCCCGGCCGGAACCGCGGCGGGCACCCCGTCGTTGGCGGTCGGCTCGTAGGGGACCTCTCCCCCGCGGCGCAGCGGCACCGGCTCCGCGGCGGCCGCCTCGACAGCGGCCGGAGCGGTCTGCCCGACCGGGGCCGAGGGGGCCGCGGGAGGGGCGGGCGCGACCGGAGCCGGCGGGATTCCCGCCCGGTCCGCCGCCTCCTGCAGCCACTCGGGCGGACTCAGCATGAAGGAGGTCTGCTCCGAGTCGATGCGCGGCACCGGCACCGAAGCCTCGGCCTGCGCGGCCGACGCCCCGTACTCCTCCTCGTAGCGGCGGATCACCTCACCCACCGGCAGGCCGGGCCAGAGCGTCACCTCCCCGCTGTCCCGCGCGACGACCAGCCGCTGCCGGCCGCCTCCGGACACCGGGCCGGCCGGGCGGTCCTCCGCCCACAGCACGAAACCGAGTCCGAACTCCCGTACGCGCACCTCGCGGTGCTGGTACGCGGGTACGTCCCCGTTGATCCACTCCTCGGCGCGCTCCTGCGCCTGCGCAAACGTCACCATCGCGCCGTCACCCCTCCACCGGCGTGGACGCCGGACCGGCGCCCGCGGGCGAACCCGCGGGCGAACCCGCGGCCGAACCCGGACCCGTCACGGGAACCGAGCGTGCGAATCCGCCGTCCACCATCAGACCGGCCACCGTTTCCAGTTCCGGCGGATTGCCCGCCAGCCGCTCCAGGAAGGCGTCGAAATCCGTACCGCACGGCAGCAGCAGCCGCTCCACGCGTTCCTGCACCGACCAGCCGTCCTGGTCGCGGGCATCGTCGTACGGCGAGAACCAGACCGAGCCGACCGCCTCACCGCGCACCTTCACCGCGATGAGCCCGCCCTGCGCGAAGGCCACGCACAGGTAGTCCTTGGTCAGATGGTCCCGCAGGCACTTGTTGACGTAGACGAGGTCGTTGACCGCCGCCTCCTCGCGCACCGTGAAGAACGGCTGGTCCACCAGCAGTCCCAGTTCCACGTCCAGCCCCGTGCCCACCGGCGCGCAGCCGCCCGCCGCCTTCAGGAAGGAGCGGTAGGACTCCGGGAGCCGGTAGCCGAGGTCCTCCTCGACGCCCTGGACCTGCTGCTCGGACACCGAGACCAGCGTCTTGGGCAGCCCCAGGTGCACCGGGCGCGCCTCCTGCAACGGCCTCGTCCCGCGCTTGCCGTGGTCCACCCCCGCCGTCGCCAGACCGGCGTGGTGCCTCAGCAGGGCCTTCACCTCGACCGGGACCAGCTCCATCCGGCGCGTACCGGACACGTGGTGCCAGGTCCAGCCGTGCGGGGTCGACACCGGGCCGACCGTGTCCCACAGTTCGTGGCCGGTTGCCCGCATGGCCGCGTTCGCGGACACGCAGTCCGTCAGGCGCAGCTCGTCCACGCCGAAGCCCTCCGGCGGGTCGGCGATCTCGACCGCCGCGCGCGCGTACAGCGCGAAGTCGGGGTGCCCGTTCTCCTCGATGCGGACTCCGTGGGGATGGCGCGCGGCCCGGACGGGGTCCGGGAAATGCACGACCTGCCCCGAATAAGCGGCGTTGGGTGGCGCGGCCTGATGCCCGAGCCGACCTGTCGTCATGGCGGTAGCCCCCTGCTGGATCTGGCTGGTTCACCACAGCCTATGTGCTCCGGCAAGGGCGTCACCCGCGCGTCTGCGGGGACCCCGTGCGACGGGCTGGAAGATCCGAATTGATACGAATATCCGACCCCGCTTCCACATGTCCGGAGACATTTGACAGGCTGTCCCCACAGCACGGGGGCGTGCGCGACAGCGGTCAGCACCGCGGCCACGGGAGGGAAAGCCCAACCATGCAGAACACGGCGACACGTACAGAAGCGGGCGACGCCCACTCAGGAGCCCCGGGAGCTCCGGGATCCACGGGCGCCCGGGGAACGGCAGGCCCGGCCGGCCCCACGGGAACCGGCGCCCCGGCGGACGTCCCGGCGCAGGCCCGTTCCGGGGCCGACGGCGCCGCCGCGGCCGCGGCGCACGGATCCGCGGCCGGTTCCGCGGCCGATCCCGGAGTCCCGCCCGCCCAGGGCCCCGGCGATCCCCGCCTGCGCTGGGGCGGCGGTGACGGCCGCCCCGCCGTGCCCACGCTCCGATTCCGCCGCGACGGGATCCTGCCCACCGTGGCCGCCGCCCTGTCCGTACGCGGCGAGACCCTCACCGGCACCGCCGGGAAGGCGGACCTGCCGCCCGTCCTGCACGCCCTCGTACAGGATTTCCTCGACACCCTCACGAGCGGCCAGCGCGAACGATTCACCGGCCGGTGTCCGGAGGCGATCCTGCTCTCCCGCCACCTCGCCAACGTCGAGGGCGCCCGCAGCAAGCGCGCCTCGCGCAAGCCCCTCACCCCCAGCGAGGCCCGCCGCTCCCTGAAGCACTCGAAGATCACCGCCCGCCGCATCCGCGAGGACGGCGACCCGCTCCACGGCAGCTACGCACCGCCCTGCCGCTCCTGCGAGGCCCTCCTCGCCCACTTCGGCGTACGCCCCGTCGACCTCAGCCACCGCGAGTAGCCGCCATGACGACGACCTCCGCTTCCTACGCCCGCTCCTCGGCCACCCGCTTCCCCGTCGCCGTGGACTCCGCCCTGCGCACCGCCGGCTGGGAGCCGGGCCGCTGGGACATCAAGCAGGCCGAGTACTGGGCCGACGCCCTGCGCGACCACACCACCCCCGCCGGGCACCGCCACACCGTCTTCCCGGCCGCCGTCGAAGCGTGGGCGGAGTTCGGGAACCTCACCGTCACCGCCCCGGGCCCCGGCCGCCAGATCGCGCCCACCGCGATACGCCTGGACCCCCTCACGGGCCTCCACCTCGCCCGCACCTTCGCGGACCTCGGCCGCGCCCTGTCCACGCAGCTCTGCCCGCTCGGCGTCGAGGCCGACACGCACCTGGCCGGAGGGGGCGCCCACCTCGCCCTCGACCGCGAGGGCCGCGTCTACTGCGTGGACCACACCGGCGACTGGTACCTCGGCGGCAGCCTCGACGAGGCCCTCACCCTGCTCCTCACCGGCCTCCAGCCGACCCGCCTGACGACGGGCTAGGTCGTCTCGTCCGGATCTTGCCCGGCAAGATCCGGAAGGGACTGCCTAACCGCCCAGCTCGGGCAGGGGCTCCCCGGCCGCCGGGTAGCGGCCCTGCTCCAGCCGGAACAGGTAGGCGCGCAGGTCCCCGGCGAGAGTGCCCTCCAGGTACGCCCCGAACTCCCGCGCCCCCACGGCGGCGTCCCGGTCGGCCGGGTGGACGCTGTCCCCGTACTCCGCCAGCGTGGCCGTCAGGTGTTCCGCGACCCGGGCCCGGTCGGCCCACCACCGGCGCACCGCGGCCGGGGTCCCCGCAGGTCCCCGTCGTACGCGTACTCCTGGAAGGGCTCCTCGTCGGCGGCGTCGACCAGCTGCCTGAGCTCGTCCGGATTCCGGGGCTGCCGGAAGACGTACTCGAGGTTGCCCTCGCTGCTCGCCGCGTACATCACGTTGGCCGGCGCGTTCAGCCGCCCGGTCCAGCACGTGTCCGTCTCGGCCGTGTAGAAGGGGCCCGGCACGTTCAGCCAGAGCCTCTTCTCCCACCGTCCCTGGAACAGCTTCCGGTCCTCGCCCGTCAGCTCGACCACCGGATCCCAGCCCACCGTCATCCCGCTCTCCCCCTGTCCACCGCGCCTCACAGCTCCGGCAGCCGCTCCCCGGCCTCCGGATACCGGCCTTCCTCCAGCCGGAAAACATACGCCCGCAGATCGCCGGCGAGGCCACCTCCCAGATATCCCTGAAAGTCCCGCACACCTGCGGCCGCCTCGGCCACCACCGCGTAGTCGTTGGCCTCGAAGTCCGCGAGCGATTCGGCCAGGTGCTCGGCGACCCGTCCCCGGCCCGCCCACCAGGAGCGGACCTCGGCCGGGGTCCAGTGCAGGTCTCCGTCGCAGCCGTACTCCCCGCGGACTTCGGCCCAGGCGGCCTCGGCCACCGCCCGCACCTGCGCGGGATTCTTCGGCTGCCGGAACACGTACTCGGCGCAGTACGCACTCTCCGCCGCGTACAGCACGTTGTCCGGGGCTTCCATGCGTCCGGTCCAGCAGTTGTCAGTCGTCCCCGTCCAGAACGGCCCGGGGACGTTCAGCCAGAGCCGCTCCCCTTCGTGCCCGCCCGTCCGGAAGGATTTCCGCTCCTCCTCCGTCAGCTCGGCCGCCGGATCCCACCCCATGCGCCCTACCCCCGCTCGCTCGGCAGGACCGCCGAGACCTTGAACCCGCCCGCGTCCGTCGGTCCGCACACGAACACCCCGCCCAGCCGGAGCACCCGCTCCCGCATGCCCAGCAGGCCGTTCCCGCCGCTCGGCAGCCCCGGCTCGGCCGCCTTGCCGTCGCACGGGCCGTTCTCCACCTGCATGGCCACCTCACCCTGCCGGTGTGCCAGCCGTACGGTGACCCGTGCGCCCGCGGCGTGCTTGTGGCAGTTGGTCAGCGCCTCCTGCACCACCCGGTAGGCGGTCTGCTCGACCTCCGCCACGTACACCGAGTACTCCCCGCGCACATCCAGCTCCACGGCCATCCCGGCCGCCCGCGACTGCCCGACCAGTGCCTCCAGCTCGCCCAGTGTCGGGCCGTCCTCGAAACCCGCCACCAGCGCCACCGGCGCCGACACGGCCGCCGGCTTGGCCGGCTCCGCCCGCAGCACGCCGAGCATCTCCCGCAGCTCCGTCAGCGCCTGCCGCCCCATGTCCCCGACCAGCGCGGCGTTCTTCACGGCCTTGGCGGGGTCCTTGACCGCGATCGCCTGCAGCGCCGCCGCGTGCACCACCATGAGCGACACCCGGTGTGCCACGACGTCGTGCATCTCCCGGGCGATCCGGGTCCGCTCCTCCGTACGGGCCCACTCGGCCCGTTCCTCGGCCCGGTCCGCGAGCAGCGACAGCTCCCGCTCCAGCGAGTCCGCCCGCTCCTCCAGGCTCTCCATCAGCCGTCTGCGGGCCGCCGTGTACAGCCCGAGCAGGATCGGCGGCACGGTCAGCGCCACCGCCACGAACACGGACAGCACGATGACGAGCGTGCGGCTGGCCCCCTCGTCCCCGCTGGTGCGCATGTACATCACCACGAAGGTCGCGGCCAGGGACATCGCACCCAGCGTCGCGGTGATCCGCCGGGGCACCTCGGAGGTGGCGAGCGTGTAGAGCCCGACCACCCCCAGCAGGAACCCCATCGCCGCGGGCGACACGGCGATCCCCACCAGCACCACGGCGATCGGCCAGCGCCGCCGCAGTACGAGCACCGAGCCGATCACGAGCCCGAACAGCACCCCGGAGAAGACCGGGATCCCGGCCTCATGGGCGAAGGTGACTCCCTCCACCCCGCACTCGACGGCGGACACCCCGCCGAGCCCCACGTCCAACACGGCCGATCTGCGCCGTTCCCACCACAGGGGCCCGTCCCGTCCGGCCCCCGCCTCTCCCTGCTCTTCCCCCGTACTGGTCATGCCGTCCAGCGTACGCAGCGGCCCCGGTCCACAGGCGACCGGAAATCCCGCCGAACGGCTCGGATTTGTACCGTCGCATTCAGGGCGCCCGGTGCGGCATAGTAGGTGCCGTCGACTCAACCATCAGGGCGAGATGTCCGGTTTAGTTGATTAATCCCCTGTGGTGTAATTGGCAGCACTGAGGCTTTTGGTGCCTTAAGTCCGGGTTCGAGTCCTGGCGGGGGAGCACAGCCGGTCCGGGTCCCGACCAACAAGGCCGGGGCCCTGCCTCGTTTAGGGCCTCAAACCCACCGGTATCCTTCACGGGTCCACCACCCGAAGCCGAAGGGCACACCCGTGAGCGCCAACCGCCCGGCAGCCGTCGTCGTACTCGCAGCGGGTGAAGGCACCCGCATGAAGTCGGCCACACCCAAGGTTCTGCACGAGATCAGCGGGCGTTCGCTCGTCGGTCACGTCGTCGCCGCCTCCCGCGAGCTGGACCCGAACCACCTCGTCGTCGTCGTCGGCCACGCCCGCGAACAGGTCACCGCGCACCTCGCCGCGATCGACACCGATGTCCGCACCGCGGTCCAGTTCGAGCAGAACGGCACCGGGCACGCAGTCCGGATGGCCCTCGAAGAGCTGGGCGGCCAGCCCGCCGGCACCGTGGTCGTCGTCTGCGGCGACACCCCGCTGCTGACCGGCGAGACACTCGCCGCCCTGACTGCCACGCACGAGTCCGACGGCAACGCCGTCACCGTGCTGACCGCCGAGGTCCCCGACTCCACCGGCTACGGCCGGATCGTCCGCGGCGACGACGGGGCGGTCACCGGCATCGTCGAGCACAAGGACGCCACCGACGCCCAGCGCGCCATCCGCGAGATCAACTCCGGGGTCTTCGCCTTCGACGGCGCCCTCCTCGCGGACGCGCTCGGCAAGGTCCGCACCGACAACAGCCAGGGCGAGGAGTACCTCACCGACGTACTCGGCATCCTGCGCGAAGCCGGCCACCGTGTCGGCGCGGCCGTGGGCGCGGACCACCGGCAGATCCTCGGGATCAACAACCGGGTTCAGCTCGCCGAGGCCCGCGCGCTGCTGAACGCCCGTCTGCTGGAGCGCGCCATGCTCGCCGGCGTGACGATCGTCGACCCGGCGAGCACGCTCGTCGACGTGACGGTGACTTTCGGCCAGGACGCCATCGTGCACCCCGGCACCCAGCTGCTCGGCACCACGCACATCGCCGAGGGCGCCGAGGTCGGCCCCAACACCCGCCTGAAGGACACCCGCGTCGGCGCGGGCGCCCGGGTGGACAACACGGTGGCGGACACCGCCGTCGTCGGCGAGTCCGCGAGCGTCGGACCCTTCGCGTACCTGCGTCCGGGCACGAACCTGGGCGCCAAGGCCAAGGCCGGTACGTACGTGGAGATGAAGAACGCGACGATCGGCGAGGGCACCAAGGTCCCGCACCTGTCCTACGTCGGCGACGCGACGATCGGCGACTACACGAACATCGGCGCGGCCAGCGTCTTCGTGAACTACGACGGTGAGCACAAGCACCACACGACCGTCGGCTCACACTGCAAGACCGGTTCGGACAACATGTTTGTGGCGCCCGTCACCATCGGGGACGGCGCCTACACGGCCGCCGGATCCGTGATCACCAAGGACGTGCCGCCCGGCGCCCTCGCCGTGGCCCGTGGCCAGCAGCGGAATATCGAGGGCTGGGTGGCCCGCAAGCGTCCGGGGAGTGCGGCTGCCACGGCGGCTCAGTCGGCAGTCGACGAGGACTCCGCCCAACGCTGAGGTGAACTGACCGGAAACGGCTGCGCCCGAGACGGCGTACCGTGATAGGTGAACGCAATTCGGCTGGCTCACCGTGTGCGGGACGGACGCACATGGGGGCGAGCAGCTTTCCCACGTCTGAGGAGACAGTGCTGTGACCGGGATCAAGACGACCGGCGAGAAGAAGCTGATGCTCTTCTCCGGCCGCGCCCACCCCGAGCTGGCCGAGGAGGTCGCGCACCAGCTCGGTGTCGGCCTCGTGCCGACCAAGGCTTTCGACTTCGCGAACGGCGAGATCTACGTCCGCTTCCAGGAGTCGGCGCGTGGCGCGGACTGCTTCCTGATCCAGAGCCACACGGCTCCGATCAACAAGTGGATCATGGAGCAGCTGATCATGATCGACGCGCTCAAGCGCGCGTCGGCACGCTCCATCACCGTGATCGTCCCGTCCTACGGCTACGCCCGCCAGGACAAGAAGCACAAGGGCCGCGAGCCGATCTCGGCCCGACTGGTCGCGGACCTGCTGAAGACCGCGGGTGCGGACCGCATCCTCACGGTCGATCTGCACACCGACCAGATCCAGGGCTTCTTCGACGGCCCGGTCGACCACCTTTCGGCCCTGTCGGTCCTCGCGGACTACGTGGGTGCCAAGGTCGACCGCTCCAAGCTGACGATCGTCTCCCCGGACGCCGGCCGCGTGCGCGTCGCCGACCGCTGGTGCGACCGTCTGGACGCGCCGCTGGCGATCGTGCACAAGCGTCGCGACAAGGACGTCGCCAACCAGGTGACCGTCCACGAGGTCGTCGGTGAGGTCAAGGGCCGCGTCTGCGTCCTGGTCGACGACATGATCGACACGGGTGGCACCATCTGCGCCGCCGCCGACGCGCTCTTCGCGCACGGCGCGGAGGACGTCATCGTGACGGCCACGCACGGCATCCTGTCGGGCCCGGCCGCCGACCGCCTGAAGAACTCCAAGGTCAGCGAGTTCGTGTTCACGAACACCCTGCCGGACCCGTCCGACCTGGAGCTCGACAAGATCACGGTGCTGTCCATCGCCCCGATGATCGCCCGCGCCGTGCGCGAGGTCTTCGAGGACGGCTCGGTCACCAGCCTGTTCGAAGAGCAGCAGTAGGCACAGCGGTACAGCGCTAGATCGTTTTTGGGTACGGCCTTCCCGCCGGGTACACTCCTCGAGTTGCTCGGCGAGGGAGGCCGTACCTGTTTCCGAACAGGTTCCGGTGCTCCGTTATCGACGCGCTCTTCGTAGCAGGCCGTGTTCCGGCCGGGTGACGTTCGAGTTCCTTTCCGTCACCCCACGAGGAGTGAGCATGTCCGAGGTCAAGCTTTCCGCCAAGACCCGCACCCAGTTCGGCAAGGGCGCTGCCCGTCAGGCCCGTCGCGACGGTCTCGTTCCCGGAGTCATCTACGGCCACGGCACCGACCCGAAGCACGTCGACGTCGAGGGCCACGGCCTGGCGCTGGCGCTGCGTACCGCCAACGTCCTGCTCTCCCTGGACATCGACGGCGGCGGCACCGAGCTGGTCATCCCGAAGGCCGTGCAGAAGTACCCGCTGAAGCGCTCGATCTCCCACGTCGACTACCTGATCGTCAAGAAGGGCGAGAAGGTCACCGTCGACGTCGCGATCGTCACCGAGGGCGAGCTGGCCGCCGGTAACAACATGCTGGAGACCCTCCAGAACACGATCTCCGTCGAGGCCGAGGCCACCAACATCCCGACCGAGGTCACCGTCTCCATCGCGGGCCTCGAGGCCGGCGCCACCGTGCACGCGAAGGACCTGGTCCTTCCGGCCGGCACCACCCTGGCCGTCGACGGCGACCTCGCCGTCCTGCAGGTCGTCGCCCCGCAGGGCGAGGAGCCGGCCGCCGAGGGTGCGGGCACCGAGGCCTGAGCCTCGCGCCCCTCTCTCAGCACTTGCTGAACGACCGCCGTCCGGCTCCACTGGAGCGGGACGGCGGTCGTCTTCGTATAAGGAGCTTTTGATGTCGGACGACGCGGCGCCCTGGCTGATCGTGGGTCTCGGTAACCCGGGTGCGGAGTACGCGGGCAACCGCCACAACATCGGCTTCATGGTGGCCGATCTGCTGGCGGAGCGGATGCGCGGCAAGTTCAAGGCGCACAAGGCCCGCGCACAGGTGGTCGAGGGCCGGATGGGCCCGCCGGGGCCTTCGAACCGGCGCGTCGTGCTGGCCAAGCCCCAGTCGTTCATGAACCTGTCCGGCGGCCCGGTGACCGCGCTGCGGGACTTCTACAAGGTGCCGCTCGACAAGATCATCGCGGTCCACGACGAGCTGGACATCGACTACCCGACCCTGCGGCTGAAGCTGGGCGGCGGGGACAACGGCCACAACGGGCTGAAGTCGATGACGAAGTCCATGGGCCCGGACTACCACCGGGTGCGGTGCGGCATCGGCCGGCCGCCGGGCCGGATGCAGGTCGCGGACTTCGTCCTGAAGGACTTCTCCTCCACGGAGCGCAAGGAGCTGGACTGGTTCGTGGACCGTTCGGCGGACGCCGTGGAGTGCCTGATCGAGGAGGGTCTGGAGCGCGCGCAGTCCACCTACAACAGCTGAGGCGGACAGCTGAGGCCGACAACCGCGGCCCAAAGCCGGGCCCACGACGGAGCCCCCGCCACCGGATCGATCCGGTGGCGGGGGCTCCGTCGTGGAAGGGGCAGGGGCTCAGCCGGTGTTGCGCAGGCCCGCCGCGACACCGTTGACGGTCAGGAGCAGGGCCCGGGACAGGACCGGGTCCGCTTCCTCGCCACGCTCGGCGGCCGCCCGCTGGCGGGCCAGCAGGGAGACCTGGAGGTAGGAGATCGGGTCCAGGTAGGCGTCGCGGACCGAGAAGGTCTGCTGGAGCACCGGGTTGGAGTCGAGGAGCTGCTCGCCTCCGGTGATCCGCAGGACCTCGCGGACGGTGAGCTCGTGCTCGGCCTCGATGCGGGCGAAGACGTGCTTGAGCTCGTCGGGCACGAGGGTGTCGACGTAGTGCCGGGCGATCCGCAGGTCCGTCTTGGCCAGCGTCATCTCGACGTTGGAGAGGAAGTTGCGGAAGAAGTGCCAGCGCTCGCCCATCTCGCCGAGGGCCGCGTCCTGGCCGGCCTCGCGCAGGGCCTTGAGGCCCGAGCCGACGCCGTACCAGCCGGGGACGATCTGGCGGGACTGGGTCCAGCCGAAGACCCACGGGATCGCACGCAGTCCGTCGAGCCCGGCGCCGGAGTCGGGGCGGCGCGAGGGGCGCGAGCCCAGGTGCAGGTCGGCGAGCTGGTCGACGGGGGTGGCCGCGAAGAAGTACGCGGGCAGGTCCGGGTCCTCGACCAGCTCGCGGTAGGCGTCGTGCGCGGCGTCCGAGACGATGTCCATGGCGGCGTCCCAGCGGGCCAGGTCGTCGTCGGACTGGCGCGGGGCGGTGTGCAGGGCGGAGGCCTGGAGGGTGGCCGCGACGGTCAGCTCAAGGTTCTCGCGGGCCAGCGAGGGGACGAGGTACTTGTCGGAGATGACCTCGCCCTGCTCGGTGACCTTGATCTCGCCCTCCAGGGTGCCCCAGGGCTGCGCGAGGATCGCGTCGTGCGAGGGGCCGCCACCGCGGCCGACGGTGCCGCCGCGGCCGTGGAAGAGGCGCAGGCGCACTCCGTAGCGGTGGGCCACGTCGCGCAGCCGGCGCTGGGCGCGGTGGATCTCCCACTGGGAGGTGGTGATACCGCCGAACTTCGAGGAGTCGGAGTACCCGAGCATGACCTCCTGGACGTCGCCGCGCAGGGAGACGAGGCGCCGGTAGGAGGGGTCGGCGAGCATCTCGTCGAGGATGACGTCGGCGGCCTTGAGCTCGTCGGTGGTCTCCAGCAGCGGGACGATGCCGATCTTGGCCCAGCCGCCGTGGAGGTCGATGAGGCCGGCCTCGCGGGCGAGGACGGCTGCGGCGAAGACGTCGTCGGCGCCCTGGCACATCGAGATGATGTAGGACTCGATGACCTCGGGGCCGAACTTCTCGAAGGCGTCCTTGATGGCGCCGAAGACGCCGAGGGTCTTCTGCCCGGCGGCGTCGAGCGGGGCCGGGGTGGGCGCCAGCGGGCGGCGCGAGCGCAGCTCCTTGGCCAGGAGCCGGCCGCGGTAGTCGCGCGGCATGTCGGCGTAGCGCCAGGACTCCTCGCCGAGCCGGTCGAAGAGCTGGCCCAGCGCGTGGTGGTGGGCGTCCGCGTGCTCGCGTACGTCCATGGTGGCGAGCTGGAGGCCGAAGGCGGCCAGCGTGCGGATGGTGCGGTCCATGCGGCCGTCGGCGAAGAGCGCGCCGCGGTGTTCGCGCAGGGAGGTCTGGATGAGGGTGAGGTCGGTGAGCAGCTCGGCGGTGCCGAGGTAGTCGCGCCCTTCCTCGTGCGGGATGCCCTTGGCGAGGCGCTCGCGGGTGTTGAGGAGCTTCTGCCGGACGCAGGTGGCCTTGAGGCGGTACGGCTCCTCGGCGTTCAGCCGCTTGTAGCGCGGGCTGATCTCGGGGAGGCGTTCCAGGTCGGCCTGGAGGGAGGTGAGGAGTTCCTCGGTGGCGCCGGTGTAGCGGATGGAGTTCGACAGCAGTCCGCGCAGGAAGTCGATGAGTTCCAGGGCGTCGGTGATGCCGTGCTCGTGCTGGAGGATCAGCACGTCCCGGGTCACGTCGGGGGTGACGTTGGGGTTGCCGTCGCGGTCGCCGCCGATCCAGGTGCCGAAGGTGAGCGGACGGGTACCGGCCGGGATCTCGATGCCGACGCGCTGGAGCTCGGCGGCGAGGTCCTCGAGTACGTCGCCCACCGCGCCGGCGTGCAGCTCGTCGAGGTAGTAGATCGCGTTGCGGGCCTCGTCGGCGGGCTCGGGACGGACCACGCGCAGTTCGTCGGTCTGCCAGACGAGGTCGATGTTCTCGGCGAGGCGCAGGTCGTGGCGGCGGCGCTCGCCGGCGCCCGCGACGGGCTCTTCCAGGAGGGCCGCGATGCGGCGCAGCTTGCCCAGGACGCTGCGGCGGGCCGCTTCGGTGGGGTGCGCGGTGAAGACGGGGCGGACGTTGAGGTTCTTGACCGTCTCGCGCAGGTGCTCGGGGTCGGCGTCCTTCAGCATGTCGGCCGTGCGGGCCAGCAGACCGCCCTCGGCGGCGCGGTGGGCGCGCAGCTCCTTGCCGCGGTGCACCTGCTCGGTGACGTTGGCGAGGTGGAAGTACGTGGAGAAGGCGCGCACCAGCTTGGCGGCGGTCTCCAGGTCGGTGTCGCCGAGCAGCTCGGCGGCCGCGATGCCGTCGGTGCGCGTGAGGGCTCGGACGCGTTCGACCAGGTCGAGGAGGTCTTGGCCCTCCTGACGTACGAGGGTCTCGCCGAGGAGGTCGCCGAGGCGGCGGATGTCCGCACGCAGCTCGGCATTGGCAGCGCCGGAGGTGGACGCGGCGTTGGTCGAGTGGGCCTGGTCGGCACTGCTCACAGGTGCGGCTCCTTGCAGTGTTTCGAGCGCTACTGGGAGGTGGGCCCCGGATGCGCGCGGTGGTGGCCGTCCGGACCTGGGTCCGGCGGTGCCACCGCTCCTGATGCGCAGCTCGGGCTGCCCGTGCGGACCGCGCTGTCCGACGACACCAGGATAGGTGGCCCGTACCGGTGACCAGGTCCCTGTGTCACCTAGCGGGACGACGGCCCTCGGGCGCGGGCCGATGGGCCCGGGCGAAGCACCGTGGGACCGGGGGTGCAGTGCCGTGGGACCGGCGGGCGCGGCGCCCTGGGGCCGGGGGCGCGGCGGCGCCGTGGAACCGGGCTCCGGGCGCGCTCCTCTTGCCCCGCCAGGGACCTTTGCCATACTTACGTTGCCGTAGGTTACGCGTCCGTAGGGACGGGTGGCCGGGCGGCGCGCCTGCCGACTCCCTCACCCTCAGGGGACACACCTATGACCATCAGTCCCGACGTGATCGAGGACGCCTCCGCGTCTTCCGGCGCGTCCGTGCCGTCCGCGACCCTCGGCGGTGAGAGCAAGCGGTCCGTGGAGCAGATCGCGCTGCTGCTGTTCATCACCGTCCCCTTCCTGGCAGTGCTGGTGGCGCTTCCGCTGGCCTGGGGCTGGGGGGTGAGCTGGCTGGACGTGGGCCTGATGGTGTTCATGTACTTCCTGACCTGCCACGGCATCACCATCGGCTTCCACCGCTACTTCACGCACGGATCCTTCAAGGCGAAGCGGCCGCTGCGCATCGCCTTGGCGATCATGGGCTCGATGGCGGTCGAGGGACCGCTGGTGCGCTGGGTGGCCGACCACCGCAAGCACCACAAGTACTCCGACCACGAGGGTGACCCGCATTCGCCGTGGCGGTTCGGCGAGACGGTGCCGGCCCTGATGAAGGGCCTGTGGTGGGCGCACATCGGGTGGCTCTTCGACGAGGAGCAGACCGACCAGCAGAAGTACGCCCCCGACCTGATCAAGGACCCGGCGATCCGCCGCATCTCGCGCGACTTCCTCTTCTGGACGATCTTCTCGCTGGCGATCCCGCCGGTCGTCGGCGGTCTGGTGACGATGTCGTGGTGGGGCGCCTTCACGGCGTTCTTCTGGGGCTCCCTGATCCGGGTCGCGCTGCTGCACCACGTGACGTGGTCGATCAACTCGATCTGCCACGCGGTGGGCAAGCGCCCGTTCAAGTCGCGCGACCGCTCCGGCAACGTGTGGTGGCTGGCGGTGCTGTCCTGTGGTGAGTCCTGGCACAACCTGCACCACGCCGATCCGACCTCGGCCCGGCACGGTGTGCTGCGCGGCCAGGTCGACTCCAGCGCGCGGCTGATCCGTTGGTTCGAACAGCTGGGATGGGCGTCCGACGTCCGCTGGCCGTCCGAGGCCCGCATCGACGCCCGGCGCAAGGAAGAAGTGTCGAACGCGGCATGATGGGGGGCGTGGGAAACGACGGCAGCAGCTCCAGCAGCGAGAAGCCCAGGCGCAGCCGCCGGGTCCGGATGACGGGCGCCGAACGGCGTCAGCAACTGCTGGACATCGGCCGCATCCTGTTCGCCGAGAAGGGGTTCGAGGGCACGTCGGTCGAGGAGATCGCGGCGAAGGCCGGAGTCTCCAAGCCGGTGGTGTACGAGCACTTCGGCGGCAAGGAAGGCCTCTACGCCGTCGTCGTTGACCGGGAGATGCGCCAGCTGCTGGACGGGGTGACGGGCGCGCTGACGGCCGGGCACCCGCGGGAGCTGCTGGAGCAGGCGGCCTTCGCCCTGCTGGACTACATCGAGAACTACACGGACGGTTTCCGGATCCTGGTCCGGGACTCCCCCGTGGCCCAGTCGACGGGCACCTTCGCCTCACTGATCAGTGATATCGCCACGCAGGTCGAAGACATCCTGGGCCTGGAGTTCAAGGCCCGCGGCTTCGATCCGAAGCTGGCCCCGCTCTACGCGCAGGCACTGGTGGGTATGGTGGCGCTGACCGGCCAGTGGTGGCTGGAGACGCGCCGCCCGAAGAAGGCGGAGGTGGCGGCGCACCTGGTGAACCTGGCCTGGCACGGCCTGGAGAACCTCGAGGCGAAGCCCCGCCTGGTGGGCCACCGCAAGAGCTGAGCGCACTCGCCTGCTCGCGGTGCGCGAGCGGGGACGTCGTGCCTGGTGCCCGGGTCGGGAGGCCCGGGCACTCTTGTGTTCTGAACGCGATCAAAATTACCCTCCTAATCACTATGGCAAACACCTGTCACGCGGGTAGCCTTCGGTTACTTCCCGGGGGGGAATGCCGTCTGATGTGCAGCGCAGCTCTGCCGCGCGCCGTAGGCGACCCCGTTCCACCCGGTTTCACCTGATTTTTCACCAGGGAGACCTCTTGTCTTTCATGCGCTCCTCGCGCTCCGGCCGCATTGCGGCCTGCACCGCCCTCGCCCTCGCGGCAGGCATGATCCTTTCCGGTCCGGTCTCGGCCGATGAGAAGCCCGTGTCCGCGCCGAAGGCCGAACGGCCCAAGGTCGACGACCGCGCCACGGGCGTCCGGCCGAAGGCCGCGGCGCCCAAGGCCAAGACCGACGCGCAGAAGAAGCAGCAGCCCGGCACGAAGGCTGCCGCCAATCCCGTGCCCGCGCTGTTCGACGTCGACGGTGACGGCTGGCAGGACATCCTCTATCGCGGCCTCAGCAACGCGTCGTACCTGAAGACCTTCAACGACACGCAGGACCCGGAGTACTACGTCGAAGGCGCCGGCTCCGGCGAGGACTTCAAGGACGTCATCGAGGCGGGCGACCTCAACCGCGACGGGCGCCCGGAGATCCTCACGCTCTCCGTCACCGGCAAGCTCTCGCTGCTGTCGGCGGACAAGTACGGCGCCTATCGCACCGGCTGGTCCGGCAACGGCTGGAACATCTACAACAAGGTCACCGGCGTCGGCGATGTGACCGGCGACGGCAACGCGGACCTGCTGGCCCGCACGCCCGCCGGCGCCCTGTACCTGTACCCGGGCAAGGGCACGGCCGGTTCGGGCAGCCCCTACGGCTCCCGGATCTCCCTCGGCGGCGGCTGGGGCATGTACTCCCAGATCGTCGGCGGCGGCGACTTCAACGACGACGGCAAGTACGACCTGCTGGCGGCCACGCCGGCCGGCGTGCTGTACGTCTACCCGGGCACCGGCCGTACCTCCGGCGTCTTCGGGAACCGGATCAAGAGCAGCACCGGCTGGAACATGTACAACCAGCTCCAGGTGCTCACCGCCACCCAGGGCGGCAGCTGGCTCGTGGGCCGTGACCCGAGCGGCAAGATGTGGAGCTACGGCTCGAACGGCGCCGGCGGCTTCGCCGACCGCACCGCGATGGGCACGAACTGGCAGTACACCAACCTGTTCGCCGGCCAGGGCGGCGTGCCCGCGCACGGCCGCTCCGATCTCCTGGCCCGCACCAGCGGCGGCGCCGTCTTCGCCTACTTCGGCAGGATGAACGGCGGCTTCGAAGACCGCCAGCAGGTCGCGGCGACCGGCGAAGTTCCGGTCAACCAGGTCAAGATGGCCGTGGCCTCCTCGTTCGGCGCCGAGAACACCTCCAACTGGCTCTTCTCGGGCGGCGGCGCGCTCTACAGCAACGGCACCCTCGTGGGCCATGGCTGGGACATATACAACTCCCTCGTCGGTGTGGGCGACGTGGACGGTGACGGCAACGGCGACCTGCTCGCCCGCGACAAGTCCAACGTCCTGTGGCTCTACCGGAGCTACGGCAACGGCTACCAGTTCCGCGACCGGGTCCGCCTGGGCGCCGGCTGGGGCATCTACAACAAGCTCTTCGGCGCCGGCGACGTGACCGGTGACGGCCGCGCCGACCTGCTCGCCCGCGGTACCGACGGCACGCTGTGGGCCTACCCGGGCAACGGCAGCGCCGGCTTCGGCGACCGGGTCAAGATCGGCACCGGCTGGAACGGCCTGACCAAGCTGGTCGCGACCGGCGACATCACCGGTGACGGCCGTACCGACCTCGTCGGCGTCGACTCCGCCGGGCAGGCGTTCCTGTACAAGGCGACGGGCCTGACGGGCCTGAACACCTTCAAGGACCGCACCTCCCTCGGCGGCGGCTGGAACGCCTACGTCGAGCTGCAGTAAGCGGTCCCGCACGTACGACGGCGCCCCGTCACCGGACAACCGGTGGCGGGGCGCCGTCGTACGTGGGCCGGGTCAGCCGACGGTGGGTTCCAGGAACTCCAGCCGATTGCCGACCGGATCCTCGGAGTAGAAACGGCGGTGGCCCGGGAGATGGTCGTCCCAGACGACCCCGGCGCCGCGTTCCCGCAGTCTCCTCGCGTACGCCTCTATGCCGGTGACCCGCAGTCCCGGGTGGGCCTTGCGTGCGGGGCGGAAGTCGTCCTCGACGCCGAGGTGGAGCTGGACGGGCCCGGCGGCGAACCAGCAGCCGCCGCGCGCCGCGAGCACCGGCGGCTTGGGAATCTCGGTCATGCCGAGGACCTGCGCGTAGTAGGCGCGGAGCCGGTCCTCCGAGCCGGGTGGCGCCGCGAGCTGGACGTGGTCGACGCCGGCGAGCACGGTCAGGCCTCCCTGCGGGCGATGGCGAAGATCCTGCGGAACGGGAAGACGGTGCCGCGGGGGCCCGTGGGGTAGGCCTCGCGCAGCAGGGCGCGGTACTCGTCGAGGAAGGACCCGGCGGCCTCGGCGTCTTCGGCCAGCGCGGTGAGTACGGGCCGCAGCGCGGTGCCCTTGACCCAGTCCAGTACCGGGTCGGGGCCTTGGAGCAGCTGGTGGTAGGTGGTCTCCCACACGTCGGCGGCGCAGCCGAGCTCGGTGAACCGCTGCAGGTATCCGGCGGGTTCGAGTATGTGGATGTAGCGGGCTCCGTGTCCGGCGAGCCGGGCCCTCCAGCGCGGGGTGTCGCACAGCTCGGCGAGGATCCGGTGGCTGGGGGCGGTGAAGTTGCCGGGGATCTGGAAGGCGAAGGTGCCGCCGGGGCGCAGTCCGTGGATCCAGGGGGAGAAGGATGCGGCGTGGCCGGGGACCCACTGCAAGGCGGCGTTGGAGACGATCAGGTCGTAGGGCTCCTCCGGGAGCCAGTCGGCGAGGTCGCCGTGGCGGAAGTCGAGCCGGCCGCCGCCCTGGGTGGGGCCGGCGTGTTCGGCGTCGGCGCGGTGGAGCATCTCGGGGGAGAGGTCGTAGCCGGTGATGTGGGCTTCGGGCCAGCGCTCCGCGATGAGCGCGGTGACGTTGCCGGGGCCGCAGCCGAGGTCGGCGATCCTGGCGGGCCGGGAGGGGAGCTCGGGTATCCGGGCCAGAAGGTCGAGGAAGGGCCTGGCCCGGTGGCCGGCGTGCCGGAGGTACTGCTGGGGGTCCCAGGTGGGGGCGGTCGGCGCGGTGGGCGCCTCGCTCGCGGTGGCCTCGGGTGTCGTCGTGGCGCTGTTCGACGCGGGAATCCTGGCCGGCGCGGTATCGGAATGCATGTTCGAGCCTCCTACTGGCGGTGCGGGGCGGAACCGGAAGCTGCTCCGGCCCCCTCCATGCCCCATGGTGGCGCAAAATATATCTTGACGTCAAGATGCACGAGATCGAGATACTCGATTTAAAGAGACTTCATGTCGACAGACCCTTTACACTGATCGGCATGGAGGACGAGGTCGACCGACTGGTCGCGGCATGGCGGCGGGAACGCCCTGACCTCGACGTGGAACCACTCGAGGTACTCAGCCGAGTCAGCAGGCTCGCGCGGCACCTCGACCGCGCCCGCCGACTGGCGTTCTCCGAGCACGGCCTGGAGCCCTGGGAGTTCGACGTCCTGACGTCGCTGCGGCGGGCCGGCGCGCCCTACCAGCTTTCCCCCGGCCAGTTGTTGACCCAGACCCTGGTCACCTCCGGGACCATGACCAACCGCATCGACCGGCTCGCCAAGAAGGGCCTCGTCGAGCGACTGCCGGACCCCAACGACCGCCGCGGGGTCCTGGTGCGCCTCAGCCCCGAGGGCCGCGACCGCGCCGACCAGGCGCTCGCCGGGCTGCTGGCCCAGGAACGGGCGATCCTGGGCCAGCTCTCGCGGACGCAGCGCGGCGATCTCGCGGCCCTGCTACGCCAGTTGACCGCTCCGTTCGACAACATCCCCGGCTAGTCCCTGCCCCGGCAGTCCCGGCAGGTCCGCGGGCCGTACGCCGGCCCGCCGGGCCAGGGCCACCGCCGCGAGCGTGGAGTGCACGCCCAGCTTCCCCAGCACGTTCTGCATGTGGGTGCGGACGGTGTGCGGGGAGAGGAACAGCCGCGCGGCCACGTCCTTGCGGCCCAGCCCCGCCACCATGCAGCGCAGTACCTCGTGTTCCCTCGGCGTGAGGGACTCCACGAGCTGTTCGCTGTCGGTACGGTGCTTGCGCGCCGCGGTCAGCTCACGGAGCACTCCGGTGAGCAGCGCGGGCGGGAGGTGCGTCTCCTCGCGCAGGACACCGCGGATGACGACCAGGAGCCGCGAGAGCGAGCAGTCCTTGGCCACCCACCCCGAGGCTCCCGCCTGGAGCGCCTGGGCGGCCCGGCGCGGATCGTCGCGCTCGGCGAGCACGACCGTACGGACCCCGGGATGGGACACCCGTACGCCTGCCACGAGCGCGATCCCGTCGGCGGCGGGTGGGACGGGGCCCGGCTCCCGCTGCGCGGGGACGCCCGTGGCGACGGCGGCGAGGTCGGAGTCGACGAGCATGACGTCGAAGCGGCGGCCCTCGGCCACCGCGCGTTCGAGGCAGCGCAGCGCGGCGGGGCCGCTGCCGGCCGCGGAGACGTCCACGTCCGGTTCGGCCGCGAGCGCGGCGGCGAGAGATTCGGCGAAGATGCGGTGATCGTCGACCACGAGTACCCGGATACGGACCACAAAACCCCCAAGGGTCGGGGAACGGACGGCTGCGGGTACGACGCCCGGACCGGGTGATCCGCAGGCGTCGCGGCCGCCGCCGTGACATCTCTGCACTACCCCGGACCGGACGTCGTACCCGACTTGTCTCGACCCCTGAATCAACACCGGCCCCCACCGGTGTCACGCATCAGCGTAGGGCCGGTGTCGGCGCATGGTTGGCCGAATTGCAGAAGTTTTCCGAGCCATTTTCCGGCGAGGCGCATCTGACGGGGCTCAAAGGTGGCTTGAAATCGCCTGCTTGTCGCCGCCGGAAGATCCCTTCCTGCCGGGCGCGTGCCGCGGGCAGTTGCACGAGGTGTATTTCACTCGGCGTGTGCACGCCAGGCGCCCGCGTGAAGCGCTCGCCGAGGGCGCGCCCGGAACGCACGCGCGCCCCCACCCTGATGGGGGCGGAGGCGCGGGTGGAGGGGTACGGCCGTGGGCTGCCTGCCGGGTCAGCCGCGCCGGGCGCGGGTGAAGTTCCAGGCGTCCGTCACGATGCCTGTGAGGTCCGAGCGGGTCGGGGTCCAGCCGAGGCGCTCGTGGGCCGTGCGGGCGGAGGCGACGAGGAAGGCCGGGTCGCCGGCCCGGCGGGGAGCCACGACCTCGGGAATCTCCTTCCCGGTGACCTTGCGGACCGTCTCGATGACCTCGCGGACCGAAAACCCGTTGCCGTTGCCGAGGTTGCACACCAGGTGCTCCCCCTCGGCCGCGGCGCGCAGCGCGGCCAGGTGGGCAGCGGCCAGGTCGGCGACGTGGATGTAGTCCCGTACGCAGGTGCCGTCCGGGGTCGGGTAGTCCTCGCCGAACACGGAGATGGACTCCCGTTCGCCGAGGGCCACTTGCAGGACCAGCGGGATCAGATGGGTCTCGGGGTCGTGCAGCTCGCCGAACTGCCCGTACGCCCCTGCCACGTTGAAGTAGCGCAGCGAGACCGCCGCGAGGCCGTGCGCCACGCACTCCCCCGCGATCATGTGGTCGACGGCCAGCTTCGAGGCCCCGTACGGGTTGGTGGGGGCGGTCACCGAGGACTCGGTCAGCGGCCCGTCGCCGGGCTCCCCGTAGGTCGCCGCGGTGGAGGAGAACACCAGTCTGCGCACGCCCGCCCCGCGCATGGCGGCCAGCAGGGCGAGGGTGCCGCCGACGTTGTTCTCCCAGTACTTGCCGGGGTTCACCACTGATTCGCCGACCTGCGAGGAGGCCGCGAAGTGCAGGACCCCGTCGTAGGAGGGGTCGAGGTACTCGGCGGCGTCCTGGATGCGGCCCTCGATGAACTCGGCGCCGGCCGGCACCCCGGAACGGAAGCCGGTGGAGAGGTCGTCGAGGACGGTGACCTCGTGGCCGGCCTCCAGGAGGTGGGCCGCGACCACCCCGCCCACGTATCCGGCTCCGCCGGTGACCAGGTATTTCGAAGAAGCCGTCTCGCTCACGTGCCCACTGCCTCTCGCCGGGGAAACGCACGCACCGTGCGCGTGCTGGTCACCGGCATACCGGAAACCGCGTCGCCGGGGAAATCCCCGGCCCGGATCAGGCCCCGGCACTCCCGGACGGCGGCGGGCCGGCCCGATCCAGCAGACCGGTACGGGCGGCCAGCGCGGCCGCCTCCAGCCGAGAGCCCACGCCCAGCTTCATCAGCACCCGCTGTACGTGCGTGCGCGCGGTGCTCGGTGCGATGGCCATGCCGGCGGCGATGAGCCGGGTGTCCTCGCCCTCGGCGACCCGGACCAGCACCTCCACCTCGCGCGGGGTGAGCAGCCGCAGCAGCCGGCTGCCCTCGTCGTCGGGCTGGGCCGCGGGGTTGAGCAGTTCGGCGAAGGCACCCTGCAACAGCTGCGGGGAGATCACGACTTCCCCCGCCCGGGCCTTGGCCAGGGCCCGCTCCACGCCCTCGATGCGCTCGTCGTGGCGTACGTACCCCGAGGCGCCGGCGGCGAAGGCGGCCGCGATGCCCCGCGGGCTGGGCACCGGGCCCAGGACCACCACGGCGATCTGCGGGCGCTCCCGCTTGATGCGGACGACCGGCTCGAAGACCCCGGGCTCGGCGGGCGTGGCGGTGCCCAGCAGACAGACCTCCGGGGCCCGGCTGATGACCAGCTCGGCGGCGCCCGCGGCCGGGGCGGCGGCCGCCAGGACCCGGTGGCCACGCAGTTTCAGGGCCGAGGCGAGCGCCTCGGCCAGCAGCCGGTGCTCGTCGACCACCACGACCCGTACGCCCATTGAGGCACCCACCCCCGACCCTTCTGACCCGGCAAGCTACACGCTTGTTCGACGGTCCGGTGCGGATACCGCGCAGAAGCCCCCGGAAGGGCGGGCCTTCCGGGGGCTTCGGGTTCTGCGCGGGTGGTGGCCGTCAGCCCGTCGTGAAGGAGACGAAGTTGTAGTACGGGTCGGTGGAAACGGAGGACTTCCTACTCACGGCGGTACGGGCGATGAAGAGCCTCCCGTTGCCGTAGAGGTATTCGTGGGCGTCCGGCACGTACTGGGTCTCGGCGCGCTGCGATTCCTTGTTCGACGGGTTCTGCATGAGCAGGGTTTCCTTCATCGTGCTGCCGTCGATGGAGACGACCTGGCCACCGCCGTCGTACGGCGGGACCTTGTAGGCGATGAGGTTGGAGCCGTCCATGCGCAGCGGGTACACGGTGTAGCGCTCGCCGGCATCGCCGCGATCGGCGGTCTGCTTGCCGGTCGTCAGGTCGAAGGAGACGATCTCGTTGGTGCGGCCGGAATCGGTCGTGCCCTTGTGCTCCTGGGTCGGCATGTAGACCTTGCCGTTGCCGACGACCATGTGGACGCAGTCCTCGACATCGGTGGCACCGCACTCGGGGTCGTAGTTGCCCGAGGTGAGCGAGATGCGCGTCTTCAGCTGGCCCCCGTCGTCGAGGACGAACAGGTCGCTGACACCCGTGGCGTTCTTGGCGGTGTCGTTGATGTCCACCGCGACGACCAGCGGCTTGGTGGAGACGATCTGGGCGAACTCCAGGCCCGCGGGGAGCTTGTACGAGGACTTCTGCGCGCCGGTGACCGGGTCGAGGCTCTGGGCGGACAGCTCGTAGTCCGAGGACCGGCCGCACCGGCGGATCACGGCGAGGGCCGGGCCGCCCGCGTAGCCGAGGTCCTCGCAGTTGTCCGCGTCGGTCTTGGGTGTCCACAGGGGCTTGCCGTCGGCGAGGTTCCAGGCGGCGCCGCCGTCCAGGCCGCCCGCGGCGACGGTCTGCCCGCTGACGGTGACCTCTTCGAACTTGACGGGCTTGTCGCCGCCGCTCTGGGACTTGCCGTTGGCCTTCCACAGGAGCTTGCCGGTGTTCAGGTCGATGACGCCGACCTGGTTGCACGGCTGGTACTGCTTCTCGGCCGTCGGCAGAGCCTCGTCGAAGAGGATCGCCGTCTTGTTGTCCGAGACCCAGCGGCTCGCGCCGCAGACGTTGGCGCCGAGGGGGATCTCCCACTTCTTGGCGCCGTCGGCCACGTTGTAGCCGACGACCTTGCCCATGTCGGACTTGGCGTAGGTGGTGTCGGTGAGCCAGGAGCCGGGGATCTGGACGAGCTCGGCCGACACCGGCATCGGAACGTTGACCAGGGTCTTCGACTTGGTCTTGGCCGGTGCCTTCTCGGTGCCGCCCGGGGCCTTGTCGCCGCCGGCGGCGGGGCTCGCGCTGCCGCCGGCCACGGGCTGGTCGTCGGAGCCCTTGTCCTCGCCGGAGACGTACCAGAAGCCGCCGCCGACGATGAGGACGATGGCGAGCAGGGCCGCGCCGACGATCATCAGCTGGGTGCGAACGTCGTTGCTGCCGCCGGCGGCGGGGGCCGCCGGGCTCTGGGCCGCGTACATGGGCGCGGTGCCGGGCTGCGGCTGCTGCGGGTAGCCGTAGGACTGCTCCTGCGGATACCCTCCCCCAGCTACCGCTGGGAGGTGCTCCCGGGAGGCCTGCCCGGCGGGCGGACCGGCCGGAACCGTCGGCGGCTGGGGCGGGAGCGGCGGAGGGCCGGCCGGCATGGCGGGGGGCACGGGCGGGGGCGCGCCGAACCCGCCGGACGGCGGCTGGCTGGGGGGCGGCGGGGTACTCATCGGTGCTACTGCCTCTCGGTGGGCGGTTCGGCGGACTGCTCGTTCTCGCGGCGGTCGCTCACTTGCCGAAGACCATCAGGAACTTCTCGCTCTTGTTTTCGGCCTGCAGGTGGGAGGCGGAGACGAACAGCCGGCCGTCCACGTAGTCCACGGCCGGGGAGAGGAAGGAGCTCTCCACCGGTGCGGCGGGTCCGGACGGGTTGCGCAGGACCGCGGTGGGCGTGCCCCCGCCGGCCGGGATCGTGAGGACCTCGCCGCCCTTCTCGCTCTCCGCCTCGCGGTAGACGACGACCTGACCGCCCGCCGCCTTCAGCGGGGTGAGGGTGCGCCCCTCGCCGGCCGGGGTGCGCCACTTCACCTTGCCGGTGCCGAGGTCGAAGGCGACGATCTCGTTCGCCTTGCCGATGTCGGCCTTGGCGGGCAGGTAGAGGGTGTTCGCGTCCACGTAGGAGGAACCACAGCTCTGGAGCGAGCGGTTGAAGAGGCCGCCGCAGCCGACCGGGAAGCTTCCTTCGCCGGAGACGGTGGTGCGCTGCTTGCCGTCGGGTCCGAGGACCACGATGGAGCGCTCCTTGCCCTCGCTGTTGGAGAGGTCGAGGACGATCGGGTCCAGGGAGTAGACGTTCTTGACCTGGAAGCCCTTGGGGAGCTTGTAGATCCAGGTGTTCTTGCCGGTGGCCGGGTCGGCGTCCATGACCTGGACGGTCTTGTCGGTGTCCTGGCAGGTCGCGATGGCGAGCATCTTGCCGTTCATGGCGACGAAGTCGGTGGGCCGGCAGCCCTCTTCCCGCTTGTTGTCGAAGAGCTTGTCCCCGGTGCTGACCTTGAACGCGCTGGTCGTGCCCATCCGGTTGACGACGAGGGCGTCGCCGGTGAGGGCGAGGTCTGGGGTGGTGAAGATGTCGAAGAGGCCTTCCTTCGGGACCTCCTTCGACCATCCCTCCTTGCCGGCCTTGAGGTCGATCATCCGCATCTGGTTGCAGACTGCGCTGCTGGACTCGCCGTCCTTGTACATGACGACGGTCTTGCCGTCCGCGGTCATGTCGGTGACCCCGCAGATCACGGTGGGGAGCGTGAGGGTCCACTTCTCCTTGCCGTCCTTGACCCCGTAGCCGGTGACCGACTTCCAGAGGGTCTTGACCACGGTGTCCCCGACGATCCACTGCCCCTTGGAGTCGACGCCCGCGCCGGGGCCGTCGATCTTGCTGGTCTTGAACCAGAGGACCTTGCTCTCGCCCTGCTTGCGACCGGCGTTGAGGTCCTGCTCCTCCTCACCGCCGTTGCCGCTGCCGTCGCCCTTGTCCACGGAGGCGGAGGCGGAGGGCGAGGCCTTGTCGTCGGCGGGCGGCGTGGTGTCCTGCCCGATGACCTTGTCGGCGGCCTTGTCCTTGCCGGAGAAGAGCAGGAAATAGCCGCCGGTGCCCAGGACGAGGACGCCGGCCACGGCGGCCGCGATCAGCACGGCGAGCTTCTTCTTCGGCCCGGCGGGCGGCCCCGGCGGCATGCCGGGGCCGCCGGGGAAGCCGGGGGCGCCGGGGGGCATGTGCGGGGGCGGCGGCGGGAAGCCGTAGCCCCCGGGCGGCTGCTGACCGTAGGGGCCCTGCGGCTGGGACTGCTGCGCGTAGGGGTTCTCGGCCTGCGGCGGGAACCCGTAACCGGACGGCGGCGGCCCGGGCAGGTGCCCGTAACCGGAAGGGTTCGGCGGCTGGTTCGGCGGCTGGGGCGGCTCGGTCATCAGCGCATACCTTCGGCTTCGGGTGTGGGAGGAAGCCCTTTCTATCACTGCCGGCGAGAACTGCGCCGGGCCGGTCCGCTCCCTGTTCCCAAGGGCGGACCGGCCCGTGATACCGCCGTTATCCGGCCAGTTGGAGTGCGCGGGCCCCGGAGGCTACGCCTCCTCGGCGAGCTCCAGCCAGCGCATCTCCAACTCGTCCCGGTCCGCGATGAGTTCCCGCAGCTCGGCGTCGAGCTTGGCGACCTTGTCGAAGTCGGTTGAGTTCTCGGCGATCTGGGCGTGCAGATTGCCCTCGCGGTCCGACATCTTGTTGAGCTGCCGCTCGATCTTCTGCAGCTCCTTCTTCGCTGCTCGCGCGTCCCCGGAGGCCGAGGACTTTCCGGCGGAGGCCGGGGCCGCCGGAGCGGCCGCGTCGATCATCTTCTGGCGGCGTTCCAGGTACTCGTCAAGACCGCGCGGCAGCATCCGCAGGCTCGCGTCACCGAGCAGCGCCATGACGGTGTCGGTGGTGCGCTCGATGAAGAACCGGTCGTGCGAGATCACGATCATCGACCCCGGCCAGCCGTCGAGGAGGTCCTCCAGCTGGGTCAGCGTCTCGATGTCGAGGTCGTTGGTGGGCTCGTCGAGGAACAGGACGTTGGGCTCGTCCATCAGCAGGCGCAGGATCTGCAGTCGGCGCCGCTCACCACCGGAGAGGTCGCCGACGGGCGTCCACTGCTTCTCCTTGGTGAACCCGAACTGCTCGCACAGCTGGCCGGCCGTCATCTCGCGGCCCTGGCCGAGGTCGACGCGGTCGCGGACGCGCTGTACGGCCTCCAGGACACGCAGGGACGGGTCGAGTTCGCCGACCTCCTGGGAGAGGTAGGCCAGCTTGACGGTCTTGCCGACCGTCACGGAGCCGGCGGCCGGCTGGACCTCGCCCTGGGTGCGGGCGGCCTCGCCGAGGGCGCGCAGCAGGGAGGTCTTGCCTGCGCCGTTGACGCCGACGAGCCCGACGCGGTCGCCGGGGCCCAGGTGCCAGGTGAGGTGCTTGAGGAGCGTCTTGGGGCCGGCCTGGACGGTCACGTCCTCCAGGTCGAAGACGGTCTTGCCGAGGCGGGCGTTGGCGAACTTCATCAGCGCGGACTTGTCGCGCGGCGGCGGCACGTCGGCGATCAGCTCGTTGGCGGCCTCGATGCGGTAGCGCGGCTTGGAGGTCCGGGCGGGGGCGCCGCGGCGCAGCCAGGCGAGCTCCTTGCGCATCAGGTTCTGCCGCTTGCCCTCCTCGGTCGCGGCGATGCGGTCGCGCTCGGCGCGGGAGAAGACGTAGTCGCTGTAGCCGCCCTCGTACTCGTGGACGTCACCGCGCTGCACGTCCCACATGCGGGTGCAGACCTGGTCGAGGAACCACCGGTCGTGCGTGACGCAGACGAGCGCGGAGCGGCGCTCCTGGAGGTGCTTGGCCAGCCAGGAGATGCCCTCCACGTCGAGGTGGTTGGTGGGCTCGTCGAGTACGAGGAGGTCCTGGTCGGCGATGAGCAGCTGGGCGAGCGCGATGCGGCGCCGCTCGCCACCGGAGAGCGGGCCGATGACCGTGTCGAGACCCTGGCCGAACCCGGGCAGGTCGAGGCCGCCGAAGAGGCCGGTCAGGACGTCGCGGATCTTGGCGTTGCCGGCCCACTCGTGGTCGGCCATGTCCCGGATGATCTCGTGCCGGATGGTGGCCTTGGGGTCCAGGGAGTCGTGCTGGGTCAGGACGCCCATGCGCAGGCCGCCGGACTGGGTGACCCGGCCGGTGTCGGGTTCCTCCAGTTTGGCGAGCATCCGGATGAGGGTGGTCTTGCCGTCGCCGTTGCGGCCTACGACACCGATCCGGTCCCCCTCGGATACGCCGAGGGAGATGCCGTCGAGCAGGGTACGTGTGCCGTACACCTTGCTGACTGCCTCGACATTGACCAGGTTGACGGCCATCAGGAGCGCTCCAGGGAAGGGGTGTGGATCAGCCCCTCAGCCTAACCCTCCGCGAAGTGCCGGACCGTTCCGCCGGAAGCCGGCCGCCCGGCGCCGTGCCGATCGAGGCGGGGGCGGTCGTTTCAGCGGTCGCCTCGGGGGCCGTTCCGGGGGTCGTTTCGGGGGCCGTTTCGGCGGTGGCTTCCGCGGTCCTTCCAGCGGTGGCTCCGGCCGTGGTTTCGCTTCCGCCCGAGTACGGCGTCAGCCCAGCCAGATCACGCGGACGATGGAGATCTCCCGCAGCCGCTCGGGCGCCAGGAACACCAGGAACCCGCGGCCACCGAAGATGTCGAGCGTCCGCAGGCCGCCGCCCTCGATGGGTCCGCGTCCCACGTCACCCGCATCCCGGCCGAGGATCGTGAGCTGGTCGGCGAGACGCTCGATCTCGGTCACGACCTCGGGCGGCAGCCCGCCGACGACGTGCGCGGCATCCGGGTTGTAGTGCCACGTCCAGTCGTCGCTCACGCAGCGGCCTCGCGGCGCGCGGCTGCGAGGATCTCCTGGATCTCGGCGACGATCTTGTCGAGGCTCTCCCGGTCACCGGCGGTATCGGCGATCGCCTCCAGCTCCCGCAGCCGCGCCGCGCGGGCGGGATGCCGCTGGATGGCCACGAACTCGCCCCACCACTGGAGGAACGCCCGCAGCGGGGCGATCGTGCTCTGCTCCGAGCTCTGCTCCGCCGCACGGTCCAGGTGCGCGACGAACGCGGGGAGGTGGGCCGGGGCGATCTGGGCCACGGCCACGCGCAACGCGGCCGGGGTGAGGGCCGGCATCGGGATCAGCGGCCTGCCCGTCACGGACTGCTCGGTCATTGGAGCGCCTCCCGCGTCACACTCGTCCGGTCCGCCCTCAGCCTAGTCCCGGGTCAGGCTCCCCGAAGGACTGTTGCCCCTGCCGCGGGGCTCGTGGCCAGGTGGGTGCTGCGGCACGTGCCGGAAGCGTCCAGGGCCGCCGCCACCTTCGCCGCCGACTGCGCGTCGCGGACGAGGAATGCCGTCGTGGGGCCGGATCCGGAGACCAGCGCGGCCAGCGCCCCGGCCCGCGTACCCGCCGCGAGGGTGTCGGCCAGCGACGGCCGCAGCGAGAGGGCCGCGGGCTGGAGCCCGTTGGCCAGGGTGGCGGCCAGCTCGTCCGGGTCGCCGGAGGCCAGGGCCGCGAGGAGGGCCGGGGAGGCCTGCGGAGCGGGTACCTCGGTACCGGCGGTGAGCCTGTCGAACTCCCGGAACACCGCCGGGGTGGACAGTCCGCCGTCGGCCACCGCGAACACCCAGTGGAACGTACCGGCGGCCACCGGGGTCAGGATCTCCCCGCGTCCGGTGCCCAGCGCCGCCCCGCCGACCAGGCTGAACGGCACGTCGCTGCCCAGCTCCGCGCAGATGGCGAGGAGTTCCCCGACCGGGGACTTCAGCTCCCAGAGGGCGTCGCAGGCGAGCAGGGCGGCCGCCCCGTCGGCGCTGCCGCCCGCCATGCCGCCCGCCACCGGGATGCGCTTTTCGATGTGGAGGTGGACGTCGGGGCTCAGGCCGGCCCGCTCCGCCAGGATCTCCGCCGCCCGGGCGGCGAGGTTGGTGCGGTCGAGCGGCACCTTGTCGGCGTCCGGTCCGGCGCAGGTCACGGTCAGCTCTTCGGCGGCGGTCGCGGTGACCTCGTCGTACAGGGAGACCGCGAGGAAGACGTTCGCCAGGTCGTGGAAGCCGTCCGGCCGGGCCGCTCCCACCGCCAGCTGGACGTTGACCTTCGCGGGGACCCTCACGGTGATCGACCCGTTCACAGCGCGGGCCTCTCCGCGGTCGGCTTGTGTTCGGCGATCGCCGCGAACTCCTCGACGGTGAGGGCTTCACCGCGGGCCTGCGGGGAGACACCGGCGGCGACTAGGGCCGCCTCGGCGCCCGCAGCCGACCCGGCCCAGCCGGACAGCGCGGCGCGCAGCGTCTTGCGGCGCTGCGCGAAGGCCGCGTCGACGACCGCGAAGACCTCGGCCTTGGAAGCGGTGGTCTTGACCGGCTCGGCCCGGCGGACCAGTGAGACGAGCCCGGAGTCGACGTTCGGAGCGGGCCAGAACACCTTGCGGCCGATGGCCCCGGCCCGCTTGACGTCCGCGTACCAGTTGGCCTTGACGGAGGGGACTCCGTACACCTTGTTGCCGGGCTCGGCGGCGAGCCGGTCGGCGACCTCGGCCTGGACCATGACCAGGGTCCGTTCGATGCTCGGGAAGCGGTCGAGCATGGTGAGCAGGACCGGCACGGCCACGTTGTACGGCAGGTTCGCGACGAGCGCGGTGGGCGGCGGGCCGGGCAGTTCCTTGACCAGCATCGCGTCGGAGTGGACCAGCGTGAAGCGGTCCTTGCGATCCGGCATCCGCGCCTCGATGGTGGCGGGCAGCGCGGCGGCCAGGATGTCGTCGATCTCGACGGCGACGACCCGGTCGGCGACCTCCAGCAGTGCGAGCGTCAGCGAGCCCAGTCCGGGGCCCACCTCGACGACCACGTCGTCCGGCCGGACCGCGGCGGTGCGCACGATGCGGCGCACCGTGTTGGCGTCGATGACGAAGTTCTGGCCCTTCTGCTTCGTCGGCCGTACGCCGAGTACGGCGGCCAGCTCCCGGATGTCGGCCGCCCCGAGGAGGGCCGAGGTTTCGGGCGGGGCGGTCTCCGGCGCGGAGGTTTCGGGCTGCTGCTCTGCGGTGCTCACCGATAAAGGGTACGGCCGCAGTGCGGCCACGGACTCGCCCCCCGCGTGACGTAGAGCTTCTTCGCGCGGTACGTCTGTTCCGGGCCCGGCGCGTCCTGCGGGCGGCCGCTGCCGCCGAGGGCCTGCCAGGTCTGCACGTCGAACTGGTACAGCCCCCCGTAAGTCCCCGACGCGTCCGTGGCGCCGGCCCGGCCGCCCGACTCACAGCGGGCCAACGCACCCCAGTCGAGGCCGTCGGCGCCCCGCACGGAGGTGGGCAGCGGCTTGGTGCCGATCTTGACGAGCTGGCTGACGGGCTCGCGGACGGTCTCCTCGGCGACCCGGCGGGGCTTTTGCCGGACCCCGTTGACGGTGCGCATGCTGTACGTGACCCTGCGCGCGCCGGGGCGGCCCGAGCGCTCGACGACTTCGGTGCCGGCGAAGAGGGCGGGGTCCTTGACCCGGTCGGTCCGGTAGGGGATGCGTTCCTCGCGGATCTCGCGGGTGCCGGTGATCCGGAGCACGGTGACGGTCTGGCCGTCGCGCGGGAAGGAGCCGGCGGGCACAGAGGTGGTGTCCTGGCCGTGGAGGGTGATGCCGGCTTCGTCGAGGGCCTCCTGGACGGTGGCCGCGTTGGTGCGGATGGCCCGCTCGCGGCCGTCGGCCATGAAGGTGATGCTGCGCTCGGTGCGGACGGCGAGGGTCAGGCCGCTCCGGGGGACGGGGGCGGTGCGGAGTGTGGAGAGGTAGGCGCCTTCGGCGCGGATGCCGAACTGGCGCAGTGCGCCGTCCACGGTGCGGGCGGTGGTCCACACCTCGCGGCGCTGGCCGTCGAGGGTCAGGCTCAGCGGGCGGCCGTAGCGCAGGACGATCTCGTCGCCGTCGCCCAGGGCCTCGTCCGCGGCCGGGGCGACGAGGTCGTGGGGGCCGATGCCGAGTCCTTCGGCGGCGAGCAGTTCGTCCACGTCGTCGGCGAAGGTGTGCAGGGTCCGCGGGACTCCGTCGACGGTGAGGCGTACGGCCTTGTCGGCGGCGACGAAGGCGGTGGTGCCGCCCGCCAGGAACGCGACGACCAGGGCCTGGGGCACGAGGCGCCGCCAGGTGTCGCGGGGTGCGGGGGCGCCGCCCCGGCGCCGGGTGCGGGGGCCGGTGCCGACGGCGGGTCCGGCCGGCGCGGGCACCGTGGCGAGTCCGCCCCTGCGCCGCCCGGTCCCCGCCGGAGCCGGTCCGGCGGGGGCGGGGTCGAAGGGCGCGGCCGGCCCGGCGCGGCGGCGGCCGGTGGCCGGGGCGTCCGGCTCGGGGGCGAGGACGGGAACGGCCGCCGGGGCGGGGGTCCGGCCGCGTGCCCGGCGGCCCGCCCCGGGCTCGGCGGCCGTCCGTCGGCGCCCGCCGCCCCGGGGGGCCGGCACCCCGGGCTCCGGGTGCGGCTCCGCGTCCGGGTCCGCGTACGGCCCCGGTCCGGCGTCCTGATCGGGGTCCCCGGCCCAGGGGTCGCGGCCACCGGGCGGCGGCCAGGCCACATCGCTCATCGCGCTCGCTCCACTGGTCCGTCCGGCTGCTTCGGGCACGGCACCCTAGCGGAGCGGCCGTCACGCTACAAAGCGGAACGGCTACGGAACGTGGCGTACGGGTGAGAGTTGGGGCGGCGGCCCCTGAAGGTCCCCGGCAGCGGCTCAGCGGGCCCTCAGTAGTCGAAGGCGCGGGCCGTGTTGGCCGCCAGCGCCGTCGCCATGGCGTCCTCGTCGATACCGCGGACGGCGGCCATGGCCCGTACGGTCAGTGGGATGAGGTAGGGCGCGTTGGGCCGCCCGCGGTACGGGACCGGTGTCAGGTACGGGGCGTCCGTCTCCACGAGCACCAGTTCCAGCGGGGCCACCGCGAGGGCTTCGCGCAGCGGCGCCGCGTTCTTGAAGGTGACGGTCCCGGCGAAGGACATGTAGTAGCCGGCGGCGGCGCACTCCCGGGCCATCTCCGCGTCGCCGGAGTAGCAGTGGAAGACGGTCCGCTCGGGGGCGCCCTCCTCGCGCAGGACGCGCAGGACGTCCGCGTGCGCCTCGCGGTCGTGGATGACCAGGGCCTTGCCCTGCCGCTTGGCGATCTCGATGTGCGCGCGGAAGGAGCGCTCCTGCGCGGCCATGCCCTCCGGGCCGGTCCGGAAGTGGTCGAGGCCGGTCTCGCCGACCGCCTTCACGTGCGCGAGGGACGCCAGGGCCTCGATCTCGGCGAGCGCGTCGTCGAGGGCGGCCTCGCCGCCGCCCGTCCGGGCAGCCTGCCTGGACCATCCTCCCCCAGCCCCAGGGGGCTGGGAGGTGCCCCCTGGGTCCCCGTGCACGATCCGGGGGGCTTCGTTGGGGTGCAGGGCCACGGCCGCGTGAACGTTTCCGTACGCGGCGGCCGTCTCGGCGGCCCAGCGGGATCCCTTCACGTCGCAGCCCACCTGGACGACGGTCGTGACCCCGACCGAGGCGGCCTTGGCCAGGCCCTCCTCGACGGTGCCGGACTGCATGTCCAGGTGGGTGTGGGAGTCGGCGACCGCCACCCGGAGCGGTTCGGGCAGCGGGGGCGGTGCGTCGTTCGACGTACTACGGCTCATACGGCCGATCTTATGACCGGCGGAAGAACCCCAGCAGCCGGGCCATCAGCCCGGGCTGTTCCACCGGTACCGGTCCGGGGGCGTCGTGCGGGGCGGTCTTGCGCTGCTTCGGGGCCCTCACGGTGTACCCGGCGGGCACCGGGCCGGCGATCCCCGGGGCCGCGCGGTGGTGGTAGAGCTGGTCGATCATGCCCGCGACCGACTTGACCTGGCCCTCCCGCATGATCCGCACCACGTGTCCGCCGCAGTTCATGCAGGTCGGGTTGGACAGGGGAGAGGGGACCCGTTCGCCGTCCACCGTGTAGACGATGAAGGGCATGCCCCTGCCGTCTACGTGGTGCTCGATCTCGTACCCCTGCTCCCAGCCGTAACCGCACTTCATGCACGCGAAGGCGTACGCCTCGTGCACCGTCGGCACGGCAGCGGGGGCGGGGCCTCTCGCCGGGACGGCCGGCGCGGCAACGGTTGACGTGACGGTTGAAGTGACGGGTGCCGCGACTGGTTGGGGTTCAGCGATCTCACTCATGCCAGCTCCTCTTGTCCACTGGTGCCATTGCCAGTGGACGCCTCTTCGGGCGGGAGCGCATCAGGCCCTGTCGACTGTTGGACGGTCTTTGGGCGAGTCATGCCCAAAGCGCCCGGTGCGCGGTCTGAGCTTTGCTTTTCAGGTTAGCTCTTTACCGACTGACGGCGACTTTTGTGCCGCGTTCTTTGCCGCGACGACCGCGTCGAACACCTCGCGCTTGGGTACCCCGGCCTCGGCCGCGACCGCCGCGATGGCCTCCTTGCGCCGCTCCCCCGCCTCCTCGCGCACCCGTACCCGGTTCACCAGCTCCTCGGCGTCCACATCGCCGGGGGCCGCGGCCGGGGCGCCTTCGACGACGACGGTGATCTCGCCGCGCACGCCTTCGGCGGCCCAGGCGGCCAGCTCGCCGAGCCCGCCGCGCTTGATCTCCTCGTAGGTCTTGGTCAGCTCGCGGCAGACGGCGGCGCGGCGCTCGGCTCCGAAGACCTCGGCCATCGCGGCCAGGGTGTCGTCGAGCCGGTGCGGGGCCTCGAAGTAGACGAGGGTGCGGCGTTCGGCGGCGACCTCGCGGAGCTTGCCGAGGCGCTCGCCCGCCTTGCGCGGCAGGAAGCCCTCGAAGCAGAAGCGGTCGACCGGCAGCCCGGAGAGTGCGAGCGCGGTGAGTACGGCGGAGGGCCCGGGTACGGCCGTGACCTTGATGTCCTTCTCCACGGCGGCGGCGACGAGCCGGTAGCCGGGGTCGGAGACGGAGGGCATGCCGGCGTCCGTCACCAGCAGGACGCGCTTGCCGGCCACGAGTGCCTCGACCAGTTCGGGGGTGCGCGCGGACTCGTTACCCTCGAAGTACGACAGGACGCGCCCGGTGGTGTACACGCCGAGCCCCTGCGTCAGCCGGCGCAGCCGACGGGTGTCCTCGGCGGCGATCACGTCGGCCCGTTCCAGCTCGGAGGCGAGCCGCGGCGGGGCGTCGGCGAGGTCGCCGATGGGGGTCCCGGCGAGGACGAGGACGCCCGCCCCGTGCACGTCGGAGGGGGCCGGGGAGGGGGCTTCGGCGGAGCGGGGCTGGTCAGTGGTCACCGTCCCATCCTCTCAGCCGCCCCAACCGCCGCGCCCCACACTCCCGTCCCCCTGGGTCTGGCACAGGCTCGTTCCCTACGATGTGCCGGTGACCAGTACCGCGACGCCGCCGCCCAGCCCTGCGGGGGCCCCGCCCGCCACCGAGGCCGGACCCGGCCCGGACCCCGCCGCCCAGCCGTCCGCCTGGCTGCGCCGCCTGCGCGGCTTCGGCTACCAGCCGCCCGCCGGGGCGAAACGGCAGTCGGACGTCCGCACCCGTCTGGTGCCCCCGTACGCACGGCCGTCCGAGCAGCTGTGGGCGCAGCTGGGGGTCGGGCCAGCCACCGCGGAACGCTGGCAGAGAGTGCTGGCCTGGGCCGGTCCGCTGCTGGTGGCCCTGGTCGCCGGGGTGCTGCGGTTCGCCCACCTGGGCAACCCGAAGGCGGTGATATTCGACGAGACGTACTACGCCAAGGACGCCTGGGCCACGATCAAGCAGGGCTACGAGGCGAGCTGGCCCAAGGACATCGACAAGTCGATCCTCGCCAACCCCGACGGCGTCCCCCTCCCGCTGGACCCGGGCTACGTCGTGCACCCGCCGGTCGGCAAATGGGTGATCGGCCTGGGCGAGTGGATGTTCGGCTTCGACCCGTTCGGCTGGCGGTTCATGACCGCGCTGCTCGGCACCCTGTCCGTGCTGATGCTGTGCCGGATCGGGCGCCGGCTGTTCCGCTCCACGTTCCTGGGCTGCCTGGCCGGCCTCCTGCTGGCGGTCGACGGCCTGCACCTGGTGATGAGCCGGACCGCCCTGCTCGACCTGGTGCTGATGTTCTTCGTGCTGGGGGCCTTCGGATCGCTGGTCATCGACCGGGACAAGGCTCGGGCCGGACTCGCGGCCGCGCTCCCGGTGGACGAGGAGGGACGGGCCCGGCCGGATGCCGTGATCGCGGAGACGCTGCGGCTGGGCTGGCGCCCGTACCGGCTGCTGGCCGGGGTCTGTCTGGGCCTGGCCTTCGGTACGAAGTGGAACGGCCTGATCGTGCTCGCCTTCTTCGGCGTGCTGACCGTCCTGTGGGACGCGGCCGCACGACGCACGGCGGGCGCGGGCGCCCCGTACACGGCGATGCTGCGCCGCGACGCGCTGCCCGCCTTCCTCTCCACCGTCCCGGTGGCGATCTCCGTCTACGTGGCCTCGTGGCTCGGCTGGATCCTCTCCCCCGACAACGGCAAGGGCGGCTACTTCCGCGACTGGGCCGCCAAGAACGACCAGCACAGCTCGTGGTCCTTCCTGCCGGAGTGGCTGCGGAGCATGTGGCACTACGAGACGGAGGTCTACAAGTTCCACGTGGGCCTGACCTCGGGCCACACCTACGAGTCGAACCCGTGGAGCTGGCTGGTCCTGGGCCGTCCCGTCTCCTACTTCTACGAATCCCCGTCGCCCGGCACCGACGGCTGCCCGGCGACGGAGACGGCCAAGTGCGCGCGCGAGGTGCTGGCGCTCGGCACGCCGCTGCTGTGGTGGGCGGGCTGCTTCGCCCTGCTGTACGTGCTGTGGCGGTGGTTCTTCCGCCGCGACTGGCGGGCGGGCGCGATCGCGTGCGCGCTCGGCGCGGGCCTGCTGCCCTGGTTCAACTACCAGGAGCGGACCATCTTCTTCTTCTACGCGGTGGTCTTCGTCCCGTACCTGTGCCTGGCGGTGGCCATGATGATCGGCGCCCTGCTGGGCCCGGCCGGCTCCTCGGAACGCCGCCGCGCCCTGGGGGCGGTGGCGGCGGGTGTCCTCGTGCTCCTGATCGTGTGGAACTTCATTTATTTCTGGCCGATCTACACCGGACAGACCATCCCGATGGATTCCTGGCAGAACCGGATGTGGCTGGACACCTGGGTCTGACGGCGCGGGTGTGAGCTTGCCCGGACTTGGCGACAAACCCCTGGACCGCGCATCTGTTCGGCGTAAAGTCTGCGCCAGGGGGCCTTGAACGCGTTCAGCGATCGGGGGCCGTGGCACGGGGGACGGGGACAGGGCAATGAACGGGGCCGCAAAGGGCGCCCTCATCGGCGGGGTGTTCCTCGCGATGCTGGGCGGGGCCGGGTACGGGGTGTACTCGCTGGTGGGGGACGCCGGCGGGAGCGACGCCAAGAACACGAGCGCGACCGGCCCCGTGACCCCCGCCAAGGGCACGGGGCCGGTCAGCGACAAGGACGCCGCGGCGACCGCCAAGGCCTTCTTCGCCGCATGGTCGGCGGGGGACGCCCGGGCGGGGGCCGATCTGACGAACAATCCGGCAGAGGCGCAGGGCGCCCTCGGCGACCTCACGACCAAGGCCTACGTGTCCAAGGTGTCGATCACCCCCGGCGCGCAGACCGGGACCACGGTGTCGTACTCCGTCGCCGCGGAGGTCACCTACGAGGGGGTCACCAAGCCCCTCGCCTACGAGTCGAAGCTGACCGTGGTCCGCGGCAACACCACGGGGCTGCCGCTCGTCGACTGGCAGCCCTCGGTGCTCCACCCGCAGCTCCAGAAGGGCGAGAAGCTGCGCGGCGGCGCCCCGGCCGACCCGCCCGTCAAGGCCGTCGACCGCAAGCACCGGGAGCTGACGGCCGAGAAGTACCCGTCGCTGCGCCCGGTGCTCGACAGCCTGCGCGCGACGTACGGGGAGCGGCTGGGCGGCAAGAGCGGCGCCGAACTGTGGATAGAGCCGGTCGCGCAGGAAGCCCCCCGGCGGACCCTGCTGACGCTGGTCGAGGGCACGCCGGGGGAGATCGAGACCGTCCTGGACGCGGACGTCCAGGCGGCTGCCGAGCGGGCGGTCCTGAAGTTCCCGCAGGCATCGGTGGTCGCCGTCCAGCCGAGCACCGGGAACATCCTGGCCATCGCCGACCATCGCGCCGACGGCTTCCCCGCGTCCCTCAGCGGAGCCCGCGCACCGGGCTCGACGATGAAGATCGTGACCGGCGCGATGCTGCTGGACCGGGGTCTGGTGGCTGCGGGCAAGGTCGCCGAGTGCCCGGCGGAGGTGTCGTGGGAGGGGAGGACCTTCAAGAACCTGAAGGGATTCAAACTCGACGGCAAGACCTTCGCGACGAGCTTCGCCCAGTCCTGCAACACCGCCTTCATCAAGCAGATCAAACCGGTCGGCGACATCGACGCGCTCCCGAAGGAGGCGCGTGAGGTCTTCGGCATCGGCGCCGGCATCGAGTGGAAGGTGGGCGTGCCCACCGTCGACGGCAAGGTCCCGGACGCGACGGGCCCGGCGGCGGCGGCCGCGTACATCGGGCAGGGCCAGATCCAGATGAACCCGCTGACGATGGCCTCGATCACGGCGACCGCCCGGACCGGGGTGTTCCGCCAGCCCGTGGTCGTCAAGGCCTCCCTGGACGGCCGCCGGCTCGCGAAGGCCTCACGGTCGATGAAGCCCTCGGTGGCGGCGCAGCTGGTGCGGATGATGAAGCTGACGGCCACCGAGGGCACGGCCCGGGGTGCGATGTCCGCGGTCGGCGGCTCCGACAAGGGCGCCAAGACCGGCTCCGCGGAGGTCGACGGGGCGCAGAGCCCGGACAGCTGGTTCACCGGCTTCAGCGGTGACGTGGCGGCCGCGGCGATGGTCGAGGGCGGCGGGCACGGCTCCGACGCGGCGGGTCCGATCGTGGCGGCCGTCCTGAACGCGGGCTGACGGTCCGGCGCGGCCGGCGCTCAGCGCTCCCGTACATCGGCCTGCGCGGCCCCCGCGTGCCGGATCAGCTCGCGCGGGTCCATGGGGAACACCGTGTGCGGGGTCCCCGCGGCCGCCCAGACCACGTCGTGGGCCAGCAGGGAGCGGTCAGCGAGGACCCGGGTGCGGGTGCGGTGCCCGAAGGGCGGGACCCCACCGATGGCGTATCCGGTGGTCTCCCTGACCAGGGCCGCGTCGGCCCTGGTCACGGCGCCCGCGCCGAGCTCGCGGCGCACCGCCTCCACGTCCACCCGGGAGGCCCCGTCCATGAGGACCAGGACGGGAACCCCGTCGGCGGCGAAGATCAGCGACTTCACGATCTGGCTGAGCTCGCACCCGATCGCGGCGGCCGCGTCGGCGGCGGTCCGGGTCCCGTCGGGGAAGCTCCGTACGTCCGGCTCCAGGCCCAGTGCGGCGAGGGCTTCGGCGAAGAGGGGATGCGCGGTGGTCGTCATGGAGGAACGCTAGCGCTCCCGTCCCCGTATGCGCGACGCCCCTTGCCCGCCCGGCCGGGTGGGAGGGCGGGTCCCGCTACAGCGCGGAGCGCAGGGCCCGGACCAGTGCCTGGGCGCGCGGGTCGGCGGTGACTGACTTGGCGTGGGCGTTGGTGACGTAGCCGAAGCCGATGCCCGCCTCCGGGTCCGCGAAGGCCAGGGAGCCGCCGCGGCCGGGGTGCCCGAAGGAGGCCGGGGACAGCAGCGGGGAGGACGGGCCGTGCAGCATGTAGCCGGGGCCGAAGCGGGTGTTGACCACCAGGACGCGGTCCGGTCCGGACGAGAACTCCTTGGCGGCGAGTGCGGTGGTGGCCGGTGTGAAGATGCGCGCCCCGTCCTGCACCACCCCGATGGTGGCCGCGTAGAAGCGGGCCAGTGCGCGGGCCGTGCCGATGCCCGCCGAGGCCGGCAGTTCTGCCGCCCGGTAGGCGGGGTCGTTCTCGTCGGGCAGCGGGTCGATGGCCGCGAAGGCGCGGCGGGTGAGGGAGTCCGGGTCTGCGTAGGCCTCGGAAACGTTGCGCCTGGGCCGGGTCCTGAGCATGCCGGCGCTCTCCGGCGGCTCGACCGGCGCCACCCGGCCCACCCGGTGGGCCTCGGCCTCCGGCAGGCCGATCCAGAAGTCGATGCCCAGCGGCTCCGCGATGTCCTCGGCCAGGATGCTCCCCAGCGAGCGGCCGGTCGCCCGCAGCACCAGCTCGGACAGCAGCCAGCTGAAGGTCTGCGCGTGGTAGCCGTGCTCGGTGCCGGGCTCCCAGAAGGCTTGCTGGGCGGCGACCGCGCGCGGTCCGCTGACCCCGTCCGCGGCCTCGGCGACGGTCAGCCCGCGGTCCAGGGCCGGGACTCCGGCGCGGTGCGCGAGCAGGTCGCGGACCCGGGTCCGGTCCTTGCCGCCGGCCTTGAACTCGGGCCAGTACGAACCCACCGGCGCGTCCAGGTCGAGCAGTCCGCGCTGCTGGAGCAGCAGCGGTACGGCGGCGGCCACGCCCTTGGTCGCGGAGCGGACGATCTGCACGGTGTCCTCGGCCCAGGGGTCCGTGCCCTCCGCGTCCTTGGTGCCGGCCCAGAGGTCGACGACCTTGCGCCCGTCGCGGTACACGGCCACCGCCGCGCCCCGGTCCCCGAGCACCTGGAAGTTGCGTACGAACGCGTCCTTGACGGGCTCGAAGCCCTCCGCCACCACACCCTTGATGTCCACGGGCCGTACAACAACCCCCGACCGGCGGTTATGCCACCGAAGCCGTCAGCCGACGACGACCGAGCGCGGGTCGAAACCGAAGGGCAGCTCCAGCCGGTGCGCCCGCATCAGCTGCTCGTCGCACAGCACGTCCTGGGTCCTGCCGTCCGCCACGATGGTGCCCTCGCTGAGGATCACCGCGCGCGGGCAGAGCTCCAGCGCGTAGGGCAGGTCGTGGGTCACCATCAGCACGGTGACGTCCAGCGAGCGCAGGATGTCCGCGAGCTCCCGCCGCGAGGCCGGGTCCAGGTTGGAGGAAGGCTCGTCCAGCACCAGGATCTCGGGCCGCATGGCCAGGACGGTCGCCACCGCGACCCGGCGGCGCTGCCCGAAGGAGAGGTGGTGCGGGGGCCGGTCCGCGAAGGCGGCCATCCCGACCTGTTCCAGGGCGCCGCGCACCCGCTCTTCCAGCTCGGGGCCGCGCAGCCCGGCGGCGGCCGGGCCGAAGGCCACGTCCTCCCGGACGGTCGGCATGAACAGCTGGTCGTCGGGGTCCTGGAAGACGATGCCGACCTGTCGGCGGATCCGGGCGAGGTTGCGCTTCTCCACGGGCAGGCCGGCCACAGTGACGGAGCCGACGCCACCGGTCAGGATGCCGTTGAGGTGGAGCACGAGGGTGGTCTTGCCGGCGCCGTTGGGGCCGAGCAGTGCCACCCGTTCCCCGTGCCCGACGGTGAGGTCGACTCCGAAGAGGGCCTGGTGGCCGTCGGGGTAGGCGTAGGCGAGTCCGGAGACCTCGAGTGAGGCCGATGCCTTCATTGCATCCATTTGCATCTCCTTACAGTGCCACTTCCACTACGTTGGGTCTCCTGCACCAGCAGCGGTCAGGGCTTGGCCGTCATGCGCATCCTCGGAGGCACGTGAGAAGCCGCCCCAGGCGGAGGAGTCACCTCATCAGACAGACGGCTGTCAGCATGACTGCCAGTGCTGTCAAAGGGAGCGCAGAGGCGCGCGCCCACTCTGTGGGCGTTGCCGTCACCTCGTCGATCACCGGCATGGAGCCGGCGTAGCCGCGGCTGACCATCGCGAGGTAGACCCGCTCGCCGCGTTCGTAGGACCGGATGAACAGGGCTCCCGCGGTCTTCGCGAGGACCCCCCAGTGCCGGATCCCGCGCGCTTCGAAGCCGCGGGAGCGCCGGGCGATGGACATGCGGCGCAGCTCGTCGGTGATGACGTCCCCGTACCGGATCATGAAGGAGGCGATCTGGACGAGCAGCGGCGGCAGCTTGAGCCGTTGCAGGCCCAGCAGCAGGGCCCGCAGTTCGGTGGTGGAGGCCAGGAGTACGGACGCGGCCACGCCGAGGGTGCCCTTGGCCAGTACGTTCCAGGCGCCCCAGAGGCCGGAGACGCTGAGGGACATGCCGAGGAATTCGACCCGCTCGCCCTGGGCCACGAAGGGCATCAGGACGGCGAAGGCGACGAAGGGCACCTCGATCAGGAGCCGGCGCAGCAGGAAGCCGGCCGGGATCCGGGCCACGGCGGCGGCCGCCGCGATGAGGACGGCGTACAGGCCGAAGGCCCACACCGCCTCGCGCGGGGTGGACACGACGACGACCACGAAACCGAAGGTCGCGGCGAGTTTGCAGTGCGGCGGCAGGTCGTGGACCGGCGAGTGCCCGGGCCGGTAGAGCTTGTGGGCGTGGCCTGCGCCCATGTCAGGCGGCCGGTACGGCCGTGGAGGAGGCCGTCAGGTCGGCGCTGCGACGGCGGCGGACGGTCCAGAACACCCCGGTGCCCACGACGACGGTCGCGCCGACGCCGATGACTCCGGCGAGGCCGCCGGAGAGGCGGGCGTCGGTGACGTCCTTGACGCCGTAGTCGGCGAGCGGGGAGTCGGCGGCGGCGTGATCGGTGACCTTCTGGTCGATGCCCTTGTCCGCGGCGACCTTCTCCAGTCCGTCGGGGCTGGACGAGGCGTAGAAGGAGACGAAGCCGGCCAGGGCCAGCGCGGCGACCAGGCCGGTGATCCACACCGGCTTCGTGGAGCGGGCGGCGAGGCCGACCGGCACGGCGGGCGGGGCGTCGACGAGTTCGCCGTGGACGCGCAGCTTCAGCGGGGCGGACAGGCCGCGGGCGCCGTGGACGAGGTCGGGGCGGACGGCGATCACGGCGCCGACGGTGGCGGCGGTGATGGCGGCCTCACCGATGCCGATGAGGACGTGGACGCCGACCATGGCGCCGAACACCTTGCTCAGCGGTACGTCGGTGGTGCCGCCGATCGCGTAGATGAGGGTGAAGGCGGCGGCTGCGGCGGGCACCGAGAGCAGGGCCGCGACGAAGGCGGCGACGGTGACCGAGCGGCGGCTGTCGGGCAGCAGCTTCACCAGGGCGCGGAAGACGGCGTAGGCGACGACCACGGTGACGACGGCCATGTTCACGACGTTGACCCCGAGGGCGGTCAGGCCGCCGTCGGCGAAGAGGACGCCCTGCATGAGCAGGACCACGGAGACGCACAGCACGCCCGTACAGGGGCCTACGAGTATCGCCGCGAGTGCGCCGCCCAGCAGGTGGCCGCTTGTTCCGGCGGCTACGGGGAAGTTGAGCATCTGGACGGCGAAGATGAAGGCGGCGACGAGACCGGCGAGCGGCGCGGTGCGCTCGTCGAGCTCCCGCCGGGCGCCACGGAGGCTGACGGCCACGGCTCCGGCGGCGACGACACCTGCGGCTAGGGAGACGGGGGCATCGATGAAGCCGTCGGGCACATGCATGGTTCTGCTCCGCTTCCTGCGGTCCGACGAGCGGTCCGTTGAACTGTCCGTAGAACTGACAAAATCTTCAGCCGTTCAAGAATAGTGCCCAGTTGCGAACGATTGGCAAGAGCGGTGGCATGACAAATAGCTCCGCGCGGTTTCGTGGGAATGTGCGAGGCTGGGGGCAATACGGACGCAAATGTTCCGATTCAAGGAGTCTTGTCGATGTCAGCCGCCGCCGAGAATCCGTCAGCATCAGTCACCGCCTCCCGGGGCGCGACCGCCACGGCCCCCTTCATCGAGGAGCGGGTGCGCGCCCGCGTGATCACCGACGACCCCCTCTACCGGGCCATCCCGGTCTCGCTGCGCTTCGTACCCGCCGAGCCGCTGGCCGTACGGATCGTCTTCCCCGCCGACCTCTCCCCCGACGGCACCGACAACGAGTGGGTCTTCCCCCGCGCCCTCCTGGAGGCCGGCCTGCAGGCCCCGACCGGGACGGGCGACGTCCGCGTCTGGCCCTGCGGCCGCGTACAGGCCGTCGTCGAGTTCCACTCCCCCGAGGGTGTCGCGGTGGTCCAGTTCGACATCGCCGTCCTGCGCCGCTTCCTGCGCCGTACGTACGCGCCCGCGCCCCCGGCCACCCGTTAGGCCCAGCCGGGCACGTCCGGTCCGGCATACAGGAACGGCCCCGCACCTTTCGGTGCGGGGCCGTTCCTGTCGTACTGCCGACCGGGCGGTCAGACGTTGGCCAGCTCGCGGTCCTTGTCCGGACCGGAGCCGTCCGCGGATTCCCCGAGGTGCTTGCGCAGGCTCTCGCCCTCCACGTCCACGTTCGGCAGGATCCGGTCGAGCCACTTCGGCAGCCACCAGGCCTTGTGGCCGAGCAGCGCGAGGACGGCCGGGACGATGGCCATGCGGACGACGAAGGCGTCGAAGAAGACGGCGATGGCCAGACCGAAGCCGATCATCTTGACCATCTGCTCGCTGGCTCCGATGAAGCCGGAGAACACCGCGATCATGATGACGGCCGCGGCCACGACCACCCGGGCGCTGTACTGGAACCCGGTCACGACGGCCTGGCCCGGCCGCTCTCCGTGGACGTACGCCTCACGCATGCGGGTGACCAGGAAGACCTCGTAGTCCATGGCCAGACCGAAGACCACGCCCACCATGAAGATCGGCATCATCGACATGATCGGGCCGGTCTGCTCCACCCCGAAGAGCGAGCCGAGCCAGCCCCACTGGAAGACCGCCACGACGGCGCCGAGGGCGGCGACCACCGAGAGCAGGAAGCCGAGGGCCGCCTTGAGCGGGACCAGGATCGAGCGGAAGACGAGCATCAGCAGCAGGAAGGCGAGGCCGACGACGAGTGCCAGGTAGGGCAGCAGCGCGTCGTTCATCTTCTGCGAGAAGTCGATGTTCATCGCGGTGGCGCCGGTGACGAGCACCTTGCCGCTGTCGCTGCCCTCACGGATCTCGTGGACCAGGTCCTCGGTCGCGACGGAGGACGGGCGGTCCTTCGGGACGACCGTGATGACGGCGGCGTCCTTGGCCTCGTTCTGGGCGGGCGGCACGACCGCGGCCACGCCGTCCAGACCCTTGATCCGCTCGACCGTCGCGTCGGCGAGCGCCTTGTCCCCGTCCACGACGACCATCAGCGGGCCGTTGAAGCCGGGGCCGAAGCCCTCGGAGAGCAGGTCGTACGCCTGGCGCTGGGTGGTGGAGACCGGCTGGGCGCCGTCGTCCGGCAGGCCCATCTCCAGCCTGCTCGCCGGGATCGCGATGACGCCGAGGCCGATCACGCCCGCGAGCAGCACCATGACGGGGCGGCGCAGGACGAAGCGGGCCCAGCGGGTGCCGCCGTTGGGCTTGGCCTCGGCGCCTTCGGCGACCGGCTTGCCCTTGCCGAACAGCTTGCTCTTCGTACCGGCGGGCAGCACCTTCTTGCCGGCGAATCCGAGGATGGCCGGGACCAGCGTCAGGGCGACGAGGACGGCGATGACCACGGTGCCGGCGGCGGCGAAGCCCATCTTGGTGAGCATCGGGATGTTGACGACGGCCAGGCCCACGAGGGCGATGACCACGGTCAGACCGGCGAACACGACGGCGGAGCCGGCGGTTCCGGCGGCGCGGCCCGCGGCTTCCTCGCGCTCGCGCCCCTCGGCGAGCTCCGTGCGGTAGCGGGAGACGATGAAGAGGGCGTAGTCGATGCCGACCGCGAGGCCGATCATCATCGCGAGGGTGGAGGTGGTGGAGCCGAGGTCCAGCACGTTGGCGAGCGCGGTGATGGAGGAGATGCCGATGCCCACGCCGATCAGCGCGGTCAGCAGCGGCAGTCCGGCCGCGATGAGCGAGCCGAAGGTGATGACGAGGACGATCGCGGCGATCGCGATGCCGATGATCTCGCCGGAGCCCGTCTCGGGGGCGGCCATCAGGGCGTCGCCGCCGATCTGGACGTTCAGCCCGTCGGCCTTGGCGGCCGTCCCGGCCTCGGTGAGGGCCTCACGGGTGGCGTCCGTCAGCTCCATGCCGCTGACCTTGTACTTGACGCTCACGTAGGCGGTGGAGCCGTCCTGGCTGACGGCCTTGGTCTCGTACGGGTCGGCGACCGAGGAGATCTGATCCTTGCCCGGGCCGTCCTTCAGCTCGCCGACGATCTTCTCGACCTGGGGCTTGACGGCCTCGGAGTCGACCTTTTCACCGGCCGGGGCCTTGATCACGATGCGGGCGGTGGCGCCGTCGGCGGACATGCCCGGGAAGCGCTGTTCCAGCAGGTCGAAAGCCTTCTGGGCTTCCGTGCCGGGTATGGAGAACGAGCCTGAGGTGGGTGCGGACGCCGAAGCCGCGCCGAAGCCGGCGACGAACAGCAGCGCCACCCAGACGAGGGCGACGAATCGGCGGCGCCGGAAGGCACCCCTGCCGAGTCGGTAGAGGAAGGTAGCCACGTCGGTGGTTCCCCGTTCGGGTCGTGGGATGGATCAGGGCATGGAATGCCGTTCCGACGACGAGAGCGGCGTGTCAGGAGTAGGCAGGAATCGAGCGCGGGGACAGCGCGGTTGGGCGGCTGCGCGGGTGAGCAGCCTGGGCGGGATCAGACTCCGAGGGCGGGGAAGACCACGGCGTCGATGAAGTCACCGAGGAAGCACCGGTCGACGGACCGGTCCTCGATGAGCGGGAGCGCGATGAACGCCCCGATGAGCATGTGCGGCACGAAGGCCAGGGCCGGACAGCCCGCGGCGACCTCACCCCGGTCCACCGCCCGCTGCAGCATCGTCTGAAGGCCGTTGAGCTCCGGGTCGACCAAGAGGTCCCGCAGCGCCTTGTGGAGCTCGGGGCTCGCGTGCACCGCATGGGCCAGGCCCCGCATGAGCGCGGTGTCCTTCGCCATCTGGGCGTCGTCGGAGTTCTCGACCATGACCGCGAAGTCACCGCGGATGCTGCCCGTGTCGATCTCCCGGAGGGAGACCGGCTGGGTGCAGCGCAGGGCCTTCGCGACCAGTTCGGGCTTGCTCCCCCACTGGCGGTAGAGGGTGGCCTTGCTGGACTTCGTACGGGCGGCGACCGCGTCCATGGTCAGCGCCTCGTAGCCGACCTCGCGCAGGAGGTCGAGGACCGCCCCGTGGAGTTCGGCTTCCCGCTCGGGGGTGATCCGGCTGCGACGCGACATGACCTCTTCGACCATTTCGGCATCTCCTCCCGACCGCACCAACCGAACGAAACTGTTTCGTACGGATTGACCATACCCCTCCGGCGAGCGAAACGAAACCGTTCCGTTTCGCTCGGCGAGTGGCCTCGGTCACTTCCCGGCCGCCGCCCGGTGTCCCCGCCGCGAGCCCCATGGATCACCTGTACGAGTTGCCAGCCCCCCTCAGCGCGGAAAGCATTGGGGGGTGAGTCACGACGCGGCGTACCTCCGGTTCCCCCACCTCCACGACGATCTGCTGTGCTTCGCCACCGAGGACGACCTCTGGGTGGCGCCCCTGGTTCCCCCCGGAGAGCCCGCCGGCCGGGCCTGGCGGATCACGGTCGACCGCACCCGGGTGGGCCACCCCCGGTTCTCCCCCGACGGCAGGCACATCGCCTTCACCACCTGGCGCAGCCTCGACCCCGAGATCCACCTCGCCCCCGTCTCCGGCGGCCCGGCCCGCCGCCTCAGCTACTGGGGCTCCACCGACACCCGGGTCTGCGGCTGGACCCCGCCCGACAAGGACGGCCGCAGCGACATCCTGGCCGTCTCCTCGCACGGCCAGCCCTTCTCCTACTACTCCTGGGCCTACAGCCTTCCCACCGACGGCAGCCCCGGCGGCCGGCTCCCCTGGGGGCCCGTCTCCGACATCGCCGTCCACGAGGAGACCCCGGACGGGCAGGAGCCGGGCGAGCGGCGCACCCTGCTGCTGACCGGCAAGCCCCCGCACGAGCCCGCCGCCTGGAAGCGCTACCGGGGCGGCGCCACCGGCCGGCTGTGGCTGCACGGCGAGCGGCTGCTCGAGGGCATCGAAGGCCACCTGGACTCACCGATGTTCGTGGGCGGCCGGATCGCCTTCCTCTCCGACCACGAGGGCATCGGCAACCTCTACTCCTGCTTGCCCGACGGCACGGACCTGCGCCGGCACAGCGACCACGAGGAGTTCTACGCCCGGCACGCCTCCAGCGACGGCTCCCGGATCGTCTATCAGTGCGCCGGCGACCTGTGGATCGTCGAGTCGCTGGCCCCGGACACCTCCCCGCGCAAGCTGGAGGTCCGCCTCGGCGGCCCCCGGGCGGGCCGCCGCACCTACCAGGTCCCGGCCGCCAGCCACGTCGACTCCCTCTCCGTCGACGCCACCGGGCGGGCCAGCGCCGTCGTCGTGCGCGGCAGCCTGTACTGGCTCACGCACCGCGACGGCCCCGCCCGCACCATCGCCGACACCCCGGGCGTACGGGTCCGGCTGCCCGAGATGCTCGGCAGCGGCGGGCAGGTGGCGTACGTGACGGACGCGGAGGGCGAGGACGCGATCGAGATCGCCTACCTGCCCCGGGCCTCCGGCGACCGCGAGCCGCGCCGGCTCGCCTCGGGCGCGCTGGGCCGCGTACTGGAGCTGCTCTCCGATCCGGACGGAGAGCGGCTCGCGATCGCCTCCAACGACGGGCGGCTGCTGCTCATCGACGCCACCGAGGAGTCCAACGGGGAGGCCGGCGAGCTGATCCGGTCCGAGAACGGGCCCGTCACCGACCTCGCCTTCTCCCCCGACGGCTGCTGGCTGACCTGGTCGCATCCGGGCATCGGCCGCTCGCTGCGCCAGATCAAGATGGCCCGGATCTCCGGGCCGGGCGCGCACACGATCGTGGACGTCACCAACGGACGCTTCGAGGATGAGAGTCCGGTCTTCACCCGGGACGGGCGCTACCTCGCCTTCCTGTCCTGGCGCGGCTTCGACCCCGTCTACGACGTCCATACCGGAGACCTGTCCTTCCCGCTGGGCTGCCGCCCCTACCTGGTGCCGCTGTCCTCGGCCACCCCCTCCCCCTTCGCCTTCTCCCCGGACGGCCGCCCGGCGGCGGGCGGTCTCGACCCGGTCGAGGGGGACTCGGAGTCCGGGGACGGCGCGGTCATGGTGGAGGTGGAGGGCCTGGAGAGCCGGGTCACGCCCTTCCCCGTGTCGGCGTCCAAGTACTCGGCCCTGTACCCGGTGAGCGGCGGCGGACTGGTGTGGCTGCGCTGGCCGATCTCGGGCGCCCTCGGCGAGACCTTCGCCAATCCGGCCGACACCAGCGGCAAGCCGACGCTGGAGTACTTCGACCTCACCAAGGCCCGTAAGACGGAGTTGGCTTCCGGGCTGGACTGGTTCGCGCTCAGCGGCGACGGCACCCGGCTCGTGGTCAACGACGACGGGGACCTGCGCGCGGTCCCGGCGACCGAATCGGGAGACACCGACTCCACCGTCTACCTGGACCTGCGGCGCATCCTGCACGAGGTGGACCCGGCGGCCGAGTGGCGCCAGGCCTTCGAGGAGGCGGGGCGGCTCATCCGCGCCTACTTCTGGGAGCCGCAGATGTGCGGCATCGACTGGGACGCAGTGCTGCGCCAGTACCGTTTCCTGGTCGAACGGGTCGCCTCCCCCGACGAGTTCGCCGACCTGATGCGCGAGGTCCTCGGCGAGCTCGGCACCTCGCACGCGTACGTGTCCCCGGCCCGCCGCAACGAAGGGCCCCCGCACTACCAGCGGGCCATCGGCCTGCTCGGCGTCAACCTCTTCCCCCGCGACGGGGCCTGGGTCGTCGGCCGGATCCTGCCCGGCGAGTCCTCCGACTCCAAGGCCCGCTCCCCCCTCGCGGGCACCGGGATCCGCGAGGGCGCGGTCCTCACCCACGTGGACGGCCGGCCGGTGGACCCGGTCGCCGGCCCGTACCCGCTGCTGTCGGCGGCCGGCGGCACCACCGTGGAGCTCACCTTCGAGCCCGCCGAGGGGCAGGGCCGCTCGCGCCGGGTGGCGGTCGTCCCGCTGATCGACGAGCGGCCGCTGCGCTACCAGGACTGGGTGGCCAAACGCCGCGCGGTGGTCCGCGAGATCAGCGGCGGCCGGTGCGGATACCTGCACATCCCCGACATGGGCGGCTCGGGCTGGGCGCAGTTCAACCGCGACCTGCGGGCGGAGATGTCGAAGCCCGCCCTGCTCGTGGACGTACGCGGCAACGCCGGCGGGCACATCAGCGAGCTGGTGGTGGAGAAGCTGACCCGCTCGATCCTCGGCTGGGACCTGACCCGCAACGCCCAGCCCGTCTCCTACGCCTCCAATGCGCCCCGGGGCCCGATCGTGGCGCTGGCCGACGAGGCGACCTCCTCCGACGGGGACATGATCACGGCCGCCTTCAAGCTGCTGGGACTCGGCCCGGTCGTGGGCCAGCGCACCTGGGGCGGGGTGGTCGGCATGACCGGCCGGCACACCCTCGGCGACGGCACGGTGATCACGGTGCCGATGAACGCGGCCTGGTTCCCCGAGTACGGCTGGTCCGTGGAGAACCAGGGCGTTGAGCCCGACCTGCCGATCCTGCGCACCCCGCTCGACTGGGCGGAAGGGCGGCACGCGCAGCTCGACGACGCCGTGCACCTGGCGCTGGAGCTGCTGGAGCAGGACCCGGCGGCGGTACCGCCCGGGTACACGGACGTACCGGACCGGCGCCGGCCGAAGCTGCCGCCGCGGGGGTGACCCCGCGCGGCGGGGGGCCGTAGGGCATGCGAAAGGGGTGCGACCCGGAAACGGCGGGTCGCACCCCTCAGCGCGTGGAGCCGCTGCTCGTCAGGTGCTACTTGTCGAAGTTCTCGTCGAAGGTGTCACGGGCCTTGTCCCTGGCCTGGTCCACCGTCTGCGAGCCGCGCTCGGACGCCTCGTCCTGCTGACCGGCGGCCGCGGCCTTCGCCTTCTCCGCGAGGTCCTTCGCCTTGTCCTGGAACTGGTCCCTGATGCCCATGTGTCCTCACTCCTGCAACGGTGTTCGGTAAGGGGAACGCGACCAGTCTTACCCAGAGGGGCATTCCTCGCATTCCGGTCGGCTGCTCTGGCTGCGCTCCTGCTCGTCCGCGGCCCCGCCGGCCCCGACAAGCCCCTTGGAAACGCCGGCCAGTCGGGGTTCGAAGCGCTTCATCTCGCGCTGACCGACTGCCGAGATGATCGCGGGAAGGTATCCGCGGAACCCCTGCATTCCGCGCAGCCACCACTGCGCGTACACGTGCGCGGAGCGCCGCTCGATGCCCGCCACGATCCGGTCGACGGCCGGCCCCAGCGGGTACGTCTGGTTCGACGGCCACGGCAGCCGCTGGCGCAGCTCGCGCATGACCTCGTCCTGGTCGGCGCCGCGCACCATGTCGGTGTCGGTCCAGGACAGGTAGCCGACCCCCACCTTGACCCCCTTGTAGCCGACCTCGGCGCTCAGACAGTGCGCGAAGGCCTCGACCCCGGACTTGGAGGCGCAGTAGGCGGTCATCATCGGCGCCGGGGTGATCGCCGCGAGCGAGGCGATCTGCAGGAAGTAGCCGCGGCTCTCCATCAGCACGGGCAGGAAGGCCCGGGCGGTGACGGCGCCGCCGATGAGGTTGACCTCGATGACCCGGCGCCAGGCGTCGGGGTCGGAGTCGACGAACGGCCCGCCGGAGGCGACGCCCGCGTTGGCGACGACGATGTCCACCTTGCCGAAGCGCAGCTTGACCTCCTGCGCGACCCGGGCCATCGCCTCGTGGTCGGTGACGTCGGCGTACCAGTGGTCGCTGTCGGTGTGCAGCCGCTCCGAGACCTCCTTGAGGGCCTCGGGCTCCAGGCCCACCAGGGCCACCTTCGCGCCGCGCGCGGACAGTTTGCGGGCGAGCAGTTCGCCGACCCCGCGCGCCGCCCCCGTGACGACGGCGACCTGGCCTTCCAGACTCCTGCGAGCACTCACGGTGTCTTCTCCTTCGCGGGCTGGTGGTTCGGGGAATCCGGGGAATCCAGGGAGTCCGGGCCGACCGGAACGGGTGCGACGGGCGCGAGATACACCTCGGCGAGCTCGCGCACCGCGGCGGTGACGGCCTCCGGGGCCTCGATCGGGCTCATGTGCCCCACCCCGGTCAGTTCGGTGAGCCCTACGCAGTTCGGCAGCGCGGCAGCCAGCCCCCGGGCGTGCACGATCGGTGTCAGCCGGTCGCTCTTGCCGCCGATGACGGCGGTGGGCACGGTGAGCGCGGCCAGCTGCGCGTCGAGGTCCAGGGCGGCCAGCACCCCGGACCAGGCGTGGCGCACCGGCGTGGGGCAGGCGTGGACGATCCGCGCGCAGGCCTCGACCTTCTCGGGCGCGGAGCCGGGGCCCATCGTGGCGTACTTCAGCACTCTGCGGGCGACGGGGGTGACGGGCCCGAGCGGGGCCCGGGATCCCAGGACCGCGCCGGTGACACGGGTCCTCGCGCGGCCGGCGCGCCACGGCAGGACCAGCGACTCCTCGACCAGCCGGCCGCTGCCGGTGTTGCACAGCAGCGCGGCCGCGACGTGTTCGGCGAACTCCGGCCGGGCGGCGGCGGCCATGATCGTCATCCCGCCCATGGAGTGGCCCGCGACGACGGCCTTCTCGCCGGGGGCGAGGGCGGCCTCCAGGACCGCGACCAGGTCGTCGGCGAGGGCGGCGGTGCCGTACCCGGAGCCGACGGGGCTGCGGCCGTGGCCCCGCTGGTCGTAGGCGATGACCCGGTGCCCGGTGGTCAGGGCCCGTATCTGCGCGGCCCAGAACGCCGTGGAACAGGTCCAGCCGTGCGCGAGCACGACGGCCGGGGCCCCTTCCTCGCCGTGCACCTCCACGTGCAGGCGCGATCCGTCGGCGGAGGTGGCGACCAGCTCGCGGCGGGCCGCCGGCGGGGCGTAGGGTCCCGCGGTCACGTGCATCAGGCGGCTCACGCGGCATCCTCCTCGGCGGCGGCGGGCTCGGCGGCGGGGCCGGCGGCCTTCGGGACGGCCTCGGCCCGCGCAGGCTTCGCGGCCTTCGCGTTCGCGGCCTGGCCGGGAGCCTCGGACCGGGCGGGTGCTCCGGCGCCCGCCGGGACCCGCTCGCGCTCCCGGTGGCGTACGACCTCGTACTCGCTCAGGTCCACGCCCAGCGTCTCCTTGCGGAACTCCCCGGTGGTGCCCGGCCAGACGGTGGTGTTGCGGCCCTGCGCGTCCAGGTACCAGCTGGTGCAGCCGCCGGTGTTCCAGACGGTGCGCTCCATGCGCGTCTGGACGTGGCGGTTCCAGGCGTTGACGGCCGAGGGCCGGGCGGCCAGCGCCACCCGTCCGCCCAGCACGTCCAGCTGGCGCAGGTAGTCCGCCATGTAGTTCAGCTGCGATTCGATCATCAGGATCATCGAGCTGTTCCCGAGCCCGGTGTTCGGCCCGATGATCGTCATCCAGTTCGGGAAGCCCGCCGCGGTCGCCCCGCGCAGCGACTGCATCCCGTCCTTCCACTCCTCGGCGAGGGTCTTGCCCTCGGCGCCCACCACGCGGTCGGCGATCGGCATGTCCGTGACGTGGAAGCCGGTGCCGAAGACGATCGCGTCGACCTCGGTCTCGGTCCCGTCGGCCGCGACCAGCGCCGAACCCCGGATCTCCTTCAGCCCGGAGGCGACGAGGTCCACGTTCGGCCGGGCGAGCGCCGGGTAGTACTCGCTGGAGAGCAGGATCCGCTTGCAGCCGATCCGGTACGAGGGCGTCAGCTTGGCCCGCAGCGCCGGGTCCTTGATCGAGCGCGCCATGTTCGCCTTGGCCAGGGACTCGATCAGCCCGAGCTGGCCCGGCCGCTTGGTGAAGGCGCTGACCTGGAGTTCGCGGATCCCCCACAGCAGGGCGCGGCGGGCCGCCCGGGTGAAGGGGAGCTGGCGGTGCAACCAGCGCTCCGCCGCGGTGATCGCCCGGTCGGTGCGCGGCATCACCCACGGCGGGGTGCGCTGGAAGAGGGTGAGCCGCTCCACCTCGGGCGCGATGGCGGGCACGATCTGGATGGCGGAGGCGCCCGTACCGATCATGGCGACGCGCTTGCCTCGCAGGTCGTAGTCGTGGTCCCAGCGAGCGGAGTGGAAGACCTTGCCGGGGAAGCCGGCGAGACCGGGCACCTCGGGCATCTTCGGGTCCGACAGCGGCCCGGTGGCGGAGACGACCACGTCGGCGGTGAACTCCCCGCCCGAGGTCTCGATCTCCCACCGCATCGCGTCCGCGTCCCACCTCATCATCCGGACCTCGTGGTTCAGCCGGATGTGGCGGCGCAGTCCGAAGGTGTCCGCGACGTGCTCCAGGTACTCCCGGATGGCCGGCTGCCCGGAGAAGGTGCGGGGCCAGTCGGGATTGGGCGCGAAGGAGAACGAATACAGATGGGAGGGCACGTCGCAGGCGCACCCGGGGTAGTTGTTGTCCCGCCAGGTGCCGCCGACGGAGTCGGCGCGCTCCAGGACGACGAAGTCCGTGATCCCCTCGCGCCGCAGCCGCACCGCGGCGCCCAGCCCGCCGAACCCGGATCCGATCACCGCCACGCGTACGTGCTCGCGCCCGTCCATGCCACCGCCCATGCCAGCCACCTTCGGATGCCGATGCCAACGCCCACTCGAATGCTGCCAGCAATCACTGGCACAATCGGGAGGGTAGAGCAGCCCCGTACTCATGGGTAGGGGTCGCGCCGGGAAAGTTACCGGGAGTACGCCCTGGCCCTGTACCGGGCGTCGCGACCCGGTGAACCTTCCCGGCCACAGCACTAGGCTGCGCACGTGCAGGACGACGCGACGCAGGACGCAGCCCACACCACGGGAGCAGGGACCACAGTGCGCGAATACCGCACGGAGGAGCTGGCCGAGGCCGCCGGCATCCCCGTACGCACCCTGCGCTTCTACCGCGAGCGCAAGCTCCTGCCGCCACCGCGCCGCGAGGGCCGCATCGCCTGGTACGACGACCACCACCTGGCCCGGCTGCACACCGTCGCCGCCCTGCTGGAGCGCGGCCACACCCTCGGCGGCATAGCCGAGCTGACCATCGCCTTCGAGAACGGCCGCGACGTCGGCCAGCTCGGCGAGCTGCTCGGCATGGGCTGGTCGGAGGAGACCCCGGTCCGCCTGACGCCCGAGGCCCTCGCCGACTACTTCGAGGGCGAGGTCACCCCGGAGAACCTGGCGGCCTCGCTCGACCTCGGCTACCTCGCCACCGACGGCGAGGAGATCGTCCACGTCAGCCGCCGGCTCCTGGACGTCTCCTCGGCCCTGGTCCGCGAGGGCGTACCGCTCTCGGCCGTCCTGGAGGCGGGCCGCCGGGTGCGCGAGCACGCGGATGCGATGGCGGCCCTGTTCGCGGAACTCATCTCCACGCACATCTCCGAGGAGGCGGTCACCCGTCTGCGCCCCCTGGCCAAGAGCGTGGTCGAGGCCGAGCTCACGATGGCCATGGACCGCCTGCGCCCGGCGACACCGGGCCGGCCGGTGGCCGACTCGCCGGTGGCGGGCTCGCCCATGTCCGGTCAGCCCGTGTCCGACTCACCCGCGTCCGGTCAGACTCCCAGTTCGTAGACCACGGTCACGGGCGCGTGGTCGGACCACCGCTCGGGGTGCGTCTCGGCCCGCTCCACGAACGCCTTGACGGCCTTGGCCGCCAACCCCGGCGTCGCCACCTGCAGGTCGATCCGCCAGCCGGCGTCGTTGTCGAATGCCCGCCCGCGGTAGGACCACCAGGAGTACGGGCCCTCGGTGTCGGGGTGCAGGCTCCGCACCACGTCCACGTACCCGGCGGTGTCGTACACCTGCCCGAGCCACTCGCGCTCCTCGGGCAGGAAGCCGGCGTTCTTCCGGTTGGTCTTCCAGTTCTTCAGGTCGGCTTCCCGGTGGCAGATGTTCCAGTCACCGCAGACGACGACCTCGCGCCCCTCCCCGGCGGCCCGCACCTTGAGCCCCTGCAGATAGCCGAGGAACTCGTCCATGAACCGGTACTTCTCGTCCTGCTTCTCGGTCCCGGCCTCCCCGGACGGCAGGTAGAGGCTGGCCACGGTCACACCGGGCAGATCGATCTCCAGGTACCGCCCGCTCGCGTCGAATTCCTCGCTGCCGAAGCCGACCTGCACCCGCTCCGGCGCCCGCCGCGAGTAGAGCGCGACCCCGGCCCGCCCCTTGGCGGCGGCCGGCGCGAACACGGTGTGCCACCCCTCGGGCGCCCGGACCTCGTCCGGAATCTGCCCCTCCTCGGCCCGTACTTCCTGCAGGCAGACGACGTCGGCGTCCGACCCGGCGAGCCACGGGGAGAACCCCTTCTTGGCGGCAGCGCGGATCCCATTCACATTCACGGAGGTCACAGAGAACATCCCTGCACGATAGCCGGAGCGTTCCGTAGGCTGTTCTGATGTCTCAGGAGATCCAGGTCCGCCCCGTGTCGTACGACGACCCGGACGCGGTCAAGCTCAATGACCAAGTGCAGATCGAGTACCAGGAGCGCTACGAGGGCGAGGGCGACGTCACCTTCCTCGACCCGGCGATGTTCGACCCGCCGAACGGCCTCTACCTCCTCGCCTACGACGCCTCCGGCACCCCGATAGCCAGCGGCGGCTGGCGCGGCCACGAAGCGAACGACGAGGGCTACGCGGACGGCGACGCCGAGCTGAAGCGCATGTACGTGATCCCCGAGGCCCGCGGCCTGGGCCTGGCCCGCCGCATCCTCGCCGCCCTCGAAGCGGACGCCCGCGCGGCCGGCCGCGTGCGCATGGCCCTGGAAACCGGCGACCAGCAGCCGGAGGCGATAGCCCTCTACCTCTCCGAGGGCTACACCGTGACGTCCGCCAAGTTCGGCCACTACCGCTTCCACGACTCCAGCCGCTGCATGACGAAGCCGCTGAACCCCGTCTAGGACGTCGGCCGGTGCAGGGGCCGGGGCCGGACCTCAGATCGAGCTCTGAACTGCGCACCGGCAGGGTCCCTCGGCCAGGCGTCCCGCCCACACTGGAGCGAGGACGTCGGCACGAGCCAACGGGGGCCCCATGCACACCGACCGGCACGTCTACGAGCTGGCCCATCTCGCCGGTGGGCCCCAACGCGTCGCCGAGAGCGCCCTGGTCGCCCTGCGCGACCTCGGCGCGATCACCGTCACCGGCCCCCGCGTCCGCGCCACCCCGGCCGCGCCCGCGCCCGCCAGGCACCCGGTAGAGGGGGTTCTCACCGCGTACTGCTCGCGCGGGCGCGGTGTGGCGGCCGCGATCGCGGTGGTGCGCGAAGCTCCCGAGACCGAGGAGATAGGGCGCCGGCTGCGCGCCCTCGGGCTCGTCGGCCGATTCCGTCACCGCCCCACCCGGGCGGGCCGCCGGCTGCTCGCGGAGGCGAAGGCGGCGGCCGCGCACCCCCCGTACGTCCTCGTGGGCCCGTCCGCGATCGAGGACCGGATGCTGCGGGGCCTGATCACCAGCACCCGCAAGCCCACGGTCCTGCACCGGCTGGGATTTCGCCCGCCGGCCCTGGACCGCGGCATCAACGGGAACTTCAACTCGGGTCAGGACTTCAGCAGCTTCGGATGCTCAGGAGGCAACTCCTGATTCCGCACCCGGGCGGCCACTGAAGGAACCGACGATGCGATGGATCAGACGAGTGCGCGGTCGCCCCCGTGGCCGGTCTGGCCACCGGTGCTGACGCCCTCGCGCCCTGCGCGGTGATGCGCCGAGCCCGTCGGACACGGGCCACCCGGGCCACCCCCGCAAACGCCGAAATCCCGCCCAGCCTTTCGGCTGAACGGGATCTCGAGACGTTCTCGGGAGCAACCCGCGAACTGTCGTTTGTGGACCTGTGGGGATTTGAACCCCAGACCCCCTCGATGCGAACGAGGTGCGCTACCAGACTGCGCCACAGGCCCTTGCGACGTGTGAAACATTAGCATCCCCTCGCGGGTGCTCCAAAACCGATACCGGGGAGCGTCCGCGCAGGTCATCGATCACTCGTTCGCCGCGCGCGGCCTCTCGTCACCTTCGTACTGGTCGAAGAGCGGGGTACGTGCCGCGTCGCGCGGGCGGGCACGCGGGGACGGGGGCGCCGGCTGGGCGCGCAGGCGGGGTTCCGTCGGCTCGGCCGTGCTGGAGCGGGTGGCGCTCCAGGGGTCCGGGGTCGCCGGGCCGGTGGCGCGCGGGGCGACCGGGGCCGTCACGTACGTCGGCAGCGGGACCGGGACGGGCTCCCAGCTGTCACCGCGGGCGGGTCCGCGCTCGCGCTCGCGCTGCTGGTCCACCCACTCCGCGTGGTCGGTCTGCTCGACCAGGGCGCGCCGGCCGGCCTCCTGCGGGGAGACGGGTGGCGCGGGGTCCGGGTCGGAGCCGGCCGCGGCCTCGGGCTCCCGGCGGCGGGGACGGTTCTCGCGCAAGCGGCGGGCGGCCGCTTCGGCGCGGCGCCGGTCCATGGTGAACTCGTAGCGGCGTCGCTCCTGGACCCGCAGGTGCACGATGTACGTACTCAGGAGCAGGGCGGGGACCGCCGGGGCCCACAGGTAGTGGAGTCCGCCGACGGCTGCGGCGACCGCGCCGAAGGTGAAGATCAGGAAGAGCAGTGCGGTGGTGCGCCGGCGGCGGGCCAGGGCGACCAGGCGCTGCTCGCGGCGGGCCCGCTCCGCGCGGTCGGCCCGCTCGGAGGCGGCCGCCCTCGGCTCGGACCGGGTCGGCGGGGGCACGACGACCGCCCGGGCGTCGGCGGCGTCCACGGCGTTCACCGTTTCCGTCGCGGCGTCCGGGTCCGCGGGGGGCCGGGGCTGCGCCTCCTCGTCACCGCGCTCACGCAGTCCCTTGGCGTAACGGCGCTCCATTCCCGCCCGGCCGGAAAGCAGCCGGATGGCGGTGGAGAAGCGTTCCGTCGGACGAGCTTCGTTCAGCTCGTCCTGCCTCCGGAGCCACATGGGCACCAAGTAGGCGGCCCAGGCCCCGACAATGACTGCGTAGATGAGGCCGCTGCTGCTCACACCCCACACCGTAGAGGGGCGCGGCCGGGCGGATCCGCCAATTGGGGCGGCGTGTCGCGCGATCTCGCTGATATCACGGACTTTTTTTGTGATTCTTCGGATCAGGTTATGGGCGAATCGGTCATTGGACTAAAGAATTCGAACAGATATCTGATTTCTATTGTCCCGGCGGCGTGTCGGAACCGTGCGGATGACGCTCCCGGTGCCAGCGGCGCAGCAGCCCTTCCGGCACTTCCTCCGCCGTCAGCGCGTACACGAGGTGATCGCGCCAGGCCCCGTCGATGTGCAGGTAGCGCGGACGCATCCCCTCCTCGCGGAAGCCGAGTTTCTCCACCACCCGCCGGCTCGGACCGTTCTCCGGCCGGATACACACCTCGATCCGGTGCAGCCCGACCTTGCCGAAGCAGTGGTCCACGGCCAGTGCGACCGCCGTCGGCATCACGCCGCGGCCCGCCACGTCCCGGTCCACCCAGTAGCCCACGTGGCCCGCGCACATCGAGCCCCACGTGATCCCGGCGACCGTCAGCTGGCCCACCAGGCGGCCCTGGTACTCGATGACGAACGGCAGCATGCGCCCCGCGTTCGCCTCGCCCCGCAGGTGGCGCACCATCTGGCGGTACGTCGGCCGCTGGATCACCGGCCCCCAGGGCGCGGGCGGCGGGATCGTCGCCTCCCACGGCCGCAGCCAGTCGCGGTTGCGGCGGTTGACCTCGCGCCAGGCGGCCTGGTCCCGCAGCTTTATCGGCCGGAGCGTGACATCGCCGTCCGCCAGCACCACCGGCCAGGAGGGGCCGTTCAGCTCGGGCTCCCCGCGGGTCTGCCCTCGGGACGAGGGTGGTCGCCGCCCCGGATCTGGTCGACGGCGTGGAGCAGGATGCGGGACAGGACCGCGGTCCCGTCGCGGACCCCGCCCGTGGAACCGGGCAGGTTCACGATCAGGGTGCGTCCGGCCACGCCCGCCAGCCCCCGCGACAGCGCCGCGGTGGGCACCTTGGCCAGGGACTCGGCGCGAATGGCCTGCGGGATGCCCGGGATCTCGTAGTCCAGCACCCGGGCGGTGGCGTCGGGGGTCCGGTCGGTCGGCGAGATGCCGGTGCCGCCGGTGGTCAGGATGACGTCGTAGCCGGCGGCCACGCCCTCGCGCAGGGCCGCCTCCACGGGGTCCCCGTCGGGCACCACACGCGGGCCGTCCACCGCGAAGCCGAGCGCGCGCAGCCCCTCGGCGAGCACCGGGCCGCCCTTGTCCGCGTACACGCCCTGCGAGGCCCGGTTCGAGGCCGTCACCACCAGCGCACGCAACGACCCGGAGTCCGAGGGGGCCGCGGAGGCCACGGGCTGCGGTCCCTGGCTGTGGCTGTGGCTGTGGACCTCGCCGCCGCGGGGGGCGTTCACGAGCGCGCCCAGTCGCCGGACTTGCCGCCCGTCTTCTCCTCGACCCGCACGTCGGTGATGACCGCGCCCTTGTCGACGGCCTTGACCATGTCGATCACGGTGAGCCCGGCGACGGCGACGGCGGTCAGCGCCTCCATCTCGACGCCGGTGCGGTCGGTGGTCTTGACGGTGGCGAGGATCTCGACGGCCTCGTCGGTGACCTTCAGGTCCACCTTCACCCCGGAAACAGCCAGCGGGTGGCACAACGGGATCAGGTCGGGGGTCCTCTTCGCGCCCATGATCCCGGCGATCCGCGCGGTGGCGAGGGCGTCACCCTTGGGCACGCCCTCGCCCCGCAGCAGTTCGATGACCCTGGGAGAGACGAGCACGCGGCCGCTGGCCCGCGCCGTCCGGGTGGTGACGTCCTTCGCCGAGACGTCGACCATCCGGGCCGCGCCGGCCTCGTCGATGTGCGTCAGCCTGGTGCCGGCGGCGCCGCCGGCGCTGCTCTGCTCAGGGGGTACGGGGGTCTCCCCCCGGGAATGTGCTGCCATATCTGCGTGCCGCTCCCGTCCGGGCCCCGCAAGGGCCTGTGTGGTGCAACACGCTACCCGTATCCGCCGGACCTCAGCCGAGCAGGACCACTTCCAGCTCGGCCCCGGGCTCCACCGAGGTGACGTCCTCCGGTACGACCATCAGCGAGTCGGCGTGCGCCAGCGCGGCGATCAGGTGCGAGCCCGATCCGCCGACCGGGCTGACCGTGCCGCTCTCGGCGTCGTACTTGCCGCGCAGGAACTGGCGGCGGCCCGCCGGGGAGCCGAGCGCCTTGTCCGCCTTGAGCACCGCGCGCACGCTCGGCCGGCTGACCTCGGAGGCGGGCAGGCCCATGAGGGCGCGGATCGCGGGGCGCACGAACAGCTCGAAGGAGACGTAGGAGGAGACCGGGTTGCCGGGCAGGGCCAGCAGCGGGGTGTGGTCGGGGCCGATGGTGCCGAAGCCCTGGGGCTTGCCGGGCTGCATGGCGAGCTTGCGGAAGTCGATGCCGGCGCCGTCGACGTCGTCGTCGCCCGTGGAGAGGTCCGTGAGGGCTTCCTTGACCACGTCGTACGCGCCGACGCTGACCCCGCCCGTGGTGACCAGCAGGTCGGCCCGGATGAGCTGGTCCTCGATGGTGGAACGCAGGGTGTCGGCGTCGTCGGCGACGGCTCCGACCCGGTAGGCGATGGCTCCGGCGTCCCGCGCGGCGGCGGCCAGGGCGAAGCTGTTGGAGTCGTAGATCGTGCCGGGCGTCAGGGCCTCGCCGGGCTGCACCAGTTCGCTGCCGGTGGACAGGACGACCACGCGCGGACGGGGACGCACCCGTACGGTGCCCCGCCCGATGGCCGCCAGCAGGGCGATCTGCGGCGGGCCGAGGACGGTGCCGGCGGCGAGCGCGAGGTCACCGGCCTGTACGTCGCTGCCGCGCGCGCGGACGTGCGCCCGTGCCCCGGCGGGGCGGTGGACCCGTACCTCGCCCGCGGCGCCCTCGGGCGACGCACTGGCCGGGGTCATCGCGGAGGCGGCGCCGCCGCCCGTACCGCCGTCGGTCCACTCGACCGGTACGACGGCTTCCGCGCCGGGGGGCAGCGGGGCGCCGGTCATGATGCGGGCGGCCTGGCCGGGGCCCACGGTCGGCAGGTCGCCGCTGCCGGCCGCCACATCCCCGATGACCGTCAGCACCGCGGGGAACTCCTCGCTGGCGCCCTGGACATCGGCCGTCCGGACGGCGTAGCCGTCCATCGAGCTGTTGTCGAAGGGCGGCAGGGCGACGGGCACGGTGACGTCCTCGACCAGGACACAGCCCTGGGCGTCCATCAGCTGGAGCTCGATGGGCTCCAGCGGCCGGACCGTCCCGAGGACGTCCGCCAGGTGCTCGTCCACCGACCAGAGGCGCTGAGTGCCGTCGGCCGAACGAGGATGCTGCGGTGCGTCGGGCTTGCTCAAGGTCCTACATCTCCTCCGTGACGTAATGGCGAAGCCAGGTGCGGAACTCCGGGCCCAGGTCCTCACGCTCGCACGCGAGTCGGACGATGGCCCGCAGGTAGTCCCCGCGGTCCCCGGTGTCGTAGCGGCGGCCCCGGAAGACCACGCCGTGCACCGGGCCGCCGATGGTCTCGTCGGCGGCCAGCTTCTGCAGGGCGTCGGTCAGCTGGATCTCGCCGCCGCGGCCCGGCTCGGTCTCACGCAGTATGCCGAAGATCGCCGGATCGAGGACGTACCGTCCGATGACCGCGTAATTGCTGGGCGCGTCCTGGGCGTCCGGCTTCTCCACGAGACCGGTGATGCGGACCACGTCCGAGTCGTCGGTGGGCTCGACCGCGGCGCAGCCGTAGAGGTGCACCTGTGAGGGATCGACCTCCATCAGCGCGACGACGGTACCGCCGGCGCTCTGCTGGATCTCCGTCATCCGGCGCAGCAGCGGGTCGCGGGGGTCGATGAGGTCGTCACCGAGAAGAACGGCGAAGGTCTCGTTGCCGACGTGCGGCTCGGCGCAGAGCACGGCGTGGCCGAGGCCCCGGGGGTCGCCCTGGCGGACGTAGTGCATGGTGGCCAGGTCGCTGGACTCCTGGACCTTCTTGAGCCGGTCGTCGTCGCCCTTGGCGATCAGCGCGGACTCCAGCTCGTAGTTGCGGTCGAAGTGGTCTTCGAGAGCCCGCTTGTTACGACCCGTGATCATGAGGATGTCGTCGAGGCCGGCCGACACGGCTTCCTCGACGACGTACTGGATGGCCGGCTTGTCGACCACCGGCAGCATTTCCTTGGGTGTTGCCTTGGTTGCCGGAAGGAACCGAGTGCCGAGGCCCGCGGCCGGGATGACGGCCTTTTTGATCACGGGGTGCAACTGAGTCATGGGCGGAACGATAGTGCCTCGTGGATGGGGCCACGTGAGATTCAGATGAACATGTTCAGCTTTACCCCGACAGAAAGGGATACGAGCCACCCGTGACAGAGAAACAGACTTCCAGCGCCAAGACGGACCTGCGCCGGGAACTCCTCGCGGCCCGCCGCGCCTTGTCCGCCGACACCCTCCGTACGGCGGCCCGCGCCCTCTCCCGCTCCGCCCTCGAGCTCCCCGAGCTGACGGCCGCGCACACCGTGGCGGCCTACGTCTCCATCGGCTCCGAACCCGGCACCCACGCACTGCTCGACGCACTGCGGGCGGCCGGCAAGCAGGTGCTGCTGCCCGTCCTGCTGCCCGACAACGACCTCGACTGGGCGGCGTACGAAGGCCCGGACAGCCTGGCCGAGGCCGTGCACCCGGGGAAGATGCGGCTCCTGGAACCCGCCGGTCCACGCCTCGGCCCGGACGCGGTGACCGGCGCCGACGCCGTGCTGCTGCCCGGACTGGCCGTGGACCGGCGGGGGATGCGGCTCGGGCGGGGCGGAGGCTCGTACGACCGGGTGCTGGAACGGCTGGAGCGGGCCGGGGCGCACCCCGCGCTGGTCGTGCTCCTCTACGACGACGAGGTGGTCGCACGGGTCCCGGAGGAACCGCACGACCACCCCGTACAGGCGGTGGCCACCCCCTCGGGGGTGCGCCGCTTCAGCTCATGAGCCCTCGGGCTTCAGGGTGAGGGTCTCGACCGCGGCCTTGTCCACGGCGTCCCTGCCGAAGGGCCAGTCCAGCAGTTCGCCCTTGGCCCACAGGCTCGTCTGGTCCGTGTAGTGGTCGTGGTACGCGTGCCCCGAGGCGCCCGTCAGGTTGATCCAGCGGGACTTGTCGAAGTCGGCCAGGTTCACGACCATCCGCATCGACGGCACCCAGGTGACCCCGTACCCGCTGGAAGCGTTCCAGCCGGTCGCGTTGACGGTGGCCTCGCCGCCGCCCAGGTTCCAGGGGCCTCGGTTGAGGAGCCACTGCAGGTAGCCGGGGCCCTCGGTGCCGATCGTCTGGTTCTTCAGCATCAGCTGGTGCAGCCGGCCCCAGCTCCAGGTCGACTGGTCCTTGCCGAGCTTGGCGGTCAGCTCCCAGCGGGCGTCCTTCATGGCCCGCGCGAAGAGCTGGTCGCGGGTGGTGGTGGCGGCCACGGTGCGGCCCACGGCGGGCGCCTGCCACCACTGCGACTTCTCGTCCTTGATCAGGCGGCGGACCACCTCGAACCAGCGGTCGCCGCCGTCGGGCTGCGCCGAGTCGGAGGCGCGCGTACCGCATTCGCGGACCATCTTGGCGAGGTCGTCGGCCGGACCGGTGGTCTGCTCGGGGACGTTCATGCAGCTGCCCTCGACGCGCAGCTCCTTCGGCATCTTGTCGCCGAAGGCCAGCTCGAGGATGTTGCGCCAGACCGCGTTGAAGTACGCGGCGGCCGCCGAGTCGGGCTCCTGGGTGTAGTTCCAGCCCTCCAGCAGCTTCTGCGCGGAGCGGACGTCCGGGTCCGCGACGTCGATCTTGGCCAGCAGCGGGGTCAGCAGCGCGGCGATCTCGCTGCTGTTGTCCATCTGCATGGTGCGCATGTCGTCGGTGGAGATCTTCCCGCTGTCCTTGATCTTCGCCTCGATGAGGTCGTTGATCCGCTGGCTGCGGGCGCCGTAGCCCCAGTCGGTGGTCAGCAGGTGCGGGTACGTGCCCGCGGTGGTGCCGCTCTCCACGACCGCCTGGTTCGCGGTCACGATGTAGCCGCGGGCCGGGTTGTAGTCGTACGGCATCTCGTCCTGCGGGATGTAGCCGGCGCTGCCGCCCTTCCAGGCGTACCGCGAGTCCCAGCCCGGGGCCGGCATCCTGCCGTCACCGGTGGTGCGGACCGGGATGCGGCCCGGGGCCTGGTAGCCGATGTTGCCGTTGGGGCCCTTGTTGTCGGCATAGATCAGGTTCTGCGAGGGAACCTCGAAGTCGCGGGCCGCCAGACGGAACTCCGGGAAGTTCTTGGCCCGGTTGATCTTGAAGACGGCGTCCATCGACTTGCCGGGGTCCAGCGCGGTCCAGCGCAGGGAGACCCCGTAGCCGTTGGCGCGGTCGGGAGCGGCGCTGCTCACGGGGGCGCGGGCGCCCACCGTGGCGATCTCCTCGCTGCGGTCGGAGATCAGCGGTCCGTTGTTGGTGCTCCGGACGGTGATCTTCTTCTCACCGCCGCCGGCGATCTTGATGACCTCTTCGCGGGTGGTGAAGGGGAGCACCTTGTTGTCGTAGACGTACCCCTCGGGCTTGACCTGCTCCAGGTAGAGGTCGGTGACGTCGGCGCCGAGGTTGGTCATGCCCCAGGCGATGTCGGCGTTGTGGCCGATGACCACGCCCGGCATGCCGGAGAAGGTGTAGCCCGCCACGTCGTACTGGCACGCGGCCGAGGCCGCCCGGCAGTGCAGGCCCATCTGGTACCAGACCGAGGGCAGCTGCGGGGAGAGGTGCGGGTCGTTCGCGAGCAGCGGCTTGCCGGTGGTCGTGTACTGGCCCGAGACGACCCAGGAGTTCGATCCGATGCCGCTGCCGGCGGGGCCGAGGATCGCGGGGATCTCGTCGAGGGTCTCGGCCAGCGCGCCGAGCTGCGTCCGCAGGCCGACGGTGGCGCCCTGGGCGGTGGCGTTGCCGGCCAGCCCGGTCTGGGTGTCGGTCGCGGAGCCGGTCTGCGCGGAGACCTGGGAGCCGGTGGCGCCGCCCTGGGAGCCGGAGCCCACCGGGCTGCCGGAGCCCGAACCCTGCGGGGCGTACTTGCCGCCCTTGACGGTGCCGTCCTCGACGATCGGCTTGTTCCGCTCGAAGGGGTACGGCGGGTAGAGGTCGTTGATCTGCGCCTGCGACAGCTTGCCGGTCATCAGGGCGCGGTCGATCTCGTCCTGCATGTTGCCGCGCAGGTCCCAGGCCATCGCCTTGAGCCAGGCCACCGAGTCGACCGGGGTCCACTGCTCGGGCTGGTAGTCGTCGCTGAGCTCGAGGGCGGCGTGCTCGACGGAGAAGTCCTTGCCGGCCTTCCCCTTCAGGTACGCGTTGACCCCGTCGGCGTAGGCCTGCAGGTACTTCTTCGTATCCGGCGACAGCTTGGTGTCGTACTCCTGCTGCGCGACCTGGCGCCAGCCGAGCGTGCGCAGAAAGGCGTCCGTCTCGACCTGGCCGGCGCCGAACATCTCCGAGAGCCGGCCCGAGGTCATGTGGCGGCGTACGTCCATCTCCCAGAACCGGTCCTGCGCGTGCACGAAGCCCTGCGCGCGGAAGAGGTCGTCGTCGGAGTCGGCGTACAGCTGGGGGATTCCGTTGGCGTCGCGCTTGACGTCCACGGTCCCGGCCAGGCCGGGCACCTTGAGGGAGCCGGTGGTCTGCGGGAACGAGGCCCGCACGCTGTCCACGCTCCAGTACGCCCCGTAGCCGAGGCCAGCGAAGAGCGCCAGCACCAGGACGAGCACGATCAGACGGGCGCGTCGTCCCTTCTTCTTGACGGAAGGGGCGGTTTCGTTGGCGGGCATCGCTGTCCTTAGAGGGGCAGGGTGGTCCTGGGAGTGCTGGGAGCAACCATAGGCGCAGGACCACCCCCGGTGATCCGCCAGGGGTCGAGCTCGTGGTCCGTCCCCCGCGGACGGCTCTTGACGACGGGTCACGAGGACAGGACTCCGCAGGCGTTTCACAATGTGGCTATTGAGTAAAGGGCGGGCCAAAGATTAGGTAAGGTAACGAAGTACTTGCCGTCCGTGCCCGCGCCGGAACGAGCCGTCAGCCCGGCGTCCGCCGTCCCGCTGCCGCCGGGTACATGAGGAAAGGGCCGCCCGCTGACTGTCCACACTCTCAATGAGCTCCTGCTGGTCTGCTCGCTCGTGCTGCTCGTCGCCGTGGCGGCGGTGCGCGTCTCTTCGCGCAGCGGACTTCCCAGCCTGCTCATTTACCTCGGCATAGGCGTCGCGATAGGCCAGGACGGCATCGGCAACGTCGTGTTCGACAACGCCGAGCTGACCCAGGTGATCGGGTACGCGGCGCTGGTCGTGATCCTCGCCGAGGGTGGTCTGGGCACCAAGTGGAAAGAGATCAAGCCGGCCCTGCCGGCCGCGATCGTGCTGTCGCTGGTCGGCGTCGCCGTCAGCGTGAGCGTGACCGCGGCGGGCGCTCACTACCTGGTCGGACTCGAATGGCGGCAGGCCCTGCTGATCGGCGCGGTCGTCTCCTCGACCGACGCGGCGGCCGTCTTCTCGGTCCTGCGCAAGGTCCCGCTGCCCGCCCGGGTGACGGGCGTACTGGAGGCCGAGTCCGGCTTCAACGACGCTCCCGTCGTCATCCTGGTCGTGGCCTTCGCGACCGTCGGACCGGTCGACCAGTGGTACGTCCTCCTGGGCAAGATCGCGCTGGAGCTGGCGATCGGCATCGCGATCGGCCTGACGGTGGGCTTCCTGGGCTCGTACGGGCTGCGGCACGTGGCACTGCCCGCCTCGGGCCTCTACCCGATCGCGGTGATGGCGATCGCCATCACCGCGTACGCGGCCGGCGCGATGGCGCACGGCTCCGGCTTCCTCGCCGTGTACCTGGCGGCGATGGTCCTCGGGAACGCGAAGCTCCCCCACTGGCCCGCCACCCGGGGATTCGCGGACGGGCTCGGCTGGATCGCCCAGATCGGCATGTTCGTGCTGCTGGGCCTGCTGGTCACCCCGCACGAGCTGATCCACGACTTCTGGCCGGCGGTGATCATCGGGCTGGTGCTGACGATGGTGGCCCGGCCGCTGGAGGTCTTCCTCTCGCTGCTGCCCTTCCGGCTGCCCTGGCAGGAGCAGGCCCTCATGTCGTGGGCCGGCCTGCGCGGCGCCGTGCCCATCATCCTGGCGACCATCCCCATGGTGTCCGGGATCGAGGGCAGCGAGCGGGTCTTCAACATCGTCTTCGTCCTGGTCGTCGTCTACACCCTGGTCCAGGGCCCGACCCTGCCGTGGCTCGCGCGCAAGCTGAAGCTGGGCAACAACGACGAGGCCGCCTCCGACCTGGGCATCGAATCCGCGCCACTGGAGAAGCTGCGCGGGCACCTGCTGTACTTCTCGATCCCCGCCGCCTCGCGGATGCACGGCGTCGAGGTGAGCGAGCTGCGGCTGCCGCCGGGGGCCTCCGTGACGCTGGTCGTACGGGACGCGAAGAGCTTCGTACCGGCGCCGGCGACCGTGCTGCGGCACGGGGACGAGCTGCTGGTGGTGGCCACGGACCCGGTACGGGACGCGGCGGAGGCGCGGCTGCGGGCAGTGGCCCGGGGCGGCAAGCTGGCGGGCTGGCTGGGGACCGGCGGGGACGGGGCCGCGAAGGGCTCGCCCAAGGGCTCCACGAAGGGTCACACCAAGGGCCACGCCAAGGGTTAGAGCGGCACTCTAATTCATCATTTTCGATGGATACTGCCCGCATTTACCCGCGTTTCATGGGTACTCGAATGCGAAGTTCCAGTTAATCGCAGGTGAAGACGCGCCCTGTAGCCCTAATCACAGGGCGTATCGGGCGATCTGCCTGTACGATTAAGGAACACACATCGAACCAACTCTGTCTGACGCAGAGCTGGCGCGACCGCAAAGCGGCCGTGGCCCCCTCCCGCAGTGGGCGCCCAGGTATCACTCGGTTCTGCGCAAGAGGACAGCTCTCGGGGCTCCCACATGTACGGGTGCGACCACTCACAAGGTGGCGCATCGTCCGCAGACGGGGAGTTCTACCAGGCAGCGGAAAGGCCAGGCCGTGACATCCGCGGTCACGACCGACAAGTCCGCCAAGCCCACCCGACCCGGCTACGGGCAGCTCCTGCGCACGCCCGGCGCCCTCGGCTTCGTTCTCCCGGGATTCGCCGCGCGACTCCCCTTCGGCATGCTGACGATCAGCATCCTGCTGCTGGTCCAGCACACCACCGGCTCCTACGGCAGCGCCGGCATCGTCGCCGCCGTCACCGGAGTCTCCATGGCCGTGTTCGCTCCGGTCATGGGCAAGCTCATCGACCGGCGCGGCCAGAGCGCCGTCCTGATCCCGGCCGCCCTCACGCACGCCACCGCCGTCAGCTCCCTGGTGGCGTTCGCGCTGCTGGGTGCGCCCGTCTGGGCGCTCGCACTGGCGGCCGTCCCCGCCGGTGCATCCGTCCCGCAGGTCGGACCCATGGTCCGGTCCCGCTGGGCGGCCAAGCTCGAAGGCTCCCCGCTGCTGCCCACGGCCGCCGCGTTCGAGTCCGTCACCGACGAGTTCACCTTCGTCGTCGGCCCGGTGCTCGCCACCGCGCTGTGCACCGGCATCAACCCGGCGGCCGGTCTGGTCACCGAGGCCGCGCTGACCCTGATCGGCGGCCTGCTCTTCGCCGCCCAGCGCGCCACGCAGCCCAAGCCCGTCGCCCGCCCGGCACACGGTGAGAAGCACGCCCCGGCCCTGTCGTTCCACGGCCTGCGCGTCCTGATCGTCGCCTTCATCGGCATCGGCGCCGTCTTCGGCGGCATGCAGGTCTCGCTGGCCGCCTTCTCCGAGGAGATCGGCAACCCCGGCGCCAACGGTCTGCTCTACGGCGTCTTCGCCGCGGGCAACATGATCGCCGGCATCGCCTGCGGCACCATCGCCTGGAAGATCGGCCCCCGCCGTCGCCTGATCCTCGGCTACATCGGTCTCACCGCGGCCGCCTCGGTCCTGTGGGCCGCGGACTCGATGATCCTGCTCGGCGCGCTCGGCCTGGTCGTGGGTCTGTGCATCGCCCCCGCGCTGATCACCGGCTACACCATGATCGAGCAGCTGATCCCGGCCGCCTCACGGACCGAGGCCTTCACCTGGCTCACCGGAGCGGTCGCCTTCGGGCAGGCCGGCGCCGTGACCCTGGCCGGCCGCCTGACGGACGCGCACGGGTCCTCGTACGGGTTCCTCGTGCCGCTGGTGGCCACCGCGCTCGCCCTGACCATCCTGCTGGTCCTGCGTGCGAAGCTGGCCCCGAAGGCCCCGAGCAGGATCATCAGCTCGTCCAAGCCGACCGCTTCCGCCGCCCCCTCCCAGGGTGCGAACGAGCGTGGTCTCGGTCACCGCGTGCCTGTGACGGTGGACTGATCCGCCGGAATACGTCACCATGGAGCGTCGTTAGCACTCATTGAGTCAGAGTGCCAGGAGGAAATTCGTGCCGACCTACCAGTACCAGTGCACCGAGTGCGGTGAGGGCCTTGAGGCCGTGCAGAAGTTCACCGATGACGCGCTGACCGTGTGCCCGAGCTGCGACGGACGCCTGAAGAAGGTGTTCTCCGCGGTCGGCATCGTCTTCAAGGGCTCCGGTTTCTACCGGAACGACAGCCGCGGCGCTTCGTCGAGCAGCACCCCTGCCTCGAAGCCCGCGTCGACGCCGGCCGCCACCCCGGCCGCGTCGTCGTCCTCGACGTCTTCGTCGTCGTCCTCGACCTCGACTTCCTCGTCGTCGTCGAGCTCCTCGGCCGCCTGACCCGCTCCACAGCTCCATCGGATTCATCCGAGGCCCTGCCGTCCCAACCGACGGCGGGGCCTTCGGCATGCCCCGTTAGGGTGGCCGCATGGCGAATGCAGAGATCGGTGTCATCGGCGGATCGGGCTTCTACTCCTTCCTGGAGGACGTCTCCGAGATCCAGGTGGAGACGCCCTACGGGCCCCCGAGCGACTCCCTGTACGTGGGCGAGCTGGCGGGCCGCAGCGTGGCGTTCCTGCCGCGTCACGGACGCAGCCACACCGTACCCCCGCACAAGATCAACTACCGGGCCAACCTGTGGGCATTGCGCTCCGTCGGCGTCCGCCAGGTGCTCGGCCCCTGCGCGGTGGGCGGCCTGCGCGCCGAGTACGGACCGGGCACCCTGCTCGTCCCCGACCAACTGGTCGACCGTACGAAGTCCCGCGCCCAGACCTTCTTCGACGGCGAGCCCCTCCCGGACGGCTCCGTCCCGAATGTCGTGCACACCACCTTCGCCGACCCGTACTGCCCGGTGGGGCGGAAGGTGGCCCTGGCGGCGGCGCGCGGGCGGGAGTGGGAGCCGGTGGACGGCGGCACCATGGTCGTCATCGAGGGGCCGCGCTTCTCCACGCGCGCCGAGTCCCGCTGGCATGCTGCGGCCGGCTGGTCGGTGGTCGGCATGACGGGCCACCCGGAGGCGGTCCTCGCACGCGAGATGGGGCTCTGCTACACCTCGATGGCGCTGGTCACGGACCTGGACGCGGGTGCGGAGACGGGCGAGGGGGTCTCCCATACGGAGGTCCTCAAGGTGTTCGGCGAGAACGTCGGGCGGCTGCGCGAGGTTCTCTTCGACGCGGTGGCCGCGCTGCCCCCGACGGAATCCCGCGACTGCCTGTGCACCCATGCCCACGACGGCTGGGACCTGGGCATCGAACTTCCTTAGCGCGGCCGTCGGGCTCCGCCCGACGGGATGCGGGCTCGGCCGGGCCTTCCCCGGCCGGGCCTCCCCTGGCCGGGCCTCCCCTGGCCGGCCTCCCCCGGCCGGGGCCGCGGCTCCTCAGGCGACAGCGGCTCACGGGGGCCCGGCGGGGTAGCGGCGCGACCGCGCACGACGAGCCCCGCGGATCAGCGCCGGGCGCCGACCCGGAGACTGGCGGGATGGACAGCCCCACCGCTCAGCGGATCATCGTCGCCCTCGACTTCGACGACCGGAGCGCCGCCGAGGCCCTCGTGGCCCGCCTCGGGGGCGCCTGCGGCTCCTACAAGGTCGGCCTGGAACTCCTGACCGCCGCCGGACCGGACCTCGTACGCGAGCTCGTGGGGCAGGGTCACGAGGTCTTCCTCGATCTGAAGCTCTTCGAGATCCCGAATTCGGTGGCCGGCGCCGTCCGCGCCGCCGGAACGCTGGGCGCCTCGATGGTGACCGTGCACGCCATGGGCGGCACGGGGATCATGGCAGCAGCCGTCGATGCGGCGCGGGAATTCCCGGGGCTACGGGTACTCGCGCTGACGGTGGTCACCAGCATGACCGGGAGCGACCTCGCTGACATCGGCATCAGCACCGGCACCGGCACCGACGAGCAGGTGCTGCGGCTGGCCCGGCTGGCGGCGCGGGCCGGGTGCGACGGGGTCATCGCGGCGCCGCGGGAAGCGGGGGCGGTGCGCGCCCTGTTGGGACCGGAGCACCTGATCGTCACACCGGGGGTGTCTCTGCCGGGCGGGGAGAGCGGCGGAAGCGGCGGGCACTCCCGCGGCGACACCCCGTGGGCCGCGTTCGCGGCGGGGGCCTCGCACGTCGTGGTGGGACGGTCGGTGACGCGGGCCCCGGATCCGGTGGCCGCGCTCCGGCGGATCGCGGAGGGCGGCCGGCTCCCGTAACTCCCGCGGGTGACGGGGATATCCACAAGCTGGGGATCGTCCACAGGGCCGAGCGGGATCCGGCGGGGCGGCGGATCGTGAGGGGTGTCCGGGCGCTGGGTCCGGGCCTCGGACTCACTCCGTCAGGTGGTGGTCGTCATGGCCGCGAACTCCCGCGTCCCTTCCTTCTCCTCACCCCACACCCATACTCCTGTGCGCCCGTCCTTCGTCCCCCGGCATCCGTCTTCCGCCACGTGCCCTCCCGCGCGGCCCGTTCCGCTCTTCGCCCCGCTCCGCGTGGGGCGGGCCGGGGACCGGCTGCGCAGGGCCGTACGGCGCCGTCGGCGCGGGGCCGCGGCCGGGCTGGCCGTAGTGGCGGCCGTACTGGCAGTGGGCGGGGCCGAGGCGCAAGCCTCGCGGGGCTCCGCGCCACCCGCGGCGAAGCCTCCGCCGGCGGCGGTGCGGATGGTGTCGGCGCCGGTGCGCATCGCGGACGCGGCGACGGTGCGGCTGCTGCGGCCCGGGGACCGGGTGGACGTGGTCGCCGCCGAGCGGGGCGGGCCTCCCCGAGTGGTGGCGTCAGGGGCCCGGGTCGCCGAAGTGCCCGCTCCGGAGACGGGGGTTGAGCAGGCCTCCGGGGAAGGCGGGGCACTGGTGGTCCTGTCCGTTCCCCGGGACACCGCGCGGGCTCTCGTCGGGGCGGGGACCCTGTCCCGGCTGGCGGTGACGTTGTGTTGAATCGCACGAACGTGCAAGCAAGCCACCGTGGGGAGGAGGCCGATTGGACACCCGCGACCCAAACTGCCGTAGCTTTCGGAACCGTTGGCTCCATGTTCGGCAGATACGAAGAAAGGCTCAGTAGTGAGCGAGAAGAAGAAGGAGAGCATCCTGGCAGGCTTCAAGGCCTTCCTGATGCGCGGCAACGTGGTCGACCTGGCGGTCGCCGTGGTCATCGGCGCCGCGTTCACGAGCATCGTGAACTCCGTCGTGAAGGGGCTGATCAGCCCGGTGATCGGCCTCGCCGGCACGCAGAGTCTGGACGCTTACAAGAGCTGCATCAAGGATCCCTGCGGGGTCGGCGCGGACGGCAAGCCGACGGGTGTGGAGCTCCTCTGGGGCTCGGTGCTCAACGCCGCACTGACCTTCCTGATCACAGCCGCGGTCGTCTATTTCCTGATGGTCCTCCCGATGGCGAAGTACCTCGCCAAGGTGGAGCAGCGCCGCAGGGCGAAGGAAGGCGTCAAGGAGACCATGGAGATCACCGAGCTGGTGGTCCTCAAGGAGATCCGCGACGAGCTCGTCGCCCAGCGCAGTGCGAACGGCAGGAGCGTCCAGTCCGGCGCCGCGGTGCCCCGGCTCTAAGCGGGCCCTCGGGTCAGACGTGGTGCGGCGGCTTCTCGTCGAGGAAGCGGGCCAGGTCGGCGGCGCTTCCGCCGGGGGGCTGCCGCTCGCCCCAGCCCCCGTCGGTGTCGTCCGAGGACTGCTGGTCCAGCGGGTCTGCGAAGTCCAGCCGCGGCTTGGGCTTGGGCTTCGCCGCGGGCCGCGGCTCCGCGGGCTCCGGCCGTGCGGACTTCGGGTCGTGCGGATCGGTGGCGGGGGCGTCGCTCATGCCTCCAGGGTACGGCCGCCCCCGCCACCGGCCCCGCTCAGCTGGGAGCCTCGGCGCCCTTGCGGGCGTAGAACCACCAGCACACCACCAGGCAAGTGGCATAGAAGCCGATGAACATCCACAGTGCGTTGGTGACGGCCATGGCCGCGAACATCGCGGGGATGAAGAAGAAGCCGTAGGCGGCGATGGCCGAGGAGAAGCCGGTGACGGCGCCCGACTCCATCTCCGACTGCTTCAGCGCCGCGGCCTGCGCCTCGGGACCCTTGCCCGCGGCCTCCTTCATGTGGAGGTCCCGGAAGATCACCGGGATCTGGCGGAAGGTCGAGCCGTTGCCCAGGCCGGAGAAGGCGAAGGCCACCAGGAAGCCGATGTAGAAGGGCCAGAAGTTGCCCTCCTGGCCACCGGCCGGCAGCGCGAAGATCACCACGACCAGCGCCGCCGCCATGCCGATGAAGGACAGGATGGTGACCCTGGCTCCGCCGATCTTGTCCGAGAGCCAGCCGCCGCCCCAGCGCGTGAGCGCCCCGATGAACGGGCCGATCCAGGCGTAGGTGGTGGCCTGGTAGCCCTGCCCCTCGAAGTTGTTCTTGATCAGGAGCGGGAGGGCGGCCGCGAAGCCGATGAAGGACCCGAAGGTGCCGACGTAGAGCCAGGTCATCATCCAGTTGTGCTTGCGCTTGAAGATGACCTTCTGCTGGCTGAAGGGGGCCGCGGCCACCTTCAGGTCGTTCATCAGGAACCAGGCGGCCAGCGCCATGATGACCAGCAGCGGCACCCAGAGGAAGGCGCCGTTCTGCAGCCAGATGTCGGTGTTCTTCTTGCCGTCTCGCTGGGGTCCGCCCGCCGGGGCGCCCAGGACGGCGGCCGTGACCACCAGCGGGGCGACCAGCTGGACCACGCTCACGCCGAGGTTGCCGAGGCCGCCGTTGAGCCCGTTGGCACTGCCCTTCTCCCGCTTGGGGAAGAAGAAGCCGATGTTCGCCATCGAGGAGGCGAAGTTCGCGCCGCCGATGCCGCAGACGGCCGCGATCAGCGCCAGCTCCCAGTAGGGGGTGCCCGTGTCCTGGAGCGCGAAGCCCAGCCACAGCATCGGCGCGATCAGGATGATCGTGCTGAAGGCGGTGAACTTCCGCTCGCCGAACATCGGCCCGATGAAGGTGTACAGGATCCGGAAGGTGCCGCCGGTGATGCCCGGGATCGCTGTCAGCCAGAACAACTGCGACTTCGAGAAGCCGAAGCCGACGTCGTTCAGCCTGACCACGGTCACCGACCAGACCTGCCAGACCACGAAGCCGAGCATCAGGGCCGGGATCGAGACCCAGAGGTTGCGCTGGGCGACCCTGCGGCCGGTGGTCTGCCAGAAGCCGTCGTCCTCGGGCCGCCACTCGGCGATGGTGGCCCCGGGCCTGTAGCTCTCCGCACGGTGCGAACGCACCGCGGGAGGGGTGGGGGTGGGGGTGGGAATCGACATGGTCATCGGTCCTTCGGGTCGAGGAGCCACAGTCCGATCACGACGAGGAAGGACAGGATCAGGAATCCCGCTCCCCACCAGGCCGTGGCGGTGTTGCCCTTCATCCACTCGTTTACGGTCACGGTCAGTGCCCAGAGCTGGCCGATCACGACCGTGAGGGCCAGGGCGAGGCGCGCGTTGAGCCGTGAGGAGCGCTCGGGCTCCTGCTCGGTGCCGGCTCCCGGGCCCGGGCCCGTGTGCCGGATCCGGGGGTCCCCGTACCCGCTGGTGGAGCGGATCTGCGGGTACCGCTCGCGCACCGGGCGGTTGAGCCGGGGCTGGGCACTGCCCGGGTGGTACTCCGGGCGGGGCGGCAGCGGCGTCTCGCTCATGTGGGCCTCCTCTCGGTGGAACCCGCCCGGGCCGCGCCGGGGCAGCCCAGCCGGGCGGCCTCCTCCGGGTGGGAGTCTCCGAACTGACGGCAGAGCGCGTCCTTGGCCGGCTCTCCCGACCGGGCGGTGGCGACGGCCCAGACGCTGCCGTCGGCCTGCTCGGTCAGGTAGATCCTCGGCAGCGGACGCGGCGGCGGACCGGCCGTCACCTCGCCGGTCCGGGCGTCGAAGACGCCCTCGTGGCAGGGGCAGTACAGCTCCCCGTCGGGACCCCGGTCCTCGCGCCACAGCACGCCGCAGGCCAGGTGGGTGCAGACCGCGGAGTAGCCCACGAGGGAGCCGTCACCGAGCCGCACGGCCAGAGCCCGGTCGTCGCCGCCGGGGAAGCGGAAGGCCACGGACTGGCCGGGGGGCAGCAGGTCGGCGACCTTCTTCGGGTCGGGCAGGCCCTCGTTGTCGCCGTGCCGGTGCAGGATGCCGGCGGCGACGCCCACACCGCCGATGGCCAGGCCCCCGGACACGGTGGCGACGATCCGCAGGTAGTCGCGGCGGGTGGTGAGGGAGTCGGCGCTGATCCGGTCTCGCAGCTGCGCGACCGCGGCGTCGGCGGCCGCTCCGTCGTCCGCATGGCCTTCGCCCTGACGACCTGGGTGTGGAGGGGGCTGTTCGGTGACGCTCATCGGACGTCCCTTCCGTTGATCTCGACGACGGGCAGGCCGCCGGGGACGGGCCACTGGACCTTGTCGGCGGGGACGACCATGGCCACGCCGGTCTGGACGACGACGTCACCGAAGACGAAGGAGTCGGCCACCTGGACGCCGGGGCGCTCCGCCTGGAGTTCTTCGAGGGTTCCGTAGAAGAGGGCCCCGGTCGGGCAGACGGTCGCGCACATGGGGGCGAGTCCGTAGGCGGTGCGGTCGTAGCAGAGGTTGCACTTCATCTGCAGCTTCGCCTGGAGGTCGATCTTCGGGATGCCGAAGGGGCAGGCGTTGACGCAGTTGGAGCAGCCGATGCAGCGGGTGGTGTCGGCCTGCTGGACCACCCCGTCGGCGGTTACCAGGATCGCATCGGCGGGACAGACCTCGGCGCAGGGTGCGACCGGGTCCTCGCAGTGCATGCAGACGCTCGGGAGGGAGGCGACGGACATGCCGGGTTCGGTGTAGTCCAGGTGGATCATCGACTTGCCGCGGTGCGAATCGCACTCACGGCAGGCCGAGACGCACGCCTGGCAGCCGATGCAGCGACCCGGGTCGATGAAGATCGTGCGACCCATCATGGCGGGTCAGCTCCTCTCAGCCGTGCCGCGGCCCTGCGGGGCCGTGGGGGGCAGGGGGTCGGTACGGGAGACCTGGGCTTCGGGATATGCCTCACGACCCGGTGGCGTGGGCGGGGCGGGCACCTCGTCGACCCGCTCGGCAGCCTCGATCCGTGCGGCGCAGACCTTGTACTCGGGGATCTTCGAGCGGGGGTCGAGGGCGTCGATGGTCAGGGCGTTCGCGGACGTCGGTACGGGCCAGTGGTACGGGATGAAGACGGTGTCGGGGCGGATCGCCTCGGTGACCAGCGCCGGGAACACCTCGCTGCCGCGCCGGGTGACCACCCGGACCGGGTCACCGTTGCGGAAGCCGTGGGAGGGGTGGACCTCCACCCAGGGGCGGGGGGTCTGCTCGACGAGGGCGCCCAGGCGGCGGGTCTGGTTGCCGGAGAGGAAGTGGGCGACGGTGCGGCCGGTGGTGAGGGAGAGGGGGAACTCCTCGGTGTAGGCGTCCATGGGCGGATGCCATTCCACGACCTGCATGTGGATCTTGCCGTCGGGGTGGTAGGTCCGGCCGTCCTCGAACAGCCGGGGGGTTCCCGGGTGCTCGGTGGAGGGGCACGGCCAGGCGATCCCGCCGGTCTCGTCGAGGCGTTCGTAGGTGATGCCGTAGTAGTCGTTGACCGTGCCGGCGGAGGCGACGCGCAGCTCCTCGAACACCTCGCGGGAGCCGGGGAAGTCGAAGTGCTTCCCGGCGCCGAGCCGTCTGGCGAGCTCGCAGATGACCCAGGTGTCGGTGCGCACCCCGGCGGGGGGTTCCTGGGCCTTGTTGTGCTTGACGACGCGGGCCTCGGCGTTGGCCATCACGCCCTCGTCCTCGGCCCAGGTGGTGACGGGGAAGACCACGTGTGCGTTGGCCGCGGTCTCGGAGAGGAAGAAGTCGAACTGGGCGTGGAACTCGGCGGTGTCGTAGCCGTCCTTGACCACCGCGTAGTTGGGGAGGGAGACGAAGGGGTTGTTGCAGATGCCGATGAGGCCGCGGATCTCCCCCCGCTGCATCTGCCAGACCATCTCCATCATGGAGGTGCCGGCGCCGGGGAGCTCGGACTCCTCGATGCCCCAGATCTGGCAGATCTGCTTGCGGTGCTCCGGGTTGGTGATGGAGCGGCCGCCGGGCAGGAGGTCGGACTTCTGGCCGTGTTCGCGGCCGCCCTGGCCGTTGCCCTGGCCGGTGATGGTGCCGTAGCCGGCTCCGGGCTTGCCGATGTGGCCGGTGGCCACGCACAGGTTGATGACGGACAGGCAGTTCTCGACGCCCTGGGAGTGGTGCTCGATGCCGCGGGCGTGCCAGGCCATGGCCTTGTCCGCGCCGGCGAAGACGCGCGCCACCTGGACGATCTGCGAGGCCGGTACCCCGCAGATCTCCGCGGAGCGGGAGGGCGGGTACTCGGCGACGGTCTTCTTGACCTCGTCCCAGCCGGTGGTGTTCGCGGCGATGTAGGCCTCGTCGGTGAGGCCTTCGGCGATGACCACGTTGAGGACGGCGTTGAAGAAGGCCGAGTCGGTGCCGGGCTTGAGGGCGACGTGGATGTCGGCGGTGCGGGCGACGGCCGTCTCGCGCGGGTCGATCACGATGAGCGAGGCGCCGCGGTCCCGTGCGCCCCACAGGTACTGGGTCATCACGGGGAAGCACTCCCCCACGTTCGACCCGGCGATGAGCAGGCAGTCGGAGAGGAGGATGTCGGAGAAGGGGTTGCCGGCCCGGTCGATGCCGAAGGCGAGCTTGTTGGCTCCGGCGGCGCTGACCATGCACAGGCGGCCGTTGTAGTCGACGTGCTTGGACTTCAGCGCGACCCGGGCGAACTTGCCGACCAGGTAGGTCTTCTCGGAGAACAGGCTGGCTCCGCCGAGCAGCCCGAAGGCGTCGTTGCCGTGGGCTTCTTGGATGCGCCGGATCTCGGAGACGGTGAAGTCCAGGGCCTCGTCCCAGGAGCACTCCTTGAACTCCTCGTCCCGGGAGCGCCGCATCAGCGGGGCGGTGAGCCGGTCGGGGTGGTTGACCTGCTGGTAGGCGTTGATGCCCTTGGGGCACAGCCGCATCCGGTTGATGTCGTGGTTGCGGGGTTCCACGCCGAAGACCTTGCCGCCCTTGTCGACGCGCAGGTACATCCCGCACTGCACCCCGCAGAAGCAGCAGTGGGTGGGGACCAGGGTCTCGCCGTTCTGGTCGGCGTGCCATTGGTCGGCGGGGATGCCGCCGGCGTCGCGGAAGTTGCGGGTGCCGGGCGGGGCGATGGACGGGTCGATGGAGACGCGTACGGGCCGGGCCGCGGCCTTTGCGGGGTCGGTCGCGGTCACTTGAGCCTCCGGAGAATTGCGCCGTCTTCGTGAATCGGGCTTGCGCCACGACAGAAGCGAGCAGCCTGATTTGTGGGCGGTGCATAGCGAGAACCAAGCACGCGCATCGCCCTTTGCATTGCCGTTCTCCGGGCTGGTCTCAACCCGGCTGGCGCTGATCGTGGAAGACCTGACGGGCCGCTGGTCCGCCCAGGCGGCGTGAGCCAGGAATCCCCTCCTCCGGGAGCGGGAGGTTTCAATTGAAGCCCTTCTTGACATGGGCCAGGTAGACGCTGCCGCGCAGCAACCTTTTGCAGCGCGGGCAGTATTCAACGAAGGCGTCGAAGTCGAGCTTCAGGTCCTTCATCGTGCCGCGCAGGTTCTCCACGTAGGGCGCGGTGTCGATGGGTTCCGCGCAGCGCTTGCAGACGAAGACCTGCTCGTCGTCGCGGGTCGTGTACTTGAAGAGCTGCATGCCGACGGCGGCCGGGCGCTGGACGATGTGGAAGAACTTCCCGAACGGGATGTAGATGAGGGTGAACACCACCGACACCATGTGCAGGATCGCGAGGAACTCGTATCCGCCGCCGTGCAGGAAGATCGAGGAGAAGGTCAGCAGCAGACCGGTCACGGAGATCACGATCAGGCAGATCAGCGGCAGCAGGTCGTAGGCGAAGCGCTGGCCGGTCATGGCTCCGCGGTCCTTCATCCGCCGGTACAGGAAGTACGAGGCGCCGGGGATGACGAGGACGGCGGCGATGTCCAGGCCGTGGAACATCAGCCAGCCCAGGACGCTGAGCGCGTCGAAGCCGAGGATCTTGAAGCCCCAGATCCGCATGTCGTAGCCGGGTCCGGCGCCGCTGTCCGCGGTGAAGGTGAACCAGCCCCAGGTCAGCGGGAAGGTGATCGCCGCGGCGAGGAGGCAGCCCCAGAACATCAGCTGGTGGGCGATCCAGCGGGGGCGGGAGCGTGCGCCGAGGAACTTCTGGAAGCCGAGGTAGGTGGCGATCATCTTCGGCACGGCCGTGGGCGCCTTGCGGAAGTTCTCGGCCGAGAAGAAGCTGCCGAAGCCCTTCTTGAAGAGGCGGCGGGCGCCGGGGGCCGAGACCCAGACCGTGTACCGGTAGGCCACGCCGAAGGCCAGGAAGACCGTGGCGACGGCGTACGGCAGCAGGGCGGAGTCGAAGTCCCGCAGCAGCCGGCTGCCGAGCACGATCGCGACGATGAGCAGGAGCGAGACGACGGTGCCGGCCAGGGTGGCCCGTGCGGTGACGGACCGCCTGGCCGGCGGCGGGGTCTCGGGCGCCGGTGGGGGCGGCGCGGCATCGATGACATCTGAGGGCTCGGACACAGCACCACGCTAGGCGGTTTATGCCTAATCAGCCCGTTATGTAGACCTTACGGGTCCGCCGAACGGGTGAGGATCTCGGCGGGCTCGGACGCTCAGACCGCGTTCAGTCCCTGCGCGGCGAAAATCGCCTTGGCCTCGGCGACCTGGCCGGCGGTCGGCGACGGCGTGTTATGGAGGGTGAACTCCATTTCGAGGGCCTCCCACTTGCTCTCGCCGAGCTTGTGGAAGGGCAGCACGTCGACCCGGGAGATGTTGCCCAGGGTGCCCGCGAAGGCGGCGATGCCCTCGATGTTCTCCCGCGCGTCGGTCAGCCCGGGCACCAGCACGAACCGCAGGTGCACCTCCTTGCCGAGGTCGGCGAGGCGGCGGGCGAAATCCAGGGTCGGCTCCAACGGGCGGCCGGTCACCTTCTTGTACGTCTCGCGGTCCCAGGACTTGATGTCGAGCAGTACCAGGTCCACGTCGCGCAGCAGTGCGTCGGTGGCGCGGGCCCCGAGGAAACCGGAGGTGTCCAGGGCGGTGTGCAGTCCGAGGTCGTTCTTCATCCGGTGCAGCAGTTCGCCCGTGAAGACGGGCTGGAGCAGCGGCTCGCCGCCGGAGATGGTGGCGCCGCCCCCGGCAGCGGAGATGAACTTGGTGTACTTGCGGGCCTCGGCGATGACGTCGTCGGCCGAGGTGCGCTTGCCGTTGCGCATCCGCATGGTGTCGGGGTTGTGGCAGTACAGGCAGGTCAGCGGGCAGCCGGACAGGAAGGTCACGAACCTGGTGCCGGGGCCGTCGACCCCGGTGGACAGGTCCCAGGAGTGCACCGTGCCCTCGCTCGGCCGCTGGGTCGCGGCGGCGGCGGGCGTCTGGCCGGCGCTCACGCTGATCGCGTTGGCGTGGCCGACGGGAAGGCTCGTACCGAAGAGGACGGTCATGGCAGGTGCTCCAGCTTCCAGATTCCGTGGACTGATCTGGTGACGCGCGGTCCCGGGGCCGGGCGAGGGCCGGCCCCGGGCCGCGCGTGTTCGTGGGTCTCTCCCGAAGGGATCAGAGAGAGCCGTGGAAGGTGCGGTTCAGCACGTCGAGCTGCTGAGCGCGCGTGAGGCGGACGAAGTTCACCGCGTATCCGCTGACACGGATGGTCAGCTGCGGGTAGTTCTCCGGGTGCTCCATGGCGTCCATGAGCGTGTCGCGGTTGAGCACGTTCACGTTCATGTGGAAGCCGTCGACCGCCATGTAGCCGTCGAGGACGCCCGCCAGGTTCTTGATCCGCTCCTCGGGGGTGCGGCCCAGGCCGTCGGGGGTGACCGTGTTGGTCAGCGAGATGCCGTCCTCGGCGTCCTCGTACGGGAGCTTCGCGACCGACAGCGCCGAGGTGACGTAGCCGTGCGTGTCGCGGCCGTTCATCGGGTTGGCGCCCGGGGAGAACGGCTCGCCGGCGCGGCGTCCGTCCGGCGTGTTGCCGGTCTTCTTCCCGTAGACCACGTTCGAGGTGATGGTCAGCACCGACTGGGTGTGCTCGGCGCCCCGGTAGGTGGGGTGCTTGCGCACCTTCTTCATGAACTCCTCGACGAGCCAGACGGCGATCGAGTCGACCCGGTCGTCGTTGTTGCCGAAGGCCGGGTAGTCGCCCTCGATGGTGTAGTCGGTGACGAGGCCGGTCTCGTCGCGCACGGCGGTGACCTTGGCGTACTTGATGGCGGACAGCGAGTCGGCGGCGACCGAGAGGCCGGCGATGCCGCAGGCCATGGTGCGGCGCACGTCGCGGTCGTGGAGCGCCATCTCGATGCGCTCGTACGCGTACTTGTCGTGCATGTAGTGGATGACGTTCAGGGCGTGGACGTAGGTGTCGGCGAGCCACTCCATCTGCTCGTCGAACTTCGCCATGACCTCGTCGTAGTCGAGCACCTCGGAGGTGATCGCACCGGTGGACGGGCCGACCTGGGCGCCGGACTTCTCGTCGCGGCCGCCGTTGATCCCGTAGAGCAGGGTCTTGGCGACGTTGACGCGGGCGCCGAAGTACTGCATCTGCTTGCCGACCGGCATGGCCGAGACGCAGCAGGCGATGGCGGTGTCGTCACCGAAGCGCGGGCGCATCAGCTCGTCGGACTCGTACTGCACCGAGGAGGTGTCGATCGAGACGCGGGCACAGAACTCCTTGAAGCCCTGCGGCAGCTGCGGCGACCAGAAGACCGTCATGTTCGGCTCGGGGGCCGGGCCGAGGTTGTAGAGGGTGTGGAGGTAGCGGAACGAGGTCTTGGTGACCAGCGGACGGCCGTCCTCGCCCATGCCTGCGATCGACTCGGTGACCCAGGTGGGGTCGCCGGAGAAGAGCTCGTCGTACTCCGGGGTGCGCAGGAAGCGGACGATGCGGAGCTTGATGATGAAGTCGTCGACCAGCTCCTGGGCCTGCTCCTCGGTGAGGATGCCGGCCTCGATGTCGCGCTGGAGGTAGACGTCGATGAAGGTGGAGGTGCGGCCCAGCGACATGGCCGCACCGTTCTGCTCCTTCACGGCGGCGAGGTACGAGAAGTACAGCCACTGGATGGCCTCGCGGCCGGTGGTGGCCGGGCCGGAGATGTCGTACCCGTAGGAGGCGGCCATCGCCTTGAGCTCGGCGAGGGCGCGGATCTGCTCGGAGAGCTCCTCACGCAGGCGGATCGTCTCCTCCAGCGAGCGGTTGCCCGCGGGGAGGGAGTTGATCTCCTCCTTCTCCTCCTTCTTGAAGGCGATGAGGCGGTCGACACCGTAGAGCGACACGCGGCGGTAGTCGCCGATGATGCGGCCGCGGCCGTACGCGTCCGGCAGGCCGGTCACGATGCCGGCTTTGCGGGCGGCGCGGATGTCGGGGGTGTACGCGTCGAAGACACCGGCATTGTGGGTCTTGCGGTACTCCGTGAAGACCTTCTCCAGGTCGTCGGAGACCGGGTAGCCGTAGGTCTCCAGGGCGCCGGCGACCATGCGCCAGCCGCCGTAGGGCATGATCGCGCGCTTGAGCGGGGCGTCCGTCTGGAGGCCGACGATCAGGTCCTTGTCGCGGTCGATGTAACCGGGGGCGTGCGCGGTGATCGTCGACGGGATGTCGTACGCGACGTCGTAGACGCCCTTCTCGCGCTCCTCCGGGAACTTGTCCGTGATCGCCTTCCACACGGCGGTGGTGCGCTCGGTGGGGCCGGCGAGGAAGGCGTCGTCGCCCTCGTACGGCGTGTAGTTCTGCTGGATGAAGTCGCGGACGTCGATCGCGTCACGCCACAGCCCGCCCTTGAAGCCCTCCCAGGCCTCGCCGTTCGCGCTGTTCTTCGTGGATTCCGCAGGGGTGGCAGTCATCGCCCGCACCTTCCGAGTCGCCTCATTGCTTGTATCCATTGCACGCCTTTTGATCGATCATTTGGCGGCGCGTTGGTCCCGAGCTGGAGCCCGAAAGTCCCACGTTTTCCAGCGCCAAGGGTCTCCCATACCGACTGACCTGGCATTTTGAGCAGGCCAAAGGTCCATCGTGCGCTTGTGAAAACTTTCACAAGATTTGGGAAATGGTGCGGCGGGCAGCGAAGAAGGGGCGAACCGGTCAGACAATCCGAACCAGAGCGAAGCCTGTGGATACCGCGACGCACGTCGTGATCAGGCCGGGCAGCATGAAGGAGTGGTTGACGACGAAGCGGCCAACACGGGTGGTGCCGGTCCTGTCGAAGTTGATCGCCGCGATGAAGGTGCCGTAGGTGGGGAGGAGGAAATACCCGTTCACGGCGGGCCACATCGCGATGAGCAGGGGGGCCGGGATACCGAGGGCGAGTCCGAGGGGCATCAGCGCTTTGGTGGTCGTGGCCTGACTGAACAGCAGCGCGGAGAGGAGCAGCAGCATGATGGCGAAGAACCAGGGGTGGTCCTGCGCGACCCCGCCGAGCGCACCGGTGATCCGGGCCTCGTTGGCACCGATGAAGGACAGCCCCAGCCAGGACAGCCCGAAGACCCCGATGACAGCCACGAGCCCCGACTTGGCCACGTCCGTGCCCGGTATCCGCTTGGCGTCGACCTTGCACAGCAGCAGGATCAGCGCGGCCACGGCCATCATGAGGATCTCGATGGTGGCGGGCATCGGGAGCGGCCCCTTGGCCGTCTCGGGGCGGAGCGCCGGAAAGAGACCGCTGAGGACGACGGCGATGGTCCCGCCGAGGAAGAGGTACGCCGACCAGCGCGCCCGTGGCCGCATCGGAGGGGCCGCCTCGGCCGGAGGGGGAGCCTCGATCTCCCCGGCGGCCAGCCGGCGCAGGTACTCGGCGTCCTGTCCGAGCTCCTTTCCGATCCGGGACTGCACGGTGGCGGCGACGAGCACGCCCAGCAGCGTGGCCGGCACGGCGACGGCCATGATCCGCGGCAGGTTCCAGCCGTCCCCTTCGAACATCACGATCATGGCTGCCATGGCCGCGGAGACCGGCGAGGCGGTGATACCGAAGGTGGCCGCGATGGACGAGACCGCGATGGGCCGCTCCGGCCGGACGCCACCCTCGCGGGCCACGTCATGGATCACGGGGAGCAAGGGGTAGAAGACGTGGGCGGTGCCGGCGCCCAGGGTGAAGGCCCACGACACGAGGGGAGCCACGTAGACCACCCGGCTGGGCTTGCGTCGGATCGCCTTCTCGGCGAGGCCGACGAGGTAGTCGATACCACCGGCGGCCTCCATCGCGGCGGCGGCCATGATCACCGCGAGGATGATCAGCATGACGTCGACGATGCCGGAGGTATCGGCGGGGACGACCCCGAAGAAAGTTGCGAGCACGAAGACCCCGACGGCTCCCCAGAGCCCCATGGCCACCCCGCCTTTACGGGAGCCGAGAGCGATGGCCGCCACCATGACGGCGAGTTGCAGGAACATGCAGAGCACGACGTCGCCCTTTCAGGAATCGATCAAGCCCCAGCGGCGCTCGGTCCGGCGTTTGAGGCGCGGGGGTCGGGGCGAAGCCAAACTCAGCCCCGCCGGCGTTTGAGGCACGGGGGTCCGGGGGCTGGTCCCCGGCAACGGCGCCGCACACGGCCACGGCCTCAGCACGACTCCGGCCACGGCTTGGGCGGCGCATGCCCGGCACGGGCGTGCCGCACAGGCGTAGCCGGCCCGGCGCGGGGTCCGACCCGACCCGTGCGGAGTCCGGGGCGGAGCCCAGGAGAGCCCGGGCCGGTGCGGGGTCGCCCGCGCAGCGCAACCGCACCACACCCGGGCCGCCCCGCAGGGGCCACCGGCTAGCTGGGGGCTTCCGCGCCCTTACGGGCGTAGAACCACCAGGCCACGACGACACAGCTGGCGTAGAAGCCGACGAAGCCCCACATCGCACTGGTCACCGCGAAGTTGGCGAACATCGCGGGGATGAAGAAGAAGCCGTAGGCGGCGATGGCCGCGGTGAAGCCGGTCACCGCGCCCGACTCGATCTCCGCCTGCTTCAGCGCCTTCGCGTACTGCGGGGTGCCCTCCGTGAGGCCCGCGAGGTGCTGGCCGCGGAAGATGACCGGAATCTGGCGGAAGGTCGATCCGTTGCCGACGCCCGAGAAGAAGAACGCCGACAGGAAGCACAAGAAGAAGCCGTAGAAGGAGCCGGTGTCAGAGCCGGCCGGCAGGAAGGTGATTACGCCGATGATCGACGCGCCCATGCCCACGAAGGACAGGATCGTCACCCGCGCCCCGCCGAACTTGTCGGCGATCCAGCCGCCGCCCCAGCGGGCCAGCGCGCCGAGAGCCGGGCCCATCCAGGCGTAGGTGGCCACGGAGTACGCCGGGAAGGTCGTCTTGATCAGCAGCGGGAGCGCCGCCGCGAAACCGATGAAGGAGCCGAAGGTGCCGACGTAGAGCCAGGTCATCAGCCAGTTGTGCTTGCGCTTGAAGATGATCTTCTGCTGGCTGAAGGGGGTGGAGGCGACCTTCAGGTCGTTCTGGCCGAACCAGGCGATGACCGCGAGGACGATCAGGACCGGCACCCAGACGAACGCGGCGTTCTGGAGGTAGATCTCCGAGCCGTCGGCCTTCTTCTGGCCCGAGCCGATCGCCAGGACCGACGCGGTGATCAGGATCGGGGTGAGCAGCTGGACCACGGAGACGCCCAGGTTGCCCAGGCCGCCGTTGATGCCGGTCGCGTTGCCCTTCTCCTGCTTCGGGTAGAAGAAGCCGATGTTGGCCAGGGAGGAGGAGAAGTTGGCGCCGCCGATACCGCAGAGCGCGGCGATGGCGACCAGCGTGCTGTAGGGGGTGTCGGGGTTCTGCACCGCGAAGCCCAGCCACAGCAGCGGCACGATCAGCACGACGGTGGAGAGCGCGGTGAAGCGGCGCTGGCCGATCATCGGGCCGATGAAGGTGTAGAGGATGCGGGCGGTACCGCCCGTGATGCCGGGGACGGCGGTCAGCCAGAACAGCTGGGACTGGGAGAAGCCGAAGCCGACGTCCTTGAGGTTGGTCGCCGTGATGCTCCAGACCTGCCAGACCACGAAGGCCACCAGCAGGGCCGGCACCGCGATCCACAGGTTGCGGGTGGCGACCTTCTTGCCGGTGGTCTGCCAGAAGGACGGGTCCTGCGGCGTCCACTCCGTGATCGTGCGACCGGGGCGGTACTGCGCCGGATCGGGCGCCTGCACTCGGCCGGTGGCCGGCCGGGCGTCCTGCTTGGCGGAAATCATGGCATGTCCTGAACGTTCGGAGGGGTTGAGAAGAATGAAGCGAGGAGTCCTGACTTTCTTAGGGTCCGCCTACGGGGGCGCCTCATATCAGGGGAGAACGTCGCGTGGGCGACAGGACAAGGTCCCATCGCCCACAGTGCGTTGGTACGGCGGCCGCAGAGCCTCAAGGCTTGAGGTCCACCAGCGGCAGGGACACCTCGGGGTCGTCCAGGCAGATGCCGGTCCGCAGGTCGAAGACCTGCTTGTGCATCGGCGAGGCCACCACGGGCACCCCGTCGCGCGAGCCCATGATGCCGTTGGCGATGACGTCGGCCCCCGAGAAGGGGTCCCGGTTGCCGACCGCGTAGACCTCGCCCGCACGGTCCTTGAAGACCGCGGCCTCGGTGCCGTCCGGCAGCACTACCGTCCGCCCGCGGCCCGGTTCCAGGGACTGCGCCGCGCCTTCGGCCGCCGTGCCGAAGTCCACGGTCCCGAAGCGCTCCAGCGCCGCCGGGTCCTCCAGGACCGCGGACCACTCGTCCTCGTACGCCGACACGTGGCGCTCCATCTGTGCCTCCAGCTCCGCGCAGATGCCGAGGGAGTCCTCGATCAGGACGGCCTTGAGGTGGTCCAGGCCCGCGGTACTGCCGCCGAGCCGCTCGATCCAGGCGGCCGTCCGCTCCAGGCGCTCGCCGGTGCGGATGTAGTACATGAGGAACCGGTCGATCATCGCGAAGAGTTCGGCGGTGTCCAGGTTCGAGGCCAGCAGGTCGGCGTGGCGCGGGGTCGCGCCGCCGTTGCCGCTGACGTACAGGTTCCAGCCGTTGGCGGTGGCGATGACGCCTATGTCCTTGCCGCGCGCCTCCGCGCACTCGCGCAGACAGCCCGAGACGCCGCCCTTGAACTTGTGCGGGGTGCGCAGGCCCCGGTAGCGCAGCTCCAGGTCGATCGCGAGCTGGATGGAGTCGCCCTGCCCGAAGCGGCAGAACCGGGATCCCACGCACGACTTCACCGCGCGCAGGGACTTCCCGTACGCCTGCCCGGACTCGAATCCGGCGCCGCCGAGGCGCCGCCAGATGTCGGGGAGCTGCTCCTTGCGGACGCCGAAGAGGCCGATGCGCTGGGCGCCGGTGATCTTCGTGTAGAGGCCGTAGTCCCTGGCCACCTCGCCCAGCGCGATGACCTGTTCGGCCGTGATCTCGCCGCCGGCGACGCGCGGGATGACCGAGTAGGTGCCGTCCTTCTGGAGGTTGGCGAGGAAGAGGTCGTTGGAGTCCTGCAGGGCCGCTTGCTCGCCGGCCAGGATGTGCCCGATGCCGAGGTCGGGAGCGAGGGTGCCCAGGACGTTCGCGACGACCGGCTTGCAGACGGCGCAGCCCTCGCCGTAGGACTCCAGCAGCTCGCTGAAGCTGCGGATGCGCTCGGTGCGGATCTTCTCGTAGATCTCCGCGCGGGTCAGGGTGAAGTGCTCGCACAGTCCGCGGGGCTTCTCGATGCCCGCCGCGGCCAGTTCGGCGTCCAGGACCGCTTGCAGCGTGCCGATGCAGCCGCCGCAGCCCGTGCCGGCCTTGGTGCACTTCTTGATGCCGCCGATGTCGGTGAGGGACTCCGCGACCACCGCCTCGCGCAGCCGGCCCTTGGTGATGTTGTGGCAGCTGCACACCACCGCGTCGTCGGGCAGGGGGTACCTCCCGGCGGTAGCTGGGGGAGCGTCGGCGCCGGGCAGTGCCACGCCGTCCGTCGACGGCAGGATGAAGGCCTCCGGCGGGGCCGGCAGCTGCCGGCCGGCGTGCGGCTTCAGCGAACCGTACGCCTCCGCGTCGCCGACCAGGATGCCACCGAGCAGCGCGCCGTCGGGGCCCAGCAGCAGCTTCTTGTAGACACCCTCGCGGGCGTCGGAGAACACCACCGAGACGGCTCCGTCCCGGCCCTCGGGGGCGAAGGGGTCACCGAAGGAGGCCACGTCGGCGCCCATCAGCTTGAGCTTGGTGGAGGTGTCGGCCCCGGTGAAGGTCAGCTCGCCCGCACCCGCGAGGGCATCCGCGACGGTCTCGGCCATCTGGTAGCCGGGCGCGACCAGCCCGTAGACCTTGCCGTCGACCGTCTGCGCGCACTCGCCGATCGCATAGACGTACGGGTCGCTGGTGCGGCAGTGCGCGTCCACGACGACCCCGCCGCGGTCGCCCACGGCCAGGCCGCACTCGCGGGCGAGGCGGTCGCGCGGCCGCACGCCGGCCGAGAAGACCACGACGTCGGAGCCGATCTCCTCGCCGCTGGTCAGCCTCAGTGCCTGCGCCCGCCCGTCGGGGTGGATCTGCACGCCGGCCGCGCCGACGCCCGTGTGCACGGCGACGCCCATGGACTCGATGGTGGCCCGCAGGGCGGCCGAGCCGCCGTCGTCCACCTGCAGGGGCATCAGCCGGGGTGCGAACTCCACTACGTGCGTGGCCAGTCCGAGGGTGCGCAGCGCGCCCGCCGCCTCCAGGCCGAGGAGCCCTCCGCCGATGACGACGCCGGTACGGACCTCGGCGGCCGAGGCGTACGCGGTCAGGGCCTCGACGTCGTCGAGCGTGCGGTAGGTGAAGCAGCCCTCCGCGTCGGCGCCGTCGATCGGCGGCACGAAGGGGTAGGAGCCGGTGGCCAGCACGAGGGCGTCGTAGCCGAGTACCGCGCCGGAGCGTGCGGTGACCGTACGGGCGGTGGTGTCGATCAGCTCCGCCGGGTCGCCGAGGCGCAGGTCGATGCCGTACTTCTCCAGGAAGCCGGGTTCGACCAGGGACAGCTCCTCGCCGGTGGAGCCGGTGAAGGCCGCGGACAGGTGCACGCGGTCGTAGGCCGGGCGCTCCTCCTCCGCGAGAACGGTGACCTGCCAGCCGCCACGCTCGGGGCGGGTCGGGTCGGCGAGCGCGTCACGCTCGGCGAGCGCCTGCAGCAGGCGGTGCCCCACCATGCCGTGGCCGATGACAACCAGCGTCTGCCCCATGGATCTCACTCCGTGTGTCCCTGTGCCGCGCGGTCCCGAGGCGGCCAGGGCGGCCGGACCGAGACATCATGCGTGCATACATTCCGACCTTTCGACGGTAGGTCCGCACCGCAGCCCGAAACGACCGAAAAGGGCCCTTGGAGGCGGGGACACGGCCCCTTTCCACACAGGACTTCCGGCCTGGCGCACGGGCCCTTGGCCAGGCTTGCGCGGGCCCGCACCGCGCCTACCGTGGGAGGGGGACGCGGGGGCGGTTCAGGGAGGCAGACCACATGCTCGTCATCGCCGTCCACGGCAGCGCGGCCACGGAGGCCGTCGCGACCATCGACCGGCTCGTCTCCTGTGTCGAGGCCATCAGCGGGGTGCACGCGCTGGTCGGCCACCTCGACGTGCAGCGGCCCTCGCTCGCCGAGGTCGTGCGCGAGCACCCCCACGCGGTCGTCGTCCCGCTGCTGCTCGGCGACGGTTTCCACCGCCGCGTCGACATACCCGCCGTGCTGGAAGGCACTGGCTGCACGCTCACCGAGGGCCTCAGCGGCGAGCGGGACGTCGCCCGCGCCCTGCACAGCCGTCTGCGCGACGCCGAGCGGCGCCGTGGCCCGTACACCCGTGCCGACGCGGTGGTGGTGGCCGGCGCCGGCTCCTCCCGCCCCGGCGGCAACGCGGGTACGGAGGCTTGCGCGGCCCAGCTGGCCGGCCTGCTGGAGTACGACGGCGGATCGGTCCCCGTCCCCGTGGTCCCCGCCTACCTCACCTCCGCCGGGCCGACCGTCCCCGAAGCCGTGGCCTCCCTGCGGGCCGCCGGCTACCACCGGGTCGCGGTGGCGGCGCACCTGCTGGCCCCGGGCCGCTTCGCGCGCGCCCTGAACGGCTCGGCCGCCTGGACGGTCTCGGAGCCGCTGGCCGACCACCCGCGGCTGGCCCGGCTCGTCCTTGGCCGGTACGAGTCCGCCCGGGGCACACGGGCCCTGAGGGCCGCGCGCCTCGCCTGCTGAACCTCGTAGGGCTGCTGTCCTGGGCGGTATGGCTCTGGCTTACGTACCCATGACCGCCCGCAGCCGGGACGAGGGCCACCGCGCCGCGACCCCGCTGGAGCTGTTCTTCGACCTCTGCTTCGTCGTCGCCATCGCGCAGGCGGGCGCCCAGCTCGTGCACTCACTGGCCGAGGGCCATCCCGGCACCGGCGTGATCAGCTACTTCTTCGTCTTCTTCGGTGTGTGGTGGGCGTGGATGAACTTCACGTGGTTCGCCTCCGCCTACGACTGCGACGACGTGCCGTACCGGATCGCGACGCTCGTCCAGATCGCCGGCGTGCTCGTCTACGCGGCGGGCGTGAGCCGGGCCTTCGACCAGAACGACTGGACGGTGGCCGTCATCGGCTACCTGATCATGCGCGTCGCGCTCACCGCCCAGTGGCTGCGGGCCGCCTCCGGCGAGAGCGGCGAGGCCCGCACGGCGGCCCTGAAGTACGCGGCCGGGCTGGTCGTCTGCCAGGCCGGCTGGGTGGCGCTGCTGTTCGTCCCGGACGGTTCCAAGCGCTGGCTCTTCCTGGCCGTGGCCGCCGCCGAGCTGCTGGTTCCGGTGGTGGCCGAGCGCGGCCACCAGACGCCGTGGCACGCCCACCACATCGTGGAGCGCTACGGCCTGTTCACGATCATCGTGCTCGGCGAGACGATCGCGGCGAGCACGGTGGCGGTGAAGTCGGCGCTCGACGAGCACGAGGCCCTGGGCGAGCTGCTGCCGATCGCGGCCGGCGGGCTGCTCATCGTCTTCGCCGCCTGGTGGATCTACTTCGCGGTGCCGATGCACGAGCGGCTGACCTCCAACCGGGAGGCGATCCCGTGGGGGTACGGCCACCTGTTGATCTTCGCTTCGGGCGCGGCGATCGGCGCGGGCATCGAGGTCGCGGTCGAGCACGCGGTGGGCAAGGCGCACGTCTCGCAGCTCGCAGCGAACGCGGCCGTCACCGTTGCGACCGCGCTCTTCCTGCTGATGGTGTGGCTGCTGCACTCCCGCCACTTCAAGCGGGGCCTCGCCCAGCAGCTGACCCTGCCGGTCTCCGCCCTCGCGGTGCTCGCCTGCTCATGGGCGGGCACGTACGCCGTCCTGTACGCGGGCCTGGTCGCGGCGGCGACGGTGGCGGTCGGCATGACCCTGGCCACCCGAGGCGGGTCCGCCGACGCGTCCGGCCCCGACCCCTCCAGCCCCGCCCGGTCCCGCCCCGTGTGATCCAGCGCCGCAGCACCCAGCACCGCACAGGCCCCGCAGGATCCATCTCGGCTGGATGCGCCCCGCAGGTTTCCGCCCAGCCGGTCTTCGAGCCACCGGGTTCGGGTGCGGAGCCTGCCAACGGGGTCGAGCCGGGCCGTCACCCCCGCGCCCCCGCCGCCGTTCTCCACCGCAGGACGACGCACAGCAACTGGAGGCACGGCCATGACGCTCCCCGCACAACGACCCGGTCAGGACCCCGGCAGGGAACTGGCCGACCCGGCCTTCTGGCAGGCACCCCCCGCCCGCCGGCTGGCCGCCTTCGCCCGTCTGCGGGCCCTGGACTCCCCCGTGTTCGTCCCGGAAGGCAGCGGGCACTGGGCCCTCGTACGGCACGCGGACGTGCAGGAGGCGAGCCGGCTGCCCAAGGTGTTCGCCAGCGCGCCCGGGGTGACGACGCCCGAGCCGGCCCGGTGGGTGCGGGCGCTGTTCGGGGATTCGATGGTCAACCTGGACGGCGCCGAGCACGCGCAACTGCGCAAGATCGTGCAACGGGCCTTCACCCCCAGGCTGCTGGCGGCGGCCGAGGAGGACATCCACGCGGTGGCGGCCCGCATCGTGGACGACGTACTGGAGGGGCGGCCGGACGAGTTCGTCGAGGCGGTGGCCTCGCGGCTGCCCCTGGAGGTCATCTGCAACATGATGGGCATCCCGGAGCACTACCGCGCCGAGATCGCCGACCGCGTCAACCACGCCTCCGAGAACATCGGCGTCGAACGGGGCCTGGCGGCCCGGCTGCGGATGCCCGGGCGCGGACTGCGGGCCCTGGCCCGGATGCAGCGGATGGTGGCGGGGATCGGCCGGGAGCGGCGCGAGAACCCGACCGACGACCTGATCTCGGCCCTTGTCCGCGCGAATGTGGACGGCGAGGCGCTCGGAGCCCGTCAACTCGGGGCGTTCTTCTCCCTGTTGATGGTGGCCGGGGTGGAGACCACCCGTAACGCCATCACCCACGGCCTGACCCTGCTGACCGACAACCCCGACCAGCGCGACCTGTTGATCGGGGACTTCGAGGCGCACGCGGACGGCGCGGTGGACGAGATGATCCGCCACTCCACGCCGATCATCCAGTTCCGCCGGACGGTCGCCGCCGAACACACCCTGCGCGGGCACTCGTTCGTCCCCGGCGACAAGGTGGTGCTGTACTACGCCTCCGCCAACCGCGACGAGGCCGTCTTCCCCGATCCGGACGCCTTCGACATCACCCGCTCCCCCAACCCCCACCTGGGATTCGGCGGCGGCGGACCGCACTTCTGCCTGGGCGCGCACCTGGCGCGGGTGGAGATGAAGGCGCTCTTCCGCGAGCTGCTGACCCGCCCGGTCGGACTGCGCGCCATCGGTCTGCCGGATCTGGCCGGGTCCAGCTTCGACAACCGGGTCCGCTCGCTGCGCTTCGCCTTCGACCAGCCGTAGGCCGACCCGGGAGGCGGCCCGGGAGGCGACCTGGAGAGCCGGCCCGCACAAGCGGACCGGCCACCGGGCAGGCTGGGAGCCCGGCGGCCGGAGCCAGGGCCGACGCGCAGCGTGTGCTGCGCGTCGGGTGCGCCCTGCGGGTGCCTATCGCTGCAGGCGGCGCACCGCGAGGACGGCGTGGGCGCTGTGGTTGAGCACCTCGGTGTCGCCCGCGAACGCCTGCAGCGTCTCGGCCTCGACCGGCCGGCCGGGGACCGCCTCGGGCCAGGCGCGGGTGGCGAAGAGGAAGTACGCCTGCCCGCTGTCGTCCGCCGCCTTGACCCACTCCGGCGGGGCGATGCACCTGGCGTTCATGCCCGGCAGGGTCAGCGCGATCTGGTTGCCCTCGAGGAGAATCTGCACCGGGAAGGAGGCCGGGTTGCGGACGCCGTCCATCACCACGTCGCCGATGGGCAGGCCGATCTCCTCCAGCAGCCCGCGGGCCGCCGCCTCGCTCGCCGCGGGACCGTCGGGGCCGTCCCCGAGGATGTAGGCGAGGAGATAGGGAATGTCGTGGGCCTCGTCGGGGTCGCCGATCCATGCGAGCACCGAAAGGGTGCCGAGCTTGGAGCGGTCGAGTTCGGCCTGGGTAGAAGTCATGCGCCGCACCTTAGTGGCCACTGCCCCGGCCTTTTGACGCCGTTTCACCCGGGCGGGCTAGACCGCCCAGAATCCTCCTGCGGAATTCGCCTGCATGTTCGCGTCCTGGTACTGGAGCCGTACGACGCGCGCGTTTTCCGGGATTTCGAACACCACCCATCCTTCGGCCCGCTCACCGACCGCGAGGGAATCGAAGACGAGTGGTTTGCCGGTGGTGAGCTCCCCGGTGGGCACCACCGGATGGCGCTTTCCCGCGCCGTCGAGCGCCCACATGCGCCCGAGAGCCCCGTACGAGGCCCCGCCGACATTGACGAACGACATCGAGGCGGCCACCCAGCGCTTGCCGGCCGCCGGGGCGAAGTTCTTCTCGACGCTGACCGCCGGGTCGACGTAGGCCGCCAGCACCACCTGGAGGTGGCGGCCCACCTCTCGGCCCTTGACCCGTACGGAGTCACCCACATGGGCGTCCTTGGACGCGGCTCGCGCCACCCCGTCCCGCTCCGCCGCGGGATCGTCACCGACGCCCGGCACACCGTCGTCCACCCCACCGTCGTCCACCGGTACGGCGGGAACCGCGGCCGGGGCGAGCGCGGCCCCTTCGGGGGCGTCGGAACAGGCCGTGGCACCGAACAGCAGGAGCGGGAGGAGGGCGGCCGTGGCAAGAGCGGACTGACGCATGCGGATCCCTTCGGGGATCTTCGGGGGTGTATTCCGGTCAGTCTCACGCGCCCGAGCGGGCAATTGCACACACCGACACGATCCCGCGGAACGCATTGGCCTCCATATGCCAGCACAATGCCTTCCGGATGTCGGCACAATGCCGTCCTGCGGAATTCCGCTACCCCTTGCACCCCTCGTCCAACAGGAGGAACGATGGCCGCGACCGGCCCCCGCATGGCCTTGGCCGCACTCGCCGCACTGGGCGCCACGGCGGTATTCACCGCCCCGGCGAACGCCGCGCACTACGAAAATGACATTTCCGTATCTTCGGAAGCCCATATTGCCCCCGACGGCACGATCCACCTTTCCGGTGAGTACCGCTGCACCGCCCCGTCACCCTCTGGAGCGGTTCAGATCAAGGCGACCATCGAGCAGGAGGACGTCCGCCTCGGCATCGGCGGCGGGGACGCCCAGTGCGACGGCGCGGTGCACGTCTGGTCGGCACACGGCACGCTCCGGCTCACCCCGACCGTGCACGCCGGCGGGGCGCTCGCCAAGGCCGAGCTGCAGGAGATCCGTTTCGGCAGCGGCCTGCTGCCCCGGTCGGTCGACACGGTCGCGCAGGACGCCCGCCAGGTCGAGGTGATCGACCACCGTTAGCCGCCGCCCGAAGTCCGCGAGAACGCCCCTCCGGTAGCCGCCGCTGCCGGGCCCGGGCGTCAGCGGCTCGAGGGCCTCAGCGGCACGAGGGCGCCTCGCCCGTCATCGACATGAAGGCCACCGTCTGGCATCCCGGGTCCGTATCGGGGCGCCCGGTCGACCAGTCCACCGCCGTCGCCGCCCCGGCCGCGAACAGCAGCAGCGCCAGGACGCTCGTCACCGCGCGCTTGCTCAGCCGGCGCACGGCAGCAGATTCCGCAGAAACCGTTCCATGGCGGCATCATCACCCCGCCCCCGGCGCCCCACAACTCGGCGTGGGCGTCCGGTCACGGAAAGGACCCGCGCGGGAGGCCCCTCACGGTGCGCTCCGCGCGGCTCTGCCCGCCGCGTCGAACTCGCACCACACCGCCTTGCCGTCACCCCGGGACTCCACCCCCCAATGCGTGGCCAGCGCGTCCACCAGCAGCAGCCCGCGCCCCGTGGTCGCCGACTCCCCCGGGGTCCGCCGCCGCGGCCACACGCTGGAGCGGTCCTTGACCCACAGCCGGATCCGCCGGACCGGTTCCGGCAGCACCTCCATGGTCAGCACCGCTCCGCCGTCGGTGTGCAGCAGGGCGTTGACCAGCAGCTCTCCTGCCGCCAGCTCCACGTCGTCGGCGAGCTCCGGCATGCCCCAGTCGCGCAGCGCCTGCCGCAGGGCGTAGCGGGCCTCCGAGAGCCCCTCCGGGTCGGCCTGGTGGACGTACTGGTGGATGCGCGGGGCCCGGTGGGTGCCCGGGTCGGGGGCCCGGCGCAGCACCAGCAGGGCCACGTCGTCGCCGGAGCCCCATCGCTCCCACAGCCGGTCCGAGAGGTGATCGGCGAGGGCCCCGGCCCCCTGCGGGCCGCTGCGGACCGCGTGGGCGAGGGCCTCCATGCCCTGGGTGATGGCGGTGCCGGGCTCCTCGACGAGCCCGTCGGTGCACAGCACGAGGGTCTCGCCGGGAACCAGGTCGAGCCGGGTCTCGGGGAACTCCTCCTGCTCGAAGATGGTGGCCAGCCCGAGCGGCAGGCCACCGCGCACGTTGGGCCAGCCCGTTCGCCCGTCCGTGTGCCTGATCAGCGGTCCGAGGTGGCCCGCGCGGACCGCCCGTACGCCTCCGGTCTCCAGGTCGACCTGCGCGTACATGCAGGTCGCGAACCGTTCGGTGTCCAGCTCGGCCAGGAAGCGGGAGGCGCGCGCCAGCACGGTGGAGGGCGGATGCCCCTCGCCGGCGTAGGCCCGTAGTGCGATGCGGAGCTGGCCCATGATGGCGGCGGCGTGCGTGTCGTGGCCCTGTACGTCGCCCACGACGATGCCCACGCGGTCGCGGGGCAGTGCGATCACGTCGTACCAGTCCCCGCCGACCTCGCGGCCGCTCCAGGCCGAGTGGTAGCGCACCGCGATCTCCCCGCCGGTGATCTCCGGGATCCGCCGCGGGAGCATGGCGGCCTGCAGCATGGTGGCGAACTCGCGCTCCTGGTCGAAGAGGAGCGCCCGCTGGAGGGACTGGGCGACGATACCCGCCAGGCCCAGGCACAGGTTGCGCTCCTCGGGGCTGAAATCGGTGCGCCGCCGGTAGAAGAGCACCAGCCCGCCGATGGCCTCGGCCTGCGCGATGAGCGGGAGGTAGGCGGCCGCGTCGTACTGGATCCGGCCCAGGTAGTCGGAGAGCAGCGGGAACTCGTCCGCCAGCTCCGCCAGCGAGGTGACGAAACGTGCCTTCCTGCTGAGCACCGCCTGCGACAACGGCAGCGAACCGTCCAGCCGGGTGAACTTGCGCTCGCTGAGGATCTCCAGGGACTCCCCGCTCAGTGCGATGATCTTGATGCTCCCGCCCTCGACCAGCCCCAGCGCCATCCCCTCCACGCCGAGCCGTTCCAGCGCCCCCGCGCCCGTCAGCGTGGCCGTCACGTCGTCGACCGTCACCGCTCGCGACAGGGCCTCCGTGGTCCGCTGCACGATGGTCGCCTGCTGGGCGCGGGCCGACTCCAGCTTCCGCAGGACCGTGACGTGGGCGAGCTCGGCCGTCGCGTCCCGGACGATGCCGACGATGCGCACCGGCCGCCCCTCCGCGTCCCGCAGGACCCGGCCCTGGGTGTGCGTCCACTGGTCGCGGCCGTCACGCCGCTGCACCGTGAAGTACTGGCCGTACGTCTCCTCCTCGCCGTCCAGGACGCCCTGGACGGTGTCCCTGAGCCGCGCGGCATCATCGACCGGGATCCGCACCCCGAGGCCCTCGGGGGTGTCGTCGAACTCCTCCGGGTCGAGGTCGAAGACCTCCTTCCCGGACTCGTCCATGATCAGGGTCCCGGCGCCGAGGTCCCACTCGAAGCTGCCCATGCCGTTGAGCGCGAGCCGCTCTGCGGCGCCGATGAGGGGCCGCTCGGGGCTTCCGGCGTTCCCTGGGCTCCCGGAACCCTCCGGTCTCTTGTCACGTCGCTCCGCCGCTGCCACGAGACTCACACCACCTAACGGCCGGGCCAGCACGGCTGGGAAATGAGCCGCTCCCATCTCCTCGTCAGGATGCCCCGGAAGGGTGCGTCCGGCCTCCTGCCAGCGCTTCAGGAGGGAGAGGTAGATCATCGAGGGGTCGTACGGGGCTTGCGGGTACTGGACCTGCGGGTACTGGGCCTGCGGGTACGAGTCCGGGGCGTACGGCGCGTACGGGGATTGCGCGTACGCGTCCTGCGCGTGCGGGTGCGGGGGCTCCGCCCTCGTCGTGCCGGGCTGCTCCGCACGGCTGGCCGGAATCCTCGCCCAGCCGCGGCCCTGGCCCTGTGCTCGCCCTGCGCTCATCGCGGACCCCTCTCACGCTCTGTGCCCGGCCGCCGGAGCCCGGTCGGTCCGGGGCGCACCGGTGGAACCCGTCAGCGGGCTCCGGGCCCCCAGACGCTTGCGGACTCCTGACACCAGTCTCCCCGCCGTGAAGCCGGCGCCGTGTACGAATCGCATGGAAGGGCCGAATGAGGGAGCGGTCAGCAGCCCCGCGAAGAACAGCCCCGGCCAGGAGGACTCGAACCCGGGGCTCAGCTCCGGCGTCCCGCTCTCCCCTACGGTACCCAGCGCGGCCCGCAGCCCCGCGTCGAGCAGCTCCAGCCGGGCCAGGTCCGGGGTGAAGCCGGTCGCCGCGATCACGTGCGCGGTGTCCAGTACGACGGACTCCCCGGCGGCGCTGGTCAGCCCGAGCCGGGTCCGCCCGCCCGCCGCGACCGCCCGTTGCAGGCGGTGCCCGAGCAGGACGGGGACCCGGCGCTCGAAGCGCTCCCGCAGCCACCAGGCTCCGGCCGGGCCCAGTGCGGTCGCCGCGATCCGCTCCCGGGTGGGCGCGGGCAGCCGGCGCACCGCCCAGGGCAGCTCCGACCAGGCCCAGCTGCGCCAGCCGGTGCCGAGGCCGCTGTGCGGATCGCGCAGGGCGCGCAGCGGGGGCCGGCGCAGCGGTTGCGGGACGGTGTTCCAGTTCAGCCTGGAGCGCCGGGCCACCAGGCAGGGCCGGGCCCCGTTCTCCGCGAGCAGGGCGGCCGTCTCCAGCGCCGCCTGCCCGGCGCCGAGCACGGCCACCTCGTGGCCGGCGAAGCGGGTCAGGTCTCTGTGGCCGCTGCTGTGCGAGTAGTGCGCCGCGGGCAGTTCCCGCAGCGCGCCGGGGTACCGGACGAACGGCATCACGCCCACGGCCAGCGCGACGGTCCGGGCGAGCAGCGGCGGCCCCTCGGCGGTACGGATCAGGAAACCCCCGCCCTGCGGGGTGACTTCGGTGACGGTCGCCTCCTCCACCGGGGGTGCGGCGTGCCGGGCGAACCAGAGCCCGTACGCGCTGAACGTCCCGATGGGCAGCGGAGTTCCGTGTTCGGCGGCGATCCCGCGCCCCGCGCAGTACTCGGCCAGCGTGTAACGCCCGCCGGGCGCAGACAGGTTGGAGGACCACGGCTCCGACTTGAGGTACATGCCCTCGGGCATGTGGTCCCGCCAGGAGGCCATGGGACGCCCCAGGATCCGCACCCCGAGCCCCGCGGCGGCCGCGTGGGCGGCGATCGACAGCCCGTAGGGCCCCGCTCCGACCACCACGAGGTCGTCCATCCGTGTCACCGCAGTCCCTCCAGCCTCATGGTTCGTCCACTGCCACCTGCGCACCACGACTCAACCCCCCGCCCCACCACCCCGGGGCCCGTCACCGGGGCACGGGGGCACCCCGTCCCGGGATCAGCGCATCACCGCGTCACCGCGTCACCAGCTCGTCCGGCTCCGCCGGGGCCTCCGGCGGGGCGGACCGGGGGCCGGAGCCGCCGGAGGTACCGGCCGTGGCGGACGGGGGCAGCTCCCGGCCCCGCTGACGCGGGGCGCGGACCACGGCCCGGGCCGTCCGGCGGCCCTGCGCGGGGACTCCGCGCAGGACCCGTAGACCCTTGACCGCGCCCCGCCCCAGGAAGGCGGCGAGCATCGCCACGAACGGCAACGGGTCGTCGGCCGCGAACCACGCCGCCTCCACCTGCCCCCGCTCCCGGCCCCGGCGCACGGCACCACCGGCTGTAGAGGTCCGTACGGACCGGCCGGCCTCGGCGCCCGGGCCTGTACCCGCCCCAGCACCCGCCCCGCCGGCCGGAGCCTGGGGGCGGCGCGGCAGCGAGCGGCCGCGTACCGCCGCGAGGAGGGCGTAGTTCTCCGCCACGAAGACCCGGCCCGGGCCGCCGGACGGCTCCGGGACCCGCTGGCCCGTCAGGTCCAGGTACATCGCCTGGACCACGTCCAGACCGCCCGCGTCCGTGAAGAGCCTGAACTGGGCCCCCGGGCGGGGATTGAAGTCCACCAGGCGGAAGACGCCCCGCTCGTCCCGGCGGAAGTCCAGGTCCAGGATCCCCTGGTAGCCGAGCCGTTCGGCGAGCCGCAGGCCCGCCTCCTCCACCGCCGGATCCGGCAGCCACCGCCCGACCGCCGTCAGCCCCGTCCGTACCGGCCAGGACAGCTCCTTGCGCCCCGACCCGGTGAGCAGCGGATGCCCGCCCCGGGCGAACGCGCCGTGGAAGAACCAGTCGGTGTCCGGCCCGGCCGGCAGGAACCGCTGGAGCAGCAGCCGGCTCCCCGCTTCCGCCGAGCGCTCGTACAGCCGCCGCGCCTCCGCGGCCGTGTGGAGCAGGGTGGTGCTGCGCAGTCCCGTACCCGCCGGCAGCAGCCACGGCCGGCTCCACTTGGCGATCACCGGAAGCCCCAGCCGCCACGCGGCGTCCGCCGTTTCGGCCCCGCTCGCCGGGATCACGGTCTCCGGGTGCGGTACGTCCCACCGGGCGCAGAGCCGCGACAGCTCGGCCTTGTCCGCCACCCGCGCCGGCAGGTCGTCGGGCTGATGGGGGATCCGGAAACGGTCCGTCAGCATCGGTGCGACACGTGACACGGCGATCGCGCTGAGGTCGTCCATGGCGATGAGCACGGCCGGACGGCCGATCCGTTCCGAGACCCCGGTCAGGCAGTCCAGCAGCGCCTCGGGCGCCTCGGGGTCGAGTCCGCCGAAGGGCCCGGGGTGCACGGCACGCAGGTAGCGCGAACGCCCCATGGGACCTCCCCCGGCCTCGACGACGGCATGGACCTCCACGCCCACGCGCCCAAGGGATCTGACGGCGCCGAGGGTTCCGTGGTGGAACGGATTCCGATCGAGTCTGAGCAGAACTGCGGGCACTTGGCTGGGATGCGCGTGCATGGGAACGGTGTCTTTCACCTAGTCGGACCAAGCGGGGAGGGTGCGCACGTGCGAATGGCCTAGGCGGACGTCACCTGACAGGCCATTCGTCAGATCTGATGTCTAACGTCTTCTGTAAGCACACCGATTCAGGAAAGCTCGGGAGACGCCATGCCCAGACCACCCCGCCGACTGGCGAGCACCTGCATCGGTACGGTCGCCGCCGGACTGCTCGCGACCGGGGCCGCCCTCGCTGCCCCGGAGGAGCAGAGCGCGGGGTCCGACATCGCCATGGGCGCCTACCTCGACTACGGGCCGCCGGGAGTGGCCCGGATCCCGTTCCTGTCGCACTGGCTGGGCGGCAAGGAGATCCGGGTCGGACACACCTATCTGCCCGGTGACCAGTGGGCCGGCATCGAAGGAAACGTCAGCTTCCTGGAGGACTGGGCCGAGTGGCGGCTCGCCCGGGACGACCGGATGTTCGTCCTCAACGTGCCCATGCAGGAGCGGAACGAAGCCCGGATCCCCGACTACCAGGTGGCCCAGCTGATCCGGGCCGGCGCGGACGGCCAGTACGACCGGCACTTCAAGAAGCTCGCCGAACGGCTGGTGGCGCTGGAGGTCCCGGACACGGTGATCGTGCTCGGCTGGGAGATGAACGGCACCACGTACACCCACCGCTGCGGGCCCGACCCGGAGAACTGGAAGGCGTACTGGAAGCGCATCGTCAGCACGATGCGCTCGGTCCCCGGTCAGGACTTCAAGTTCGATTTCACCCCGAACCGCGGTACGGACGCGATCGGCTGGACCAAGTGCTACCCGGGCGACGACGTGGTCGACATCGTCGGGATGGATTCGTACGACCAGGGTCCCGGCCGGAACTTCGACGAGCAGATCAGCCAGCCGTACGGGCTCCAGCAGCACGTCGACTTCGCGAAAGCACACGGCAAGGAGACCTCGTACCCGGAGTGGGGGCTGTTCCGCAACGGGGACAACCCGGAGTACGTGCGGCGCATGCTGAAGTGGATCGAGCAGCAGAAGCCGCTCTACCACACCATCACCGACTACTGCCCGCACGGCGTCTGGCAGTGCAAGCAGAACCCGGCCTCGACGAAGGTCTTCCGCGAGGCGCTGACCCCGCAGCGGCCCGACCCGGTGATCCCGACGCCGGTGATCCCGACCCCGGTGGTGCCCACGCCGGTGGTGCCCACGCCGGTGGTGCCCACGCCGGTCGTCCCGACCCCGCAGATCCCCACGCCGGAAGTTCCGACCCCGGTCGTTCCGACCCCGGTCGAGCCCAGCCCGGTCGTCCCGAGCCCGGTCGTTCCGAGCCCGGCCGTCCCGGTGCCCTCGCCCGTGGTCCCGAGCCCGGAGGTCCCGGTCGAGCCCAGCCCGGTCGAGCCCACCCCGGCCGTCCCCAGTCCGGCCGTCCCCAGTCCGCTGGTGCCCAGCCCCGTCGAGCCGAGTCCGCTGGTCCCGGCCCCCGAGGTCAGTCCGGTCGTCCCGGAGGTCCCGGCGAGCCCGAGCCCGGTCGTGCCCAAGCCGGAACCCGAGGTCCCCTCGCCGGCGCCCTCGCCGCTCGTGCCGAAGCCGGAGCCGTCCCAGCCGACGACGCCGCCGCCCGTCAACAGCAAGCAGTGGTGCGTGCCGATCAACTTCGGCGAGTGGCTCTCCAAGCTGGTCGGCAAGCAGTCGGTCTGCGTCAAGATCGACTGGGGTCAGGACACCGGCTTCTGGCCCTTCTAGCCCGCGCGACCCGCGCGACCCACGCGGCCTGTCCGGCCCGTCCAGCCCTTCGAGGCGGGAGGTTCGGGTCACCGGACCCGCAGTTCGTTGAGCCGCACCCGCCAGTCCCTGGCGGCCGGCAACGCCTCCCGCAGTGCGTCCACCGCCCGCTCGCGCCCCGTCACCTGCGACTCGTGCAGTCGCAGCAGGGGTGCGAGCGCGGCCGTGGCCATCAGGAACCGCTGATTGACCACGGTCCGCGGCCGCCAGTGGTTCTTGTACGGTTCGTTGCCGCGCAGGAAGCTGACCACCGGGCGGCCTTCGGCGAGCGCGCGGGTGGTCTCGTAGCGCAGGAGCAGCGTCGCCACGTCCACCTTCCGGTCGCGCAGATCCGGATCGGCGCCGTAGAGGTAGCCGCCGCTGAGCGCGCCCGACAGCAGCGTGAGGTTGGCGGCGACCACCTTCCCGTCGAGCCGGAACTCGGCCAGCCGGCCCTCCCCCGCCCGCACCATCCGCCGGGTGGCCCGGGTCAGGTGTTCGGCGAAGCGCGGCTTGAGGTGTTCGGGGGTCACCCCGCGCCCGCGCCACTGCTTCTCGTGCAGCCGCAGCAGGGTCCGTACGGCCCGGGGCACTTCCTGCTCGGTGACCTCGTGCTCCTCGATCCCCGCCGCGTCGGTCTTGCGGAGCTTGGCCCGCACCCGCTGGGCGCCGGAGGACGGCATCCGCTTGACCAGCTCGTCGAAGGGCATGGCCGGCAGCTCCATGCAGGTGGAGTCGGTCAGCCTGCTGCCGACCCCGGGCCAGGCCGCGTACACGGCCTCGGCGGCGGCCCCGGGCCGCACCTCGCGCAGATCGACGACCGCGCCCCGGGCAGCCCGGTGCAGACCGTTGGCCAGGGCCGGTACGACCTGGTCGGCGTGGCCGGCCGCGATCAGCACGTCGAAGTAGTCGGTGATGCCCCCGCCGAGGGGCACGAGCAGCGGCATCGGCCGGTGTACGAGCATCAGCGCGGCCGCGCCGACCAGCTCCTCCCCGCGCCGCACGAGGACGATGCGGAGCCGGCCCTCCTTGCCGTAGGACAGCCACCACGAGTGCAGCCATGCGTGGCTCTGGAACGGAGTGGCGGTGGGACAGCCGCGGACGAGCCGGTTCCACGACTCCTCCAATGCGGCGAACTGCCGGGGATCGCGGCACAGCGTCACCGACAGCAACCCGGCGGAGCCCGACGTCATCGCACGGACTCCTTCTCCTTGGCCGCGGCCGGCTCACCCTGCGCGGGCAGCGAGGCGTACTCCTCGACGGAACCCTCCGCGGTGCCCGCGACGGGACCCTCGTCACGCCGCCGGGCGGCGGGCCGGGCCAGCAGCCACAGCCCGCCCAGCAGCCCGCCCGCGCACAGGCCGACGGCCCCGCTGAGGGTGGGGGACGCGGAGGCGGGAGCGGTGGGCGCGACGGCCTGGTTGAACAGGAGCAGCTGCACACCGGTGTTCTTGGCGGCCTGGTTGCTGCTCAGCGACAGGGCGTCGGCCACGGCGTTGGCGATGTCGGCGGCCTCGCCGGCGCTCTTCGCGGTCCCGGTGATGGCGATCATCGGGGACTCGGGGGAGGTTTCCGCGCGGACCTGGGTCCGCAGCTTCTGCACGGCGATGCCGGCACGGGGCTGGGCGTACGCGAGGGTCGAACTGCTGGTGGCGATGCGCGCGTAGGCCTGCGCGAAGCCGAGGGCGGTGGCCGGCTCGGTGGTGTCGTCGGGAACCGCGACGACGTAGCTGGTGGCGGCGTACTCGGGCGCCTTGAGCACTCCGTACGCCCCGCCTGCGGCCAGCCCCAGCAGCGCGGCGGCGGGCAGCGGCCACCACGCGGGGGGCGGCAGCAGCCGTACCCGGCGCCGGTGGGTGGACTTCTTCTGGTCGGCGGTGTCGGCCATGCGCGTGCCTCTTTCCTGGTGACGGGTGGTGTGGTTCGGATCCCCGTACGGGGACCCCCTGCAGAGGTCGGATCAGCCGCTCTCGCCGGTCTCGGCGGACCCGAGGGCGGCGCTCGCCGCCGGCCCGGGAGCCGCGTCCAGCCCCGCCCGGGGGCCCCTCCCGGCGGTAGCCGGAGGAGTTTGGGGCGCGGCGGTCCGGGGGCCGGCCCCCGGCAGCGGCGCCGCACGGTCCGGCCTTGCCGCCGGCCCGGGCAGAGCCGCCGCCCCCCGGTCCTTGGCCGACGAAGCGGTCATCGCGAGGTCGTACACGTGGCGCAGCTGCGCCGCGCTCCGGGCGATGTCGTAGCGCCGCACCACGGCGGGCGGCGGCAGCCGCCGGACGCCCGCCTCCATGTGCCCCCGCAGCGCGGCGACGAGTTCCTCGGTGCCGGTGCCGATCCGCCGCGCCCCCGGGGCCTGCGCCGCGGGCAGGTCGTCGATCGCCGGGCAGGTGACGTGCAGTACGGGCAGCCCCGCGGCCAGCGCCTCGATCACCGCCAGTCCGAACGCCTCCTCCCGCGAAGGGGAGACGAAGACGTCCATCGCGGCGAGCAGCGCCGGGATCCCCGGGGTCCGCCCGTCCGTGCTGTCGCCGAGTGGATCCCGCTCCCCCAGCAGGTGGATCCGGCTCTGCGCACCGAGCTCGGCGGCGAGCCGACGCAGCGCCGCCCGCTCCGGCCCGTCCCCGGCCAGCAGCAGGTGCGCGCCCGGCAGGGCGGCCACCGCCCGCACCAGTACGTCGAACCGCTTCCCCGGCACCAGCCGGCCGACCCCGCCGACCACGAACGCCCGCTCGGGCAGTCCGGTCCGGGCCCGGGTGGTCCGCCGTACGCCCTCGTCGAAGCGGAACCGCACGGCTTCGATCCCGTTCGGCACCACGTGCACGCGCCCGGCCGGCACTCCCCATGCCTCCAGCCGGGTCGCCACCGTGTCCGATACGGCCACGGTGGCCGCGCCGAGCCGTTCGCTCGCCAGGTACAGGGCGCGGACACCGCCCGACAGTGGCCGGCCCTCGATCTCGGCCTCTCCCAGGGAGTGTTCGGTGGCCACGCTCGTCCGCACGCCCGCGAGGCGCGCCGCGAGGCGGCCGTACACGCAGGCCCGGTACAGGTGCGTGTGGACCAGGTCGTAGTGGCCGCGCCGGATGAACTTGACCAGCTTCGGCACCGCCCCCAGGTCGCGGTTGCCGCGCATCGCGAGGTTGACGACCCGGACCCCGTCCGCGCGCAGCCCCTCCGCGACCGGCCCCGGATTGGTCAGTGTCAAGACGTCGCAGCGCATCGGCATGTGCCGCAGCAGCAACCGCAGTTGCTGCTCGGCGCCGCCGACTCCGAGTCCGGTGATGACGTGCAGGACCTTCTCGGGGCTCACAGGTGCACCGCCCGCCGCAGCTCCCGCACCTGATGGCGCACCTGCTTGATCCGCAGCCGCGGGCCGCCGTCGGCCTGGCTGATGTGCGTACGGGGCATCGCGTGCGGCCCGGCGAGACGGCCGGGGTCGATGGCGCAGGCGTACCCGTATCCGGCGTCCCGGGTCGCGGCGACGACCCGCGCGTCGAGGTGCCCGTAGGGGTAGCAGAAGCCGGCGGGCAGCGACCCGGTCAGCTCCCGGATCAGCTCGCGGCTGCCGCGCAGCTCCTGCTGCAGTACGTCGTCGGGGGCGGCGGTGAGGTCCTGGTGGAGCAGCCCGTGCGAGCCGATCTCCTGCCCGGCGGCAGCGACTTCGCGGATGCCCTCGGCGGTGAGGAGGGGCTTGCGGGGGCCCAGCGGGTCCCAGACGTTGTCGACGCCGAGCCGCCCGGGAAGCACGAAGAGGGTGGCGGTGCAGTCGTAGCGGCGCAGCAGCGGCAGCGCGCGGGTCAGGAAGTCGGTGTAGCCGTCGTCGAAGGTGAGGCCGACCAGCCCGGCGCCCCGCCCGGCGGCGCGGGCCCGCAGCAGCTCACCGACGGACACCCCGCGCAGCCTCCGGGAGCGCAGCCACAGCAGCTGGGCCTCCAGCGCGCGGGGGGTGACGGTGATGCCGTACGGGTCCTCGGCGGGATCGGTGAACTCGGCGACGGAGTGGTACATCAGGACCCACGGCGAGGCGGTGCGGCGGGCGGGGACCGCGGCGGCGGGGCGCGCCGTTTCGGTGTCAGCGGACATTGCGGAACCTCTGGGTGAGCTGGGAGGTGAGGTGAGCGGTGAGCTGGGCGAGCTGTCCCGGCAGGGCGATGACCTCCAGGGCCCGTATGGCCATTCCGGTGGCTCCGAACATGGCCGGGACCAGCAGGCAGCCGAGGGCGGCGCTGACCAGCGGGTCGGGGATCATCGGCCCGGCGATCCAGCCGGTGGCGCAGGCGGCGACGGCCGCGACGGAGAGCCGGCCGATGCTGATGGCGACCCGGCGGACCTGGATGGCGATGATCCGCGAGCCGAGGCCGGTGAGGAGCAGCGCGGCGGTGGTGGAGATGCCGGCGGCGTTGGCGGCGGCGATCCCGTAGGTGCCCCACCAGCCGACGGCGAAGGCCCCGGCGACGATGTTGACGAGCAGTCCGGCGCCCATGGCGAGGGCCGGGAACCAGGTGGGCCGGTCTGTGGAGAAGAAGGGCCGGGAGAGCGCCCCGACGAGGCAGTGGCCGAGCAGGCCGAGGCCGTAGACCCGCATGACGGAGGCGGTGGCCTTGGTGTCGGTGTGGGTGAACGCCCCGCGCTCGAAGAGCACTTGGATGATCTGGGGGGCGTACCCGATGACGAGCGCGGTGCCCATGAGGACGGCGAGCGAGGCGAGCGCGAGGTCCTGCTCGACCCGCCGCCGGGCCTTCTCCCGCTCCCCGCCGGCCATGGCCCGGGCGACGACGGGGAAGGTGACGGTGCAGATCATCAGGGAGAGCACCATCGGCATCTGCGCGACTTTTTGGGCGTAGTTGAGGTGCGAGATGGCGCCGGACGGCAGCGAGGCGGCGAGGAACCGCTCGACCAGGACCTGGGACTGCCGGAACACGGCGAAGAAGACGACCGGGGCGATGACCCCGAAGGCGATCAGGGTCGGCCGGTCCCGGTCGCGCCGGCTGCGCGCGGCGCCTTTGGCGCGGGTCGGTCCGAAGCCCACGTTGCGGATGAAGGCGGGCAGTTGGACCAGGGCCATCAGCACTCCGCCGACGGCGACCCCGGCGGCGGCGGCGCGCACCCCCCACAGGGCGTGCAGGACGACCATGGTCCCGATGATCCCGACGTTGTACGAGACGTAGATGGCGGCGGGCGGCACGAAGGAGCGGTGCGCTCTGAGCGCGGCGCTGAAGTAGCCGGCGATCCCGAAGGACAGCACGGTCAGGGCGGTCATCCGGGTGCATTCGATGGCGAGCCCGGGGTCGGGCAGTCCCGGTGCGAGCACGCCCACGACGAGCGGCGCGGCGACGATGAGCACGGAGGCCACGGCGGCCAGGAGCACCACCAGCCGGGGCAGCGTGGCCCCGACGAGCAGTCGTACGGGATCCTGCGCGCGGGCCTCCTGGCGGGTGAGCCCCGCCCGGCTGGCGGCCCGGCGGGCCAGGGCGTGGCTGAACGCGGGCACCATCAGCAGGGCCATGGCGTCCTCGATGAGCAGCGTCGAGGCCATCTCGGGGACGGTCCAGGCGATGAGGAAGGCGTCGCTGTCGTGCCCGGCTCCGAAGAGGTGCGCGATGGTCTGGTCGCGGACCAGTCCGAACACCGCCCCGGCGGCGGTCAGTCCGGCGGTCACGGCGGCCGCCTTGGCCAGCGCGCCGCCACTTCCCGAACGGGTCCCGTCGCCCGGCCCCGCACCCCGCGGCGCGCCCGGTGCGGGCCCGCGCACGGAGTCCGCGCCCGCCCGGCCCTTGCCCGGCGCCCCGGCCGGTGCCGGTCCGCGCACCGCGTCGGCGCCCACCCGGTCCAGCCCCGGCCCGGACCGCCCGGTGGCCACCACTCGGCCCGCTCCGCCGTCGCCGGCCGGTACGGGAATCCCCACGTGCGCGGCGCCGCGCCCCGCGGAGAGCGGCAGCAGCGGCCAGTGCCGGCGCAGCAGATCGGCGGTGTTCGGGCGGGCCCAGGACGTCGGTGCGGCAAGGCTCATGCTCAGCTGCCCCCCAGCCGGAAACGGAAGAAGGAGGCCG
>NZ_JAPNLJ010000110.1 GCF_026627445.1 Streptomyces sp. H27-H1
CGGACGCGAACACATCCGCCACGAACTCCGCTAACTCCACCCGAAGGTCCTCGACCTGACGCATATCCACACACGTAACATGCTCCTACAGAACATGATCGGGAAGAGGTAACGGAGTCCTACTAGCGGCCCCGGACCCGGGGCCGCAGGCCGTTCGCGGCGGCCGCCGCAGCTCAGGCCTGGGCGTGCCGGCTGAGGAAGGCGCCCACGCGGGGGGAGCGCTGGTGCGGGACCAGGGTGCGGGCCGTCGCCGCCAGCATGGACTGGATACGGGTCGACTGGACCTCGTTCAGCAGCTCCAGCACCCGGCCGCCCGCCCAGGCGGCCTCGTCGGGGGCGCCCGCATGGGCCAGGTTGTCGGCCAGCTCGGCGGTGTAGAGGGCGACGTTGCGGGCGAAGTGCGGATCCTGGAGGTCCGCCGCCCGGCGGGCGTGCCGGGCCGCCCGGGCGTGCTCGCCGAGCGCGGCCCAGCAGCGGGACTCCAGGGATTCCAGCTCGGCCTCGCCGAAGAAGGACATCCACTCGGGGTCCGCCCCCGCCTCACCGCGTGAGAACTCCGTGTGCGCCCGGGTCAGCGCCTCCTCACAGGCCTTGCGGTCGGCCAGCCCCGCCCAGCCGCCGGCCTCCCGCAGCGCGAGCAGGGACAGGAGCCGCGGGGAGCCGAGCGAACGGGCGGCCCGGCGGCCCGCCTGGGCGGCCCGTACCGATTCGCGGGGGCGCCCGCAGTCCCGGGCGAGGAACGCCATGTTGCTGAAGGCGTGCGCCTCCAGGCTGGCGTCCCCGGAGACCCGGGCCGTGGCGAGCGCCTCCGCGTAGTGCGAGCGGGCGTCGTCGAACCGGCCCGAATCGTGCGCGAGCCAGCCCACGGAGATGGCCAGCTCTCCCGCACCCGCGTGCAAGCGGTCCTCGGTGGACTGCCGGGTCGCCCCCGCGTCGAGCAACGCGTAGGCGGTGCGCAGGGGTTCCGCGGCCCGCCGGTACAGGGCGTCGGCTCCGTGCCGGTCGTCCAGCAGCCGGATCTGGCGAACGGCGTCCTCGACGGCGGCCGCCTCGGCCTCGCCGGCGCGGGAGGCAAGAGGGGCTCGCACTTCGCCGAGCAGGGTGAGGCCGAGGGTCGCGGCCGCCACGGTCGCGGAGCCCCCCGCCATGAACGCGCGACGCAGCACGTCGCTCTCCTTGGAACGTGAAGGGGAAGAGGCGCCGGTGGGGTGGGCGCGGTTGGCGAAGGCCGCCAGGGACGCGGCCTGCTCTCGCTGCGCCAGCCGGCCCCGAACCGTCTCGCGCGGGGAGAACCCCAGATCGGCCAGGGTGCGGCCGGGGAACATGTGGAGGAAGACCCGCTCGTAGGCGTAGTTGGGGCAGCGGATCTCGCCGGACTCGACGCGGCCGATGTAACGGGCGTCGCAGGAAACCGTTTCTCCGATTTCCTTCGCGGCCCTGCGCACCATCGCGGCGAACTCGGCCGGGGAGTGCCGGCCGCGCAGCCGCCGGAAAGGGGTGTTGGGTGAGTGGGGGGACGCCGCCATGGACGTGGCCTCTCTGGGGCAAGGGACGCGCTGCCGGTGACTGTGGTGACTGGCTGCCCGGCGGGCATGAACGTACCGCCAGCGGTGACGGGTTGACTTGGTGTTTGGCTACAAAACGGATATCTCACCCGCGATCCGCCATGAACTGCCATCCTTTGCAGCGTCTTACCACCGCACCTGTTGACGTTCCCGCGCGTTGAACTCATGCGGAGTGGGAGGAAGCCCGCCGGCTTCCCGGACCGCTCCCGCGAGGTCGTACGCGGATCGAGGAGGGGTTCCCTTGGTGGAGGGCGGCATGGAGAGCACGGATACGAACACCGCGCCCGAGCCCGGGGAGTCCCTCCTCACGGGCGCCCCGGATCTGGTCACCGTGCCCACCCGGCAGGGGCTGGAGGCCGTCGACATCATCCAGCGCGCCGCCGGCCAGGCCAGCCGCGCGGGCGGCGTCGGCCCGGTGCTGCACGACGGCTCCGGCAGCACCCTCGGGTTCCTCGTCCCGCCCGGCACCGCCGACGCCTGGGACCTCCCCGGCAGCGCCTGTACGCAGACCAACGGACGCGGCATGCGCTTCGGCGACGCCTCGCCCGCCGCGGGCACCGGCTGGCTGCTGCCACCGGAGGCCGTCGGGCCGGTCACCGACCCGGAGGTGCTGCGCGCGGCCCTCGGCGAAGCGGCCCGGCTGATCGAGGCCGCGGACAACTGCTGCTGACTGCCCGCTGCCGACCGCGGGCGACTGCCCACTGTCGCCCGCGAAGCGACGCCCAGGCCCTGACCAGCCATAATGAGGCCGTGGCAGGCAAGGGCAAGGGCAATGACAAGCGGCGCGGACGCGAACGCGACACCTCCGAGGCGGTGGCCGGGCAGGTGGACGGCGGCCACGCAGCCCTGGAGCCCGACCGGGAGCGCTCGCGCGCCTGGACCCTGCTGATCGACGGCGCCCCGCAGTCGCACGTCGACCTGGACGACCCCGGCTACCTGGACTTCTCCTACCAGCGCCGGATCGGCCACCTGATCGACCTCGTCGCCCCCGCCCGCCAGCCCCTGAACGTGCTCCACCTCGGCGGCGGCGCCTTCACCCTCGCGCGCTACACGGCCGCCGCCCGCCCCCGCTCGACGCAGCAGATCGTCGAGATAGACGCCGGGCTCGTGGCCTTCGTACGGGAACACCTGCCGCTGGACCCGCAGGCCAGGGTCCGGGTCCGGGCGGTCGACGCCCGTGCCGGGCTGGCTAAGATCCCGGACGGCTGGGCCGACCTGGTGATCGCGGACGTGTTCAGCGGCGCCCGCACCCCGGCGCACCTGACGAGCACCGAGTTCCTGGACGACGTACGCAGGGCCCTGGCGCCGGGCGGCTGGTACGTGGCGAACCTCGCGGACGGACCGCCGCTCTCCCATCTGCGGGGCCAGATCGCCACGGCCGCGTCCCGGTTCACGGAACTGGCGCTGGCCGCCGACCCCGTGGTGTGGCGGGGCAAGCGGTTCGGCAACGCCGTTCTGGTGGCCGCGGACCGGGAGCTCCCGCTCGCCGAGTTCACCCGCCGGGTGGCGAGCGACCCGCACCCCGGCCGGGTCGAACACGGCCGCGCCCTCACCGACTTCGCGGGCGGCGCCGTCCCCGTCTTCGACGCCTCGGCGGTGGCCTCGCCGGAGCCCCCGCCGTCGGTCTTCCGCTGACGCCGGGGCGGTTACCCGGCCGAGGCCGCCGCGATCTCCCTGAGGCGGCGCTTGTCCGGCTTGCCGCGGTCCGTCAGCGGGAGCGCCGCTACCCAGTACACCGACGCGGGGCGCTGGCCCGGCGCCAGCTCCGCCGCGACCAGCGCGCACGCCTCGGCCGCCGCCGCGTCCGTCGGGGCGTGCCCGGGGGCCGCGACGAGGAACGCGCACACCGCTTCCCCGGTGACCGGGTCCGTCCGGCCCACGACGGCCGCCCGGGCCACGGCGGGGTGCCGGGTCAGGGCCGTCTCGATCGGGCCGCAGTAGATGTTCGCCCCGTGCACCATCACCACGTCCTTGACCCGGTCGTCGAGGTACAGGTACCCGTCCGCGTCGAAGTGCCCGACGTCCCCCGTGCGCAGCCAGCCGTCCCGCAGGACCCCGGCCGTCAGGGCGGGCTGGTTGCGGTAGCCGGCCATCACCATCGGGGACCGTACCCAGACCTCCCCGGTGGCCCCCGGCGCGGCGCCGCGCACCTCGATCTCCACCCCGGGCGCCGGGCGGCCGGCCGAGCCGAGCAGCTCGGGGCGGTCTGAGGCCGCCGCGTCGTGGTCGGCCGGGGACAGCCGGCTGAGCACCCCGGCCTCGTTCATCCCGTAGCCCTGGGTCCAGCGGACCCCCGGACCCCAGCGGGTCAGCGCCCGCCGCAGCCGCTCCGGGTGGACGGGGGAGTCGCCGTAGGAGACCCGTACCAGGCCGGGCACGCCGTCGGCGGTCTCCGGGTCGTCGAGCAGCCGGTACAGCATCGAGGGCGTCAGGTACGTGGCCGCGGGCCCGAGCCGCCGGCAGGCCTCGGCGAACTCCCGGGTGCCGAAGGGGTGCAGGATTTCGGAGCGGCCGCCGGCCCGCAGCTGCTCCAGGCACCGGCCGCCGGAGCGCTGCGAGAGGGAGTCGGTGGATACGAACACCAGCGGGCCGGAGCCGCCCGCGCTGCCGGAGCCACCGGAGTCGCGGGTGGCCGTTCGGGCCGCCATCGCGGCGAAGGTCGAGGCCACCCCCTTCGGCCGGCCCGTGGTGCCGCCCGTGTAGGTCACCCGGGCCACGTCCTCGTCGCGCGCCGCCACTTCAACGGGCAGCGCCTCGCGGGCGGCGGCCAGCTCCAGCAGCGCGGCCAGGCCGATACGGGCCGCCGGGGCCGGCGGCACCGGGGTGTCGTGGACCAGCAGGGAGGGCGCGCAGTCCTGTAGCAGGTGCTCGAGCCCGTGGGTGGTGGGGCCGACGCACACATGCGTCAGCCGGGCCCCCAGCACGTGCGCGGCCAGCCGTACGAGCAGGGTCTCGGGCGGGTTGCCCGCCGATACGCAGGCCAGCCCGGAGCCGCGCCGGATCCCCAAATCGGCCAGGGCGCCCGCCAGCCGGTACGTCCAGGCCAGCACCTCGGAGTGGGTGAGGACCCAGGAGCCGGACCCGAAGGCGGGCCGGTCGGCATACCGCTCGCAGGCGTCGATCAGGTCGGTGACATACCGCGCGCCGGGGCTCATGGCGCCACGGTATCCGGCGGGCAGGATCCGAAAACGCGGTGAACCTTTCCGGTCACAGCACTAGTAGGACTCCGTTACCTCTTCCCGATCATGTTCTGTAGGAGCATGTTACGTGTGTGGATATGCGTCAGGTCGAGGACCTTCGGGTGGAGTTAGCGGCGTTCGTGGCGGATGTGTTCGCGTCCGTGCCGCGTCGGGACCAGCGGGAGAAGGGTGGCTGCTACCTGCGTGGGTTGATGTTGGAGGGGCGGCGCAAGTCCATCCAGGCGATGGCGGGGCGGCTCGTG
>NZ_JAPNLJ010000111.1 GCF_026627445.1 Streptomyces sp. H27-H1
CTCGGATACGCCGGTCTCTCCATATCCGCACAACATCACTCACATCCCGGCCAGCACGTCAGTACATCGAACGACCACACGATCGAGCGATCTCGAAACATGAATAAAGGGACTTAATGTCCTCTCACAGCTACGGACAGGCAACGCGCCTCGCGCGATGGCGACCTGGCGGAACCTCGCGATCGGAGCCCTCCGCGCCGCCGGCACACCAAGCATCGCCGCAGGACTCCGCCGGGCAGGCCGGAATACGTCCCGGCCACTTCAACTCTTCGGACTCACGTGATCAACCGGACACCCGTAGAGAACGCCGAAGCCCTGCCCTCGGCTGGCAGACCCCAGCACAAGCATTCACTGCCGCCCTGACACCTGAAACCTGCAACGTTGCGACGATCACGCGAATCCGCCGCTCCCGCTGCCGCCCGTCGTCCCGCCGATCGGGCTGAACAACCGGATCCGCCTGGCCCGCGACTACTACGTCCGTGTTGACACCGTCGACTACTCCGTGGACCCACAGGCGATCGGCCGGTTCGTTGACGTGAGCGCCTCGCCCGAGGAAGTGACGGTGTTCTGCGACGGCCAAGTCGTCGCACGTCACCAGCGGTCCTGGGCCAAGCAGGCGGGACACCGCAGGCGTCGGAGGCGACCGAGCGTTTCAGCCCCTGCTTGCCCCGGTCGACTGGCGACCGCCCCGTCTTCTCGCCGCCGGAGGGGGCTTTGGTGATACAGCCGTCCACCGAGGTCTCGCTCAGTCCGAGGCCGGGCATGCGGTCGTACGACTCGAGTGCGAGGGCGTGGACCTTCTCGGATATCCCCAGTTCAGCCTATTGTTTGACGCGGCGTCGGATGGTGCGGTGGGAGCAACCGGGGGTGGAGCTGCGCTCGTAGGCTGAGCCGTGGACCAGCGCGAGGACGACGTGCTCGAAGACCGTCCGGTCGGCGATCCGACGCCGGTGGCGGCCCAGCGGGTGGTCAGCAGCGAACTCTCGGCGGGCGGGCAGGAGCGCAGCGAACTGGTCCCAGAGGGGTTCGAGCAGGCAAAATGGCAGCGCAGGCACGGCCGTCCTTCGTGATCACTGAGCGTAGAGAACTCCATGATCGCGCGGACCCGTGCCCGCGCTGCATCCACCCCGCTCGATCACTCGACAGCGGCTGCCTATTGCCGGTCGGTCTTACGTGGTCCGACAACATGGTCAGGTGCCGTGCCGGGCGTCGCGGCCACCTTGCCGAGCTCGATGGGCGTCCAGTGCGCCGCTTTGGCCGTCGACTGGGCCAGAGCGCTCAGTGGGCCCAGGGCGGTGTCGTCGGTGGGCGCGACTGGCATGAGACCGCCGGTGGTTCCGGTGCGGTCGCAGGCAACGGCGCCGGGTCTTGTGACGAGGTCGCACGGATCGTCGAGGGGCAGCATCCTGCCGGCATCAGGCTTGCAGTCGGGGGCGTTACAGCGGTCCGAAGCGGTACCCGAAGCCCCGCACGGTCTGGATGTAGCAGGGACTGCGCGGTACGTCCTCGATTTTGTTGCGTATCCGGCGTACGCACGCGTCGACCAGCCGTGCATCGCCGTAGTAGCTGTGTTCCCACACATGCGCCAGCAGCTGCTGCCTGCTGAATACCTGCCCAGGCGAAGCGGACAAATACAGGAGCAGCTTGAGCGCGGAAGGCGGGAGCGGGAGACGCTGCCCGGATTTGGCGACGGCGAGCATAGGGCGGTCAATGGTGAGCTCGCCGTGGAACTCGGTGGCCGGCTGCCCGCTGTTTGAGCTTTCGGCGCGGCGTAGCGCGGCGCGGATCCGGGCCGCGATCACTTCGACGCGGGCCGGCTTAATGATGTAGTCATCGGCACCCGCGTCCAGCCCGATGGTGACGTCGAAATCGTCACCGCGTCCGGTGAACATGATGATTGGCAGTTGGCTGGTCTTGCGGACCTGACGGCAGACCTGGATGCCGTTCATGCCGGGCAGCATCAGATCGAGCAGGAGCAGATCCGGGCGGAAGGTACTCATCGCCTCGATCCCTGCCTCTCCGCTCGAAACGGATCGGGCTTCGAGGCCGCGTCGGCGCAGGGCCAGCTCGAGCCCCTCACGAATGCTGGGGTCGTCATCTACGAGAAGAATGCGATGCATGACTAGGGCTTCCAAGTTGGTAGTCAGATGGCATAGGGCCAGGCGGTGAGCATGTAGGCGCCGTACCAGCAGCCGAACAGGGTTGCCGCGCCGAGGGTGAGGGCGGTGGTGCGGTTGCCTGTCCTGGCGATGGCCCGTGCGACGGGGATGAGGAAGATCAGCGCGGGGATCAGCAGGCGGAGCTTGGAGTGGTAGAAGTTGCTCTGGCCCAGGGTGAGGGCTGTCACGGCTATGCCGTAGACGAGGAGGGGTGGCCAGGTGGTGCGGCGGCACGCGATGGCGGTGGCGCAGAGCAGGGCCAGGATGAGGACTGCGGTGCTGACTGCGACCCATCCGTCACCACTGGTCAGCGTCTGCCGGAGGTAGTCCAGGAATGACTCTCCGTTGTCCCAGTGTGTCCCCCACCCGGCTTGCTGGATCTGGAACCACGCGGTGGGGCTGTGCAGGCGGTGTCCCACCCACCACAGGTAGCCGGGTGTCGCGGTGCAGGCCAGGATGACGGCCGCCACGGGGCGCCACTTGAAACGGCGTTCCGCCCGCAGGTACATGACGGCGGCGACCGCCAGTGCCAGGGTGATCGCGAGGGCCGCGGGCCGTGTCAGACCGGCCAGGAACGCAAGGACGCCGGCGGTGAGCCAGGCCTTACGGTGCGCGGCCAACAGGGCGCCCGCGCACAGGGCGAGGAAAAGCGACTCGCTGTAGGCCATGAAGAAGGCGATGGACATGGGCTGCGCCGCTGCCAGCAGGACGATCCCGATGGCGGCTATACGGGGGCCGTGCAGCCGGGTCAGCAGCTGATGGACGGCGACCAGTGCGGCGGCGATGGCGAGGTGGGCGGTCACGACGCCGGCGAGGCCGAAATCGAAGCCGCTCAGTTCGTGGACGCCCCGGCTCAGGAGCGGGAACAGGGGGAAGAACGCCAGATTGTTGCCGGTCAGTACTCCCTCGGCTGTGTAAGTGAAACTGTGAGGGTAGCCGTGCGTAGCTATAGAGGTGTAGAGGTGGCCGTCCCAGGAAAGCAGCCGGTCACGGACGCCGTGGCCGGCGGGACCGGTCATCAGTGCCAGCACCAGCAGGTGGAGGGCCGCGCTCGCCCCGTATACCGCGAGCCCCGGCCAGGCGATAAGGCCATAACGTTTGATCCGTCCCGACTGCTCGTCCTCGGACGAGATATCGGGTAGGAGAGAAGGGCTGTCGGTGATCAGACCCGGCGGGTCCACTTGCGATTTGCCGGGTTCGAAGCCAGTGCTAGCCATGCTTCAGCCCCCGCAAGGACGTCGTGAACGCTGCGGTCGGTGCAGAAGACGGCCCGTCTTGTGACGCACAGGCGACTCCTCCCAGAATCATGGCCCGGCCCACTTTTGGGCCGCGACACGGACGAAGAGCGCAGAGGGGCCAAGGCGCCTGCCGGCGCACGGCGCGCTTGCGCGGTGGTGGTCTGAGACCCGCTTGGGGAACCGACACTCGCCTTGAGGCCGCGGCCGACCGCGGGACGGGGAGCGTGTGCGGAAACACCCGGAGTGCGAATGAACCCAGCCTGGCCGGAAGACCGACTACGGCAGATCCCCTCATCAGGGGATAGGGGGGATGGCGGCGTGCATCCCGCGACGTCGTCTCCGGCGCCGACCGACCTTGCTCGCGCAGGTTGGGCAGATGGCCGCAGATCTGCCCGCCAACGCGGAAGAGCTTGGCGGCGGCCGGGGCGGGTGGTGCAGGGCACGCGCGAGCATTACGTGGGCGGGGCCGAAGGGCGGGCTGTCGAGAAGTCCGTTCCGTGGCCGTCGATCGATCGGCTTGCACTTGGTCCGCTTCATGGCCCTTTCGAAGCCCGTTGGCTGGTCTGGCCACGCAAGACCAGGAGGAGTCCGGCCAGGAGCCAGAAGGCGTGGCTGGCTGCGGACGCGCCGGTCTGGGTCGAAGACGGCGGTGGTGGCACCGTTCTCCGGTATCCCCGTTATGCCGCAGGCGTGCCCCTCGTCGACGAGTTTCGCCAGGGCCAGGTCGATGCCGGGGGGAAGCCGATGGCGACCTCCCGCGCCCTCGCGGCATGGGCGTCGCGGCTTGCTCGGCCACGGGTGGCTCGCCCAGGGCCTTCGCGCGGGAGAGGGCGTTCTTGGGGCGGATCTCGTCCCGCTAGCGCGGACAGCAGGCTCGCGCTCGCGCCGCTGGCGTTCTGCCCCGACGAGATGGGCGTCCTCGGCGGTGGCGTACTTGGGCGCCGTCCACACCGTGGCGAGCGATCGCTGCGGCTACCACAGCGGGGATCGCGGCGTATGCGGGACGATGCGGCTGGTAAATGCCCAGGTGAGGAACCGGGTGAGGCGAGCTGGAACGGCGCTGCAGCCGCAGCCGGTCGGTCGATCAAGGCCCGCCCGGTACCGGTGGCCAGGCGCAGAACACCATGACCTGGTAGTTCTCGATCTGCCCGGTAACCCGGCGCACTGCCGGGCCACCCCCGCCGACATGCGGGCCTTCTTCAGGAACATCGTCTCGTCCAGGGCCAGGACCCCGTCCGGCTGCCCCAGATGGCAGGGCTGTTGCAAAGTCTTTTGGTCTTGGATCGTTGCTGGTCAGGAGAGGCCGAGGAGTTCGAGGGGTCGTCGGAAACAGTCGTAGGACATCTCGCGGAGGCTGGCCGCGATGTTCGTGTGGCC
>NZ_JAPNLJ010000112.1 GCF_026627445.1 Streptomyces sp. H27-H1
CCCGGGAGACGTGGAACCCCGGCGCACCCGCAGCGTTACGCGACGGCCCCACACCCGACCACACGGGACAAATAGGGCGAAACGCCAAGTCGACCGAGGTCATCACGCCGCAGAAGGATCGAGGCTGACGCCTCCTGCGAAAGCTCCGATGCAGCACCAACCGCATCACCGACGTCGTGAAAGCCGTCCTCGTCCTTCACCACGCCTCAACATGAGGTTGAAAAGGGCTCACTCCGGCGCCCTGGAGGCCAAATGGCCAGTTGGACCACCGACAACGATTGCTTAACGTCACGCTAGGGAAAGCTGTTCTACGGTTAGACGGGCCAACTTTCGACGCTAAGGGATCAGTAGATGGGTTACTGGGCAAAAATCCAGGCACAGATAGTAGACAGCCTGAACAATACTGCAGAAAAGGGGACCGGCCAGGCGAAATGGGAGATGACCCCAGAAGCCCTAGCGATAATAAAGAGCCACGAGCATTTCAGCAAGTCTCCTGAACATTTGACTGCCTCTGAACGAAAGATTTTTGAGGATTACCTGGTAGCCGAGCAGTGGGGATGGTGTGTTCCCTTCGTGCAACTCGCCTTCACGAAAAGTCCAGCAGTTTATCAGAGGCAACTGTTTTCGGCAGTCGACTTGTCGGAAGAGGCGTGGAAGTGGCTCTTCACGGCGTTCCATAATTCGGCACAGGAATATCCTGCCGAGTGGGCCGGAATTCTCGCTGGACAGAACGGGCAGGGGGAAGTCGAATTCCGCGTTGGCTGGCAGAACGATGAAGATTTCGTTCGCGAGCGGTGGATCGCATGGCTGCTCGAGCTTCGCGACGGGAATGGCGGTATCAACTGGGATGCAGCCCAATTTGATCTGATATGGGTAGCATTCTCTCCCGTATATGGTGGACTGTTCGAAACGTATGCCATATTTATCGCAGGGTGGCTGAACTTCCTGAAGCGCGTGGGAGGCCTTTCCGCTCCGCCAATCTACAGCGGGACCTCGTTTGCCGAAAAAAAGCAGGATGAAAAGACTCTTGCAGAGTACGAGAAAAAGCGGCCGGGTTACCTGCAGGATTTTGTGCAGACAATCTCCGGCGAACGTAAATCGCACTTGAATCGCAAAAACGCGCAGAAAAACATAATGCGTACGTCGGGGCAAACGAATAAGCCTTCACCGACCGTGACTGCGCTACTGTACGCGAAGACCAACAGGTCGGCACCAGTATTTTCGCACGCCCGGCCCCGACAGCTCGAGGATGGCCCTGGCCCAACGGTGGTTTATAAAATATCCGCAGATCCTCAGTTTGAGGAAGAAAAAATTAAAATTCGTGGGCGCAACCAGGAAATCTTGAAGGCGCTCGCTAGTGGAAAAATCATCTCGTGCTCTTGGTATGACGATATTCTGATCCTGGGGTCGACGTCCGTGGTAGAGCCTCTAAGTAGGATCGTAGGTGATTATGGATGGAAAGCTTCCCTCAAGATCAAGTCAAAGGGGGGGTTGGGGACACGCGGTTCGATTACATTGATCGGCTGTCCGAACACAAAGGCATTCAATGAATTCGAAGAGGCTTTTGCACTTATTTCGAGGAAGAAGGTTGAGAGGGAGTGATCTCAGCTTGTATAAGCTGGCGAGTCGTCCGACCTGCTGAGATCTCCCGTTTCCGGGCGGGCGTCACTCAGCCCGGATCCACCGGCTTGACTGTGGTGTGATTGTTTCGGGGTCGTGCAGGCCGTGTCGGGGTCGAGCTGTGGATCGGGCGTGGGGCGGCCGCTGGTCTGCCCAGCTCTTCCACTTTTCGCAGGTCTCGGGCCCTTTTAGGCAGGTAGGTCAAAGGGCGTCGGGGGAGGGTTCCGTCCGGCGCCGTGATGACCTGGCGGTGTACGCCGTGGTGGCGGTGTTTGACGCCTCTATGTTCGTCAAGCTGTCCTGGTTGCTATCGAAGTGCTGACGATCTTGAAGATCTTCCGGGCGAGATACCGCTTGAGGCATCTGATGATCTCCCTTCTGGTCCGGCCTTCCGCGGTCCGTCGCACAAGGTAGGCACGCGTCTCGGGGTGGTCGCGAAGCCGCGTAAGGGCGATGCGGAAGAGAGCCGCATTGGCCTGGCGGTCGCCTCCGCGGTTCAGCCGACGTCGCTGACTCTTGCCGGATGATCGTTCGACCGGACTCACTCCGCACAGTGCGGCGAAGGACGCCTCACTGTGGAAGCGCTGCGGGTTATCCCCGGCCGCGACCAAGAGCGCTGCGGCCGAGTCCGGTCCGACTCCGTGGAGTTCCAGCAGGTCGGGCGCAGTGTCCTGAACCCGTTGTCTGATCAAGCGCCCGAACTGGCGGATCTCCTCCGTCAGGCTCTGCACGCGGCGCGCCAGCAGGCGCAGGGTGAGCTCGACGGGCAGGGCGACGCCGGGGGACGCCGGGTCAGCCAGCTCGGCACACCGAGCAATCAGCGTGCTGTTGGTCAGCCCCGCGAGGGCCTCGCGAAGGTGAGGATCTGCGCAGACCAGCACGGCCTTGATCTGGTTGATGGCCTGGGTACGAGACTTGACCGCTGAGTCTTTCGCAAGTTTGAAGACGCGCAGCGCTTCGACAGCATCGTTGCCGGACTTGGCAGGCCTGGCCCGAGCGGCCAGGAGGGCGACCATGGCATTGAAGTTTCCCCGTGATCATGGACATGTTTCTGTTACGCCCGAGGGTTTGGTCTTGCTGGTGGCGCAGGCGTGTTTCGTGGGGTGTGAGGTAGCCCCAGTTGATGTGTTTGCGCAGTCGGCGGCGGTTGTAGAAGGTCTCGAAGGTGAAAATCTCGGCGCGTGCGGTGTTCCCTTCGGGCCAGAAGCGGGTGCCGATTTCTTCCTTGAGGACGGCGAAGAACGATTGGGCGGCGGCGTTGTCGTAGCAGATCCCGGTCCGTCCCATGCTCTGCCGGAGGTTCAACACCCTTATTCTGTCGTGGAATTGGCTCGATGTGTATTCCGATCCGCGGTCGGTGTGGATCGCGCACCGTGCCCCCAGACGGCCCAGGCCGGCGGCCATGGCGAGGGCGTCGACGACGAGTTCGGCGCGGTGAGGGCCGGCCATCGAGTACCCGATGATCTCTCGGGTGGCCAGGTCCAGCCAGGTGGCGAGATAGAGCCAGCCCTCGGCGGTCGGGATGTAGGTGATGTCACCGACGACCTTCATGCCGGGACGGCTCGCGTGGAAGTCGCGGCCGATCAGGTCGGGGGACGGCGCGGCCTGGGAGTCCTGCTTGGTCAGACTGCGGCGTCCGTTGTGGCGGCTGTGGCTGGTGATGCCGTGCTGGCGCATGACCCGCTCCACGCGCCACCCGGTGTCCCTGGCGGCGCAGTTCGGCGGTGACGCGCGGGACGCCGTAGGTGCTCTTCGAGCGAGGTGGATCACAGTGATCTCGTGGGTGAGTGCCTCATCCGCCCGGCGCCGCGTCTCCCGTGTCTCGATCCCGGCCACCCAGGCGTAGTACGTCGAGCGGGCCGTCTTGAGCACCCGGCACAGCAGCACGATCGTGTATTGGGCCTTCTCCGCGTGGACGAACCGGCATATCGCGCTCACCGATCGCTCTCCTTCGCGAAGAAGACCGTCGATTTTTTCAGGATCTCAATCGTTTTGGCCTGCTCGGCAGTGAGCTTGCGGAGCCACTTCAGCTCCTCGCGCCGCTCCACCGCCCCCGCGCCGCTGCCCGCGTCACGAGGCCGGCACTCGGCTGACTCGGCGGCCCGGGTCTTCTTCACCCGCCCGCGCAGACTCTCCGAGCTGATGCCGAGCTGGCGGGCGGCATCTGTCACCGTCCGCCCGGACGAGCGCACGAGCTCGATCGCGTCACGGTGGTGCTCATCCGAGTACCGCTTCGTGTACTTGCTTCCCACCTGGCACTATTTTCTCTGGAACCTCAGAGGTCGTTAAGTCCCTTTCCGGTAGAGGCCCCGTCCGGGCTGAGTGAGGAAGCCTTGGCGGGTGAGGCGTCCGAGGCGGCTGCGGGTGACGTTCAGGGAGGGGTCGTCGGTGGGCATGCCGAGGATTTCGTGCAGGTCTCGGACCCGGAATTCCTGGTCGGGGTGCTGGTTGAAGGCGTTCACGATGGCCTGGTAGGCGGTGGACTGCTCGGCCGGCTCCGATGCGGTTCCGGTCGGCGCGAGCTCGACGAAGACCTTGCTGGCTGTGGCCAGTTCGGCCAGGCGGGCCTCGGCGTCACCCAGCGCGGTGGCGAGGTGTTCGATCTGTTGTCGCAGGCCATCGGCCCTGACCGTGACCCGGTCGTGCTCGGCCTGAAGGCTCGTGAGGAGGTCGGTGATGCCGTTGTTCATGCGGCCGCCATGATCTCGTCGCGCCAGGCCGGGGAGGGCGCGGTGAGGCGGCGGGTCATGTTCGCGGTGGCCGCCCAGTAGACGCGGGAGACGGAGTTGTCGGGCCGGTGGTCGTACTCGCGGACCAGGCGGCGGTGGAGCATCAGGGTGCCGTTGACCTGCTCGACCACCCACCGCTTCGGTTGCGGGACGAACCCTTTGGCCTTTTCCTCGGGGTTGCGGACCACGGTCTCGACGGTGATGCCGAGTAAGAGGCCGCGCAGATAGGCGCGGTGGCGCCATCTCGGTAGCAGAGCAGGCACAAGTCTTGGCGATCATGGAGTTGCGACGCTCTGTGATCACCGGGGAGACCTGTGCCTGTACTGCCATCATGG
>NZ_JAPNLJ010000113.1 GCF_026627445.1 Streptomyces sp. H27-H1
GGGCTTTCCTCCGGGCGCTTCCTTCGTTCTTGTGTCTCCGACTCTATCAGACTCTTTCGTGTCCGATTCCCAGTCAGCGGGTTTCGCTTTCCAGTTCTTCGCTTTCGCGTTTCCCTTTCCGGCGAGTCCGACTCTATCAGAAGTTTTCCACCGGATTTCCCGGCTTCAGATTCCTGGATGAGGAGTCGAGGGTGCCCACTCTGAATTGCTTCTTTGGGGGCCGGTTGCCGAACTTGTCCAGTTCCAGGCAACCGTTTGACTCTACATGACGCCCCCTGCACCGTCAAAATCGCCGCGACACAGCGGCCCACCTCGGTGTAGAGGAACACGTCCGGACCGAGAACCTCCCGACGGACCACGGCCTCAGAGCAGAACCCGAGCGGGTGCACCCCGCACTCCTGGCGTCATTCGGCGGGCTCGACACGGGAGTGCGGAGCGCCCGGGCGCCCCGCACCAAGCACCAGGAGCACCGGGCACCCAGCCCACCAACCCGCCTTGCCACACACTGACGCCGTGACCGACAGCTTCTTCGTGATCACCACCTACCTCCCGGCCGCGGGCTCTACGCCTCCCTCGGCATCGGTGACGAGGACTGGTACTACAGGCTGAGCCGAGCCGGCGACGACACCCTGTTCGCTCTCACCGCCGACGCGGGTCGAGCGGTGAACTGGTGGCACCGCGACACTGCCCCGGCCCGTCTCCACCAGCTCAACGCCCACCTGGTCGAGGTGTTCTGCGCCTGCGACACCGTGCTCGTCGCCGCACGCTTTTGCACACGCGAGTGCCACCGGGGACCACCTCGACCAGGAGCTCACTCCCGACCAGCTCGACGACCGCATCACCACATGGGCTGCCCATCCCGGCCCCCTCGGCGTGGGCGGCACGTCCGTAGACACCAGCCGCCCCGTCGATGTCAGCACTCTCGCGAGGGAGATCCACGGACTGCTTCCCAGGGCCGCGGCTCAGAGATCGACACGCTAGAAGTAGATGCGGCAACGGCAAGGCAGGTCGGGCAGCGAAGCAACATGGGCAGCAGCTCCATCGGCAGCTGGTGCCGGACGAGTCGTGGGAACTGTTCCGGCGAGTGGTGCCGCAGGGCCGATGGCATACGCACGCAGGGCGGTGGGCGCCGACGGGCCGGTGATCGAAAAGCGTTCGCGGCGATCCGGCCGACAGTGGCGAGCCAGGATCGAAAATCCACCTGCTCACCGATCGGAACGGACTGCCACTGCCCCCTGGGCGTTGCCGGCGCCAATATGCACGACAGCTTCGGCCTGTAGCCGTCGGGAACCTCGCAGGCACACCAGCGTTCAAGAAGCGCTGTGACGTAGATCGTGATGCGTTCGGATGGAGGCTCTTCGGTCTCACCATCGAGATACCGGTCGTACAGGTCCGTGAAGGCCGCAGGGCGGTCTTGCCGTCCGCCGGCCGCTCACCTTCCGAAACAGCCAGGTCATAGCTCATGCCTGGAGGCTCTCAGGCTGTACTGACAGCCAAAAGAAGCGGCACCTAAGCCCGAAGCACAACGCTGCCTGCTTGCTGCCCCGGCGCGGCATGACCTCCAGCACACGAAGAAGTGGAGGGAGCCGGCCGTCCTCGACCAACCGCTGTGCACCTGCCTGACCGCTCGAAGCGGCGCCCTTGCTCGAGCTGGGGGAACGCTGCTGTGGACCTGGCCCTCGCCCCGAGCACCGGCGAGAGCACAGCGCCTTGTACTCCACGGTCAATCAGGGCCAGCTGGTGCTGGCGGTAGATGTCTCGCCGTCACTGCGGCCGCATGCCGGTGCCTGCTCGGCGCATCGTGGACCGGCCAGTGGCAACCCGGAGACCTGGGGACGTCATGGCCTAAGCGTTGTCCCGTAAATGATCTCTGAGTGGCTTCGGGCATGGTGGGCTGCTGTGCGGCGGGTGGTCTATCCAGCGAGGGCGAGGTTGTGCATCCGTGCGATGCCGAGCATGGCGTGGTGGACGCCGTCGCCTTTGAGGCGGCAGTCGCGGAGGACCTTCCAGGTCTTCATGCGGGCGAAGACGTGCTCGACGCGGGCGCGGACCTGCTTGTGGGACTTGTTGTGAGCCTGCTTCCAGCCGGGCAACTCCTCGCCCTTGCGGCGCCGGTGGGGCATCACAAGCGCGGTGCCCGGATAGCCACCATCGGCGATGGCGGCCTTCGCGCCGGACTCCTCCCACGCCTTGCAGTCGTTGCGGTTGCCCGGCAGAGGCCGGCCGACCACCACAACGAGGCGAGTGTCGGCATCGATGACCACCTGGTGGTTGGTGGAGTACCGGTAGTTCTTCGACTGCTCGGCCACGGTGTGATCACGGGTGGGCACCAGGGTGCCGTCCACGATCAGCACAGTGCCTTTCGCGAACCGCTCACGAGGCTGGAGAGCGAGCATCGGCCCGAGGTGATCGATGATCCGGTCCGCCGCCGACTTGGAAACCCCGAACAGCGGGGCCAGCTGGCGCATGGTCAGGTTCGTGCGCCAGTACGCCGCGACCAGCAGCGCCCTGTCCTCCAATGGCAAACTCCACGGCCGGCCCCTGCGGACCGCATCCGCACCCTCGCGCCGCAGCACCGTCACCAGCTTCCCGAACAGGCGCGGGCTCAACCCGGTGAACGGGGCTATCCAAGACGGCTCCGACGCCGTGATCACACCGGGATCATCGCACCGGGCCAGCCTGCCCCGTCCGCAAGCCGCCCCGCTTCAGCGAAACTCGTGGACCACCTGGATCTCGCCGACGATGTGAGCGTTGAACTCGTCCAGCTCCTCGGCCGGTACCCACAGCTCGAGGATCGTCCGCCCTCCGGCCTGCTGCACGGGATACCGGCTCAGGAACTCCGCCTCGACCTCGAAGCGGGTCACGAAGCCAACACCGCTGTGCTTCACGTTCCAGTCCCTGGCGATCTTGATCGCGTAGTCCTCGTTGAGGACCGGGTAGAAGATCGGCTGCTCGGGCAGTCGGGGCGGCCAGGCACGCCAGTTCAGCTCCCGAACCAGATCCAGCTCCTTGGGGCCGGTGGGGCGCCACAGGGTCGTCGTTGCTTGCTGGCTGGTCATCTGCATCGCTCTCTGAACGTAGACCGCCAGTACGGCGGGTCGGGAGACTGGACGATACCGGCGCCGCGAACTCAGCAGCTACGCAGTTTCCACACCCTCGCCAGGTCCGTGACCAGCAGTTACGGGACAGCCCTTAGCTCGACGCCGGCTACGACGCGCCACGCAGTGCCCCGCCCGCGCGGGATCTCCGCCGGCCGTGGGGACGGCCAGCGGAACCGACCAGGCTGATGCCCGAGTCCGCAGGGGGTTCAGGAAGCTGCGCGCGAAGATCGGTACACCCGCCCGTACACCGAAACTCGCACACCACAAGGTCGGCACCAACCCCCGCCGAAGCTCGGAACCGGGTACGGCAACGTGAAGGTCGTGCGACGGTTCCTCAGCCAACCAAACCACAGGCAGGAACGAAGGACGATGGAGTACATCGATCTGGATGCACGGGTCGGGAACCTGTCAGGCGTCATTTCTCCTGCTCGATATCTGGAGCATCCGACCTCGCTGGCTGACGATCTACCGACCGGGGCCCGGGACTTCGCCACCGCCCCCGACCACTACGACTTCTCCAGCACGCGGAGATCGGGACCCTATGGCGACGCCTGCCTGCCGGTCGTCAGGCGCTGCTCGTCCTGGCTCACCTGGGGTGCGCGGACACCTACGTGCGGCTCGCCCCCGGCTTCGGCATCGGCACCGTGTACCTTCGCGGACGCGAGCGGCGCACCCCCCATAGGCGGCGTGTGGAGCGTTGAGGAGATCCGGCTGATCGGGCCCGCGGCGGCTCTGGTCGCAGAGCGAATGATGGGGTCGCCTTGTGGTGCGGACAAAAGCTCATTTCAGATCCACATCGCACCGCCAAGGTGAGCCGAGCCAGCACATCCGACGGTGTTCTCACCTCCTAATGCTGTTGTCAAGCAGCGGCAGGGACAGGGAGTTCACGTTGGAAGCACTTTCCGTCGCGGATGAGGGCCCACAGGACGTTGACGCGTCGGCGGGCCAGGGCGAGGACGGCCTGGGTGTGTCGCTTGCCTTCGGCGCGCTTGCGTTCGTAG
>NZ_JAPNLJ010000114.1:0-2776 GCF_026627445.1 Streptomyces sp. H27-H1
GCCCTGGCAACGACCCACAAACGAGAACACGAACGGGCTACTGCGTCAGTACTTCCCGAAGGGCACTGATCTCTCCCGGTGGTCCGCCGAGGACCTCGAAGCCGTCGCCATGACGATCAACAACCGGCCCCGCAAAGTCCTCGGCTGGCGGACACCGGCCGAGGTCTTCGAAGAGCAGCTACGCTCGCTGCAACAGCCCGGTGTTGCAACGACTGGTTGAACTCGCCCAGTACGTGTCGAAGGAGTTCGCCCAAGTCTGCGAGGAGCTCGGCGTGAGCAGATCGCGCGGCGCGGGGGGGCCCCTATCTCTTTGGTCAAGGGAAACGGGGCTGTGTTTGGTCGGGGAGCCGGGCAGCATGGCGGTGTGGCTGATCTTCTGTGGGATGACGTGAGCTGTTTCTTCGACCCGGATCTGATGGGGTCGTTGCCGGACGTGCGTGTCCCGGATTGTTCGGTGGAGGACTGGCAGGCGGTCCTCGATCTTGTCGAGGTGAGGGGCTGGAAGTGCCAGTACTCCGAAGGCGAAACGGTGCTGCCGGTGCCCCGGGCGGAGAGCGTGCTGTCCCGCCCGGCGGACGCTGAGTGCCCGAACCTGCGGGTCTGGCCGGCTGCCGACGTGCTGGCGATCTTCCGTTTTCTGGACGACGAGGTCATCGACTTCGACGTTGACCTGCGGGAGTTGCAGGGCCAGGAACGACTCGATGTGTTCTGCGGCTTCCTCCGGGAGATCGGGCGACGCTTGGGCAAGCCGGTCCTGATGGATCCGGAGGGCGACTACGGGCATCCCGTGCTCGGCTTCGATGTCGAGGCCGATCGGGTCGTCCTGCTGGCTGAGCCGCTGGTCATGTGACCGCGGCCGTCTGCCGGGATTCGTAGAAGGTTCCGTCGCGGAGCATCGCGAAGAGGACGTCGGCCCGTCGTCTGGCGAGGCAGAGCAGGGCCTGGGTGTGGTGTTTGCCCTGCGCGATTTTCTTGTCGTAGTAGGCCCGGGATGCCGGGTCGGCCAGGGAGGCGAACGCGGAGAGGAAGAAGGCCCGTTTGAGCTGCTTGTTTCCTCTCCGGGAGGGCTGTTCGCCGCGGATCGAGGACCCCGAACTGCGGGTCGCGGGGGCGAGGCCGGCGTAGGCGGCGAGGTGGCCGGCGGTGGGGAAGGTGCTGCCGTCGCCGACCTCGATCAGGATGCGAGCTCCGGTCCTGACTCCGACTCCTGGCATCGAGATCAGGACCTTCGAAAGAGGGTGGGCCTCCAGCAGTTCCTCGATCCGCCCGGCCAGTAGTTTCCGCTGGTCAAGGACGGCGGCCAGGGATCCGGCCAGGCTCGGGACGATCAGCGCGGCCGCCTCGGTGCCCGGGACATTGACGGTCTGCTCGTCCAGAGCGGTGAAGATGTCCTCGACCAGCCGCTCGGCCATCCTCGGGGCCTTGGGCCGTAACAGGGTGACCAGGCGGCGCCGTCCGGCCTTGCGGATCTGGGCCGGTGACCCGAACCGCTCCAGCAGAGTGAGAACTGCCGGGTGTTGCAACCGCGGCCCCCGCACTCGCTCCAGCGACGGATGGATCTGAGTCAGCAGGCCGTGCAGCCGGTTCGCGACCCGGGTGGCTTCGCCTGCCAGGTCGTCGTCGAACCCGGCGATCATCTCCAGCTCGGCGATCGTCTCGTCCTCGCCGTCGATCGCCCGCAGCGTGTGCGGCATCGCGCGGGATGCGTCCGCGATGATGAACGCGTCCTTCGCGTCGGTCTTCGCCTCGCCTGGGTAGAGGTCGGCGATCCGCCGCATCGTCAGTCCAGGCAGGTAGGCGACCGGGCAGCCCATGTCCCTCGCCACCGCCAGTGGTAAGGCTCCGATCGAGGCCGGCTGGTCGACCACGACCAGCACGGTTCCGTGCTTGGCCTGGAGTTTCGCGAAGAGTTCGCGGAGCTTGGGTTCGGTGTTGGGCAGGCGCTTGTCGAAGGCTTTCTTCCCGGTTGGTGTGACGGCGGTGGCGTGGTGTTCGCCCTTGCCGACGTCCAGGCCGAGGAAGACGTCGATGTCGCTGGTGTCGATCACGTGCAGGCCCCTCCATCACGCTTTTCGTCCGGCCTTGCCAGGGCACCGAGCTGCCACACCCACGTTACGGAGAGCTCTTCCGGCTCGGGTGAAGCCGGTGCTCAAGCCCCTCATCAGCGGTCCGTCGATGCCTCCGGGCCCGGTGACACCACCCCCCGGATCATCAACCGCAACAAGGGGGGGGAAGTCATGCCGGACCCGAAGGCCGGAGGCCCCATTTCGGAGCCACGAAGAAGGTAACGGGGGGTGCCCCTATGTCTTTCGTCAACCCCCGAGCCGCCTGGTTTGAGGTAGTTCATCCGTGTCGGGTTCATGCGGCGAGTTCGATGTTCTTCGGTTCGCGGGGTTCGTAGAAGGTGCCGTTGCGGAGCATGGCGTGGATGACGTTGATGCGCTGGCGGGCGAGGCGGAGGAGGGCCTGGGTGTGGGTTTTGCCGGTGGCCCGTTGCTTGTCGTAGTAGGCGCGGGAGGCGTTGTCGTGGAGGGCGGCGAACGCGGAGAGGAACATGGCGCGCTTCAGCTGGCGGTTTCCGCGGTGGGGTGCGTGTTCGCCGCGGATGGAGCTGCCGGAGGAGCGGGTGACGGGGGCGAGGCCGGCGTAGGAGGCGAGGTGCCCGGCGGTGGCGAAGGTGGTGCCGTCGCCGATGGTGACCAGCAGGGTCGCGCCTGTCCTGATGCCCACGCCGGGCAGCGACATCAGGAGCTGGGAAAGAGGGTGGGCCTCCAGC
>NZ_JAPNLJ010000114.1:2874-4064 GCF_026627445.1 Streptomyces sp. H27-H1
GAGGAGGCGAGGTGCCCGGCGGTGGCGAAGGTGGTGCCGTCGCCGATGGTGACCAGCAGGGTCGCGCCTGTCCTGATGCCCACGCCGGGCAGCGACATCAGGAGCTGGGAAAGAGGGTGGGCCTCCAGCAGAGCGCTGATCTGGCCTTCCAGCGTGCGGCGCTGGTCCAGGACGGCGGCCAGCTGTTTCGCGAGGGAGGGCACGATGGTCGCGGCGGCGGCGGTGCCGGGCACCACCACGGTCTGTTCGTCGAGCGCGTCGAAGACCTCGCCGACCAGGCGCTCGTTCATGCGGGGCGCTAACGGGCGGAGCAGGGTGATGAGTCTGCGGCGTCCGGCTTTGCGGATCTGGGCCGGGGAGCCGAAGCGTTCCAGTAGGGCCAGGACGGCGGGGTGCTGGATGCGCGGGCCCAGGACACGTTCCAGGCTGGGGTGGATCTGGGTGAGCAGGCCGCGCAGGCGGTTGGAGACGCGGGTGGCCTCACCTGCGAGGTCGCCGTCGAAGCCGACGAGCATGGCCAGTTCGGCGGTGGTCTCGTCGGTGACCTCGATGGAGCGCAGGGTGTGGGGCATGGTGCGGGCGGTGTCGGCGATGACGAACGCGTCGCGGGCGTCGGTTTTGGCCTCGCCTGGGTAGAGGTCGGCGGCCCGGCGCATGGACAGGCCGGGCAGGTAGGCGACCTCGCAGCCGGTGTCGCGGGCGACCGCGACGGGCAAGGCGCCGATGTTCGCGATCTGGTCGACGATCAGCAGGACGGTCCCGAACTTGCTTTTCAGCTTCTCGAAAAGGGCCCTCAGTTTGGGTTCGCTGTTGGGCAGTTGCTTGTCGTGGACGGTCTTCCCGGCGGGTGTCAGGCCGTGGGCGTGGTGATCGCCCTTGCCGACGTCCATGCCGAGGAACACGCCTATGTTGCTGGTGTCGAACATCCGCTTCCCCCTGGTGGGTCGAGCTTCCGTCCCGGCCGTCCCTACGGCACCGCACTGCCGGCAACCACGTTACGCAGATCTGCCCCGCACTTCGTCAGGCGTTGCACCGGACACGGTGGCGATCAGGCCCCTCATCAGCGGTCAAGCGGTGCCCCAGACCCGGTGACACCACCCCCCAGGCCATGCCTTCGGCAGGGGGCACACAGTCATGCCGGGCCCGGGGGCCAGGAGCCCCATTGCGGGGCCACGAAAAAGGTAACGGGG
>NZ_JAPNLJ010000115.1 GCF_026627445.1 Streptomyces sp. H27-H1
GGCATCGCGTTCCGCTTCGACAAGACGCCAGAGAGCTACGAGGCCGGCCTGCATCTGTGTGGTGCGATGCTCTGGCTCCGCAGCATCGCACCACATTCATGATCTGAACTCCAGACAGGACCTAGGGGCGATCCTCCCGGAGGGGCAGCGGAACAGGACGAGCCGGGGCGCCAACCCGCTTTCCGTCCGGGTCGGTTCGCAGGCGGGCCGCGTGTCCGTCGGCCGGCAGGGTCCGACCTGACGCGTGGTCCCGGCAATTGGCGTTTCTGCATGCGGATGTTCTCCTCTCGACTCGGGAAAGTGGAGATGCGCGAAGGGCATGGGAACAAGCTCCGAACCAGTGGGAGCGCTCCCACTGTGCAGACGGGACGCAACGGCGTCAAGACGTGCGAAGAGTCGAAGGCATTCCTCAGGGAATTTTGCCAACCCCCCTTTTGCTCAAGTGGAGTTGCCGCTACGGTCTGGCCCCAACCAGTGGGAGCGATTCCGTCAGTCGGCGCGCCGCAGAAGCGTGCCCTCGCTGCAAGGACTCGCTCATGCGACATCCCCCCCACCCATTCGCGCTGCTCACCGGGGTAGCGCTCCTGGTGGCGAGCTGCGCGCTCGCCACCACGGGTTCGGCCGCAGGAGCCTCGGCCGCCCCGTCCTGCACGGTCACGTACTCGGTCGTCGGCCAATGGGCCGGCGGATTCCAGGGTGCCGTCACCGTCACCAACAACGGCTCCGCGCTGAACGGCTGGAGCCTCGGCTTCGGCTTCCCCTCCGCTCAGACCCTCAGTCAGGGCTGGGGCGCCAAGTGGTCCCAGACCGGCACGTCCGTCACAGCCGTGAACGAGGGCTGGAACGCGACGCTGGGCACCGGCGCGAGCGTGACGGCCGGCTTCATCGCCTCGTGGTCGGGCGCCAACACGGCGCCCGGGGCGTTCACGCTCAACGGCGCCGCCTGCACCACCGGATCCGGACCCGACCCCACACCTACACCTACACCTACACCTACACCTACACCTACACCTACACCCACCCCTACACCGACGCCCACCGATCCACCCGAGTCCGGGGCGCCCGAACTGAGCGTCACCGGCAACCGCCTCACCGACCGGAACGGTGCCACCCGACGCCTCCTCGGCGTCAACCGCTCCGGGGGCGAGTTCATGTGCGTCCAGGGGAACGGTATCTTCGACGGTCCCGTCGACGACGCCTCGGTGCGCGCCATCGCCGACTGGCAGGCCAACACCGTCCGCATTCCCCTCAACGAGGAGTGCTGGCTCGGCGTCGACACCGTCAAGCCCGAGTACCGGGGTACGCAGTACATCGACGCCGTCAAGGGCCTGGTCAGCCGGGTACTAGCCCAAGGCATGACCCCGGTCGTCGAACTGCACTGGACGTACGGCCAGTACACCGGCAACTCCTCGGGCTGCGCCGACGTGCACGCCACCTGCCAGAAGCCGATGCCCGACGCCCAGTACTCCCCGGCGTTCTGGACCTCGGTGGCGAACACCTTCAAGAGCGACCGGCGGGTCGTCTTCGACCTGTTCAACGAGCCGTATCCGGACCGGGCCACCTCCACCAGCACCCAGGCATGGGCCTGTTGGCGTGACGGCGGTTCGTGTCCCGGCATCGGCTACGAGGTCGCCGGCATGCAGGACCTGGTCGACTCGGTGCGCGCCACCGGGGCCCGCAATGTCGTCCTCGTTCCCGGCATCGCCTACTCCAACGACCTGAGCCAGTGGCTCGCCCACTCCCCCACCGACCCGACGGGCCAGCTCGCCGCGGCCTGGCACATATACAACTTCAACACCTGTTCCAACGAGGCTTGTTGGGACTCAACTCTCACCCCTGTCGCCGCCCGGGTCCCCCTCGTGGCGGGCGAGATCGGCGAGAACACCTGCGGACACGCGTTCATCGACCGCGTCATGGCGTGGTTCGACGCCCGCGCCCTCTCGTATCTCGGCTGGACCTGGAACACCTGGAACTGCTCCTCGGGACCAGCCCTGATCACCTCGTACGACGGCACCCCCACCACATTCGGCATCGGACTGCGCGACCACCTGCGCGCCCAGAACTGAAAGGCACACCCCACCATGAGCCGCACACTTGCCCGCACGACTCCCCCCGCACGTTCGCGTACGACCGGCCGCACCGCCCTGCTGGCGGCCATCGGCCTGATCACGGCGACCGGCGCCACCGCCACGGTCATGGCCTCCACGGCGGGAGCGGCCGCCGCCGGCTGCAAGGTCGAGTACCAGATCACCAACCAGTGGAACACCGGCTTCGGCGCCAACGTGATCGTCACCAACACTGGTGACCCGGTCTCCGCCTGGACCCTCGAGTGGTCCTACGCGAACGGCCAGCAGGCGACCCAGGGCTGGAACGCCACGATCACCCAGTCCGGGGCCGCCGTGACGGCCAAGAACCTTTCGTACAACGGGGCCCTGGCGACGGGTGGTTCGACGTCCTTCGGGTTCAACGGTTCGCACACCGGGACGAACACCGTACCCGCGACCTTCAAGCTCAACGGGGTCACCTGCAACGGCGCCATCGACCCGACCCAGCCGCCGACCACGCCCCCGACGACACCCCCCACCACGCCGCCGCCGTCCGGGACCAAGGCCGACAACCCCTACGCCGGCGCCAAGGTGTACGTGAACCCCGAATGGTCCGCCAAGGCCGCCGCCGAGCCGGGCGGCACCAAGGTCTCGAACCAGCCCACGGGTGTCTGGCTGGACCGCACCGCCGCCATCGCGGGCGCGAACGGCTCGATGGGGCTGCGCGCCCACCTGGACGCGGCACTGGCGCAGAAGGGCAGCGGCGAGCTCGTCGTCCAACTGGTCATCTACAACTTGCCCGGCCGGGACTGCTCCGCGCTCGCCTCCAACGGCGAACTGGGCCCCACCGAGATCGACAAGTACAAGACCCAGTACATCGACCCGATCGCCACCATCCTCGCCGACTCCAAGTACGCGGGGCTGCGGATCGTCACCACGGTCGAGATCGACTCCCTGCCGAACCTCGTCACCAATGTCTCCGGGCGTCCGACGGCGACCGCCAACTGCGACGTGATGAAGACCAACGGCAACTACGTCAAGGGTGTCGGCTACGCCCTGAACAAGCTGGGATCGATCGCCAACGTCTACAACTACGTGGACGCCGGTCACCACGGCTGGCTCGGCTGGGACGACAACTTCGGCGCCTCCGCGGAGATGTTCAAGCAGGCGGCCACGGCCGAGGGCTCCACGATCTCCAAGGTGCACGGCTTCATCGTGAACACGGCCAACTACAGCGCTCTGAAGGAGGACTACTTCAAGATCGAGGACTCCGTCAACGGCACCTCCGTACGCCAGTCGAAGTGGGTCGACTGGAACCGCTACACGGACGAGCTGTCGTACGCCCAGGCCATGCGGACCAAGCTGGTCTCGCTGGGCTTCGACACGAACCTCGGCATGCTGATCGACACCTCCCGCAACGGCTGGGGCGGCACGGCCCGGCCGGCCGGTCCCGGCGCGCTGACGAGCGTGGACACGTACGTCAACGGCGGTCGCTACGACCGGCGCATCCACCTCGGCAACTGGTGCAACCAGTCGGGCGCCGGCCTCGGCGAACGGCCGCAGGCAGCGCCCGCCGCGGGCATCGACGCCTACGTGTGGATCAAGCCTCCGGGCGAGTCGGACGGGGCGAGCAAGGAGATCCCGAACGACGAGGGCAAGGGCTTCGACCGGATGTGCGACCCGACGTACACGGGCAACGTGCGCAACGGCAACAGCATGTCGGGCTCCCTCCCGAACGCGCCGCTGGCGGGCCAGTGGTTCTCGGCCCAGTTCCAGGAGCTCATGAAGAACGCCCACCCGGCGCTGTGACCCACCGCCGCTGACGCGGCCGCGCCCCGCTCATGAGCCGGCGCCGTACGGAACCCGCGGGTTCCGTAC
>NZ_JAPNLJ010000116.1 GCF_026627445.1 Streptomyces sp. H27-H1
GGGCCACACGAACATCGCGGCCAGCCTCCGCGAGATGTCCTACGACTGTTTCCGACGACCCCTCGAACTCCTCGGCCTCTCCTGACCAGCAACGATCCAAGACCAAAAGACTTTGCAACAGCCCTGCGGGAGCGGACGTGCACTGATAGCTGAGCGTCGGCTTCCTGCGAGGACTGATCGACCGAGGTCCGTGACGTGGACGGGCTGGCCTGCGTGCAGCGGGTGCGAGGTGTCACGGGTGACGAGGCCGGCACCCTCAAGGCGCTCGAAGTCGTACTGGTCGACCTTGACTCCGGTCGCCGTCGCAACGCTCACGCGCCGGGTCATGATGTTCTCGTGGAGCTTGGCGCCGCGAGCCATGGCGAGGAGCCGGGCGAAGTCCGGTGGCGATATCTCGTCGCCCAACGACCTGGTGGGCCGGAGGGCGTCCTTTTCCAGCGGTGCCAGCAGGGTGAGGGCTTCACTGAGGAGCAGATCCCGTGTGGCGACGGATTCCTTCAGCTGGACAAGACCGCGGTCGATCCGCGTGAGGACCGAGCCGTCAATCTCGAACTGCCCGCTGGTCAGTCGCTGAATCTGGACCCGGTTGAACACCAGGGCGGACTGGGCTTTGGCCAGCGCACGGTGTGCGTGGACAAGGGACGAGACGGGCTCGGCCAGCAGCTTGCTGTCGTCGAGCTGCCATAGGGCCTCGATGGATCTCCCCGTGACGGTCTCGATGCGGTCATCGATTCCGGTCGGGTCTCTGGGGATGCGCATGACAGTCCTGTCGAACGGACGGGTGGGCGGCGGGGAGCGCCAGGAGCGCGAGGGGGAGGCGTACTTCCAGATGGGCCCCGTCGGGCCGCTCTGCGGTGGGGCCGAGCTGCCTGAGAAGAGCCAGCATCGGGTTGTTGGACCGCGCGACGTAGGCATGCATCGTGTAGGCCCCGGCCGCATGAGCTCGGCCAGCCGCAGTGCGGATCAACTGGGTCCCGATGCCGCGGCGGTGGCGCTGGTCTGCGACCTGGAGGCCGAGGTCCACAGTGGCGGGTTCGTTGTGGACTCGCCCAGCGGATACGAGCCCGACGACCACCAGACCTTCGGCGGCCACCCAGCATTCCGACAGGGTCAGCAGCCGTTCCCAGTCGCGCCGCCGGACACGCGTGCGACCCCAGCGGCGCCGCAAAGACTGCTCGGTACATCCCTGGTGGAAGGCATCGATCCGGGACCAGTCGACGGTTGCGGCGCGCAGAATCCGGGTCCGTGCGGAGTTGTTGATACTCAGCGGGAAGCGCTCCGGCGGGCGCAGCCGGAGGGCTCGCTGCCGTTGGTGCAGCAGCAGGTGCCGTACGCGCTCAAGATCTGCGCGAGCGTGGCCGGGAGCGGGTAACAGCAGCTCTCGCAGGTGCTGTTCGGGCTAGAGCTGATCGCGGCGGATCGTGTGCACAGAGCCCTGAAGCCGCACGTGGCCGGATTCGTGCTGGGCTGATCACTCAAGGGGTTGCACCTCTCGGGTGTCGGAGGACAGGGGAAGGCGGCAACGCTCCCGGGAGCCCCGGGAGGCCGGGTGCGCGGAACGGGTGGGCGATGGCCTGCGGGGATCTTGAGCGGGCCGCGTGGGCGAGCGCGCTGAGCGGACGGTGGGCAATGCCCAGGCGATCGGCCACCACCTTGTAGATCTCGTACTGGGCGCGCGGCCTGAGCGCGACGACGAACACCTCGCTCCGGTGGCTGGCCCCCTCCGGGGCCGGACGGAGCCCGTAGACCATCCGCCATCGGGCCGAGTCGAGGTAGATCTTCCGGAAGCCGGCCAGCGTCCCCGTCAGCTCCTGCCCGTGGCGCCGTCCAGTGACTGCGTCCTGAAGGCGGGACAGCGCCACGTCACGGACGTCACCCGGTGCGGCGAGCAAGTCGTTCAGGGCCCGGGGGTCGAAGGCCAGGCTGTAGACGGGTTCCGGAGGCTGCCCATTCACGAGGCCCCGTCGGGTCCGTTCGTCTCCGTGACCGGTGCGGGGGCGGCCTTGGGCCCCGAAAGCAGCCGGTGGGAGGGCCGGCTCGGGTCGGTCATACACGCGGAGAGGGGCCCGCCCGGCGCGCGGACAGCGGCCATGGCGTGGGTGAGGAAGTCCCGGTGCCACACGGCCGGCCCGGACAGGCCGGCATCGGGTTCCATGTGCTGCTGGTAGGCCATCCACAGGGCGTGGAGCCAGCCCACGACGTCGAGGTGTTCCTGCCACTGCTGGCACCAGGGCGCCGACGTCGTGACCTCGGCGCCGTAGACGTCGAGGAGGACGTCCTGCACCCAGTCGGTGAGGGCGTCGAGCTCCGTCTCGTACTCCTCGCCGTCGAGGGCGAGGATGAAGCGCGGTTCGGGCGGCGGCTCCGGCATCGGGCGCGACCGCGGCATGGGCATTCCTGCGAACGGCGATGTGCCCATGGGCGGTTCGGCGGAGAGTGTGTCCAGGAGCCGGGCCTGCTCGGCCGACTGGTCCATAAGCCGGCGGACCGACGCCTCCAGGTTGTCCAGCTCCGCGTCGGGCAGCCTGATCGGGTCCAGCCGCCCGTGGTTCGGGTCGTTGGAATCAGCCATCGAAGTCCTCCTTGGCGCCGCACGGGACGCGAAATGTGGTGGCGCTCTCAGCCGCTTCCGAATCCCTCTGATGGGGAATTCCTGGCTGGGCTGCTATATCCGCGAGAGGCGGGGACGTTCCCGCCCCGAGAGCTGGTCAGGTCGCGAGGATGAAATCTGCGCGCGTAAGCGTCTGGTTCAGGGTTTCGGTCAGCCGGTCGGATGCGATACGGCTGTACTCGGCGGTCTTCTCCACGCCGATGAAGCTGCGTCCCTCCAGCAGGGCGGCGACTCCGGTGGAGCCGCTGCCGGTGCAGAAGTCGAGGACGGTGCCCTTCTCGGGGCAGATCTTCACGAGCTCGCGCATGACGGATACGGGCTTCTGGGTGATGTGGTGGCGCTCCTTGCCCGAGGGCTGCGATGCGCTGTAGAGGCCCGGCAGGTAAACCTCGTTTTGGGATCCGTCCAAGGCGCCCTTGCTTCCCCAGATGACGAATTCACAGTTCTGGGTAAACCGGCCCTTCTGGGGCCTGGCCTGCGGCTTGTGCCAGGCCAGGACGCCGCGCCACAGCCAGCCGGCGGCCTGCAGGGCATCGGTGGTGGTCGGCAGCTGCCGCCAGTCGCTGAACAGGAGCGCGGTGCCGCCGGGCTTCGTCAGCCGGTGGGCCTCGGTCATGATCTGCGTCAGCCAGAACGAATAGGACCTCTGGTCCATGTTCTCGCCGGTGAAGTCCGGCAGGGCGTGCTGGGCGTCATTCGACGTGTACTTCTGCCGGGCCGTACGGGAGGTCCGCTCCTTCGCCGTCCGGCCACCGGAGTTGTACGGCGGGTCGGTGATGACGGAATCCACGCAGCCGTCGGGCAGGGTGGCGAGCACGCTGAGTGCGTCGCCCTGGTGAAGGGAAAAGGGCAAGGGTGTACCGCGATTCTGATCGACGAAGGGGAGCTCCCCAGGCACTGCCGGTCGTCCAGAGGCCGCGTGGAGCGACGCCCGGTGTGAGCGGTGGCGGGGATATCGAAAAGGCTAGGGCACGATCCGGGAATCGCAACGGCCGCTCACAGCTATTTCGTTAAGCCGGGATCGGCCCTTAGTGTTTTGGATGTCCCGACCGGCACAGCCCGGTGGGATACCCCCATCCCACACTTCTGTGCCGGAGGCATGTCTTGATCCGCATCACCTAGGTCCTGTCTGGAGTCCGGATCGCGAGTTCGGTAGATCGCCTGCGCGTGGAGGCCCGGTCTTGATAGGCCATCAGTCATGGCGCGAGGCGATCTCACCGACGAGCAGTGGACTCTGATCG
>NZ_JAPNLJ010000117.1 GCF_026627445.1 Streptomyces sp. H27-H1
GGAGACGTGGAACCCCGGCGCACCCGCAGCGTTACGCGACGGCCCCACACCCGACCACACGGGACAAATAGGGCGAAACGCCAAGTCGACCGAGGTCATCACGCCGCAGAAGGATCGAGGCCAGTACCGGCCCCAAACCCTCGACGGCTTCATAGCCGGCACCGGCCTGACCCTCGACGACCCAACATCACCTGATGAGCCAAAGTCAGTAAAGGGCATTACGCCTAGCTAGGTAAAACCCCCTCTCAGGTGGCGTCCGGGCCTTTGGGAAAGCTGAACGTGTACCCCTCAGCCTTGAGAAGTGGAAGCAGCTCGCGTAGGGCTTGGACCGTGTGAGACCGGTTGCCTCCGCCGTCGTGGAGCAAGATGACGGAGCCGTTCCTAAGCTGCATTTTCACCGTTTGTAGGATCATTTGTGCGTCTCGTGCCCGGTAGTCGCTGGGATCGACGCTCCAGCCTAGGCTGGCCATGCCGTGCATGGCTGCGACTTCCCGGCTTTCCGGCGTGAAGGCACCTCCAGGAGCCCGGTAGTACCACAGACGCTCGCCGCCCGAGGCCGTCTCGATCATGCGCTTAGCGTCGAGGATTTCCTTCGTCTGATAGGCAAGGCCTTCCTTGTCCATGGCCATGTTGTGGTTCACCGAGTGGTTGCACAGCCGGTGACCGGAGGCGACGATCTGCCGGACGAGGTCCGGGTACCGCTCGGCATCGCGTCCTGTGATGCAGAAGACGGCTTTGACGCCGTTCTCCTCAAGCACGGCCAGTGCCTGCGGAGTCCATTGCGGATGCGGCCCGTCGTCCAGAGTGATACTGACGGACTTCCCGCCGGCCTCGGTTCCATGGCGAACAAGAACCGAGCTGACATGTCCAGGCGCCTTCTCAGGCGCGCTGACAGAGCCGTCTTGCTGCTTCTCTCCTGTGGCTGCGGGCTCTGGGGAGTGTGCGATCAGGGCCATCGCCGCGGCCGTGGAGACCACCATCGCGGCTGCAACGACGGTCAGGGCTGTGCGGTTCATGATGCTGCCCCGGTCATCCCTCGACGCTTTGCGAGCAGCAGCACAACCAGGCTGATCACCAGTGGGCCGACCGCAGATGAGGCGATGTCGCCCCCGCCGGCCTGGGCCACCGCTCGCGATACAGCCCAGGCGACCAGCCCTGCGGAAGCGCAGGGCGCCAGATGTATGTGCTCCTCCGGAGAGAGACTGCGGACCACCAGGTCTTGTCGCCCGCGCTGACCCACACGGATCGCCAGGTTCGTCCCCATGTCACCAACCCTTCCGCATGTCCCTCCTTCTCCTCTCCTCTGGAACGGGGAGGAGAGAAGGAGTCCCCCGATTTGACGGCGGGATAGTCCAGACATCAGTGTCGGAGAGGTCTGGCGGGAGGTCGCTCCCCTGATCGGACCCCGTGGCGGGGGACAGCCCCTCCGCCTCGCGACGGGCAGAGAACGACGATCATGCGTGAACGTCCAAATGCTCCTACTCGGCTTCCGCCGGTATGCGATGGTCAAACACCGCGAGCATTTTCAACTCGGCCACCGATCGGGTGACCACGGGGTGGCCGTGAAACGAGCAGAGCCCCCGGGCTGTTGAGCAAGGTGTCGAAGCTCAACTCTTCAGCCTGGGAGCTCTGTTGGTTCCCTATCGTGCCGTACTCGATGTCCCGCACGCACTCGTCGAGTGGGTCACGATGCTGATCGTCATCCGCGAGGGTGACCGGCGGTGCAAGCGGGTCTGTGTAGCGAACAGTGGAACTCGTCGGATTCGTTAGCGGCGTCCGGTGGTGAGCCGACCGTCGAAGGTGATATCGAAGGCCTGGAGTGCGGCCTTCTATCGCATGGCAGGGTCATTGAGGTCTTCTCGGCAACCTGTCGGTTGCGGTGCGTGACAATTCGAGGTGCGTTGGCTGTGGGCTGGTGACCCGGGTCAGGAATGAGTGAAGCCCCTGGTAGCAACAGGTCTGCGAAGATCACTTCCGCACAACCAGAGGTCCACGTGCCCTCCAGTCCATATATACCGCTGTGCTCGATGCCAGCAGGGAGACTGCCGAACACCTCTTGCGGCTTCTGCGCGAACACCGTGTCCGGCTCGGTACTCGCTCGCTGGCGCCGAAGCGGTGTTGATCGTGAACGAGATCGGCTTCGCCACCAAACAGCCGTACCGCCACCACGGCCGCACGGCAGAGAAGCGACCTCAGGAACGATCATCGCGGACCCGACCTCACCCCCGCAGGGAATTGCGCAGCAGAGTCGGGGTTCGCCTCAAAACTCAGTCCCTCAAAGATCGGGCGCACGCTACACGGGCGTGAAATCGTCCACCGCGAGCGGGGATGAGTCAGCGCCGGAGTGAATCGGCATCCCCCATGACGACGACCGGCTGCTGCTCGGGATCGAGCGCGAGGAGAAGTTCCTCCATGTGTTGCCTAGTGAGGCTCACGCAACCCTGGGTGGGCCCGCCGTGGCTCACGTGCAACCATATGCCGCCACCCGCTTCAGGTCCCAAAGGGCGCTGCCGGTCCAGAGGGGTGGTTCCCCGCACTCGGTTGTAGTCGATGCCGACGACATAGTCGAAGGAGCCCGCGAGGGGTGTGCCAAGAAAATCGCGGCCTCGCAACGTAAAGCTAAAGGATTGGTCGTACGGGAGTCTGGTTCCTGGGTTGGGAAGAAGCCCGCCGGCGGCGGTGAGCGTGAACGCGCCGATCGGCGTTCGGAGATCACCCAAGCGGTGGTCGTCAGTCCAGCCCTTAAGAGCGTTCTGCGTGGGCCATACGACTCCTGGTTGCCACCCGGCGGTGGTCCTCCGGTACAACACCGCTCGGGAGATCGACGAGTCTTTCGCCTGACCGGTGATCAGTAGAACTTGGCGCGAGGCCCGGGGAATGCCAGCGAGCGTTCGAGGTCCTACGCCCGGCAACCCTACGGAGGTGATGACTCCGCTCGTTTCCGTGGGAGGGGATGCCTGCTCATGCAGCAGCCTTTCAGCGGCGGCGGACGTGGCAGCTCGTGGGTCGCCATCCCGAGAGGGAACTTTTGTCCGCGCGTGCAAGCCTGTTTCGGCGCTATTCCCCGAGCAGCCGACGAGCATGGCGACCAGCACGAAGGCTGTGGCCGCCATCGCTGGCGCGTTTGAGCGCGGGGGGGAGGCGATCGCTTGGGGGCGTCCGAGCCGCTGAAGGATGTGGGGAGCGTTCGATGGATCCATACCGCCAACCTGGATGAGACCTGTCAGGAAGTGATCAGCTCACCCCTATAAGGTCTCCTCGTGGTAGTAGGGCCCGCATCGTTAAGGCACGGGGGTGGGTTTCTCAATTTGCCGCCACGCCCTTCTTCAGCCTGCGTCAAGATCGCCTCCCGCGCATGCCGGCATGTAGCTGTCCGGTACTCGGCGGTGCTCTGACATGAGGTAAAGGGCGCCGTTGAAGTTGTTTGTGCATTGGCTCCCTGGCCGGGTGCAGTGGGGCAGACATGCAGCCGGTTGCCCGGGGCCCGGCTGAACCACGGCCCTGGGCCGACGGTACAGCGTAAAGAGGCAGGGACATGACAGTTGGCGAGCTGAGTGGTCCTGAGGCACTGGTGCCCCCTGTCCGCTGTTCCCCCGAACGGGTGTCTGAAGGATTGCACTGGACCGCTACCTCGCGGTGTGGATCCTGCCCGTCATGGCCGTCGGCCTGGGCCTCGGCCGTCTCGTTCCCGGCAGGAACGACGCAGTCGCGAAGATCGAGGGAGGCCGGGCTTGGTCCCGAGCTGCTGCAGCTCGGGAC
>NZ_JAPNLJ010000118.1 GCF_026627445.1 Streptomyces sp. H27-H1
AACACCCGCCGCCGGCACTCCCGCCTCGGCCAGCGATCTCCCGTCGCCTACGAAAACGACGCCCAAGCAGCAGCAACTACCCTGGCCCAAGCCGCATAGACGTGTTCAGAATCCGGGGTCAAGGCCCGTACTGGCGGAGCAGGCCGTTGGTGTTTTCGTTGGAGCCGCGCTGCCAGGGACTGGCGGGGTTGCAGAAGTAGACCGGCATGTCCGAAGCCATCGCGAACTCGTGGTGCCGGCCCATCTCGGCACCTTGGTCCCAGGTCAGTGACCGTTTCAGCTGAGGCGGCAGGCCCTTCACGGTCTCGACCAGGGCGTCACGGACGCTGATGGCGCCGTGGTCGTCGGGCAGGTGCACCAGCATGAGGTAGCGGGTGCTTCGTTCAACCAGCGTGCCGATCGCTGAGCGGCCTTCACGGCCGATGATGAGGTCGCCTTCCCAGTGGCCGGGGACAGCGCGGTCGGCCACTTCAGCGGGTCGGTCACTGATCATGATCATGGGGTGGATGTAGCGCGGCTGGCGTGAGGTTGCCAGTCGGTGGGGCTTGCGTGCGATCCGGCCGGTCCTCAGGACTCGAGCGAGCTCGCGGCGTAGTTCTCCGCGGCCCTGGACGTAGAGGGCCTGGTAGATCGTCTCGTGCACCACGTGCATCTCCGGACGGTCGGGGAAGTCCCTGCGGAGCTGGTGGGCTATCTGTTCCGGGCTCCATCGCCTGCCCAGGCGTTCCTGAATGTATTCGCGAAGCTCTGGGCTCTGCCCGATCTTGCTCGGCTTCGGGCGAGGCCGGCGGCCCTCGGCGCGAGCCTGCGCTGCGTAGGGCCGGTAGAACCACTTCTTGCCGGTACTCAGCGTGCGGTTGCGGCGTATCTCCCGGCTGATCGTGGACGGGCTGCGGCCCAGCTCGGAGGCGATGGCACGGACCGTCGCCTTCTCCCGCAGACGGTCTGCGATGTGGATGCGTTCAGCCTCGCGCAGGTACCGGGACGGCGATGAATCGGGCGCCTGCTCTGATCGAGCGGGCGCCCGAAATCGCTTCGGATCGAACCGGCCGTTACGCCACTCCCGACCTGTTCGTTCGTTGATGCCGATGATCTTGCATGCTTCTCGGTTGCTCAGCCTGGCCCACGAGCAGCAAGTATTGCTCCCGCTCCTTACGGAGCTTCTTGTGCCCGCCAACAGCCCGGGACTCTCGAATCTTGGAGCCCATGGCACCCCTTGAGCTGGGGTGTTGCGACGATCACTAGAACTCAGGAACGCCGCCGGGGTCGTTTTATCGCGCCCCATCGACAACCAGCACGTCGCCTTCATGCTCATCTTCAGCGTCGCTCAACACCGGAGAACTGTCAGCCCTGGCGGGCACGGCCGCCGTGCCCGCCGTCGTCCTCGGCTCAGCGGTGCTGCACGCCGTCTGGAACGGCCTCACCCACGGCCTGCGCAACAAACTCGCCGGCTTCACCTGATCAGCCTCGCCTCCGCCGGATGCGGTGCCGTCCTCGTCTGCGTCGTCCCGATGCCCGTCCCGGCGGCCTGGCCGTACATCGCCGTGTCCGCCACACTCCAGGCCGCCTACCAGCTGCTGCTCCTGCGTGCTTACCAGCTCGGCGACTTCGGCCAGATGTACCCCACCGCCCGGGGCACCTCACCTGTCGTGGTAGCCCTCGCCTCCACTACCCTCCTCGGCCACTCCCTGCCCCCGGGCCAGGCCCTCGGCATCGCGGTGGTCTCCTGCGGCCTGGCCGGTCTCGTCCTCGCCGACGGCCTCCCCGGGCGCGCCCAACTCCCTGCCCTCGCCGCCGCAGTCGGCACCGGCGTGATGATCGCCTCCTACACCCTCGTCGACGGCAGCGGCGTCCGCGTCTCCGGCAGCGTCTTCGGCTACATCGCCTGGCTCTTCCTCTGCCAGGGACTCGTCCTGCCGGTGATCGCATGGGCCCGCCGGGGCCGCGCGCTGCTCACCGCGCTGCGCCCCCTGTGCGGCCGGGGTCTGGCCGGCGGGCTGCTCTCCCTGCCGGCGTACGGGCTCGTCGTGTGGGCGCAGTCCCGTGGCGACCTCGCCACTATCGCCGCCCTGCGGGAGACCAGCATCGTCCTGGGCGCCGTGATCGGCGCGGTCGTCTTCCGCGAACGCCTCGGCCACCGCCGCATCGCCGCCAGCGCCACCGTCCTTACGGGCATCGTGGTACTCCAGCTCACCGCGCAGTAGCGGGCCTCCCGGAGCCGCCCGTCCGCCGCGAGACAGCCATCCCAGGTCGCATTGCCGGTGAGTGGTCTCGCGGTAGCCGGCGGACGGAGGGCCGATCTCGACCGTGACCGGTTCCCTGGGTTTCCGCAGCCGCGGTGTCCGGGCTGACGGCGTCGGGACGGAACGGTCGCCCGGCCCTGGCATGCGCCTCGTGAGTCCGGGCAGCCGACCAGGGAGCGTGCGTTCCAGCCGTGGGGCCGTCTGCGCTTGCCGCAGCTGGTGGAGCCGCTCCAGGACCTGGAGCTGCGTGCTGGTCAACGATGACGAGGAGGACTGGTCCCATTTCGGCGTATCGCTGAACATTCCCGGTGGGGTCATCTACGGGCGGGTGATCAGCCGCAGCACGTACGCCCGCGCATGGAGTCGCCAGAATGCCCGCAGCCGCGCCTCCGGCCTGGGCGGCTCGCCGTAGCGCGGCCAGGCCACTGCACCGCTCCACAACGCACGGCACCCGCCCTGCGAGCATTGCGGGGCGGGTGCCGTGTAGGTGCAAGCTCAGGCGGGGGGATGTTCTCCGCCTGGGGACCCTTCTGGCCCAGGGTGACGTCGAAGTTCACCTTCTGACCTTCCTGAAGCTCACGGAATCCAGAGCTGGCGACGTTGGAGTAGTGGGCGAAGACATCGGGGCCGCCGCCATCCTGCTCGATGAAGCCGAAGCCCTTTTCCGCGTTGAACCACTTCACCGTTCCGGTGGCCATGCCGTCTTCCAAGGAGACTAGGAATCGGTCCCGCACCGTGCGGAAACCGGAGGTGATCGCCCTGGTCCTCAGACTGTGAACAGAAAAATCGCCCATGAATGTTGCGCTCACAGGCGACCATGACAGCTGCCGGCGACGCTCCCTGTCCAGCAGGTCCGGGGCCCGGGCATCGGCCGGGTTCCGGATCGTGGTCATCGGTCTCTTCCCATGGACGACGCCGGACAGGCCGAGTGAGCGCATGGCCCGGTCGACGGCGCCGAATCCGGCCTCGGGCAGCAGGGTCCGGCGGATCAGGGCCAGCATCTTGCGCCGCCCCTAGGTTCTGTTTCTTGGATCAGGTTCGGATCCAGATGATCAGGGCAGCGAGGGTGACGGTCCCGAGGTAGACGTACGCGCGTTTGTCGTAACGGGTGGCCACGGCCCGGAAGTTCTTGAGGCGGT
>NZ_JAPNLJ010000119.1 GCF_026627445.1 Streptomyces sp. H27-H1
TCCTCGGCATGCCCACCGACGACCCCTCCCTGAACGTCACCCGCAGCCGCCTCGGACGCCTCACCCGCCAAGGCTTCCTCACTCAGCCCGGACGGGGCCTCTACCGGAAAGGGACTTAACGACCTCTCAGTTCCTCCGAAGGCTAGGAGTGGCCTGCTGGCGTGGGCGTGGTAGGCCACGGTGGTCTGGGGGCGCCCGAGGAGTCGGGCGATCATGGTGATCGTGACGGTGTTGCGGGAGCTGAGGAGAGCGGCCAGCACCCGATGACGATGGTCCAGGACGCCGAAGCCCGGGTTGCGGCCCCGCCGGTCGCGGCCCTCGGCCTGGCGGTTTGCTTCGGCCAGGAGGTCTCGGCAGGGCTCGAGCCGGTGGACGAGTTGGTCGAAGCGCTCGCGGCTCATGCCGGTCAGAGCGGCATGGGTGAGCAGATGGGTGGCCTCGGGCGGGATGTCTGGTGCCGGCGGACGGGTCGGTGCGCTCGGTGCCCCGGGGTCGTGCGGGGAGATGACGTAGTTCCACTCGCCGTGGAACTCGTCGCGTGCGACACGCTGGGCGACGGCCCGGCGTTCGGCTTTGGTGAGCTTGCGCCCCGTGGGGTAGTCGTTCTCGTCGAGGACGGCTTGAACGGTCAGCCCGGTCTTGGTGCGGGTGGCCGAGATCGTCTGGAGCAGGACTTCGTAGCTGGTCAGCGGCTGTCCGCGCAGGCTGTGGGTGATGCGGGAGAACAGCCGGCGCTCCACTTTGTTCCACTTCGAAGTACCGGGTCAATGCCGTTGCTTGACTCACTGAACTATCGCTGCGTGCAGCGTGATGACCTTGGGTGCGACCCGCCGTGTCGGGCGCCGGTCCCGGGTGTTGATCCGGTACGAGAGCTTCGAGGAGTACTTCGAGTCCGGCCGCTTGAGGTGCCGGTCCGCCTCGCGCAGGCGTCGTACGCCGTTGTCGAGCTTCCGGCGCACCTTCGCCGCCAGCGCGGCCAGGAACTTCTCGATCTTTCGGGGTGTGTCCGCGCACTGGCGGACCACGCTGCGCCGCGTGTGCTTGAGGACCTTGACGAACGAGACCCGGCCCGGATCGATACCGTTGTCGTCAGCAAGGCACATGACCACCCGCGTGAGGCAGTGGTGCACGGCCAGATGCGCCCAGACTTCCTGCCGCACCAGGTCTGGGCCTCCCGAGCGCAGAACCTCGGCCGGCCCGCGCTGGAAGGTCTTGATCTGCCGGAATGCCGACTCCGCCTCCCATCTGGAGTGGTAGAGCCGGGCAAGCTCCGCTGCCGGATAGGCCGCCGGGTCCAGAAGATCAGTCAGCAGCCTGACCACCTCGCCGCCGTCGACGCGGTACTCGATCACCCGGACCAGCACCCCGCCAGGGTGCGAGGCCCGTTGGCCGGCCAGGCTCATCCTCCCCAGATAGGTCCCGTCGGCCAGATGCTCGACCGGCCGGTGCGCCACCGGCGAGCGAGCCCGGATCAGCAGATGGGCCCCGGCTCCGAGATATGCCTTCCACAACTCGACGCCGGGGAAGCCCCGGTCCATGATGACGAGCATTGCGCTCGCCGAGGTCGCCAGAGCGATCGCCAACTCCCGCTCACCGCCGTTGAATCCACCTACAGCCGCGTCGATTTGGGCATGCGTGCCGCACTCGGTCAACGTCACCACCCGAACCTGGGGAAACCCCGCCGCCTGACTGTTCTTGACCGGCCCACCGAGCGCGGCCCGGTTCGCCGGTGTGTCCGGTGCGTCCAGCACGAACCCGTCCACCGCGGCCAGCCGCATCCCGCGGTAGAAGGAGCCCTCCAGGCCAGCCGGGGCCAGCGGGCCGGCCAGCTCACGGAACACGGTCTCCAGGACCAGCGGCCCCAGACGCCTGCGGGCCCGCGTGAACGAGGACTTGCTCGGAACGCTCCCGCTCAACTCCTCGATGCCGCCGACTAGTTGCTCCGCAACATCGTCATAAGAATCCTGCTGGAACAACGCCAGGGCGAGCGTGAAGTAGACCATGAACCCGGCCGGGAGCGCGCCGGGCTTCTTGTCTCGGACCCCGCACTTTTCCAGCACCTCATCGACCAGTTCCGGGGTCACCCACCGAGTCACCACACCCAGACGCACATGATCGGACAACCCCACCCAAGGATGCATGCCGAGCCCAACGACCGCACCACTCCAACGTCACTGCGAACTGCTTGATGAGGTCAAGCAACGGCATTGAGTACCGGGTGGGAAGTGCGCGACACGGATACTCAGCCCCGACTCGTCGCAGAAGGCTGCCAGGTCCATTTTGAACAGCACAGAGTCGGCTGCGTTTGCCCCGCCGGCATCTGCGGTGATCAGGAGGCTGCCAGCATTGGGGTAGTCCCGGCGGCCCTGTTCCATCCACCATCGCCGCAGTGAGGCCGCTGCGAATGCGGCGGTGTTGCGGTCGGTGCCCACGTTGACCCAGCCGGAGTCGTTGGCGAGGTCGTAGATGCCGTACGGGATCGCGATCGGCGTGTCCGCGTAGGTGAAGTCGTGGTCTGGGGCGGTGACGGGTTCGCCCTGGGGTCGCCAGCTGCGGCCGGCCCGGGCGAAGTCGCCGATCGGCTCCTTCTTTTTGGCATCGATGCTCAGCACCGGCAGGCCCTGGGCCAGGAAGCGTTCGACGGTGGCGTTGATGTGTCGGAACTGCGCGTCTCGGTCAGGGACGTGGGCGCCAGCTCTGGTCTTGGCCATGCCCTGCAGGCTGAAGCCCATTTGGTGGAGCAGCCTGCCGACCAGCGGGGCACTTGCCGGGTGCCCGGCTGCTGCCAGCTCATCGGCCAGGTCCCGCAGCGAGGCGGTGGTCCAGCGCAACGGGGAGACCGGATCGCCGATCTCCTGCGGCTCGATCAACGCCTCCAGGGCCGTGACCAGGCCGGGATCACGCACAGCAGCGGGCTTGCGGCCGCCCCCGACTCGGCGCACCCGCCCGAGGGGTTCCGTGCCGTCGGCCAGTTCGGAACGGCCTCGTGCGACGGTCGACTCCGACACCTCAGCCAGCCGGGCGACCGCCTTGATGCCGCCGTGCCCCAACGCCTCGGCCTCGGTCGCCAGATATAAACGGCGCTGTCGCTCGTCAAGATGCGGCAGCAGTGCCGCGAACTTCACATCCAGTAGGGCCAGGGCCTGGTCCGATATCGCCATGCCAGTCCGTATACCACCAGTGACGGAGCGGAATGGCCAGAACCGCCAGTTGTTCCGTTACGGCTCCTCACCAGCGCGTCTCCGGGCGTTGACCCTCGATCGTGGACACCGGCTGTTATGCGGCGGTGGCCAGCGTAGTTGATCGCAGCTCGTAGGTGATCGGGCTGATCTGGCCGAGGCGGGAGTGCCGCCTTCGGGTGTTGTAGCGGG
>NZ_JAPNLJ010000011.1 GCF_026627445.1 Streptomyces sp. H27-H1
CCAGGCGTACAGCCACTCCGTTCGCGGCAGACCCCGAGAAATCACAGAACGTGACAACTACGTGATCGCCCAGGGCCTGTGCCTGTTTCGCCCAAGGCTCCCCACCGCGCCTATCTGCGCGACCTCTAAGTTCGCCCTGACGGTCAACCCCCCGGGCAGGGGGTCGGACGGGTGGCGTGTACACACCCCGGGGAGCACCAACATCGGCCCCAGCACGGGCACCAGGGTGATCCGCCCGACGCGTACCGAGACGACGGTCACCGACGAGCGCTTCGGACCGCGCCCCGTGGCCAAGGGCCGGCAGTTTTACGTCTCCGCGGTCCTGAACACCTACACCCGCACCAGAGGATCCGTGCCCTGCCCCGGCCAGAAGGTCCGCTACTACTTCCGGCCCGACGGCTCGACCGTGTGGCAGGAGATGGGCACGTCCGTCTCCCTGGCCAACGGAGCCGTGGGCAAGAAGTTCACCGCCCAGGCCGGCGGCCACTGGCGGATCCGCTTCGTCGACGCCGATGCGGCCCACATCGTCGCCAACGGCACGGAGGGCCGCATCGAGGTCACCGGCTGGTCCACGGGCCCCGTCACCCGGAACCCGGGCGGCGGGGTCAGGAGACCGGCTCCAGCCGGGCGGTGAACTCGCGGGCCGCCGGGTCCTCCCGGTACGGGTCCAGGCGGGTGCGGAAATCCTCCAGGTAGACCGCCCCGCGGTTGGAGCGGATGCCCGACAGGAGGTCCGCGGCCTGCGCCGCCGTCTGACAGGCGGCTTCGACCTCGCGCTGCTGCACCCGCGCCGCCGCCAGCAGGAGCAGACCGATCGCCCGGCGGCGCGCCTTGCCCGCCGGGAGCTCGCGCAGGGCCTCCTCCGCGCGCTGCGCCGCCGCGTCCGCCTGCCCCAGGTCCCGGTGGCAGTGCGCCAGTTCGTCCGCGAGGTACGCGGTGTCGAAGTGCCGGATCCACTCCGGGTCGTCCCCCGATTCCGGCTCGGCCCGCTCCAGCGCGGTCACCGCCCGTGAGGACAGCACCGCCGTCGACCGCGCGTCACCGAGCAGGGCGTGCCCCCGAGCCTCCGCCGCGTAGAACATCGATTCCACCCGGGGGGTGACCAGGCCCCGCGTCCCCTCCTGTGCCGCTCTCGCCAGCTGCGCGATCTCCCTCGGGTTGCCCAGCTCCGCCGCGAGGTGGCTCATCGAAGCCGCCAGTACGTACCCCCCGTACGCCCGGTCGCCGGCCGCCTGCGCGAGTCGTAGCGCCTGGATGTAGTAGCGCTGGGCCAGGCCCGGCTGGCCGGTGTCCACCGCCATGTAGCCCGCCAGTTCCGTGAGGCGGGCCACCGCCGCGAACAGCCCCCGGCCGACCGGCTCCCGGTACGAGCCGCCGATCAGGCCGGAGACCACGGAGTTGAGGTAGTGCACGACCACCGGGCGCACGTGCCCGCTGCCGAAGCGGTGGTCGAGGTCCTTCAGCGCCTGCGTGGTGGCCCGTACCGCCTCCACGTCCGACATCCCCACCCGCGAGCCGCCGCTGCGCGCGACCTGCGCGTCGGCCCCGGTGATCAGCCAGTCGCGGCTCGGCTCGACCAGCGCCGAGGAGGCCACGCTGGATCCGGCCAGGAAGTCGCGCCGGCCCACGTCGCTCCGCCACAACTCGCTGACCTGCTCGATCGCGCCGACGACGGTCGGGGAGAACTGCAGGCCGACACCGGAGGCGAGGTTCTTGCCGTTGGCCATGCCGATCTCGTCGATGGTGACGGTCCGGCCGAGTTTGCGGCCCAGTGCCTCGGCGATGATCCCGGGGGCCCGGCCGCGCGGCTGCTGGCCGCGCAGCCAGCGGGCCACGGAGGTCTTGTCGTAGCGGAGGTCGAGGCCGTGCTCGGCCCCGCACATGTTGACGCGCCGGGCGAGCCCGGCATTGGAACACCCGGCTTCCTGGATGAGCGCCTGCAGCCGTTCGTTCGGCTGGCGGGCGACGAGAGGCCTGGCTGCCATGAAAACCCCCAGAAGCCGCGGGTGATCGTTGGAATGATCACTTCCCGCCTGATGTGCGGGGAATCTTCCCCATTGCGTCCTGTCGTTACCCACCTCCGGCGCCCCGACCTCCTACGCGCCCCCCGCGATGCACCGATGCGCCCCGTATGCAGGATCGATGCTCCGGACCCCGGCTGGTTTACGCCCGTAACCCCCGGTGACCGCAAGAGTTGTGTTGCACGTGGAAAAGACCATCGGAGTCACGGAGACCGCGCCCATCCCCCTGCAGCGCAGTGAGCCGCTGCTGGACCATGCCGTGCGGTACACGGAAGAACGGCACTGGGATGTCTTCGCCGGCACCTGGCTGGTGTCCGCGGACGGGCGGGAGCAGTGCTCGTGCGGCGCCGCGGACTGCGCGACGCCGGGCGCGCACCCGACGGTGAAGGACTGGACCTCCCACGCATCGGGCAGCGCCGTGCAGGTCCGGCGGCTCTGGGGCAAGAACCCGAAAGCCGCCATCCTGCTGCCGACCGGCCGGACCTTCGACGCGCTCGACGTCCCGGACGCCGCCGGCTTCCTGGCGCTGGCCCGGCTCCAGCGCATGCAGCGCACCCTCGGACCGGTGATCGCCAACCCCGCCGGGCGGATGCTGTTCTTCGTCCTGCCCGGCGCCGGGGCGAAGGTGCCCGACCTGCTGCGCAAGATCGGCTGGCAGCCGGCCCAACTCGACCTGACCGCGCGCGGGGAGGGCGAGTACGTGGCCGCTCCCCCGACCCGGATCGGCGGACGCGGCTCCGCGCAGTGGGCGCAGCCGCCGACGGCCGCGAACCGGTGGCTGCCGGACGTGGAGGAGCTGATCGACGCGCTGGCCTACGCGTGCGGCCGCGAGGCGGCGGCGGAACGCGCCCGGCGCACCCCGTAACCCGCCCTGACCAGCGGACATTTCCAGCGGGAAACTCATGACATAAGTAACTGCTCCGCCTCTCCCCCGCCTCCTATGGTGAGAAAAGCAGGACACGGGGAACAGAACGAGAGGCAGGCGCATGCCGGACCAGGGCGCTCAGACGGGCGGGACGGACGGAACGGGTGGCGGTGCGCGACCCGCGCCGTCCGCCACGGCCGCCGTGCGGGTCGAGGGTTTGTGGAAGCGGTTCGGCGAGCAAGTGGCCGTGGCCGGAATCGATCTGGAACTGCCCGCAGGGCAGTTCATCGGCCTGGTCGGGCCGAACGGCGCGGGCAAGACGACGACACTGTCGATGATCACCGGGCTGCTCCGCCCGGACATGGGCCGGGTGATCGTCGCCGGGCACGACGTGTGGGCGGACCCGGTCGAGGTGAAGTCCCGGATCGGCGTGCTGCCGGAGGGACTGCGGCTCTTCGAGCGGCTCTCCGGGCGCGAACTGCTCGGATACATGGGCCGGCTGCGGGGGCTGCCGGGACGCGAGACGGACAGCAGGGCCACGCAGCTGCTGGAGATCCTGGACCTGGCCGGTTCGCAGAACAAGCTGATCGTCGACTACTCGACCGGCATGCGGAAGAAGATCGGCCTGGCGGCCGCGCTGCTCCACAACCCCGAAGTGCTGTTCCTGGACGAGCCGTTCGAGGGTGTGGACCCGGTGTCCGCGCAGACCATCCGCGGAGTGCTGGAACGTTACACCTCCTCCGGGGCCACAGTCGTCTTCTCCTCCCACGTCATGGAGCTCGTCGAGTCGCTGTGCGACTGGGTGGCCGTCATGGCCGCGGGCCGGATCCGGGCCGCGGGCCCGCTGGCCGCCGTACGGGGCGACGCGCCCTCGCTGCAGGCCGCTTTCCTGGAGCTGGTCGGGGCGCAGGGCCGGGCCACGGGCGAGTCCCTGGACTGGCTCGGCGGCGCGGGCACCACCCGGGCAACGGGCAACGGGGCGGGTCTCCGATGAACACCTCGGCCGCACCCGCGGGACCGGGACCGGTTCCCGCCGCCCCATCGGCCGGGAACGCGACCGGTGTCCTCACCGGTGCGGGTGCGGGCGCCGGGCCCGACGGCGCCGGCAAGGCCGCCGCCTCCGCCGCCCGGTCCGTCAACATCACCCCGATCTTCGTCCGCCTCAAGCTGTCCCTCCTGCGCAACGGCCTCAAGGGCTCCTCGAAGCGGAAGGCCGCCTACTTCGGCGCCCTCGCCTCGGCCCTCGTCGTGGCCTTCTTCGCCACGCTCGGCCTCGCCCTGCTGCGCGGCAACGCGCACGCGAGCACCGTCGTCGTACTGCTGGCGGCGATCCTCGCCCTCTGCTGGACGTTCGTACCGCTGTTCTTCCCCACCGGCGACGAGACGCTCGACCCGAGCCGGCTGGTCATGCTGCCGCTGCGCCCGCGTCCGCTCGTACGGGCCCTGCTGGCCTCCTCCCTCGTCGGCATCGGGCCGCTGTTCACCCTGAGCCTGGCCATCGGCTCGACGATCGCCCTCGCACGGGGCGCGGCGGGCGCGGTGGCCGCCGTACTGGCGGCGCCGCTGCTGCTGGTCGGCTGTGTCGCGCTCGCCAGGGCGGTGGCGACCGCCAACGTCAGGCTGCTGACCAGCCGCAAGGGGCGCGACCTCGCGCTGCTCAGCGGCCTGCTGATCGCGATCGGCGCGCAGGTGGCGAACTTCGCCGGCCAGCGGCTGTTCGAGAGCGGCGGCCTGGAGCGGCTGGAGCCGGCCGAGGCGGTCGTACGCTGGCTGCCGCCGGCGACGGCCGTCGGGATGGTGGACTCCGCGAGCGAGGGCGCGTACGGGATCGCGGCCGCCCAGCTCTTCATCACGGTCGCGGCCCTGGGTCTGCTGCTCTGGTTCTGGGAGCGCAGCCTGACCAAGCTGATGGTCACCCCGGACGGTTCGACGATCTCGGCCGCCAAGGAGAAGAAGCAGCGGGCAGCGGGTGCGGGCGGCGTACTCGGCCGCTGGCCACTGCTGCCGGACGACCGTACGGGCGCGGCCGTGCAGCGCGCGCTGCGCTACATCGTCCGCGACCCGAAGACCAAGGCGGCCTGGGTGTCGGCCCTGGCGGTCGGCATGATCATCCCGGTCGCCAACGCCCTGCAAGGCAGCGGCTCCGTCTATCTGACCTGCTTCGCCTCGGGCATGCTCGGCGTCCAGATGTACAACCAGTTCGGGCAGGACACCTCGGCGTTCTGGATGGTCGCGCAGACCATTTCGAGCACCCGTGACGCCTACGTGGAACTGCGTGCCCGCGCGCTGGCCCTCGCGCTGGTCACCGTGCCCTACACGGTGGTGGTCGCGGCGGTGACGGCCGCCCTGGTCGGCGACCGGGCCGGATTCCCCGCCGCCCTGGGACTGGCGCTGGCCCTGCTCGGCTCGATGCTCTGCACGGGAGCCCTTGCCTCGGCCCGCTTCCCGTACTCGATCCCGACGGACGGGGCCTTCAAGAACGTCGCCCCCGGCCAGGGCGCCCTGGCGTGGGCGGGCATCTTCGGCGGCCTGTTCGCCTCGGCGCTGATCTGCTCCCCCGTGATCGTCCTGACCGTCTACCTCAACGGCGCGGACCACCAGTCCCTGAGCTGGATCCTGCTCCCCCTGGGCGTGGCCTGGGGCACCCTGGCCACCTGGGCCGGCCTGCGCCTGGCGGCCCCCACGGTGGTGCGCAGGCTCCCGGAGATCCTGCTGGCGGTCAGCAAGGGCTGAGCGGCAACGGGGCCCACCCCCTGGCGCGTGCGCCAGGGGGTGGGCCCTTTTTCGTTGCCAACTCAGGGGTGCGTCAGGGCAGTTCCAGGGCTGCGCCAGGGACATCCCCGATGGGTCGCCACCGGCTCGGCCGAAATACTGGCGGCATGACGAAGCCCCGATCGCGCTCCCGCTCCCTGAACCCCCGTTGGGTCGGCCTGGCCGCCGCGGGCGCCGCCCTGGTGACGGTCACGGCTGCCCTCCCCGCCGGTGCGGCGGACCGGCCGCAGCCGGCCTCGGCCACCGCCCTCGACGCCCGGGAGCGCATCGATGCGGCCGCGCTCCAGGCCGCCCTCGGCACCCCCGCCGACGGATCGTTCGCGGGAGCCATGGCCCGCGTCGGCGGACACGACGGGCGGTGGACGGGAACGATGGGCACGGTCTCCGCGGACCCCGCCGCCTCCTTCCGGATCGGCAGCATCACCAAATTGTTCACCTCCACCGTCGCACTCCAGCTCGTGGCCGAGGGCAGGCTCTCCCTCGACACCCCGGTCCAGGAACTGCTGCCCGGCACGCTCCCGGCCCACTGGCAGCCCATCACCGTGGAACAGCTGATCAGTCACACCAGCGGCCTGCCGCGCGCCGCCTGCTGGGACCCGGACACCGTGTACACCCCGGCCGACCTGGTGAAAACGGTCACCGAGTGCTCCCAGGCCGGTGAGCCCACCACCGGCCCCGACATACCCCAGGTCTACAACGGCGTGAACTACTTCGTTCTCGGCATGGTCATCGAGAAGGTCACCCAGCACTCCTACGCCGACGAGGTGGACCGCCGCATCGTCCGCCCCCTGGGCCTGCCCCACACCTACGTCCCCGCATGGGGAGAGACGGCACTGCGCGCACCGGCGCTGGCACCGGACCTCGCGCCCACCGACCCGTGGCCCTGGGCCGAGGGCGGAATGGTCTCCAACGCCCCTGATCTGGAACGGTTCCTGGGACAGCTGCTGCGCGGCCGGCTCCTGCCGCCCGCCCAGCAGAGGCTGCTCTTCGAGCTCCCCCGGCACGCCGAGCGCGGCTTCACCCGCGGCGGAGTGCAGTACGCGAAGCTCCCGGACGGCACCGAGGTCTACGGCAAGAGCGGCAGCCTCGGCGGATACACCAACGGCGTCTTCGCCACCCGGGACCTCCGCCGCGGTCTCGTCTACTCGCTGGTGCCGCTCACCACCGACGACAAGGAGATACAGAAGCGCTACCTGGGCATCGCGGCCGCCGCCTTCTGAGACCCCGCCGCCTCGGAGCGCCGATCACGCAGTGCCCCGAGCGTCGGCCTCCGCTCCCGGAGGGAGCGGAGGCCGACGGCCCGGGCCGGGCGATCAGACGGTCGGGAACTTCGCCGTGAAGGCGTTGCCGACGCTGACCACGTCGTCGAAGCTGCGCTTGCCGGCGCCGAACTCGGAGCCCGCCATCGCCCGCTTCTTGCCGTTCGTGATCTCCCACACGGTGTTGCTGTCCGGGGAGAGCAGCATCGTGCCGTTGGCCGGGGCGGCCTTGGCGGCGGCCGAGGCCAGCCACTCGCCCGGAATGCCGAGCAGCGGGAGCTTGTCGTAGCCGAAGCCCGTGAAGTCCGCGTTGGTCAAGGAAACCGCCACACCGCCGGCCATCACGTAGACGGTGGAGTTGGCGCCCGAGACCTCCTTGACGATCGAGCCGTTGGGGTCAGACGCAGCCTGGACCTGCTCAGCGAGCTGGCTCTGCTCCGGCCGTCCTACGAACAGGACGGAGAGCTACGCGCCGTCCCGCCCGGGGTCGGCATGGAGATCCTGATGGCCCGCCAGCAGGCTGAGCTCGCGGCCCAGCAGCTGCGCATCGAGGCCTCGCGCGCGGCAGCCGCGCAGCTGATCTCGGAGTTCGCCGACATGAGCCCGGCCGGCTCCAGCCCGGGCGTCGAGCAGCTGGTGGGCCTGGACGAGATCCGGAGCCGGATCAGCGCTCTGGCGCACGAGGTCCAGAACGAGCTGATGACGTTCTCGCCCGGCGGCGGCCAACGGCCCGACACCTTGGAGGCGTCGAAGGCGAACGACCTGACCCTGCTCAACCGCGGGGTACGGATGCGGTCCCTGTACCAGGACAGCGTGCGCAACAGCCAGACCACCGTGGCCTACGCGGCATGGCTCGGCGAGCTCGGCGGGGAGGTCCGGACCACTCCCGACCTGCCCACCCGGCTGATGGTCTTCGACCGGACCACCGCCGTCATCCCGGTCAGCAACGACGACAGCGGCGCGGGCGCGGTGGTCCTCACCGGCGAGGGCACCCTGACGGCGCTGTGCGCGCTCTTCGAGAACATCTGGTCGGCCGCGGTGCCGCTGGGCGCCACCGAGGAACGACGCGAGGGCGAACTCAGCCCGCAGGAGGCCACGGTGATCCGGCTGCTGGCGCAGGGGCTGACCGACGAGGCGATAGCCAAGCGGCTCTCGGTCTCCTCGCGCACGGCCCGTCGGCTGGCCAACGGGCTCATGGAACAGCTGGGCGCCGTGAGCCGGTTCGAGTTCGGCGTCCGCGCGGTGCAGCGCGGCTGGCTCCCGGCCACGGAGTAGCGAAACGGCTCCCGGCGGCCGGATCCTCGCCGCCGGGAGCCGCTCGCGCGGGAGCGCCCGATCCGCTCACGCGGGAGCGCCCGCTCCGATCTCTCGCGAGCTACGGCGGCGGCCACGCCAACGGCGCCTTCTCCCTTCGGCCCGCCGATCACGGAGTGCGGGGAGCCGCCAGGGCCTTGTCCGCTTCGGCGAGGGCCGACTCGCCCGCGCTCAGGGAGTCGTAGACGAAGTGGACGGTGGCGTCCTGGATGCCGCAGTACTCCGAGATCCCGACCCGCAACAGGCGGTCCACCGGCTCGACCCAGTCCAGTTCCTTGAACTTCGCCTCCGGGTAGCTCACCAGCGCGATCCACACCATCCGCTTGCCGGTCAGCAGCGGGCGGCTGCGGCCGTAGGCGAAGCCGTTGTTCCAGACCCGGTCGATCCAGCCCTTGAGAATGGCCGGCAGGCCGAACCACCAGAGCGGGAAGACCACGACGAGGATCTCTGCTGCGGCGATCCGGTCCATGTGCGCCCGGGTCTCGGCGGAGTACTCCTTGTCCGGGTCCGACCAGTCCGGCTCGTCCTCGGTGCCCATCCGGGGGTCGAAGCCCTCGGCGTGCAGATCGAGTACGTCGACCGTGTGGCCGTCGGCCTCCAGCCGGGCCATCGCGCGGCGGGCCAGCTGGGCGGTCAGGGAGTCGCTGCGGGGGTGGGCCACGACCACCAGGGCGGCGCTCATCGGGCGTCCGGGGCGGCGGGGGAGGTCGCCGGCGCGAGGCGGACCAGCATCTTGCCGGTGTTCGCGCCGCGCATCATGCCGAGGAAGGCCTCCGGGGCGTGTGCGATTCCGTCGACTACGGTCTCCTCCGCATGAAGGCTGCCGTCCGCCAGCCATCCCGCCGCCCGGCCGATCCACTCCGGGAACAGGTCGAAGTGGCTGGAGACGAGCATCCCGCGCAGGGTGACCTCGCGGGCCGCGGCCTGGAAGAGGTTGTCCGGGCCCAGCGCCGGGGTGGTGGCGTTGTAGCCGCTGATCGCGCCGACCATGGCGATCCGGCCGCCCTGGCGCATCGCGCCGATGGCCGCCTGGAGGTGGTCGCCGCCGACCGCGTCGAGGTAGACGTCGATGCCCTCGGGAGCCGCCTCGGCGAGCTGCCCGGCCAGGTCGCCCTGGCGGTAGTCGACGGCCGCGTCGTAGCCGAAGCGGTCCAGCAGCTTCCTCGTCTTCAGCGGACCGCCCGCCGAGCCGATCACCCGGGAGGCGCCGAGGCGCCGCGCCAGCTGCCCGGCGACACTGCCGACCGCGCCGGCGGCGGCGGAGACGAAGACGACGTCGCCCTCCTGGACCGGGGCGGTGCGGGTCAGCGCCGCGTACGCCGTCAGGCCCGTGGTGCCGAGCGGACCGAGGTACGAGGACTGCGAGGCGATCGCGGGATCCACGACGGTGGCGGCGGCCGTGTCGAGGACCGCGTACTCCCGCCAGCCGAGGAAGTGCGAGACGGTCGCCCCGACCGGTACCGACGCGGAGCGGGAGGCGACGACCTCGCCGATCGCGCTGCCTTCGAGGGCCGCGCCGAGGACGAACGGCGGGATGTAGGAGGGGGCGTCGTCCATCCGGCATCGCATGTACGGGTCCACGGACATCCAGGTGTTGCGGACGAGGACCTGGCCCTCGGCGGGCTCCGGGACCTCGGTTGCGACCAGGTCGAAGTGGTGCGGGCCCGGTTCGCCGACGGGGCGGGCGGCGAGGCGGATCTCCCGGGAGCGGGTCTGCGTGGTGGTGCCGGCGATGGTGGTCATCCGACTGTTCCTTCCGGTTCGTTCCCGTGGCCGCTGGGTCGCGGTCACAGGAGCACCATGTCCGGGGTCGCGCACGGGCCGCGCACGAGTCACGCACGGCGCACGCGGGACGCCCGCCGGGTCCTTGCCGGCCCACGCGCGCAAGCGTGCGTACGCGGCTCGGGCCGCCCCCGCAGACCGGCCTGACGGGCAAGAAGTAACGTTGCGGCATGCGTTTCGAGGTGCTGGGGCCACTGACCGTCCGCACGGATGACGGGACCCCCGTACCCGTTCCGGAGGCGAAGGTACGGGCCCTGCTCGCCGCCCTCCTCGTACGCGACGGGCGGCCCGTGCCGGCGCACCGGCTGATCGACGACCTGTGGGGCGAAGCGGGCGCCGCCGCCCCCGGCAACCCGGGGAACACCCTCCAGACCAAGGTCTCCCAGCTGCGCCGCACCCTCGCCGAGGCCGAGGACGGCGCACGCTCCCTGATCGCGTACGGTCCGGCGGGCTACGCCCTGCGCGCTCCGGCTCCGGCCGTGGACGCGGACCGCTTCACGGAGCTGGCGGCCGCCGCGCACAAGGCCGCGGAGCCGCGGGCCAGGGCCGGGCTGCTGGCACGGGCGCTCGGGCTGTGGCAGGGGGAGGCGTACGCCGACTTCCGGGACGCGGACTTCACACAGGCGGCGATCGCCCGGCTGGAGGAGCAGCGGCTCACGGCGCACGAGGACCTGGCCGAGGCCCGCCTCGAACTCGGCGAACACCACTTCCTCGCGGACGAGTTGACCGGGCTCGCCGAAGCCCACCCGCTGCGCCAGCGGCTGCGCGGCAGCCAGATGCGGGCCCTGTACCGCGCCGGCCGCCAGAACGAGGCCCTCGCCGTCTACGCGCGCCTGCGCGGACTCTTCGCCGAGGAACTCGGCATCGACCCCGGCGCGGAACTCGCGGCCCTGTACGAAGCCATCCTCCGCCAGGACCCCGCCCTGACGGGCCCGCCCGTACCAGCGGCGCCGCTCGCACCACAGGCCGTACCGCCCGCGCCGACCGCCCCCACGGACCCGGCCGTGGCGCGGGCCGGAGCGTACGGCGGCGGCAACCTGCCCACTCCCGTCAGCTCCCTCGTGGGGCGCGAGGAGGCCGTCGTCCGGGTGTGCGCGGCGCTCGGCGCCGGCCGGCTGGTGACGCTCTGCGGGCCCGGCGGCGTCGGCAAGACCCGGCTCGCCCTCGCGGCGGCGGCGCGGCTGGAGGAGGCCCACCCCGACGGGGTGTGGTTCGTGGAACTCGCCGGCGCGCAGGGCACGTCGGTCGCCGAGGCCGTGGCCGCCGCGATCGGGATGCGCGAGGACGACGCGGGCGGCGGCCGCGTCGAGGAGCGGCTCGCCGACGCGTTGCGGCGGCGCGCGGCACTGCTCGTACTCGACAACTGCGAACACCTCCTCCCGGCCGCCGCGGCCCTCACCGAACGGCTCCTGCGCCACGCCCCCGGCCTGCGCGTCCTGGCCACCAGCCAGGAGCCGCTCGCGCTCTCGGGCGAGGTGATCGAAGCCGTCCAGCCCCTCGCGGAGGCACAGGCGATCGAGCTGTTCGCGGCCCGCGCGGCGGCCGCCGCCCCCGGCTTCGCCCTCGGCCCCGACACCGCCGGGGCCGTCGCCCTCATCTGCCGCCGGCTGGACGGCATCCCGCTCGCGCTGGAACTGGCCGCGACACGGGTACGGGTACTGGGCGTGGAGGCGCTGGCGGAACGGCTGCACGACCGGTTCCGACTGCTCAATCAGGTACGCCGGGACGCCCCGGCACGGCAGCGCACGCTCCGCGCGATGATCGACTGGAGCTGGGAGCTGCTCTCCCCGGCCGAGGCGACGGCGCTGCGCCGGCTGTCGGTGTTCGCGGGCGGATTCACCCTGGAGGCGGCCGAGGCGGTATGCGCGGACGGGGACCCTGCGGCCATCGGCCTTGCGGGCGTGGGTCCGATGCCCGCAGGCCCAGGAGCCGGGGCCGGGGCCGGGGCCGGGGCCACCAGGGTGGCCGAGGGGAGACCGGGGGCGGTAGGCGGAGCCGTCGGGGGTGTGGCCCGTGGGGACGTGCTCGATCTCGTCACCCGGCTCGTGGACTGCTCGCTCGTGGTCTCGGCGTACGGGGACTCGCGCCTGAGGCTGCTGGAGTCGGTGGCGGCGTACGGGCTGGAACGGCTCGACGCGGCCGGGGAGACGGGCGCGGCCCGGCAACGGCACGCGGAGTACTACACCGGGTTCGCCGAGCGTGCGGCCGAGCGGCTGCACGGGCCGGAGCAGGGCGAGTGGCTGCGGCGGCTCGACCGGGAGGGCCTCAACACCCGGGCCGCCCTGGAGCACACGGGAGCAGGGGAGTTGGGGCTGCGACTGGTCACCGCGCAGTCCTGGTACTGGTTCCTGCGCGGCCGGATCCAGGAAGCCGCCGATGCCACCGGAACAGCGGGCGCCACGGCCCTGCACGCCGCCTTCGCGCTGCTCGGCGGGGACGACAGCCACTTGGGCGGCGACTTCTCCGCCGCCGGCCTCCGCGAACAGTGGCTCCTGGCCTACGCGCGGTGCGGCTTCGGCTCCGGCGTCCAGGAGGACGAACTCATCTTCTTCCCGGAACAGTTCCGCGAAACCGGCGACCGATGGGGCGAAGCCGTCGCGCTGCTCACGCTCTCGACGCGGGCGCTCTACGACGGCGACCTCGGGGCCCTGCGCCGGAACGCGGAGGCGGCCGCCGCGGTCTTCACCGAACTCGGTGACCGGTGGGGCCAGTTGCAGACCTCGGAGCAGCTCGGCATCCTCGCCGAGGTGGCCGGGGACTATGCGGCCGCGACCCGGCTGCACGAGGACGGCGTACGGGACGCACAGGCACTGGAGTTGTGGACGCATGCCTCCTTCCGGCTGGCCAGACAGGGGCGGATCGCGCTGCTGACCGGCGACCTGGCGCAAGCGGCCGTGCTGCACGAGCGGGCCCTGCGGCTGGCGGAGGAGCAGTGCCACCGCCCCGCCGAGCAGTTCGCGACGCTCGGGCTCGCCCTGGGCGCACGGCGCGGCGGCGATCTGGACGGCGCCGAGGCCCGGCTGCGGCCGTGGCTCGACTGGAACCAGCGGCTCGGGGTGGACTCCGGCGCGGCCCTGATCCTGGCGGAGCTGGGGTACGTGGCGGAGTTGCGGGCAGACCCGGCCGCGGCCGAGTCCCTCCACCGCGAAGGCCTCGCGGCGGCCCGCCGCAGCGGGGACCCCCGCGCACTGGCCCTGGCCCTCGAAGGCCTGGCGGGGATACTCCCGCCCACCCGGGCGGCATCCCTGCTGGGCACGGCGACGGCTCTCCGCGCCTCGGTGGGCACCCCCCGCCCCCGGGCGGAACGCGCCGACACCGACCGGGCGACGATCCGCGCCCGCACGGCCCTGGGCACGGAGGCCTTCGCCACCGCCTTCACCACGGGCGAAGCCCTCCCCCTGGCGGAGCAACTCGCCCTCTTGGGAACCCCCCAGGGCAGTACCGGCCCGCCACCTCAGGCTTGACCGCGCCCGGCGGTGTCGGTCGCACCGGAACCCGCAGGGGTCCCACGCGGGAGCCCCGCACGGTCCCCGCAGGCCCTCAGGGCCCCGTGAGGCCCCGTCAGGCCCGGTCGGGCCCGGTCGGGCCCGGTCGGGCCCACCGAGCGGGTGCCTGGGGGCCCAGGGAGCCCGCCACCGGCCCCTCGCCCCCGCCAGGGCCCGGCCGCCCCCTCCTCACACCGGCGTCTTGATCCCGTCCAAGAACGGCTCGACCGCCTCCCGCCAGGCCGTCGGGTGGTCGTAGTGGAGGTAGTGGCCGGCGTCCGGGATCTCCGCGTACTGCCCGGCCGGGAGGACCCGGACCATTTCCTGCGCCTCCGCGCGGCCCAACTCACCGTCCAGGCCGCGGACGACCAGCGTCGGGCAGCGGACCTGGGCGAGCTCCTCCCAGTGCGCGTCGTGGACCCACGTCTCCCGTGCGTTCAGCATCTGACGGCGCGAGAACAGCGGGCGCCAGCCGTCGTCGGCCTCGTGCATCACCTCGGCGAAGAACTCGCCCCGGCCGGGGTCCGGGCGCTCCACCCGTGGATCGTCCTCCCCGAACCAGCGCCGCGCGGCGTCCTGCGTGGGGAAGGGCAGCGGCCAGCGGCGGAACCAGTCCTCCCACTCCTGCTGCGACGCCTCCCCGAGCGCCGAGGCCCGCATATCGCAGATGACCAGGGCCGCTACGAGATCGGGGCGGCGGGCCGCCAGCTGCCAGGCGGTGAGGGCGCCCATGGAATGGCCGATCAGCGTCACCGGCGCGAGGCCGAGCTGCTCGACCGCGGCTTCGGCGTCGGCCACGAAGGCCTCGCGGCCGTAGGCGATGGAGCTGCCGTGGCCGGCGGCCGGCGGGCGCTCGCTGAGGCCGTGGCCACGCTGGTCGAGGGCCACGACGCGGCGGCTGGCGCCGAGCCAGCGCGCGGTGCCCGACCAGTGGAGGGCGCGGCCCATCAGTCCGTGCAGTAAGAGGGCCGCGGGCTCACCCGACGGCGGCTGCGACGGCTCCGCGGCCGCGCGGAACTCCCAGGCCGCCAGGCGTACGCCGTCGGCCCCCGTCACATCGAGGCGTCGTACCACCGCAGATGCACCCCCTTCGCTCCCGGCCACAGTATCGAACCCGTATTCGAAAACGGGGTTCTCACCGACAACACCGCTCTTTCGAGTGACCTTGCTCAAGGATTGATCGCCGCTGCCGATGGAGATCCTTTCAACAGGGAGGCGGGCCGCTCGGGGAAGACGGTCCGAAGGGATGACCTTGAGAGCTCGGGGCTCCAGGTCAAGCAGGGGAGGACCGGTCCCGGCGCCGCAAGGCGCCGGGACCATCCATACAGATCCGCACCGTTCCACATCGGCCGACACCGGCCACATTCGCTCGTACTGACGACCCGATCGAACGACCGTGCGTCAGCCTTTCGATCCACCCTTCAACCGGCCCCTCAGCCCCCGGTCGGCCTGCCAGGCCGACCGGCCGTCAGGCCCGTCAGGTCAGGCCGTCAGCGCTTCGCCACGAACACGTGCGAGGCGACGCCCGCCTCCAGCTCCGCGGCCTCGCCCCCACTGCCGACCAGCACACCGCCGGGCGACTCGGTCACGCTGACGACCGAGCCGGGCTGCACGCCCGCCCGCCGCAGCGTGTACATGAGCTGCGCGTCCGTCTGGATCGGCTCCCCGATCCGGCGGATCACGACGGTCTTGCCCTCCACGCCCGGGTCCAGCTCGGCCAGACTGACCATGCCCTCCTCCAGGAACGGATCGGCCTCGGCCTTCTCGCCCAGCTCCTCCAGCCCCGGGATCGGGTTCCCGTACGGCGATTCGGTCGGGTGACGCAGCAGCTCCAGCACCCGCCGCTCCACCGCCTCGCTCATCACGTGCTCCCAGCGGCAGGCCTCGGCGTGTACCTGCTCCCACTCCAGGCCGATGACGTCGACGAGCAGACACTCCGCGAGCCGGTGCTTGCGCATCACCCGCGTCGCCAGCCGGCGCCCTTCTTCGGTCAGCTCCAGGTGCCGGTCGCTGGCGACGGCCACCAGGCCGTCGCGCTCCATGCGCGCCACCGTCTGGCTCACCGTCGGGCCGCTCTGGTCGAGCCGCTCGGCGATGCGGGCGCGCATGGGGACCACACCTTCCTCTTCCAGCTCGAGGATGGTGCGGAGGTACATCTCCGTGGTGTCGATCAGTCCGGACATTCGTGCCCCTCGGATTGCGTGCGCTGGCCCTGCCCCCAATTCTGACGCATCGCGCCGACAACCGTCCCGTGCAGGACTTCAAGGCCTCTTCCGAACTGCCTCGAAACGCCCCCCCAGCCCCTCCCGTCGCCTCTCATTACGCCTCCCACCGGGCCATTCGCCCCTTGGATTGAAGTTCGTATTGACATGCCCTTGGTCCAGACCGCACGGTGAGCGGCGGACACGGACGACAACCCCACCCACTCCCATCCCCGGAAGGCCATCGGCGTATGAGCGAGAGCAAGCTGGCCGGTCAGTTCTTCGACGCCGCGATCGGCCTGCTGGAGCGGGTACGGGACGAGGAGTCCGACCGCATCGGCGAGGCCGGCGCCGTCATCGCGGACGCCGTGGCCGCCGGGAACAAGCTCTTCGCCTTCGGCGCCGGGCACTCCTCGCTCCCCGCCCAGGACGTCGTCTACCGGGCCGGCGGACTCGCCCTGATGAACTTCCTCGCCGTTCCCGGCACCGTCGGCATCGACGTCATGCCGGCCACCCTCGGCAGCGCCCTGGAGCGCGTCGACGGCCTCGCCGGGGCGGTCCTGGACAGCAGCCCGGCCGGCGACGGCGACGTCCTCGTGATCATCTCCCTCTCCGGACGCAACGCGCTGCCGGTCGAGATGGCCATGAACGCCCGCGCGATCGGCCTCAAGGTCATCGGCGTGACCTCGGTCGCCTACGCGACCGACACCAGGTCCCGCCACGTCTCCGGCACCTTCCTCAAGGACCACTGCGACATCGTCCTCGACAGCAAGATCGCGGTCGGCGACGCCGAGCTCACCCTCGACGGCATCGAGGCACCCTTCGCCCCCGCCTCCACCGTCGTGACCAGCGCGATCATGCAGGCGGTCATGGCCGCCGCGGCCGGCGACCTCGTCGCCCGCGGAGTCGAACCGCCGCTGCTCCGCTCGGGCAACGTGGACGGCGGCCACGAGTGGAACGGCCGCGTCATGCAGGAGTACAGCGACCGGATCTTCTTCCGCCACTAGGCCGGGCACCTCACCTCACCGCCCCGCCAGGTCCAGGTCCGCCGCGACGCGGGCCGCCACTTCCTCCGCGTACGCCGCGTCCGCGCGCTCGAAGGCGGCCCTGGACGGGCCGCGCAGGAACGTCAGCGTCCCCAGGCTCCGGCCCCGGCTGCGCAGGACCGTGCACAGGGCGTGTGCAGCGCCCTCGGGCCAGCGCCGGGCGCCCGCCCACGCCCCGTCGGCCACCCCGCGCGGCGCACTGCTCCGCACCGACCCGGTCCGGTCCAGCGCCTGCAGCGCCGGGTGGCCGGGCTCGTAGGGCACGGGGATCGCCCCGGGCTCGGGCAGCCCCGCCAGGCCGGGCGGGGACGCCGCCCAGCGCAGCAGCCGTGGCAGCCCCGGCTCCCGCACGGACTCTCGTACGGGCACGTCCAGTACGTCGATCAGCGCGTGCTCGGCGAAGCCCGCCAGGGCGAACTCCAGCCGCACGGCCGCCGCCTCCGCCGGGTCCTCGCACTCGGCGGCGGCCCGCCCGGCCCGGTACAGCTGGTGGGACCGGAACCGCAGCTGCGCCGTGTCCATCTGTGCCTGGCGGGCCTCGGTGACGTCCTGGAACAACAGGCCGACCCCGAGCGGCACCGGCTCCTCCGCGAGCGGCGACGCGAGGCGCAGGAACCCGCACCGCCAGCACCGCCGCCGCACGCCCTCGGGGCCGCGTACGGACACCCACAGCTCCACGGGGGCCGGGGGCGCACCCTCGGCCAGTACGTGCTGCAGGGCCCCCTCCAGCTCCTCCACCCCCTGCGCCAGCAGCTCCCCCAGCGGCCGCCCCAGCAGCGTGGTGCGGCCGGAGCCGAAGGCGCGGGCGGCATGCGCGTTGACCACGGCGGGGCGCAGGTCCACGTCGACGATCACGACGCCCCAGGAGGCGTCCTCCATCAGCGCCTCGCTCAGCGCGATGGAACGCTCCAGGTCGATCTGCGCGTGCACCTCGCTGAAGGCGCAGTACACCCCGGCGGGTTTCCCGTCGGCGCCCGGCACCCCCGCGGACTGGGTCCGTACGAGCACCCGCCCGCCGTCCTTGGTCAGCAGGGCGAACTCGTGCACCTGACGCCCCGGCACCTGCTGGGCGGCCATGAGTCTGTCCTGGACGTCCTGAGCGTCGGCGGCCCGTACGGCCCACCCGTCGAAACCCTTGCGCCCCACGGCCTCGGCCGCCGACCACCCGAGGATCCGCTCGGCCTCGCGGTTCCAGTGGGTGATCACCCCGTCGGAGTCGAACGCGCACAAGGCCGCGTCCATCCCGTCGAGCAGCGCTGCGAGCAGATCGTCGGTGGTCTCACTACGTCCGGATGCAGTCACCTGGGCCCCCATGCAGGTGTTCGCGTGTGCGGCACGTCACAGCATTGAACTCGAACGTGACCCAGCCCACATCCGGTTCTCGCAATCCTCCCGGTATGTCCCTCCTTGGCGCCGGTGACACGTTCGGAGGAACCCGATTCACACGGAGAGCCGTCGCCGCACGCCGTCTTCTATCGTCCGGATCACACGAGAAGGGAGGCCGCTCGCTCCGTATCGCATCGAGTGGCCAGCTCAAGTCATCACGATCTCCGATCAGATGGGGTGTGCATCGATGACTACGTTTCCCGCAGGCGAGAAGACCCACCGGGCCGTGCTTCCTCAGCGGCCCGCTCTGGAATCCGTGGGAGCAGACACCCCTGGGAGCAGGGACGAAACGGCTCACGGAGTCCCTGCCGCGCGGCGGGGCACCGGCAGGGGACATGAGCGAGGGGAGACCGACGAGGCCCGCACCAAGCCCCGTCGGCGACACGCCGTCCCTGCGGCCGAGGCCACAGGGACGGCAGAACACGGGAGCGGTGACGTTCCCTTCGCAGCAAGCCGGGTCTTCGTACTCGCCAAAGGCGGGGAGCCGCTCATGCCCTGCCACCCCGCCCGCGCACGCGAGCTCCTCGACGGCGGGCGGGCCGTTGTGGCCCGCCGTGCGCCGTTCGTCATCAGGCTCACCCGCAGAACCCTCGCCGATTCCGAGGTGGACGGCGTGGAGGTCCGTATCGACCCGGGCTCCAAGCGGACTGGCATCGCCGTCTCCGAGGACCGCGTCCACATACGCCGGAACGGTGCGGCAGCCTCCGTCCGCCGGGGACTCGTGGCTGTCGAGCTCCGCCACCGCGGCGCGCAGATCAGGGACGGGTTGCGGCGGCGTGCCGGATACCGCCGGCGGCGCCGTTCGGGCAACCTCAGATACCGAGCCCCGAGGAACCGGAACCGCACCCGGCCGGACGGATGGCTTCCACCGTCCCTGCTCCACCGGGTGGAGTCCACCCTGTCCCTCGTTCGCCGGCTGTGCCGGTACGCGCCCGTCACGGCCATCCACGTGGAACTCGTGGCATTCGACACCTGCGCCATCGCAGGAGCGGATTACCGGGACGGGACGCGCGCGGGCGCCGAGATCCGGGCATACCTGCGAACCAAGTGGGAGCGGGCCTGTGCCTACTGCGGGGTCTCCGGTGTGCCTCTCAACATCGAGCACATCCGGCCCCGCAGCCATGGTGGCTCCGGACGGACGTCCAATCTGGCCCTTGCCTGCGTCCCCTGCAACGTGGCCAAAGGGACGCTCCGGGTGGAAGTGTTCCTCGCCCACCGCCCGGCCCGGCTCAGGCAGCTCATGGCTCAGGCGCAGACGGACCTCCATGACGCCGCTGCCATGAACGCGACCCGCAACCGTCTGGTCGAGGCACTGACGACGCTGCAGCGGCCCGTGTCCACTTGGTCCGGAGCCCTCACCCACTGGAATCGCACGGCGATGGGTCTGCCGAAGAGCCACACGCTCGATGCGCTGGTGACCGGACATCTGGATCACCTGGGCGGCGCTGCGGTCGTCCGCGTACCGCAACAGGTACTGGTGGTGACGGCGACCGGCCGCGGCTCGTACGCCCGGACCACTCCGGACCGGTACGGCTTCCCTCGTCTGCTCCGCCCCAGGAAAAAGCAGCATTACGGCTTCGCCACCGGCGATCTGGTCCGGGCGGACCTCTCACGAGGCAAGTGGCGCGGCCGGTGGGTCGGGAGGATCGCCGTACGGGCTTCCGGCCAGCACCGGCTGACCACTGCGACCTGCCGGTTCGACGTCAGTCACAGGAATGTTCGGCTGTTGCAGCGCGGTGACGGCTACACGTACGGGATTTCCCCAGAAATAATCGGTTGAGCCGGGGCCCGCACGCTCCTAGGCTGACGCCACGCTCAGAAAGGAGGTGTCCCGAAGTGATTTCCACTCGGACAAGCGAGGTGACTGCGGGCTAACGCCCGTCGTCCACGCACCTAGTGCGGTGCCGGCGCTTGCGTCGGCCAATCCCAAGCAGTCACCCGACCCGCGAGCTCGCCGGTACGTCCGGCCGGCTTCCCCCACTGCAGGGGGGAAACCCGAGCTCGCGGGTCGTCTGCGTTCTCGGCGCCCGTAGCTACGGGCAGAGGCGCTCGACCCGCCACTTCCCGGCTTCCAGGACGTACTTCAGGCGGTCGTGGAGACGGTTCTCGTGGCCCTGCCAGAACTCCACCGCGTCGGGGGCCACGCGGATGCCGCCCCACTGGGGCGGGACGGGGACCTGTTCGCCCTCCGGGTAGCGGGCCTCCAGTTCCGCGTAGCGGCGGTCCAGTTCCGCGCGGGAGGCGATCACGCTCGACTGTTCGCTGGCCCAGGCGCCCAGCTGGGAGCCGTGGGGGCGGGAGCGGAAGTACGCGGCCGTCTCGTCGCGGCCGATGCGGGAGGCCGTGCCGGTGATGATGACCTGGCGGGCGATGGGGTGCCAGGGGAAGAGCAGGGAGACGGAGGGGTTGGCGGCCAGTTCGCGGCCCTTGCGGGAGTCGTAGTTCGTGAAGAAGACGAATCCCCGCTCGTCGAACTGCTTCAGGAGCACCGTGCGCGAACTGGGGCGGCCGTCCGGGGTCGCGGTCGCGACGACCATCGCGTTGGGCTCGAAGACGTTCGCCTCGGCGGCGTCCCGGAACCATTGGGCGAACTGGCCCATCGGCTCCTCGGCGAGGCTCTCCTCGGCGACGAGTTGGGAGCGGTACTGCTTGCGCATGTCCGCGGGGTCAAGGTGCTGATCGGTCACGCGGCCATCCTGCCGCAGCGGACCGCCCGGGACTGTGCCGTATGTCACGCTTCCCCAGGCCAAGCGGAACGGACAAAATCTTGGGGCCGGTCCGACGGTCCCCGACGGATGGCCATCGGCCGTGCCGGGCATCAACGGGGATGACCGCGCCGGACCGCGAATCACGCCGGAAGCCGAGCGTGTTCGCACTATTTGAGGAGCCGCCTGATGTCCGACTTCGTACCCGGGCTCGAGGGAGTCGTCGCGTTCGAAACGGAGATCGCCGAACCCGACAAGGAGGGCGGGTCGCTGCGATACCGAGGTGTCGACATCGAAGATCTGGTGGGCCACGTCTCCTTCGGGAACGTGTGGGGTCTGCTGGTCGACGGTGCCTTCAACCCAGGCCTGCCGGCCGCCGAGCCCTTCCCGATCCCGGTGCACTCCGGTGACATCCGGGTCGACGTGCAGTCCGCGCTCGCCATGCTCGCCCCCGTGTGGGGCCTGAAACCGCTGCTCGACATCGATGAGCGGACCGCCCGCGACGACCTGGCGCGGGCGGCCGTGATGGCCCTGTCGTACGTCGCCCAGTCCGCCCGCGGCCAGGGCCGGCCGATGGTCCCGCAGAGCGAGATCGACAAGGCCGAGTCCGTGGTCGAGCGGTTCATGATCCGTTGGCGGGGCGAGCCCGACCCGCGTCACGTCAAGGCCGTCGACGCGTACTGGACCTCCGCCGCCGAGCACGGGATGAACGCGTCCACCTTCACCGCGCGCGTCATCGCGTCCACGGGCGCGGACGTCGCCGCCGCCCTGTCGGGCGCCGTCGGCGCCATGTCGGGGCCGCTGCACGGCGGGGCGCCCTCCCGGGTGCTCGGCATGATCGAGGAGATCGAGCGCACCGGCGACGCCGTGGCGTACGTGAAGAAGGCCCTCGACAAGGGTGAGCGGCTGATGGGCTTCGGCCACCGGGTCTACCGCGCCGAGGACCCGCGCGCCCGCGTGCTGCGACGTACGGCCAAGGAGCTGGACGCCCCGCGCTACGAGGTGGCCGCCGCGCTGGAGAAGGCCGCCCTGGAGGAGCTGCACGCGCGCCGTCCCGACCGGGTGCTCGCGACGAACGTGGAGTTCTGGGCCGCGATCATGCTGGACTTCGCGGAGGTGCCGGCGCACATGTTCACCTCGATGTTCACGTGTGCCCGTACCGCGGGCTGGTCGGCGCACATCCTGGAGCAGAAGCGCACGGGCCGCCTGGTCCGCCCCTCGGCCCGCTACACCGGTCCGGGCGTGCGCAACCCCCGCGACATCGACGGCTACGCGGACATGGCCACGACGGCCTGAGACGGCCGGGACCGGCTGTAGCCGGCCGAGTGTGCCGATACGCGCCGGCTGCCCCCCGCACAGGGCCGCCGCTCGCCGTGGGCGCCGCATCCCCTGGGGGTGCGGCGCCCGCCGCGTTCCCGGGGCCGGTCAGCCCAGTTCCGAGTCCAGGATGCGGGCCCACTGGGCGACCACCCGCGCCCGGCGGGCGGTGTCGTCGGTGAGGACGTTGGCCAGGCCCAGGCCGCGGGCCATGTCGAGCAGGCCCTGCACGGTCTCCCGTACGCCCGGGACGGACTCGTCCGCGCCCAGCAGCTCCACGGCCATCCGGTGCGTCTCCCGGCCGACGCGGGCCTCCAGCTCGGCCACCCGGGGCCGCAGCTGCTCCTCGTGGGAGGCCGCGACCCACAGCTGCAGGGCGGCGCGGAACATCGGGCCGGTGTAGAGGTCGATGAGCGCCTCGACGACATCGGCGCGGGCAGCCGCCGTCCCGCCGTGCGGGAACAGGTCCAGCAGCGCGGTCGAGCGCTCCTCGGCCATGTACTCGACGGCCGCCGTGAACAGCTCCTCGCGGGTACGGAAGTGGTGCTGGGCCGCCCCGCGCGAGACGCCGGCCCGCTCGGCGACGACGGCGACGGTGGATCCGGCCCAGCCCTGTTCGGCGAGGCAGGAGACGGCCGCCTCCAGGAGGTGGCGGCGGGTCACCCGGCCGCGGGCCTGCTTGGGTCCGGTCGGGCCGGTTTCCGTGGTCACCGCAGCCATGAGGGGTCCCGTCGCTCGAAGCGGGCGCCGATGCCCTCACGGGCCTCGGCGGAGGCGAAGTGCCGGGCGGACAGCTCGGTGAGCGCGGCGCCGTCCCTCGCCAGGGCCTCCCGTACGGGGGCGGTGACCAGCCGTTTCGTGGCGGCCAGGGCCTCCGGGCCCGCCTTGAGCAGGCCCTCCAGGACGGGCGCCAGGACCTTGTCCACGTCCGTGCCGTGCAGGGTGAGCAGGCCGATCCTGGTGGCTTCGGCGGCGTCGAAGACCTCCGCCGTCAGGAAGTAGCGGGCGGCGGCGCGGGGGTCCAGGCGCGGGAGCAGCGGCGCGGAGATGACGGCCGGTACGACGCCGAGGTGGGTCTCGGTGAAGGCGTACGTGGACGCCTGCCCGGCGGCGGCGACATCGCAGACGCCGAGCAGCCCGAGGCCGCCCGCGCGGACGTGGCCGGTCACTCGGGCGACCACGGGCCGCGGGAGTTCGGCGATCTCCGAGAGCAGCGCCAGGAAGTCCGCCGGGTCGCAGGGGGACTTCAGGTCGGCGCCCGCGCAGAAGGTGGTGCCGGTGTGGGTGAGGACCACGGCCCGGGTGGCCGGGTCGGCGGCCGCGGCGGCGAGGGCGGTGCGGAGGTCCTGGACCAGGGCGGCGGAGAGGGCGTTGCGGTTGGCCGGGGAGTCGAGGGTGAGGGTGGTGAGGCCGGGCGCTCGTGCGGCGTGGACCAGGGGGGGCATGGCTCTCCTCCGGAGGGGGTGTTCGGTCGGTCGGGATCCCCTCGGGGGAGGGTATTCGGGTCGCCTGCGGCGTGGGTCGACGGGTAGCCCGGTCCGCTGCGCGGGGCGAAGTCCCCTACCCTCCCTTCGCCCGTTCCCCGGGCGCTGCCCGGAGCCCGGTCCTCAAACGCCGGACGGGCTGAAGCGCTCCTGGGGCTCCGCCTCAGACCCCGCGCCTCCATCGCCGGCGAGGCTGATGTGCGCCGGCGGGGCTGGATTAGCGGCGGCGAGGGTCTGGGAGGAGCCCCAGGGAACGGGCGGGGAGCGGCAGGCCTCGCGGCGTGGGTGGCTAGTAGGACTTGGGGAGGCCCAGGGTTTGGTGGGAGATGAAGTTGAGGATCATTTCTCGACTGACCGGGGCGATTCGGGCCACCCGGGAGGCGACGATCAGGGCGGCCAGGCCGTATTCGCGGGTGAGGCCGTTGCCGCCCAGGGTGTGGACGGACTGGTCCACCGCGCGGACGCAGGCCTCGGCGGCGGCGTACTTGGCCATGTTCGCGGCCTCGCCCGCGCCCATGTCGTCGCCGGCGTCGTAGAGGTGGGCCGCCTTCTGCATCATCAGGCGGGCGAGCTCGAGCTCGATGTGGACGGCTGCCAGGGGGTGGGCGATGGCCTGGTGGGCGCCGATCGGGGCCTTCCAGACCTGGCGGGTCTTCGCGTAGTCGACGGCCTGGGCGAGGGCGTAGCGGCCCATGCCTATGGCGAAGGCGGCGGTCATGACGCGCTCGGGGTTGAGGCCGGCGAAGAGCTGGAGGAGGCCCGCGTCCTCGTCGCCGACCAGGGCGTCGGAGGGGAGGCGTACCTCGTCCAGGACCAGTTCGAACTGCTTCTCCGCCGCCTGGAGTTCCATGTCGATCGGGGTGTGGGCGAAGCCGGGGGCCTCGCGGGGGACGATGAACAGGCAGGGCTTGAGGCTGCCGGTCCGGGCGTCTTCCGTACGGCCCACGATGAGGGTGGCGTCGGCGATGTCCACGCCGGAGATGAAGACCTTCCGGCCGGTGAGGATCCAGTCGTCGCCGTCGCGGCGGGCGGTGGTGGTGATGCGGTGGGAGTTGGAGCCGGCGTCGGGTTCGGTGATGCCGAAGGCCATGGTGCGGGTGCCGTCGGCGAGACCGGGGAGCCAGGCCTGCTTCTGGGCCTCGGTGCCGAAGCGGGCGATGACCGTGCCGCAGATGGCGGGTGAGACGACCATCATGAGCAGGGGGCAGCCCGCGGCCCCGAGTTCTTCCAGGACGATGGAGAGTTCGGCGATGCCGCCGCCTCCGCCGCCGTACTCCTCGGGGAGGTTGACCCCGAGGTAGCCCAGGGCGGCGGCGTCCGCCCACAGCTCGTCGGGGTGGCCGCCCTCCCGGGCGATGCGGGCGAGGTACTCGCGGCCGTACTTGCGGCCGAGGGCGGCGACCGCCGTGCGCAGGGCCTTGTGTTCTTCGGTTTCGAGGCTGGTGGCGGCGATGGTGGAGCTCATGCTTCCTCCTGGACTACGGCGAGCAGGGCGCCGAATTCGACCTGTTGGCCGGTGGCGGCGTGGAGCGCGGTGAGCGTGCCGGAGGCGGGCGCGAGGATGCGGTGCTCCATCTTCATGGCCTCCAGCCAGAGCAGGGGCTGTCCGGCGGTGACGGAGCTGCCGGGGGCGAGGCCCTCGGCGACGCGGACGACGGTGCCGGGCATGGGGGCGAGCAGGGAGCCCGGTTCGGTGCGGTCCTGGGGGTCCGCGAACCGGGGCACGGGGGTCAGGGCGTGGGCGCCGAGCGGGGAGTCGACGTAGACCGTGTTCGATTTGTGTTTCACGTGGAACAGCCGCCGGACGCCGTTCACTTCGAGGGCCACCCGGTGTCGCGCGGCGGACAGGATGCGCACACCGGGGTGGTCGACGAGTACCGGGGGTCCGCTGCGGGAGGGGCGGTACCGGACTTCGTACTCGGTGCCGGCGGCCGTGTAGCGGCGGCTCTGCGGCTGGGAGCGGAGGTTGCGCCAGCCGCCGATGCGGGAAGCGAGGGGGGCGTCCGCAGCGGGGGCCGCGTCGGCGAGGGCGGCGACGAGGGCGCCGAGCGCCGGGCCGGCGTCGTCCGGGGCGGCCTCCGTCAGGGCGGGCAGGTGGCGCTCGTAGAAGCCGGTGTCGAGCCGGCCGGCCGCGAACTCCGGGTGCCGCAGGGAGCGTACGAGGAGCTCACGGTTGGTGGTCAGCCCGTGGATCCGGGCTCCGGCGAGGGCGTGGGCCAGGGCGCGGACCGCCTCGGCGCGGGTCGGGGCGTGGGCGACGACCTTGGCGAGCATCGGGTCGTAGTGGATGGAGACGGTGTCCCCGTCGCCGAAGCCGGTGTCCACGCGGACCTCGCCGGGGACGGCGAGGGTGTGCAGGGTCCCCGTCTGCGGACGCCAGTCCCGGGCCGGGTCCTCGGCGTAGAGGCGGGCCTCGACGGCGTGTCCGGCGGACCGCGGCGGGGTGAGCGGGAGGGCCGCGCCCTCGGCGATCCGCAGTTGCAGGGCGACGAGGTCGATCCCGAAGACGGCTTCGGTGACGGGGTGTTCCACCTGGAGCCGGGTGTTCATCTCCAGGAAGTACGGGCGGCCGTCGGCGGTGACGAGGAACTCGACCGTGCCCGCACCCTCGTACGAGACCGCGCGGGCGGCGGCCACGGCGGCCTCGTGGAGGGTGGTGCGCAGGGCCTCGGGGAGGCCGGGCGCGGGGGCTTCCTCGATGACCTTCTGGTGGCGCCGCTGGAGGGAGCAGTCGCGGGTGCCGAGCGCCCAGACGGTGCCGTGGGAGTCGGCGAGGATCTGCACCTCGACGTGGCGGCCGAGCTCCACGTAGGGCTCGGCGAACACCTCTCCGTCGCCGAAGGCGGACAGCGCCTCGGCGGAGGCGGCTTCCAGGGACTCCTTCAGGGAGTCGAGGTCCCGCACCACCCGCATCCCGCGGCCGCCGCCGCCCGCCGCGGCCTTGAGGAGCAGCGGGAGGTCGGCGGTGGTGGCCGCGTGCGGGTCCACGGGATCGAGCAACGGGACCCCGGCGGCGCGCATCAGCTCCTTGGCGCGGGTCTTCGAGGCCATGGCCTCCATGGCCTCGGGCGGCGGGCCGACCCAGGTGAGTCCGGCGGCCCGGACCGCACGGGCGAAGTCGGCGTTCTCGGAAAGGAACCCGTAGCCGGGGTGGACGGCGTCGGCGCCCGCCGCGAGGGCGGCCTCGATGAGCAGGTCGCCGCGCAGGTAGGTATCGGCGGGGGCCGCGCCGGGCAGCCGTACGGCCGCGTCGGCGGAGCGGACGTGCAGGGCATCGGCGTCGGGGTCGGAGTGGACCGCGACGGTGGCCAGGCCCAGGGCGCGGGCCGTGCGGAAGACACGGACGGCGATCTCGCCGCGGTTGGCCACGAGGAGGGAGTGCAGCGGCTGCGGGGGAGGGTTCTGGGTCATGTGCGGGCTCACATCCGGAAGATGCCGAAGCCGCCACGGGCGCCCTCGACGGGGGCGTTGTGGACGGCCGACAGGCACAGGCCGAGGACGGTTCGGGTGTCGCGCGGGTCGATGACCCCGTCGTCGTAGAGACGTCCGGAGAGGAACATCGGCAGGGACTCGGATTCGATCTGCGCCTCCACGAAGGCGCGCATGCCGGCGTCGGCCTCTTCGTCGTACGGCTGTCCCTTCGCCGCGGCCGACTGGCGGGAGACGATGGAGAGCACGCCGGCGAGCTGGGCGGGGCCCATGACGGCGGACTTGGCGCTGGGCCAGGCGAAGAGGAAGCGGGGCTCGTAGGCGCGGCCGCACATTCCGTAGTGGCCGGCGCCGTAGCTGGCGCCGATGAGGACGGAGAGGTGCGGGACCTTCGAGTTCGACACCGCGTTGATCATCATCGAGCCGTGTTTGATGATCCCGCCCTGCTCGTACTCCTTGCCGACCATGTAGCCGGTGGTGTTGTGGAGGAACAGCAGCGGAATGTCGCGCTGGTTGGCGAGCTGGATGAACTGGGCCGCCTTCTGCGATTCCGCGCTGAACAGCACCCCTTGGGCGTTGGCGAGGATGCCGACCGGGTAGCCGTGCAGGGTGGCCCAGCCGGTGACCAGGCTGGTGCCGTAGAGGGGCTTGAACTCGTCGAAGTCGGAGGCGTCGACGATGCGGGCGATGACTTCGCGGGGGTCGAAGGGGGTCTTGAGGTCGGCGGGGACGATCCCGAGGAGCTCCTCGGGATCGTGCAGCGGCTCCTCGGCGCACGCCGGATCGGGCTGGGCCTTGCGGTGGTTGAGGCGGGCGACGACGCGGCGGGCCTGGCGGATGGCGTCGTACTCGTCGAGGGCGTAGTAGTCGGCGAGACCGGAGGTCCGGGCGTGCATGTCGGCTCCGCCGAGGGACTCGTCGTCGCTCTCCTCGCCGGTGGCCATCTTGACGAGCGGCGGGCCGCCCAGGAACACCTTGGAGCGGTCCTTGATCATGATGGTGTGGTCGGACATGCCGGGGATGTACGCGCCTCCGGCGGTGGAGTTGCCGAAGACGACGGCGATGGTGGGGACCCCGTCCGCGGAGAGCCGGGTGAGGTCGCGGAAGATGGCGCCGCCCGGGATGAAGATCTCCTTCTGCGAGGGGAGATCGGCGCCGCCGGACTCGACGAGGCTGATGCAGGGGAGCCGGTTCTGGCGGGCGATCTCGTTGGCCCGCAGCGCCTTCTTGAGCGTCCAGGGGTTGGAGGCGCCGCCGCGGACGGTGGGGTCGCTGGCGGTGACCAGGCATTCGACGCCCTCGACGGTGCCGATGCCGGTGACCATGGAGGCGCCGACCGGATAGTCGCTGCCCCACGCGGCGAGGGGGGACAGCTCCAGGAACGGGGTGTCCGGGTCGAGGAGCAGCTCGACCCGCTCACGGGCCAGCAGCTTGCCGCGGCTCCGGTGCCGGGCGGTGTACTTCTCGCCGCCCCCGTCGAGGGCGCCGGCGTGCGCGGCATCGAGCTCGGCGAGCCGTTCCAGGGCGGCGGTACGGGCTTGCGTGTGCTCGGGGGTCAGCGGGTCGACGGCGCTCTTGAGGCGGGTCACGGGGTCCCCTCCGGGGTGGTGGTCTCGGGGATCGGGTCCCCTCCGGGGCGGTGGCCGGGCGGATCGGACAGCAGGGCGGTGGGGATGTCCAGGTGGCGGGAGCGGAGCCACTCGCCGAGGGCCTTGGCCTGGGGGTCGAAGCGGTGGCCGGAGGCGACGCCGTCGCCGAGGATCCGGGTGATGGTGAAGTTGAGGGAGCGGAGGCCCGGCAGTACGTGGCGGGTCACTGCCAGGGGGGCCGTCTCGGGGAGCAGGGTCTTGAAGGCGTCCACGGTCAGGGTGCGGTGGAGCCACTCCCAGGCGGGGTCGCTCTCGGCCCATACGCCGACGTTGGCGTCGCCGCCCTTGTCGCCGCTGCGGGCCCCGATCAGGCGGCCGAGTGGGGCTCGGCGGGTGGGTGGTGCCGATGGGGGGACCGGTGCCGCCGGTGCGGTGGCCGTCCGCCCTGCGGGGCTGTCCCCCACCCCGCCCCTTCCCGAAACCGGGGGCTCGGCCCCCGGGCCCCCGGGCCGAGGCTGCGCCCCGACCCCTTCGGGGGCTCCGCCCCCGGACCCCTGCGCCTCAAACGCCGGCGAGGCTGGATGCGGCGTCGAGGCCGGGTTCCGGGCCACCCCCGCCCGGGTGCCGTCCGCCAGGACTGCCGTGTGGGGGGTCGTGGCGGCGGGGGTGGTGGTCGAGGTGAAGACGCCGTAGGGCTGGGCCGGGCCCGGAGGGGCCGTGACGTGGAAGCCCGGGTAGCTGGCCAGGGCGAGCTCTATCGCGGCCGAGGTCAGGGTCCGGCCCACCCGGTCGGGGGACGGGTCGCGGACCACCAGCCGCAGCATGGCGCTCGCCGTCTCCTCCGTCGGCGCGTCCTCGTGGTCCGTACGGGCCAGCGTCCACTCCGCGGAGGCCACCTCGGCCAGGAGCGGCGCCAACTGTTCCCGGACCAGCGCCGACTTCTCCTCGATGTCCAGGCCCGTCAGGACGAAGACCACCTCGTTGCGCCAGCCCCCGATCCGGGTCACGCCCACCTTGAGCGTGGCGGGTGGGGCTTCGCCGCGGGTGCCCGAGATCGCGACGCGGTCCGGTCCCGCCTGCGCCAGCCGGACCGTGTCCAGGCGGGCCGTCACGTCGGGGCCGAGGTAGCGGACTCCCTGGGTTTCGTAGAGGAGTTGCGCCGTGACCGTGCCGACGGAGACGACGCCGCCGGTGCCCGGGTGCTTCGTGACGACCGACGAGCCGTCCTCGGCGATCTCCGCCAGCGGAAACCCCGGCCGGGTCACGTCGTGCCGGGTGAAGAAGGCGTAGTTGCCGCCGGTCGCCTGCGTTCCGCACTCCAGCACGTGGCCCGCCACCACCGCACCCGCGAGCCGGTCGTGATCGTCCGGCGCCCAGTCGAACCACCACGCCGCGGGCCCGCTCACCAGCGCCGCGTCGGTGACCCGGCCGGTCACCACCACGTCCGCGCCCGCCCGCAGGCAGGCCGTGATGCCGGCGCCGCCGAGGTAGGCGTTCGCGGTGAGCGCGTCCTGCCCGTACGGCATCAGGTCGTCGCCCTCGACGTGCGCGACCGAGACGGGGACGGAGAGTTTCGCGGCGAGGGCCCGTACCGCCGCGGCGAGTCCCGCCGGGTTCAGCCCGCCCGCGTTCGCGACGATCCGCACGCCCCGCTCGTGTGCGAGGCCCAGGCACTCCTCCAGCTGGCGCAGGAAGGTTTTGGCGTAGCCGAGTTCCGGGTTCTTCAGCCGGTCGCGGCCGAGGATCAGCATGGTCAGCTCGGCCAGGTAGTCCCCGGTCAGTACGTCGAGGGGGCCGTCCGTCAGCATCTCGCGGAAGGCCGCGGACCGGTCTCCGTAGAAGCCCGACGCATTGCCGATGAGCAGCGGGCGCCGGGGGTTCCTGGGGCGCCCCGGGCGCGCGGTCACCGGGAGGCCCCGGGCGTGCGCCCCGGGCCCGCCGGGCCGGCGAAGGCCTGCGCGATGTCGAGCCAGCGGTCGGCGTCGAGGCCGGACGCCGTCAGGGCCAGGTCGGCGCGGTGGGCGCGCTGGGTCACCAGCAGGCAGAAGTCGTGTGCCGGGCCGGTGATCCGCTGTGGCGCGTCCTCGGGGCCGTACGTCCACACCTCGGCGCCCGTTCCCGGAGCCGTCAGCTCCACCCGGAACTCCCCCGCCGGCGCCGGCAGGCCCCGTACGGCATACGCGTAGTCGCGGGCCCGTACCCCGATCCGTGCCACGTGCCGCAGCCGGGCCGTCGGTACGCGGCGCACCCCGAGCGCGTCGGCCACGTCCTGGCCGTGCGCCCAGGTCTCCATCAGGCGGGCGCTCGCCATCGACGCGGCCTTCATCGGCGGCCCGTACCAGGGGAACCTGGTGTCGGGCGAGGCCGCGGCAAGGGCCTCGTCGAGTGCGCCGCGGCCGGCCCGCCAGCGGGCGAGCAGCTCGGCGGGGGCCAGCGAGGCCCCCTCCTCGGCGCCCGCGTCGACGAAGGAGTCGGGGGCCTTCAGGGCCTCCTCGACCAGCCCCGCGAAGGCGGTGGCATCCGTGAGGGCGAGCAGTGAGGCCCGGTCGGTCCAGTGCAGGTGGGCGATCTGGTGGGCCAGGCTCCAGCCGGGCGCGGGGGTTGGCCTCGCCCAGTCGGGGGCGGGCAAATCCCCCACCAGGGAGTCGAGTTCCCGGCCCTCCTCGCGGAGATCGGCGAAGACGGCGAAGGCGTTCTCGACAGCGGACGGATCGGGCACGGGTGCGCTCCCCTTCTCGGCGTGAGGGGAAGCGTGGCAGCCGCCATCAAAACAATCAAGCGTGCTTGCATTATTTGTCGAGGGGTGAACGAGGGTCGCTCGCTCACCACTTGGAGCGCGCGCCCGCCACGACCGCTTGCACGTGCCGTACGCCCGCGGCAAGGATCCTCACCACGGCAGCACACCGGGCCGGGACCGGCGACGAGGAAGTGGACGCGGGAGTGGACGTGGGCGTGGACGCGGGCGTGGGAGGGGACGTTGAAGTGGAAGTGGACGTGACAGCGGAAGTGGGAGAGAACGTGCAAGCGGACAGGCTCGAGGGCTCCGTCAAAGGCGTGATGTTCGACTTCTCCGGCACCCTCTTCCGCGTCGAGCCCACCGAGGACTGGCTGCGTGCGGTGGTGGCGGACGCCGGGATCGATCTGTCCGAGGCCGAACTCACCGCCTGCGCCGCCCTGCTGGAAGAGGCGGGCGCCCTGCCGGGTGGCGCCTCGCCGCGGCGGCTCCCGGCCCGGCTGGAGCCGCTGTGGCGGGAGCGGGACCTGAGCCCCGGGCAGCACCGGGCCGCCTACACCGCGCTCGCCCGGGAGGTGCCGCTGCCCTCCGCGGAGCTGGCCGACGCCCTCTACGAACGGCATCGGACCCCGGCGGCCTGGCGGCCCTACCCCGATACCGCTGCCACGCTCGGAGCCCTGCGCGCACGGGGCGTCCCCGTCGCCGTCGTCAGCAACATCGGCTGGGATCTGCGCCCCGTCTTCCGCGCCCACGGGGTCGACCAGCTCGTCGACGCGTACGTACTGTCCTTCGAGCACGGAGTCCAAAAGCCCGACCCCCGCCTGTTCGGGGCCGCCTGCGAAGCACTCGGGGCGGCGCCCGCCGACGTCCTCATGGTCGGCGACGACGCCGTCGCGGACACCGGGGCCGCGGCGCTCGGGTGCCGGGTCCTGCTGGTCGAGCACCTGCCGGTCGAGCGACGGCCGAACGGGCTGAGCGCGGTGCTCGGACTGCTCTGACGCACACCCCGGCAGCGTGGGCGCCCGGCGCCCCGCCACGGGGTGGGGACGGGGCGGCAAGGAGGGCCGGCCGAGGTCTTCCCTCCCCGCGCGGCTCCTGGAATGCTCCGCCCATGACGCCTCCTCGGATATACCTCGCCGCTGCCGCCCTGAGCGCCCTCGCGCTGGGCGTGGCCGTGGCCAACGGCTGGGGCCAGGACTTCCCGGACGGGGACCGGGGCGACTCCGGCCTCCCGCTCTCGGCCTGGTCCGCGGACTGGCCGACCGCGGAGAGCCACGTCGAGGCGAACGTCCAGCACGCGGACGTGGCGCCCCGGTAGGACGGCGAAATCATCTGGAACCGACCGGCCCGGCTTGGCCTGAACTCACCCAGACCCTCCCCTGACGCGCCCTTAACTTCCCCTGAGACAAGGGGAGTCGGTATAGCGTCGTCGCCGACCGGGACAGGCACGGGGGCTGGAGCTACATGAGTGTCGACGTTCGCTATCGGGTGGAGCGCATCGCGCTGTCCCTGATGTCCGCATCGGGCGTCGTGGTACTGATCGCGGACCTCTTCGGGTGGCTCGACGCACTCGCCCCCGGGGGCGCGCTCCCCAAGGTCACCCTGCTCATCCTGAGTACGGTCACCGTGTTCCTGCTGCTGGAGATCGACCGCCTGCGCAAGCTCGACGTGGTCCAGGACCAGGTCACCGCGCTGGACGAGACCGTCCGCAGCCGGATCTCCGGCCTGGACGAGACCCTCCAGGCGCAGGTCGCCCGCCTCGACGAAACCGTCCAGGCGCAGGTCGCCCGCCTCGACACCGGCTTTCAGGCACAGCTCGCCAAACTGGACATCGACACCGTCGCGCAGCAGCTCAAGCAGGAGAACTACCTCGGCGTGATCCGGGTGCACGGCCAGTTCCCGGACGTGCAGTTCAACGTGTTCGTGGAGGGCGCCACGCAGGAGGTGGCCATCCTGCAGACCTTCATACCCAACCTGGAGCAGCTCCAGCCGTCACTGGAGAAGGCGCTCGTCGACCAGCGGATCCCGGTCCGCGTCATGCTGCTGTACCCGTCCTCCCCCGTGGCGGGGCTGCGCGACGAGGCGCTGCGGACGGTACGGGATCCCGCCTTCGCGGTGGACGTGAAGGCGCGGGTGGAGATGTGCCTGGCCGGGCTCGCGGAGCTGCACAGGGCGGTCGGGCCGGAAGGCCGGACGCTGCTCAGGGTGCGCGTGTACAACTCGCTTCCGTCCATCGCCGTGCACAAGGCCGACGAGCACTTTCTGGTCAGTTCCTTCCTGCACCGCCAGCTCGCGATCGAGTCCGCCCAGATCGAGATCGACGGCGCCGCCACCACGATGGGCCGGCAGGTCCAGAAGGAGCTGGACACGCTGTGGGACATCGGCCGCGACGTGGCCCTGCCCGACTGGCGCGAGTCGCTCCGGAACATCAGCTGGTGATCCCGATCCACGGAAAGGTACGGCCATGCACGACTTGGACTCGGCGGACGTGACGGACGGGGCGGACCGCGCAGACGGGACGGACCCCACCGACGGGACGGACGCGACAGCCGAGACGGAGGAGATGGACGAGAAGACCGGGCTGCACGCGCTGGACGGGTTCGAGAACGCGCTGATCGAGCGCTTCCAGGAGCATCCGGTCCTGGCGGACATCAACCGGCTGCCGGACGAGGACTTCACCGCTCTCCTCCTCCAGCGGCGCTTCGTATCGCTCGCGTTCACCCCGTCCTACGACCTGGCCATCGACCTGCTCGGCGACGAGGAGGGGCTGCGGATCGCGCGGATCATCCTGCGCGAGGAGTACCCGGACCCCCACGGACACGCACCCTCGCACCGCGAGGACATGACGCATGACCTGCGCCGGCTCGGAGTGTCCAGGCAGGCCCTGGCGGCGTCGAGGCCCACGGCCGCCACGAGGCGCGCCATCACCGACACCCTCGAACTGATCGCGGACGCCGGCGGCCGCGCCGACGCCGACCTGCGGCTGCTGACCTTCCTCCGCTTCTGGGGCGAGGTGCTGGTCTCCGTCGAGTACGGGCGGCTGTGGGAACGGATCGGGCCGCTGTTCACGGGTGAGCCGGGCGGCCGCAATCATTCGCGCTTCTACCACCCGCACCTGGTCCACGACGCGAAGACGCATTCGCTCGCGACCGTGTCCATGCTGTCCGACACCCACTCCGACCGGCTGGCCGCGCGGGTGACCGAGCTCCTCTCCCGTACGGGCGGGGTGGCCGGTTTCAAGGAGACGCAGGAGCAGGCGCTACGGCTCAAGGCCGGCTTCTACGATCAGTTCCTGCCCGTGTCGGCCCCGGTGACGACGGTCTGACTAACGGAGGGCCTCGGTCGGATCTGCGAGCGGACCGCGCCCATGCTCGCCACGATGACCAGTGCGATCGCCGCCGCGTCGAGCGCCGACAGCGCCTGGTTCAGGATCAGGAACCCGGCCGTCGCGGCGATCGCGGGCTCCAGGCTCATCAGGATCGCGAAGGTCGGCGCCGGGAGCCTGCGCAGGGCGAGCAGTTCCAGCGTGTAGGGCAGCACCGAGGACAGCAGCGCCACGCCGAGGCCCAGGAGCAGGGTGCTGGGGAGCAGCAGGGCCGAGCCCGCCTCGATCACACCGAGCGGCAGGGACAGTACGGCGGCCACGGCCATCGCCAGCGCCAGCCCGTCCGCCTGCGGGAACCGGCGGCCGGTCCGCGCGCTGAACACGATGTACGCCGCCCACATGCCGCCCGCGGCGAGCGCGAAGGCCACGCCCAGCGGATCGAGGCCGCCGAGGCCGCCTCCTCCGTGGGTGGACAGCAGGACGACTCCGGCCAGCGCCAGCCCGGCCCACAGCAGGTTCAGCAGGCGGCGGGAGACCACGACGGAGAGCACCAGCGGGCCCAGCACCTCGAGGGTGACGGCGGGGCCGAGGGGGATGCGGTCGATGGCCTGGTAGATGAAGCCGTTCATGCCGGCCATGGCCACGCCGAACCACACCACGGTCGACCAGTCGGAGCGGGAGTATCCGCGCACCTTGGGCCGGCAGACGAGCAGCAGCACCAGCGCGGCCGCGGCCAGGCGCAGCGTGACCACGCCCGCCGCGCCCGCCCTCGGCATGAGCATCACCGCGAGGGCGGCACCGAACTGCACCGAGACGCCCGCGGTGACGACCAGGGCTACGGGGCCGAAGCGCGCCCGGAGAGAGCCGTCGGCGGGGGCGGGCGCCGGTGCGGATGCGGGTGCCGGTGCGGGTGCCGGTGCCGTGGGGGTGCTCGTGGGTGAGGCAGGTGCGGGCATTTATCCAGATTAGGGGGTGCGTAAGGACCGTGCGTCCGTGTTTTGCCTTACATCTGGTGTACGTCCCGGTCGGCGGGCGGGGGCGGCGCCGTCCCGGGCAAGCCCTCCGCCAGGACCTCCGCCAGATGACGGGCCCGGGCTCCGGCCAGCTGTGCGATCTGGGTCCGGCAGGAGAACCCGTCCGCCAGCACCTCCGTGCCCGGCCCGGCCGTGCGCAGCGACGGCAGGAGCTGTTCCTCGGCGCAGGCCACCGAGACCTCGTGGTGGCCCGGCTCGAAGCCGAAGTTGCCCGCGAGGCCGCAGCAGCCGCCGCTGAGCTCACCCGTCAGCCCGGCGCGCTCGCGCAGCCTGCGGTCGGGGGCATCCCCCAGGACGGCGTGCTGGTGGCAGTGCGTCTGGCCGGTGACCGGCCGGTCGAGGCGGGGCGGCTGCCAGTGCGGGGCGTACTCCTCCAGGGTCTCGGCGAAGGTCCGGACGGCCGCCGCGAGGCGGTGCGCGCGGGGGTCCCCCGGGAGGAGGGCGGGCAGATCGGTGCGGAGCGCTGCCGCGCAGCTCGGTTCGAGGACGGTGACGGGCCCCTGCGGGGTGCCTACGGCGTCCAGAGTGCGGCGCAGGACCCTGCGGGCGCGGTCGAGGCGGCCGGTGGAGATGTACGTCAGCCCGCAGCACACCCTGCCCGTCGGCAGCACGGTCTCCAGGCCTGCGGCCCGCAGCACCCGCACGGCGGCGTGGCCGGCCTCGGGGGCGAGGTACTCCGTGAACGTGTCGGGCCACACCGTCACGACGGTCCCGGGCGCGGGCCCCGGCTCGGGCGGGGCCCCCGGCGCGAGCCCCGGCTCGGGCACGGGCCCCGGCGCAGCCCCCGGCTCGGGTGCAGGCGGGCCCTGCGGGCGGCTATCCCCTGCCCTCCCTTCCACCGTTCCCCGGGCTGCGCCCGGACCCCCTGGGGCTCCGCCCCGGTCCCCGCGCCTCAATCGCCGGCGGGGCTGTGATTGCCCTACGGGCCATCCAGCCCGCCAGCTCCGGCAGATGGACACGAGACGCCGGCCCAATCCAGCCCCGCCGGCGCTTGAGGCGCGGGGGTCCGGGGGCTGGTCCCCTGGGACGGCGGGGCGGGCGGCGGCGGCCCGGTTCGCGGGGGGACGGCGGTGGGTGAAGGGGGTGACGGCCAGGTGGGGCAGGGGGCGGGCGGGGTTCAGGCCGGGGACTCGGAGGGTTCGGGATGTGGCGTTCACCAGGCGGGCCAGGCGTAGGGCGGCGATCGCGCGGAGCAGCGTCGGCAGGCCGCCGAGGAGGTAGTGGGACAGTGGGCGCAGCCGGCCCGCCCAGTGGTGGTGGAGGAACTCCGCCTTGTACGAGGCCATGTCCACCCCCACCGGGCAGTCGCTGAGGCAGCCCTTGCAGCCGAGGCAGAGGTCCAGCGCTTCGGCGACCTCCGCCGAGCGCCAGCCGTCTCGGACGATCTCCCCGGCCAGCATCTCGTGGAGCAGTCGGGCCCGGCCCCGCGTGGAGTGGCGTTCCTCCCCGGTGGCCCGGTACGACGGGCACATCACCTCCGGCCCTCCGACGTCGGTCGACCGGCACTTCGCCACGCCCACGCAGCGGGCGACTCCGTCGGACAGGCCTCCGCCCGGGAGCACCTCGAAGCGCAGGTTCTCGTCGAGCCGGGCCGGGCGGACCAGGATCCCGGGGTTCATGCCGCCCGCCGGGTCCCAGACCCGCTTGTAGGACTCGAAGAGCCCGATCACCGAAGGCCCGTACATGCGCGGCAGCAGCTCCGCCCGTGCCTGGCCGTCCCCGTGTTCCCCGGACAGGGAGCCCCCGTGCGCGACGACCAGGTCGGCCAGGGCCAGGGAGAAGGCCCGGAAGCGGGCCACGCCACGGGGTGTCATCAGGTCGAAGTCGATCCGCACGTGTACGCAGCCCTCGCCGAAGTGGCCGTACGGGGATCCGTGCAGCCCGTGCTCCGACAGCAGTGCCCGGAATTCCCGCAGGTAGGCGCCGAGCCGGGCGGGCGGTACCGCGCAGTCCTCCCATCCCGGCCAGGCCATGGCTCCCCCTGGCATCCGGGTCGCCGTGCCCGCCGCGTCCTCGCGGATCCGCCACAGAGCCCGCTGCCCCGCGGGGTCGGTGATCAGCAGGCTGTCGACCGCGTCGCAGGACCGTAGGAGCGCGCGGGCCGCGCCCTCGTCGCGCATCTCCGCGAACAGCCACGCCCCGCCCCTCGGGAGCCCGCCGGCCGCCCCGCCGACCAGGTCGGCGGCCATCCCCTCCATGGTCAGCGGCCCGCCCCCGGACTCCGTCCGGGAGGTGCCCCCGGGCAGCAGGCCCGCCGCCGCGTCGGCCGCCGCGCTCTCGTCGGCGTACCCGAGGACGGCCAGCACCGGTGCGGCGGGCAGTTCCACGAGGCGCACCAGCGCCTCGGTCACCACCCCGAGCGTGCCCTCGCTCCCGCAGAACGCCCGGGCCAGCTCGGTGCCCCGCTCGGGGAGGAGCGCGTCCAGGCCGCCGTAGCCGGAGATCCGCCGCGAGAAGCCGTCGGCCATGCCGGTGCGCAGGACCGCCAAATTTCCCGACACGAGCTCCCGCAGCCCCGGCGGCGCGCCCGCCCAGCCGGTGGCGAGCCGGTAGGGGGTGCCTCCGTACGCCGTCACCGCCAGCTCGGCGACGTTGTCGGCGGTGGTCCCCCAGGCCACCGAGTGGGCCCCGCACGCGTTGTTGCCGATCATCCCGCCGAGGGTGCACCGGGAGTGCGTGGAGGGGTCCGGCCCGAAGGTCAGCCCGTGCGGGCGCGCCGCCGCGCGGAGCCGGTCGAGGACCAGGCCGGGCTGGACCAGGGCGGTGCGGGCGGCGGGGTCCAGGGAGACGAGGGTGTTCATGTGCCGGGTCAGATCGAGGACCACCCCGGTCCCGGTGGCCTGGCCGGCGATGGAGGTGCCGCCGCCGCGCGGGACGACCGGGACCCCGGCTTCGGCGCACACCGCGAGCGCGGCGGCCACGTCCTCGGCGTCGCGCGGGGCGACCACACCGACCGGGATCCGGCGGTAGTTCGAGGCGTCCATGGTGGTCAGGGCCCGTGCGGCGGCGCCGAAGTCCACCTCTCCGCGCAGGTTCGCCCGCAATGTCCGTTCGAGTTCACCGGGTGAGGTCACGCCCGACACCCTGCCACTCGTTCCCGGCGCGGCGCGTCATCTCATCGGGTGGACGCGGCTCCAAGGCGTGGACCTGGACCGGATACGCTCAGCCCGTGGCTGAGATCCGGATTCCCGCTGACATCAAGCCCGCCGACGGACGCTTCGGCGCGGGCCCCTCCAAGGTGCGGACCGAGGCGCTGGACGCCCTCGCCGCCACCGGTACCTCCCTGATCGGCACCTCCCACCGCCAGGCCCCGGTCAAGAACCTGGTCGGATCGGTGCGCCAGGGCCTCAGGGACCTCTTCTCCCTCCCCGAGGGCTACGAGGTGATCCTGGGCAACGGCGGCTCCACCGCCTTCTGGGACATCGCGACCGCCGGTCTCATCGAGCGGAAGTCGCAGCACCTCACCTTCGGTGAGTTCTCCTCCAAGTTCGCCAGTGCCGCGAAGTCCGCGCCGTGGCTGGACGCGCCGTCGGTGATCTCCTCCGAGCCGGGTTCGCACCCCGACCCGGTCGCCGAGGCGGGCGTGGACGTGTACGCGTACACCCACAACGAGACCTCGACGGGTGTGGCGGCGCCGATCAAGCGCGTCGCGGGCGCCGACGCCGGTTCACTCGTCCTGGTGGACGCGACCTCGGGCGCCGGCGGTCTGCCGGTGGACATCACCGAGACCGACGTCTACTACTTCGCCCCGCAGAAGTCCTTCGCCTCCGACGGCGGCCTGTGGCTGGCGGCGTTCTCCCCGGCGGCCCTGGAGCGCGCGGCGCGCGTGCACGCCTCCGGGCGGCACATTCCGGAGTTCTTCTCGCTGCCGACGGCGATCGACAATTCGCTGAAGAACCAGACGTACAACACCCCGGCGCTCTCCACCCTCTTCCTGCTGGACCAGCAGCTGGAGTGGATGAACAGCCAGGGCGGTCTGGAGTTCACGACCGGCCGTACGTCGGCCAGCGCGGCCCACCTGTACGGCTGGGCCGAGTCGTCGAAGTACGCCAGCCCGTTCGTCGCGGACTCCGCCAAGCGCTCGGCCGTCATCGGCACGATCGACTTCTCGGACGACATCGACGCGGCCGCGGTCGCCAAGGTGCTGCGCGCCAACGGCATCGTGGACACCGAGCCCTACCGCAAGCTCGGCCGCAACCAGCTCCGTGTCGCCATGTTCCCGGCGATCGACCCGGCGGACGTGCAGGCGCTGACCGCGTGCGTCGACTACGTCATCGAGAACCTCTGACCGACCGGCCCCAACCGGCCAGGACACGCTCCGAAGCCCCTGGTGACCCCTGGTCACCGGGGGCTTCGCGTTGTCCGCGCCCCGCCCGAAGGGATCCTGAGGCAGTCCTGAGGCAGTCCTGAGGCAGTCCTGAACGGGCCCTGAAGGGCGAGGTGCGGCGCACGGCCCGGAACCCCGGGACCTTGGTCCCAAAAATCGGGGCAAAGAGCCCGCAAACGGAGGATCCCAACCACCCGCGCCGCCTGCGGCTTTATGCCGCGGGACCTTCGGCAGGGGCCCCCGCCGACCCCTCGGAGCACCGCAACCAACCGCCCCAGGATGTCCCTCATGTCTGGTGTGCCGGGAACGAACCCCGGCCCGTTCAGGAGGAACCCAATGCGCAAGGCACTTACGTTCTCGGCGATCGCCCTCGCCTCGTCCATGGCCCTGGCCGTCCCCACCGCCGCGTTCGCCGCCGACTCCACGCCGACCCCGCACGACAGTGCGAGCGCGAGCGCCAGCCCCAAGCCGGCCCCGGTGGCCCTGAAGCTGTCGGCCTCTTCGGCCAAGGCGGGCGACTCCATCCAGCTCTCGATGGAGGTGCCGGACGGCTCGACGAACCTCTCCATCTCCTCGAAGGCCCTGAACGACGTCAAGATGACCGACGGGCGCGGCGCCACGGCCACGGTCGCCAAGGTCTCCGCCGGCACCTACGGCGTCTCCCTCACCGGCACGGGCCCCGACGGGAAGAAGATCCAGGCCACCGCGCAGCTCACCGTCAAGTCCGACGCCCCCAAGCCGACGGAGTCCGCCGTCAGCCTGTCCAAGGACAGCGGCAAGCCCGGTGACAGGATCCAGGTCACCATCAAGACGGCGCCGAACGAGAAGAGCGCCTTCGTCAAGTCCGACGCCTTCGGCGGCCAGGTCAACCTGAAGGACAACGGCAAGGGCGTCTGGACCGGCACCGCGGTCGTCTCCAAGAACGTCAAGTCCGGCTACTACGGCGTCGACGCCTTCGCGGGCGGCAAGAAGTTCGACACCGTGAAGTTCACCGCCGACGCCACGGGCGACGTGACCCCCACCCCGAAGCCGAAGCCGGTCGACCCGAAGCACCACAAGACCCCCAAGGGTTCCGTGAACACCGGCCAGGCCCCCCTCGGCTGGGTCCCCTCGGACGCCGCTGACAATGGCTGAGCAGTCCGCCCCTGCCCCCGCCCCCCGCCGGAGCGGCCGCGTACTGCGCGTGGCCGCCCTGGCGGGCGCGTCGGCCCTCACCGCCGCCCTCGTCACCTCCTGCTCCTCCGGCGGCGGTGACACCGCCCCGAACAGCACGGCGGCCGCCAACGCCGCCTCCGTGCTGAAGCCCTCCGTCCCGGACCGCATCGTGATCCCGGACATCGAGGTCGACGCCCCGCTCGACACCGTGGGACTCGACCCCCAGGGCGTCATGCGGGAGCCCGACTTCGCCAAGCCGATGGACGCGGCCTGGTACAAGGACGGCCCGACGCCCGGTGAGAAGGGCGCGGCCGCCGTCGTCGGCCACATGGACACCCCCAAGGTGCCCGAAGCCGTCTTCTACAACCTCAAGAAGCTGAAGAAGGACGAGAGGATCGAGGTCCACCGCGACGACGGCAGTACCGCGGTCTTCGCCGTCGACGAGGTCGACACCTTCAAGAAGGACCGGTTCCCGACCGAGAAGGTCTACGGGGACACCCACGGCAAGGCCGGGCTCCGCGTCATCACCTGCGGCGGCAGCCTCACCGAGGACCGCCACTGGGACGCGAACGTCGTGGTGTTCGCGCACCTCGTCGGCCAGGAATCCGGGAAGTGACAGGTCCTCGCGGGACAGCCCCTACTTGGTGGCGGCGAACCGCATGAGGGCCTGCTCGTCGCCCGGCTTGATCTTCCCGGTCTCGTTGATGACGTGAAGCTTCCAGCCGCCCCCGTCCCGGACCGCCTTGGCCACGGCACAGCCGTTTTCGGTGCCGAGCAGGCTCGGCCAGATGTCGGCGACCTGCTGCGTGCTGCCGCCCGTCCCGTCGTACACCTTGAAACTGATGTTGCGGGCGCTCTGGAAGGAGCTGCCCTTCTTGTACGCGGCGGCGACGAAGACGATGGACGTGACGTTGCCCGGTACCCGGGCGAACTCGACGGTCACCGTCTCGTCGTCGCCTTCGCCGTGACCGGTCTGGTTGTCCCCGCTGTGGAGCAGCGAGCCGTTGCCCATGGGGTCCAGGGAGTCGAGGCCCGCGAGCCGGACCGGGGCCGAGCCCTGCATCGCGATCGCGATCAGGTCCAGGTCGGTCCCGGTCTTCCGCTTGAACTTGCCCATCAGGCCACCGCTGCTGCCCGCGGTGGGGTCCCACGAGACACCGATGGACAGGTGCGTTACGCCGCCCAGGTCCGCGGGGCCGTCTTCCTTGGTCAGCGTGATCATGCGCAATCCTCACAAATAGCAGTGCGATACCGACTCATGAAGTCTGCCTGAAGCCGCTTCGTTTGCGGAGGCGTGGGACTCACGCGATACCTTCAGTGCCTCGGCCTCCGGTGTTCCGTGGATGTCGTACAGGGCAGTACAGCTTGGAGGCAGCGGCGTGAGCGTGCGAGTGACGGCGGCCCAGGACGGCGTGGACCCCTTCGGCACGGCCCGGCTGCGACGCGGGGTGCTCGCCGCCTGGGGCGCCGGCCCGGCCCGCTTCCGTGAGGACGCCAACGCCGAAGAGGACCTGGCGCTCGGCGGGTACCGCGACCGGCTGGTCATCGAACTCGCGCAGAACGCCGCCGACGCGGCCGCCCGCGCCGGGGTCCCCGGCCGGCTGCGGCTCACCCTGCACGCGGGCACCGGCCGGCCCGACGGGCACGCACTGCTCGCCGTCTCCAACACCGGCGCCCCGCTGGACGCCACCGGCGTGGAGTCGCTGTCCACCCTGCGCGCCTCCGCCAAGCGCGACGACTCCTCCGGGAGCGTCGGCCGCTTCGGCGTCGGCTTCGCCGCCGTCCTCGCCGTCTCCGACGAGCCCGCCGTCCTCGGCCGGCACGGCGGGGTGCGCTGGTCGCTGGCCGAGGCCCGGGAACTGGCCCGCGGCGCGGCCGTCGGCAGCTCCGGGCTCAGCGAGGAACTGCGCCGCCGCGACGGCCACGTCCCGCTGCTGCGCCTCCCGTTGCCCGCCGAGGGGACCGCGCCCGAGGGCTACGACACCGTCGTGGTGCTCCCGCTGCGCGACGCCGCCGCCGAGGAGCTGGCCGCGCGGCTGCTCGCCGCCGTCGACGACGCCCTGCTGCTCACCCTGCCCGGACTGTCCGAGGTCGTCATCGAGACCCCGTCGACGGGAGCGGGGGGTGTGCGGACGCTGACCCGCCGCACCGAAGGCCCGTACACCGTCATCGCCGACTCCGCCTCGGACACCAAGCGTTGGCGCACCATCCGCCACTCCGGCCCCATCGAGAAGGCGCTGCTCGCCGACCGGCCCGTCGAGGAACGGCTGCGGCCCGTCTGGGCGGTGTCCTGGTCCGTGCCCGTCGACGCCGAAGGCGCCCCGGTCCGCCCCTCGACCACGGCCGTGGTGCACGCACCGACCCCGACCGACGAACCGCTGGGCATCCCCGCGCTGCTCATCGCGACCCTGCCGCTGGACACCACCCGCCGGCACCCCGCGCCGGGGCCGCTGACCGACTTCCTGGTGGAACGCGCCGCCGACGCGTACGCCGAACTGCTCGGCGCCTGGGACCCGGTGAGCACCGCGCTCGTGGACCTCGTACCCGGCCCGCTCGGCAAGGGCGAGCTCGACGGGGCCCTGCGCGGGGCCATCCTGGGGCGCCTGCCCCGTACCGCCTTCCTCGCGCCGGCCGCCCCGCCCGAGCAGCCGGAGGAGGGCGAACCCCTGGAGCGGGCCGCCCTGCGCCCCTTCGAAGCCGAGGTGGTGGAGGGCGCGGGCGCCGATACCGTACGGGTCCTCGCGGAGGTCCTGCCGACCCTGCTCCCGGCCGGGCTGGAGCGCCGCCCCGAACTGCGCACCCTCGGGGTGGGCCGGCTGCCGCTGGGCGAGGCCATCGAGCGGATCGCGGGCATCGAGCGGACCCCCGACTGGTGGCACCGGCTCTACGACAGCCTCGCGGGCGTGGACCCGGACCGGCTCTCCGGCCTCCCGGTACCGCTGGCCGACGGGCGCACCGCGATCGGGCCCCGCCACCTGCTGCTGCCCGGCGCGCAGGCCTCGCGGGCGGGCACCCCGCAGAGCCTGGCCCGGCTCGGCCTGAAGGTGGCCCACCCGGACGCGGTGCACCCGCTGCTGGAAAAGCTCGGCGCGCTCCCGGCGAGCCCGCGCGCCGTCCTGACCACCCCGCAGGTGCGGGCGGCCGTCGCCGCCTCCCTGGACGCCGGGGAGATCTGGGACGAGGACGCGCTCGACCCCGAAGAGCTGGCCGACATCGTCCTCGGCCTGGTCCGCGATGCCGAGCTCTCCCCCGGCGACGAACCGTGGCTGGGCGCGCTCGCCCTGCCCGACGAGGACGGGGAGCCGACCCCGGCCGGCGAACTGCTGCTGCCCGGCTCCCCGCTGGCCTCCGTGATCCGCGAGGACGAGGTCCCCTACGTGGACGCCGAACTGGTGGAGCGCTGGGACGAGCGGACCCTCACCGCCGTCGGCGTCCTGGCCACCTTCCAGCTCGTACGCGCCACCGACGTGGTCCTGGACCCCGACGAACTGGAGCCCCGTGACGGGGACTTCGCCGAGCCCGACGACGCCGGTCTGCTCGACGCCGTCGACGTGTGGTGCGAGGACATCCTGGACCAGCTCCCCGACACCCCGGTGCCGCCGGTCGCCACCGAGCTGGTCGCCGTACGGGACCTCGACCTGGTCGACGACGACTGCTGGCCCCAGGCGCTGGCCATGCTCGCCCAGCCCCCGTTGCGCGACGCCCTGACCCAGCCCGTGCGGGTCCTGCTCCCGGACGGCACCACCCGCTCCGTGCGCTCGTACACCGCCTGGTGGCTGCGCGACCACCCGGTCCTGGACGGCCGCCGGCCGGCCGGGCTGCGCGCGGCGGGCGGCGACCCGCTGCTGGCGGGCCTCTACACCCAGGCGGACGCCACCGGCTTCGAGGACGAGCAGGTCCTGCGGGCGCTGGGTGTACGCACCACCGTGTCCGCCCTGCTGGAGGAGCCGGGCGGCGCGGCCGAGCTCCTGAGCCGCCTCGCCGACCCGGACCTCGAGGTCGGCGGACGCCAGCTGCACGGCCTGTACGGGGCGCTGGCCGACCTGGACCCCGAACAGGTCACCCTGCCCGACGAGCTGCGCGCGGTCGTGGACGGCGAGGTGGTCGTGGTGGACGCGGCCGACGCGGTGATCGCGGACGCCCCCGACCTGCTGCCCCTGACGGGCGGCCTCCCGCTGCTGCCCGTGGCCCCGGCCCGGGCCGCCGACCTGGCGGAGCTGTTCCAGGTCCGCCGCCTCTCGGAGACGGTCCCGGCGGAGGTCACCACCGAGGGTGAGGTCCACGAGGTCCCCGACCCGGTGCACCAGCTCCTCGGCCCGGCCACTGCGGCGAGCTACGTGGAGCACGAGGAGCTCCTGGCGGGCGGCATCGAACTCGACTGGCGCCGCACCCCGGACGGCACCCTGCACGCCTCCACCCTGGAGGGCGTCGCGGCGGCCCTCGCCTGGGCGGCGGGCCAGTGGCCGCGCCGCTTCGAGGTGGCGGCCCTGCTGGAAGACCCCTCGCGGACGGCGGAGCTGGCCCGGGACCGCTGGTTCGACTAAGGCGCGTCTTCCGGATCAGGCCGCGCCCGTACAACCATCGGGCCGGCCCGGTGGTCCCCCTGGGTGATCGTTGAAGAAATCCCAGGGGGAAGACTTGAACAAGCGCATCGGCACCGCGCTCTGCACCATGACCGCCCTAGCGGTCGTGGTGGCCGTACCCACGGCCGCCCAGGCCGCCGACCCCTTTGCGGGGGCGTTCAGCACGAGCGCTCAGAACGAGAGGGTCGTCCTGTTCTTCGACACCCTGGACGCTCCCAAGGGCCTCAAGGTGATCCTGCGAAGGAAGGGCGGAACGGCGCCCGTCGCCACCCTCACGAACTTCACGCCCGTCTCCCCGCAGGACGCTTGCGAGCCGTCCTGCGGGGACCCCCTGACACACCCCCTCCAGGCCTTCGTGCCGAAGCTCGCCGAGCTCGGCGACTACAGCGTCGACGTGCAGTACACCGGCACCATGGACGAGACCGTCCTGCACAAGGACCGGGCGACACTGAACTACCGCGTCCGGCCGTACTTCCAGAACCTGAAGTCCGCGAACGGAGTGTCCCTCGCGTCCCCCGAGACCGTGGTCTCGGGCGACATCAAGACCTACGACCCCCGCACCGAGTCGACCAAACCCTTCACCGGCACGTTCACGGCCACGACGGGCACCGTCACCACTCCGTTGGCGACGGACGCCGGGGGACACTTCAAGTCCAAGATCAAGGTCTCCGGTGCGGCGCCGAGCGCAGGGCCCGGCGACGACAATACGGACGTCCGTTTCACGGCCGCGCTGGCCGGCATCACGAAGGACGAGCTCCTCCAGGTCCCGGTGACGCCCGTGCAGGCGCACATCGCGCTGGACTCCCCGACCGTGACCGGCCCGTACGGGACGGAGACCAAGGTCAGCGGCGCCGTCACGTGGAAGGCCCCCGACGGCACGTGGCAGCCGGTACCCGCCGGAGCCCTGATCAGCCTGGGCCGGGACGGGGGCAACGGCACGACGGACGACGCCGGCCGGTTCACCGCGCTCGGACACTTCGCCGGGGACGCGGTGTGGAAGGGCGAGGGCGCAACGCCCTGGCTGAACACCGACAAGGCGACCGTCTGGGTGGACAGCACGACCGGCGTCTTCGTGTCCGACCTCCGCGCCGAGATGGACAAGGAAAGGAGGGTGACGGTCACGGGCATGGTCTCCTGGGACGACATCCCGGCCGCACTGAAGTGGCTGCGGGTGGATGTCCAGACCTCCGTCGACGGCAAGACCGGCTGGACCACGCGCGCGGTCATGAACATCAGCTCCCTACTTGCCTCCAGGAGCCCGGAGTCAGCGGCGAAAAGGATTCCCGACCCGGGCACGGGCTTCGTCCGGCTGCGGTACGCCGGCACGCCGGACGTCCACGGCTCCGTGTCACCCGCCATCAAGATCCCCCAGCTGGTCAAGACGGCCGTCACGGAGTTCGACGTAGGCCCCGAGCCCGTCAAGAGGGGCCAGAGGATCACCGTCAGCGGCAAGGTCACCCAGGCGAACCCGACGTGGAAGCCCTACTCCGGCGCGTCCGTCGGGTACTACTTCCGGCCGGCCGGGGAAACCGCCTGGAAGGCCGTGGGATCCTCGACGACCACCGCCGGCGGCAACTTCAGCAGGAGCTGGATCGCCGGCGGGAGCGGATCCTGGAAGGTGCGGTACTGGTCATTCGACACGCTGCACTCGAACTCCCCGTACAGCAGCGAGGACGAGGTCGTCGTCTCCCCGTAGCCACACTCAGCCCACCGGCGTGAGCAGGGCGTCCGCGATGGCCGTGCGGGCGTACAGGACCGAGCGGCCGGCGCGGTGGCCGGTGACCAGGCCCGCGTCGCGCAGGGCCGTGAGGTGCTGGGAGACCGCGGCGGCGGACAGGCCGCTGTGCCGGGCCAGTTGGGTGGTGGAGGCCGGGGTGTCGAGTTCGGCGAGCAGCATCGTCCGGGAGCGGCCCAGTACGGCGGCCACCGCATCGGAGGCCTTGGTGGCGCGGGGCTCCCAGAGGGTGCCGATCCCCCGGGCCGGGTAGGCCAGTTGGAGCGGATCGGGGGCCACCGAGCGGGTCAGGATCCGGGGCCAGGCGAAGGCGGAGGGCACGAGCAGCAGTCCGGCGCCGGTCTGGTCGCGGGTCAGCGCGCAGTGCCTACGGACCATGCGCAGGGTTCCGGAGTCCCAGCTGACGGTGTCGTGGAGCTCGTTGAGGACATGCGCGGAGCCGTGCTCGGCGACCTGCCGGGCCCGGTGGAACACATCGGCTTCGAGGAGCTGGCGGACCCGGGGCCAGTAGGGCGCGAGTGCGAGTTCCCAGTAGGTCTGGATCTCGTCGGTGACCTTCTCCAGTACGGCCTCGGGGTCCTCGTGGAGCAGCCGCAGGCGCGCCGCCGCGCGGTCCGACGGACGGCACTTCGCCGCGATCGTGGCCAGGTCCGCGCGCACGTTCCGCGGACTGCTGCCGCGGATGGCCGCCAGCTCGGCGGCCAGTTCCGGGAAGGGGCCGGCTGGGGTCGGGTTGAGGAAGTCCGCGAGGTAGCCGGCGCCCGGGATCAGGGCGGCGAGCCAGCCCCGGTCCAGGCCCGCGCTCAGCAGCCGGGGCCGTACCTGCGCGGCCCAGCGGCGGTGCAGCGGCGCATCGGCCTCGACGTTCAGCAGCCGGAAGCTGGTGACGACCTCCCACATCGGCGACACCGCGAAGCGGGTCTGCGCCAGGTCGGCTGCGGAGAAGTTCAGTTCGTATTCCATGGCCCTGCCCCCATTGGATTCGGCCCCACCTTAATCAATAGGACCCGCGGCCGTCCCGGCGCAGGCTCCTGCCATGCCCTCCTCCTTCCGCGGACTGCCGCCCCTCGTCTGGACCCTCTTCGCCGGTACGGTCGTCAACCGGCTCGGCTACCTCGTCACCCCGTTCCTGGTCTTCCTGCTCGCCGACCGGGGCATCACCGGATCCGACATCTCCTTCGTGCTCGGCGCGCTCGGCGCCGGCAACCTGCTCGGCCCGGCCATCGGCGGCTTGCTGGCCGACCGGATCGGCCGCCGGCCGACCATGCTGATCGGGCTCGTGGGCTCCGCCGTCGCCCAGGGCGCGCTGTTCCTGGCCCCGGGGATCTGGACGATGGCCGCGGCGGCCCTGCTGCTCAGCACCGCCGGCGCCACCGTCGGGCCCGCCGCGTACGCGCTGCTGGCCGACGCGGTGGACACCGGCTGGCGGCAGCGGGCGTACGCCCTGTTCGGCTGGGGCGTCAACATCGGCACGGCCGTCGCCGGAGTCCTCGGCGGCTTCCTGGCCGCGCACGGGTACTGGCTGCTCTTCGCCGTCGACGCCGGTACGGCGCTCGTCTACGCGACCGTGGTCGCGACCCGGCTGCGCGAACCGGCCCGCACCGCTCCGGCCAAGGCCGCGGGCCTGGGCTACGGGGTCGTCCTGCGCGACCGGCTGCTGCTCGCCCTGCTCCCGCTGCTCGGGATCCAGCTGTTCGTGTACTCGCTGACCGAGGTGGCGCTGCCGCTGGCCGTCCGCGACAGCGGGCTCTCGCCGGCCGTGTACGGGGCCCTGGCGGCGGTCAACGCCGTGCTGGTGGTGGCCCTGCAGCCGTTCGTGACGGCCAGGCTGTCGGGACTGCCGCAACTGCCCGTGCAGGCTGCGGGCAGCGCCCTGATCGCCGCCGGAGTGGCGCTGACCGGCCTCGCGGACTCCGTCACCGGGTACGTGGTCTCGGTGGTGGTCTGGTCGCTCGGCGAGGTGGCCGTGGCCGGGATCGCGGCCTCCCTGGTCGCCGACCTGGCTCCGGCCGACGCCCGGGGCCGCTACCAGGGCGCCTTCAGCTGGACCTGGGGCATGTCCCGCTTCGCCGCCCTCACCCTGGGCGTCGCCCTCTACACCGGGGCCGGGGCGGCCGCCCTGTGGTGGGGCTCCCTCGCGGCCGGCCTGTTGGCCGCGGTGACGATCCTGGGCCTGCACACCCGCATCGAGGCCCGCACGAAGCAGGACCACGGGCTGGCTGCGTAGGCCCGGCCGCAGCACTAGACGGGCTCGATACGGATGGGGTGCGCACCCAGGAGGCGCTTCATGTCATCCACATCGGAGGTGAGTACAGCCACCTCCTCGCCGCGCTGCACACACTGGAGCGCCACTGCGGCAAGGACGGAGTCGATGGCGTATTTGTGACCGTGCAAACCCGCATGCGTCAGAAGTTCCTGCGCAACCGAAGTGAGGGGTTCATCGAGATAGACGACCTCAACCCTCGACAACGTCCAGTCCCATGCCTTGGCCCGCGCCCCAGCCCGCGGGTCCCAGGCTTCCAAGAGAGTAAGTGCCGACGTGACGACACGGATCTCTGCCTGCGATGAGGCTTTGACGAAGAGACCGAGCGTTGCGTCTCCGCGCGTGACCTTGGAGAGGGCCTCGCAGTCGAACACGAACGTGCGGCGGCGCTTGGGTAGCCGCCGCGGGGGGCGAGGGGTCACGCGGCCTGCTCCGACCGATCAGCTCGGGCCTCAGTGGCCTGTTCGGCCTTTGTGGTCTCTTGGACCCGTCGCTCGTCGTGCCAGGCATCGATCGCTGCGATGCGGTCGATCACAGCCTCGTAGGCTGCGTCATCGTAGGGGCCGTACTCCGTCTCCAGCATGTCTGCGAGTTCACCCAGCTTTTCCCCCGCGTCCCTGCGCGCTGCCGCTTCGGCGATCCACGCCGACACACCCCGCGCGTCCACCCGGGACCGGATCGACTCCAGGAGCTCTTCAGGCACGGTGATCGTGATCTTCTTCGTGGCCATACATCGAGTATGACTCGCCTGCGAGGGGCCCGTCCAGCCCTCGAAGAGGTGAAGCCGCCGACCGCCTACGCCGGGAACCTGCGGTCCACCCAGCGGAAGGTGAACTCGATGAGGACGGCCGCGACGGTGGCGATGGCGACGGCGGTCCACGGCATCACCGTTCCCTCCAGCTTGAGCTGGAAGAAGTCCTGGAGCCAGGGCACGACGAGCACGATCAGGAACGCCCCGCCCATCGCGCCGACCAGTCCGACCCGCCACCACGTGTACGGGCGGGCGATGATCGCCAGGACCCACATCGAGGTCAGGAACAGCGCCAGCGTCGCCGCGCTGGTCTCGGCCTTGAGGGCGTCGGGGCCGGTGTAGTGGTGGCGGGCGATCACGTACGTCACGAAGGTGGCGACGGCGGCGACGACCCCGCCCGGAATCGCGTACCGCATCACGCGTTTCACGAAGTGCGGCCTGGCCCGCTCCTTGTTCGGCGCGAGGGCCAGGAAGAAGGCCGGGATGCCGATGGTCAGCGTGGACAGCAGTGTCAGATGGCGCGGCAGGAACGGGTACTCGACCTGGGAGCACACCACCAGGACCGCCAGCAGCACCGAGTAGACCGTCTTCGTGAGGAAGAGGGTGGCGACGCGGGTGATGTTGCCGATGACCCGGCGGCCCTCGGCCACCACCGACGGCAGGGTGGAGAAGCTGTTGTTCAGCAGCACGATCTGGGCCACGGCCCGGGTCGCCTCCGATCCCGAGCCCATGCTGACGCCGATGTCGGCGTCCTTGAGCGCGAGCACGTCGTTGACCCCGTCGCCGGTCATCGCGACCGTGTGGCCCTTGGACTGGAGGGCGGCGACCATGTCCCGCTTCTGCTGCGGGGTGACCCGGCCGAAGACCGCGTTCTCGTCGAGGACCTTGGCCATGCCTGCCTGCTCGGCGGGCAGATCGCGGGCGTCCACGGTGTTCTCGGCGCCGGGCAGGCCCAGCTTGCCGGCGACCGCGCCGACCGACACGGCGTTGTCCCCGGAGATGACCTTGGTCTTGACCCCCTGGTCCTCGAAGTAGCGCAGGGTGTCGGCGGCATCGGGGCGCAGCCGTTGCTCCAGGACGACGAGGGCGGTCGGCCTGACCCCGGTGGCCACGGCCGGGTCGTCGAGTTCGCGGGCGGCCCGGCCGAGCAGGAGGACCCGTAGGCCCTGCTCGTTGAGCTCGTTGATCTCCTCCAGGGCCGGGTCGCCGGCCGGGAGCAGTACGTCGGGGGCGCCGAGCAGCCAGGTGTTGTTCTCGCCGTCGCCCTCGCTGAAGCTGGCGCCGCTGTACTTGCGGGCGGAGGAGAAGGGCAGCGATTCGGTGCAGCGCCACTCGGCGCTGTCGGGGTAGGCGTCGATGATCGCCTGGAGGCTGGCGTTGGGGCGCGGGTCGCTCTCGCCGAGGGCGCCGAGGACCTTCTTGACGTACGCGGCGTCCGCGCCGCCGAGCGGGCGGCACTCGGTGACGTCCATGCCGCCCTCGGTGAGGGTGCCGGTCTTGTCGAGGCAGACCACGTCCACGCGGGCGAGCCCCTCGATGGCGGGCAGCTCCTGGACCAGGCACTGCTTGCGGCCGAGCCGGATGACGCCGATGGCGAAGGCGACGGAGGTGAGGAGTACGAGGCCTTCGGGAATCATCGGGACGATGCCGCCGACGGTGCGGGCGATGGCGTCCTTGAGGTTGTTGTCCTTGACGATCAGCTGACTGATGATCAACCCGATGGAGGTCGGGATCATCATCCAGGTGACGTACTTGAGGATGGTGGAGATGCCGGAGCGCAGCTCGGAGTGGACGAGCGTGAAGCGGGAGGCCTCTTCGGCGAGCTGGGCGGCGTAGGCCTCGCGGCCGACCTTGGTGGCGGTGAAGGCGCCGCCGCCGGCGACGACGAACGAGCCGGACATCACCGGGTCGCCGGGCTTCTTCAGGACGGGGTCGGCCTCGCCGGTGAGGAGCGATTCGTCGATCTCCAGGCCGTCGGCCTCGCCGACGAGCCCGTCGACGACGACCTTGTCGCCGGGGCCGAGCTCGATGACGTCGTCGAGGACGATCTCGGAGGTGGAGATCTCGGCGGTGCGGCCGTCGCGGCGGACGCTGGGCTTGGCCTCGCCGATGACGGCGAGGCCGTCGAGGGTCTTCTTGGCCCGCATCTCCTGGATGATGCCGATGCCGGTGTTCGCGATGATCACGAAGCCGAAGAGGCTGTCCTGGATCGGCGCGACGCAGAGCATGACCACCCACAGGACGCCGATGATGGCGTTGAAGCGGGTGAAGACGTTGGCGCGGACGATCTCCGAGGTGGAGCGGCTGCTGCGGACGGGCACGTCGTTGACGGCTCCGCGGGCGACGCGCTCGGCGACCTCGGCGGTGGTCAGGCCCGCCGGCTTGAACCGGGGGGCCGGCGGCTTGATCGGGTGTACGGGATCCAGCTCGGCCCCCGCGTCGATGGCGGTCCCGGCGGCCGCGCCACTGCCGCCGCCCGGCTCCGGCCCATCTGCTTCGATCCTCGCCCGCTGCGTCATGCTTTCGACGGTAAAGGGCGATTCAACCCCGCACCCGCCGAGAAGTACGAAGATCCGACTTCCGGATGAGCCAAATCCTCCTCCGGTAGCCCCTTACGGGCTACCGGACGCCCCGGAGGGGGACGCGGGATGCCCGGACGAGCCCGCGCAGCGGACCGCCAGGGGCGCGGGGCGCTGCGCGACCAGCCACAGCCTGCCCGCGATCCGAAAGAGACGGCCTAGCCTGCCCGGGGTGCGGGGCCGGCCTGTTCCCCCTCGTTCCCCGCGGCCAGCGCATCGGCGTGGCGCTTCAGCGCCGCATCGCGACCGCGGACGTACCAGAGGCCGACCAGGCCGAGGACTCCGCCGAGCGCGCAGGTCCAGACCCACCACAGCATGCCCCGGTCAGCGAACCACCCGCAGAAGGGGAGCTGGAAGAGGAAGAGGGCGAACCACAGGATCGTGCCGCCGGTCACGGTGGCGACGATCGGACCCTCAAGGGGCTCGGGGGCCTCGTGCTGCGCAGTCCATTTCGCCATGGGGCCAAGTCTAGGCCGGTCGGCGGAGGGTCTACGCGCGGAGATAGACGCCCCTTCGTTCATGTGTTCATACTGAAACGGTTTGGGCTTGGCCCGTTTTCATCGTACGAAACCACCACTGAGGACCAGGACCCCCATGAGCACGTCGGCCCCCGTGGACCGCTACTTCAAGATCTCCGAGCGCGGCTCGACCATCGGCCGCGAGGTCCGCGGCGGCTTCGCCACCTTCTTCGCGATGGCCTACATCATCGTGCTGAACCCGATCATCCTGGGCAGCGCGAAGGACATGTACGGGCACCAGCTCGACGGCGGCCAGCTGGTCACCGCCACCGTCCTGACCGCCGCCTTCACCACCCTCCTGATGGGTGTGATCGGCAACGTCCCGATCGCACTCGCGGCCGGACTCGGCGTCAACACCGTCGTCGCCCTCCAGCTCGCCCCGCGCATGAGCTGGCCCGACGCCATGGGCATGGTCGTCCTGGCCGGCTTCCTGGTGATGCTGCTGGTCGCCACCGGCCTGCGCGAGCGGGTCATGAACGCCGTCCCGCTCGGCCTGCGCAAGGGCATCGCGATCGGCATCGGCCTGTTCATCATGCTGATCGGCCTGGTCGACTCGGGCTTCATCACCCGGATGCCGGACCTCGCGCACACCACGGTCCCGCTCCAGCTCGGCGGCAACGGCCACCTGCACGGCTGGCCCGTCCTGATCTTCGTGGTCGGCGTCCTGCTGACGCTGACCCTGATCATCCGCAAGACCCCCGGCGCGATCCTGATCTCCATCGTGGCCATGACCGTCGCCGGCCTCGTGGTCCAGCTGATCACCGAGCTCCCTGCCACGGCCTGGGGCCTGACGGTCCCGGAGTGGCCGGGCAACCCGGTGGCCGCGCCCGACTTCGGCCTCATCGGCCAGGTCAGCCTGTTCGGCGGCTTCGGCAAGGTCGGCATGCTGACCGGCGTCCTCTTCGTGTTCACCGTGCTGCTGTCCTGCTTCTTCGACGCGATGGGAACCATCCTGGGCGTCGGCGACGAGGCGAAGCTGACGAAGCCGGACGGCTCCTTCCCCGGCATCAACCGGGTGCTGTTCGTGGACGGCATGGCCGTCGCCGCGGGCGGCGCCTCCTCCTCCTCGGCCACCACCTGCTTCGTGGAGTCCACCGCGGGCGTCGGCGAGGGCGCCAGGACGGGCTTGGCGAACATCGTGACGGGCGGCCTCTTCGCCGTGTCGCTGTTCCTCACGCCGCTCGCCACGATGGTCCCCTCACAGGCCGCCACCCCCGCCCTCATCGCGGTCGGCTTCCTGATCATGGCCGGCTCGGTCAGGGACATCGACTGGAACGACTTCACCATCGCCGTCCCGGCCTTCCTGGCCATGGTGATGATGCCGTTCACGTACTCGATCACCAACGGCATCGGCATCGGCTTCGTGGCCTTCTCCGTGCTGCGGCTGGCGACCGGCCGGGGCCGCGAGGTCCCGGGGGCCATGTACGTGGTCTCGGCGGTCTTCGTCTTCTACTACGCGATGCCGGCGCTGGGCCTCACGTAGCCCCTCGGCAGTACCCGCGGTCGGAACCCACAAGTCGGAACCCGGAGAGGTTCTACGGGCTCAGGTGAGCCCGTAGAACCTCTCCGTCTCGTCGACGGCCGCCTTGAAGCGTTCGTCGAAGTCGTCGCGAATGAGCGTCCGGACCACATAGTCCTGGACGCTCATTCCTCGTTTGGCGGCATGAGTCCGGAGCCTGTCGAGGAGCTCCCCGTCTATGCGCATGCTCAGCACATGTGTCCCCATGCCGAAAGAGTCGGGGCACAGGGCATGGACGCGTGTCACTTTCCGGAGCCGACTCACCCGTACGAGTGACACCGGATAATGGTGTTCCTTAGGAAGAGTAATGAGTTACTCTAAAGAACATGCATGACCTTTCCCATGGCGACGACGCCTCCGCCGTGAACGACCTCCGCTCCGCCGTCATGCGGCTGGGCCGGCGCCTCAAGCATCAGCGCGTCGACGAATCGCTGAGCCCGACCGAGATGTCGGTCCTCGGCACCCTCGCCCGCTGCGGCCAGGCCACCCCCGGTGAACTGGCACGGCGCGAGCACGTGCAGCCGCCGTCCATGACGCGCATCGTCGCGTTGCTGGAAGGCAAGGGACTGGTCACGCTGGAACCGCACCCCGACGACCGCCGCCAGAAGGTGGTCCGCCAGACGGAGGAGGCCGAAGCGATGCTCGAAGAGAGCCGCCGCAAGCGCAACGCCTTCCTCGCCGGGCTAGCGGCCGAGCTGACCGAGGACGAATGGGCGAAGCTGCGCGAAGCCGCGCCCGTCCTGGACAAGCTCGCGCACCTATAGGAACGACGCCAGGAGGCGAACCTTTTGAGTACGGGACCCGGAGCAGACTCCGCCCCCGGCCACACATCCACCACTACGCGCACGCCGGGCACCGCCAAGAGCACCAACTCGATGTTCAGCTCGCTGAAGATCCGGAACTACCGGCTCTTCGCCACGGGCCAGGTCGTCTCGAACACCGGCACCTGGATGCAGCGCATCGCCCAGGACTGGCTGGTCCTGTCGCTGACAGGATCCGCGTCCGCGGTCGGCATCACCATCGCGCTGCAGTTCCTGCCGATGCTGCTGTTCGGCCTCTACGGAGGCGTACTCGCCGACCGGCTCCCCAAGCGGCCGCTGCTGCTCTGCACGCAGACCGCCATGGGCCTCACCGGCCTCGCGCTCGGTGTCCTCACCCTCGCCGGCCACGTCAACGTCTGGCACGTCTACCTCGCCGCCTTCCTCCTCGGCCTGGTCACCGTCGTGGACAACCCGGCCCGGCAGACCTTCGTCTCCGAAATGGTCGGCAAGGACCAGGTGGCCAACGCGGTCAGCCTGAATTCGGCCAACTTCCAGTCCGCGCGACTGGTCGGCCCCGCCATCGCCGGTGTCCTGATCACCGCCGTCGGCTCCGGCTGGGCCTTCCTGCTCAACGGCCTGTCCTTCGCGGCCCCGATCGTGGCCCTGCTGCTGATGCGGACGCGCGACCTGCACCAGGTCGAGGTACAGCCGCGCGCCAAGGGCCAGCTCCGAGAAGGCCTGCGGTACGTCGCCGGGCGCCCCGATCTGATCTGGCCGATCGTGCTCGTCGGATTCATCGGCACCTTCGGCTTCAACTTCCCGATCTGGCTGTCGGCCTTCGTCAGCAAGGTCTTCCACGGCGACGCGGGCACCTACGGACTCTTCAACACCCTGATCGCGGCGGGCTCCCTGGCGGGCGCCCTGCTGGCGGCCCGGCGGGGCCTGTCCCGGCTGCGGCTGCTGGTCGCGGCGGCGGTGCTCTTCTCCTTCCTCCTGCTGGTGACGGCCTTCGCACCGGGGTTCTGGCTGTTCGCGGCGCTTCTGGTACCGCTCGGGGTCTTCGGCCTGACGGTCAACGTCACCGCCAACTCCAGCGTCCAGATCGCCACCGACCCCGAGATGCGGGGCCGGGTGATGGCCCTGTTCATGATGGTCTTCACCGGCGGCACCCCGATCGGGGCTCCGCTGGTCGGCTGGATCACGGACACCTACGGCGCCCGGATCGGCATGGCCGCCGGCGGAGCCGTATCGCTGGCCGCGGCCCTGACCATCGGGCTCGTCCTGTCCCGCGTGGGCAACCTCCGACTCAGCGTGACCCGCCGCGGCGTGACCTTCGTCCCGGCCACGCGCACCCGCGAACTGGTCACGGCGGCCTGACCCGGCCGGGGGCTGGATTGCCCACAGGGCGATTCCGGCCCCCGGCCGGCCCTGGGCCCTGCCGGGCGCGGCCGGGCCGCCACGGCCCCGAGGCCTCCGGCAACGGAGCCCCGCGCGGACCGCATCGCTAGGCTCGGCGCATGAGACTCTTCGCAGCCGTCATGCCCCCGGCGAAGGCCGTCGCAGAGCTGGCCGAAGCCGTACGCGGCCTCCACGACGACCGCCTGCGCTGGACCGCGGAAGCGAGCTGGCACTTCACCCTCGCCTTCATGGGCGAGGTCCAGGAAGAGCTGCTCCCCGAGCTGCACACCCGCCTGGCCCGCGCGGCCACCCGCTCGGCGCCCTTCCCGCTCCGGATCCACGGATCCGGCCACTTCGGCCACCGCTCCCTGTGGGCCGGCGCCGCCGGGGATCTCGACGCCCTGCGGATGCTGGCCGAGCGGGCCGACGCCGCCGCCCGGCGCTCCGGGGTGTCCATGGACCAGCACCACCGGTACACCCCCCACCTCACCCTCGGCCGGCTCCGCGACGAGGCCGACGACGTACGCCCCTACCGCGACGCGCTGGCCTCCTTCGAGGGCGCCGCCTGGCAGGTCGGGGAGCTGAGCCTGGTCAGGAGCAATCTGCCGGTCTCCGGTGTACCCGGCGAGCAGCCCCGGTACGAGGTGGTCGGCTCCTGGGAACTGGGAGAGCCCGCCCCTCCGTACGAAGGGCGGGCTGGGTCGCGTTAGGCTCGACGGGTGGATCCCAAGACCAGAAACCGCGTCATGGCCGGTGTGCTCGTGCTGATGTTCGTCGTCGTCGCCGTGGCCGCCGCCGTCGGACAGTAGGCCCGCGCCCCTCGGGCGGCTGCCCGGCGGCTACCAGGCGAACGCCTCCGGAGCCGCCCCCGGCCCCGGGAAGACCTCGTCCAGCCCCGCCAGCACCTCGGGCGACAGCTCCAGCTCCACCGCCCGCAGCGCGGACGCGAGCTGCTCCGGCGTGCGCGGTCCGACGATCGGGCCCGTGACCCCGGGCCGCGTCAGCAGCCAGGCCAGGGCGACCTCGCCGGGCTCCAGTCCGTGCTTGTCGAGCAGGTCCTCGTACGCCTGTACCTGCGCCCGTACGGAACTGTTCGCGAGGGCCTCCGCCGAGCGCCCCGTGGCCGTCCGCCCCGACTCCGCCGACTTGCGGATCGCCCCGCCCAGCAGCCCGCCGTGCAGCGGGGACCACGGGATGACCCCGAGCCCGTACGCCTCGGCGGCCGGGATGATCTCCAGCTCCGCCCGTCGCTCGGCGAGGTTGTAGAGGCACTGCTCGCTCACGAGGCCGAGCCGGCCGGAGCGCGCCGCGGCCTCGTTGGCCTGGGCGATCTTCCAGCCGGGGAAGTTCGAGGATCCCGCGTAGAGGATCTTGCCCTGCTGGATCAGGACCTCGACGGCCTGCCAGATCTCCTCGAAGGGCGTCAGCCGGTCCACGTGGTGGAACTGGTAGACGTCGATGTAGTCGGTGTTCAGGCGCTTGAGGCTGGCGTCGACGGCCCGCCGGATGTTCAGCGCCGACAGCCTGTCGTAGTTGGGCCAGGGGTCGCCCTCCGCGGCCATGCTCCCGTAGACCTTGGTGGCGAGCACCGTCTTGTCACGGCGGCCGCCGCCCTGGCCGAACCAGGTGCCGATGATTTCCTCGGTACGGCCCTTGTTCTCACCCCACCCGTACACATTGGCCGTGTCGAAGTAGTTGATTCCGGCGTCGAGGGCCGTGTCCATGAGGGCATGGCTCTCCGGCTCGCCCGTCTGGGGGCCGAAGTTCATGGTGCCGAGGACAAGTCGGCTGACCTTGAGACCGGTGCGTCCGAGCTGCGTGTACTCCATGGGCACCTAGCCAACTGCCTGGAGTGCGCTCGAAGCAAGAGCCCTCGGTGAAGGGCGTGTTACGTGTCCTGCCGGGGCCGGTAGGGACCGCCCAGGTCCCAGGCCTGGTGGAGGACCGCCGCGAACTCCCCGGCCAGGCGGTGCTCGCCGGAGGCGTTGGGGTGCGTGCCGTCGTAGGTGTCCCGGTGGATCTCGTACGAGTCCGGGCGCGCGGCCAGCAGGATTGGCGAGGCGGGGGTCGACAGGTCGGCGACCGCCTTCGCGAGCAGCTCGTTGAAGAGCTCGACCTGCGCCGCAAAGGGTGCGTCGTCCTGGGCCCGGACGTTGGGGATGACGGGCAGCAGGACCATCCGGATTCCGGGCCGGGCGGCGCGGGCCCCGGTGATGAACCGGCGGACGTTGGCGGTGGTGCCCTCGGCGGCGGTGTAGAAGCCGAGGTCGATCAGGCCGAGCGAGACGAGCAGTACGTCGGCCTCGCCGGAGCGGACCGCGGGGCCTATGAGCGGCGCCATGTGCTGCCAGCCCTCGCCCCAGCCGGCCAGGTGGCGGCGGGCGTCGGCGGGGAACCCGGGGTCGGCGTACGCATGGCTGGTCGGCGCGTCCGCGAGGGTGTCGTAGAGCGCGCTGCGGGGGCCGACGATCTCGTACGGGCCGCCGAAGGTGGTGTCGAGGTGCTGCCACATCCGGTAGCGCCAGGTGTAGTCACCGGCGCGCCCGACGGTCATGGAGTCCCCGACGAACATGAAACGCATCCGGTCATCTTCGCGGATCACGGGGGCCGCGGCCCCTGTGATGCCGGACACGCGGGACAGGCTGGCAGGCTAGGGGGATGCGCCCGCACCCGCTGCCCCTGACCGCCGCCGTCGTCACGGCCGTTGCCGCCGCCGTTGGCGCCGGCCTCGCCCTGCCGCCGGTGGCCGCCTACGCCGCGCCCGGCCCCGCCGCGTCCGGGTTCACGATCACCGACCCCCGGATCAAGGAGTCGAGCGGGCTCGCGGCCAGCCGGATCCACCCGGGCGTGTACTGGACGCACAACGACAGCGACGACGGCCCGTACGTGTACGGCGTGGACTCGGCGACCGGGAAGACGGTCGCGCGGATCACGATGACGGGCATCGGCAGCCCCCGGGACATCGAGGGGATCTCGCTGGGCCCGGACGGGCAGCTGTACGTCGGCGACATCGGGGACAACCGGGGCGGCTCCTGGGACCACGTGTGGATCTACCGCTTCCCCGAGCCCAAGAAGCTCGGGAACGCCACGCTCAAGGCCGCGCAGTTCACCGTGAAGTACGCCGACGGGCCCCGGAACGCGGAGGCGCTGATGGTCCATCCGGTGACCGGGCGGGTGTACATCGCGAGCAAGGACGAGCGGGAGGGCGGGCTCTACGAGGGTCCGGCGACGCTGACCACGAGCGGTACGAACACCTTCCGGCGGATCGGGGACGTCCCGTGGGTCACCGACGGTGCGTTCTCCCCGGACGGGGGGCGGCTCGCGCTGCGGGGGTACCTGTGGGCGAGGACGTACCCGTGGAAGGACGGCAGACCGGCCGGCGACGGGGAGTCGGTGGCCGCGCCGTGGCAGGGACAGGCCGAGTCCGTGACGTACACGGCGGACGGGTCCGCGCTGATGTTCGGCGCGGAGGGGGCGAACAGCCGGGTCGTCGCCGTTGCGGTGGGTCCGGCGACGGACCCGGGCCCGTCCGGCCCGTCGGGGTCGCCGTCCCGCGCGCCGTCGGGCTCGGCCGCACCGGGGGCGGGGTCCTCCGCCGGGCCCTCGGACGGGAACTTCACCAAGGGGGCCTTCGTGCTGGTCGCGGCCATGGGCCTGACCCTGGCCGCGAAGCGGATCCTGCGACGGCGCCCCAATCCCTGACCCTCCGGGGACGGGGACGGGGGCTGGGGTACGGGGGCTGGGGTACGGGGGCTGGGGTCCCGGGCTATCCCCGGCCGGTGTCCTCGTCGAGCCGGTACTCCTCGCCGTCCGCGTGGTACCCGTACAGCTCCCCGTAGCGGCCCCAGTCCGTCGCCGTCTCCAGCTGCTGTTCCAGCTGCTCGCTCGTGTAGTGGTGCGAGAGCAGGTCGCGGAAGAACCCGGCCCGCTGCGTACCGCCCCGCGAGCGCTGCAGGGTGCTGTGGATCAGGTGCACCAGCGGGACTTCCATCGCCCCTTCCGCGAACAGCTCCTTCGACTCCTGTACGTCGGCCCCCGCGAAGGCGGTGCCGCGCGCGGTCAGCACCAGGTGCAGGTCCCGTACCTCGGCCAGGCCCAGCAGCTCCAGCCCGTCCACCAGGGGCAGCAGGTCGTCCACCTCCAGGCCCAGCTCCTCGGCGAGGTCGGCGAGGTCCTCGCGGCCGTCGCCGGTGCCCCGCTGGAGCACGATCTCGGCGAGACCCGCCATCCCGTCGACGCTGGCCGCCGGGAGCGGGGTGTTGGCCGGGGTCCGCTTGGCCGGCGGGGCCGCGGCCGGGGTCTTGGCGGTACGGCCGGTCATCACCGCGTACACGGCGTCCACGATCCGCTCGAAGTCGGCGCCGTTACGGTCCCGGGGGCGGGCCAGGTCCACCGCGAAGGTCTCCTTGATGGTGCCGTAGGGGCGGGAGCCCAGCACCACCACGCGGTCGGCCATCAGCACGGCCTCCTCGATGTTGTGCGTGACCAGCACCACCGCCTTGGCGGGGAAGCGGTCCGAGGCCCACAGCTCCATCAGCTCGCCGCGCAGGTTCTCCGCGGTGAGCACGTCGAGCGCGGAGAACGGCTCGTCCATCATCAGCACGTCCGGCTCCACGACGAGCGCCCGGGCGAAACCGACGCGCTGGCGCATCCCGCCGCTGAGCTCCTTCGGGTAGGCCGACTCGAAGCCGTCGAGACCGATCAGGTCGATCGCCTCCACCGCCTGCCGGGCCCGCGCCTCGCGGTCCATGCCCTTGGCCTCCAGGCCCAGTTCCACGTTCTGCCGCACCGTCAGCCAGGGCAGCAGCGCGAACGTCTGGAACACCATCGCCGTGCCCGGGTTCGCCCCGCGCAGCTCCTCGCCCCGGTAGATGACCGAGCCGGAGCTGGCGGGGATCAGCCCGGCGAGGCAGCGCAGCAGAGTGGACTTGCCGCTGCCCGACTTGCCGAGGAGCGCGACGATCTCGCCCTCGCGGATCTCCAGGTCGATGCCGCCGAGCACGGGCAGCTCCCCGTCGGCGCCGGCGTAGGACTTGGTGAGGGCGGCGGCCTGGAGGATCGTGGTCATCGGGGCGGGCTCCTCGGATCGGGCGGACTCGACGCGCGGACGTGGGCTGGGGCAGGGGCAGGGGCCGAGGGGTCAGATGGAGTAGCGGCGCTCCGCGAGCCGGTACAGCGGCCGCCAGAACAGCCGGTTGAGGCCGACGACGTACAGGCTCATGACGGCGATCCCGGCGATCAGCTTGGGGAAGTCCCCGGACTCGGTGGCGTGGAAGATGTACGCGCCCAGGCCGCTCGCGGAGAGCGTGGTACCGGCGAAGGTGACGACCTCGCCGACGATGGAGGCGTTCCAGGCTCCGCCCGAGGCGGTGATGCCGCCGGTGACGTACGAGGGGAACACCGCCGGGATGATCAGGCGCTTCCAGCGCTGGAGCCCGCGTACCCCGAGGTCGTCCATGGCCTCCTTGAGGTCGGAGGGAATGGACATGGCGCCGGCGATGGAGTTGAAGAGGATGTACCACTGCGCGCCGAGGGCCATCAGCAGGACGCAGCCGATGTTGATGTTCAGCCCGGTCTTGAGGAAGAACCAGACGGCCACCGGGAAGAGCAGGTTCGCGGGGAAGCTCGCCAGCACCTGCACCACGGGCTGGGCGATCTTCGTGAGCCGGGGCGAGGAGCCGATCCACACGCCTACGGGCACCCACACGACGGTGGCGGCGGCGACCAGCACGATCACCCGGACGAAGGTGATCAGCCCGAGCAGCAGTGGCTCCCCGAAGACGCCGAGGCCGGTCTCGCGCTGCAGGTAGCGCGCCAGGTCGTACAGGCCCCACAGGATGACGGCTCCGGCGACGACGCCGAAGACCACGTCACCGGTCCGGCGGCGGCCCGGGTCCACGGACAGCGACCTGTCGTCGCGGCCCAGTACACGGGCGGCCCGGCCGGTGGCATCGCGGGCGGGGGCGGTGGCGCGGCCCAGCAGCCGGGGCCAGTGGGAGCGGCGCAGGAAGTCCAGTACGTAGCTGCGCTGGACGTCGGTGGACTCGGACTGCTCGTTCTTGTACTTCTCCGCCCAGGCCGTGAGGGGCCGCCAGAAGAGGAAGTTGACGGTGACGATGGTGACGGTCATCGCGAGGATGACCCAGCCGACCTTCCCGAGGTCCCCCTCGCCGATCGCCGTGCCCGCGTACGAACCGAGTCCGGGGACGGCGTAGTCGGTACCGGAGACGGACACCGCCTCGGAGGCGACGAGCATGAACCAGCCGCCGGCGAAGCTCATCATGCCGTTCCACACCAGGTCGATGACTCCGGCGGGGACCTCCACGCGCCAAAAACGCATCCAGCGGGTGAAGCCGAACGAGCGGGAGACTTCGTCGAGTTCGCGGGGGAGGGAGGTCAGGGTGGCGTAGAACCCGAAGGTCATGTTCCAGGCCTGCGAAGTGAAGATGGCGAAGATGACGGCGCATTCGAGGCCGAGCAGGGAGCCCGGGAACAGGGCGACGAAGAAGGTGACGAGGACGGAGAGGAAGCCGAGGACGGGGACGGACTGGAGGATGTCCAGGGCCGGGATCAGCACCCGCTCCAGGCGGCGGCTGCGGGCGGCGGCGTAGGCGTACCCGAAGGTGAAGACCACGGAGGCGATCAGCGCGATGAACATCCGCAGGACGCTGCGGGCCGCGTAGTGCGGGAGCTTCGCGGGGTCCGTGTCCACGTCGGGGACGTCGGCGGGGTCGAAATTGACGGTGGTGCCCTTGCCGACCTGGAGGGCCGCGTACCCGAGCACCAGGAAGGCCGCGGCCACGGCGAAGTCCACCCACGACAGGCGGGTGCGGGTGGGGGCCGCCCGGCCGGTGTGCGACTCGGGGCGCGCGGAGGTCTTCATCGGGCCCAGCCGATCACGCCTGACGGCGTGTCGCGCCCCCAGCCACCCAACCGGGCGAAGCCGGACCCGGTGCCTGGGGCTCCGCCCCAGGCACCGCGCCTCAAACGCCGGCGGGGCCGTTCATGGCCCCGGGGTGGAGCCCTGAGGTCAGGAGTGGCCGAGGTCCGCGGCCAGGGGGTCCGGGGCGGGGACCGAGCCGGAGTCGGGGGCCGGGCGGAGGGTGAACTCGTCGGAGCCCATGGAGTCGAGCACCGGCGGGGCCGGCCTCGGCGGCTTCGGCATCACCGCAGCCTCCGAGTGGCCGCCGCATCCGTAGGACAGGGAGACCAGTCGGCCGTCCGCGGGCCCGAACTCGTTCGCGCAGACTCCGAACGCCTGGCCCAGCGAGCCGCCGATCGCGACGAGGAACCCGCAGGAGACGCACGAGGCCGGCGCGGCCTGCGCCATCGGGGTCTTCGCGCCGAAGGACTCGTCCCAGCGGTCCGCCGCGCTGTGCAGCCCGTAGCGGGAGAGCACGCGCGCCCGCCGCATGCCCAGCTCCTCCGCGACGGAGGTGATGGAGCCGCGTACGGGAACCACCGCGCGGTCGGTGACGTCGGCGTCCTCCGCCTCGACCAGCTCGGCCATCTCGGCGGACACCACCGAGTTCGGCGGCGGGGCGTCCTCGCCCGACCAGCCCGCTTCCAGCCGCAGATCCTCGGCGTCCGTGGGGAGCAGGTCGCCCGGACCCATGTCGCCCGGCCGCAGCCGCTCGCTCCACGGCACCCACTCGGGGGCCAGCAGGGAGTCGTCGCCCGGCAGGAGCACCGTTTCGTCGAGGGTGACGTTCTTCGCACGGGACGCACGCGTCACCGTCACGGCCCAGCGCCAGCCTCGGTACCCGGGGTCCTTGCACTCGAAGAAGTGCGTGACGACCCTGTCACCTTCAGCAATGGCGGCAAGGTGCTCGCCCACCACTCCGGGCGCGGCGGCTTCCTCAGCCGCCGCTCGGGCGAGGTCTACCGCCTCGACGCACAGGCGGTCGGGGGTACGGCTTCGCGTCGTCGCAGCACTCACAGTCTCGTTCTCTCCTACGCCGTCTCACGAGTGCGCCGTCCGTACTTGTCGTCCACAACGACCCGTCGGCTGTCTCCCTACGTAGCGCGGGCGGAGCGGACCAGGGGGCCGCGTCGACGTCCGCGCCCGATCGGGTTCCCGTGCGCACCTACCTGCGATCCATTCTGCGGGATCGCGAAGAGGCGCGCGGCCAGGAGCAACCGCCGGTGGCGCGCTACGCACGCTACCTCCTCCGGCGCCTTCGGCCCACATGCAAGGTCCGATTCGCGGACACCCGCGCCCATCCCGAGGCGCGGCCGGGCCTCCGCGACGCGCCGGGGAGGGTCTGAGAGGACCGAGTGGGGCACTATGGGCCCGTGGCACCCGTACGGTCGTCCGCTGACGGCTCGGGACCGGCCAGGCGGGCCGGCCGGGCCGTCGGGCGTGCCCTGCACCTGCCGTTCACCGGTACGGCGCGCGGAATCCGGCGGGCCACGCACGCCCACGGGGCCGGCGAATCGGGTCTCGGCAAACTGATCGAGCTGCACGCGATCAACGGCGCCGGTGACGTGATGATCACAGTCGCGCTCGCCTCCACCGTCTTCTTCTCCGTCCCCACCGACGAGGCACGCGGCCGAGTGGCCCTGTACCTCGCCATCACCATGGCCCCCTTCACCCTGCTGGCCCCGGTGATCGGCCCCCTGCTGGACCGGCTGCCGCACGGGCGGCGGGCCGCGATGGCCGGCGCGATGCTCACCCGGGCCCTGCTGGCCGTGATGATGTCGGGCGCGGTGGCCACGGGCGGCCTGGAGCTGTACCCGGCCGCTCTCGGTGTCCTCGTCGCCTCCAAGGCCTACGGGGTGGTGCGCAGCGCGGTGGTCCCCCGACTCCTCCCACCGGGGTTCTCCCTGGTCAAGGCGAACTCCCGGGTCACCCTGGCCGGCCTGCTGGCCACCGGCGCCGCCGCGCCCGTGGGCGCCGCCCTGCACACGATCGGACCGCCGTGGCCGCTCTACGGGGCGTGCGCGATCTTCATCTGGGGCACCGTCGCGGCGTTCACGCTGCCGCACAAGGTCGACGAGGCGAAGGGCGAACGCCGGGCCCGGCTCTCCACCCACGAGGCGCACTCGAAGCGGCCGGGGCTGCGGACGGTCAGCCGGCCGGTGCTGTGCGGGCTGCTGGCGAACGCCTCCATGCGCGGGCTGTCGGGGTTCCTGATCTTCTTCCTGGCGTTCCTGCTGCGCGAGCACCCGCTCGCCGGACAGAGCGCGGCCGTGTCGCTGGGCATCGTCGGCGTCTCGGCGGGCGTCGGCAACGCCTGCGGGACCGCCGTCGGGGCCTGGCTCCGGGCCCGCGCACCCGAGGCGATCATCGCCGCCGTACTGTCCCTGACCCTCGCGGTGGCCGTCCTCGCGGCGCTCTTCTTCAGCGGGGTCTTCATGGCCGTCCTGGGCGCGACGGCCGGCTTCTGCCAGGCCCTCGCGAAGCTCTCGCTCGACGCGATGATCCAGCGCGACGTGCCCGAGGCCGTCCGTACCTCTGCCTTCGCCCGCTCGGAGACCCTGCTCCAGGTGGCCTGGGTACTGGGCGGCGCGATCGGCATCGCCCTGCCCCTGAACGGCGTCCTGGGCATGTCCATCGCCGCGGTGGTGGTCGCCCTGGGCACCGCGATGGCACTGCGCGGCTTCCTCACGTCCCCGCGGCACCAGCACCCCACGTCCTCCCGCCCACGGGTGGCGTAGCGGGGGGCGCTCGCGGAGGCGGCACACCGTAGGACCCCGTGCACCGGCGGACCGCACCGGCCCGATAGCCTTCGGCTCATGACCGCACCGCTTTTCTCGGGTAGGGCCCGCCGCAGCGTCGCGGCCCTCGGAGCCGTTTCCGCCGGCCTCCTCCTCCTCTCCGCCTGTGACAAGCCGACGCCGCTGGCGACCGTGACGGTCGGCACCTCGTCGGTGTCCACCGAAGCCGCCTGCAGCGACGGCAAGGAACTCACGGCCGAAAAGGTCCAGGAGTGCTTCACCGACGTGAAGCACTCCAAGACCGTCCACTACGGCCGGGGCGACACCCTGCGCCTGGGTGTCGAGCCGGACGTCGTCGAGGACGGCAAGCAGTGGCAGGCGGTCCTGGACGGCCAGCCGATCACCGAGCCCTCCTCCAACACCTACCGCAGCTTCCCCGGCGCCGACATCTTCGCCACCGGCGGCCAGGGCGAGGCCCCGACCTCGAAGAAGCTGAACATCGTCCAGGTCTCCGAGGACGGCAAGCCCCTCGCCGTCTGGGCCTTCAACGTCAAGCTCAAGTAGTCACGTACCCACCATGCGCGCGCTCATCGTGACCGCGGTGACGGCGGAGGCGGACTCCGTCGTCCGCGGCCTGTCCGGTCCGGTCCCTCATCCGGACCACACCCCCGGCCCGGACCACACCCCCGGCCCCGAGCCGCGCACCCTCCCCGGCGGTTACCTCATCCACCGCCGGGGAGCCTTCGACGTGCTGGTCGCCGGAGTCGGCCCGGCCGCCGCGGCCGCCGGGACGGCGACCGCCCTGGCGCTCGCGCCCGACACCGGCGGCTACGTCCTCGTCGTCTCCGCCGGCATCGGCGGCGGGTTCGCGCCCGCCGCCCCGATCGGCTCCCTCGTGGTCGCCGACGTGATCGTCGCCGCCGACCTGGGCGCCGAGACCCCGCAGGGGTTCCTGCCCGTCGCGGAACTCGGCTTCGGCCGCAGCGTGCACCTGCCTCCCGCAGAGCTCGCCGCGCGCGCCGCCGAGGTGACCGGGGCGCTGCTCGCGCCCGTCCTGACCGTCTCCACCGTCACCGGCACCGCCGCCCGTACGACCGCCCTCGCCGCACGGCACCCCCTCGCAGGGGCCGAAGCGATGGAGGGCTTCGGGGTCGCGGAGGCCGCCGCCGCGCACGGGCTGCCCGTCCTGGAGGTCCGTGCCGTCTCCAACGCCGTGGGCCCGCGGGACCGTGCCGCCTGGCGGATCGGCGACGCGCTGACGGCGCTGGCCGACGGCTTCCGGGTACTGGGGCCCGTACTCGCTTCCTGGGGAGGACCTTCATGAACGCCGCAGACCCCGAACAGCCCGTACACCCCGTACGGATCGCGTACTCGCCCTGCCCGAACGACACCTTCGTCTTCGACGCCTGGGCCCACGGCCGGGTCCCCGGCGCGCCCGCCCTCGACGTGACCTTCGCCGACATCGACCTCACCAACGGCATGGCCGAGCGCGGTGAGCTCGACGTGCTGAAGGTGTCCTACGCCGTCCTCCCGTGGGTCCTCGAGGAGTACGCGCTCCTGCCCTGCGGCGGCGCGCTGGGCCGTGGTTGCGGGCCGCTGGTCCTCACCCGGGAGCCGGGCACGGACCTGGCCGGCAAGACGGTCGCGGTCCCGAGCGAACGCTCCACCGCCTACCTGCTGTTCCGGCTGTGGGCCGCCGCCGTGCTGCCCGAAGGGGTCGGCAAGGTGGTCGTGCTGCCGTTCCACGAGATCATGCCCGCCGTGCGCGACGGCCGCGTGGACGCCGGACTGGTCATCCACGAGGCCCGCTTCACCTACCGGGACTACGGGCTGCACTGCCTGGCCGACATGGGCGAGCACTGGGAGTCCACGACCGGCCTGCCGATCCCGCTCGGCGCGATCATCGCCAAGCGCTCCCTGGGCGCGGACGCGCTGCGCGCGCTCGCCGAGTCGGCCCGTACGTCGGTCCGGATGGCCTGGGAGGACCCGGAGGCGTCCCGGCCCTACGTACGGGCGCACGCGCAGGAGCTGGACCCGGCCGTCGCCGACCAGCACATCGGGCTGTACGTCAACGAGTTCACCGCCGACCTCGGCGAAGCCGGCTACGCGGCCGTGCGCGGGCTGCTGACCCGGGCGGCGGCGGAGGGTCTGGTTCCGGCCATCGCCGCCGACGCGCTGGCGTTCCCGTAGGACACGGACGTGCCCCGCCGCCCTCGTGGGCGGCGGGGCACGGTGCTTCGTAGCTCAGACGTCCAGCTGGTCGGCCACCGCGCGGAGCATGTCGGCGATCTTCCCGCCGTGCGCCTTGTCGGGGTAACGACCCCGCTCCAGTTGGTTCGTGACGTTCTCCAGCAGGGTCGTGAGGTCCTGCACGATGGAGGCGAGCTCATCCGGCTTGCGCCGCTGCGCGGCCGCGACGGAGGGGGCCGGATCCAGGACGATCACCGAAAGTGCCTGGTCACCGCGCTGTCCTGCGACGACACCGAACTCGACGCGCTGGCCGGGCTTGAGCGCGTCCAGCCCGTCGGGAAGCACCGACGAGTGGACGAAGACGTCGCCGCCGTCGTCGCGGGAGAGGAAGCCGAAGCCCTTCTCGCTGTTGAACCACTTGACCTTGCCGGTAGGCACGTCCGTCCTCTGTCCTTGAGTTCGCCGGGTGGGAAGCGGGCCGCCTGCCCGCACCTCTCAGGCTAGTAGCCGTGATCCGGGTGACAAGTCGTTCCCCGGTCCTTCGCGGGTGACCGCTCGGGCCAGGGAACTACCCTGGTCGGGTGACTGTTACTCCTCAGCCCGAGTCCGTGGACACCGACCCCGACGCGGCCCGCCCCGGCGACGCGCTCGTCAAGGCCGGCGGCATCGTCTTCATCGTCGGCGCCGTCGCCACCCTCGCCACGATGGCCCCGCTGTTCCTCGACACCGACCCGTTCCCGTCGTACGCGTGGGCCGTGTGCATGCTCATGGGCGTCGGGTTCGCGATCTCGGCGGCGGGCGTACTGCGCTCGGCCGCCGCGCAGCGCACCGCGGCTCGCGCCTCGCAGGCGCAGGCGTAGGCGGGGCTTCCCCGGCGGTTACGCGGTGCGCGTGCGGGCGTACTCCGCCAGCCAGGCCGGCAGCTCCGTGAGGTCCGCCAGGACCACGTCGGCGCCCGCCTCGCGCAGTTCCGGCTCCGGGCACGGACCGGTCGGGACCGTCACCGACACAGCGCCGGCGGCGCGGGCGCCCCGTACGTCGCCGACGTGGTCGCCGACGTAGACCTGCGCGTTGTACTCGCGCAGGGCGACCGCCTTGGCCTCCGCCCACAGCCAGCCGACGACCGCGTCGGGCTTGATGCCCAGGTGGTCCAGGTGCAGGCGGGCGTTGGGCTCGTGCTTGGCGGTGACGACGATCGCACGGCCGCCGAGAGCCTGGACCGCCTCGACCGCCTCGCGGGCGCCCGGCATCGCCGGGGTCGGCGCGATGGCGTATGTGGGATAGATCTCCCGGTACCGGTCGGCCATGGCGGGGATCTCCGCCTCCGGGAACCAGTACGCGAGCTCCTGGTCCAGCGGCGGCCCGAGCCGGGTGACGGCCGCGTCGGCGTCGATGTAGGTGCCCGTCTCGGCCGAAAGTGCCTGGTAGGCGGCCCTGATGCCCGGTCGGGAGTCGATGAGGGTCATGTCGAGGTCGAATCCGACGGTCAGCTGCGTCTCGGGGCTCATACCTCCATTGTGCCGAGCCGCCCACCACGGCCCGGACCGCCCCCGTCCGGGGCTGTTCACAGCCCCGCCGGCGCTGAGGCGCGGGGGTCCGGGGGGCCGGCCCCCCGGGAGCGGCGCCGCAGGTCGCGACGGGTCCGGGGCGGAGCTTCGGGGAACGGGCGAACCGGGGGTCCCCCCGGACGGAGTCTGGGGGAGGTCGGGGGCGGCCCCACAGCACTAGCCGGGGCGGCGGCGGGAGCGCCACAGGAGGTAGAGCGCCGAGGCCACGGCCGCGCCTCGCGCCAGCCACGGCAGGAGGTCGTGGAAGGCGCCCCCCATGGCCTCATCAGCCAAGGGGGACCCCCAGCGGCCGTTCAGCCGGCCCCACAGCCACAGCACCGCCCCCGCGAAGACCGTTCCCGGCAGCCCGAAGACCACCCACTTCCGCTCGGCGGGACCCAGCACCCGCGAGGCGTACGCGAGCAGCCAGCCCCCGGCGCTCAGCAGCCAGTAGCCGGAGACGGCCCCCGCGAGCAGGGCCACCGCCGCCAACAGCAGGAACGTGTGGGGCTTTCGCCTCACCGGAGCCGCCCGGGCGACGACGGCTGCCGCGGCCGCGGCATCCGCGTCCGCCTTCGCCCGGCGCCGCCGCTCCCGCAGGAACCCGACGAGCGTGCGCCGCCCCTCCGGAGCCTCGGCGGGATCCGGCTCGGGCTCCGCGTCCGGCTCCCGCTCCGCGGCCGGCCCCTTCAGGAGTTCGGGGATCTCGATCCCGCCCGCGAAGCCCTCCACCGCCGACGCCGGCCCCACCGTCCACCAGTCGGGCTCCATCTTCTCGCCGGAGCCCAGCTCGTCGAGCCCCGCGAGGTGCGGCGGCGCGGCCCCCCGCTGCACCGGCACCGCGGGAGCGGAGGGCGCCGGACGGTCGGCCGCCGTGGGCGGGCCCGTCGCCGACAGGGTGTCCAGGACCTCCTCCGGCGTGCCGATCCGCTCCAGAATGCGCCGTACCGCCGCGGGCGTCTCCGGTTCGTACTTCGCCCGCCGCCGGTCGATCTCGTCCCGCAGCCCCGCCACCAGCCGCATCCGGTCCCCGGACGACAGGTGCTTGCGCTGGGCCAAGTCCCCGACCCGGCTCAGATATTCGTAGACCAGATGGTCGCTCTCGATCCCCACGCCCCGGCTCCTCCCGTGCCACCTCGACCGAAGGTAGCGCGTGCGCCCGTGGAGCGGCCGGGGGCGCAGCGGATACCGTTGGCCGGATGGGGACCGGCCGACTGACCGGCCGACGCGACCAGGAGGCGACGCCCGTGCCTGACCCGAGCACCGCGGGAAGCGCTCCGCGCTCCCTCGCCGAAGAGCTGCGCGCCCGCGACGACGAGGGGCTCGCCGCCCTGTTGCGCGCCCGGCCGGACCTGCTGAGCCCGGTCCCCGGGGACGTGTCGCAGCTCGCGACGCGGGCCGGGACACGGGCCTCGGTGGTGCGCGCGCTGGACCGCCTCGACCGGTTCGCCCTGCAGAGCGCCGAGGCCCTCGCGGTGGGCCCGGAGCCCTGCCCGTACGCGGTACTGGAGTCCCTGCTCAGCGGTGACACCGGAACCACGTCCGGCACGGACAACGGGGCCCGCGCCGAACTCCCCCGAGCCCTTGCGACCCTGCGCGAGCAGGCCCTCGTATGGAGCGACGACGAGCGGCTGCGCCTGGTGCGCACCGCCCGCGAACTGCTCGCCCCCTCCCCTTCGCGGCCCTCCCCCACCGGGCTCGGCCCGACCGTCGCCGAGGCCACGGCCGGCATGTCGCCGACCCGGATCCAGGAGATCGTGGCGGCCGTCGGGCTGTCCGCGACGCACGACCCGGTGTCGGCGGTGACCGCGCTGACGGCCCTGTTCACCGACCCGGTCCGGATGTCGGCGCTGCTCGACGAAGCCCCCGCGGAGGCCCACCAGGTGCTGGGCCGGCTCGTGTGGGGCCCTCCGTACGGGGAGGTGACCCCGAATCCGACGCCTCCGGTGCGCTGGCTCCGGGACCGGGGTCTGCTGCTGCCGGCCTCGGCGCGCACCGTCCTGCTGCCGCGCGAGGTGGCGCTGTACCTGCGCGGCGGGCTCGCGCACCGGGTGACGGAGCCGCTGCCCCCGGCCGTTCCCGCGCACCGCGAGCACCGTCCACAGCTTGTGGACGCGAACGCGGCCGGTCAGGCGCTGGCCGCGCTGTCGACGGTCGAGGAGCTGGTGAAGTCCTGGGAGCACACCGGTCCGGCCGTGCTCCGGGCGGGCGGGCTCTCCGTACGCGACCTGAAGCGGGCGGCTGCCGGGCTGGACACCGACGAGCCGTCGGCGGCGTTCTGGATCGAACTGTCCTACGCGGCCGGCCTGCTGGCCAGCGACGGCGAGGCCGACGAGCGGTACGCGCCGACCCCGGCCTTCGACAAGTGGCTCGAACTCCCGCCCGCCGAGCGCTGGTCGGTGCTGGCGGCGGCCTGGCTGGCCGCCACCCGGACCGCCGGCCTGGTCGGCGAACAGGACGCGAAGGGCCGTACGCTCTCGGTGCTCGGTGCGGACCTGGACCGCTCCGCCGCCGCCGAGGTGCGCCGCCGCGCCCTGACCCTGCTCGCCGACCTCCCCGAGGGCGGCTCCCCGGACCCGTCCGTGCTCCTCGCCCGCCTCTCGTGGGAGCGGCCGGTGCGCGGTACGAGCGAACTGCGCTCCCGCCTCGCACGCTGGACGCTGACCGAGGCGGAGGTCCTCGGAGTCACCGGCCGCGGCGCGCTCGCCGCACCCGGCCGGGCCCTGCTGGAGGGGCGCGACCCGGCGCCGCTGCTCGCGCCACTGCTGCCCGAGCCCGTCGACCACGTACTGCTCCAGGCCGACCTGACGGCGGTGGCCCCCGGGCCGCTGCGGCGGGCGGTCGCCGAGGTCCTGGCCGTGCTGGCGGAGGTGGAGTCCAAGGGCGGGGCCACCGTGTACCGCTTCACACCCGGGTCGGTACGCCGCGCCCTGGACGCCGGCCACACCGCCGTCGACCTGCAGTCCTTCCTCACCGAGCACAGCCGGACGCCGGTACCTCAGCCGCTGTCGTACCTCATCGACGACGTGGCCCGGCGGCACGGACACCTCCGGGTCGGCTCGGCCTCCTCGTACGTGCGCTGCGACGACGACGGCATGCTGAACGAGATCATGGCCGACAAACGGTCCGCGGGCCTCGGGCTGCGCCGCCTCGCGCCGACCGTGCTGGCCGCGCAGGCCGAACCGACCGTGCTGCTCGACGGGTTGCGGGCCATGGGGTACGCCCCGGCCGCGGAATCCCGTACGGGTGACGTCCTGATCGCCCGCGCCGACGCCCACCGCACCCCGAACCGCGCGGTACCCGTACCGGTCCCCGACGGGCCGCCGGTACCGGACACGACGCTGCTCGCGGCGGCCGTACGGGCCATCCGCGCGGGCGACATGGCGGCGACGGCCATCCGCAAGGAGCCCGCCGCCACCTCCTCCGGCGCGGGCGGTCCGGGAGCCGCCGGCGAACTCCCGCGTACGAGCGCGGCGGAGACCCTGGCGACGGTGCAGGCCGCCGCGCTCACCGGGTCGGCGGTGTGGATCGGCTACGTCAACGCCGACGGGGCGGCCAGCCAGCGGGTCATCGCCCCCGTCCGGGTCGAGGGCGGCTTCGTCACCGGCTACGACCACACGGCGGACGAGGTACGGACGTACGCGCTGCACCGGATCACGGGGGTCGCGGAACTGGCCGAGGACCAGCTCTAGCCGGGGCGCGTCCTTCGGCTCGGGCCGGGCCGGGCCCGCCGGGCAGGACCTGCCCGGCGGCGCCTGTCGGTCCGGTCCCGTCCGGTCCTCGTCGGTCCGGTCCCGGGAGGGAAATCCGCTGGCCCGGAGTTGGCGCGGCCCCGCACGCTGGGGCCATGTCCGATATGACGACGGCTCCCGTCCCCCGCCACCAGATTCGCGCCTCGCACACCGCCGACACCATCACCGTGTACCAGGCGTACCACCCCCGGATCGGGGTGCCGGCCGCCCTTGAGGGCCGTTTCCCGCCCGCTTGGAAGCGGGAGCGGATGACCTGGGTCAAGCCGTCGTTCCTGTGGATGATGTACCGCTGCGGCTGGGCCACCAAGGCCGACCAGGAGACGGTCCTGGCCGTCGAGATCACCCGCACCGGCTTCGACCGGGCGCTGCGGGACGCCTGCCTGTCGCACTACGTCCCCGCCGTGCACCCCGACCGGGCGGACTGGCAGCGGACGCTGCGTACCGCCCCCGCCCGCGTGCAGTGGGACCCGGAGCGCGATCTGCACCTGAACCCGCTCCCGTACCGCTCGCTCCAACTGGGCCTGGCCGGGGAGGCGTCGCGGGCCTACGCCGACGAGTGGACGGTCGCCATCCGCGATGTGACCCCGCTGGTCCGGGAGATCCACGGCCTGCTCCGCTCCGGGGCACCGGAGGCGGCGCGCGCCCTGCTTCCGCAGGAGGTTCCCTACCCGGCGGGGCCGCTGGAACACCTGGGCGGCTAGTGCTGTGGCCGGGAAGGTTTGCCGGGTCGCGGTGTCCGGTGCGGTGCATCGCAAGGCGGAGGGCCGAGGCTCGTACTGGACGTACTTGCCCGGTCCGACAACGCCGCGAGGTGCCGTGCCGGGCGCCGCGACACGGTGAACCTTTCCGGCCACAGCACTAGCGACGGAAACGGGTCGCGACCATTCCGCTGTCTCCGCAGGTCAGGCAGTTCAACAGGGCCCTTGGGGCCTGTTGCACTGCGGTGACATTCCGACGACGGATTGGAGATGTGACCTGTGTGAAGATCAGCTCATCGCAGCAGCGACCGGGGGGGAAGCAACCGGACCGCCGGCGAGATCCCGCACCACCCACCGGACCGGCGTTCCACCGCCGGCCGGTTCGCCAGGCCGCTTCGCCTGCTCTGCCTCTCCACCTTTCGGCCACTCTGCCCTTCGGCCGCCACTGCCGTCTGATCTTGTTGATTCCCGGGGGATTCCACCATGTCCGCTCGCACCGCCACCCGCCGCACCGTCCGCACCGCCGCCGCCACCGCGGTAGTCGCCGCCATCGCCGGCACCGCCCTGATGCCGCTGTCGGCCTACGCCACCGAGGGCAACTACAAGGCGCTGAAGACCACGATGAGCGCACCGGTCCCGAGCGGCCCGCTGACCCGGGGCGGCGCGACGGAGACCTTCGACCTGACGGTGACCAACACGACGGACAAGCCCTCCTCCTACCACCCGTGGATGCTCCTCGACCACACCGGCGGCAGCCCGCTCCAGGAGAGCGACGTGATCTACAAGGTCGCCCCGGTGAGCGCCCCGGCGACCGGGTTCCGGATCGGGCAGCAGGACGGCGAGTGGCAGGGACTGTTCTACCCGGCGGACGGCAATGCCTCGGACGGCTTCCAGATCCCGGCCGGCGGCAAGATGGTCTGGAAGGTCACCATCGGCCTCGGCAAGAGCTACCCGACCCTCAACGGCGACTTCAACCTGCGGGCGTCGACCTACCAGAACGAGCTCACGGACGGCGGCGAGGGCTCGCTGGCCTTCAAGACCGGTCCGGCGGCCAAGCCCGGGACGCTGGAGACCTCGTTCGGCAAGGTGAGCCCCTGCGCCGACGGCGAAGCCCCCGACTGCCGGGAGATGGACCTGCGCTACCGGGTCACCGGTGGCGGCGAGTTCAACTCCGGCCTCGGCACCTGGCTGGATGTGGACATGGCCGACGTGGCGGACTCCGACCTCAAGGTGCGGGTCAAGGTCGACGGCACGTGGAAGGACCTGAAGGTCCAGGGCGGCCGCCTGCCGGTCATCGCGAAGGGCTTCGGCGCCGCCTCCGGCGACCACATCACGCACATACAGGTCAAGCTCGGCCCGAAGGCGACGCTCAAGAAGCTCGCCCCGGTCAAGGTGACCGCCATGGTCGGCCTGTCCGAGGGCAACACCTACCCCTTCCTCTCCTCCGACCAGCAGTTCCAGCTCGGCCCGAAGACCACCACTCCGCCCAGCACGCCGGCACCGACGACCCCGGCACCGACCGGCTCCGCGCCCACCACGCCGGCGCCCACCACCCCGGCGCCGACCGGCTCCGCGGCCTCCACCCCGGCGGCCCCGTCGACCCCGGCCCCGGGGAACACCCCCGCCCCGACCGGCTCCCTCGCGCACACCGGCTCGGACTCCAACACCGGCCTGTACTCCGGCCTGGCCGCCCTCCTCATCGGCCTCGGCGGCGCGGCCGCCTGGCTCGGCAACCGCCGCCGGCGCACCGTCCGCGGCTAGTACGGAACCGGAAAGGGCCACCGGTCACCGACGTGGCCCCAGTCGGCTCGGGCCACCGGTCACCGACGTGGCCCCAGCCGGCTCGCAACACCCCGAAGGGGCCCGGCACACGCGCGATGCGTGTGCCGGGCCCCTTCGGTTTTCCGCTCCGCCCCACCCGGCCGCCCCGTCTCACCTGGCCGCGTAGTCGATCCGGTCCGCCCTGAACGGCCAGACCTCGGCCAGCCAGTTCGTGACGGCCCCGTACACGGCCTTGTCGAGCGCGGCCCGGTCGGCACGTACCCAGGAACGGACCTGCACGCACTGCGGGTCCTCCTTCGCCGGGTAGATGTAGAGACACCCGATGACCTCGCCCTCCCCTTCCCCCTCCAGCACGCTGTAGGTGAACCCGCGGCGCTCCGCGAAGTCCCGCGCGTGGCCCTCCAGATCGGCGAGGTTCTGCTCGGCGCTCATCCCCTCCAGCGGCGGCCAGTTCCCCGCGAAGCCGGGGGTGGCCCGCACGTGCGCGATGCTTCCGCTCCAGGCGGCGAGGTCCCTCTCGTTGTGTTCCGGCCCGAGCGGCTCCAGCCGGAAGCCCTCGCCGACGAGCCCGGCGGGCACCTCGAACACGTCGGCCGCCGGCACGAAGTCCTGCTGATCAGTAGTCATGCGGGGACCCTACGCAGCCCCGTTCGCGGCGCCCACCGGATATCGGGCCGCCAGTTCGAGCAGCTCGTCGACGGACCACTGGTCGTAGACGTGCTCACCGTACTTGGCGGCCACCACCCGTCCGTCCGGCCCGATCAGCAGGTCGGCGGGCAGCCCGAACCGCCCGCCCCGCGGCCGCGGGGCGGGGAGCCGCTCCCGGCCCCGGGCCACGGCGACGGCCGACCGGGCGATCGCCCACAGCACCGGCCCCCAGGCGCGCGGGTCCAGCAGGGAGCGCGGGGAGGATTCGACGCCGAACTCCCGGTAGAGCCGCTGCTCCGGGTCGGCGACGACGGCGAAGGGGAAGTCCGCGGTGTGCGGCCGCAGTTCCTCGGCCGGGGAGTGGAAGAGCACGATCTCGCGGATCCCGGCGGCCTCGATCTCCGCGTGGCGCCGGACGACCGACCGCAGGTGGAGGTGGCAGACGGGGCAGCCGGCGAAGCGCCGGAACTGCAGGTGGAGGAGCCGCTGCGGGTCGGGCACGGGCAGGACCTGGCCCCAGAGGGCCGTAAGGCGGCGGACGGGCACGACGGAACCGGGCTCGAGCATGGAATACCCCTCCTCGACGGACGTAAGCGTATGCCGTACGCCTACCACCCCAGCGTAGGCGTATGCCGTACGCTGTCAACCCTCATGCCACGCCCCCGCTCCCACACAACGGCCCAACTGGCCGCCGCCGCCCTCGTCGTCATCGACCGCGACGGGCTGCCCGGGCTGTCCATGCGCGCCGTCGCCACCGAGCTCGGCATCAGCCCCATGGCCCTGTACCGCTACGTCCGGGACCGCGAGGAACTCGAGGCGCTCGTCGTCGAACTCGTCCTCAGCGCAGTCGACACCGCCCCACCGCCCCACGGGCCCTGGCCCGGCCGGATCACGGTGCTGGCTCGCCGCCTGCGCGAGACCATGTGCGCCCACCCGTCCGTACTGCCGCTCACCCTGACCCACCGGCACCGCTCGCACAGCGGGCTGCGCTGGTCGGAGACGGTGCTCGGGGTACTCACCGAGGCCGGCATCGAGGCCGAGGAACGGGTCCTCGCGCTGCGCGCGCTCATCGCCTACGTGATCGGCGCCACGCAACTGGAACACCTCGGGCCGCTGTCCGGGCCCGGCACCACCGCCATCGCCGACCTGCCCGGGGACCAGTTCCCGTACATGTCGGCGACCGCCCGCGACGCCCGCTCGGTCACCCCGGACCGGGAGTTCGACGGCGGCCTGGAGCTGCTCCTGCGCGGCCTGGCATGATCCGCCGGTGAGCAACGCAGCCGCCTCCACCGTCCCGCCCGCCCGGTACGTCCTGTTCGACGTGGACGGCACCCTCGTCGACGCCGTCGCAGGCCAGCGCCGGGTCTGGGCCACCTGGGCCACCCGTTACGGACTGGATCCGGACGCGGTCCACGCCGTGGCCCTGCGGACCCGCCCGATGGAGACCTTCGCGGCCGTCGCCCCCGACCAGGACCCGCACGCCTGCCTGGCCGCGCTGCACGAGCTGGAGGACGAGGACGTCCGGTCCGGCACCTACGCGGCCTTCGACGGCGCCGCCGAGCTGCTGGCGGCCCTGCCTCCGGGCAGCTGGGCGCTGGTGACCTCCAACTACGAGCACCGGGTGCGCGGCCGCTTCGACCGGACCGGCCTGCCCGTGCCGCCCGTGCTCGTGGACGCCGCCGCCGTCTCCGAGGGCAAGCCCTCGCCGGTCCCGTACCTGCGGGGCGCGGCCCTCCTCGGCGCCGACCCCGCCCACTGCCTCGTCGTGGAGGACGCCCCCTCGGGCGTCCGGTCGGGACTGCGGGCCGGCATGACGGTCTGGACCGTCAACACCCCCGCCGCCCACCCCGAGGCCCACCGCCACTTCCCGACCCTGCGCGAGGCCGTCCCCGAGATCCTCGCCTTCGCGACGGCTTCCGCTTCCGCTTCCGCCGCAGCCGCTCCCACGACCTGACCGCGCCCTGCCCTGCCCGGCCCCCGACCGTGCCCGGCCCCGCACCCGGGCCCGCCCGGGAGGGCCGTTCGCCGTCGCCGCAGGCCCGGGCGGCGCCCGGAGGACCCAGAACCGCTCAGCCCTTGCGGCGATACGGCACACTGGAGGTTTGACCGTCCGCGTCCGGGCGGTCCTCCCACGCCGAAAGGGACGTGCGTGAACGGGCCCCTCATCGTCCAGAGCGACAAGACGCTCCTCCTCGAAATCGACCACGAGCTCTCCGCGGCCGCGCGACGCGCCATCGCGCCCTTCGCCGAGCTCGAGCGGGCTCCCGAGCACATCCACACCTACCGGATCACCCCGCTCGGCCTGTGGAACGCCCGCGCCGCCGGTCACGACGCCGAGCAGGTCGTCGACGCGCTGGTGGAGTTCTCCCGCTATCCCGTCCCGCACGCACTGCTCGTCGACGTCGCCGAGACCATGGCCCGCTACGGCCGTCTCACCCTCTCCAAGCACCCCGTCCACGGACTGGTCCTGACCAGCACCGACCGGCCGGTGCTGGAGGAGATCCTGCGCTCGAAGCGGGTCGCCCCGCTGGTCGGCGCGCGCCTCGACGCCGACACCGTCGCCGTACACCCCTCCGAGCGCGGGCAGATCAAGCAGACCCTGCTCAAGCTGGGCTGGCCGGCCGAGGACCTCGCCGGGTACGTGGACGGCGAGGCGCACCCGATCGAGCTCGACGAGACCGGCTGGGCACTGCGCCCCTACCAGCAGCAGGCCGTCGAGGGCTTCTGGCACGGCGGCTCCGGTGTGGTCGTGCTGCCCTGCGGCGCCGGCAAGACGCTGGTCGGCGCCGGCGCGATGGCCAAGGCCAAGGCGACCACGCTGATCCTGGTCACGAACACCGTCTCCGCGCGCCAGTGGAAGCACGAACTGATCAAGCGGACCTCGCTGACGGAGGAGGAGATCGGCGAGTACTCCGGCACCCGCAAGGAGATCCGGCCCGTCACGATCGCCACCTACCAGGTCCTGACCACGAAGCGGAAGGGCATCTACCCGCACCTGGAGCTCTTCGACTCCCGGGACTGGGGCCTGATCCTCTACGACGAGGTGCACCTGCTGCCGGCTCCGGTGTTCAAGTTCACCGCGGACCTGCAGGCACGGCGGCGGCTCGGGCTGACGGCGACGCTGGTCCGCGAGGACGGTCGCGAGTCGGACGTGTTCTCGCTGATCGGGCCCAAGCGGTTCGACGCCCCGTGGAAGGAGATCGAGGCGCAGGGCTACATCGCGCCTGCCGACTGCGTCGAGGTACGGGTCAACCTGACCGAGGCGGAGCGCCTCGCCTACGCGACCGCCGAGACGGAGGAGAAGTACCGCTTCTGCGCGACCACCGCCACCAAGCGGAAGGTCACCGAGGCGCTGGTCGCCAAGCACGCGGGCGAACAGACCCTGGTCATCGGGCAGTACATCGACCAGCTCGACGAGCTCGGCGAACACCTCGACGCGCCCGTCATCAAGGGCGAGACCTCCAACGCCCAGCGCGAGAAGCTCTTCAACGCCTTCCGCGAGGGCGAGATCAGCGTGCTGGTCGTCTCGAAGGTCGCGAACTTCTCCATCGACCTGCCCGAGGCCACGGTCGCCATCCAGGTGTCCGGCACCTTCGGCTCCCGCCAGGAAGAGGCCCAGCGCCTCGGACGGGTCCTGCGCCCGAAGGCCGACGGCCACGAGGCGCGCTTCTACTCGGTCGTCGCACGCGACACCATCGACCAGGACTTCGCCGCGCACCGCCAGCGGTTCCTGGCCGAACAGGGCTACGCCTACCGGATCATGGACGCCGACGAACTGCTGGCCGACGGCTGACCATCCCGCGGCACCCCGGCAACCTGCTCGCCGGTGGCCTCCTCGCCGGTACTCTCCGCGGCTGCCCGCGCCCCGGCGGCCCTCCGGCGCAGGCGCAGGGCGGCGGCGAGCAGGGCCGTGAGCAGCGGGACGGTCCAGACCCAGAGGTGGGGCCAGTCCAGCAGGAGTGAGCGGCCGCCCTGGGGCGGGTGCCGGGACCAGAACTCGGCGGAGGCCCCCGGGAGGACCAGCAGCCCGAGCAGCCCGGTGCCCGCGAAGGCGCCCAGTGCTGTCAGCCCGGCCCGGATCCGGCCGGTCAGCAGCAGGTACGGGATCAGCAGCGCCGGGGTGAGGGTGATCCCGGCGGCCGTGCCCAGCGCGAAGCCCTTGCCGAGCGCGCCCCGCGGCCGGTGCAGGTCCCACAGGACGGGGCAGGCCAGGGCCAGGGCGATCTGGCCGGACAGCGGGGTCTGGAACAGCGGCTCCAGCCACAGCCCGGCGACGGTGGCGGTCAGGACGGCGCCCGGCCGGGCCCGCAGGCCCGACAGCCGGCAGGACAAAGGATCAGCAGGGCGAACAGTCCGGCGCTGCCCAAGACAAGGACGGCCTTCAGTACGCCGGTCGGCAGCCATGCGGCCGGGGCGAAGAGGATGGCCGCGAAGGGCGGATACGCGGCGGCCGGACTCCACTCGGCGGCGGAGAGGCCGGGGGCGAGGGCATCGGCCACCGGGATGCGCAGGGCGACGCAGAGCACACCGAGCACGAGCAGCAGGCCCGCGATCAGCACACCGACGCGGGGCGACAGCAGGCGGCTGGTCTCGGAGCTCCGGGTCACGGCGCGACCCTAGTGGATCACTGCCCCGGCATCCGCGCCGAGGCGACCGCCCGATACGACGGCGCCACGGCAGAGCTCGGGGCTCGGCTCGGGGCTCGGCTCGGGGCTCGGCTCAGGCCGCCGCTTCAGCGGCGTATGACGCCCGCGTCCTCGGCGTATTCACCGAGGACGACGACGCTCACGGCGGTCGCCGCGAAGACCTTGGCGGCGCGCAGAACGCCTCCGACGCTGTAACGGGGGCGGGAGTGGGAAATGGCGGTGGCGCCGCGCGGGCGGCGACCCTGGACCGGGGTGAAGGTTGCGGTGCTCATGTATCCATGGTGGGTTTTCGCCCGGGAAATCACATCGCCCTGGGGGCTGAACCTCCAGGTCTCCGGCCTCCTCCTCCCGGCTAATGCCACCCCCTACGGGCTCTGTCCAAAGGAGGACCCGGCTCGAACGGCCCCCGTACGGGTGCTCCCTCCCGAAGGACTTTCGGCCCGCCATATTCATTCGCGTACCGCCTTCGCGATGACTAGAATCTCCGCTCTTGCCGCCTCCCGCCGCGTCACCGGGAGTGCCGCCCGCCGCTCGGAAACCGGCGGGCCCGTCCGTCCGCATCACGCAGATCATCAGCAGATGGAGGCAGTCCCGTGCCCGCGCACGCCCACGTCACCGACCCCAGCCCCGACGCAGCCGCCGCCGACGCAGCCGCCGCCGACCCCCTGGGCCGCGAACGGGCCCACCTCGCCGCCTCCCGGTCCGCGCTCCGCGCGATGCGCGAGGACGTGGAAGCCCTCGACATCCGCGACGTCACCGCGAACTGGGTCAACGCGATCGTCCTCCAGGCCCAGATCGACGACCGGATCAAGGCCCTCGCCGACCTCGCCCACACCCCCCTCTTCTTCGGCCGCCTCGACTACCTGCACGCGCCCGGCGCGGAGCTCTCCGAGGGTGCGGAGGGCGAGCAGTTCTACATCGGCCGCCGCCACGTCCACGACGCCGGCGGCGACCCCATGGTGATCGACTGGCGCGCGCCCGTCTCCCAGCCGTTCTACCGGGCCTCCAAGAACGACCCGCAGGACGTCGCGCTGCGCCGCCGCTTCGGCTACACCGGCGGCGAAATGACCGCGTACGAGGACGAGCACCTCTCCGACCCCGCCGAGGCGGCGGCCGTCAGCAAGCTGCTCCAGCAGGAGATCGAGCGCCCGCGCGTCGGCCCCATGCGCGACATCGTGGCGACGATCCAGCCCGAGCAGGACGAGATCGTCCGCTCCGGGCTGTCCGGCTCCGTCTGCGTGCAGGGCGGTCCCGGCACCGGCAAGACGGCCGTCGGACTGCACCGTGTCGCGTACCTCCTCTACGCGCACCGCGACCGCCTCGCCCGCACCGGCACCCTGGTCATCGGGCCGAACCGTTCCTTCCTGCACTACATCGAGCAGGTCCTTCCCGCCCTCGGCGAGCTGGAGGTGAAGCAGGCCACGGTCGACGACCTGGTCGCCCGCGCGGACCTGGAGGTACGCGGCGCGGACGCCGCCGAAACCGCCGTGGTCAAGGGCGACGCCCGGATGGCGGAGGTACTGCGCCGCGCCGTCCACTCCCACGTCAGCGAGCCCGTCGAACCGCTGATGGTGGTCCGCGGATCGCGCCGCTGGCGGGTGCCCGCGTACGAGATCGCCGAGATCGTCGCCGAGCTCCAGAACCGCGACATCCGCTACGGAGCCGCCCGCGACGCCCTCCCGCAGCGGATCGCGCACACGGTCCTCGTACGCATGGAGCAGGCGGGCGAGGCGCCCGACGACCGGGTCCAGGACGCGGTGGCGCGCAACCCCGCCGTGAAGGCCGTGGTCAAAGCGGTGTGGCCGCTGGTGGAACCGGCCAAACTGGTGCTGCGGCTCCTCTCCGATCCGGCGTTCCTCGCGGAGCACGCGGAGGGGATCCTGTCGCAGGAGGAGCAGCAGCTGCTCCTCTGGGCCAAGCCGCCGCGCAGCGTGAAGTCGGTGAAGTGGTCGGCGGCGGACCTGGTGCTCATCGACGAGGCGACGGACCTGGTGGAGCGCACGCACTCGCTCGGCCATGTCGTCATCGACGAGGCGCAGGACCTGTCCCCGATGCAGTACCGGGCTGTCGGCCGGCGCTGCACGACCGGCTCGGCGACGGTCCTCGGGGACCTCGCGCAGGGCACGACCCCGTGGGCGACGCGCAGCTGGGACGAGGCGCTGGGGCATCTGGGCAAGCCGGGCGCGGTGCTGGAGGAACTGACGGCGGGCTTCCGCGTACCGCGCGAGGTGATCGCCTACGCCTCGCGGCTGCTCCCGTCGATCTCGCCCGGCCTGTCGCCGGTCTCCTCGGTCCGCGAGACCCCGGGCTCGCTGGTCGTCTCCGCCGTCGACTCCCCCTCCGCCCTTCCGGCGGCGGTGATCGCGGCCTGCCGGGCCTCGCTCGCGCACGAGGGGTCGATCGGGCTGATCGCGGCGGACGAGCGGGTCGCGGAGCTCGGGGAGGCCTTGGTGGCGGCGGGGCTCCCGTATCTGGCGCCGGGTGAGGAGACGACCGCGGAGTCCCGTCTGACGCTGGTGCCGGCCTCGCTGGCCAAGGGTCTGGAGTACGACTACGTCGTCCTGCACGAGCCGGCGGACGTGGTCGCGGGCGAGCCCGACGAACGGACCGGCCTGCGCCGCCTCTACGTCTGCCTCACCCGAGCCGTCTCCGGCCTCACCCTCCTCCACACGACCCCCCTCCCGGTCGCCCTGACCTGACCCGCCGGTCCGCCCCGGGTGCGCCCCGCCCCGACCCGGGTGCGCCCCGCCCCGACCCCGGACGCGAGTTGCCGCTGCGCGGGGCGAAGTCCCCTACCCGCCCCTCCACCGTTCCCAGCGCCCGGCCCTGACCGGTCCTCAAACGCCGGATGGGCTGAAAAGCCCCTGGGGCTCCGCCCCAGACCCCGCGCCTCAAACGCCGGCGAGGCTGGATTCATCCAGCCTCGCCAGGGGGCCCCTCCCAGCGGTAGCTGGGGGAGTTTGAGGCGGTCTTTTCAGCCCCGCCGGCGTTTGAGGCGCGGGGGTCCGGGGGCCGGGCCCCGGTGTTGCCTGCCCTGGGGCCGGGCCCCGGCCCGCTTAGCTCAGGGCTGTGCGCCAGGCCTCGACCGCCGTCGGGGAGACCGGGCGGGCCCATCCGGAGGGGCGGGCCGCGCTGCCGATGTGGAAGGCGTCGATGCCCGCTTCGCGCAGCACCGGCAAGTGGGAGAGGGCGAGCCCGCCGCCCACCAGGATCCGCGGCTCGTAGCCGGCGGTGCCGGCCTTCGCCGCCTCCTCGAGGAGCACCGGCAGGCCCTCGTCGACCCCGCCCGCCGCGCCCGCGGTGAGGTAGGTGTCGAGCCCGGGCAGGTCGGCGACCGCTTTGCGGAGCTGGTCGCGGTCCGCCGCCCGGTCGATCGCCCGGTGGAACGTCCACCCGCAGCCGCCGAGCTCCGCCACGACCGCCTCGACGGCGGTGAGGTCGGGGCTTCCGTCGGGGTTGAGGAAGCCGAGGACGAACTCCTGCGCCCCTTCCGCTCGCAGCGCCCGCGCCTCCGCCACCAGGCGTTCCACGTCCTGTGCGGAACCGGCCGAGAAGCCGTCCGCCTTCCGGAGCATCACGCGCAGCCGGATGTCGACCGCCTCCCGGATCGCCGCGAAGGTCTCGCGCGGCGGGGTGAGCCCGTCGGCGGCCATGTCGGTGACCAGCTCGAGTCGGTCCGCCCCACCGGCCTGGGCCGCGACCGCGTCCTCCACGTCGAGGGCGATCACCTCCAGGAGCGCACGGTTGCTCATGTAATCCCATCCTTCGTCACGCATTGCAAAATAGGTCTAGTCCAATATTCAGAGTACGGGCCTCCGCCCACCCACCACCAGCACAATCACGCCACCACCACAATGTGCTCATGACATCCGCCACGACGTCCGACACGCACCGCGAGCAGAACCTCCGCGCCCGCTGGCACGCCACCGCCGCGGCCGCCGGAGCCGCCGGCGACCGCGACCCCGCCCCCTACGCCGACCGCCTCCTCACCGCCTGGGCGGAACCGCAGCGCAAGTACCACACCACCGCGCACCTGGCCGACGTACTCGCACGGATCGACGTACTGGCCACCGCACAAAACGAGCAGGCCGAGCAGGCGGAGCACGCGGAACACGCCGAGCACGCGGAGAGCGCCGAGCCGGGCCCCGACCGCGCCGCCGTCGAGCTCGCCGCGTGGTTCCACGACGTCGTCTACCGGCCCGACCGCTCCGAGAACGAGGAGCGCAGCGCCGTCCTCGCCGAGCGCGCCCTGCCCGAGCTCGGCATCGACGACGCCCGCACCGCCGAGGTGGCCCGCCTCGTCCGGCTCACCGTCACCCACGACCCCGCGCCCGGCGACGCCAACGGCGAGCTGCTCTGCGACGCCGACCTGGGCGTCCTGGCGGGCACGGCGCAGGAGTACGCCGCCTACGCCACGGCCGTACGCGCCGAGTACGGCTTCGTCCCCAACGAGGCCTTCCGGGCCGGCCGGGCCGCCGTCCTGCGCCAGCTGCTGGAGCTGCCCCGCCTCTTCCGCACCCCGTACGGGGCCGCTCACTGGGAGACCCCGGCCCGTACGAACCTGGCCGCCGAGCTCAGCCGGCTGACCGGGCCTACGGACCCCTCACAGCCTTCGGAGCAGCCCCCGGGAATGTGACCCGCTTCGTCTTGGTTGAGGTAATTCATGCCCGCAGCAGCCGAACGCACCCGCATGCCCGTCGCCGTTTACATCCTCGGCCTCTCCGTCTTCGCACTCGGTACCAGCGAGTTCATGCTCTCCGGGCTCCTCCCACCCATCGCCGAGGACATGGGCGTCACCATCCCGCAGGCGGGCCTGCTCATATCCGCCTTCGCGATCGGCATGGTCGTCGGTGCCCCGCTGCTCGCCGTCGCCACGCTGCGGCTGCCCCGCCGCACCACGCTCCTCTCCCTGATCAGCCTCTTCGGCCTCGGGCAGGTCGCGGGCGCGCTGGCCCCCTCGTACGAGCTGCTCTTCGCCTCCCGCATCGTCTCCGCGCTCGCCTGCGCCGGCTTCTGGGCGGTCGGCGCGGCCGTGGCCATCGCCATGGTCGAGCGACACCAGCGCGCCCGCGCGATGGCCGTCATGATCGGCGGCCTCTCCATCGCCAACGTCCTCGGCGTCCCGGTCGGCGCGTTCCTCGGTGAGCACCTGGGCTGGCGTTCCGCGTTCTGGGCGGTGGGCGCGGCCTCCGCCGTCGCGCTCGTCGGCATCCTCGCGCTGATCCCGAAGATTCCGCTGCCCGCCGAGAAGCCCTCGCTCACGCGTGAGCTGCGCATCTACCGCGACCGCCAGGTGTGGCTGTCGATCGGTGTCACGGCGCTCGCCGCGGGCGGCGTCTTCTGCGCCTTCAGCTACCTGTCCCCGCTGCTCACCGATGTGGCCGGGCTCGATTCCGGCTGGGTGCCGTGGATCCTGGGCCTCTTCGGCGTCGGCGCGCTGGTGGGCACCACGGTGGGCGGGCGGATCGCCGACGCGCACCTGTTCGGGGTGATGCTGTGGGGCATCACCGCCTCCACCGTCTTCCTGGCGGCGCTGGCCCTGCTCGCCTCCACCGCGGCGGCCGCGATCGCCCTCTCGTTCCTGCTCGGCTTCTCCGCGTTCTTCACGGCCCCCGCGCTCAACGCCCGCATGTTCAACGTCGCGGGCGCCGCCCCGACCCTGGCCGGCGCGACCACGACGGCCGCGTTCAACCTCGGCAACACCGGCGGCCCCTGGCTCGGCGGCACCGTCATCGACGCCGGGTACGGCTACTCCGCCACCGCCTGGGCGGGCGGCGCCATGACCGTCACCGCCATCGCCCTGGGCCTCGCAGCCCTCCGCCTGGACCGCCGTACGGGGCACCCGACCCGCGTCGTGGCCTCGTCCGAGACGGCCCCGGCCAAGGACCCCGTCCGCGCGTAGCGCCGCGCCTGAAGACTTCGGAGGCGGAGGGCTCCCCTTTCCCCGGGGCTACCCGTCCGTGAAGATCTCGTCGGCGGAGGGGGCGGTGACGGCGCGCCGGAGCCAGCGGCTCAGGGTCTCGGCGTCGCCGCAGCCGGTGATGCGCTCACGGGCCTCCTCGGGGACATCGATGCCCCGCTCCACGAGGACGGCCAGGACGTCCTCGGCGGCGCGACGTGCCTCGCCCTCCGCCCGGCCCTTGACCCGGCCCTCGTCGCGGAGCTCTTCGGAGAGGGGCGATTTATAGAAAGAGAGGTCCACGGCCACCAGTTTCCTCCAAAGTGCTGCGGCGGGGTGCTTTCCCATGCCCTGTGCGATGAATTCGATGATCGGGTTGGCGAGGGCCGCGGGTGTGTCCCGCAGCACGTTGGTCATCGCTTTGAGTATGGCTCCGATGTCCGGATTCCTGGCGTGGGTGATCGCGGACAGGGTCGCGAGCGCGAGGTCCTTGCGGACTTCGGCGGGGTTGGTGATCAGTGGCATGTTGTGCGGCCCCGCGACCAGCGGGCACAGGGTGAGCAGGGGCCACTGGGGAGGGCCGAAGCGGACCGGGCGAGCGGCCGGGAGAAGAGTTCCGGGTGTTCCTGGAAGATGCGGTGCATCGCCTCGTGGGGCGAGCTGACCATAGCGGATCCTGTGGCAGTGGGGATTGCCTCTGGCACATGCCAAAGGCAACATCTGCGGCGAGCCTAGATGCGTAACACCGTCCGGAATTAAGCTAGTTGGCGATGCTCACCCGGAAGGTTGAGTCGCAGTGGCCGGTTGCCGGAGCTTGCGGCAGTCGCGGCAGCGGCCGGGTTCGTCCGCACGGAAGGCGTGGTCGCAGACGTCACAGTTCTGGAGCGGGTGCCTGACGAGGTCCGCGGGTGCTTCCCGGAGACTGAACGGCGGCATGGGCGGGAGCTGAGCGGCGAGCCGGTGGGCCAGCAGGGCTGCCGGGCGGTGCAGGGGCTCCGACGGCAGGTCGGCGGTCAGGGCATGACGTACGGCGCTCGGAGGCAGATCACGCTCCAGCCAGGCCGCGACCCCGGGGGCGAGGTGCTCGACGTCCACGGCGGAGAGCAGGAGGCGCGGATCCCCACGGCGGATACCGGCGAGGACCTCGACGGCGGACCGGAGGAGGTCGGGAGTCGGGTACGCGGGCTGCGGCACGGCGGGCAGGGCACGCCGCGGCGGCTCGCCCTCCCGGCGGGAGGGACGCCGCGGCTTCGGCGCCGGTCCGTCCGTGGCGTCGGACCGGCCCGGCTGATTGCAGGAGACCGTGCGGGTGACGACGCGACCGCTGCTGGTGCGTTCGCAGGTGCGGCGCAGATAGCCGTGGGCCTCCAGCTCGCGCAGGGCGGCGGCGATCCGGGTCTTCCCCTCGGGGAAGCGGGCGGCGAGGGTCCTGATGTCGATGAGCGCGCCGCCGGGAAGGGACTGGATGTGGACGGCCAGGCCGATGGCCAGCAGCGACAACTCGGCGTGCTGGGCGAGGTGGTTACCGATCACGGTGAAGCGGGTGGCGTGGCGGGCGTTGTCGTGGATGACACCGCCGGAACGGGTGTGCGCACGGGTGGCCCGGGACGGGTGGTTTTCCCCGCCGTTACGGGGCTGGGCGTGCGGGCGCGCGCTAGTGTTCAGGGTATCCATCGGGAAGGTTCCGTCTTCCTTGGTGGTCAGGCCCTCGCCTTGGGATTGCCGTCCCGGCGGGGGCCGACGCATGTCAGCTGTGAGTTGGTATGTCGAGCTGAGCGTAGATCAGGCAACCCGTCCCGAAGCCAGCCAAGTTGGCGTTTTTCACTCAAGCGAGTGAGCGTGCGCCATGGGCGGGAGGGGTGGGGTTTGGTGGGGTTCTTTCTCTCCCGTGTCTTGAGTCTTGGGATCGTCCCGGCCACCGGCGCCCCACCGAACGGGCTCCGGTGCGCGAGCGATATCCGCAGGTCAGGGGCGCGGCAGGTCGAGTTCGACCCATACGGTCTTCCGGGGGACGGGACCGAGCCCGACCCCCCAGCGGTCGGCGAGCGCCTCGACGAGGAGCAGGCCGCGCCCGGAGTCTGCGTCGGGGGTCGGCGGACGGAGACGGGGGAGGCCTTCACGCCGGGTGTCCGTGACCTCGATGCGCAGGACGCAGGCATCGGCCTCGGCGAGGAGCGCGAGAAGGAAGTCCCGCCCGGAGACCCGGCCGTGAGTGGCGGCGTTCGCGGCGAGCTCGGCGACGATCTGCTCGGCCGCCTCGGTGACGCGGTGCGGCAGGCCCCGGGTGCGCAACCAGTCGACGGCCAGGACACGGGCCAGCCGGGCGCCTCGCGGCGTGGGGGACAGCAGAGCATCGAAGCGACATGCCGGTGGCGGGGGTTGGATGGTCTTCTTCTGGTTCACGTCACCGAGCGTGGCCGTCCAGGCCTACCGTGAACAGTGACGGAGCCGATGCGTAGGGTGACTGTCCGGAGCTTGTCCACTGCTGTCCGGACTGTCGGAACCCGTCCGACGGGTAGGGGCGTCGCGGCACGTAAGCGCGGACAGAGGGGTGCGGCATGTCAGTGGACGAAGGGGTACAGCGGCTCAAGAGCGAGGCGGATGAGCCGGGCTGGGAGGTGGACCCGGACGACGACTGGGGGGTGGCCGTCGTCGCTACCGTGGGACGGCAGTTGAGGCTGCGAAGGGAGGCGGTGGGGATGCGGGCCGCCGACTTCGGAGTTGCGGTCGGGTACGGCGAGGACATGGTCTACAAGCTGGAGGGTGGGAAGCGGATCCCGCGCCCCGAATTCCTGGACAAGGCGGACGAGGTCCTGGACGCGGGTGGGCTGCTCGCGGCGATGAAAGAGGACGTGGCGAAGGTCCGGTACCCGAGGAAGGTCCGGGAATTGGCCATGCTGGAGTCTCAGGCGGTGGAGCTCCAGCTGTACGACCCGCTCAACATCCACGGCCTGTTGCAGACACCGGAGTACGCACGTGGACTGCTGCTGATGCGACGGCCGGCATATACGCAGGACGAGGTGGAGCGGATGGTGGCCGGTCGCATGGCCCGCAAGTCCGTGTTTGAGCGGGGCCCTGTACCCGAACTCAGCTTCGTGCTGGAGGAATGGACGCTTCGACGTCCGCTGGGCGGGAGGAGGCTGTTGCGTGCACAGCTCGAACACCTACTGGAGGTTGCACAGTTGCGTAACGTCGAGCTTCAAGTAATGCCGATGGACCGTGAGGAACACGCCGGGCTGGCTGGCGGCATCGAGGTGCTGAAGTTCGATGACGGCTCGGTCGTCGGGCGTTCGCCGGCCATGGTCAACGGCCGACCGGTGACCGAGCGGAAGCAGCTCCGTATCCTGGAACTGCGATATGGCATCATCCGGGCTCAGGCCCTCACCCCCCGTGAGTCCACCGCCCGCATCGAGCGACTGCTGGGAGAAACATGATCCACAAGGCCTCAGCCGGGGACGCCCACGACCTGGCGTGGTTCAAGAGCAGCTACAGCAGCAGCAGCGAAGGCGACTCCTGCGTCGAGGTCGCCACCACCCCCCGCGCCGTCCACGTCCGCGACTCCAAGTGCCTCGACGGCCCCCAGCTCGCGCTCGCTCCGGGCGCATGGTCGGGCTTCGTGTCGTACGCGTCGGGCTGTTGATCCCTCCAGCTGACGCGCCCCGCGCCTGGTCGTCACCGGACACGCACTCGTCGGGCTCCTCCTCACCCTAGGGCCGACAGGCCTTATGCGGCCGGTCGCCCCTTCGGCCTGCGCAGCCCGGCCGCCGTCAGGCGGCGTACCAGCTCCTTGCTGCCGATCTCCACGGCGCCCGCGCCCACCGCGTCCGCGTACCGCTGCTCCGGGACGTCGTAGTGGTCGCGTTCGAAGGCCTTCGGCGGGCAGCCGATCGACGCGGCGAAGGCGTGCAGCTCCTCGAACGAGACGTCGCTGACCAGGTGTGACCACAGGCGGCCGTGACCCGGCCAGTCGGGCGGGTCGATGTACACGGTCACCGGCGGCTCATTCGCCGTGCCCGAAGCCGGAGCCGGAGCCCGAGTCGGAGTCGGCGCCGAGGCCGCCCGCGAGGACCGGTGCGAGTCCGCCCACCGGCGCCACCCGGACGCCGGCCTCCGAGCACACCCACATCGGGTCCGGTCCGAGCTCGGGCTCCACGTCCAGCGCGTGCGGCTCACCGTGGGCGCAGACCGGGCACAGCGGCCAGCGCCCGTGCTTCTGCAGCAGTGCGTCCTTCACGTCCTGGGCGACGAGTCCGGCGAGGTAGTCGACGCCCTCCGGCCACTGTTCCACCCACCACCGGCGGTGCGTGACCGCGTCCTCGACGAGGGAGACGACATCGGCCTCGGCGACCTCGCCCGCGACGAGATCGGCGAGTACCAGGGCGCGTGCGGCGTGCAGCGCCTGTTCAAGGGGGGTCGCGTGGTCCATGGAGACATTGTGGACCCGGACGGGCCAAGTGGCGAAGGTCCCCTTCGCCACCCGCCAAGGAACCGCCGCGCCGGTGCCTTATGGCGTCTTGACGCACCCGCCCCGCTGAAAATAGATTTCAAGCGTGAGCAAGAATGTGAAAGAAACCTTCAGCGGTTCGGAGGGCCCGGGCGCAGCGCCCGTACCCCCCGTCCCCGCCCCCGCCGCCCTGCGGGCCCGCGTCCGCAGTCTCGGACCCTCGATGACCCGCTCCATGCAGGCCGTCGCCGAGACCGTCGCCGAGGACCCGGCCGGCTGCGCCGCGCTCACCGTCAGCGACCTCGCCGCCCGTACCGGCACCAGCGAGGCCACCGTCGTCCGCACCGCCCGCCTCCTCGGCTACCCCGGCTACCGCGACCTGCGCCTCGCGCTCGCCGCGCTCGCCGCCCAGCAGGAGTCCGGCGCGGCCCCCGCCGTCACCGTGGACATAGCCGTCGACGACTCCCTCGCGAACGTGGTCGCGAAGCTGGCCCACGAGGAGGCGCAGACCCTCGCCGACACCGCCGCCGGCCTCGACGTCACCGCCCTCGGCGCAGCCGTCACCGCCCTCGCGGGCGCCCGCCGCATCGAGATCTACGGCGTCGGCGCCTCCGGCCTCGTCGCCCAGGACCTCGCCCAGAAGCTGTCGCGCATCGGCCTGATCGCCCACGCGCCGGGCGATCCGCACCTGGCCGTCACCACCGCCGTCCTGCTCCGCCCCGGCGACGTGGCCGTCGCCATCACCCACTCCGGCGGCACCGGCGACGTCATCGACCCCCTGCGGACCGCCTTCGAACGCGGCGCCACCACCCTCGCGCTCACCGCCCGCCAGAACTCCCCCGTCGTCCACTACGCCGACCTCGTCCTGGCCACGTCCGCGGCCCGCGAGACCCAGCTGCGCCCGGCCGCCATGTCGAGCCGGACCAGCCAGCTCCTCGTCGTCGACTGCCTCTTCGTGGGCGTCGCCCAGCAGACCTACGAGACGGCCGCGCCCGCGCTCGCCGCCTCGTACGAGGCGCTCGCGCCCCGCCACCACACCCCCGTACCCACCGCCAAGCGGGGCAGCACCACCCGCTAGCAGCTCAGGAGCCCCCCACTCATGACCGCGTACGCCGAACTCCGCGCCCAGCTCGCCACCTTGACCACCGAGGCCTTCCGCCCCGAACTGGCCGAGATCGACCGGCTCTCCACCCTCGAGATCGCCCGCCTGATGAACGCCGAGGACGCCACCGTCCCGGCCGCCGTCGCCGGCGAGCTGGAGACGATCGCCGCCGCCATCGACGGCATCTCCGCGCGGATGGCCCGCGGCGGGCGCCTGATCTACGCGGGCGCCGGCACCGCCGGCCGGATGGGCGTACTGGACGCCAGCGAGTGCCCGCCCACCTTCAACACCGACCCCTCCGAGGTCGTCGGCCTGATCGCGGGCGGCCCCTCCGCCATGGTCAAGGCCGTCGAAGGCGCCGAGGACTCCAAGGAACTGGCCGCCGAGGACCTGACCGCGCTGACCCTGACCGCCGACGACACCGTCATCGGCATCTCCGCCTCCGGCCGCACCCCGTACGCGATCGGCGCCGTCGAGTTCGCCCGCGACCGCGGCGCGCTCACCGTCGGCCTGTCCTGCAACGCCGGCTCCGCGCTCGCCGCGGCCGCCGACCACGGCATCGAGGTGGTCGTCGGACCCGAACTCCTCACCGGGTCCACCCGCCTGAAGGCGGGCACCGCGCAGAAGCTCGTACTCAACCTCATCTCGACCCTCACGATGATCCGGCTCGGCAAGACGTACGGAAACCTGATGGTCGACATGCGCTCCTCCAACGAGAAGCTGCGCGCCCGCGCCCGCCGCATCGTCTCGCTGGCGACCGGCGCCCCCGACGGGGAGATCGAGGCCGCGCTCACCGCCGCCGACGGCGAGGTCAAGCAGGCCATCCTCATCATCCTCGGCGGCGTCGACGGCCCCACGGCCGCCGAACTGCTCACCACGTCCCGGGGCCACCTCCGGGCCGCCCTCACCCAGACCCCCCGCTGACCCGCGCCGGCCTCCGCCGACTCCCCCGCCGACCTCAACCAACAAGGCGAACCACCATGTCCACTGACAAGAACCGCGCCACAGCCGCCGCGATCCTTCCCCTGGTCGGCGGCCCGGACAACATCGTCACCATCGCGCACTGCATGACCCGCCTGCGGATCACCCTGCGCGACCGCTCGCTGGTCCAGGACGAGGCCCTCAAGGCCGTCCCCGCCGTGATGGGCGTCGTCGAGGACGACACCTACCAGATCGTGCTGGGACCGGGCACCGTCGCCCGCGTCACCCCCGAGTTCGAGGCCCTGGTCGCGGAAGGCCGCTCGGCCACCCCGGCAGCCATGGCCACCCCGGCAGCCCCGGCCACCCCGGCGGCCCCGGCCGCGGATCACCCGTCCGGCCACGGCGCCGACGAACTCGCCGCCCAGGGCGCGGCCCTCAAGAACGCCCGGAAGGCGAAGAACTCCACCCCCTTCAAGCTGTTCCTGCGCCGCACCGCGAACATCTTCGTCCCGCTGATCCCGGCCCTGATCGGCTGCGGCATCATCGCCGGCCTCAACGGGTTCATCACCAACATGGGCTGGCTGCCTGCCGTCGTCCCGGCGCTCGCCGCGATGGCCTCAGGGTTCATGTCCCTGATCGCGGTCTTCGTCGGCTACAACACAGCCAGGGAATTCGGCGGCACGGCCATCCTCGGCGGCGCGGTCGCCGCCATCATCGTCTTCCCGGGCGTCACGAAGATCGACGCCTTCGGCCAGCAGCTCTCCCCCGGCCAGGGCGGCGTACTGGGCGCCCTGGCGGCCGCACTGCTCGCCGTCCAGGTCGAGAAGTGGTGCCGCAAGTGGGTCCCGGAGGCGCTGGACGTCCTGGTCACCCCCACCCTCACGGTGCTGATCTCCGGCCTGGTCACCATCTTCGGCCTGATGTTCGTCGCCGGTGAGGTCTCCACCGCCATCGGTACCTTCGCCACCTGGCTGCTCGCCACCGGCGGAGCCTTCGCGGGCCTGGTCCTCGGCGGCCTCTTCCTCCCGCTGGTCATGCTGGGCCTGCACCAGGCCCTGATCCCCATCCACACCACCCTGATCGAGCAGACCGGCTACACCGTCCTGCTCCCCATCCTCGCCATGGCGGGCGCCGGCCAGGTCGGCGCGGCCATCGCCGTCTACTACAAGCTCCCCCGCAACGGCTCGATCCGCGCCACCATCAAGTCCGCCCTCCCGGCCGGCTTCCTCGGTGTCGGAGAGCCCCTGATCTACGGCGTCTCCCTGCCCCTGGGCCGCCCCTTCATCACCGCCTGCATCGGCGGCGCGGCGGGCGGGGCCTTCGTCGGCCTCTTCAACCAGCTGGGCACGGCCTTCGGCTCCGCCGCCATCGGCCCCTCCGGCTGGGCACTGTTCCCGCTGCTTGACGGCAAGTCGGGCATGGGGATGACCATCGCCATCTACGCGGGCGGCCTGGCCGTCGGCTACCTCGTCGGCTTCGCCGCCACCTACTTCTTCGGCTTCACGAAGCAGATGCTGGTGGACTTCAACACCGGCCAGGACACCGACACGGCCGCCCCGCAGACCGCGCCCCAGGCACCGGCGGCCGAGCCCGCGAACGCCTCGGACTCCGCCCCGGTCCCCGTGGGCCGCTGACGGCCGCCCCTGACGTACGAAGACTCCCGGCCGGTGGACCACACCGGCCGGGAGCCTTCACTGCTTCACTGCTTCACTTCAGCTCAAGCGGCTTCGCTTCGCCTCAGGCGCAGTTGGACGGAGCCGGCTTGCCCGCGAAGCGGTCCGCGATCCATCCCAGGTACTCCGGCTCGGCGACGTTGGGGATCGTCTGGTGCGTCGCCCCCTGGTACTTCGTGTACTCGACCGGCTTGTTGAAGCGGCAGGCCCGCTTCACGTACTCGTCGGTGGAGTTCGGGTTGATGACGGTGTCCGCCGTCCCCTGCATCACCAGGATCGGCGCCACCGAGGCGACCAGGCCCGCGGTGTTCTCGCGGAAGCGCTGGTGCCAGACCTCCGGCACCACCGACAGCGGCTGGAACAGCGTGTCGAGCTGCCCGACGTTGCCCACGTTGTTCTGGATCACGTCGGCGAGGTGCTCGATGCACATCACCCCGTCACCGCGCAGCGCCTCCAGACCGGCCGGCTTCAGCACGTCCTCGGCCTTCAGCTCCGGGTAGGCCGCGAGGAAGCCCCGGTAGACGTTGATGCGCAGCGCCGCGTTGTGGGAGGCCGAGGTGGCATCCGTCGGGCCGGGCAGCACCAGGCCGCGGAAGTCCGGTCCCAGGTTGGCCGCGGGCGCCAGCGCCGCGATACCGACCAGCTGGGTCTCCGGGGTGTACTGGCGGTAGTTCTGGGCGATGAAGGCCGCCGCTCCGCCACCCTGCGACCAGCCCAGGACGGCCGCCTTGCGGTTCGCGTGGGTGTCGGTGATCCGGCGGGCCGCGCGGACCGAGTCCAGGACGTTGTTGGTCTCCGTGACGGCGACGGTGTACTGGTGCACGCCCGGGGCGCCGAGCCCCTGGTAGTCGGTGCCGACCACGACGTCACCGGAATCGAGGAACTGCGTCAGCGCCGGCACGCCGACGTCGATGCCCCACGGGCTGTCGTAGGTGTAGTAGCCCACCAGGTCGGTGGCCGGGTTCGGCACCGCGGAGGGCGCGCACTGGCGCGGTCCGCCCACGGTCCCGTGCGCCCAGGCCACGACGTTGCGTCCGTGGCGCGGCGCGGGGGCGTCGGGCCAGGCCACGATGCCCGAGACGGCGACGGGAGTGCCGCTCTGCAGGGTCGAGAGGTACAGGATCCGACAGGCGCGCGCACCGTTCGGGGCGTCGACGCGGCGGGCCCAGATCAGGTCGCCGTGGTCGCCCTCGGGCAGCGGCGACGGCGGGTCGTAGAACTTCTCGCCCTCCGGACCGATCGGCACGCCCGGGGCGCACAGGCCCTTGCCGCCCTTGCCTCCGTCCGGGTTCGTGTTCGCGGTCGCCGTCGTCCCGCAGCCCAGCGCGAGGATCGCGGCCACACCGGCCGCGGTGATCGCCGAAAGCCGTCGTCTCATGTGTTCGTCCATTCACTCGGTGCCGGACGAGAGAGTAGAGACAAACGGGCATATTGTCACCAACTGTGACGTTCCATCACATATGTGTCGCCAGTCCGGCGACCCGCCCCGCGCCGCCGAACGGCATCATGATCCGATGACCGACTCGATACGGGCCGTCGTCCCAACAGGCCGGATGGCCGCACTGACCCAGCCGACGTACGCCCTCCCCGGCGGGATGCTGCTGCGCCCCTGGGAGGGCTACGACGCCCCCGCGCTCGTGGCCGCGTACGCCGACCCGGACATCCGCCACTGGAACCGCCCCGACCCCTTGACCGAGGACCGGGCCGTCACCCGCATCGCCCGCTGGCGCGAACGCTGGCACACCGAACACGCGGCGGTCTGGGCCGTGGCCGCCACGCAGGACACCGTGCCGGTCGGCCTGATCGGCCTCGCCGACATCGACCTGCGCGGCGGCAGCGCCGAGATCATGTACTGGCTCCTGCCCGCCGGGCGCGGCTGCGGAGCCGCGGCCGAGGGCGTGTCCGCCGTGACCCGATGGGCCTTCGACGACCTCGGCCTGCACCGCGTGCGCATCACCCACTCGGTGTCCAACCCGGCCTCCTGCCGCGTCGCGACGAAGGCCGGCTACCCCCTGGAGGGCACCATGCGCGGCGCCCTCCTCCACACGGACGGCTGGCACGACGAACACCTCCACGCCCGCCTGCGCACGGACTGAGCGCGACCACCACCACACCAACGAGCCGCCCGGCTCACCTCGCCTCCCACCAAGGCACCTGGCCGCCTTCGCCGCCGACCCCCGGCTACGCCGTCGCCCCGGTCTTCACCTCGAGAGCCGCGACCCCTCGGTAGAGCGGAGCGAAGGCGACCAGCAGGAGGAGGGCTCCGACGGGTATGAGGTCCTTCCCGGCCAAAGGCACGGTCGCGGCCATCAGGACCAGGACCGGCGCCCACGGCTTCAGGATCCGGCGCTGGGCCAGCTGGCAGACCAGGACCAGCTGGCCCACGAAGAACAGCAGCGGCCCGAAGTCGTAGACCACGGGAAGCACCCCGGGTACGTCCTGGATCCGCACGAACAGCTCGTCCATCGCGCCCCGGTCCGCCGACAGGAAGCCGACCACGAGGTCGATGACGAACTGCGCCCCGAGGGCGACGGCTCCCGCCGTGCCCGTCCACAGGGCCGTGGTGGACAGCCCGCCCCGGCCGGCGGCCGTCCGCATGTCGGCCAAGCCCCGGACGAAGAGCACGAGCGCACCGAGGAAGCACAGGTGCCCGAGGCTCCAGGCGGGACCCGGCCCCCGACTGCCGTCCAGGCCGTCGAGGATGCGGATGAGGCCGTAGGCGCCCATCAGAGCGGGCGCGGCAAGGAAGGCTGTTCGCGACGTGATCATGCGAACGACGCTACGGCCGGCGACCCCTGAGTCGCATCCGGCACCGACCCCTGAGATCTCCCTTAGATCGAGCAGGGCTCCATAATTCCCGTTGCTTCAGGGCCTGTTCGTACGCGGCAAGGCCGGGCCGACTACGACCTGGCCCCCATCCCGGACCGCCTCGCCCGACCGTCCAGCCGCCAGAGGTACGACCAGTAGGCCGACCTCGTCAGTACGTCGACCTCGCCGGGCCGGCCCGGCGCGAGCGCGAGGACGCGCTCCCCGCCCAGACCGGTGCGCCGGACGCGGTGGCGGGCCCGCGCCATCGCGCCCGCCGGCGTCGGCCAGGCCCCGATGCCCCGCACCGAGGAAGGCCGGTCGGCCGGCTGCGAGGAGGCGACGTACATCTGCGGGCCGCGCATCCACTCGTGCGCCTCGGCGGAGAGGCCGGGGCCGAAGGGGTGGGACGACGACTACCTGGATGCGGGGATGGTCGTGCGGACCGGGTCCCAGCACTGGACGCCCTTCAGGTCCGGCATCCGGTCGCGGGTGAAGACCGGCTCCAGGCCGGCCCGGCGCTGGGCGAGGTAGTCGTCCAGCAGGCGGAAGGCGATCGCCGACAGCGGGATGATCGCGGCGAGGTTGATCAGGGCCATCAGGCCCATGAACACGTCGGCCAGGTTCCAGACGACCGACACCGAGCCGAGCGAACCGAGCACGACCGCCGACAGGACCAGTACCCGGTAGCCCGGCAGGACCCACCGCTTGCGGGTGATGAACTGGATGTTGGTCTCGCCGTAGTAGTAGTTCCCGATCATGCTGCTGAAGGCGAGCATGAAGACCACGACGGTGAGCAGGTGCCCGGCCCACCCGCCGAGCGTGTCCCTCAGCGCCGTCTGCGTCAGGTCCGCGCCCTGGCGGCCCGACAGTTCCGGGTTGCTGACGAGGACGATGAAGGCCGTCATCGTGCACACGAGCAGCGTGTCGAAGAAGACCCCGAGGGACTGTACGAGGCCCTGCTTGACCGGGTGCGAGACCTCGGCGGCCGCGCCCGCGTTCGGGGCCGAGCCCAGCCCCGCCTCGTTGGAGAACATGCCGCGCCGGATGCCCTGCTGGATGGCCGCGCCGATGCCGCCGGCCGCCAGCTCGCGGAAGCCGAAGGCGCCGCCGACGATGTCGGCGACGACCCGGGGGAACTCGGTGATGTTGAGGAGGACCACGGCCGCGCCGAGCAGCAGGTAGACGATCGCCATCAGCGGCACCAGGACGGTGGTGACGGACGAGATCCGCTTGACCCCGCCGAAGACGGCCAGGCCCAGCAGGGCGGCGAGCAGCACGCCGAGCATCGGGCCGAACCAGTCCGATCCGTCGGCGTCCGCGAGCGAACCGGCGGCGACGGCGGTGATGGTGTTGGCCTGCACCGCGTTGAAGACGAAGGCGAAGGTGACGGTGATCGTCACCGCGAAGAGCACCCCGAGCCAGCGTTTACCGAGCGCCCGCTGCATGTAGTACGCCGGGCCGCCCCGGTACGCGCCGGTGGAGTTCCGCACCTTGTAGAGCTGGGCGAGGGCCGATTCCACGAAGGCGGAGGCCGCGCCGATCAGCGCCATCATCCACATCCAGAAGACGGCGCCCGCGCCGCCCAGGGTGATGGCGGCGGCAACACCGGCGATGTTGCCGGTACCGACGCGTGCGGCGGCGGAGATCGTGAAGGCGCCGAAGGACGAGACCTGCTTGCGGCCGTCGGCGCGCGGCGGGGTCTTCTCCTTCAGCACCCGGAACATCTCGGGAAGCAGACGCAGCTGCACGCCCCGGGAGCGGACCGTGAAGTACAGGCCCGCACCGACCACGAGCGGAATCAGCAGGTAGGTCCAGAGGTGATCGTTCACGTTGACGATCACCGAATCCAGAGTGTCCATGTCTCGAAGTGTCGCGGGGCGGAAGGCCCACCGACAGGGACCTACGTCCGCTGCCGGAGGGACCGAAGACCCGTACCGCGCGCCCTTCGCCCCGCTTCCCGCGGTCGGCGCAGACCGTGCCGGCCGGCCCATGCGGCCACCGCCGCGGCGGGCTCCCCGCCCAGCGGCATCGAGCGCGGCCACTGGAGCAGCGGGCGCCGGCTCTCCCTCGTCGGGTACGGCCGGGCGTAGACGGTTAGGTCCCGCGGATCGATCGGGGTGGCGACGGTACCGGGCAGTCCCTGCTCGATGAAGAGGTTGTCGTCCAGGATCATCGCCTCGCCCGTGCCGGGGGTCTTGATCGCCCTGAACAGCTCACGGCCGCCTTCGGGGAACTCCTCCCAGCTCATCGGCTTGACGATGGTTTCGGTGAACGCGATGCCGCGTACCCGCCCCGGGCGGCGGGCAGCCGGCCGCCGCCGACCGCCGGGAGGACCTCCCGCCAGAGGTGCGAGGAGGTGGGGTTCCCGTGCAGGAACACCATCGGCACACCGGACCCGTCACCGGCCTCCCGGTAGTGGATCGTCGAGTCGAGTACGGGCTGTACGGGCACGGCTGCTGCTCCTTCTGGGAGAGAGGGGAACTTTCGGGACCGTGGGCGCGGGCGCCTGCGCGGGCCGGGTCAGCGGAAGGCCGGGGCCGTACGGTCCGCCCAGGCGGCGAAGGGGCGCGGGGCCCGGCCCAGGATCCGTTCGACGGCGGGGCTCACCGCGAGCTCGGCGGCGACGGGCGCGCCGAGGATCGACAGAGTGCCGTCGACGGCCGGCTCGGGCATGAAGGTCAGCATCTGCGCCCGGGCCTCCTCGGGGCTCTGCTCCACGAACCGCACCGGCTCGCCGATCGCCCCCGCGATCGCCGCGGCCCGCTCGCGCGGGGTGACCAGGACCGGCCCGGTCAGGTCGTACGTGCTCCCCCCGTGCCCGGCGCCCCGCAGCACGGCGGCCGCGACCTCGGCCACGTCCGCCGGGTCGACCGTCGGCAGCCCGACGTCCCCGAAGGGCGCGGTGGCCGTGCGGTGCGTACGGATCGACTCGGCCCAGGCGAAGGCGTTGGAGTCGAGCCCGCCCGAGCGCAGGACCGTCCACTCCAGCCCCGACCGCCGGACGGCCTCCTCGAAGGCGGCCGGGTGCCGGTACTGCTCGGGCCGGGTCCCGACCCCCTGCGAGGACAGCAGCACGACCCTTCGTACGCCGGTATCCGCGGCCAGTTCCAGGACCTCCCCCGGGTCTTCGCCGGCGACGAGCAGGAACAGGGCATCGGCCCCTACGAGCGCGGGCCGCAGGCTCTGCGGCTCGGCGAGGTCGGCCCGGAGGTGACGTACGCCGGTGGGCAGAGCGTGTTCCGGCGTCCGGCGGGAGACGGCGGTGACCCGCTCGCCGGCCGCCGCGAGGATCCGTACCAGCTCGCCGCCGACGTTCCCGGTCGCACCCGTGATGACGAACATGTGAGACTCCCACCCCTGTCGATGAGTTAGTCGACTGACTAACTCCTGGGACGACCATAGCCCGCCGGGCCACGCCCGTCTACACTTAGTCAGGTGACTTACTCAGGATCTGCCGAACCGTCCCGCCCGAAGGCCAAGCGCGGGAGCAAGCGCGAACGGCTCGCCTCGGCGGCGGCGCAGGTCCTCCACGAGCAGGGCGTGGAGAAGACGACGATCGCCGACATCGCACGTGCGGCCGATGTCCCCCTCGGCAACGTCTACTACTACTTCAAGACCAAGGACCAGCTGGTCGAGGCCGCCATCGACGCCCACGCCCAGGGCCTCGCCGGTCTGATCGCCGCCCTCGACGCGCTCCCCACCCCGCAGGACCGGCTCAAGGCCCTCCTCTCCGGCTGGGTCGGCCGGCGCGAGCTCACCGCCCGCTACGGCTGCCCCACCGGATCCCTCGCCTCCGAGCTCGACAAGCGCGACGACGGCCTCGACCAGACCCTCGCCAAGGTCATGCGAGTGCTGCTCGACTGGGCCGAGCAGCAGTTCCACGCACTGGGCCGCACCGCCGACGCACGCGAGCTCGCGGTGGCCCTGATCGCCTCCTACCAGGGCATCTCACTGCTCACCAACACCTTCCGCGACCCCGAGCTGATGGCCGTCGAAGGCCGCCGACTGGAACGCTGGATCGACTCGCTCGCCTGAGACGCACGACCGCCCCGGCCCACACCGGGAAGTCCGGGAGGGACGGGGCGGGGCGGAGCGGAGGCCGGGAGCCTAGTGCGAGGGCCTCGGCACCACTGTGAAGGGGGTGTCGCTCGAGAACGTGAAGGTGCCGGCGGGCAGACAGTTCTCCTCCACGACCGTGCCGAAGCCGTCGCAGTGCTGCTCCTTCAGCGTGAAGTAGACGGTGTTCGTGTGCGGGCCCAGGTCCAGCGCCTTGAACGGCGGCGAGACGGCCACCGAGTACGGAAGACCGTCGTCACCGACGAAACCGGTGCGCAGGACCTGCTTCTTCTTGAACGTGAAGGTCTTCTCCGCCGGGGTGCCGATGTCGTGGACGTACGTGGCGCTGACGAACTTGGAGTTGAAGTCGTCGATCGGGTCGGGGCGGGACGGCGTGTACCCCTCCGGATAGACGGCGTCCGCGGCGCTCGGCGCGGTGATCCAGGCCGGCGCGGTGCGGACCCACCTCTCCTTGGCGTAGGTCTCGCGGCAGCCGGGCGGACCGATGATCCGCTCCTTCACCCCGAAGAGCTCATTGAGGTCGACACCGTCGCTGTCGAGGCAGTGCGGGACCTGGAGCTTGGGCTTCGGCAGCGGCGCGGCCGCGGCCGGCGCGGCGGCGGCGCCGCCGAGTGCGGCGACCAGCAGGGAGGGGACGACGGCGGCGAGGAACCGTACTCGGTTCACCGGTACCACCTTTCGATGTCGGCGATTGTGACCGCGGGCAGCCGACCATCCCGCGCGCCCCGATCCACGGCGACACATCCCAGGAGCCGCCGGACGGCTCAGCGAATCCACACTCCCAGCGCGCGCCGCGGCCAGGCCGCGCCCGGCCCCACGCCGCCGCACCGGGCGCGCGGCCCCGCTCAGCCGGGCGCGCGGCCCCGCTCAGCCCTGCGCGCCCCGGGCCGCCTCGATGAACGCCCGGATCAGCTCCGGGGACTTCACCCCGCGCTCGCCCTCCACCCCGCTGGAGACGTCCACGCCCCAGGCGCCGGTGACCGTGAGGGCCTGCGCCACGTTCCCCGGCGTCAGCCCGCCCGCCAGCAGCCACCGGCCCTCGGGTGCGGTGAACTCCGCCGCACCCCAGTTCCACGGCTTGCCGGAGCCAGGGTCCGGGGCGTCGATCAGCAGCAGGTCCTCGCCGTACTCCCCGCAGCGCTTCGCGTGCTCCGCGGTGGCCCGCAGCAGGGTGCGGCCCTCGGCGCGCAGCGCCGCGAAGTCCCCGGGCCCCTCCTCGCCGTGCAGCTGCACGCCCCGTACGCCGCTCTCCTCGGCGAAACGGCGCACCTCCCCGACCGACTGCCCGCGGAACACCCCTACGGTGAGCACCCCGTCCGGTACCCCGGCGGCCAGCGCCCGCGCGGTGGCGGCGTCGACGGTACGCGGACTGCCGGGCGCGAAGACGAAGCCCACGGCATCAGCTCCGGCGGCCACGGCGACCTCGACGTCGTGCGCGGTCTTGAGCCCGCAGATCTTGATGAACACACTCGTCCCATCCGTCATGACAGCAGTCAACCAAACCGCGGCCGCCCCACGACGATGCGTCCCACGGGCCGGGCAGGAGAGTCCGCCCGCCGCCGGCCCGGGACGGGGCCGATCCCCGAGCCGTTCGCCTTCGCCCTCGCGTGCCGTGAAACGCCCGAGGGCGGCACCCCCCAGTGGGGGTGCCGCCCTCGGAACGTGAAGAACAGCCGATCAGCCGGGCCGGAGCCCAGAGGCCGATCAGAAGTCCATGTCACCGCCCGGCATGCCGCCGCCGCCGCCACCGGCGCCGGCCTTCTCGGGCTTGTCGGCGATGACGGCCTCGGTGGTGAGGAAGAGGGCCGCGATCGACGCCGCGTTCTGCAGGGCAGAGCGGGTGACCTTCGCCGGGTCGATGATGCCCTCGGCGATCATGTCGACGTACTCGCCGGTCGCGGCGTTCAGGCCCCAACCGATCTGCAGGTTGCGGACCTTCTCGACGACGACGCCACCCTCGAGACCACCGTTGACGGCGATCTGCTTGAGCGGGGCCTCCAGCGCGAGCTTGACGGCGTTGGCGCCGGTCGCCTCGTCGCCGGTGAGCTCTAGCTTGTCGAAGACCGAGGAGGCCTGCAGCAGGGCCACGCCGCCACCGGCGACGATGCCCTCTTCGACGGCCGCCTTCGCGTTGCGAACGGCGTCCTCGATGCGGTGCTTGCGCTCCTTGAGCTCGACCTCGGTCGCGGCGCCGGCCTTGATGACGGCCACGCCGCCGGCCAGCTTCGCGAGGCGCTCCTGGAGCTTCTCGCGGTCGTAGTCCGAGTCGGAGTTCTCGATCTCGGCGCGGATCTGGTTGACGCGACCGGCAACCTGGTCGCTCTCGCCGGAGCCGTCGACGATGGTGGTCTCGTCCTTGGTGATGACGACCTTGCGGGCGCGGCCGAGCAGGTCGAGACCGGCGTTCTCGAGCTTGAGGCCGACCTCCTCGGAGATGACCGTGCCGCCCGTGAGGATGGCGATGTCGCCGAGCATGGCCTTGCGACGGTCACCGAAGCCCGGAGCCTTGACGGCGACGGACTTGAAGGTGCCGCGGATCTTGTTGACGACCAGGGTCGACAGGGCCTCGCCCTCGACGTCCTCGGCGATGATCAGCAGCGGCTTGCCGGACTGCATGACCTTCTCGAGGAGCGGCAGCAGGTCCTTGACCGAGCCGATCTTCGAGTTGACGATCAGGATGTACGGGTCGTCGAGCGACGACTCCATGCGCTCCATGTCGGTGGCGAAGTACGCCGAGATGTAGCCCTTGTCGAAGCGCATGCCCTCGGTGAGCTCGAGCTCGAGACCGAAGGTCTGCGACTCCTCGACGGTGATGACGCCTTCCTTGCCGACCTTGTCCATGGCCTCGGCGATGAGCTCGCCGATCTGGGTGTCGGCGGCGGAGATGGAGGCCGTAGAAGCGATCTGCTCCTTGGTCTCGACATCCTTGGCCTGCGCCAGCAGGGCGGCGGAGACGGCCTCGACGGCCTTCTCGATACCGCGCTTGAGGGCCATCGGGTTCGCACCGGCGGCCACGTTGCGCAGACCCTCGCGGACGAGCGCCTGGGCGAGAACGGTGGCGGTGGTCGTACCGTCGCCGGCGACGTCGTCCGTCTTCTTGGCGACTTCCTTGACCAGCTCTGCGCCGATCTTCTCGTACGGGTCCTCGAGCTCGATCTCCTTGGCGATGGAGACACCATCGTTGGTGATCGTGGGGGCGCCCCACTTCTTCTCAAGGACGACGTTGCGACCCTTGGGGCCAAGGGTGACCTTGACGGCATCGGCGAGCTGGTTCATGCCTCGCTCGAGACCGCGCCGGGCCTCCTCGTTGAACGCAATGATCTTGGCCATCTGAAGTGGTCCTCCCGGACAGCGGTGGATTGCTCCCGGACCGCGCCCGCGCCCGCGACGGACGGCCTGCGTGCCCGGCGGTTTCTTCCCGCCGGACCCCGTGGGCCTCACTGACCCGGTCCTCGTTTAGGTAGCACTCTCACTAGGAGAGTGCTAACGCCAATGATTAGCACTCGACCCCTCCGAGTGCAAGCGGCTTCGGACAACCCGCGCCGAACACCCGGACGCCGCAGGGCCTCCGGCGCCGCCACGCACGAGGGGCCCACATCCCGTGTCCAGGATGTGGGCCCCTCGTACATATGCCGTTGTGCCGTCGTACGCGACCGCTGTGCGCGGCCCCGTACGTGTCGGTGGTCGATCGCGGTCGGACTAGCCGGCGGCGAGCTTGACCATGTCCGCCTGCGGACCCTTCTGGCCCTGCGAGATCTCGAATTCGACCCGCTGACCTTCTTCAAGGGTGCGGTACCCGTCCATCTGGATGGCGCTGTAGTGGACGAACACATCCGCACCACCGTCGACCGCGATGAAGCCGTAGCCCTTCTCCGCGTTGAACCACTTGACGGTGCCCTGAGCCATGCCTAACTCCCCTATTACTGGCCCTTGCGCAGGACCGCACTTCGCGGTCCCGGGTCAGAAACTTGCGCCGGAACGCCTCGACCGGGGCTGAATGTATCCGCACCGCTGCTGTCTGCAACAGGTCATTCCGACGAGAATTCTGGCCATGACAAAAGATTGAAATAGGGTGAAAATCAAGAATATTCCAGGGCAACTCGGGCCGGACAAACCAGGCCAACGACCCATAGCGCGCTTGCATGTTGACTCAATGTCAACCCTCTCGCGACCCGCTCATATGCGGCGGGCAAGGGCAGCGGAGGGGACTTCCCCAACTCTACCGCGCCCAACCAAGCAGAATTGCCCCCTCCGTTTAGTAACGGAGGGGGCAATTCAGTTTCCGCGGAGGGTGGCGACTATCAGCAGCCGCCCGCGACGGCGGGGATGATCGAGATGCCGGCGCCGTCCGGCGTGGACGTCTGCAGACCGCCCTCGAAGCGCACGTCGTCGTCGTTGACGTAGACGTTGACGAAGCGGCGCAGCTTGCCCTGGTCGTCCAGGACGCGCGCGGCGATGCCCGGGTGGCTCGCCTCCAGCGACTGGATGACCTCTTCGAGGGTCGCGCCCTCGGCGGGGACCTCCGCCTGGCCGCCCGTGTAGGTGCGCAGGATGGTGGGGATGCGGACGTTGACGCTCATGGCGCTACTGCCTTTCCGGGTCAGGAGGAGGATCAGGCCAGGCCGGCGGCGCGGAACGCCTCGAGGCTCGGGCGGATGGTGGCGGTCTGGCCGCTGTCGGCAGCTACCGCCTCCAGGGTCTTGAGGCCGTCACCGGTGTTCAGGATCACGGTGGTCAGCGAGGGGTCGAGCTGCCCGTTCTCGATGAGCTTCTTCGTCACGCCGACGGTCACGCCGCCCGCGGTCTCGGCGAAGATGCCCTCGGTCTGGGCGAGGATCTTGATGGCCTCGACGACCTCGGTGTCGTTGACGTCCTCGACGTAGCCGCCGGTGCGGCGTGCGATGTCCAGGACGTACGGACCGTCCGCCGGGTTGCCGATGGCCAGCGACTTGGCGATGGTGTTCGGCTTCTGCGGGCGGACCACCTCGTGACCGGCCTTGAAGGCGGTCGAGACGGGCGAGCAGCCCTCGGCCTGGGCGCCGAAGATCTTGTACGGCTTGTCCTCGACGAGTCCGAGCTTGACGAGCTCCCGCAGGCCCTTGTCGATCTTCGTCAGCTGCGAGCCGGACGCGATCGGGATGACGATCTGGTCGGGCAGCTGCCAGCCGAGCTGCTCGCAGATCTCGTACGCCAGGGTCTTGGAACCCTCGCCGTAGTACGGGCGCAGGTTGACGTTGACGAAGCCCCAGCCCTCGCCCAGCGGGTCGCCGATGAGCTCGGAGCAGAAGCGGTTGACGTCGTCGTAGTTGCCCTCGATGCCGACGAGGTCGCCACCGTAGATGCCGGCCATGACGACCTTGCCCTGCTCCAGGTCGTGCGGGATGAACACGCAGGAGCGGAAGCCGGCGCGGGCGGCCGCGGCGCCGACGGCGCCGGCCAGGTTGCCGGTGGAGGAGCAGGAGAGGGTGGTGAAGCCGAAGGCACGGGCGGCCTCGACGGCGATGGCCACGACGCGGTCCTTGAAGGAGTGCGTCGGGTTGCCGGAGTCGTCCTTGACGTACAGCTTGCCGGTGACGCCGAGCTCCTTGGCCAGGTTGGCCGCGTCCACGAGCTTGGTGAAGCCGGGGTTCAGGCTCGGCTTGGAGGCCACGTCCGCCGGGACGGGCAGCAGCGGCGCGTAGCGCCAGATGTTGTTGGGGCCGGCCTCGATCGCGGCGCGCAGGGCTTCGGGGTCCCCGAGCGGCAGGTCGTAGGAGACTTCGAGCGGTCCGAAGCACTCGACGCAGGCGAAGATCGGGCCGAGCTCGAAGCGGGTACCGCACTCACGACAGGAAAGGCCGGTGGCGGGACCGAGATCGACAGAGGTTCCCGAAACGGTGGTTTCAACGGTTTCGGCAGAGGTTGCGACAGACTGTGCAGCCATGATGGCGAGGCCCTTTCTCCTCATCTTCCCCATGGCGCACTTCGCCATGAGACGGAATTGGCACCTTCCCTAGCCGGGGACCTCGCTGACGTCGCTGGAATGCGCGATCGCGAGACCGACTGGAGGGTTGCCGGGGCTTCAACGGGCCGTGTCCCTCTGCCCCTCTGGATGAGCGGTATGGCACCGGCGGACGCGCTCTGTGGCGCGCCGGTGCGTTTGTACGCAAGGCCCCCCGGCATGCGGTGGACCTTTGCGTTGTTCAAGACTGTAACCGAAGGCCCGGGGGGTTGAGACAGCCGTCCGAACCGCGAGATGGATCACAATTCGGTCCATACCAGTGAAGAACCAGGGAGTGCTGAAGGTGCTGGAAGAGGTGGAGCGCTGGCTGGCAGACCGCTCCTGGTCCGCCGCCGACCGACCGCTCGGCCGGCTGCTCTCCGCCAAGCGGGCAGCGGGGACCACGGTGAGTGTGGTGTTGCCGGCGCTGAACGAGGAGGCGACGGTCGGCGAGATCGTCGAGGTGATCCGGCGCGATCTGATCGAGGGCCTGCCGGTGCCCCTCGTGGACGAGCTCGTCGTGATCGACTCGGGCTCGACGGACCGCACCGCCGAGGTCGCGGCCAAGGCCGGGGCGCGGGTGGTGCACCGCGACGAGATCCTGCCGCGGATCCCGGCGCTGCCCGGCAAGGGTGAGGTCCTGTGGCGATCGCTGCTGGTCACCACGGGTGACATCGTCTGCTTCGTCGACGCCGATCTGCGTGATTTCTCGGCCACCTTCGTCTCCGGGATCGTCGGTCCACTGCTGACCGATCCGCCGGTGCGGTTCGTCAAGGCGATGTACGACCGGCCGCTCGGCCAGGAGTTCGAGGGCCTCGACGCCGCCAAGGCCCACGGCCAGGGCGGCCGGGTCACGGAGCTGGTGGCCCGCCCCCTGCTCAACCTCCACTGGCCGCAGCTGGCGGGCTTCGTCCAGCCGCTGGGCGGTGAGTACGCCGTACGCCGCGAGCTGCTGGAGCGGCTGCCGTTCCCCGTCGGCTACGGGGTGGAGCTGGGCCTGCTGGTGGACGCGCTGCACACGGCCGGGCTGGACGCGCTGGCCCAGGTGGACGTGGGCGTACGGCTGCACCGGCACCAGGACGGCCAGGCGCTGGGCCGGATGGCCGCGGCCATCTACCGCACGGCCCTGGCGCGGCTCGCGCGCGGGCACCTCGTACGCCCCGAGCTGACGCAGTTCGAGCGCGGCCCGGAGGGGTTCGTACCGCACACCTACGCCGTGGACACCGAGGAGCGGCCGCCGATGCAGGAGATCGAGGAGTACGCGCGCCGCCGCGTGGCGTAGCCCCGCGACGGGGCGCCGGCGCGCGTTCACGGCACTCGGCGCAGTGGTCTTTCTCTCGGTCCGGCGCACGCGCGGGCACCGACGTTTGACCGGCCCCGAGCCGGGCTAGGTTCGCGGCATGGCTTCCCAAGTTCTCGTCGCCGCGAATCGCGGCCCGCTCTCGTACGCCCTCGCCCCGGACGGCACGCTCAGTGCCCGCCGCGGCGGGGGCGGCCTCGTTTCCGGCCTCTCCGCCGCCCTCGCGCAGCAGCCGGGGGCGGTGTGGATCTGCGCGGCCCTGTCCGACGCGGACCGGGAGGCGGTCCGGCGGGGTGTGGCCGAGCCGGGCGTGCGGATGCTCGACATCGACCCGGAGGTCTACGACGACGCGTACAACGGCATCGCGAACTCGGTGCTGTGGTTCCTCCACCACCACCTGTACGAGATCCCGCGCGAGCCGGTCTTCGACGCGGAGTTCCGGCGGCGCTGGCAGTCGTACGTCACGTACAACGAGGCCTTCGCCGCGGCACTGGCCGAGGAGGCGGCGCAGGGCGCGGCGGTCCTCATCCAGGACTACCACCTGGCGCTGGCCCCGGGGATGCTGCGGGAGCTGCGCCCCGACCTGAGGATCGGCCACTTCACGCACACGCCGTGGGCGTCGCCGGAGTTCATGGAGATGCTCCCGGAGGACATCCGCAGCCAACTGGTGTGGGGGATGCTCGGGGCGGACCGGCTGGGCTTCCACACGTGGAGGTGGTCGGCCCACTTCATCACCGGCGCGGAGTCGGACGACGCGCGCGGCATCGCGACGCCGTCCGTGCAGAGCGGGACCCCGCGCGGGGTGTCGCACCGCAGGACGGCCGCGGACGCGAGCGGGTACGGGCCGGCCCGGTTCACCGAGGTGACCCCGTATCCCCTCGGGGTGGACGCGGACGAACTGCGCGGGCTCGCGCACCGGCCGGAGGTCGATGCGAAGCTGGCCGCGCTTCGGGCGGAGGTCGGCGGCCTGAAGACGATCGTCCGGGTGGACCGGACGGAACTGTCGAAGAACATCCTGCGGGGGCTCCTGGCGTACCGGGAGCTGCTCACCACGCACCCCGAGTGGCGGGGCCGCGTGGTCCACCTGGCCTCCGCCTATCCGTCCCGGCAGGACCTGACCGTCTACCGGGAGTACACCCGGGCGGTGGCGGACCTGGCGGACCAGGTCAACGCGGAGTTCGGGACGCCCGGCTGGCAGCCGGTGCTCGTCTCCGTCGAGGACGACTTCGCGCGCTCGCTGGCGGCGTACCGGCTGGCGGACGTGGCGCTGGTCAACCCGGTGCGGGACGGCATGAACCTCGTCGCGAAGGAGATCCCGGTGGTGTCGGAGGCGGGGTGCGTGCTGGTGCTGTCCACCGGGGCGGGGGCGTACGAGGAGCTGGGCGCGGATGCGCTGACGGTGAACCCGTACGACGTCACGGCGACGGCGGAGGCCCTGCACGCGGCCCTGTCCATGCCTGACACGGAGCGTGCGGACCGCACGAAGCGGCTGGCCGCCTCGGCCACGGCCCTCCCCCCGGCCCAGTGGCTCACGGCCCAGCTCGACGCCCTCCGCGGCTGACCGCCCGGGGCTGCGCCCGAGCGCCGGCGGGGCTGGATGCATCTGGATGCATCCAGCCCCGCCGGAACGCTCTAAGAGGGCCGCACGGCTGCGGCCAAGGCGGCCAGGAAGGTGACGACCTGCGACGGGCCGGACAGGGTCAGGTCCGCTCGGGCGGCGAGTTCCGGGACCTCCGCCGAGCCGCTGCACAGCAGCAGCCCGGGCATGCCCTCCGCCCGCAGCTTCTCCACGGCCGAGAAGGCCGCCAGGTCACCGAGGTCGTCCCCGGCGTACAGGACGGCCGTGGCCCCCACCTCCGCGAGGTACTCGGTGAGTGCGACGCCCTTGTCCATCCCGGGCGGCCGCAGCTCCAGTACGGCCCGCCCCGGTTCGACCATCAGGCCGTGCCGGGCCGCCAGCCCTGCCAGGGGCTCGCGCAGGGCCTCGAAGGCGGCCTCCGGGTCCTGTGCGCGCCGTGTGTGGACGGCCAGTGCCTGGCCCTTCTCCTCGATCCACGTCCCGTGCCAGGCGCCGATCGCGTCCAGGAACCCGGGCAGCTCCGCCCGGACCGCCGCCACCCCCGGATGCTCGGCCGGTGCGTGCACGATGCCGCTGACGGCGTCCCACCGCTCGGCCCCGTAGTGCCCCAGCACCACCAGGTGCTCGAGCCCCGGGACCCCGGCGAAGCCCCCGTAGCGGACGGCGACCCCGGCCGGCCGGCCGGTGACGACCGCGACGGAGCCGACCTCGGGGGCGAGGGCGGCGAGCGCGGCGACGGCTCCGGGGTGGGCCCGTGCCTGGTCGGGGTCGGGGACGATGTCGGCGAGGGTGCCGTCGAAGTCGAGGGCGATGACGGAACGGCGCGGTGTCCGGAGGAGGGCTTCGAGCCCCTCCCGTCCGGCCGCGGTGACGGGCATCGGCAGATCGTGCGGATGGCTCCCCATACGCTCGACCCTAACGGCCCAGCCGGGCCACGGCTACGGCGCGCGGTACACCGCTGCCGGCGCCGCCGCCGCTACCGCCTCGACCGCTGGGCCTCGCGGATGCGGCGCAGGCGGTTGACCGTGCCCGGCGCGTGCTCCAGCGCCCTGGGGTCGTCCATCAGCGCGTTGAGCAGCTGGTAGTACCGGACCGGGGGCATCCCCAGCCCTTCCCTTATGGCCCGCTCCTTGGCCCCGGGCCCGGGCCAGGTGCGGGCCTCGTAGGCCAGTACCGCCGCTTCGTCGGCATTGAGCCCGGCCGCCGGCCTCTCGTCCGCGTCCGTCATACGGCCAGGTTAACGCCGCCCTCCGACAGCCACCGGCTCGGTGACGGCGACGGCCCGGCGACGGCTCCGCGCGGGCGGCGACCCCGCTCGGCGAGGCCCCCGCCCCGCCCCGATCAGCGCGGCTCGGCCTTGCGCCCCGCCTCCGCGATGGCCCCGAGGATCGCCGCGGGCTGTCCGCCCGGCTGCACGGCCTTGCCGATGTTCTTCTTGACGTCCTCGCTCACGGCCGCCCAGGACTTCTTGCCCACCGGGTACAGCCGCGCGTTCGGCAGCGCGCCCAGGAAGGTCTTCAGTTCCGCCGAGGACGCCCCCGTGGAGGCCTCCATGGCCCGGGAGCCACTGATGGTGACCGGGAGCAGGTCGTACTTCTCGGTGAAGGTCGTCACGTTGGTCGGCTCGTACATGAAGTCCAGGAACTTGCCGGTCTCCGCCCGGTGGCCGTTCTTGAAGGCCATCACCCAGTCGGCGACGCCCATCGTCGGGTGCTCGACGCCGTCGGAGGTCGGCATGCGGGTCATGCCGTACCGCACGCCCTTCGTGGCGGCCTGCTTGAGCAGCGTCGGGTGCCCGTTGAGCATGCCGACCTCGCCGCGCGAGAAGGAGTCGAAGGCGGCCTGCCGGTTCAGCTTGGCCGGTTCGACGGGGCCGGTCAGGCCCCCGCCGACGAGCTTGTCGCGCAGGAACTCCATGGTCTTGATGTTGTTCACGGAGTCGATGGCGTACGCGTCTTCGTTGTCGCTGTAGCCGCCACCGCCCGCGAGCAGCCACTGCATCGTCTCCGCCTGCGCCTCCTCGCGGCCCAGGGGCAGCGCGACGGGGGTGGGGACGCCTTCCGCCTTGAGCTTCTTGGCGGCGGCCTCCAGCTCGGCCCAGCTCTTGGGCCGCCAGGGGGTCTTGCCGTCCTTGGGGATGATGCCGGCGTCGGCGAACAGCTTCTCGTTGTAGAACATCAGCCGGGTGCTGGCCACGAAGGGCATGCCGTACTGGACGCGCCTGACCTTGCCCGCGTCGGCGAGCGGCGTGAGGAAGTCGGCCTCGGTGTTCACGGCGAGCAGTTCGTCGGCGGAGTACAGCTTGCCCTCGGCCGCGTAGTCGGCGTAGGCGCCGATCTGGGCGATGTCGGGGGCCTCGCCGGCCTTGACCATCTCGGCGACCTTGGCGTCGACGTCCGACCAGGAGTAGACGTCGACCTGGACCTTGATGCCGGGGTGGCTCTTCTCGAAGGACGCGGCGAGGTCCTTCCAGTAGGGCTTCGAGGAATTTTCAGGTTTGTCGCCGTAGTCGGCCGCCACGACCTTCAGGGTGACCTCGTTGTCCCCGGCGAGGCCCGACACGGCGCCGCAGCCGGTCAGCGCCACGGTGGTCAGGCACAGTGCGAGGCCGGAGGCGGCGAGTTTCGGCTTCCGGGCCTGGACAGTTCGGGCCTTCACAGTTTCTCGTTCCACCCCAGGTTGTTCCGTACGATTCGCGTAAAGGTCTACACCACGTTCCGGCCTGGTCAACATCCGGGCCCAAACGTACACACGCCCTGCACGCGTACACCCGCGCGGACCGGCGCACCGTCGAAGGTCCCGAATTTGTATGGCCACTCAACAATCCCTCTCAGTGGACTAGACCTTTACCCTCCGATCACGCGAGACTGTCACCCGTGAAACCCGTGAAACACGTCATCGCCCTCGATGTGGGCGGCACTGGGATGAAGGCCGCCCTCGTCGCCGCCGACGGCACCCTGCTCCACGAGGCGCGCCGCGCCACCGGCCGCGAGCGGGGCGCCGAAGCCGTCGTCGAGACGATCCAGGACTTCGCCGCCGAGCTCCTCGACCTCGGCCGGGAACGCTTCGCCACCACCGCCTCGGCGGCCGGCGTCGCCGTCCCGGGCATCGTCGACGCCGAGAACGGGATCGCCGTCTACGCGGCGAACCTGGGCTGGCGCGACGTCCCCATGCGCGAACTGCTCGGCAGGCGCCTCGGCGGCATCCCGGTCGCCCTCGGCCACGACGTCCGCACGGGCGGACTCGCCGAAGGCCGCATCGGCGCGGGCCGGGGCGCCGACCGCTTCCTGTTCGTGCCCCTCGGCACCGGCATCGCCGGAGCCATCGGCATCGCCGGCCGCATCGAGGCCGGCGCGCACGGGTACGCGGGCGAGATCGGCCACATCGTGGTCCGCCCCGGCGGCCCCGCCTGCGGCTGCGGCCAGTACGGCTGTCTGGAGACCCTCGCCTCCGCGTCCGCCGTCAGCCGCGCCTGGGCGGCCGCCTCCGGCGACCCCGAGGCGGACGCCGCGGACTGCGCCAAGGCCGTCGAATCCGGCGACGAGCGCGCCCTCGAGGTCTGGCTCGCCGCCATCGGCGCCCTGGCCGACGGGCTGGTCACCGCGATCACCCTGCTGGACCCGCGGACGCTGATCATCGGTGGCGGACTGGCCGAGGCCGGGGAAACCTTGTTCACACCACTACGGACGGCCGTGGAGGAACGCGTGACGTTCCAGCGGCTGCCCCACATCGTTCCGGCGGCCCTCGGGGACACCGCCGGATGCCTGGGTGCAGGGCTGCTCGCCTGGGATCTACTCGCCACGGAGGTACCTGCCTGATGTCCGGAAGCGCACATGTGGGCCGCAGCACCGTTCTCTCCGGTGCCAGCGTGGTGCTGCCCACCGGCACCGTCAGGGGCGGACGCGTCATCGTCGAGGGCGAGCGCATCGTCGGCAGCGCCCACGAGGACGCGGCCGTGGTCGACCTCTCCGGGCACTGGATCGTTCCCGGCTTCGTCGACATGCACAACCACGGCGGCGGTGGCGCCTCCTTCACCTCCGGCACCGCCGAGGAGGTGCTCAAAGGGGTACGGACCCACCGCGAGCACGGCACCACCACCCTGATCGCCTCCACCGTCACCGGTGACCTGGACGAGCTCGCCCGCCGCGCCGGACTGCTCGCCGAGCTGACCCAGCAGGGCGACATCGCGGGCATCCACTTCGAGGGGCCGTTCATCAACCCCTGCCGCAAGGGCGCGCACAAGGAGGACCTGCTGCGCGACCCCGACCCGGCCGAGGTCCGCAAGCTGATCGACGCCTCGCACGGCGCCGCCCGCATGTTCACCCTCGCCACCGAACTCCCCGGCGGCCTGGACTCCGTACGGCTGCTGGCCGAGCACGGGGTCATCGCCGCGATCGGCCACACGGACTCCACCTACGAGCAGACGCTCGAGGCCATCGACGCCGGCGCGAGCGTGGCCACCCACCTCTACAACGCGATGCCGGGCCTGGAGCACCGCGCCCCGGGCCCCATCGCGGCGCTGCTGGAGGACGAGCGGGTCACCGTCGAGCTGATCAACGACGGCACCCACCTGCACCCCGCCATGCTGGAGCTGGCCTTCCACCACGCGGGCGCGCACCGCGTCGCCCTGATCACCGACGCGATGGACGCGGCCGGCTTCGGCGACGGGATCTACCACCTCGGCCCGCTGGAGGTCGAGGTCAAGCAGGGCGTCGCCCGCCTCGTCGAGGGCGGCTCCATCGCGGGCTCCACCCTCACCCTGGACACCGCCTTCAAGCGGTCCGTCACCCTCGACAAGCTCCCCGTCGAGTCCGTGGTCCAGGCGATCTCCGCCAACCCGGCCAAGCTCATCGGCGTCTACGACCGGGTCGGCTCGCTGGAGCCCGGAAAGTACGCGGACCTCGTCGTCCTCGACTCCGCCTTCGACGTCAAGGGCGTCATGCGGCACGGCGAATGGATCGTCGAGCCGCTCGCGGCCCAGCGCTGAGCGATGCGGTCGGCCCCCGGTGCTGGGCCGACCGCCCTCCGTTTGGCATCGTGTGGTCCTGGAAGCCGGCGGCACACACCGAGACGGGGCCCGGCATGATCCTGACCGTGACGCTCAACACCGCACTCGACGTCACCTACCGCGTACCGCGGCTGCTCGCGCACTCCTCCCACCGCGTCACCGACGTCACCGAACGCCCCGGCGGCAAGGGCCTCAACGTGGCGCGCGTGCTCGCCGCGATCGGCCACGAGGTCACCGCGACGGGCTTCGCCGGCGGCCGCACGGGAACCCTCGTACGCGAACTGCTCGCCGGCTCCCCCGGCGTCCGCGACGAGCTGCTCCCCTGCGCCGGCCCCACCCGCCGCACCCTCGCCGTCGTCGACGAGGCCTCCGGGGACACCACGCAGTTCAACGAACCCGGCCCGCTGATCACCGCCGCCGAGTGGTCCGGTTTCCTCGCCCGCTACGAGGCCCTGCTGACGGGCGGAGCCCAGGCGGTGGCCCTGTGCGGCAGCCTGCCCCCGGGCGTGCCCGTAGGGGCCTACGCCGCCCTCGTACGGGCGGCCCGCACGGCCGGCGTGCCCGTACTCCTCGACACCAGCGGCGAAGCCCTGCGCCGCGGGGTCGCCGCCCGCCCCGACGTGATCAAACCGAACGCCGCCGAGCTCGCCGAGCTGACCGGATCCCGCGACCCGCTGCCCGCCACCCGCGACGCCCGCCGCCGCGGAGCCCGCGCGGTGGTCGCCTCGCTCGGCCCGGCCGGCCTGCTCGCCGCCACCGACCGGGGCACCTGGCGGGCGACCCCGCCCCGCGCCCTGACGGGCAACCCCACCGGCGCCGGGGACTCCGCCGTCGCGGGCCTGCTCTCCGCCCTCGCCGAAGGCCTGGACTGGCCGGAGCGCCTGACCCGCGCGGTGGCCCTCTCGGCGGCCACGGTCGCGGCCCCCACGGCGGGAGAGTTCGACCCCCGCACCTACGAGGAGGTACGGGGGTCGGTGAAGGTCACGGCGGACGGCGCCGGCTGAGCCGGCGCCGCCCTCGCGGGACGCGTCAGCGCTTCTCGAGCACGAACTGGTCGATGACCGCCTCGCAGGAGTTGCCCTGCTCGCAGGAGATCTTGATGGTGTTCGTCCCCTGCTTGAGAGTCACGTAGGAGTAGGTGTTGGTCCATCCCTTGGCCCAGTCACCCTCCCCCGCCTTCGCGAAGTTCTTCATGTTGATCGGACGGCTCTGCGCGGCATCGTTGATCGTCAGCGTCGCGCTGGCGTCCTTGCCGGGCACGCCGTAGAGCATCCGGAAGGTGTATTCACCGGCCTTCGGCACGTCCATCGTCCACGTCACGGCGGCGCCCTGCTGATTGAAGTTGCCGACGTACTGGCTGTTCGCGCTCTTCGCACCCGGCACCGCGTTCTGCAGGGCCGCGCCACCGCTGATCACCATGCCGGCGCCGCCCGCGTCACCCTTGGGCAGCGGGGCCTCGGGCGGCGTGGAACCGCTCGGCTGACCCGAGGGGCTCTGCGCGGGGGCGGACTGGCTCTGGCCCGGGTTCGCGGTGTCCTTGCCCTTGTCCTTGTCGTCGTCCTTGCCGAAGACGACCGCCGCGCCGATGCCGATCGCCACCGCGGCGACCACCGCGACGGCCGCGATGAGCATGCCCTTGCGGCTGGACCCGCCACCGCCGTGGCCGTGGCCGCCGCCGGAGCCCGGCAGGGGAACGGACTGGGTGTACTGCGGGGGCTGCTGCTGGGACGGGACCCCGTAGCCACCCGCCTGGAGCGCTTCGGGGGCCTGGTACTGAGCCTGGTACGCCGGGGGCTGCTGCTGGGGCACCTGCCCGCGCTGGCCGCCATAGGGCCGGTCACCGACCGTGCGCACCTGGTTGTACGAGGTCCGGGGCACGCCCGGCTGCGCGCCGCCCGGCTGACCGCCGAGCGTGGGGCCGGGGTAGCCGTACCCGCCGCCCTGCCCGGGCGGGGTGGCCCCGGCGGCCTGCCCGTCCGCGTAGAGGTAGCCGAACGGGTCGTCGTCCTCGGGCTTGTTCGCCCCACTGTTCGAGCCGTTGTTCGCGGGCGTCGTCATCGCAGGTCACTCCTTTCGACCCCGGGGAGCCTACCCCGAACAGGTGCGCCCACGGGCGGCCCGAGAGTTTACCCGGCTCTGCGGTGTGCCTTCGAACGGGAGCGCTTCTCGATGTACATGCGCTGGTCGGCGGAGCGCAGGACCTCATCCGCGGACATGCCGCAGCTGGCCCAGCCGATGCCGAAACTGGCTCCCACGCGCACCGCACGGCCGTCCACCCGGATCGGCGGGATGATCGCGTTGCGCAGCCGGACCGCGAGGTCGGCGGCGTCGGCGGCGCCCAGCCCGTCGGCGAGGACGACGAACTCGTCACCACCCAGCCGGGCCACGGTGTCCCCGTCCCTGACGCCGGTCGTCAGCCGCCGGGCCACCTCGATCAGGACGGCGTCGCCGGTGTGGTGCCCGAACCGGTCGTTGATCGACTTGAACCCGTCGAGGTCGCAGAAGAGGACCGCGAGCCCCTTCGTACCGTCGTCGATGTCGGTCGCCGGCGCGACCGTGTGCACGTGGTGGTCGTACGGGCCGCCCGCGGCCGAGCCGCCGGCCCCCGGTCCGCCCATGCCGCCGGGAAACTCGAAGGGCTCGGGGAAACCGTCGGGCCGGAACCCGTGCTCACTGTGCTCACCGGGTGCGCCCTCCACCGAGGGCCGGGTCTCGAAGGCGGCGTCCAGCGCCTCGATGGCGGTGGCGCGCACCGCCTGCGGGCGACGGCACAGCCGGGCCCCGAGCCGGGAGCGCAGCTCGGAGCTGTTGGGCAGGCCGGTCAGCGCATCGTGACTGGCCCGGTGGGCGAGCTGGAGCTCGTGCCGCTTGCGCTCCTCGATGTCCTCGACGTGGGTGAGCAGGAAGCGCGGCCCGTCGGCGGCGTCGGCGACGACGGAGTTGCGCAGCGAGACCCAGACGTACGTACCGTCGCGCCGGCCCAGCCGCAGCTCGGCGCGGCCGCCCTCGGCGGAGGTGCGCAGCAGGGTGCCGATGTCCTCGGGGTGCACGAGGTCGGAGAAGGAGTAGCGGCGCAGCACGGAGGCGGGCCGCCCGAGCAGCCGGCACAGCGCGTCGTTGGTGCGCAGCAGGCGGCCGTGCTGGTCGCCGCCCATCTCGGCGATGGCCATGCCGCTCGGCGCGTACTCGAAGGCCTGGCGGAACGACTCCTCGCTGGCGCGCAGGGCCTGCTGTTCGCGCTCCAGACGGACCAGGGCCCGCTGCATGTTCGCGCGGAGCCGGGCGTTGCTGATCGCGATGGCGGCCTGGAAGGCGTACATCTGGAGTGCTTCGCGGCCCCATGCGCCGGGTCTGCGGCCGTTGCGGGGGCGGTCCACGGAGACGACGCCGAGCAGTTCGCCGCCGGAGGCATACATGGGGGCGTAGAGCCGGTCCTCGGGGTGCCACTCGTCCTCGAACCGGGGGTCGGGGCCCTCCGTGTGCCACTGCGGGACGTCGTCCTCGACGAGGACCCAGCCCTCGGTGTGCGGGATGAAGCGCAGGCCGTCCCAGCTCTCACCCATCGTCAGCCGGCGTTCCCAGGAGGCGCGCGAGCCGACTCGACCGGTGATCAGGGCTTCGGCGGCGGGGTCACCGGCGAAGGCGGCGACGACGAGATCACCGTCGGGGCGTACGAGGTTGACGCAGGCGAGTTCGTAGCCGAGGCCCACGACGATGCCGTCCACGACGGTCTGCAGAGTGTCCGCCAGGCTCCGGGCCGTATTGAGCTCGGCCACCACCTGGTGCAGCTGCCGCAGGGTCGCAAGACGGACGTACGGCTCCGACTCGGTCTCCATTGCTCGCTCTCCCCGAGACCTCGACAGCAACTCCAGGTTTGTCATCGGCGCTTCGTTGCGGTGTCCCGTCCACTGAATCACAGTGAGCTGTGCGGCAGGTACACAGGGTCAACAAATCTTGCTCTCTGTGACTCAAGTCACATGAGATGAATTAAAGCGACCGCCGCGCCGCCCCGCCCAGGTTCTTTCCGGCCTGTTCATTCCGGCCTTCTCCGGCCCATTCCGGACGTTTCCGGAAGCAAACGATACGCCCGGTCCTAGGGCGAGGGGCGGGGGCGCGGCTCGGACCTCAGCCCGATGCGTCGCGCGAGGGGGTGACAGTAGCGTCCCGACCGTGCCCCCTACGACCCCCCTGACACCAGTTCCCGCCCCCGCCCCCCATGCTGAGGGGGTGAGCGACGACGAGTTCCGGGCCGCGATGTCCCGACTGGCGGCCGGTGTGTGCCTGATCACCGCGCAGGAGCCCCCGCTGTCGGCCGGCGGCCCGCGCGGTGAGGACGTCGGCATGACGGCGACCGCGTTCATGTCCGTGTCCCTGGAGCCGCCGCTCGTCCTCGTCAGCGTGCGCGAGGGCTCCCGGATGGACGACCTGCTGGCGGAGCAGCCGCTGTGGGCGGTGTCCGTGCTCGCCGACCACCAGCTCCAGGCCGCGAGCCGGTTCTCGATGAAGGCCCGGATCAGCGACCGGCTGCTCTTCGCGGAACTGCCCCACACCCGCGGCGGCGTCTCCGGCGCCCTGCTCCTGTCGGAGGCACTGGCCACCCTGGAGTGCCGTACGGAGAACCGCGTCGAGGCGGGCGACCACACCCTGGTCATCGGCCGCGTGCTCACCGCCGCCCAGCCGGCGCCGGACTCCCCGCCGCTGACGTACTTCCGGGGGCGCTACCGCCACTTGGCGCCCTGAGCTCCGGCGCCCCGGCCCACCGGTCCCCCGGCCGCCGGTCCCGCTACCAGTCCCGCGCGTTGCGGCCCCGCTTGGTCTCGCCGCGGGCCTTCTTCTCGCGCAGCCGCCGCTCGTTGATCCCCCGGGGGATCTTCGTCGCCCGCCGGGCCTTCGGGGGCGGCGCCGTGGCCTCGGCCAGCAGCGCGGTCAGCCGGACCAGCGCCATCTCCCGGTTGCGGAACTGCGAGCGGTGCTCTGAGGCCCGTACCGTCACCACCCCGTCGACGAGCCGGGACGCGAGGCGCTCCAGCGCCCGCTCCTTCCACACGTCGGGCAGCGCCTTGGTCGCCGCGACGTCGAAGAGAAGCTCCACGCGCGAGTCAGAGGTGTTCACGTGCTGGCCGCCCGGCCCTGAGGACCGCGAAAAACGCCAGGCGAGCTCGCCCTCGGGGAGCACGACCGAACCGCGGATGACATAGGGACCAGGCATGCCCCCTATGATCCGTGCCCGCGCGACCCCCGTCACCCTCATTTCCCCGGACCGATCTGCGGACAATTCCCGGATTCCGGAACCTGGCGCCCCTCTCCCCACGTTATGGAGGTCAGCGGTAACTTGGGCAGCCTCACGGTCGATACGGCAAGTGAGACCAAGTGAGACTATGAAGGGACACCAGTCACCATGGCAGTAAGCCTCTCCAAGGGCGGAAACGTCTCGCTCAGCAAGGAGGCCCCGGGCCTCGCGGCCATCACCGTGGGCCTCGGCTGGGACGTACGCACGACGACCGGTGTCGACTTCGACCTGGACGCCTCCGCCATCGCGGTCAACCCGCTCGGCAAGGTCGTCTCCGACGGCCACTTCGTCTTCTTCAACAACAAGTCCACCCCGGACCAGACCATCGTCCACACCGGTGACAACCGCACCGGCGAGGGCTCGGGCGACGACGAGGCCATCAACGTCAACCTCGCCGGCCTGCCGGCCGACGTGGACAAGATCGTCTTCCCGGTCTCCATCTACGACGCCGAGACCCGCAGCCAGAACTTCGGCCAGGTCCGCAACGCCTACATCCGCGTCGTGAACCAGGCCGGCGGCGCCGAGATCGCCCGCTACGACCTCTCCGAGGACGCGGCGACCGAGACCGCCATGGTCTTCGGCGAGCTCTACCGCAACGGCGCCGAGTGGAAGTTCCGCGCCGTCGGCCAGGGCTACGCCTCCGGCCTGACCGGCATCGCCCAGGACTTCGGCGTCAACGTCTGATCCCGAGCGGCCGCGTTCACCGACGCGTCACAGCTGAAGCCCCCTCCCGGCCGTCCGGGGAGGGGGCTTCGCTACCGTTCGGTACGTGATCCTCCTGCCGCTCGCTCCCGTCGAGGACGGCGCCCTGCCGGGCCCGGTCCTCACCGAAATCGCCACGCTCTACGCGACCAACCACGCGTTCTTCGAGCTCAGCGGAGATTTCCCCGACCCCGGCCGCATCACGGTCGAACAGGTCGCGGCCGCTCTCGCCGACGAACTCGCCCACGAGGGCGCCGAGGTGCTCCTCGCCCGCTCCGCCGGACGCCTCGTAGGCCTGGCCGCCACCCTCGCCCATCACCCGGAACCGGCGTCCGAGGACCCCGACCCGTGGATCGGCCTGCTGCTCATCGACGCCACCACGCACCGCGAGGGATACGGCCGCACCATGGTCGCCCTGGTCGAGGACCGCTTCCGCGCCGCCGGCCGGTCGGGCGTACGGATCGCCGTGCTCGACGCCAACGAGAAGGGCCTCGCCTTCTGGCAGTCCCAGGGCTACGAGATCCTGCGCCGGGCCGCCGACCGCGAGGCGGGCCGCCCCTGCACGGTCCTGCGCAAGGCCCTGTAGGCGGGTCGGGGACGGGGCCGGCGTACCCGGACGCCTACGGCGTCGTCGATGCCTCCGGGGCCTTCGGCCGGCCCTTCCCGTACAGCCACTCGTCCCAGACCTCTCTCAGGTCGTGGCCCGTCTTCTGCTGCGCGTAGGCGGTGAAGTCGGCCGTGCTCGCGTTCCCGTGCCGGTGGTCGGCGGCCCAGCCCCGGACCATGGCGAAGAACTTCTCGTCGCCGACCTCCTGCCGGACCCGCTGCAGCACCATCGCCCCGCGCCCGTACACCGGGGACGCCGAGATCTCCTTCGGGCCCGGCGGGGCGGCCGGCGGGAAGGCGTCCCAGTCCGAGCCCGCCTCGGCGTCGACCTCGGTGTCCCCGTCGAGGTAGGCGTCGAAGTGCTGCTGTGCGGTCGGCCCGCCGTGGTCCTCGGACCACAGCCACTCGGCGTAGGTCGCGAAGCCCTCGTTGAGCCACATGTCCTTCCAGGACTTGGGCGACACCGAGTCCCCGAACCACTGGTGCGCCAGCTCGTGCAGGACCAGCTCCGCGCTGTCGGGTGCCCCCGAGAACACCGGCCGGGTCTGCGTCTCCAGCGCGTAGCGGAGGGTGCCCGCGGGCAGCACGGTCGCGCCCGTCGCGGAGAAGGGGTACGGGCCGAACCGCCCGATGCCCCACTCCACCATCTCCGGCAGCCGCGCGATCGCGGCCTCGCCCGCCGTCTCCCCGCGCGCGACCGCCGAGTAGACGGGGATCCCGGAGGCGGTGCGTCCGGTCGTCACCTTGAACTTCCCCACGGCCACCGTCGCCAGGTAGCTCGCCATCGGCTCCGCGGAGTGCCAGGCGAACACGGTCCGCCCGTCGTCCTCCTGCGTCCGGGAACGCAGCTCGCCGTTGGCCACGGCCTCGTACCCCTTGGGCACGGTCACCGTGATGTCGTAGGTGGCCTTGTCGCTCGGGTGGTGGTTCCCCGGGAACCAGGCCATCGACCCGACCGGTTCGCCGACACCGACCGCGCCCGCGTCGTCCGGGGTGGCGATCCACCCCTCCTGGGACCCGTCCGGGTCGGTGACGGGCCTCGGCCGGCCGGAGTAGTCCACCTCCGTACGGAAGACCTCCCCGCGCTCGAGGTCCTCGGCGGGGCGCACCGTCAGCTCGTTGCCGGTGCGGTTGAACCGGGCGCCTTCGTCCTGCACCCACACCCCCTCGACGTCGAGGCCGCTGAGATCGAGGTTGAAGGAGCTGAGCCCCTGCTCGGCACGGGCGGTGATGACGGCGGTGCCGTGCAGCTGCCCGTCGGCCGGGTCGTAGTCGAGGTCCAGGGAGTAGTGCTCGACCTGGTAACCGCCGTTGCCGGCCTTGGGGAAGAACGGGTCGCGCACCCCCGACGCACCCGGCCGCCCCTGCACGGTCTCCCCCGTACAGCCCGTGGTGAGGGCGAGCAGGGCGGCGACGGCGAGGGCGGCGAGGCGGGAGAGAACGCGGTGATCCACGCGTTCGAGACTACGTCCCCCGACGCGGCTACTTGTCGAGCGCGTCCACACCGGCCTTGGCGAACTTCTCGTCCAGGTCACCGCTCGGGGCGCCGGCCACGCCGATGCCCGCGACCGGGGCGCCCTTGGCCTGGACGGGGGCGCCGCCGCCGAGGAAGAGGGTGCCGGGGATGTCCTTCAGGTTCGGGGTCTGCGCGAGGCGGCCGACGAGCACCGAGGTCGGGGCGTTCCAGGACACGGCGGTGTAGGCCTTGCGCTGGGCCGATTCGTAGGACTGCGGGCCCGCGCCGTCGCCGCGCAGCGTGACGATGGTGTTGCCGTTGCGGTCCACCACGGCGACGGTCACCTTCTGGTTCTCCTTCTCCGCGGCGTCCAGCGCGGCCTGGGCGGCGCGGGTGGCGGCGTCGACGGTGAGGTGCGTGGAGGTGGTGAAGTTCTTGTCGCCGTCCTTCTTCGCCACGGCGGCCGGGGCGGCGGCCGGGGCGGCGTTGGCGCTGACCGCGCCGAGGGCTCCGGCGCCGAGAGCGACGGCGAGGGCGGTACCGGTGAGAACGCGGGTGCGGGTGTTCATGTCTGCTGCTCCTGTGAACGTCGGCACGGCGGGCTGTCCTGCCGTTGCTCCAACCCTCTCCCCGCCACCCCCACCACCCCGTCCCCGTACCGGCTCCCAACCGGCACCCCACCGGCTGACCCGAGGGTCAACCGATCGGCTGATGCGCCCCACCCCCACAACCCGCTTACCTGAACCCCGGCCCGCCCCCGCCCACCCCAACGACACCCACCCGGCCACACCACCCCCGGCCGGAGCCACCGCCAACCGGGCCGCCCCCAACCGGGAGCCACCCCCAACCGGGCCAACTCCGACTAGACCCACTCCCAGCCCCTCCGGCCGGAGCCACCCCCAGCCGTCCGGCGTTTGAGGACCGGGGTCTGGGGCGGAGCCCCAGGGGCTTCGGGCGCAGCCCGGGCCGGCGGGTCAGGGCGCAGCCCTGGGAACGGTGGAAGGGAGGGTAGGGGAAGGCCCCGCGCAGCGGCACCACCCGCGCCGACCGGCACCGGACCCCGGGGACCCGGCACCATGGACACACCCCCACCCAGGAGCACCCCCGTGACCCGCACGACCCCACCGAGCCCCGCGGCGCAGACGCAGACGCAGGCGCAGACCCAGGCCCCTGCCCAGGCCCACCCACAGGCCCCAACCCCCCCGCCAAAAGACACCCGCGCGCTCGCCACGGTCATGCACACCGCCTTCTTCCTCCTCCTCGGCGCCTCCGTGGCCCGCTTCCTCCTCCGCCACCCGGACGAACCCCGCACCCCGTGGATCATCGCCCTCGGCATCACCCTGGCCCTGCTCTACGTACTGGGTCCCGCCCTCGGCGCCACCGCCCCCACCGTGCGCCGCCTCCTCTGGCTGGGCCTGGTCGTCGCCGTCTGGGTGGTCCTCGTCGTCCTCGCGCCGAGCTTCGCCTGGTGCGCCGTACCGCTCTTCTACACGGCCCTGCGCACCCTCCCGCCCCGCGCGGCCGTGGTGCTCGTGGCCCTGCTCACCGTGTTCGTCGTAGCGGCGCAGCTCCGTCTCGCGCAGGCCTCGGGCGGCGAGCCCTTCGACCCCAACCTCCTCCTCGGCCCGCCGGCCGTCGCCGCGCTGGCGACCGCCGTGTTCGTTCACATGGAGCGCCAGGCCCGGGCCCAGCGCACCCTGATCGACGATCTGATCCGCACCCGCCGGGAACTGGCCGCCACCGAGCGCCGCGCCGGCACCCTCGCCGAACGGCAGCGGCTGTCCATGGAGATCCACGACACCCTGGCCCAGCACCTGTCGAGTCAGCAGATGCTGTTGCAGGCCGCCGACCGCACCTGGGACGCCGACCCGGCCACCGCCCGCGCGCACGTACGCACCGCCACCGACATCACCGCACGTGGCCTCGCCGAGGCCCGCCGTCTGGTGCACGACCTCGCGCCGCCCGAACTCGACGGCGGCGCCGGCCTCGCGGACGCCCTGCGCGCGCTGGACGCGGGCCCGGAGACAGCGGTCCGCTTCCATCTGGAGGGCGCGCCGGTCCCCCTCCCGGACCGCGTGGAGCAGGCGCTGCTGCGCATCGCCCAGGGCGCGCTGGCGAACGTACGGGAGCACGCGGGGGCCCGTACCGCGGCCCTCACCCTGAGTTTCCTGGGCGACCAGGTCGTCCTGGACGTCGCCGACGACGGCCACGGCTTCACCCAGAGCCGGTCCGCCACCGGGGACCGCGGCCACGGCCTCCCCGCGATGCGCGCCCGCGTCCGCCAGCTCGGCGGCACCCTGACCATCGAATCAGCCGCGGGCGAGGGCACGGTCCTCTCGGCGTCGATCCCCCTGGAGCCCACACCATGACCGCCGCGACCCCGAACCCGACCACGATCCTCCTCTGCGACGATCATGTGGTGGTCCGTGCCGGCCTGCTGGCCCTGCTCGGCAGCGAGCCGGACATCGAGGTGCTCGGGGAGGCGGGGAGCGGGGAGGAGGCGGTCGCGCTCGCGGCCAAACTCCGCCCCGACGTGGTCCTGATGGACCTCCAGCTCGGTGACGGCATCGACGGCGTGGAGGCCACCCGCCGCATCACGGCCGCCCCGAACCCCCCGCACGTACTGGTCCTGACCACGTACGACACCGACGCGGACATCACCCGGGCCATCGGCGCGGGCGCCACGGGATACCTCCTGAAGGCGGAACGCCCGGAGGAGCTCTTCGCCGCGATCCACTCGGCCGCCCAGGGCCGCACCACGCTCTCCGCTCCCGTTGCCAGCCGGGTGATGGCCCACATGCGGGGCACCCGGCCCACCCTGACCGACCGTGAGCTGGACATCCTCGGCCAGCTGGCCCGCGGGCTCGGCAACCGTGACATCGCCCGCGCCCTGTTCATCAGCGAGGCCACGGTCAAGACCCACCTGGGCCGGATCTACGACAAGCTCGGCGTCGACACCCGCGCGGGCGCGGTCTCGGTGGCCAAGGAGCAGCGCCTCCTTCCCTGAGGCGGGGGCCGGCGGCATCGTCCATTCGTACGAGATCGCGGTCGTACGCCGCGCCGATCCGCCGTCGGCGGCGACGCGGGAGGCTCGTCAGTGCCCGGTCCCCGCCCGAACCGGCCCGGGCGCCACCAGCCGTGTCGAGAGGAACCTGCCATGCCGACCACCGATTTCGCCCCGGAACGCCGCCGCATGCTCACCATGCTGGGCACCGGCGCCGCCGTAGCCGGGCTCGGCGCGCTCGCCACCGCGACGCCCGCCAACGCCGCGTCGGAGGAACTCTCGACCGGCGCCTACAGCCCGGCCGGCTCGGCGGAGGACGAGCTGGCGATCAACCGCCTGCTGGAGACCTACCTCTTCGCCGTCGACACCAAGGACAAGACGGTCTTCCGGACCCTGTTCACCGACGACGCCACCCTCACCGTGATGGCCCACCCCGACGGCACCGCCGGCATCGTCAAGTCCGGCATCGAGGCGGTCGTCGCCAACCTCGACGGCGCCGCGGCCTGGGGGTACTCCACCCACGTGACGGCCAACGCCTACATCCGCGTCACCGGCAGGTACACCGCCACCGGCGACAGCCACGCCACAGCCCAGCTGGTCTACCCGGCCACCGCGACCGCCGCGGAGACCGTCGTCGTGCGCGGCATCCGCTACCGAGACGAGTACGTGAAGACCCTGGGCGTCTGGAAGATCCGCAAGCGCGTCTTCTCCCCGCTGTGGCAGTACAACGGCACCGCGGTCCAGATCGCGTACCCGAACTGACCCCTACCGCTCGGCGGCCACCCCACCGCACCACGGCCACGGCACGGCGGCCATCCCACGGCACGGCGGCCACCATCCCACCGCACCACGGCTACCCCAGCCCGATGAGTCCCCGGTCGACGGCCGCGCGTACGGCCGCCGTACGGTTCTCCACCCCGAGCTTCTCGTAGACGTGCACCAGGTGGGTCTTGACCGTCGTCCCGCTGATGAACAGGGCCGAGCCGATCTCCCGGTTGGAGCGGCCCGTCGCGATCAGTTCCAGGATCTCGGTCTCCCGGGCCGTCAGCGCCGTGCTCGGCGCCCGGTACCGGTTCATCAGCCGCGAGACCACCGAGGGCGACAGCGCCGACTCACCCGCCGCGACCGTCCGCAGTGCCTGGAACAGCAGGTCGGGCGGGGATCCCTTCAGCAGGTACCCCGCCACGCCCGCCTCCACGGCCCGCACGATGTACGCGTCGGACTCGTAGCTGGTCAGTACGACCACCCGGGGCGGCTCGGGCAGCCGGGCGATCCGCCGCGTCGCCTCCACCCCGCACATCCCCGGGCCCATCCGGATGTCCATCAGCACCAGCTCCGGAGCCAGTTCGCGGACCAGCCGGAGCGCGGCGGCCCCGTCCGGCGCCTCCCCGCACACCTCGAAATCGGGGCAGCCGGACAACAGTGCCCGCAGCCCCGCCCGCACCACGGGGTGGTCGTCCACCAGCAGGATCCGGATGCGTGTCATACCGGGTCCCGGGCCGGCAGGCAGACCGACACCACGGTTCCCCCGCCCGGCGTGCTCTCCACCTCGGCCGTACCGCCCAGGTACCCGATCCGGCGGCGCAGCAGCCGCAGCCCGTCCCCGCCCCGGGGCGCGGCGGGATCGAACCCGACGCCGTCGTCCCACACGTCCAGGGCCAGAGCGGACGGCTGGTACGTCAGGGTCACCACGGTGACCGAGGCTTCCGCGTGCCTGCGTACGTTGGCCAGGGCGCCCTGCGCCGCCCGCAGCACGGCGGCCTCGACCGGCCCCGCCAGCGGCCGGGCATCCCCCTCCAGCCGGAACCGGGCGCCCCGCGTCCGCGCGCACAGTCCGCGCAGGGCGTCGGGCAGCGATCCGCCCTCCAGTTCCACCGGAGCCAGGTCGTGGATCAGCCGCCGAGCCTCGGCGAGGTTCTCGCGCGCGGCCGCCGCGGCCTGCCGGACCAGCTGCCGGGCCTGCCCCGGCTCCCGGGTCCACTCCCGGTCGGCCGCGTCGAGCAGCAGGTGCATGCTGGTCAGTCCCTGCGCGACCGTGTCGTGCAGCTCGGCCGCCAGCCGGTTTCGCTCCTGGAGCACCCCGGCCGCCACGGTCTTCCCCCTGTCCCCGCGTTCCTCCCACACCCGTCCCCGTCCCCTCTCGCCCATGACCCCCGGACCCCCCGGACGCGCCGAGCTTAAATCGAACCGGCGTGCACACCCGGGAAGGATCAGGAACTCTGATTCACCCGGCCGTGAGAGGCGCGCCGCCACAGCCGTGACACCATCGGATACGTGCTCGACATCGGCTACTCCCTCTCCCGGCGCTTTCCCGACTCCCCGCAGACCGACTACCGCTCGGCGGACGTCCACTCCCTGCGCCACGACCTGTTCTGCGGGGACGTCTACCTCGCCGACACCGACGCGGACCGGGAAGTGTCCACAGCCTGGGGATGGGTGCCCGTACTGGACTTCGCCTGGGCACTGTGCGACATCGTCGAGCAGCTCGACCAGGACCCGCGCGGCAGCCGCGCCGCCAACCGGCAGTACGCCGAGATCGACTTCACCGAGTCCTCGGACCGCATGCTCTTCGAGCGCCGCTTCGGCTGGGTCGACGTCGAGGCCGACTGGATGCCGACTGAGGAAGCCCCCCTCACCTTCAGCCACCGCCTGCTGCGCCGCGAAGCCCGGGACTTCCTCCACGACGTGATCGCAGACCTGATCGACATGCACGACGGCCTGGCCGACAACCCGGTCATCTGGACCCTCCAGTCCCGCTTCCCCCGAGTCCCGGCGTAACCCCACCCCAAGCCCCGCCCCCCACCAGGCCTCGCCGGCCGTCCACCCCACCACAGCCCCACCGACGCATATCCGGCCCCACCGACGACGTGCGTCCGGCCCCACCGACGCGTATCCGGCCAAACCGACGACGTGCGTCCGGCCCCACCGACGCGTATCCGGCCCCACCGACGACGTGCGTCCGGCCTCACCGACGTACATCCAGCCCCGCCGCCGCAAATCCGGCCCCGCCGGCACGCATCCGACCCCGCCGACGCATAGCCGGCCTCTTCACCACGCACCCAGCCCCGCCGACCCACATCCGGCCCCCGCGGCGTACATCCAGCCTCGTCGGCATGCATCCAGCCCTGCTGGCAAATCCAGCCTCGCCAGGGGGCCCCTCCCAGCGGTAGCTGGGGGAGTTTGAGGCGCGGGGTCTGGGGCGGAGCCCCAGGTGCTTTTCAGCCCGTCCGGCGCTTGAGGACCGGTCAGGGCCGGGCCCTGGGAACGGTGGAAGGGCGGGGAGGGGACTTCGCCCCGCGCAGCGGCACACCCGCAGCCGGGCCCGCCACCCAGGCACCCGCCGGCCCCAGGCCGCAACCCCGTCTGCGACTGCGGCCCGACCCCGACTCCGGGATCCGGGCTGCGGCCCCGGCTGCGGCTGCGACCCCGGCTCCGGGCTGCGGCCCGACCCCGACTCCGGGCTGCGACTGCGGCCCGACCCCGGCTGCGCCTAGGAAAGGACCCGCAACCCCACCTGCGCAGCCAACGCCGGCGCCAGATCAAAGAGCTGCACCGGACTGATCACCGCCCCCGCCAACGCCTCCACCCCCCGAGCGATCCCCAGCTCGGACGCCGCCCGCAGATCCACGTCCACCATCCGCGCCCCCGAGAAGTCCACCCCCCGCACGACGCAGTCCCGGAACTCCACCCGCTCCAGCACCGCACCCCCGAAGTCCGGCTCCACCAGCACGCACCCCTCGAAGACCACGTCCTTGAGCCGCGCCATGCGCAGGTTCAGATAGTCGATCTTGCCCCCGCGCACGAGCACCCGCTCCAGCACCGCCCCGTGCAACTGCACCCCGCCCAGCCGGGCGTCCACCAGCTCCACGTCCCTCAGCGAAGCCCCCGACAGGTCGGTCCCCACCCCCCGGACGCCGTCGAGCACCGAGTCCATGAAGCGGGCTTTGGCCAGCACGGTCTCGTCGAGCACGCAGCGCCGTAGCGCGCAGTCCATGAACCGGGCCCCCCGCCCGTCCTGTCCCGCCAGGTCCGCCTCGACGAGTTCGATCCCGTCGTAGTCCCCGTCGGGCTCCAGCCCGACGTCCTCCCACCCGCTCAGCTCCGGCAGCCGCACCTCCGGCCGCCGCGCCGCCTTCACCGTGTGTGCCGTCTTCACCGTCTGCTGTTGTTCGTCTCGCGCTCGCGCCATCCCCCCATCCTGACCCAGCCCACTGACAGCCCCGGCCCCGGAAACACCACCGTGCCCGCCCTTGACCTCAACCGCGCTTGAGGTCGGAGGCTGGCTCCATGACGATCACCCCCGTCGGCCCGGCCGACATGCGCGCCGTCCTCCTCCACGCCTTCGGCCCCGCCGAGAACCTCTCCTACGAGTCCGTCGCCCGCCCCGTCCCCGCCCCCGGCCAGGTCCGTATCGCCGTGGCCGCCGCAGGCGTCCATCTCCTCGACACCTCCCTTCGCCGCGGCGTTCAGGGCCCGCCCGCGCCCCTCCCCGAGCTTCCGACCGTGCCCGGCCGCGAGGTCGCCGGCACCGTCGACGCGCTCGGCCCCGGCACCGACCCCGCCTGGCTCGGCCGGGCCGTCGTCGTCCACCTCGGATTCGCCCCCGGCGGCTACGCCGAGTACGCCGTCGCCGACGCCGACCGGCTGCACGCCGTCCCGCCCGGCCTCGACCCGGCCACCGCCGTCGCCATGATCGGCACGGGCCGCACCACTCTCGGCATCCTCCAGTTCGCCGAGCTCGGCCCCGGCTCCGTCGCCCTGATCCCGGCCGCCGCGGGCGGCATCGGCACCCTGCTGGTCCAGTACGCCAAGGCCGCCGGGGCCACCGTCGTCGCCCTCGCCGGCGGCCCCGCCAAAACCGCCCGGGCCGCCGCCAACGGGGCCGACCTCGCCCTCGACTACACCGCCCCGGGCTGGGCCGGCACCGTCCGCGCCCACCACCCCGCCGGCGCCACCGTCCTCTTCGACTCCGTCGGCGGCGCCGTCGCCCGCACCGCCCTCGGCCTGCTCCGGGACGGCGCCGACCACCTCGTCTTCGGCTGGTCCGGCGGCCCCCTCGTGCTCACCGACGCCGACCGGGCCGGCCTGGACGCCCGCGGCATCACCACGCGGGGCGTCCTCGGCCCCGCCATGCTCCAACGCGCCGGCGGCGATAACCCGCTGCGTCTCCTGGAGACCCGCGCCCTCGCCGAGGCCGCCACCGGCCGCCTGCGCCCCGCCCTCCAGCGCTACCCGCTCGCCGAAGCAGCCGCCGCCCACCGGGACTTGGAGAGCCGCGCAACCACCGGCAGGGTCGTCCTGGAGCCCTGAGCGACGCGGAGACCCAACACCGGCTAGGAGGCGCCGAGTTCCGCCAGCGCCCCGTCGGTCAGCCGGTACACCGACCACTCGTCCTGCGGCCGCGCGCCCACGGCCTCGTAGAAGGCGATCGACGGCTCGTTCCACTTCAGCACGGCCCACTCCAGCCGCTCGTACCCGCGTTCCCCGCAGATCCGCGCCAACTCCCGCAACAGCGACTTCCCGTAGCCGCCACCGCGCACGCCCGGACGGACGTAGAGGTCCTCCAGGTAGATGCCGTGCACTCCGCGCCACGTCGAGAAACTGAGGAACCACAACGAGAACCCGACCGCCTCTCCCTCCGGCGTCAGCGCCACGTGCGCGAACGCCGCCGGCCGCTCCCCGAAGAGCGCCTCCCGCAACTGCTCCTCGGTGGCGCGCGCCTCGTGCGGCACCTTCTCGTACGCCGCGAGCTCGCGGATCATGGCGTGGATGACGGGAATGTCGCTGACGACGGCGCTACGGATCATGCCCGCACCCTACGAGTCACCGAGCCCCAGCACCGCCGGGGCCCGGCTCACCGGGCCGCCGGGCCCACGGTCACCGCGCCCGCCCCAGCAAGGACTCCGCGACGCGCAGCTGCACCGCCGCCGGCCGGTCCCCGTCCCGCACGTCCCACAGGCAGTTCTGCAGCACCCGGGCCAGCGCCCACGCCCGTGCCCGTTCCCGGTCCGCGCCCACCGCCTCCGCGAGCGACTCGAAACGCCACCGCACCTCCCGCGCCCGGAAGTTGTTGACCAGCGCCGGCAGCAGCTCGAATCCCGGATCGCCGGCGAGCGGCTTCGGATCGATGGCGAGCCAGGGCTCACGCCCGCCCGCCAGGACGTTGTCGTAGTGCAGGTCCCAGTGCAGCAGCCGCCCCCCGGCTCCCCCGCCACCTCTGCGAGCGCCGCCGCGCAGTCCGCGACCAGACCCCGCGCCCGGCCGTCCGCCAGCTGCGCCAGCGCTCCCGGCACCGCGTCCAGCATCCCCGCCGCCACGTCGCCGAGCCGCCGCAGCCCGGCGGGTGCGGGTACCGCCGTCAGCCGGGCCAGCAGCCCGCCGAGGAGTACCACCGCCCGCCTGGAATCCCGTACGGCCACCGCCGACAGGTGCCGGCCCTCGTCGAGGCGCTCCAGCAGCAGCGTCCCGGTCTCGGCGTCGTCCGCCAGCAGCCGTACGCAACCCTCCCCGCCCCACGCGCGCAGCGCGAGAGCCTCCCCGGCGTTCTCCTCGTCCAGCGCCGGCAGCTTCAGCGCCGCCGCCGTCCCGTCGGCCCGCGCCACCGGCAGCACCAGGGCCGTCACCCCGTACATGCCGGGCCCGGTCACCCGTAGCTCCCACCGCTCCAGGAAGGCGGCCACCCGCGCGGGAAGCGCGTCGATGAACTCCCGCCCCGCCGCGCCGTTGTCACGCAGCTGCGCCCGCGCGAACCGCTCGGGAATCCCGCCGAACCCAGCACCACTCGAGCCGCCCGAACCACCCGAACCACCGGCGCCCGCGCCCTCGCCCTCGCCCGATCCACCCGCCGCACCCGCCGCACCCGCCGTCCACGGCCCGACCCTGGACCTACAGGCCCTACGCCTGTTCGACGCTGCGTGCCGGCTACCGACGAGCAGCCCACGGAGGGCCGAACAGCGCCCTGAGTAACGCCAATTGAGGCACGGTCAGGCATGGTCGGATTCGAGCTAGAGTGGGCATTTCCAGTCAACACATCTTCCCTGGGGGATCCTTGCGCCTCAAGAGCAGCCTCGTCGTCACCGCCGCGGCTCTGGCCACCCTCGTCACTCCGCTCCTCGCCAGCCCCGCGGCCGCGGCGTCCGGCACCGAGGAAACGGTCTCGGCCAACGCGTACTACGGGCGGATGGTCATCGGCTGGCGGATCAACCCCTACCGTCTCGACCCGATCCAGATCATCGCCCAGGACCGCGCGACCGACGGTTACGTCGTCGGCATCCGCCTCGTCACCAACGGTGAAGTGGGCCACAGGGTCTGGTCGATGCGGACCGTGCCCAGCGGCCAGACGAGCGCCTCGTGGAGCACGCACTTGGAGGCAGGCTGGATCGACAACGCCTACTTCGAGGTCTGCAAGATCAAAGCCAGCAACGGCGTGATCGCGAGCTGCGACGCCTCGCGCGTGATGTACAACCCGTTCGACGACTCCTCCGTGTAGGGCGCCCGAAAAGGGGGTGTCACCCGCATGCGGGTGACACCCCCTTTTCGTCTGTCTCCGCCCGTCGGCCCCAACGAGCAGAACGCCCTCTTGCTACGCGGAGGCCCCGATCCCATCACCCTTCAACGCCTCCGCGAACGCTCCCGCGTCGAAGTCCGCTCCGCGCAGGCCCGGCACCCGGTCCGCGATCTTCAGGAGCAGTTCTTCGGTGAACTTCCCCTTCGGCCGGCTGGCGAAGACCGCCGACACCACCGCCGCAACAGCCTTCCTGCCACCACGATCCGCGTCACACGAACCCCCACCTCCCACCCGAAAAAGCGACAAAACACCCGCCCCACCCTAAGGAGGAAACCAAGCGCCCACATCAACCATTCGGCCACCCCTCAGCACCCAAAACCCGACGTCACGCCCCTGGACACCCGTCCGGAACCCCGTGTACCAACTCCTCCATGACGATCAACGGCGGAATTTCCTTCTGGTACGCGACGGACGAGACCGCCCCCCCCCACCCACCGCGCGCCCCGCTCACCGGCAACGCCACGGCCGACGTCGTCATCGTCGGCGGCGGCTACACCGGCCTGTGGACCGCGTACTACCTCAAGACCGCCGCCCCGGACCTGCGCGTCACCGTCCTCGAGCAGAAGTTCTGCGGCTACGGGGCCTCCGGCCGCAACGGCGGCTGGCTCTACAACGGCATCGCGGGCCGCGACCGCTACGCCGCCCTCCACGGCCACCAGGCCGCCCAGCGCCTCCAGCGCGCCATGAACGGGACCGTCACCGAGGTCATCGACATCGCCGCCAAGGAGGGAATCGACGCCGACATCCACCGCGGCGGAGTCCTCGAAGTCGCCCGCACCCCCGCCCAGCTGAGCCGCCTCAAGGCCTTCCACACCGCCGAACTCGCCTTCGGCGAAACGGACCGCGAGCTCTACGACGCCACCGACACCCGGGCCCGCATCGACATCGCGGACGCGGTGGGCTCCTCCTGGACCCCGCACGGAGCCCGCATCCACCCCCTGAAGCTGGTCAAGGGCCTGGCGGCCGCCTGCGAACGCCTCGGGGTCACCATCCACGAATCCACCCCCGTCGCGGAGATCGCCCCGCGCCGCGCCCTCACCCCGTACGGCACGGTCCGCGCCCCGTACGTCCTGCGCTGCACGGAGGGCTTCACCGCCGCCCTCAAGGGCCAGAAGCGCTCCTGGCTCCCGATGAACTCCTCGATGATCGCCACGGCCCCGCTCCCCCCGGAGGTCTGGGAGCAGATCGGCTGGTCCGGCGGCGCCACCCTGGGCGACATGGCCCACGCCTACATGTACGCCCAGCGCACGGCCGACGACCGCATCGCCATCGGCGGCCGCGGCGTCCCCTACCGCTACGGCTCCCGCACCGACAATGACGGCCGCACCCAGCCCGCCACCATCGACTCCCTGACGAACCTGCTCACGTCCTTCTTCCCGGTCCTCACGGGCGTGGAGATCACCCACGCCTGGTCGGGCGTCCTGGGCGTCCCCCGCGACTGGTGCGCCACGGTCACCCTGGACGCCAGGACGGGCCTCGGCTGGGCCGGCGGTTACGTGGGCTCCGGCGTGGCCACCTCCAACCTCGCGGCCCGCACCCTGCGCGACCTGGTCCTGGGCGACAGGACGGAGCTGACCACCCTGCCCTGGGTCAACCACCGCGTGCGCCGCTGGGAGCCGGAGCCCTTCCGCTGGCTGGGAGTCCAGGCCCTCTACGCCGCCTACCGCGAGGCCGACCGCCGCGAAGCCACCACCCACACCCCGACCACAACCCCGCTGGCCCGCCTGGCGGACCGCATCTCGGGCCGCCACTGACGGCCCCGGAGCACACCGAAGGCCCCGGACCCGAACGGTCCGGGGCCTTCGCCCTGGAGCCCCCTGTCGGATTCGAACCGACGACCTACGCATTACAAGTGCGTTGCTCTGGCCGGACTGAGCTAAGGGGGCGCGCGACCCTGCGCAGCGCGCAGAATCGCCTTCACTCTACACAGCGGCGAGTTCCCTCAGCGAAGGGCTTTCCGCCCCTCTAGCGCGTCCGCGGGTACCCGCAAGCGGCCAGCCTCGGGGCCACCACTTCGAGCGGGAGGCCCGGGTTGAGCGCCGAGACGATCTCCTGGGTGACCGGGCCGAGCGACCAGATGTGCCGGACCGCCTCCAGGGGGAGATCGGTCTCGTAGTAGTCCTCGGCGAAGTCGCGGTAGGCCTCGGCCGTGCCCGCCGCAAGGACCTCGAACAGGAAGTCCGCGCCGTCCGCGTCCGCGCGCCCCTCGGGGAACTCCACCGCGCCCGCCCGCCATACGGTGTCGCCGTTCTCACGCCAGAAGACGGTCGTCGCGTGGAGCACTCCGTCCTCGGAGCAGAACGCGGGCTCGGTCAGGAACGGCCGGAACACCTCCGGTATGCCCTCGACCAGACCGGGCCACAGCGCGCCGTCGCCGTCGGCCCAGGGACTCATGCGCGACTCGTGGTCGAAGCCACGCCCGAAGACGCCGTCCGCCGTGAAGACGATCGCGTACTCGCCGCCCGAGCCGTCGTCCATCAGAGCCGCGTCCTCCCCTTGGCCCCAGGCGGGGACGTAGCCGAAGTAGCCGTCGTCCTCGTTGCCGCTGATCACCAGTTCCAGCGCCGCCATCGCCCGGCAGCGGTCGCGCAGCGTCTCGATGTCGGGCAGGGCGCGGGTCAGGTCGTAGATGGTCATGGACGGGATCAAAGCAGCCGCCTCTGACATCCCCTCCGACAGTCCCCTCCGGCATCCCCCTGCGACGGTCGGGGAAGTCACTCCCGTCCAGGTGCTGACAGGAGGCGCCGCTGCCGGTAGCGTCGGCTCCGAGTCCAGCCACTGGACTAGACCTTCCACTCGGACCGTCCGGCACGTTCCTGCCGGTTGAAGGGATTCATCACCATGGCTTCTGTCACTTTCGACAAGGCGTCCCGTCTGTACCCCGGCGGCGACAAGCCCGCCGTCGACCAGCTCGAGCTGGAGATCGCGGACGGCGAGTTCCTCGTCCTCGTCGGCCCCTCCGGCTGCGGCAAGTCCACCTCGCTGCGCATGCTGGCCGGCCTGGAAGACGTCAACGGCGGCGCCATCCGCATCGGTGACCGCGATGTCACCCACCTGCCGCCCAAGGACCGGGACATCGCGATGGTGTTCCAGAACTACGCGCTCTACCCGCACATGTCCGTCGCCGACAACATGGGCTTCGCGCTCAAGATCGCCGGCGAGGACAAGGCCACCATCCGCAAGAAGGTGGAGGATGCGGCGAAGATGCTGGACCTGACCGCGTACCTCGACCGCAAGCCGAAGGCGCTCTCCGGCGGTCAGCGCCAGCGCGTCGCGATGGGCCGCGCGATCGTGCGCAAGCCGCAGGTGTTCCTCATGGACGAGCCGCTGTCGAACCTCGACGCCAAGCTCCGCGTGTCCACCCGCACCCAGATCGCGGCCCTCCAGCGCGACCTCGGCATCACCACCGTCTACGTGACCCACGACCAGGTCGAGGCCATGACCATGGGCGACCGCGTCGCGGTCCTCAAGGACGGTCTGCTCCAGCAGGTCGACACCCCGCGCAACATGTACGACCGCCCGGCGAACCTCTTCGTCGCCGGCTTCATCGGCTCGCCGGCCATGAACCTCGTCGAGGTCCCGATCACCGACGGCGGCGTGAAGTTCGGCGAGAGCGTCGTCCCGGTCTCGCGCGAGGCCCTGTCCGCCGCCGCCGACGCGGGCGACCGCACGGTCACCGTGGGCGTGCGTCCCGAGCACTTCGACATCGGCGACACGGGCGGCCTGACCATCACCGTGAACGTCGTCGAGGAGCTGGGCGCCGACGGGTACGTCTACGGCTCGACCTCGCACTCCGAGGGCTCGCAGGACATCGTGGTGCGCGTGAACGGCCGCCAGGTGCCCGAGAAGGGCTCCACGCTGCACGTGGTGCCGCGCGGCAACGAGATCCACGTCTTCTCGACGTCCTCCGGTGCCCGCCTCTCCGGCTGACCCGTCGCACACAGGCTCCACCCGACCGAAGGGGCGTCCCTCCAAGGGGCGCCCCTTCGGCGCGAGTTCCGGCAGATCGGGCCATTCGGCCCCAAGCGTCAACACTTAATTCGAAAAGCCACGTCGAACCATCCCCCGACCGGGTGACTAAATGTCGCCATATCTTCACCGAGCGCTACTCTCGCCCTCGTGACCCACACTGCCCGCCGTATCGGCCGATCCCTCGCCCTGGTCCTGCCCGTCGTCCTGGTCCTGTCCGGGACCCTCGCGGTCACCATGGTCCCCTGGGCGGACAACACCCCCTCCCAGATCCTGACCGCGTCCGCCGAGGACGTCTCCGTCCCCGCGAAGCCCCGCGCCGCCCAGGACGTGCTGCGCGAAAAGCTGTTGAGCGAGATCCAGCAGGGCGAGCAGCCGGATGACGTGCTCACCCACCTCCAGCAGGAAGTCGACCGGCGGCCGTCCCTCGCCGAGCACTGCGTGGGGATCGCACGCGCCCTCGGGCGTGCCGCGGTGGACGCCTACGGGCCCACGAAGGCCCAGTCGTACGCGCGACCCGTGTGCGACACCGCGTACGCGTCCGGTGTCGCCTCCATGGGCTGACGGCCGCCGCCGCAACGCCCTTCCGCACAAGCACCGCACCGCACCGCACCCGGACACAACGACATGACGACATGACCGATTCCGAGCGTTCCGAAAGCCCCGAGCGTTCCGACCGACCCCACGCGGCCGCGTTCCCGGCCTCCCCGACCCAGGCGGTTGTCCTGGCGGGGGGCCAGGGTTCGCGGCTGCGGCCTTATACCGACGACCGCCCCAAGCCGATGGTCGAGATCCCCGGAACGGGGCTGCCGATCATCGGGCACCAGCTCGCATGGCTGGCCGCCGAGGGGGTGACGGACGCCGTGGTCTCCTGCGGACACCTCGCCGAGGTGCTCCAGAAATGGCTGGCCGGGGCGGAGTTGCCGCTGCGCGTGACCACCGTCGTGGAGAACGAGCCGCTGGGCCGGGGCGGCGGCCTGAAGTACGCCGCCCGCCACCTCCCGCACCCCGACCGGCCCTGGTCCGCGACCAACGGCGACGTGTGGACCCGCTTCTCGCTGCGCGAGATGGCCGCCTTCCACACCGAACGCGGCGCCACGGCCACCCTCGCGCTCGCCCGGCCGCGCATTCCGTGGGGGGTGGTGGAGATCAACGAGTACGGGAACGTGGTGGACTTCATCGAGGCACCCCAGTCCCCGTACCCGGTCAATGCCGGCGTGTACGTCTTCGCTCCCGAATTCGCCCCCCTGCTGCCGGACTTGGGCGACCACGAGCGTACGACCTTCCCCAGCCTGGCCCGCGAGCGGCGCCTCGCGGGCTTCCCGCTGCCCCAGGGGGCCTACTGGCGGGCGATCGACACCGCCAAGGACCTGACCGAGGCGGCAAGGGAGTTGGCCGCGCAGAACGCCCTGTAGCGCCTCCGGGTGGTACGGGGCCCAGCCCGCCCGCACACGAAGAAGGGTCCGGCACGCTCTCGCGTACCGGACCCTTCTCCTTCGTTCGCGCGGCCTGTCAGCCGCCGAGCAGCCCGCCCAGCAGGTCGGGCTTCGCCGGAGCGGAGCTGCCTGTGCCGCCGGTGGAACCACCGCTGCGCGTTCCCGCGGAGCTGGCCGGGGGCTTCTGCGGGGCCGACTGGCGGGGGGTGGTGCGCGGGCTCTGGCTGCCGCTGGTGGTGCCCCGGGTCGCGGTGGGCGAACCGGACCCGGCCTTCGGTGAGGCCGAACCGGCAGCCCCGCGGCCGGGCTTGGCCGCCGGCGAGGAGGCTCCGGCCTTGGGCTGTGCGGCCTGCTTCGAAGGCGTCGGCCGCTCGGACTGCCGCTGCTGCGGGGTGCTCGGCAGGGGCCGCCCGGGCAGGTAGTTGCTCGGCGCCTCCCCCGGTCCGGGGACGGTGACCACGGTGGTGGAGCGGACGGCGCCGCCGAGGAGCGAGCCGATGAGCAGGGTGAGTCCGCAGACGACGGTGGCCATGACGGCCCCGCGGCGCAGGACCCGGCGGCGCAGCCGCCAGACCTCGGAACGGGGTCCCAGGGTGCGCCAGGCCTCGCTGGCGAGCCTGCCGTCCAGGGAGTAGACGGGGGCGCCCGCGATGATCAGCGGGCTCCAGGCGGCGAGGTAGATGATGTCGGGCGCGTCGTAGGCGGGGACGGTCTTCCAGCTCACCGTCATCAGCAGCGCGGCGGACAGCAGCGCGCCGAAGCAGGCGGCGAACCGCTGCCACAGGCCGAAGACCGTCAGCACGCCCACGATGACCTGGAGGAACGCCACGCTGAGCCCGGCGCCGACCGGGTGGGCCAGCGCGAAGTCGCGCAGCGGTTCGGCGAGCGCCCAGGGGTGCAGGGTCTGCAGCCAGGTGACCATGGAGCCGCGCTCGCCGCCGTCGAAGTAGACGGGGTCGCACAGTTTGCCCATGCCGGCGTAGATGGAGATGAAGCCGAGGAAGACGCGCAGCGGGAGCAGCACGACGCCGAGGTTCATCCGGCGGCCGGGGTAGTACGAGGCCTGGGCGCGGGCGTCGCCCGGTGCCCGGCGGGAGTCCGCGGATCCGCTGCCCTCGGAGTAGGCGGCGTCGTAGGCCTCGTGGGAGTGCGAGAGGCCGCCCACGACGGGCTGCATGCGGGTGTCTTCGGCGTCACCGTAGCTGCGCTGGCCGATGACGGTCGGGGAGGCGAGGGTGTCGTCCGCGAGGTCCTGGGCGAGGTCGAGGCGCGGGATGACCTGGGTGGTTCCGCCGTCGTACTCCTCGTGGCCGCGCCCGTGCTCGCGTACGGCCTGCAGCAGGCCGCCCATGGCGGCGCTGGCGGCGGCGTCGCCGGGGGCGGACTTGCCGCTCCAGACGACGGGCCGGCGGCGGGCGGCGCCGGCCCCGGCGGCCGCGAGGGCCCCGCCGAGTGCCGGGGCGAGCCCGGGGGCGCCCAAGGGCCTGGGACGCGCGCTGGGGCTCGGTGCGAGCCGCACGCGGAAGCTGGCGTGGTTGACGATGACCTGTGCGGGATCGCACGGCACCTTGACCATGCTCAGCGCGGGCTGGTCGTCGAACCCTGGCGTTCTGGTGTCCACACTCATCTAACCGAGTGACGACTGTTTAGGACACTGCCTTGACATCAGGGATGTGTCCGAGACCCGTCAAATCAAGCCACCCCGCCAGTAAGGGGCGGGGTGGCACGCTCACGGGTCACGTTCGGTGAGCCAAGTGGATCAAGCGGCGGCCGCCGGGGCAGCCCTGGCGCGGCCTCCGGTAGTGCTCAGGCGCGGCCGCGGGTGGCGCGGCGGCGGGCGGCCTCGTAGAGGACGACGCCCGCGGCGACACCGGCGTTGAGCGACTCGGCGCCGCCCGGCATCGGGATGCGCACGAGGTAGTCGCAGTTCTCGCCGACGAGGCGGCCGATGCCCTTGTCCTCGGAGCCGATGACGATGACGACGGGGCCGCCCAGCTGCTCCAGCTCGTGGACCTCGTGCGTGCCCTCGGCGGCGAGGCCGACGATGGTGAGGCCTTCCTTCTTGTAGTCCTGGATCGCACGGGTCAGGTTGGTGACGCGCGAGACCGGGGTACGGGCGGCGGTGCCCGCCGAGGACTTCCAGGCGCCGGCGGTCATGCTGGCGGCGCGGCGCTCGGGGACGACCACGCCGTGGCCGCCGAAGGCGGAGACGGAGCGGATGATCGCGCCGAGGTTGCGCGGGTCGGTGATGCCGTCCAGGGCGACGATGAGGGGATCCTCGCCGTTGTCGTAGGCGGAGGCGGTGAGCTCGTTCGGGAGCGAGTACTCGTACGGCGGGACCTGGAGGACCATGCCCTGGTGGTTGAGCCCGCCGGTCAGCCGGTCGAGCTCGGGGCGCGGGGCTTCCATCAGGTTGATGTTGCCGCGCTCGGCCGCGAGCTGGAGGGCCTCGCGGACGCGCTCGTCGTTGTCGATGAACTGCTGGACGTAGAGGGTGACGGCCGGTACGCCGTCGCGCAGCGCCTCGAAGACCGGGTTGCGGCCGACGACCATCTCGCTGGTGCCCTTGGGGCCGCCGCGGCGCGGGGCCGGACGGCGCTTGGCGGCCTGCCGGGCCATGGCGTTGCTGATGCGGTTGGCTTTGTGCTTCTTGCGGTCCTCCGCCTTGGGCGTCGGACCCCTGCCTTCCAGGCCCTTGCGCCGCTGGCCACCGCTGCCGGCCGTCGCGCCCTTCTTGTTGGACGTGCGGCGGTTCCTGCGCTGGCTGTTCCCGGCCATGACCTCTACCTGATTTCGTTGGTGCTGCGATATGTACGTATGAAGAGTGTGCCGCCCGGATCGCCGGGCAGCCCAATCCGAATGCTCCAGTGGGACTGCTCCGACGGGCTCAGCGGGGGCCGAGCGTCCAGCGGGGTCCGGTGGGGCTGTCCTCGACGACCAGGCCGGACTGCTGCAGCTGGTCGCGGATGGCGTCGGCGGTGGCCCAGTCCTTACGGGCGCGAGCGGACTCGCGCTGCTCCAGGACCAGGCGTACGAGGGTGTCCACGGCTCCGTGGAGGTCCTCTCCGCGGTCCGCTTCGCCGGCCCAGTGGGGGTCGAGGGGGTCGAGGCCGAGGACACCGAGCATGGCCCGTACCTCCGACAGGCGCGCGATGGCGGCGTCCTTGTCGTCGGCGGCGAGGGCGCTGTTGCCCTGGCGGACGGTGGTGTGGATGATCGCGAGCGCCTGCGGGACGCCCAGGTCGTCGTCCATGGCCTCGGCGAAGGCGGGCGGGACCTCGGCGGCCGGCTCGATGGGGCCGGCCTTCTCGATGACGCGCTGGATGAACCCCTCGATGCGCGCGAAGCCGGATTCCGCCTCGCGCAGCGACTCCACGCTGTACTCGATCATCGAGCGGTAGTGCGGGGTGCCGAGGTAGTAGCGCAGCACGATCGGGCGCCAGACCTTGAGCATCTCGGAGACGAGGACGGAGTTGCCGAGCGACTTCGACATCTTCTCGCCGGACAGGGTGACCCAGGCGTTGTGCATCCAGTACTTCGCGAACTCGTCGCCGAAGGCCTTGGCCTGGACGATCTCGTTCTCGTGGTGCGGGAAGATCAGGTCGAGCCCGCCGCCGTGGATGTCGAAGGCGCTGCCGAGGTACTTGTGCGCCATCGCGGAGCATTCCAGGTGCCAGCCGGGACGGCCGCGTCCCCACGGGGTCTCCCAGTCGGGCTCGCCGGGCTTGGAGGCCTTCCACATGGCGAAGTCGCGCGGGTCGCGCTTGCCGGTGATGCCGTCCTCGGCGGGCTGGCGCAGGTCGTCGATGTTCTGGTTCGACAGCTCCAGGTACCCGGGGAAGGAGCGCACGTCGAAGTAGACGCTGCCGTCGGCCTCGTAGGCGTGGCCGCGTTCGATGAGCACGCGCATCATCTCGATCATCTCCGGCACGTGGCCGGTGGCGCGCGGCTCGTACGTGGGCGGGAAGCAACCCAGCGCGTTGTAGCCGTCGTTGAAGGCGCGCTCGTTCTCGTATCCGATGGACCACCAGGGTCGGGCCTGGTCCTCGGACTTCTGGATGATCTTGTCGTCGATGTCGGTGACGTTGCGGATGAAGGTGACGTCGAGGCCGCGGTAGGTGAACCAGCGGCGCGCGATGTCGAAGTTCAGGTACGAGCGGACGTGCCCGATGTGCGGAGCCGCCTGCACGGTGGCGCCACAGAGGTAGATCGAGACGCAGCCCGGGACGAGCGGGGTGAAGTCACGGATCTGCCGGGCGCTGGTGTCGTACAGGCGAATAGTCACGGCATCCAGGGTAGTGCGCCCGTAGCAGTGCCCCGCGACCCTTTCGGTACGCGGGGCCCGCTTTGTTGTCGAAGAGCCGCGGGGGCGGTGTGGGCGTGCGGGGTACTAGGCCCGGTTCGTCCGGTACACGAGGGCCGTGGCGATGGCGGCGAGGCCTTCGGCGCGGCCGGTCAGCCCCAGTCCGTCGGTGGTGGTGCCCGAGACGGAGACGGGGGCGCCCGCGGCGGCCGCGAGCGCCTTCTGCGCCTCTTCGCGCCGCTTGCCGATCTTCGGGCGGACGCCGATCACCTGGACGGCGATGTTGCCGATCTCGAAGCCCTCGGCGCGGACGATCCGGGCGGCTTCCGCCAGAAGAGTGACCCCGGCGGCGCCGGACCACTCGGGGCGGGAGGTGCCGAAGTGGGCGCCGAGGTCGCCGACGCCGGCGGCGGAGAAGAGCGCGTCGCAGGCGGCGTGCGCGGCGACATCCCCGTCGGAGTGCCCGGCGAGGCCGTCCTCGCCCTCCCAGAGCAGGCCCGCGCACCACAGTTCGCGGCCCGCTTCGAAGGCGTGCACGTCGGTCCCGACGCCGACGAGGGGGATGACGGGGGCGGCGGGGGCCGGGGCGGGAGCGGCGGGGCTCCAGCCCAGGTCCGCCGGGTCTTCGGAACTAGTACGCATCGGTGGCCCTCCGGCGGGCGAGTACGGCCTCTGCGAGGACCAGGTCGAGCGGACGGGTGACCTTGAAGGCCTCTTCGTGGCCGGGGACCACCACGACGGTGACGCCGAGCTGTTCCACCATGCCGGCGTCGTCCGTGGCGCCCTCGCCGTCGACGGCCATCTTCTCGTGCGCGCGCACGAGCGTGGCGAGGTCGAAGCCCTGCGGGGTCTGCACGGCGCGCAGCCGGGACCGTACGGGGGTGGCGACGACCGGCTCGGGCTCGCCGGGCCGGCCGGGCTCGACCTCCTTGACGGTGTCGGTCAGCGGCAGGGCCGGGACGACGGCGGGCGCTCCGGCGCGGACCGCCTCGACGACGGAGTCGACGGTGTCCACGGGTACCAGGGGGCGGGCCGCGTCGTGGATGAGGACGGCCGTGATGTCGGCCGGGAGCGCGTCCAGGCCGGCGCGTACGGATTCCTGCCGGGTCTTCCCGCCGGGGACGACCAGGATCTCCGTGCGCTCGGGCAGCGCGTGCTCGTCCAGCAGCCGGCGTACCTCGGTGGTGTCGGCGGGCGGCGCCACGACGACGACCAGGGAAACCGCGCGGGAGCGCGCCATCGCGCGTACGGCGTGGATGAGCATGGGCGTGCCGCCCAGGGTCCGCAGGGCCTTGGGGGCGCCGGGACCGAGACGGACCCCGCGGCCGGCGGCCGGGATCACCGCGGCTGTGCGGTGGGGGCGCGATTCGTCAGACATCAGTAGCTCCGAGCCAGGTTTGTGACTTCGGCCGACATGGGTATGGCCTGAAGGGTGCCGGGTGCGACGCCCTCGCCCCTTCCGTGACGACCGGTCGAGCCGGCTGCCCGGACCCGGCACGCCAGTGAGCGAGTATCGCTTTCCCAGGGCACTGCCGTCAGGTACCGGCGGCAGGGTCAGGGGGCAGTACCGGCAGCAGCTGCGCAGGCAGCAGCGGCCGTAAAGGCGTGGGTCGTGAAGACGTGAGCCTCAAAGGCATGGGTGCAGACATGCCGCAGCGCCCGGCAACAAGTCTCCTTGTCATCGGGCACCGCGGCACAACTGTGTACGACCAGGCGTACGGATGATCGCGTCAGGACGCGAGCACCTCGTCGAGGAGGGCCTCGGCCTTGTCCTCGTTGGTGTTCTCGGCGAGCGCGAGCTCGCTCACCAGGATTTGACGCGCCTTCGCGAGCATGCGCTTTTCACCCGCGGAAAGCCCGCGCTCACGCTCACGACGCCACAGGTCACGCACAACTTCAGCGACCTTGATGACATCGCCAGAAGCGAGCTTTTCCAGATTTGCCTTGTAGCGCCGGGACCAGTTCGTCGGCTCTTCTGCGAACGGTGCGCGAAGCACCTCGAAGACCCGGTCCAGCCCTTCCTGGCCGACTACGTCGCGCACGCCGACGAACTCCGCATTGTCCGCAGGCACACGAACTGTCAGGTCGCCCTGGGCGACCTTGAGCACCAAGTAGGTCTTGTCCACGCCTTTGATCTGACGAGTCTCAATGGCCTCGATCAGCGCGGCCCCGTGATGGGGATAGACCACGGTGTCGCCAACCTTGAACGTCATGTGACAGGTACCCCTTCCGTGGCTATCCAGGGTAACACGAGAATCGACTGTTATGAATGGCGTTTTCGCAGGTCAGGGCCCATCTCAGGGCTTGACAACAGCGACACGAACGTGCTGCGAGAGCCTTCCGGAAGGGGGTAATCGCAGGTCGGAGGCGCTGTGCGGACCAGGCGAAACGGCTAGGCTACGCCCGCTCGCGAGCCCTGACGATGTGCCGTACGTCCCGTTTTGACGGGTTCCGGGGCGGCAGACCGAACTACTCCGTTCGACTGGCGGCCACCCGTACGGCGTCCGTTCCGGCCCAATCCGGAATTGATCACCGAGCGGTGTTCGACGAAATCCGGAAATTGATCACCTGCGGGCGCGCGGGCCATTGCGAGCGGGCCTTTTGCGAATGGAAGATCACCCCGGACCGGCGAGGGCGCGGGCGGGACCCGCCGGTGCGGGGGCCGGGCCCGTGGAGGGCCGGGCCCCACACTGCGGAGGGTCGGGTGCGGGGGCGGGGCGGCGGCTCGGTAACCTAAGCGCGCTGACACCCCCTTAGAGCGGCTCTACTTCGGCCGTTCCGAGGAGTCCACCCTTCCGTTCCCGTACGTCCAAGGAGTTGCCTCCCCCGTGAGCCGCAGCCTTCGACGCGGCGCCCTCGCCGCCACCGCCGTCGTGTTCTCGATCGTCTCGCTGGGCGCCTGCGCCGCGGGCCACGACGCGCCGACTCTCCAGGTCAAGCCGGACAATGCCGCCGCCACCAAGGGCGACATCAAGGTCCAGAACGCTCTGGTGATCACCCAGGAGAAGGACAAGAAGGGCCCGGCCGCCGTCTCCGCGACGGTGTTCAACACCGGCACCAAGGAGCAGACGCTCGACGCCATCACCCTTCCGGGCGGCAAGGCCACGGTGACGCTGAAGCCCGCGGGCGGCGGCTCCAAGGTGATCGTCCCGGCCGGCGGCTCCGTCGTCCTGGGCGGCACGGGCAACGCCTCCGCCGCCATCTCGGGCGGGGACGACATCGTGGACGGCAACGTCCAGGAGATCGTCTTCCAGCTGAGCACCACCGGCGACGTCGCCCTGCAGGGCTTCGTCGTACCGGGCACCGGCATGTACGCGGGCTACGCCGCGACCGCCGCCCCGGCCGCGGGTCCCACGCCGTCGGCCGGCGCCTCGGGCTCCGCCTCGGCCACGCCGTCCCCTTCCACCTCGGGCTCCCCCGCGGCGGGCACGTCCGCGTCCCCGTCCTCCGGTACCGGCCACTGAGGCACGAAGCACCGTAGACAACGGGAACGGCCCCCGTCCGCATCGAGCGGACGGGGGCCGTTCCCTTGCGTACACGCCTGTGTACGCGCTCCCGGGCTGTTTACGGCTCGAACTTGTAGCCGAGGCCGCGGACCGTGACCAGGTAGCGCGGGGCGCCCGGGTCGGGCTCGATCTTGGCGCGCAGGCGCTTCACGTGGACGTCCAGGGTCTTGGTGTCACCGACGTAGTCGGCGCCCCAGACCCGGTCGATGAGCTGCATGCGGGTCAGTACGCGGCCCGCGTTGCGCAGCAGCATCTCCAGCAGGTCGAACTCCTTCAGGGGGAGGTCCACCTTCCCGCCGGCGACGGTGACCACGTGGCGGTCGACGTCCATCCGGACGGGACCCGCTTCCAGGGCCGCCGGGGTGACCTCTTCCGGCTCGCCGCGGCGGCGCAGGACCGCGCGGATGCGGGCGACCAGCTCCCGCGAGGAGAAGGGCTTGGTGACGTAGTCGTCGGCTCCTATCTCCAGCCCGACGACCTTGTCGATCTCGCTGTCCTTGGCGGTCACCATGATCACGGGGACGTTGGAGCGGCCGCGCAGCTGCCGGCAGACCTCCGTGCCGGGCAGGCCGGGGAGCATCAGGTCGAGGAGGACGAGGTCGGCGCCGTTGCGCTCGAACTCGTCGAGACCGTCGGGCCCCGTCGCGGCGATGGCCACTTCGAAGCCCTCCTTGCGGAGCATGTAGGACAGGGCGTCGCTGAAGGATTCCTCATCCTCGACGACGAGCACTCGGGTCACGGAAGGACCTCCGGGGCAGGGATGGCTGGTGCGGTCTGAGGTTCGAGCAGGGGGTGGGCGGGTGCGGAGGCCGTCGCCGGGACGGGCGCGGCCGCTTCGGGGAGTCGCAGGGTGAAGGTGGAACCCTGACCCTCCGAGCTCCAGACCGACACCTCCCCGCCGTGCGAAGCCGCTACGTGCTTCACGATCGCAAGGCCCAGGCCGGTTCCTCCCGTGGCACGGGAGCGGGCCGGGTCCACGCGGTAGAAGCGTTCGAAGATGCGCTCGCGGTCCTTTTCCGGGATGCCGATGCCCTGGTCGGTCACGGCTATCTCGATCAAGTCTCCACCCGGGGCGGTGACCCGGCGCGCGGCGATGCCGACGCGGGTGCGGGCGGGGCTGTAGTTGACGGCGTTCTCGACCAGATTTCCGAGGGCGGCCGCGAGCTGCCCCCGGTTTCCCCATACCCGCAGGTCGGCGGTGCCACCGGCGGCCATGGTGATCTGCTTCGCGGATGCCGTGTGCCGGCAGCGGTCTATGGCCTCGGCCACCAGCGTGTCCACGCGCATGGGCTCGGCGTCTTCCAGGGGGTCGTCGTTCTGTACCCGTGAAAGGTCGATGAGCTCCTGCACGAGGTTGATCAGGCGGGTGGCCTCGATCTGCATGCGGCCGGCGAACCGGTGGACGGCCTCGGGATCGTCCGAGGCGTCCATGACGGCCTCCGAGAGCAGGGAGATCGCGCCGACCGGGGTCTTGAGCTCGTGCGAGACGTTCGCGACGAAGTCGCGGCGTACGGCCTCGATGCGGCGGGCCTCGGTGAGGTCCTCCACGAGGAGGAGCACGAGACGGGAACCGAGCGGGGCGACGCGCGCCGAGACGGCCAGTGCCTCGCCGCGGCCGGTGCCGCGCCGGGGCAGGTCGAGCTCGACCTGGCGTATCTCCCCGTCGCGCCGGGTGTCGCGGGCCATGTGGAGCATGGGCTCCACGGCCAGCTTGCCGCCACGGACCAGGCCGAGGGCATATGCCGCCGAGCTGGCCTTGACCACCGCGTCCCCTTCGTCGAGTACGACGGCCGAGGAGCGGAGCACGGAGAGGACGGTGTCCACGCCCGGTGGGAGCACCGCGTTGATATCGGGGCGCATGGAGCTCCGGGTGGGGCGGGCTTGGTCACGCTCGCTCCAGCGGAACGCCAGCATCGCGATCACACCGGTGCAAAGCCCGGCAATCGCTGCAGCTGCGGCGACCGCCGCGTTCACGTCCATGACTCCAGGTTAAGCAGGCGCGACGACACTTCCACAGCCGTTCGGGTGGCACCTCGAACAGTCGTCGCCCAGAGTTCACCCTGGCGACGGGGTTGATTCACCTGTGGGGCCGGAGTCGGCCGCGTTCGAGGGTCACCGTGACAACGTGGGGCCGATGGCCGCACCGGCCCGCCCCGGGCAGTACCGCAGTAGTAGGTCGAGAGAGGGACACGAGACATGCGTGACGCGTACCACGAGGAACTGGACTCGATCGGTGAAGGCCTGGTCGAAATGGCCCGGCTGGTCGGCTCCGCCATCGGGCGGGCCACGACCTCCATGCTCGACGCCGACCTGAAGCTCGCCGAGAGCGTCATCGCCGCCGACCAGAAGGTGGACGATCTCCAGCACGACCTGGAGGCCCGCGCCATCGCGCTGCTCGCGCGCCAGCAGCCGGTCGCCACCGACCTGCGCATCGTGGTCACCTCGCTGCGCATGAGCGCCGACCTGGAGCGCTCCGGCGACCTGGCGCAGCACGTGGCCAAGCTCGCCCGGCTCCGCTTCCCGGACACGGCGGTCCCCCGCGACCTGCACGCGACCATCCTGGAGATGGGGCAGCTCGCGCAGCGGCTGATGGCGAAGGCCGCCGAGGTCATCATCACGAAGGACGTCGACCTGGCGCTCCAGCTGGAGCAGGACGACGACGAGATGGACCAGCTGCACCGCACGCTGTTCCAGCACCTGATGGACGACCGCTGGAAGCACGGCATCGAGACGGCGGTCGACGTGACCCTGCTGGGCCGCTACTACGAGCGCTTCGCGGACCACGCGGTGTCGGTCGCCAAGCGCGTGGTCTACCTCGTGACGGGCGAGCACGCGGACGAGCTCCAGGCGCCCACGCAGGTCGAGGGCATCTGAGCCGCGCCCCGGCCCGGACCGACCAGGATCGACTCGGATCGGGTCGGGGATCAGCCCGGGAACCGGCTTGGAGGTCGGACCGGGGATCGGCCCGGGGATCAGCCCGGGAATCGGACCGGATCAACAACGAGCCCCCAATGCGCCGTTGACGCACGGGTCCGGCTGGGCATGAATGAGGGCGAAGGCACAACGCCTACGAGGAGGATCCATGCCCGATTCCCCCGTCCCGATCACCCCGGAGCAGGAAGCGCAGCCCCCGGAGACACTCCGCCTACCGCTGCTCGCGGCCTGCGGCTGCGGCTCGGGCTGCGGCTGCGGCTGCCAGTCCGGCGCCCCGTGCCAGTGCGGCGGCTGACCGCCTCCGCCCGGCTCGACCACCCGAAGGGCCCCGCCCGACATCCCTGTCGGCCGGGGTCCTTCGCATCGCTCCCGCCAACACCCCGCCCGGGAAGCCCCGGCGCCCGGTCCGCTTCGCGGCGCCGACCCGCGCCGGAAGTTCACGAGCGCCCCCGCGTACGAGGTGTAGGCGTCGAGCCGCTCCTGCCGCAGCTTCTCCGAGCGGGTGAACTCCTGCCCCCGGTCGGCCACCCGCTGCTGAAAGGCGAAGGTGACCCCCTACCCGAGCAGCGTCCCAGGGCCGCTATCGCACTCGCGATGATTGCTTCCACCGCGCCACCCGACCACGCACCGGGCCGGGCCGGGCCGGGCCGGTGCGTGGTCGGGCCGGTGCGTGGTCGGGCCGGGCCACAAGACCACAAAAGCGGGGCGTCCCCACCGGGCCGGCGACAGGCGGCCGACGGAGACGAGGGGACCAACTCCCCGGGCCCGGGCGCTCTCTTCGCCGCAACCACCGGTGGGCCCAGGACAGACGAATGCCCCCGATCTGCGCCGTGTGCGCAGGTCAGGGGCATGATCGCTCTGACTACTTCTTCTTGCCCTGGTTCTTGACGGCCTCGATGGCGGCCGCCGCGGCGTCCGGGTCGAGGTAGGTGCCGCCCGGGTTGAGGGGCTTGAAGCCGGCGTCCAGCTCGTAGGAGAGCGGGATGCCGGTCGGGATGTTCAGGCCCGCGATGTCCGCGTCGGAGACGCCGTCGAGGTGCTTGACCAGGGCGCGCAGGGAGTTGCCGTGCGCGGCGACCAGGACGGTGTGGCCGTCCAGCAGGTCCGGGACGATCGAGTCGTACCAGTACGGGAGCATGCGGACGACGACGTCCTTGAGGCACTCGGTACGCGGACGCAGCTCCGGCGGGATGGAGGCGTAGCGCGGGTCCCCGGACTGCGAGAACTCCGTACCGTCTTCGAGCGCCGGCGGCGGGGTGTCGTACGAGCGGCGCCACAGCATGAACTGCTCCTCGCCGAACTCGGCGAGGGTCTGGGCCTTGTCCTTGCCCTGGAGGGCGCCGTAGTGGCGCTCGTTCAGGCGCCAGGAGCGGTGGACCGGGATCCAGTGGCGGTCCGCGGACTCCAGGGCGAGCTGCGCGGTGCGGATCGCGCGCTTCTGGAGGGACGTGTGAACCACGTCGGGCAGCAGGCCGGCGTCCTTGAGCAGCTCGCCGCCGCGGATCGCCTCCTTCTCGCCCTTCTCGTTGAGATTGACGTCCACCCAGCCGGTGAACAGGTTCTTCGCGTTCCATTCGCTCTCGCCGTGGCGGAGGAGGATCAGCTTGTACGGTGCGTCGGCCATGCGTACGAGCCTAATGGACGCGCCCGCCCGCCCGCGCGCGGTGTATACGACAAGTGGACGGTCCCCGATTGACGGCAGCCGTCAATCCAGTGGCTCCGGAGCGGCACTGTCCGTAGGGTCCGAACAAGTAGAGGAGCACTTACATCTCCGGGGGGATTCCGTATGTCCGTTGCCAGTGTGAGACGGGCCGCTCGCGAGAGCGTCGCGGGTCTGCCCCGGGAGTTCTGGTGGCTCTGGACGAGCACGCTGGTCAACAGGCTCGGGGCCTTCGTCGCCACATTCATGACCTTGTACCTGACCCTGGAGCGGGGCTATTCGGCCTCCTTCGTGGGACTTGTGGTGGCCTTGCACGGGCTCGGCGGTGTGGTGTCCTCGCTCGTCGCCGGCGTGCTGACGGACCGGCTGGGGCGGCGGCCCACGCTGATGGCGGCGCAGGCGTCGACCGCGTTCTCGGTGGCGCTGCTCGGGTTCATGGAGCAGGCGGCGGCGATCGCCGCGGTGGCGCTGCTGGTCGGCATGACCTCGAACGCCTCGCGGCCGGCGGTGCAGGCGATGATGGCCGACATCGTCCGCCCGGAGGACCGGGTACGGGCCTTCGCGCTGAACTACTGGGCCATCAACCTCGGCTTCGCCATCAGCGCGACCGCGGCGGGCTTCGTCGCGAAGTACAGCTACCTGGCCGGGTTCCTCGGCGAGGCGGCCCTGACGCTGGTGTGCGCGGTGCTGGTCTACCTCAAGCTGCCGGAGTCCCGGCCGGAGAAGACGGCGGCGCAGAAGGCGGCCGCCGAGCCGGAGGTCGGCCTGGGGACGGTGCTGCGGGACGGGCGCTTCATGGGCGTGGTCGGGCTCTCCTTCCTCATCTCGCTGATCTTCATGCAGGGCTCGTTCGGGCTGCCGCTCGCGATGGGCGCGGCCGGATTCTCCACGACCGACTACGGCCTGGTCATCGGCCTGAACGGGCTGCTGATCGTGCTGCTGCAGATCCCGGTCACCCGGTTCATCGAGCACCGCGATCCACAGCGGCTGCTGGTGATCTCGGCGCTGCTGGCCGGGTACGGCTTCGGGCTGACGGCCTTCGGCGGCTCGGTGTGGAGCCTGGCGCTGACCGTCTGCGTGTGGACCCTGGCCGAGATCATCAACTCGCCGACCCAGATGGGCCTGGTCGCGCGGCTCTCCCCGGTGCACGGGCGCGGCCGCTACCAGGGCATGTACACGATGTCGTGGGCGGTGGCCTCGCTGATCGCACCGCTGATGGCGGGCTTCTCGATCGAACACTTCGGCGCGGCCTGGCTGTGGGGCGCGACGGCGGTCCTGGGCACGGTGGCGGCCCTGGGCTACTGGCTGCTGATGCGCGGGCTCCCCGAGGGTGGACCGGGAGAGGAACCGGCCGACTCCCCCACCGCCGTACCGGCGAACCCGGCCACGCCGACCGCCGCACCCGACGGTGTCGTCCCCTCCTGCCTCACGGGGACCTCTGCGCTCGCCGTCGCCTCCGGCCCCGCCGGGACCCTCGACCTGGCCGTCGCCTCCGGCGCTGCCGGGACCCCCGCCCTCGCCGGCACCCCGACCGCTCCGGCCCCGCCCGGGGGCCCTTCCCAGCTGTAGCCGGGGGAGTTCGAGGGGCGCGGGGTGCCGGGGGCCGGCCCCGGGCAACGGCGCCGCACGGGGGCGGTCCGGGTCCGTGATCGGGCGGGGATCAGGCGGGGATCAGGCGGACGGCTGCGTCAAGTTCTTGAAGGCATCCAGGTTGCGCGTGGACTCCCCACGCGCGACCCGCCACTCGTACTCCCGCCGGATCGCACTCGCGAAACCCAGCTCCAGCAGCGTGTTGAAGGCTCCGTCCGCCGCCTCCAGGACCGTTCCGAGCAGCCGGTCCAGATCGTCCGGGGTGATCACCGACAGGGGCAGGCGGGCCGTCAGGTAGACGTCGCCGAGCGCGTCGACCGCATAGGCCATGCCGTAGAGCTTGAGGTTGCGCTCCAGCAGCCACCGGTGGACGCCGGCCGCGTTCTCGTCCGGGTGGCGGATCACGAAGGCGTTGACGGACAGGGAGTGCTTCCCGGCCTTGAGCGAGCAGGTGGTGCTCAGCTTGCGGGTGCCGGGGAGCTGGACCACGTACGAGCCCGGCGCGGGGCACTCCCAGCTCAGTTCCGCACCGGTCAGGACTGCCTCGATGATCGCGGCGGCGTCGGTGCGGTCGGCGGGTTCAAGGTCAGCCATGGTGGGAGCGTACGTGACGGCGGTGATCGTGCATCGCCCCCGTGTACACGTCGGCGGTGCCGCTCGCGGCGGTGTCCCAGCCGAAGAACTGCGCGTGCCGCGCTGCCGCCGCGCCCATCTGGGCCGACAGCCCCGGCTCGTCCACGAAGCGGCGTAGTTCGCGGGCGTAGTCCACCGGATCGTGGCCGGGTACGAGGATGCCCGTCACCCCGTCGTCGACGGCGACCGGGAGCCCGCCGACGGCCGCGGCCAGCACCGGCGTGCCGGTGGCCTGCGCCTCTATGGCGACCAGCCCGAAGGACTCGCTGTACGAGGGCATGACCAGGACGGACGCCGCCCGGAACCAGTCCGCGAGCGCGTCCTGCGCCACCGGCGGATGGAAGTGCACGAGGTCCGCGATGCCTAGCTTCGCGGCGAGCTTCTGCAGCCCCTCCGGCTTCGCGAGCCCGCTGCCGCTCGGCCCGCCGACGACGGGTACGAACAGCCGGGTGCGCAGCTCCGGCTGCCGGTCCACCAGCTCCGCGACGGCCCGCAGCAGGATGTCGGGGGCCTTGAGCGGCTGGATGCGGCCCGCGAAGAGCGGGATGACGGCGTCCTGGGGCAGCCCGAGGCGGGCGCGGGCGGCGGCGCGGCCGTCGGCGACGGTGAAGCGGTCGAGGTTCACGCCGGGGTGGACGACGGCGACCTTGCCCGGGTCGGCCTCGTAGTAGCGGACGAGCTCGTCGGCTTCCTCGGCGGTGTTCGCGATGAGCCGGTCGGCGGCGTCGACGATCTGCGTCTCGCCGATGACGCGGGCGGCGGGCTCGGGACTGTCGCCCTCGGCGAGCGCCGCGTTCTTGACCTTGGCCATGGTGTGCATCGCGTGCACGAGCGGGACGCCCCAGCGCTCGGCGGCGAGCCAGCCGACGTGGCCGGAGAGCCAGTAATGGGAGTGCACCAGGTCGTAGTAGCCGGGGCGGTGGCGGGCCCAGGCCTGCATGACGCCGTGGGTGAAGGCGCACAGCTGGGCCGGCAGCTCCTCCTTGGCGAGGCCCTCGTACGGGCCCGCGTCCACGTGCCGTACGAGGACTCCGGGCGCGAGCTCGACCACGGGCGGCAGGCCGCCGGCGGTGGCCCGGGTGAAGATCTCGACCTCGATGTTGATCGCGGCGAGACGCCGGGCCAGCTCGACGATGTAGACGTTCATGCCGCCGGCGTCGCCGGTGCCGGGCTGGTGCAGCGGTGAGGTGTGCACGCTGAGCATCGCGACGCGGCGCGGCTTGCGGTGGCCGCCGACGGCGGCGGGCAGGCGCAGACGGGGCGGCTCGTGGCGGGTGCCGGAACGGGCCGCGGCGAAACGGCCGCCGATGCTGCCGCCGATGCGGGACACGTACTGGCTCAAGGGAGCAGTTCCTCTCGCTCGGACGGCATGACGCGGAGAGCGCTGTGGGCGCTCTTCTAGGAGTGCAACCCGTACGGCCGTGTCCCGCATTCCGGGAGCGGCGGATTTCCTGGTCCCGTGCCGGTTTTTTATCGGGCGGGAGCGCTCCGCTTACTCTCTGCACATGGCCTCCCGCTCCACCCCTCCCCCTCGTCGCCCCGTCGGCACCGTGACCCGCGGGACGACGAACCCGAACCGACTGCGCCGCATGGACCGCTGGATCGCGGCCACGCACGGGGCGGCGCTGCGGCGCGCGGACGACCCGGTCGCGGTGGACCTCGGCTACGGGGCCGCGCCCTGGACCGCGGTGGAGCTGCTGGCCCGGCTGCGGGAGGCGGCTCCGCGGGTGCGGGTGGTCGGCATCGAGATCGAGCCGGCGCGGGTGGCGGGCGCGAAGCCGTACGAGCGTGAGGGCCTGAGCTTCCGGCACGGCGGCTTCGAGGTGCCGCTGGAGTACGGGGTCCGGCCGGCGCTGATCCGGGCGGCGAACGTGCTGCGCCAGTACGACGAGGAGCAGGTCGAGGCGGTGTGGGAGCGGTTGTGCTCCCGGCTGGCTCCCGACGGGCTGCTGGTGGAAGGGACCTGCGACGAGATCGGGCGGCGGCACGTATGGGTCGCGCTGGGGCCCGAAGGGGCGCGCACGGTGACCTTCGCGACCCGGCTGGGCTCCCTGGACCGGCCCTCGGACCTGGCGGAGCGGCTGCCGAAGGCACTGATCCACCGGAACGTGCCGGGCGAGCCGGTGCACGCGTTCCTGCGCGACTTCGACCGGGCGTGGGCGGCGGCGGCTCCGTACGCCTCCTACGGGGCGCGGCAGCGCTGGATCCGGACGGCGCGGGCGCTGGCCGGGGACTGGCCGCTCGCGGACGGGCCGGTGCGTTGGCGCCAGGGGGAACTGACGGTGCGGTGGGAAGCGTTGAGGCCTTCGGGGTGAGCGGGACCGCGGGAGCGGTGGGGGGTGATGGGGACCCTGGGGACCCTGGGGACGCATCGGGTGGTTATCCACAAGGGTGTTGGAATTGACCGACTCGTGGCACCATCCCGAAGGCAATGACAAGTTACTGACGGTTAATCAATCCGGTGGCCGCCGTCCGGCATCGGTGTGTCTGGGGGGACCATGAGGCAACGACGACGGGGTTCGATCGCCCTCACACTGCTCTGCGCGATGGCGCTGCTGACCGCGCCCGGTGCGCTGGCCGGAACCGCGTTCGCGGCGCCGGAGCCCCAGCAGGGCAAGTCCCTGGAGCAGGTCCGCAAAGACATAGAGGGCCTCTACCGCGAGGCCGGCACCGCCACGGACGCCTTCAACCTCGCGGAGAGCGAGACCAAGACGCAGTCCGACAAGATCGTGGAGATCGCCAACCTGGTCCTCGCGGGCCAGAACCGCATCACCGCCCTGAAGGGCCGCGCGGGAGCTGCCGCCCGCGCCCAGTACCGGTCGGGCGGGCTGCCGCCCGGCGCGCAACTGGCCCTGAGCAACAACCCGACGCAGTTCCTGGACGGCTCCGACAGACTGCGTCAGGGCGAGAAGGCGACCTCGGACCTGCTCTCCGAAATGAACCGGACGCAGAGCGACTTGCAGCAGTACGCGAGGGACGCGAGCGCGCACTGGGAGACGCTGGAGGCGAACCGGGTCAAGCAGGAGACCTCGAAGAAGCAGGTCGAGGAGAAGATCAAGGCGGCCGAGGAGCTCGAAAGCAAGCTGGAGGCCGAGCAGAAGGCCCGGCTGCTGCAGCTGGAGACGGACGCGCAGTACAAGGCGCAGACCGCATGGCTGTCCACGGGCGCGCTGCACGGTTCCAAGGGCGCGGCGGCCACCGACGCGGGCAAGCGGGCCGTGCAGTTCGCCACCGCCCAGATGGGCAAGCCGTACGTCTGGGGCGCCGAGGGCCCGGGTTCGTACGACTGCTCCGGGCTGACCTCGCAGGCCTGGATCTCGGCGGGCAAGAAGATACCGCGCACCTCGCAGGAGCAGCTGCGGCTGCCGAAGGTCGCGGTCAAGGACATGCGGCCGGGCGACCTGATCATCTACTTCGACGACGCGAGCCACGTCGGGATGTACGTCGGGGACGGCGCGATGGTCCACGCCCCCCGCCCCGGGCGCAACGTCACCATGGCGGGCGCGGGCTCCATGCCGATCAAGGCCGTGGTCCGGCCGGACGCGTAAGCGGGCGGACACGCAAGCGACCGGCCTCGTAAGCGGCCGGTGGCGTGGTCCGGGCGGAGTGCGGGCCGCCCGCCCGGCGCCTCGGCGCTACGTCTCGGTGGGCGGGACGCGGTACCCCGCCGCCGTGACGTTGGTCATCGTCGGCGCGGACTTTCCCACCCGATAACGGCATATGCCAGAACCCCGGGCCGGGCCCGGCATTCCGCTTCTTCCGTCCCGCCGCTAGGGTCGCCGGACGAGCGAACCCCCGAGGGGGCGGGAAGGAACCGGAGACGATGCCCGTACCCGTACCGCGGCAGAGGGACATCCCGGGCACCGAGAGCGGCCCGGGCGGCCAGTCATCGCTCACCCTGCTGGTGATCGAGGACGACCCCGCCGGCGGCCTCACCGTCCCCGAGATCCTCGACGCCGACGGCCACCGCATTCGGCTGCGCAGCGCCCGCAACCTCACGGAGGCGGCCCGGCTGCTCACCCCCGACGTGAGCTGCGTCCTGCTCGACCTGGCGCTCCCGCACGGCGCCGGCGACGCCGCCGATCCGTTCGGCGCCCTGCGCCAGGTGCTCCGTCTCGCCCCGCGGCACGCCGTTCTCGTGCTCACCTCCGAGGAGGAGGCGGAGCGCGCCGCGGAAGCCGTCAGCGTGGGCGCCCAGGACTTCCTGTTCCGCGACGAGCTCGACGGGCGGCTGCTCAGCCGCGCCATCCGCTACGCGGTGGAGAGAAAACGGGCCGACATCGCCCAGTACAAGCTCGCAGAATCGAAACTTCGGGCCCAGGAGAACGCCCGCCTGGAGCGCGGACTGCTTCCGCACCCGCTCCTGGAGGGTTCCGACCTCCGCTTCGCGGCCCGCTACCGCCCCGGCCGCAGCCGCGCGCTCCTCGGCGGGGACTTCTACGACACCGTCCGCACCCCCGACGGCACCGTCCACGCCATGATCGGTGACGTCTGCGGCCACGGCCCGGACGAGGCCGCCCTCGGCGTCGAGCTGCGCATCGCCTGGCGGGCGCTGACCCTGGCCGGTCTGTGCGGCGACGACCTGCTGGCCACCCTCCAGGAGGTGCTCGAAGTCGAGCGCCCCAACGAGGAGATCTTCGCGACGCTCTGCACGGTGGACATCGCCCCGGACGGCCGCCGGGCGGGCCTGTGTCTCGCGGGCCACCCGGCGCCGCTGATCTCCCGGCCGGGCCGGCCCGCGCGGCTGCTCCCGTACGAGAACAACGGCCCGGCGCTCGGCCTGCTGCCCCGGGCCCGCTGGCCGCGCCGCCAGGTCGAACTGGGCGGCACGTGGAGCCTGATGCTCTACACCGACGGCCTGATCGAGGGCCGGATCGGCCCCGGCAAGGAGCGGCTGGGGCAGGACGGCATGGTCGAGATGATCAACCGCCACCTCAGCGCCGGTCTGAGCGGCGAAGGCCTGCTGGAGGCCTCCGTGACCGAGGCCCGCCGGCTCAACGGCGGGGAGCTGACGGACGACGTCGCCGTCGTCCTCCTCTCCCGCGCCGAAGGCTGACAGCCCGACCGCGCTGCCGTGCGGCTGCCCTGCGGCTGCCTTCCGGTTACCGTCCGCCGTTGTAGGGCCCGTACGGCCCGTCGCTGCTGCTGCCGCCCCGCCGGCCGCCACCGCCGCCGCCCGAGACCTGCTTGAGGGCGGGGCGCACGTCGACGAAGAACACGATGGTGGCGACGAGCCCGGCGATCTCCAGGAAGAGCATCCCGAGGAAGAAGTCCACGAGCACGGTGATGCCGAGGATGACGAGCCAGAAGGTCTTGGTCTGCTTGCCGGCCGCACGGTACGCGTCCTCGCGCGCCGTCAGCGCCAGCACGAAGGCCACCACGGCGAGCCCCAGCATGGCGAACCCGAGCAACGGAAGCACTCCGTTATCGAACCCGTTCATCAACATCGCCTGACCGCCTTCTCATGCCTCGCTCGCCGGATGCCACCTGCCTCCACGCTACCGGCAGAGCCCCTTTCCCAAACCACAACGGACCGGACGCCCCGTGGGTGCCCGGTCCGTTACGCACATCTCAGCTCTTGTCGGCCGGCTCGGCGGCGGCCTTCTTGGCCGCGGACTTGCGCGCGGTGGTCTTCTTCGGCGCGGGCTCCGCGACCGGCTCGGCCTGCGGTTCGGTCGCCACGTCCGCCACCGGCGCCGGGTCCGGCTCCACGACGACGGCGATGTCGACGATCTCCTCGGACGCCTCGCCGCGCCACGCCCGTACGGTCTGCTCGCCGTGCTCGGCGACCTTGTCGTAGGCCTCCTTGGCCTTGACCGCGTACTCGGCGGCCACGCCGACCCCGCGCAGCGCCAGGTCCTGGGCGGTCTCCCCGAACTTCTTCGCGTCGATCGCCCCGAGCACCTCGGCGACCTTGGCGGTGACCGCCTCCTGCGCCTCCTTGGCCTTGCCCTGCACGACCTTGGGGTCGGTGTTCTTCACGGCCTCGATGCGCGCGGGGGCCTCGGCACGCAGCTGCTCGATCAGCCCGGGCACCTTCTTGGCCTGCTGTACGGCGAGGTCGGCGGTGCCTGCGGCGAAGTAGAGGGGGGTCGGGTCGGTGAGGGTCTTCTTCAGGTCATCGGCGATGGCCATGTGGTGGTCCTCCCGGATCACAGTCTCAGTTCGTATTGCGCGTCTCGGCATCGACATCGTCGGCAGCGGTTTCCGCTCCCGGTCCCGCTCCGAGTATCGCTTCCGCTTCCGCCTCGGCCACTGCTGCTGCCTCGGCGGCGTTCTCTTTGCGGAAGGACTCGTAGATCTGGAGCAGCACTTGCTTCTGCCGCTCGTTGACGGACGGATCGGCGAGGATCACAGCCCTCGTCTCCACCTCGTCCCGGTCCCGCTCGTCCAGGATTCCGGCCTGCACGTACAGCGTCTCGGCGGAGATCCGCAGCGCCTTCGCGAGCTGTTGCAGGATGTCCGCACTCGGCTTGCGCAGCCCGCGTTCGATCTGACTGAGGTACGGATTCGACACCCCCGCCGCCTCGGCCAGCTGCCGCAGCGAAAGCTGCGCCTGCCGCCGCTGCTCGCGCAGGTACTCGCCGAGATTCCCGACGTTGAGCGATGCCATGCCCCGATCCTGCCGCACCTTGCTAACTATTGCAAGCACGCGCTTGCAATAGCTCCCACTCGCTCCCGCTGAGCGCCCGCAGGCTGCTTGTGGCCGGGAAGCGGCGCACCGGCGAGTTCCGCCCCGTCCCCCCGTCTCGTCTCGCACCGTGTGCCGCTGTCCGCTCAATCGTGAAAGTGGAGTTCGGGCCGGGTCCAGAGAGTCAGGTCTCTGCTGGTGGCGACCGCGAGGGTCAGGCCGGAGGGGGAGAATCCGGCCGCGCGGAGTTCCGAGTGCTCGGAATGGAAGACGTGCCACCAGGCCTCTCCCGCCGGCCCTTCGTGGGACCCGCCGTCGGCGGAGAGGATGACGCGGCCGCGGGGCCACTCGGGGCTGACGACGTCCAGGGTCCAGCCGTCCGGCGTGGTGCTGTGCAGGCCGCCGCCGAACAGCCCGGCTATGCGTACCGGGACGCCCGCGATCGGGCCGAGCCCGGGGCAGGCGAGGTCCGGGTGGGCGTCGGGAGTGCTCGTGTCGGGGTCGGGATCCCGGTCGCGGGCGATCTTCTCGCCGGTGACCGCGTCGAAGAGTCCATGGCCTTCGCTGGACACGACCATGACCAGGTCGTGACCGCTGTCGGGATCAACGGCGAATCCGATGCCGAGCAGACCCCCGACAGGAGTCCTGCGGTCCAGCACCGGCTGCCACGGCTCCGGAGCCGGCATGACGGTGGCAGCGATGTAGCGCTCGCGCAGCTTCTGCTGGTACTCCGTGATCAACTCGTCTCCTTGGTTCGAGGACTCACGCGCAGCGGCCCACGTCGACTCGAATTCTTGGCGGGCGACCTGGGCGATGCGATCCGTTTCTCGCCAGCCGCGCAGGGTGCCTTCCCCGAGGGCCCGTTGGTGCGACTCAGTCACGGCTGCGCCGCCGTCGCGATGACCACCGTCGCGTAGTACTCCTCCGAGGTCACCGTCCGGACCGACAGGCCCGCCGCCTTCAGGGCCGAGGCCGTGACGGTGGCCTGGCGGGTGCTCGTCTCGATCAGGAGGGTACCGCCGGGGGCGAGCCAGGGCGGGGCTCCGGCCGCCACTCGGCGGTGGACGTCCAGGCCGTCCGGGCCGCCGTCCAGGGAGACGGGCGGTTCGTGGTCGCGGGCCTCCGCCGGGAGCAGGCCGATCTCCCCGGTCGGGACGTACGGGGCGTTGACCACCAGGACGTCCACCCGGCCGCGGAGCCCGGCGGGCAGGGGTGCGTACAGGTCGCCCTGCCACACCTGGCCGCCGTACGGGGCCACGTTGCGCCGGGCGTACGCGAGCGCGGCCGGGTCGATGTCCGCCGCGTGCAGTTCGCCGCCCGGCACCCGCGCGGCCACGGCCGCGCCCAGCGCGCCCACCCCGCAGCACAGGTCCACGACCACGGCGCCCGGGCGGGCCGCCGCCACCGCCTCCCGCGCGAGGAACTCGCTGCGCCGGCGCGGTACGAAGGCGCCCTCGCCGACCGCCATCCGCAGCCCGCAGAACTCCGCCCAGCCGACGACGTGTTCCAGCGGCTCGCCCGCCACCCGCCGGGCCAGCAGCCCCTCCAGGTGCACCTCGTCCGCGGCGGCGGCCATCAGCAGCTCCGCCTCTTCCTCCGCGAAGACGCAGCCGGCCGCGCGCAGGGTCTCCACCAGTGTCGCCAAGTACCTCAGTCCCAGTCCTCAGAATTCCAGCCCGCGCAACAGACAGACAGACAGACGCCGTCCTCAGAAGACGTCCGGGCACCACGGCCGGCGGGCCGTGCGGAACACCGCGTCCGCGAGCGCGAGCGCCCCGGGGCGCTCCTGCGTGATCCCGCCGAGCGCCGCCAGCCGCACCGCCGACTCGTCGCCCAGGTACAGCGCCCCCAGTGTGCCCACGTCCAGGCGCAGATCGGCCGGCTCCCGCGTGCGTACGCAGTCCCCCGCGCCCGCGTCCAGCCGGTAGCGGCCGCCCGCCGGCCCGAACGCGTCGGCGACCTCCAGGACGAGGACCCCCGGCACCGCGTACGTCCGCGCGCGCAGGGCCCGTACGACGTCCAGCACTCGCACCCACAGCCAGTCCGCCGAGGTCACCAGCCGGGCGGCGCGCGCGTCGGGCAGGAGCCGGGCGACGAGGTCGTCGGGGGCGCGGAAGCCGGTGCGGACCTTCGCCACCCAGTCGATGGAGCACAGGAAATGCCACAGCGCCCGCTCCGCTTGCGGGGTGGTGGCGAGCAACTGCTTGACCCGCACGGTGTTCAGCGGGACCTTCCCGTCCGTCCAGGTGTCGTCAGCGGCGTACCGCACCAGACCGGCCACCTCGCCCTCCGCCGTCCGGTACACCGCGTGGAAGGCGGCCGTGTACGGGCGGTGCGACAGCTCCTGCGCCCCCGTGGCCAGCCGCCACCAGCGGGCGTCGCGGTTCACCGCGCCGGGCGTGGCCGCCCGCAGCCGTTCGTGCAGCGCCGGGCCCATTTCCCGCACCTCGGCCTCGTCCACGAGGTCGATCCGGCCCCCGTCCCCGGTGACCGGCCTACGGGGGTCGAGTCCGGTGCGCGGTACGTCGATCTCCCATTCCGAGACGGAGGTGGCGGGCCCGTACCCGTACCGCCCGTAGATCGGATACTCGGCGGCGATCAGCGTCGACAGCACGTCCCCGCGCGCGTGGGCGGCGGCCAGCTCGGCGGACATCATCCGGGTCAGCAGGCCCTGCCTGCGGTGCGTGGACAGCACGGCCACGTTCGTGACGGCGCTCGAGCGGACGAACCCGCCGCCGGGCACGGTCAGTTCCTGCGGGAAGGAGCGGAAGGTCGCCACGCACCGGCCGGTGTCCGCGTCGAACCCGCCCTGCGTCCGGGCGAAGTCGTAGCTCTCGGTCAGCTGGGCGAGGTCCGCGGCCGTACCGTGCTCCGGGCGCAGGAAACCGGCGTGCAGGGCGCGCAGCCACTCGGGCAGCTCGGATGCGGCGATCGGCCGGACGTCAGCACTCATAGCGGCCCACGCTAACCGGCCCGGCCCTGACCCGTCGCCCGTATTTTCCGCGCGCATGCCGCCCGTTCGGGCCGGCGGGCCGTTCAAGTCCCCTCCGCCCGTTCAGGCCAGCAGGTCGTCCACCTGGGCCTCGCCCTCCCGGTAGCGCCGGGTGATCTCCGTGCTGCTGTCGTCGGCCGTGCGCTGGAGCTGCTGCCGGCGCCGGGAGACCTGCTGCTCGTAGCGGACCAACCGGGCCATGCCCTCGTGGAGTTCCTCGTCCGTGCGCGCTCCCAGGTCGGAGAGCTCCACGTCGGAGAGCATTTCGGCAGCCAGCAGCCGGTACTCCTCCCCGTGCGGGGTGCCGAGCGTGACGTGGCGGGCGGAGGCGCTGCGGCTGGAGGGGGCGTCTGCGAGGATCTCCGAGAGCCGGTCCACCACCGGTGCCTCGGGGTCCGTACGCCGGGCGAGCTCGGCGCGCAGGATGTCGATGCGGCCCTGGAGCAGCCGGCGTACGTAGCTCAGGTCGGCCTCGTCGCGCTGTGAGTCGCGGCGCAGCGCGCGCAGCTCCGGCAGACCGAGCGCGCTGGTCGCCGTCGGCGGGGCGTCCGCGCCCCCGGTCCGCTGGGCGGGCGGGCGCGGCACCGGGGTCTCGGCGGGTGCCGCGGACGCCGTGGGCGCGCCGGGCGCGCCCGTTCCCAAGGGCGCGATGGGCGCAGGAGCAGGTGCGGAAGTACCAGAAGTATTCATGCGTTCGTGTCCGTCCCCTCGACCGGTGCTGGGGGCACCGCCTGCGTGCATCGTGCCACTCTCCGTGGTACCGGTGCAGTCCCACTCCACCCGATCGGCCCCGGACGGGTGCACGCCTGGTACACAGGTGGTATGCGAGCAGTGGTGCAGAGAGTGGACGGCGCGAGCGTCGTGGTGGCCGGAGAGACCGTCGGGGAGATCGTCGGCGAGGGGCTGTGCGTCCTGGTGGGGGTGACCCACGACGACACCCCGCAGAAGGCGGAGCTGCTGGCGCGCAAGCTCTGGTCGGTGCGGATCCTGGAGGCCGAGAAGTCCTGCAGCGACGTGGACGCGCCGCTGCTGGTGATCTCCCAGTTCACCCTCTACGGAGATGCCCGCAAGGGCCGCCGCCCCACCTGGAACGCGGCCGCGCCCGGCCCGGTCGCCGAGCCCCTCGTGGACGAGGTCGTGGCTCAACTGCGCGCGCTGGGCGCGACGGTGGAGACGGGCCGGTTCGGCGCGGACATGCGGGTCTCGCTGACCAACAACGGCCCGTTCACCATCGTCATCGACATCTAGGCGTCCCGGGCGGCTCCCGTCAGGGAGCCGGCCAGGAGCCGCCCCGGACGCGGCCGGGATGAGGCCCGGATGCGGCTGCAACCGGCCCGGACGGTCAGGGCGCTACGACGACCTCCTGCGCGGCGGCCGTCTTGCCCACCAGCAGCGGGGCGTCCACCGGAACGTTCCTCTTGACCAGCGCGAGCGCGATCGGGCCGAGCTCGTGGTGGCGCACCGAGGTGGTCACGAAGCCCAGCTGGCGGCCGTCCTCGCCGTCCGCGGCCAGCCGTACGGGCGTCCCGTGCGCCGGGAGCAGCACCTCGGAGCCGTCCAGGTGCAGGAAGACCAGCCTGCGCGGCGGCTTCCCCAGGTTGTGGACGCGGGCCACCGTCTCCTGGCCGCGGTAGCAGCCCTTCTGCAGGTGCACGGCGGTGCCGATCCAGCCGACCTCGTGCGGGATGGTGCGGTGGTCGGTCTCCAGACCGAGCCGCGGCCGGTGCGCCTCGACGCGCAGGGCCTCGTACGCGAGCAGCCCGGCGGCCGGGCCGTGGGAGGCGGCGAAGGCGTCCAGTCCGTCGCGCGGCAGGAAGACGTCGCGGCCGTACTCGGTCTCCCGTACGGCGAGTTCCTTGGCGACCTCGGCGATGGAGCCGGCCGGCAGGTACACGACGGCGAACTCGGCGGTCCGGTCGGCGACTTCGACGCGGTAGAAGAACTTCATCGACTCCAGGTAGGCGATCAGCGCCTCCTGGGTGCCGGGCTCGACGTGGATCCACGTCGTCTCGCCGTCGTCCACGACGTAGAGCGCGTGCTCGATGTGGCCGTTCGCGGAGAGGATCAGCGCTTCGGTGGCCTGGCCGGCCGGGAGCGCGCTGACGTGCTGAGTGATGAGCAGGTGCAGCCAGCTCAGCCGGTCCGATCCGGTGACGGTGACGACCCCGCGGTGGGAGAGGTCCACGAATCCGCGGCCGGCGGCGAGGGCGCGCTGTTCGCCGTACAGCTCTCCGTAGTGGGCGGCGACGTCCTCGTCGCGGCCTTCGGCCTGCACGGCGCCGGGGAGGTGGAGCAAGGGGCTGCTGGTCATGGCCCCAGCCTACGACCCCGCGGAAGCCGAACCTAGGCCGTGCCCGCCCGGTGCTTCGCGGCGCAGGCCGTGCAGCGGCCGAAGATCGCGAAGTGCTTCATGTCGGTCTCGAAACCGAAGGTGTCGCGGAGCTTGGAGGTGAACTCGGCGGCGATGTCCACGTCCGCCTCGATGACCTCGGCGCAGTCGCGGCAGACCAGGTGGATGTGGTGGTGCCGGTCGGCGAGGTGGTAGGTGGGGGCCCCGTGCCCGAGGTGGGCGTGCGAGACCAGCTTCAGCTCCTCCAGGAGCTCCAGCGTCCGGTAGACCGTGGAGATGTTGATCCCCGAGGCCGTCTTGCGCACCTCGACGAGGATCTCGTCCGGGGTGGCGTGCTCGAGGGCGTCCACCGCTTCCAGCACGAGCTGGCGCTGCGGGGTCAGGCGGTATCCGCGCCGGCGCAGGTCGCTCTTCCAGTCGCCGTCGGGGGCGGCGAGGTTCTCGGTGCTGTCGGTGGTCACCACCCGGCCAGTGTAGGCCTCGGGTCCCGGCGGAGGGGAGCGGGGAGGGGACGGGGACGGGGAGGGGACGGGGACGGGAGGCGGTGCGCGCACGGGAGCCCCCGGCGGCCGGGCCGGCCGGGGGCTCCCACGCGTACGGGCTCGCGCGCTCTAGCGGAAGAAGGCGATGCCGTCGTCGGGCATGTCCGGAAGGTTGCGCGCCATCTCCGCGACCTCCTCGGGCGTGACGACCTTCTTCAGCTGGGCCGACATGTACGGGCGCAGCTCCACCTCGGGGGTGGCCTTCTCGCCGACCCACATGAGGTCGCTCTTCACGTAGCCGTAGAGCCGCTTGCCACCGCTGTACGGGCCGGAGGCCGCGGTACGGGCGACGGCGTCGGTGACCACGTCGATCTGCGGCTTCTTGTCGGCGAGCTCGCCGTACCAGACCTCTACGACGCCCTGGTCGCGGACCATGACGATCTCGACCTTGCGGTCCTTGTCGATGCGCCAGTAGCCCGACTCGGACTCCAGCGGCCGCACCTTCTTGCCCTCGGCGTCGAGCACCCACGTGTGGGAGGTGTACTCCAGGAAGTCCCGGCCGTCCTGGCTGAAGACGACTTCCTGGCCGAAGTTGCACTTCTCCTCACCGGGGAAGTCGAACACGCCGGCGCCTTCCCAGTTGCCGAGGAGGAAGGCGATGGGGAGGAGACCCGGGTTCAGGTCGGACGGAATCTGGATCATGGGTGGGTGCTCAGGCGATCTGTGTGAGGGGGTTGCGGCATCCGGGGCGGGCGGCGGCAGATCCGAAGGGGATCAGCGCTGGCCCTGGTACAGCTTCTTCACGGCCAGTCCGGAGAAGGCGAGGACGCCGACGCAGACCAGGACCAGCAGGGAAGTGAAGACTGCCTCAAGCACGGGGTGCTCCTCGGAGTGAGTGACAGGGGGTCCCCCGGGCGGAGTCCGGGGGAACTACGGGGCCGGTCCCCAAGCCTACTGGGCCGGGGACCGGGGCACGGTGTGAGGTAGCCCGTAGGGCGGACCGCGGGGCTTCCCGCCCTGCTAGCCGAGCAGCTGGTGCTGGAGGATCACCGTCTGGTGGAACGGCACGGTCGCCACCTCGCCCTCGCGGGTCTGCAGGATGACGGCCTGGATGTCGCCGGACTGGACGCAGCCCGCCTTGACCTGCTCATCGCCGACCGGCTTCGACTCCGCGAAGAGCGAGACGAAGTTGAGGGGCGGCGCGGACTGGCCCGATTTGCCCTTGCTCCAGTCCAGATCGGAGCCCATCAGCCGGACGTCCTTCAGCTTCATGGTCGGACCACATCCGTTGAAGGTGTCCACGAAGCCCGAGGCGTGGAAACGCAGCAGGTAGACGCGGGTGCGGGTGCCGTCCGGGGTGGTCCATCCGCGGGCGGCGATCTGGCGCAGTCCCTCGTTGGTGAACTGCTCCTTCATCTTCTCGCGTTCGGCGGCCTCGTACTCCGCCAGGAAAGTGTCGACCGCCACCACCCCGTCCTTCTCCAGCTTCAGCTCGGAGTCGGGAGCCGAGCCGGTGGGAGCGGGCAGGAGCAGCTCCGTGAGGCCCGCGTAGTGGATGCCGTCCGGGTTGTCCTCGGCGAACGGCAGGGCGGCGCCCGCCGGCAATGCCGGCCTGGTCGGCGCCGGGTACGTCCAGCGGCCGTCGGCCTTGGTGGACAGGCCCGGAATGTCAGTGCGCTCGGGCTCGGTGACCTCGTACGCGACTCCCGCGCCGACGGCGCCGAAGACCAGTACGGCGGCGGTCCAGCGCAGCGCGGCGAGCAGCTTGCGGCGGTCCTTGGGCGCGACCGGCGCCTCGGGAGCCGCCGGGACAGCGGGGGACCCGTACGCGTTCGCCGGATTCTCGGAGGACACCGAGGGCACGGAGGACTCGGGGACCAGCGTGGGCGCGGGAACGGTGTCCTTGGCCACGGCCGCCTGCGGGAAGGCGGCGTCCTCGACGGGCGCCGGCTCCGCTCCGGTGATGCTCTGCTCGGTCACGCGGACTCCCCGGGGGACTTCAGGTGGTTCAACTGGTTCTTGAAGAACTGGACGGCGTCGGAGTTCGAGAAGGGCTTGGCCCCGTAGGCGCGGAAGGTGATCATCACGTCGCCCTCGACTGCCACGCAGTCCAGGGAGTCGATCTTCTCCTTCTTCTCCTGGCCGATCGCCATCAGCGAGCACTTGGCGGCCGGGAATCCGTCCACCTTCGGCGCGTCCCGGTCGTCGCCCGTGGCTTCGAGGAACTTCTTGCTGACTTCGGAGAGCTTGCCGACCGCGGCGGGGTCGGCCTGCATGATGCGGACCTCGACGACGTTGTAGGAGCCATCCCTGACGTAGCTGCGGCCGGCCAGGCCCTTGAGCTTCAGGTCGGCCAGCGCCTCGTCGCGCTTCTTGCGGTCGGAGCTGGAGAGGCCGCCGCGGGCTTCCTTGAAGCCCTCGACCGCCTTCTCGCCCGAGACGAAGAAGTTGTTGCCGTCCTGTGCGAGGTCCGGTCCCAGCTCGAAAGCGGACGGGACCGGCAGCAGCTTGCCCGAGAGGGCGTTCGCCGGAACGGGACCGGGCTCGGCCGGCTTCTCGTACCGCTCGCTCCGGGGCACCCAGTAGGCGGTGGGCGCATCCCGGTCGGCGTCCGCAAGGGCGACGGAGGCCCAGACACCACCGCCCACGAGGGCGGCCACCGCGCCGACGCCGGCGACCAGGGCGAACGCCTTGCGGCCGGGCCTGCGCGCGGGCGCCACGGACGCGGCCGCGTCGGTGTTCGGGTTCGGGTCGTCGCGGCCCTCGGCGGACACCTCGTCCGGGACCGGGGTCACGTGGTCGTGAGGCTCGGTCACAGTCGCTCCAGCTGTCGCTTGGCCAGGTTCAGGACATCGCCCTGGGCGACCTTTCCCCGGTTGTTCACATAGTGGATGTCGAGCACGATGTCGCCGCGGCGGGCGATGGCCCGGCCGGCACGCATCGGAAGGTACCCGGGCTTCTCCTCGGCCTCGGAGTCCACCCAGACGTGCCCGAGGTCCGAGGCGAGACCAGGAATGGCCACCCCCTCGTTGCCCGCGTACTTCTTCTGCGGCATGTAGCTGGACTGACCGGCCTGGTAGTCGTCCGCCCCGTCCCGGTCCTTGAACTGCAGCAGCTGCACGGTGACGAAAGTGCTGTCACCCTCCGTCCAGCTGACCGAAGCGAGCCGGCGGACATCCGTCTTGACCAGGTTGCGGAGCATGCGGTCCGGCTCTTCGAACCCGGTCGCCACGGAGTCGATGGTGTCGTATCCCTTGCCGACCACCTTCGCCCCGCCCGGCGCGTCGATCAGCAGCGTCGCCAGGTCGCCGTCCGTCTTGTGCCAGCGGTTGGCGTTGATCGTCTCGTTCGTGGTGGCGCCATCAGGCGCGAGTGCCTTCGGGGACACCGGGTCCTGCTGCGCCAGCGGGGCCAGCGGTGTCGGTTCGCGGTCGTACTGGATCGCGTAACCGGTGACCGTGCCCGCCAGGACGCCGAGGACTGCCGCACCGGCGATCAGGAGGAGTGCGCGGCCGCCGCGACGGCGGACAGCGGCCGGAGCTGCTTCCGGAGCTGCGTCGGTCCAAGCGCCGGGAGCGGCTTCGGGAGTGGCCGCCGAAGGTGCGTCCGGAGTGCCCGGTTCCGGGGCTTTCTCCGCCTCTTTCCGCTGCTCAGGGATGGTCTGTTCGTGTTCCAAAAGAAGGTCCCCCCACAGGACTGGTAGTCGCGGACCGATCGCCCGCCTACACACAAGACACCCTGCCGTGAGGAGAACCGCAAAAAGCCTTATTACAATTTTATATCGGCCGGTTTTCAGTCGCCAGGAGGCCGTTTTCCGTCCAGTTCGTCCCACCACTCGTCGGACTTCGAGTCGCCCGAGGGGTCGTCCCACCAGCGGTCATCGGGGCCGCGCCGGTTCGCGACGATCGCGGCGACCGGCGGGATGACCATGGCGACGACGCACATGGCCACGGCGGCCTCGACGGACCACAGGCGCACGAAGGACCAGGCGGAGACGAAGAGGAACAGGCATCCGCCCATGAGCAGGAAGTAGGCGCGGCGGCGCCGGGCGTACATGCCTTCAGGGTAGAGCGGGAAGCGGCCCCCTGCGAAGGACTCCGGGACGGCACGAAGGGCCGCACCCCGATCCAGTGGCGTCCAACCCCCGGGGGTGCGGCCCTTCGGCCGGTCGTACGGTCACACAGCTGCGGTGCTCAGACCGCGATCGCCACGTCCGTCACGCCGCCGGACTCGACGACGACCACGGCGCGGTCCGCCTGGGCGCCGGGCACGAGCGCGCGCAGCGTCCAGGAGCCCTCGGCCGCGTAGAAGCGGAACTGGCCGGTCGCGGAGGTCGGGACCTCTGCGGTGAACTCGCCGGTCGAGTCCAGCAGCCGCACGTAACCGCTGATGGGCTCGCCGTCCTTGGTGACCTGGCCCTGGATGGCCGTCTCACCGGGCTTCAGCGTCGAGAGGTCGGGCCCGCCGATCTTTGCTCCACACATGTTCTCTGTCCTGTCCTAGAGAGGGATGACTACGGGCGTCGCGTGCCCGGAACTACTTGGCGGGATTACTTGTTGGCGCCGAGCTCGATCGGCACGCCGACCAGCGAGCCGTACTCGGTCCACGAGCCGTCGTAGTTCTTGACGTTCTCCTGGCCCAGGAGCTCGTGCAGAACGAACCACGTGAGCGCGGAGCGCTCACCGATGCGGCAGTAGGCGATGGTGTCCTTCGCCAGGTCGACCTGCTCGGCCTGGTAGAGGGCGGTGAGCTCCGCGTCGGACTTGAAGGTGCCGTCGTCGTTGGCGTTCTTCGACCACGGGATGTTGCGGGCGCTCGGGATGTGACCCGGACGCTGCGACTGCTCCTGCGGGAGGTGCGCCGGCGCGAGCAGCTTGCCCGAGAACTCGTCGGGCGAGCGGACGTCGACCAGGTTCTTCGAACCGATCGCGGCGACCGCGTCGTCACGGAAGGCGCGGATCGAGGTGTCCTGGGCCTTGGCCTTGTACTGGGTGGCCGCGCGGGCGGGGACCTCGTTGCCGTCGACCAGGTCGCGGGAGTCGAGCTCCCACTTCTTGCGGCCGCCGTCGAGCAGGCGGACGTCCTGGTGGCCGTACAGCTTGAAGTACCAGTAGGCGTAGGACGCGAACCAGTTGTTGTTGCCGCCGTAGAGGACGACGGTGTCGTCGTTGGAGATGCCCTTGGCGGAGAGGAGCTTCTCGAAGCCCTCCTGGTCCACGAAGTCGCGGCGGACCGGGTCCTGGAGGTCGCTCTTCCAGTCGATCCGGACGGCGTTGGTGATGTGGTTCTTGTCGTACGCGGCCGTGTCTTCGTCGACCTCGACGATGACGACGTTCGCGTCGTTCAGGTGGGCCTCGACCCAGTCGGCGTCTACAAGGACGTCGCTGCGGCTCATGGTGTTCTCCTCCGGGGCAGTGTGCGGCGGGGTGGTGCTGGTGGTGCAGGGGCGTGTCTTCCGGGTGCTCCCCCAGCTACCGCTGGGAGGTGCCCCCTCGCGGATCCTGTTGCGGGTGGCTTCAGGAGGGCGGGAGGCAGGGGCGGTCACACGGGAAAGCGGAAGGCCGTCGTCCGGCTATGGAGCGGGATGCGCTCACACGTCACATGGATCGACAGAGCATGGCGGCGACGCGACACAGGTCTACTGCCCGTCGCTTCGTGAGGTCCGCCTGCTGATGCTTCATAGCCATGGATCGTAGGGACGAATCGGCCGCCCTGTCACCGTCGTGTCATATTCCGAGACAGGATCGTCCGGATATTGAGATAGAGGCGCCCTGGGGAGCTCTCGACCGAGGCCCGGGGGCCCTCGTGCGGCCCGCCCATCTGCGGATCGGACCTCCCCGTCTCACTATCCGGCCAACGTCAGATTCGTACCGCCCAGAGTGAGGCGCACACCGGCCTCGTCCGAGGTCAGCGCCGTCAGCTCGACCCCCGACGGCAGACCGACGTCGAGCCGCCGGTCGAAGTCGGTCTTCTTCCGGACCACCGCCTCGATCCCGGGAAGGCCCTCGCCCGGCACCTCGTCGGCCCGCACCCGGACGATCTTCGAACCTTTGCCCTCGCCGGCGTCGACGAGGGAGACCGTCGACACCACGCTGCGGCTGAGCGTCCTGCCGAGGAACTCCACGCTCGCGGTGACCTTCACCTTGCCCGGCGCCCCGCCGTAGGCGACCGTCACCCCGGACTGCGCGGCCGCGGTCAGATCGGCGTACGTGATGAGCGTCGATCCCTTGGCGTCCCGGGCGGTGCCGCCGCTGTAGTCGCCGTTCAGCTCCACTCCGCGGAAGGCGACCTGCAACTGGGACAGGTGCGTCTTGCGGCCGTCCGTGGTCGCCACGTCGAGGCCGGCCACCTTCAGGTCGACCTGGTCCAGGTCGTGGGAAAGTGCCTGGGTCAGGAACGGGAACCCGTGGATGTCCACGTCCACTCCCCCGGACAGGCCCTGCCGGGCCTGGATCCGGTCCGCCAGCCGGTCCTCGGCATAGCCGGCCGCCCAGCGGTCCAGGCCGACGAACAGGCCTCCGAGCACCACTCCGATGATCACAACGACACGCAGGACACGCACGTGTCCACCCCCAGACGATCGGTACGTCGACCCAGTGGACCATGCCCGGCTGTCGGGGCGGTGTGAGACGGAAGCGAGGCGGGTGTTCGGCGGGTGTGAGGCGGGTGCGCTCCGACGTACCGCCGGCCGGTGTGCGGGTGTGACGACGCCCGCCCCGCACGAGCGGGACGGGCGCACGGGGAGCCCGCCGGGGGCGAGGGCCCGGAGGCGGGGGCCTCAGCCCACCACCCGGCCGATCAGGTAGACCGCCGGAGCCGCCGCGGCCAGCGGCAGCGCGACACCGGCCGTCATGTGGACGAACTTCGACGGGTAGTCGTACGCCGCCACGCGCAGCCCGATCAGCGCGCACACCCCGGCCGCGAGGCCGATCAGCGCACCACCCGCGCCGACGGACGTCAGCCCGCCCACGGCGATCCCCGCACCGGTCGCGGCGGCCAGCGAGACGCCGACCGAGACGGCGGTGGGCAGCGGAAGCGCCCGGGCGAAGACGGCCACCGCCACGGCGGCTCCGCCCACGCTCACGGCGGCGGAGTCGGCGGCGAGGTAGCCGGCGCAGACGATGGCCAGCGCGGCCGAGGCCACCGAGGCCATCAGCCCGTACATCCGCTCGTCCGGATCGGCGTGGCTGCGCAGCTGGAGCACCAGCGTCAGCAGCACCCAGGCGCCGAGGGTGCCGACGATCGCGCCGGGACCGTACGGCTCGTCCACCGCGAGCACGGCCGCATCGGCGACGAGGGCTCCGGCGAAGGCCAGTGCGATGCCCTGACGGGCCGGCCACATGCCGTTGAGCCGGAACCAGCCGGCCGCGGTGAGGCCCTGCAGGGCGATCAGGGGCGCGAGCAGCGCGAACTCGCCCAGAGCGGCGGCGCCCGCGATGACCAGCCCGAGGGCGGCCGTCAGTATGGCCGCCTGCGGACCGGGATCGATGACCGGCGAGCGGCCTTCGGCGCGGGCCTGGGCCGGATCCACGGCGCGCAGCGTGTTGCCGGCGAGGGTCGGCGGCGACCAGGCGGGCTCCTCCCCGGCGGCCGCCCCGTCACCCACCGGAGGCTCGACGGGAGCCCCGGCAGGGACCTCGGCCGCCTGCTGCGGGAGGTACGCGGCCGGCTCCGCGGCCCACTCCTGGCCGGGGGCCGGGGCCTGGAACTCGACCGGGGCCTGGGCCTGGGCCTGGAGAGGGTCGGCCGGGCCGGGGTACGGCGGCAGGTAGGCGTTCTCCCCCCACTGCTGCGGGGGCTCGGCCTGCGGTGCCTGCTGCGCCTGCGCCTCGTCGCGGAACCAGTGGTCCGGGGCCGAGATCTGCGGGTTCTGCGGGTTCTGCGGGTAGGCCGGCGCCGCGTAAGGATCCGCGTAGGGATCGGCGTAGGGATCGGCGTACGACTGCTGCTGCCCCCAGTCCTGACCGGGAACGGGCGCCTGGGAGTCCTGGACCTGCGGCTCCTCGCGGAACCAGCCCTCGGGGGCGACCGGGTACTGCGCCGGTACGCCGTCCAGCGGGACCTGGACCGGCTGGTACGAGGTGTCCCAGGTCGGGGACTGCCAGGTCTGGGTCCCGTACGGATCCGGCTGCTGTTGCTGTTGCTGCTCTTGCTGCAGTTGCCGTTGCTGCTCTTGCTGCTGCTGTTGCAGCTCCTGCATCCGCTGTCGCTGCTGTTCCTCGGGCGTGCTCATGAGACTCCGCTCACCCGCCCGCGAACGGCGGGAGCACCTCGACGGTGCCCCCTTCGGTCAGCTCGACGGAATCGTGCGGGCGCTTGCCCACGGGCTCTTCGTTCACGAGGAAGGAGCAGCGCAGCAGGACCCGGGTCAGCTCCCCGGGGTGGCGTTCCCGCACGGTGTCGAGCGCCTCGGCCAGTGTCCGCGCCGAGTACGGCTCCTCCGCCGTCTTGGCCGCGGCCTTCGCCGCCGCCCAGTAGCGGATGGTTCCGGTTGCCACTGCACGCTCCTCTCGTCGGCGCTCTGCCGTCGGCCTCCATCATGAACCCTCCCGCCCCCGATCCCGGCGTGCCTCCGCACGGCCCGCGTACGCCCGCGCGGCCCGCACCAGGTCCACCGATCCGGTGAAACCGGGACATACACATGTGCCGGGGTGGTGGGAACCACAGAAGCGGCTTCTCCCGAAGCCTCGGCGAGGCCCGGGCGGGTGGGCTATTCTGCTGGCGTGAGGATCCGGGCAACGTAGCCCCCGGGTCCTTTTGTGCTTTCAGCACGTTGAACGGACCGAGAACAGTGGTATCCATCCGGACCTCAGGGCGCGGGGACCGGGCGGACACCAGGCAAGTCGTACGAAGCAGTGCCGCGAAAGTCCTCGACGGGACCGAGGAGGAACCGACGTGATGGACCAGCGAACCGTCGTGCAAGCGCATGTACCTGCGCACGCACACCACCGCCCGACCCGGGTAGGTGGTCGGGCATGAGCTCACTCCTGCTCCTGACCAATGCCCTGCAGCCGTCCACCGAGGTGCTGCCCGCACTCGGCCTGCTGCTCCACACCGTCCGGGTGGCTCCAGCCGAGGGCCCCGCCCTCGTGGACACCCCCGGCGCCGACGTGATCCTCGTCGACGGCCGCCGCGACCTGCCCCAGGTCCGGTCGCTGTGCCAGCTGCTCCGCTCCACGGGGCCCGGCTGCCCGCTGATCCTCGTCGTCACCGAGGGCGGCCTCGCGGCCGTCACCGCCGACTGGGGCATCGACGACGTCCTCCTCGACACCGCCGGACCGGCCGAGGTCGAAGCGCGGCTGCGCCTCGCCACCGGCCGCCAGCAGCTCGGCTCGGACGACTCCCCGATGGAGATCCGCAACGGCGACCTGTCGGTCGACGAGGCGACGTACTCGGCGAAGCTGAAGGGCCGGGTCCTGGACCTGACCTTCAAGGAGTTCGAACTCCTCAAGTACCTCGCCCAGCACCCGGGCCGGGTCTTCACCCGCGCCCAGCTCCTCCAGGAGGTGTGGGGCTACGACTACTTCGGCGGCACCCGCACGGTCGACGTGCACGTACGGCGGCTGCGCGCGAAACTCGGCCCCGAGCACGAGTCGCTGATCGGTACCGTCCGCAACGTCGGGTACCGCTTCGTCACCCCGGAGAAGGTGGAACGGGCGGCGGCCGAAGCGGCCGCGCAGGCGGCCACCAAGGCGGCGGCCGAAGCCTCCGCACGGGCCGCGGCGGCGCTCACCCGGATGGACTAGGAAGGCTGTGGGAACGACCTCCTCCGGACGCCCTGCCCAGAGGTAGGTCACCCCGCGTAGACTTCCGCGCGTGGCCAAGGTGACGCGGGATGACGTGGCACGACTTGCGGGTACCTCTACCGCCGTCGTGAGCTACGTCATCAACAACGGACCCAGGCCGGTTGCCCCGGCCACGCGCGAGCGTGTCCTCGCTGCGATCAAGGACCTGAGCTACCGCCCGGACCGGGTCGCCCAGGCGATGGCCTCACGGCGCACCGACCTCATAGGCATGATCGTCCCTGATGCCCGCCAGCCGTTCTTCGCGGAGATGGCGCACGCGGTCGAACAGGCCGCCGCCGAGCGCGGAAAGATGGTGCTGGTCGGGAACTCCGACTACCGCGACGAGCGCGAGGTCCACTACCTGCGGGCCTTCCTGGGCATGCGGGTCTCGGGCCTGATCCTGGTCAGCCAGGGCATGAGCGAGCGGGCCGCCTCGGAGATCGAGGCGTGGGACGCCCGCGTCGTCCTCCTCCACGAGCGCCCCGAGGCCATCGACGACGTCGCCGTCGTCACGGACGACATCGGCGGCGCGCAGCTCGCCACCCGGCACCTCCTCGAGCACGGGCACCCCTACGTGGCCTGCCTGGGCGGTGTCGAGAACACCCCCGAGGTCGGCGACCCGGTGGCCGACCACGTCGAGGGCTGGCGGCGGGCCATGCTCGAATCCGGCCGCTCGGTGGAGGGCCGGCTCTTCCAGGCCCCGTACAACCGCTACGACGCGTACAAGGTGGCCCTGGAGCTGCTGGCCGGGCCGGACCGCCCGCCGGCGATCTTCTGCGCTACGGACGACCAGGCGATCGGCGTCCTGCGCGCCGCGCGGGAGCTGCGCATCGACGTGCCCGGGGAGCTGGCGGTGGCCGGCTTCGACGACGTCAAGGAAGCGGCCCTGACGGACCCGCCCCTCACCACCATCGCCTCCGACCGCCCGGCGATGGCCCGCGCGGCGGTGGACCTGGTCCTGGACGACGCCGTACGGGTGACGGGCTCCCGCCGCGAACGCCTGAAGCAGTTCCCCTCGGCCCTGGTGATCCGCCGCTCCTGCGGCTGCCACTGACCCACCCCCGACCCCACGGCCGTCGCCGGGTCCTCGCCTCAATCACCGGCGCGGCCGAACCCGGCCGACAACCCCCAGCCCATCCGGCGCCTGAGCCCCAGGATCCTTCAAACCCGCCCGACGCCTCCCAGCGCGTCCGGCGCCTCCCAGCCCGGCCGGCACCTGAGCCCCCGGGTCCTTCAACCCACCCGGGTCCTTCAACCCACCCAACGCCTTCCAACCCGTCCGGCGCCTTCCAGCCCGTCCGGCGTTTGAGGACCGGGGTCTGGGGCGGAGCCCCAGGGTCCTGCAGCCCGTCCGGCGCTTGAGAACCGGGGTCCGGGCAGCGCCCGGGGAACGGTGGAAGGGCGGGTAGGGGACTTCGCCCCGCGCAGCGGTCCGACGGGCGGCGGCCCGCACCGGAGCACCCCGGCCATCACCCGGTCTTATATCGGGCATACACGGTTCTGTCGGGCTTCTCAGCGGAGACTCAGATAGCTCTCATGATCTGCGGACACAGTCGTAGTCATGACCGAGAACCTCCGCCGCGAAGGCGAGTACCCCCAGGAGAACCTCCCCGAGCAGCCCGCCCCGTGGGGCGGGGACTGGCAGCGCGGTCGTGACCGGCTGACGCAGGACGCCGCGTACCCGCCGCCCCCCTCCTACCCCCCGGCCACCCCCACCCCCGCCCCCGGCTGGCACGAGGCACACACTCCCCAGGTGATCCAGGGCGAGACCGTCCCCCAGACCACCACCGCAGCCGCAGCCGCAGCCGCCGCCGCCGCCGGCAACGGCAACGGCAACGGCAACGGCTGGGCCACCTGGGCCGACGCCCCCGCCACCCCCACCCCGCAGGGCCACGCCCGAGCCAAGCGCCCGGTCGCCCTCCTCGCCGCCGTAGCCCTCGCGGCCGCCGTCATCGGCGGCGGAACGGCCGCCGCCGTGCAGCAGATGCTGAACAAGACGAACGGCACCGGCACCGGCGTCAACGGCAGCACCATCTCCCAGTCGAGCAACGGCACCGTCTCCGGCGTCGCCGAGAACGTCAGCCCCTCGGTCGTCCGCATCGACACCCGCACCGGCTCCGGCCAGGGCACCGGCTCCGGTGTCGTGATCACCGCCGACGGCGAGATCGTCACCAACAACCACGTCATCGACGGGGCCGGCCAGATCCAGGTGACGATGAGCGACGGCAAGAAGTACTCCGCGAAGATCGTCGGAACGGATCCGGACAAGGACCTCGCCCTCATCAAGCTGGAGGGCGCGAGCGGCCTCAAGCCGGCCGGCCTCGGCAACTCCGACAACGTCAAGGTCGGCGACGAGGTCGTCGCCATCGGCTCCCCCGACCGCCTCACCGGCACGGTCACCAGCGGTATCGTCTCCGCGCTCGACCGCGAGGTGAACGTCCCGAAGTCCGAGAAGCAGCAGTCCCCGCAGGGCGGCTACCCGTTCTCCTACGGCGGCCAGCAGTTCAACGGGGACACCGGTACGGACACCACCTCGTACAAGGCCATCCAGACGGACGCCTCCCTCAACCCCGGCAACTCCGGCGGCGCCCTCGTCAACATGAACGGCGAGATCGTGGGCATGCCCTCCGCGATCTACTCCCCGTCCAGCGGCAGCGGCTCCGCGGGCAGCGTCGGCCTCGGCTTCGCCATCCCGGTCAACACCATCAAGGCCGACCTGCCCTCCCTCCGCAAGGGCGGCCCCGGCGGCGCCGGCGACAGCAACAGCGGCGACACCGGCACCGGCAGCGCCGCCAACGGTTTCGGGACCTCCTTCTAGCCCGCCCGTGCGAGCCTGGTAGGAGACCGACACCACCTGGGGGGACCCCTTATGAGCGCCGAAGGCGACCAGCAGCGCATCCTCGTCGTCGATGACGAGCCGGCCGTACGCGAGGCCCTGCGCCGCAGCCTGGCCTTCGAGGGGTACGGCACGCAGACCGCCGTCGACGGGCTCGACGCCCTCGACAAGGCGGACTCGTACGCCCCCGACCTGATCATCCTGGACATCCAGATGCCGCGGATGGACGGTCTGACGGCGGCCCGCAGACTGCGCGCCGCGGGAAGCACCACGCCGGTCCTGATGCTGACCGCCCGCGATACGGTCGGCGACCGCGTCACCGGCCTCGACGCCGGCGCCGACGACTATCTGGTCAAGCCGTTCGAGCTGGACGAGTTGTTCGCCCGGGTGCGCGCCCTGCTGCGCCGCAGCTCCTACACCGCTCCTTCCGACGGGGGCGACAACCCCGAGGACGCCGACGCGCTGACCTTCGGCGACCTGCGCATGGACCTCGCCACCCGCGAGGTCACCCGTGCCGGGCGCCCGGTGGAGCTGACCCGTACCGAGTTCACCCTGCTGGAGATGTTCCTCGCGCATCCGCGCCAGGTCCTGACCCGCGAGCAGATCCTCAAGACCGTATGGGGCTTCGACTTCGAGCCCAGCTCCAACTCCCTGGACGTGTACGTGATGTACCTGCGCCGCAAGACCGAGGCCGGGGGCGAGCCCCGCCTGGTCCACACCGTGCGCGGGGTGGGCTACGTACTGCGCGCCTCCGGGGCCGGCGACAGCGGCGGTCCGGAGTGAGCCCCACCGCCAGATTCCGCGCCCTCCCGCTGCGCTCGCGCCTCGCCCTGCTGGTCACGGTCGCGGTGGCGCTCGCCGTCGCGGCGGTCGCCTGCGTGAGCTGGTTCATGGTGCGCACGCAGCTGAACGACCAGCTGAACAGCTCGCTGCGCTCCACCAACGCCAGGGCGCAGGCCAGCCAGACGCTGAACGGGTTCGGCTGCCGGGAGAAGGTGCCCGGCCCCTTCGAGAACAACCTGAGCGCGCAGGTGCAGATCGTGCTGCCCACGGGCGGGCGCTGCTGGGTGGACGGCAAGAACACCCTCCCGGTCACCGACTACGACCTCGACGTGGCCAAGGGGCTGCGCGGCGCGATCCTCTACGACGGCAAGACCACGGACGGCACCCCCGTACGCGTCTACACCCAGCCCGTGGAACTGACCTCCGGGCCGGCCGCGCAGAACGCGAACGCCGCGATCTCGGTGGCCAAGCCCCTCTCGGACATCACCGAACCGCTGTCCACCCTGGCCTGGGTACTGCTCTTCGTCTGCGGAGTCGGCGTCGTCGGCGCCGGCGCGGCCGGACTCTGGGTGGCCCGTACGGGGCTGCGCCCGGTCGACGAACTGACCGGCGCCGTCGAGCACATCGCCCGCACCGAGGACCTCACCGTCCGCATCCCCGACGAGGGCGACGACGAGATCGCCCGGCTGTCGCGCTCCTTCAACTCCATGACGGCCGCGCTCGCCTCCTCCCAGGAACGCCAGGCCCAGCTGATCGCGGACGCCGGGCACGAGCTGCGCACCCCGCTCACCTCGCTACGCACCAACATCGAACTGCTGGCGCGCAGCGAGGAGACCGGCCGCGCCATCCCGCCCGAGGACCGCAAGGAGCTGCTCGCCTCGGTCAAGGCACAGATGACGGAGCTGGCCTCGCTGATCGGCGACTTGCAGGAACTGTCCCGCCCGGACGCGGCGGCCCCCGGCCCCCTCGGCGTCGTGGCCCTGCACGAGATCGCGGGCGCGGCGCTGTCCCGGGCCCGACTGCGCGGTCCGGAGCTGGAGTTCGCCTCGGACCTGGCGCCCTGGTACGTACGCGGCGAGGCGGCGGCCCTGGAGCGGGCTGTCGTCAACGTCCTGGACAACGCGGTGAAGTTCAGCCCGCCGGGCGGCGCGGTCGCCGTCTCGCTGCACGCGGGCGAGCTGACCGTACGCGACCACGGCCCCGGCATCCCGGCCGATGACCTCCCGCACGTCTTCGAGCGCTTCTGGCGCTCCCCGTCCGCCCGCGCCCTGCCCGGCAGCGGCCTGGGCCTGTCCATCGTGGCCCGTACGGTCCAACGCGCGGGCGGCACGGCCGAACTCCGCGCCCCGGCCGACGGCGGCCCGGGCACGGAGTCGGTACTCCGCATCCCGGGCGCCCCGACCCCGCCACCCGGCGGTGGCGCCCGGGGCGGGAGTACGCCAACTCGCCCCGGTCAAGGATCTTGACGAAGGTGGGCCTGCTGACGCACAGGAGATCCGCGGCCTCCTGGAGACACCAGCCATGTCCAGCCTCCTGCGAACCTCCCGGCATGGCGGAATTCGAAAGAAACGGAACTCCGCTTCGGAGTCAGTTGTGCCGGATCAGTGAGGCGACCAGGCCGGAGCGGGTGTTGGGGAAGTCCATCGGGACGATGCCGAGGCCGGTGCGGCCGGCCAGTTCCGCGCCGTCGACGAAGGCGTGCACCTGCGGGTTGAGCCGGTCGGAGTTCCAGCGGGGCGGCAGCGCGGCGGCCGTGCTCGTGTAGTTCATGAAGAACTTGCCGGGCTGCTGGACGGCCTTGCGGAAGTGGTTCTCGATCTTCCCCCGCTTGGCGAAGGGCTCGGCCATGTAGTCGTCCTGGATGTCGAAGACGTTGCCGTCGCCGTACCGCAGGCCGCCGGGCAGACCGCCGTTGTCGGGGAGCAGCAGCACCTTGCCGCGCACCTGCCCGAGGGCGGGCAGCGCGTCCGCGATCTTGAACAGGGGGCTCCAGCCCCGGTTGTTCAGGTAGTCGTCGAAGACGGCGCGGAAGGTGGCGTCGCTCTCCTCGGAGTACTCCTGCTTGAGCCGCATCAGCACGGTCTCGGAGGGGTGCGCGGCGAGGAAGTTCCAGCAGGCGACGAGGACGTCGCCGAACATCAGGTTCTGGTAGTACGCGCCGTGGTGGATCGCGAACGATCCGCCGGTCACCCGGCAGCGGACGTCGAGGAAGCGGATGCCGGAGTTGAGCTGGTCGGCGATGGAGGTGTTCTGGCAGGCGACGTAGAGCCCGCCCTGGCGGGCGCCCGAGTCGTGGGTGCCGGGGATGGTCATCTGCCGCAGGGCGGTGGAGTCGCCGAGCCCGCTCATCCAGTCCTGGGTGGAGAGCGCCGCGGCGGCCGCGGGGGAGGCCCCGAGCCCGGCGGCAGCTCCCGCGGCGCCCGCGGCCAGTGCTCCGGCCAGAAATGCCCGTCGGTCCAATGCCATGCCCGCCCCTTTGCCGACCCAGTGGTGGGACGGGATTATGGCGTGCGCACGTCAGCTTTACTACCCACGGGTAAGAATCCGCCCGCAGGAAGACCCCGAAAGGGCCGCTAACCCTCCAGCAGGGCCGCCATCTCGCGCAGCCCCCGGGCCAGTTCACGGCCGTCCGGCGCGTGCTCCGGGTCGGTGAAGCACTGCACCATGACCCCGGTCAGCAGCGCGAGGTGCACCGAGCCGAGGGCCCGTACGTCTTCCTCCGCGACCGCCTCCTCCGGCACCCCGCGCAACTGCGCGGCGACCATGCGGCGGTTGCGGCGCTGGCCGTCGGCCAGGATCGCGAGCAGCTCCGGCGAGGACTGCGCGTACACGAAGGCCTCGACGGAGGCGGTCCAGAGCCAGCGCATCTCGCCGAAGTCCCGGATCTTCCGGTCCCAGGTGTCGGCGTAGCGCTCCCGCGCGGTATCGCCCTGCCCGGCGAGCCTGCCCGCCCCCGCGGCCCACTCGTCCATGGCCGCGAACAGCGCCTGGTTCAGGAGCACCTCGCGGGAACCGAAGTGGTAGCCGATCGCGGCCATGCTCACCTTCGAGGCCGAGGCGATATCGCGCACGGTCGTCCGGAGGTACCCCTTCTCCTCCAGACAGCGCCGGGCTCCGGCCAGCAGGTCCTCGCGATTTCCCATGCCGGGATCGTAGCCGTGCCAGGTTTTGGGCAAGCGCCCAAGACAGACGTATTGCGCGCCTGCCCAAATCCTGGCAGGCTCGAACCCGTCACCACAGCAGGCGGACACGCACAGCAGGCGAGCAAGCACGGCAGGACGAGCAAAGGGAGAGCGGAACCATGCGCCACACGCTGACGATCGAGGACCGCACACTGTCCTACCTGGACTTCAGCGGCCCCGGCCGCCCGCTGCTCGCCCTGCACGGAGGCATGTCCGAGGGCCTGGCCTTCGCCGGGCTCGCCGAGGCCCTGGGGGCCGACTGGCGGGTCATCGCCCCCGACCAGCGCGGCCACGGCGACTCCGACCGGGCCGCCGACCACCACCGCGCCGGTTACGTCTCCGACGCCGTCGCGCTCCTCGACCACCTCGGCCTGGACACCCCCGTCGCCCTCCTCGGCTACTCCCTCGGCGGACTCAACGCCCTCCACCTGGCCGCCGCCCACCCCGACCGGGTCTCCGTCCTCATCAACGCGGAGGCCGCGGTGGAGGTCGACCCCGCGGACGGCGCGTGGACGGCCTTCCTCCGGGACATGCGGTACACCGCGCCCACCCGGGAGGAACTCCTCGACGCCGCCGGTCCCGTGGGCTCCCAGTTCGTCGCCCGGGCCCTGCGCCCGCTCCCCGGCACCGGCTGGCGGCTGCCGTTCCACCCGCAGGACATGCTCGACTCCGTCGAGGCCTGCCGCGGCGACCACTGGGCCGCCTGGCTCGCGAGCACCTGCCCGGCGATGCTGATCCACGGCACGCGCAGCACCTCGCTCCCGCAGGCACAGGCCGACGCGATGGTCACCAAGCGGCCCGGAACCTCGTACACGCCCCTGAGCGGCGATCACTTCCTGCCCTTCACCGACCCGGAAGGCTTCCACACCGCCGTCCGCACCTACCTGGCCGGCCACTGAGAACGCCGAAGGGGCGGCGGGCCGCCACGGCCCACCGCCCCTCGCGCGCAAGGGCGTACGTACTACCCGCCCACTACTCGATGACTACTTGACGACCGTGATCCGGTCCGCCGCCGGCGGGGCCAGCGGCGCGGACGCCGAGGAGTGCTCGGCCAGGTAGGCGTTGAAGGCATCCAGGTCGGACGCGCCGACCAGCTTGTTCTTGTGCTCCTTCAGGACGGTGAAACCGTCACCGCCGCCCGCGAGGAACTCGTTCATCGCGACCCGGTACGTCTGGGCGGGGTCGACCGGCGCACCGTTCAGCTTCACCGAGTCCACGACGATCCGCTCGGCGCCCGCCTTGGTGGTGTCCAGGGTGTAGGAGAAGCCCTTGGAGATCTGCAGGATCTTCGGGCTCACGCCGTTGACCGGGCCGCTGACCTGCTGCTGGAGCATGGTGATCAGCTGGGCGCCGGTCAGGTCGACCACGTTCATCATGTTGGTGAACGGCTGGACCGTGTAGGACTCCCCGTAGGTCACCACCCCGTCGCCCTCCGAGCCCGCCGCCTTGTAGGCGAGGTCGGCGCGGATGCCGCCCGGGTTCATGACGGCGAGCTGGGCGCCGCCCTTGGCCGCCGGGGCCAGGGCCTCCAGCTGCGCGTCGGCGATCACGTCGCCGAGCGGCTTCTCGTACGCCTCAGAGCCGCGGCCCTGGATGTCGGCCGAGATGTAGCCCATCGGACGGTTCGCGATCGGCGCGGCCAGCGCGTTCCAGCGCTGGATCAGCGCGGTCAGGTCCGGCGCCTTGGGCTGCTCACGGCCCACGACCTTCTGGACCGGCTTCGGGGAGCTGACCGGCGTACGGACGATGTCCTTGGTCCGGCGGTCGTACGTGAGGGTGGTGTCCGTGAACAGCCGGCCGTACGAGGCTGCCGAGGTGACCGTGCGCGGGTTGCCCGCCGGGTCGGGGATGTTGCACGCGTACGCCTGGTGCGTGTGGCCGGTGACCAGCGCGTCCACCGTCGGCGAGACGTTCTTCGCGATGTCGACGATGGCCCCGGAGATACCGGCGCCGGCGCCCGGCACGTCGCAGTCGTAGTTGTACGCCCCGCTCGCGGGCAGGCCGCCCTCGTGGACCAGCGCCACGATCGACTTCACGCCCTGCTTGTTCAGCTCGTTGGCGTACTTGTTGATCGTCTCGACCTCGTCGCCGAACTTGAGGCCCTTGACCCCGTCGGCGGTCACGACGTCCGGCGTGCCCTCCAGGGTGACGCCGATGAAGCCGATCTTCACGTCCCCCTTCTTCCAGATGAAGGTGGGGTTCATCATCGGACGCCGGGTCTTCTCGTCCACCACGTTCGCGGCGAGGTACTTGAAGTCGGCGCCCTCGAACTCCTTGCCGTACTCGAAGCAGCCCTCGACGGGGTGGCAGCCGCCGTACTGCATGCGGCGCAGCTCGGTCTTGCCCTCGTCGAACTCGTGGTTGCCGACGCTGGTCACGTCCAGGTCGAGGGCGCCCAGCGCCTCGATGGTCGGCTCGTCGTGGAAGAGGCCGGACACCATCGGGCTGGCGCCGATCATGTCGCCGGCCGCGGCGGTGACGGAGTACGGGTGCCCCTTGCGGGCCTCGCGCAGGCCGGTGGCGAGGTACTCGACACCGCCCGCCGGTATGGACTTGGTGGTGCCGTCTGCCTGACGCTCGGTCACACTGCCCGAGGAACCCTGCGGGGGCTCCAGCGTGCCGTGGAGATCGTTGAACGACAGCATCTGTACGTCGACGGTGCGGCCCTGGTCTTGGCCGCCACCGCCACCACTCGCGGCTCCGGCCGGAAGGGCGGCGGCGACCATCGCCCCGCCCGCCGTGGCGACGGCGAGAGCGGTGAGGGTCAACCGGCGGGCTCGGCGGTGCCGTTGTGGCGTCGCTGACATTTAGTCCCCTTTGCGGACAGCGATACATCTTGGGAGGTCTGCCGCAGCCTAGAGTCAACGCGCGTAGCGCGACAGGGGGTACCGGGTATCGAGCTGGTTACACGCGGAAGAAGGACGGCCGTCCGGGCCGCACCCCGCAAGGCCCCACGGGGGTCGTAGGCTCGACTCCATGACTGACGACGCAGCAGCGGTCCTCGAGCCGGGACGGCAGATCCAGACCCTCGACGAACTGACGGAAGAGCAGGCCGACGCCGTTCTCGCGCTGATCGAGGACGCGGCCCGCACCGACGGCACCACGGCCGTGTCCGAACAGGGCCGGCTCCAGCTGCGCGGCGGAGCGCGCGAGGGGATCCGCCACTTCCTCCTCACCGCCGAGGGGCGGCTCACCGCCTACGGGCAACTGGAGGACACCGACCCGGTGGAAGCCCCCGCCGCCGAGCTCGTCGTACACCCCGCGCTGCGCGGGCGCGGCCACGGGCGGGCCCTGGGCACCGCCCTGATGGCCGCCTCCGGCAAGCGGATCCGCGTGTGGGCGCACGGCGGCAAGTCCGCGGCCCGCCACCTCGCGCAGGTGCTCGGCCTGACCCTGTTCCGCGAACTGCGCCAGCTCCGCCGCCCGCTGAGCGGCGACGCGGCCCCGCTCCCGGAGGCGGCCCTGCCGCCGGGCGTGACCGTACGCGCCTTCGTCCCCGGCGCCGACGACGCGGCATGGCTGGCCGTCAACGCGGCGGCCTTCGCCCACCACCCGGAGCAGGGCTCACTCACGCAGCGGGACCTGAACGACCGGATCGCGCAGCCCTGGTTCGACCCCGAGGGCTTCTTCCTCGCGGAACGCGACGGCGAACTGATCGGCTTCCACTGGACCAAGGTCCACGCCGAACAGCAGCTGGGCGAGGTCTACGTCCTCGGCGTCCGCCCCGGCGCCCAGGGCGGCGGCCTCGGCAAAGCCCTCACCGCGATCGGCCTGCGCCACCTGGCGTCGGCCGGCCTCCCCACCGCGATGCTCTACGTGGACGCCGACAACCCGGCGGCCCTCGCGGTCTACGAGGGCCTCGGCTTCACCACCCACGAAATCGACCTGATGTACCGCACGGAAAGCTGACCCCGGCCGCAGCAAACTCGGCCCCGCCGGCGTTTGAGGCGCGGGGTCCGGGGCGGAGCCCCAGGAGCCATGCCGCAGCCCTGGGGCCCCGGGGCTGCGGCCCGGGCCCAGCCCGGCCCCACCCAGCCCGCCCGGCGGAGCCCAGAGGCAGCCACCCGCCCGGACCCTGGAAGCCATGCGCCATTTACCGGGCATTAACGCGCACTCGCGAAGCTGACCGCATGCAGCCCCGACCCCGACTGACGGCCGACACTTCCGACGCGCCTGTTCTTCCGCGCGCGCGGAAGAATGGAGTCATGAGCCACAAGCCCAGCGCCGGCCCCGCCGACCTTCCCATCCAGAACCCCTCCCGGGCGGCCCAGGAGGCCCAGGCCGCCCAGGCAGCCAGGGCCGCAGCCACCCCGGAGGCCATCGCCTCCCGCGCGGCCAGCGGCGCCCACGCCCGCCTGGGCTCCATAGCCGCCCACCGCCCGCACGTCGATCTGGAACCGGATCTCGACGCGGACCTGGACGCCTACGACGACACGGAGACCGGCGAGCTGCCCCCGGGCCGCTTCCTCGACCGGGAGCGCAGCTGGCTCGCTTTCAACGAGCGCGTTCTGGAGCTCGCCGAGGACCCCACCACGCCCCTCCTGGAGCGCGCGAACTTCCTGGCGATCTTCGCCAGCAACCTCGACGAGTTCTTCATGGTCCGCGTCGCCGGCCTCAAGCGCCGCATCGCGACCGGCGTCGCCACCCGTTCGGCCTCAGGCCTGCAGCCCCGTGAGGTCCTCGATCTCATCTGGACCCGTTCCCGCGAGCTCATGGCCCGCCACGCGGCCTGCTTCCAGCAGGACATCTCCCCGCAGCTCGCCGAGGAAGGCGTCCACCTCATCCGGTGGCCCGACCTCACCGAGAAGGAGCAGGCGCGTCTGTTCACCCTGTTCCGCAACCAGATCTTCCCGGTGCTCACCCCGCTGGCCGTGGACCCCGCGCACCCGTTCCCGTACATCTCCGGCCTCTCCCTGAACCTTGCCGTCGTCGTGCGCAACCCCGTCAGCGGCCACCGCCACTTCGCCCGCGTCAAGGTCCCGCCGCTCCTCTCCCGCTTCCTGGAGGCCTCCCCGCAGCGCTACGTCCCGCTGGAGGACGTCATCGCCGCGCACCTGGAGGAGCTGTTCCCCGGCATGGAGGTGCTCGCGCACCACATGTTCCGCGTGACCCGCAACGAGGACCTCGAGGTCGAGGAGGACGACGCCGAGAACCTCCTGCAGGCCCTGGAGAAGGAGCTCATGCGGCGCCGCTTCGGCCCGCCGGTGCGCCTGGAGGTCGAGGAGTCCATCGACCCCGGGGTCCTGGACCTCCTCGTGCAGGAGCTGAAGGTCAATCCGTCCGAGGTGTACCCGCTCCCCGGCCCCCTGGACCTCACCGCGCTCTTCGGGATCGCCTCCCTGGACCGCCCGGAGCTGAAGTTCCCGAAGTTCGTCGCCGGCACGCACCGCGACCTGGCCGAGGTCGAGTCCGCGTCCGCGCCCGACATCTTCGCGGCGCTGCGCGAACGGGACGTGCTCCTGCACCACCCGTACGACTCGTTCTCCACGTCCGTGCAGGCCTTCCTGGAGCAGGCCGCCGCCGACCCGGACGTCCTGGCGATCAAGCAGACGCTGTACCGGACCTCCGGCGACTCCCCGATCGTGGACGCCCTGATCGACGCCGCCGAATCCGGCAAGCAGGTCCTCGTACTCGTCGAGATCAAGGCCCGCTTCGACGAGCAGGCCAACATCAAGTGGGCGCGCAAGCTGGAGGAGTCCGGCTGTCACGTCGTCTACGGGCTCGTCGGCCTCAAAACCCACTGCAAGCTGTCGCTCGTCGTCCGCCAGGAGGGCGACACGCTGCGCCGCTACTCCCACGTCGGCACCGGCAACTACCACCCCAAGACGGCACGGCTCTACGAGGACCTCGGCCTGCTCACCGCCGACCCACAGGTCGGCGCGGACCTCTCCGACCTCTTCAACCGGCTGTCCGGCTACTCGCGCCGCGAGACCTACCGCCGGCTGCTGGTGGCTCCGCGCTCGCTGCGCGGCGGCCTGATCTCCCGGATAGACAAGGAGGCCGCCCACCACAAGGCGGGCCGCCCCGCGTACGTGCGCCTCAAGATGAACTCGATCGTCGACGAGGCGCTCATCGACTCCCTCTACCGGGCCTCGCAGGCGGGCGTGCCCATCGACATCTGGGTCCGCGGGATCTGCGCGATCCGCCCCGGGGTCCCCGGGCTCTCGGAGAACATCCGGGTCCGCTCGATCCTCGGCCGCTTCCTGGAGCACTCCCGGGTCTTCGCCTTCGGCAACGGCGGCGAACCCGAGGTGTACATCGGCAGCGCCGACATGATGCACCGCAACCTCGACCGCCGTATCGAGGCACTGGTCAGGGTCACCGATCCGGCCCACCGCGCGGCCCTGGACCGGCTGCTGGAGACGGGCATGTCCGACGCCACCACCTCCTGGCACCTGGGCCCGGACGGCGAATGGACCCGGCACAGCACCGACGGCGAGGGCCAGCCGCTGCAGCACGTTCAGGAGATGCTCATTGACGCCCGGAGGCGCCGGCGTGGCTCAGCCAAACCATGACCTGACCGCGACGGCGGCAGGCACCGTACTCGGTACGTACCTGCGTGCGCAGGCCACCGCGTTCCTGCGGGGCCTGCGCCTGCACGACGAGGGCCCTGCCGGCGGCGCCCCCGACGGCAACGAGGCGGCGCGCACCCTGCGGGGGGCTGCGCGCCGGATCTCCTGCTCCCTGTCCACGTTCAGGGCGGTGGCCGATTCCTCCTGGGCGGATTCGCTGCGCACCGAGCTGGTGTGGCTCTCGGCGACGCTGGCCGACGAGCACGCGTACGCGGCCCGGCTGGCCCGGCTGATGGACGCCCTGCAGCGGCTCTCGGGGACCCCCGAGCTGCCGGCGCCCAGAGGTACGGCCGGCTCGCTGACCGTGGGCTCGGCGCGGGCGGGCGCGCTACTGGAGCGCCAGCTGACCCTGGCCCGTACGCGGGCCCACTCCGCGACCCTGCACGCGCTGGGCTCCTCCCGCTTCCACGCGGTCGCGGACGCGGTCGCGGTACTGGCCTCCGAGGTGCCGCTGGACCCGGTCGCGGCCCGGGGCCGGGTGGACGACGTACTGGCCCCGCTGGCAGAGGTGGCGCATTTGCGCCTGTCCGCGGCGGTGACCTCGCTCCCAGCCCCCTCGCCCTCGCACCCCTACGACGCGGACCACGACGGCTCGTGGAACGAGGTACGCCGCCTCCTGCGGGTGCACCGGTACGCGCAGGAGGCACTGGGCGGTGACGTGGCCCGGCTGACGGTCGCGGGCCAGGCCCTGACCCGGCACCGGGACGCCGCGGAGGCGGCCACCGCCTCGGCCACGGCCGCCCGCACCCCCCGCATCGCCCCGGCGACGGCCTACGCCCTGGGCGTCCTGCACGCGGACCAGCGCCACGAGGTCGAGGCCTCCCGCGCCACCTTCCAGCACATCTGGCAGCCTGCCGATTCCAGCCACGCGGGCGTCTGACCCCTCCGGCCCGGACAAATCCGGCCCCGCCGGCGTTTGAGGCGCGGGGGTCCGGGGGCTGGCCCCCGGCAACGGCGCCGCACGCACCCCCGACAGGTCACGCGACGGTAACGACGGGATAACAGGAGATGACGCCCCCACTGCGACGCAGCCCACCGCACCACCCCGCCCGCCACGGTTCACCATCCGTTCACTTACCCCGGTCGGCCACTTCACCTGATCTGCCTAACTTTGTAGACGCAGGGAGCGAGTCACCGCGAAGGCGGACGATTACTCCGGGCAACCCACGTAGTCCTCTTCGCACGCCGCCCCGATGCAGAAAGCGGCCGGCGGCTTCTGGAAGGAAACACCCGAAAGTGAAGCTTCAGCGCAAGAACATGCTTCGTGCCTCCGCCCTCGGGGCGCTCGTCGTGTCCGGTGCCCTGGTCCTCACGGCGTGCGGCTCGGACGACAACACCAAGGCCGACGCCGGCGCCTCGGGCAAGCCTTCCGCCGCGGTGGGCGACATCAAGTGCGACGGCGCCAAGGGCAAGCTCCTCGCCTCCGGCTCCTCCGCGCAGAAGAACGCGGTCGACCTGTGGATCAAGAACTACATGGCGGCCTGCTCCGGCGTAGAGGTCAACTACAAGTCCTCCTCCTCCGGTGAGGGCATCGTCGCCTTCAACCAGGGCACCGTCGGCTTCGCCGGTTCGGACTCCGCGCTGAAGCCCGAAGCGGTCGTCGAGTCGAAGAAGATCTGCACCGGCGGCCAGGGCATCGACCTGCCGATGGTCGGCGGCCCCATCGCGATCGGCTTCAACGTCGCCGGCGTGGACAAGCTGACGCTGGACGCCCCCACCATCGCCGCGATCTTCAACGACAAGATCAAGAAGTGGGACGACGAGGCGATCAAGAAGCTGAACCCCGGCGCCACGCTTCCCGCCACCCCGATCCAGGCCTTCCACCGCTCCGAGGACTCGGGCACCACCGAGAACCTCGGCAAGTACCTCAAGGCCGCCGCGCCCGAGGCCTGGACGTACGAGGCCTCGAAGAAGTGGCCGGCCCCGGGTGGCCAGGGCGCCTCGAACTCCTCCGGCGTCGCCTCGCAGGTCAAGGCCGTCGACGGTGCGATCGGCTACTTCGAGCTCTCCTACGCCTCCTCGCAGTCCATCAAGACCGTGGACGTGAACACGGGCGCCGCCGCTCCGGTCAAGGCCACCGGCGAGAACGCCTCCAAGGCCATCGCCGCCGCCAAGATCTCCGGCACCGGTGACGACCTGGCGCTTAAGCTCGACTACACCACCAAGGCCGAGGGCGCGTACCCGATCGTCCTGGTGACCTACGAGGTCGTCTGCGACAAGGGCAACAAGGCCGAGACGCTCCCGACCGTGAAGTCCTTCCTGAACTACACCGCGTCCGACGCCGGCCAGAAGATCCTCTCCGAGAACGGCTACGCCCCGATCCCGGCCGAGATCAACGCCAAGGTCCGCGAGATCGTCGCCAAGCTCGCCTGACCCAGACCTCCGGACTCCCGGTCCGCTCCCTCCCGTCCGGGTGGAGCGGACCGGCCCGGGGACCCTCCCCTCCACCCAGGGGATCCGGTGCACCGCCGCCAGGGGGCCCTGCCCCCGTCCAGACCGGAAAGACCATGGCTTCCACCACACCCACCCAGATAGACACGGCTCCGCCTGTCGCCAAGAGCGGAAGGTCCACCGGCCGCGCCGGTGACAAGATCTTCGCCGGCCTCTCCAAGGGCTCCGGCATCCTGCTCCTGGCGATCATGGCGTCGATCGCCGCCTTCCTCGCCTACCGCGCTTCGATCGCCCTGGCCGACAACGAGGGCAACTTCCTCACCACGTTCGACTGGAACGCGTCGGCCGATCCCCCCGTCTTCGGCATCGCCGTCCTGCTCTTCGGCACCGTCGTCAGCTCGATCGTCGCGATGGCCATCGCCGTCCCGATCGCCGTCGGCATCGCCCTGTTCATCTCGCACTACGCGCCGCGCAAGCTGGCCGCCCCCCTCGCCTACGTGGTCGACCTGCTGGCCGCAGTGCCGTCGATCATCTACGGCATCTGGGGCGCCCTCTTCCTCGTCCCGTACCTCGGCGGCCTGAACTCCTGGCTCGACGAGTACCTGGGCTGGACCTACGTCTTCGACAAGACCGAGGTCGGCGTCGCGCGCTCGCTCTTCACCGTCGGCATCCTGCTCGCGATCATGATCCTCCCGATCGTGACCAGCGTCAGCCGCGAGGTCTTCCTGCAGGTACCGCGCATGAACGAGGAGGCCGCACTGGCCCTCGGCGCGACCCGCTGGGAGGTCATCCGGCTGTCGGTGCTGCCCTTCGGCCGCTCCGGCGTCATCTCCGCCTCGATGCTCGGCCTCGGCCGCGCGCTCGGCGAGACGATGGCCGTCGCGACCGTCCTCTCCCCGAGCTTCCTGATCTCCGGCCACATCCTGGACGCGGGCGGCGGCACGTTCGCGCAGAACATCGCCGCGAAGTTCGACGAGGCCAACGAGTTCGGCCGCGACGCCCTGATCGCCTCCGGCCTCGTGCTCTTCCTGCTCACCCTGCTGGTCAACGGCACAGCCCGGCTGATCATCGCCCGTCGCAAGGACTTCTCGGGGGCGAACGCCTGATGAGCCACGCACTCCAGGACCCGCGCCCCACCCGGGCCCGCAAGTCCGCAGCCCCCACCAGCCTCACGCAGGGCCACCTGCCCCGCTGGGCCCCGGCCGGCATCGCGGCCCTCTCGATCGCCCTCGGCTGCGGCCTCGGCGCCCTCTTCGGCCTGCACAGCAAGGTCCAGTGGGGTCTGCTCGCGGCCTTCCTCTTCGTGGTCGTCACGTACACGGCCAGCTCGCTGATCGAGAACCGCCGCCAGGCCAAGGACCGCGTCGCGACCTCCGTCGTATGGGTCTGCTTCATCCTCGCCCTCGTCCCGCTGCTCTCGCTGCTGTGGACGACCGTCAGCCGCGGCATGAAGGTCCTCGACGGGGACTTCCTCGGCCACTCGATGAACGGCGTGACCAGCTTCGAGGCCGGCGGCGGCGTCTACCACGCACTGCTCGGCACCATCGAGCAGGTCGCCCTGGCCACCGCGATCGCGGCCCCCATCGGCCTGCTGACCGCCGTCTACCTGGTCGAGTACGGCCGGGGCGCGCTCGCCAAGTCCGTGACCTTCTTCGTCGACGTCATGACCGGCATCCCCTCCATCGTCGCGGGTCTGTTCATCCTGACGACCTGGAACCTCATGCTCGGCTTCGGCCCCTCCGGCTTCGCCGGCGCGATGGCCCTGTCGATCCTGATGATGCCCGTCGTGGTCCGCTCCACCGAGGAGATGCTCAAGCTCGTCCCGAACGAGCTGCGCGAGGCGGCGCTGGCCCTCGGCGTACCGAAGTGGCGCGTGATCCTCAAGGTCGTGCTGCCCACCGCCATCGGTGGAATCGCCACCGGCGTGATGCTGGCCGTCGCCCGCATCGCGGGCGAGACCGCCCCGATCATGCTGCTGGTCTTCGGCACCCAGCTGATCAACAACAACCCCTTCGAAGGCGCCCAGTCCTCGCTCCCCCTCTACATTTGGGAGCAGTACAAGGTCGGCAGTGACGCCTCCTACGACCGGGCATGGGCCGCAGCGCTCGTCCTGATCGCCTTCGTCATGATCCTCAATCTGGTGGCCCGCGGCATCGCCCGCTGGAAGGCCCCGAAGACCGGTCGCTAAAAGCGAGTCCATTAGCGGCTCCGCCGCGGTGACCAACGAAAGCGAAGTAACCACCATGGCAAAGCGAATCGACGTCAGCGGACTGTCCGCCTTCTACGGCACCCACCGGGCCATCGACGACATCTCGATGACCGTGGAGCCCCGTTCCGTGACGGCCTTCATCGGCCCCTCCGGCTGCGGCAAGTCCACCTTCCTGCGCACCCTGAACCGCATGCACGAGGTCACCCCCGGTGGCCGCGTCGAGGGCAAGGTCCTGCTGGACGACGAGAACCTGTACGGCCCCGGGGTGGACCCGGTCGCGGTCCGCCGGACGGTCGGCATGGTCTTCCAGCGCCCGAACCCCTTCCCCACCATGTCGATCTTCGACAACGTGGCGGCGGGCCTGCGCCTCAACGGCTCCTTCAACAAGTCCGAGCTCAAGGACATCGTCGAGAAGTCCCTCCAGGGCGCCAACCTCTGGAACGAGGTCAAGGACCGCCTGAACAAGCCCGGCTCCGGCCTCTCCGGCGGCCAGCAGCAGCGCCTGTGCATCGCCCGCGCCATCGCGGTCGAGCCCCAGGTCCTGCTGATGGACGAGCCCTGCTCGGCCCTCGACCCGATCTCCACCCTCGCCATCGAGGACCTGATCGGCGAGCTCAAGGAGCGCTTCACGATCGTCATCGTGACGCACAACATGCAGCAAGCGGCACGCGTCTCCGACCGCACTGCCTTCTTCAACCTCGCCGCGGTCGGCCAGCCCGGAAAGCTGGTCGAGATCGACGACACGGACCGGATCTTCTCGAACCCGTCCGTGCAGGCGACCGAGGACTACATCTCGGGCCGCTTCGGCTGAGCCGGGATGTCACACACGTCCTGCGGTGCTGCATGGCGGTGCCACCGCACGGCGAAAGAAAGAAAGCGGGCCGGCTCCCCCTGGGTGGGGGGAGCCGGCCCGCTTTCGTCGCGCCGTCGCGCTGGTGCCCGTACGGCTACTTCACGAAGGCCAGGTTCACGATCCAGAAGCTGACCGCCGCGACGAGGGCCGCGGCCGGCATGGTGATGAACCAGCCCAGGATGATGTTCTTGGCGACGCCCCAGCGGACCGCGTTCACCCGCTTGGTCGCGCCCACACCCATGATCGCCGAGGTGATCACGTGAGTGGTGGAGATCGGCGCGTGGAAGAGGAACGCCGAGCCGAACATGATCGAAGCACCGGTGGTCTCCGCCGCGAAGCCCTGCGGCGGATCCAACTCGATGATCTTGCGGCCGAGGGTGCGCATGATCCGCCAGCCGCCCGCGTAGGTACCCAGCGACAGCATCACGGCGCACACGATCTTGACCCAGATCGGGATCTCGTCGCCCGAGCTCTGCACATCGGCGATGACCAGGGCCATCATCACGATGCCCATGGTCTTCTGCGCGTCCTGCAGACCGTGGCCGAGCGCCATGCCCGCCGCCGAGACCGTCTGCGCGATACGGAAACCGCGCTTGGCCTTGTGCGGGTTGGAGCGGCGGAACATCCACAGGATGGCGACCATCACCAGATAACCGACGACGAGGCCGACCACCGGGGAGATGAACATCGGGATGACGACCTTGTCGATCACACCCGACCAGAGCACCTCGGTACCGCCGGCCAGCGCCGCGCCCACCATGCCGCCGAACAGCGCGTGCGAGGAGGACGAGGGCAGGCCGAAGTACCAGGTGACCAGGTTCCACACGATCGCGCCGACCAGCGCCGCGAAGAGGATCCACATGCCCCGGTTTCCGTGGGGCGTCTCGATCAGACCCTCGGAAACCGTCTTGGCGACCCCGCTGCCGAGGAAGGCACCGGCGAGGTTCATCACCGCGGCCATCGCGAGCGCGGCCCGCGGGGTCAGCGCACGGGTCGAGACCGAGGTCGCGATCGCGTTCGCGGAGTCGTGAAAGCCGTTCGTATACGTAAAGCCGAGCGCGACACCGATGGTCACGATCAGAGCAAAGGTGTCCACGAGATTCAGGACTCCTTGACCGCGATGGTCTCCACCGTGTTCGCGACGTGCTCGAACGCGTCGGCCGCCTCTTCCAGCACGTCGACGATCTGCTTGAGCTTCAGCACCTCCATGGCGTCGTACTTGCCGTTGAAGAGCTGGGCGAGCAGCTTGCGGTGAATCTGGTCGGCCTGGTTCTCAAGACGGTTGATCTCGATCCAGTACTCGGTCAGGTTCGTCATGGTGCGCAGGTGGGGCATGGCCTCGGCGGTCAGTTCGGCCGCGCGCGCCAGCACCTCGATCTGCTGCTCGACTCCCTTGGGGAGCTCCTCCACCTTGTAGAGGACGACCAGGTCGACCGCCTCCTCCATGAAGTCCATGATGTCGTCGAGGCAGGACGCCAGGTTGTAGATGTCCTCGCGGTCGAACGGCGTGATGAAGGAGGAGTTGAGCTGGTGGAAGATCGCGTGGGTGGCGTCGTCTCCCGCGTGCTCCGCTGCCCGCATCCGCTCCGCGATCTCGACCCGGGCGGTGGAGTCCGCTCCGAGCAGTTCCATGAGGAGCTTGGAGCCCGTGACGATGTTGTCCGCGGATGCGGCGAACATGTCGTAGAAGCTCGTCTCCCTGGGGGTCAGACGAAATCGCACGTGAGGTCCTCGGGGTGCATTGGATTCGGTCAGGCTGATGCTAGGTGCATCCCCCGGCCACGGCTAACCGACAGTTCCCCAGTGTCCTCCATCAGGCAGAGTGAGCACGACTGACCCCCTGCCCCTGCGGCCGAGGGCCGGTACCCTATACCCATGAGGGGTATAGATCCCCCATTCCGGACCACGGGAGGACGCATGACTGCCATCCAGGCGGAGGGCTCCGGAGCCGAAGCGGGCACCGCGAGGGGCACCGAGGCAGGCACCGGGGCGGGCGCGGCCACCACGGGCGCGGTGCACGGCTACCACCACCAAAAAGACGAGCACCTCAAGCGGCTGCGCCGGATCGAGGGCCAGATCCGGGGGCTCCAGCGCCTCGTCGACGAGGACGTCTACTGCATCGACATACTCACGCAGGTCTCGGCGAGCACGAAGGCGCTCCAGTCCTTCGCGCTCCAACTGCTGGAGGAGCACCTGCGGCACTGCGTCGCGGACGCGGCCCTCAAGGGCGGCGGCGAGATCGACGCCAAGGTCGAGGAAGCGACGAAGGCGATCGCCCGGCTGCTGCGCACCTGACCAGCCACGGCAAGAGCGGACTCGGGGCCGGAAAAGCGGGGCTCAGCCGGACCACACGCCCATCAGAACCTCGTCGATCCGGTCCTGGCTGAGCCTTTCCTCGGCTACGGCCGAGGCCGCGATGATCAACTCTCCGCACAGTTCGATCTCGGCGAGAGCCACGAGGTCCTGCACCGTCGAACCGCCTGCGGGAGTCACGCGCCACCTCTCTCTGCCGTCGTCCGGTCGCCGGCGCTCGGTTTCTCAGCGTAGGGAGCGCGCGGTGCGGCGCGCATGACACGGATGGGCCATTTCCGGATACCCGGCCATGGCCCGATCGCGCCGCCCCAGGGGCCCGGGCCGGCTAATCGGCGATCTTCCCGGCGTAAATGTCCGCCTCCGCCGGCAATACGACGGTGACCGGGGCCCCGAAGCCGTAGAGCAGCGTGGTGGAGGACACATCGATCACGCCATTGTTGACGTAGGTGAAGCGGTGGCGGACCTTCCGCAGCAGGCCGTCGGAGTCGAAGTACGCGTCGAACGGCACCGCCCCCTTGCTGAACCCTTTCGCCGCCGCCTCCAGCGCGCCCTTCACCGCCGGTGAGGCCAGCGCCGCGGCCCGCACGATGTCCGTCGTACCCCGGTAGTGCCGCACCTTGGTCCCGGCCACCTCCGTCTCACCGACGTAACTCACCTCCTGCGCCCCGCGCAGCAACTCGGCGGCGGCCATCGGATCGGTGGCGCCGCCCGTGACGAGGTTCCCGTCGGCGAGGGCCGTCGTGTCCACCCGGACCCACTTGTCGTCGGGAACGCCCGCGCCCCGGTTCTTCATGTAGAGCGCGCCGGGCACCAGGAGCTCGGTGATGGGCCGGTGTTCGGCGTTGCCCTTGGCGTCGTCCGGGAGCATCACCAGGAGCTGCCCCATCCGGTTCTTGAAGTCGACGCCGCCCTCGCCCCGGATCGTGACCCGGGTACCGCCCGTGGCCATCTCCATGGCCGTACGGGCCTGCGCGCTCCCGGTCCTGACGAGCGCGTCGGCGGCTCCGCGGACCGTCGCCGCCGGGTCGTCGGCGGGCCGGGCGTCATCGCCCGCGGCCGCGCCGCCACCGCATCCGCTCAACGCCGCCACGGTCAGGGCCAGGCCGACCGCGACCGCGGCACGGCCCGCGCCTGCCGGCCTCCGCCTCTGCTGGTGCACCACCATTGCCTGCCAACCCCCAACGCGTGACAGCTGTTTGCCCGAAGCCCCCAACCGCTCCGCTTAACGAGGTCCGGGGCCTCCCGTCACGGCCGCGAGTTCACCACCCCGGACCAGTGCCCCGGCCACCCCCGGCCCGGTACCTTGGTGGAGTGGAACCGCACACAGAAGCGACCCTCGTCCCTCCGCTTGCCGCAGTGCCGCTGCCCCGCGATCCCACGGGCCCGGCCCTGACACCGCCCGCAAGCCACACCACGAGCACTTCGGACCGCGGATCGTTCTGTCTGGCCGTCTGTACCTGCGGCTGGCGCGGCCCGGCCCGCCGCTCCCGCGACCTGGCCCGCAAGGACGCCACCGGCCACACCTCGGAGTAACCCGGGCAGGCCCGCCGGCCCGGCCCACGGCTCGCCTCCGGGCCGTCTCCGGCCCGCCCGGTCTGCCGGCCCGCCCTGCGGTTCGCCCGATCGGACGGCCCGGCTGGCCGACGCGCCCGGGACCGGTTGCCCTTGTGTCATGCCCGGACCCGCGCCACGACTCGCCGCCCTCCTCTGGGCCCTGCTGATCGCATCCGCCCCCGCCACGCAGGCCCGGGCCAGCCCCGTGGGGACCGCCGACGGCCCCGGCGACGTAGCCCTGGCCATCGGTGTCACCACCACCGCGGCGGCCGCGACCGGCCTGTGGCTGCGCTCCCGCTACCGCCGCCCGGAAACGGATCCGGACGGCACGGACAGCGGCGGCGACCCGTGACCCCGCGTCCCCGCCCGGCCGCGGTCCGCGTGTGCTTCGGGGCGTCGGCGCTGTGCCTGCTGGCGGCCGTGGCGCTGACCGTCTGGGACGCGTACGGCATCGGCTGACGCCCCGACGGCCCCGACCGCGCAGCCGGTGGCCGCGGCGGCCGCCCCGTCAGGCGGCGAGGTCGCTCTCGTGCCCGCGGGCCGCGGGCGGCGTAGCCGCGAGGTCCACCGGCCGGGCCACCACGCGGCCGCGATCCCGTACCAGTACGCCCAGCCGCGGGGACCGGGCCACCGCCCGGACCACCGGGGTCAGCAGCGCCATCGCGAGCGGCGCGAGCAACAGCACCACCGCGGTCCCCAGGGCGAGTCCGCCGATGACATCGGTCGGATAGTGCAGGCCCGTGTAGACCCGGGTGAACCCCTCGACCAGCGCCAGCCCGATCCCGATGAGGCCGAGCTTGCGGTGGGCGATGAACAGGCCGACGCCCAGGGCCATCGCGAGTGTCGTGTGGTCACTGACGAACGAAAAAGCGCTGTGGCCCGTCCCGGCGCCGGCATCCAGCACCTCCACGCCGCCGTGCTGCGCGGCGGGCCGCGGCCGGGCCACGAACTCCCGCAGCGGGACGTTGAGGAGCAGGGCGGCCCCGGCGGCGAGCGGAGCCCACACGAGCGCCGCGAAGGACTCTACGGCGGCGGGTTCTTCCTGCCGGCGCGCTCCGCGCCAGCACCACAGCACCAGGAGCACGAGGGCCGACAGGATCCCGTACTCGCCGAGGACGGAGACCGCCCGGTCCAGCCAACTCGGGGCCTGCCGCGCCAGTCCGTTGATCTCGTACAGCAGGCTTACATCCACGTTCGGCCCACCTGTTGTGAGTCCAGCCATGGTGATGCGGCCCTTGCCCTTGCCTTGGTAACCGTGCGGCCGCACCCCTGTGTGCGGCCCTTCACCCCCCGGTGGTCAAGCCGGCGCTTGCGCCCGTGCGTCCCCCGTGCCCATGGAACGCCCGTTCTGGCCGCCACGTTCCACTCTCCACCGAATGATCACCCCAACGTTATCGAAGAGTGACTCATCGTCGCAGCTCAGGGCCTTCGCTTCACGCTGCGTTGCCGACGGCCTCGCGCCTGGGCAGCGCTTCCGCGCCGTCCTTCGTCACGCGCGTCGCACCGAAGTAGTCGGGCGTGTCGATCTTGTCGAAGCGGATCACGGCTCCGGTGAACGGGGCGTTGATCATGTACCCGCCGCCCACGTAGAGCCCTACGTGCCGGATCTCCCGAGAGTTCGTCAGATCATCGGAGAAGAACACCAGGTCGCCCGGCAGCAGTTCCGCTCGCGAGGGATGCGGACCGGCGTTGTACTGGTCGTTCGCCACGCGCGGCAGATCGATCCCCACCGATTCGTACGCGGCCTTGGTCAGCCCCGAGCAGTCGAACCGCCCGTTCTGGTCGGGCGTCCCGTTCCCGCCCCACAGGTAGGGGGTCCCCAACTGCTTCTGTGCGAAGTAGATGGCCCCGGCGGCCTGCTGCGAGGGCGCGACCCGCCCGATGGGGGCCTCGAAGCTCTTGGCGAGGGTCGTGATGGTCTTCACGTACCCCTCGGTCTCCCGGTACGGCGGGACGCCCCCGTACTTCTTCACCGCGCCCGGGCCCGCGTTGTAGGCGGCCAGCATGTTCTTGACCGGGTCCCCGGGCACCTTGCCCACGTACCGCGCCAGGTCGCAGTCGTACGAAGCCGCCGACGGGATCGCGTCGTTCGGGTCCCAGATGTCACGGTCCCCGTCGCCGTCGCCGTCGATGCCGTGCGTCGCCCAGGTCCCCGGGATGAACTGCGCGATGCCCCGCGCGTCGGCCGGGCTCACCGCGCCGGGGTTCCAGCCGCTCTCCGAGTAGAGCTGGGCTGCCAGCACCGCCGGGGTGAGGGTCGGGCAGAGGTTGCCCCACTTCTGCACGAGGGACTGGTACTTCCCCGGCACGGCCCCCTTCGCGAGCCCGCCGGCGCGCCCGCCCGCGCCGGTCGCGATGCCCGCGGCCGCCGAGTACGTACCGATCACGAGCAGGGCGAGAAAGCACAGGCATGCCCCGAAGCTGATTCCACCGACCACCCAGAGTCTGCGCACCCGCCAACCTTCCCCCATCGAACGGCTTTTCCCGTGGCATTGCGCCACCCCGTGTCGAATCATCCCGCCGGACGGCCTTCGCAGGAACCGCCGCACCGAGGGTAGTTGGGGCACGAACCCCGGCGGACGGGTGAACTCATCAGACGATACGAACTATTGGGACCGCTCACCCCGCGGTGCCACGAACAGGCTCTGCGCGCTCCGCCCGATCGGCCCCTTCTCGTCGTGCAGCCGCGCGTCCGCCAACCCGATGCCCGCCGCGTCCACGCTCGTACGGGCCTGCACGCACACCCATTCACCGGCCGGATGGCGGTGCAGGTGCACGGTGAGGTCGCCGTTGACGAAGAGGTACCGCCCGAAGTCCATGACGGCGCTGATGCCGTTGCCCGAGTCGGCCGCGACCAGGACCCGGTCCAGCGGCCGGGGCTCCTCCCCGGCGACGAGCGGCACCCTCATCCGCATCCAGCAGGTCCCCGGACCGGACTCGAGGAACGCACCCTCCGTGAAACGGGTCTCCATCGCCGAGTGGTAGCCCTTCTCCCACGGCACCGGGAAGAACGGCGTCGGCCCCACCTCCCCGGGCGGCGGCACTTGCGGCCCGGGCACCACCGCCGGTACGGGCTCCCCCACCACCCGGATGCGCAGGGCACGCGCCAGCATCACGGGCGCGGCCCCGGCGGGGGCGAGCGCGGCCTCGACCACCTCGGTGCCGCGGCCGGCCCGCAGCACGCTGGTGGTCAGCTCCAAGGGGCCGATCGGCACCGGCCGAAGGATCTCGTAGGTGATCCGGGCGATCCGCATGTCCTCCCGCCCGCCCGGCCGCTCCTCGATCGCCCGCCCGAGCAGCGCGGCCGGCGGACCGGCGTGCTGCGAGCCCGGATCCCACGGGCCGCGCGTATAGCCGGTCGACAGGAACCGCCCCGCGTCGATCCGCTCGTAGAACCCCGCGACACCACTCTCAGCGGCGCTTGCGACACCACTCTCGGCACCCATGACCGCCACGCTACCGACTGGTAATCCGCGGCCGCCAGCCCCCACCGGCCCTCGCCTCCGCGGCCCCGCCCCGCTCAGCGGGCGAAACCCAGCCCCACGCCGAGACCCACCAGGACCGAGCCGATGGCCCGGTTCAGCGCCTTCTGCGCCTTCAGCATCCGGTCCCGCAGCCGGGAGTTGGAGAAGAACAGTGCCACCGCCGAGAACCAGCCCAGGTGCGCCACCGACATGAACAGCCCGTACCCGGCCTGCTGCCACACCGCAGTCCCCGGCCCGACCACCTGCGTGAAGGTGGACACGACGAACAGCGTGGTCTTCGGGTTGAGCACGTTGGTCAGGAAACCGCCCCTGAGCGCCCCGAACGGCGTCAGCCCGCCCTTCCCCTCCAGGTCCACGGTCACCTCGGCCCGCGCCCGGAAGGTCCGTATCCCGATCCACACCAGATACGCGGCGCCCGCGAGCTTGATCACCGTGAACAGCTCGGTGGAGGAGGCGATCAGCAGACCGACCCCGAGCATCGTGTACGAGACGTGGACCAGCACCCCGGCCGCGACCCCGGCGGCCGCGAACAGGCCGGTGGGCCGCCCGTAGAGGTAGCTGTTGCGGACGACCATGGCGAAATCCGCGCCGGGACTGATGACGGCGAGGAAGGTGATGACGGCAACTGCGATCACTTCGGTCATCCCCCGATGCTCGCCGCCCACACCCCACATGATCAAGCCCTCCCGGATCCCGGGCACCACCCCGCGAGCACCCGACTCCCCCGTCGGGAGACAATGAGGACGTGCCCAAGCCTCCTCCCGCCGCCCCCGCCCCGCTCCCCGTGCTGCAAGCCGACTGCGCCAACTGCTTCGCGCTCTGCTGCGTCGCCCTGCCCTTCGCGAAGTCCGCCGACTTCGCCGTGAACAAGCCGGCCGGCACCCCCTGCAAGAACCTCCGGCAGGACTTCCGCTGCGGCATCCACACCGGCCTGCGCGACAAGGGTTTCCAGGGCTGCACCGTCTTCGACTGCTTCGGCGCCGGCCAGCAGGTCTCCCAGGTCACCTTCGGCGGCCGCGACTGGCGCGCCCATCCCGCCGCGGCCGGCACGATGTTCACGGTCTTCCCGGTCATGCGGAACCTGCACGAGCTGCTCTTCTACCTCACCGAGGCCCTCACCCGACCCGCCGCGCGCCCCCTCCAGGCGGACCTGCGCGCAGCCCTGGCCGACACCACCCAATGGACCGCGGCGACCCCTGAAACCCTCGCCGAGTTCGACATCACCCCCCTGCGCCAGGAGGTGAACACCCTGCTCCTCAAGACCAGCGAACTCGTACGGGCCGAGGTGGCGGGCCGCAAGAAGAACCACCGCGGCGCCGACCTGATGGGAGCCCGCCTCCCCGCCGCGGACCTGCGCGGCGCCAACCTCCGCGGCGCCTACCTGATCGCCGCCGACCTCAGCGGCGCAGACCTGCGCACGGCCGACCTGATCGGCGCGGACTTCCGCGACACCGACCTGCGGGGCGCCGACCTGCGGGGCGCCCTCTTCCTCACGCAGCCCCAGCTGAACGCGGCCCGGGGCAACGCCGAGACCCGCATCCCGGCTTCCCTCACCCGCCCCGCGCACTGGCTCCCGTAGGGGCAGCTCCGCCCCCCGCACTCACCGGACGGCGCACACCGGACACTCGTGCGCCCCTGGCGCATCCACACGCTCCCCACCCGACGTGACCACGAGCGACTGAGCCAATACGGTGAGCCACGCAACCGGAAGATGATCGTCATCCGACGGGCCCACTGGAGGTTCTCCCACCATGCGACGACTGACCAAGACCCTCGGCACCCTCGCGGCCGCCGCCACCCTCGCCCTCGGCCTCGGCGGCTCCGCGTACGCGTCCTCGGGCGAACTGGTCGTCAACGGCTACCCGATCCACGAACCGTCCGGCTGCATCCTGCACAACGGCCCCGCCGCGGTCTCCAACCACACCGACGGCCCCGTCTTCATCACCAGCGGCCGCTGGTGCACGGGAGCGATCATCGGCGTCATCCACTCCGGCGAGACCCGCTTCGCCCCGTTCACCTCGAACATCCTCGTCCCGTAACTCCGGACACCCCGCGAGTGCCGTGCCCGGCTCGTGCCCCGGGCACGGCACTCGCGGGGAAGCCGGCCGTCAGGGCTTGACGACGGCCTGCCGGCCGAGCGGGCAAGTGACGCTCATGGCCGAGTAGTCGCAGAAGATCTCGGAAACATCCCCGCCCGGCGTCAGCACCTCACGTACGCCCGCCGCCCGGTACAGGTGACGGACACCCCGCAAGCATCCCTCGGGAAACCGGGATTCGCCGGCGTGGTGAGGTCCTTCCAGACGTACGCGCCGACCGTCGCCCCCTTCACGGTCCGCCGCCCGATGTACGCCCTGCCCCGGCTCAACGCGACACTGAGCTCCTGATCGCCCTGCGCCTTCACCGAGTCCATGTCCACGCACGGACCGGTCGACCCCCGGCCACCCTTCGGCCCGCGATCCCCCTTCGGCCCTCCGGCCGGCCGAGCACCCCGCCGCCCCAACCTGCCGCGAGCCCCCATCCGCCACCACTCCCCGCGCCTCCGTACCGAACCACGTGGAGCATCACCCGCAACCCCCGCTCCCGACTGGGCCGACTGACGGAATGTCGGAAAACATCATCGGTATGGTCGAACGAACCACGGCCCGTTGAGCCAAACGGCGCCCCCGCGACGACCACCCAGCCCACCGAGACGGCAATCATTGCCTGCGGTCACCCCTCGTGATACACAGAGTGACCATACGTTCTTTCCCCCACACGCCGCCCGACCCCAGGTCAGGACATACGGACGGCACCTGATGCGACAGATCGGGTAAAGAGAGCAGTCAAGTCGACATCCGACGGCGATTTCATCAGGGAAGATAGAGCGTGACCCCTGCCGTCCGGGCATGGGCTACCGGAACTACCCATACAGGGGCGGTGAGTTACATGATCCTGGCAGCCGAAAAGGGCGACATCACCACCATCATCGGCGGAATCGCCCCGAACTGGGGCCCGTTCGGCAGTCTCGGCAACGAAGCGAAGATCATGATCGAAGTGGTCATGGCCGTCGCGATCCTGCTCTGCCTGGGCATCGCCATCTGGGGCGCCGCCAAGCAGCGCATCGGTGCGACCGCACTGCGCGACACCTTCAGCGCGGAACAGGGCAAGGGCCTCATCGTGGCCGGCCTGACGGGCGTCTTCATCATCGGCTCCCTCGGCACCCTCTTCACGATCGTCTACGGAATGGCCGTCTAGCCAGAGCCCTGATGAGGACTCACCACGCCGCGCCTGCGCGGATACCAGCGCTACCGTCGTACGACGCGGAGGGGGCGAACACCGAATGAGCACCGACGACCAGTACGGTCGCAGCGAGGTCGGCGGCACCGGCCAGACCCGTACCCGCTTCCCGGAATCCGCCACCGACCCGTACGGCGCCCCCCGCCGCACCCCACGCCCCTCACGCGGCCTGGTCGCGGTGGTCGGCGTAGTGGTCCTCCTCATCGCAGCCATCGCCTTCGCGAACCAGTCCCGTACCCCCCAGGACCCCGCCAACCAGGACAAGCCCCCGGCCGCCAATCCCACGGCCGCGACGGGGGTCCCCCCGGTGGGGAACAAATCGTCCGGGGTTCCTTCCGGTTTCCCGCAGGATCAGCAGGGCGCCCAGTCGGCAGCGTCGAACTACGCCGTGGCACTGGGTTCTGATGGCATGTTCAACACCGCGCGCAGACACGCGATCATCGATGCCGTCGCGGACGCCGGCACCCGCACGAAACTCCAGAGCGGTTTCGACGCAGACTACTCCGCCGGCCTGCTCTCCCAGATCGGTCTGACCAAAGACGGTCTCGCGCCAACGGGATCCACGTTCGTCAACCGGACCGTGGCGGCCGGCACCAAGGTCACCAACTTCTCCGCGGGGACCGCCTCGGTCGACGTCTGGTGCATCGGCTTGTTCGGCCTGACCGGCGAGAAGTCCACCCGCCCCGTGACCAGTGGCTGGTTCACCATCTCCCTGACCCTCAAGTGGGACGGGTCTGACTGGAAGGTCCTCGAAACCGCCCAGAAGGACGGCCCCACCCCGGTCACGGGGGACGACCCGGTATCCACCTCCGACGAGATCGGCCGCGCCGTCACCGAATTCGGAGGCTTCACCTATGCCCGGTAGCCGCAAGCTCTCGTTCCGCGGCGTCGGTGCCACGGCAGCAGCCGTCCAGGCCGCCGTCATCCTCCTCGCCGCGCGCGCGACGGCCGCGCCGTCACCGCCAGCCGCCCCGTTGCCGAGTCCGAGCACCGATCCCTGCGGCTTGATCGCCGGCCCGGCCAAGGAGTACTGCGAACGCGGCGGCAACTCCGCCCCCGGCTCAGGCCTGGCCCCCAGCGACCCCGCAGACGCCCTGAACCCCCTCGCCTCCCTGGCCAAGGGCTGCGCCGACGCCGCAGCCTGGATCGTCGGCGAACTCAGCAAGGCGGTGAACGGCACCGCCAACGTCGACTTCACCAACGGCGCCTTCCTCAAGCAGTACGCCATCGTCTTCGCCGCCTCCACCATCCTCACGCTCGTCCTCTGGCTCTTCGCCGTCGCCAAACGAGCCATCCGGGGCGTCCCCTTCACCACCGCCATGTCCGAAGCCATCGGCTTCCTCTGGCTCACCGTCCTCGCCTCCGCCTTCACCCCCCTCATCCTCTACACCGTCGTCTCCGCCACTGACGGCGTCACCGAGGTCATCGCCTCCGCCACCGGCGGCCAGACCGACGTGTTCTTCGGCTCCTTCGTCGAGGCCCTCAAAAAGGGCGACGACATCGGCGGCGGCCCGATCATGCTGATCGTCGTCGCCCTCGTCACCGTCCTCGCCGCCGGCATCCTCTGCCTCGAGCTCGTGATCCGCGCCGCACTCCTCTATGTCGGCGCCCTGCTCGGCACCGTCGTCTACGCCGGCCTCGTGGACCGCAACCTCTGGGGCCACGTCCGCCGCTGGGCGGGCATCATGATCGCCGTCATCCTCGTGAAGCCGGTCATCGTCATCGTCCTCGGCCTCGCCGGAGCCCTCGCGGGCGAAAAGGGACCGAACGCCTTCTCCGCCGTCGTCTCCGGCCTTTCCATCATCCTCCTGGCGATCTTCGCCTCGGCGATGATCTACCGCTTCGTACCCGGCTTCGGCGACGAGATCGCCTCCGCCCGCACCAACCGCAGCAAGGCCACCGACGGCGCCCAGGCAGCCGCCGTCATCAGCTCCCCGGCCTCCCTCGTCTCCCAGGGCATCAAGACCCACAGCAGCCGCGGCGGCGGAAACAGCGGCAGCGGCGCCCACCGCGCAGGCGGCGGCAACCAGATCTCCGGAGGCGTGGCCGCACACAGCAGCCGCGGCTCCGGCGGCGGAAGCGGCGGGACCGGCCCCACCGCCGCACCCCCGCCCCGTACGGGCTCCAGCACGAGGAACACAGGAGGTGACGGGCGGTGACGACCCAGTCGCACCAGCTCCACCCGGTCACGCCCCGCCGCACGTATCTCATCGGCCGGGCCCGGCCGAACGCGATCGTCGGCAAGAACCGCGAGACCGGCGAGATCGCCCTGATCATCGTCGGCGCGTTCCTCGGCATGATGAGCGGACTGCTCGTCCCCAGCCTCACCCTGCGCATCGTCTCCCTCGCGGGCTTCCCGATGCTGGCCCTCACCGCCGTCTACGTCCCCTACCGCGGCCGCACCTTCTACCGCTGGTTCGAGATCAACCGCAGCTACAAGCGCACCCTGCGCCGCGGCACGACGTTCCGCTCCAGCGCCATGGAAGCCGGCATCCGCGCCGGCGACGGCCGCGAGGTGGAGGTCGGTCCGCCCCCCGGCATCGGCCGCATCAACTGGCTCGCCGCGCCCTTCGGCCCCGACGAGATCGCCGTCCTGCTCCACGCGGACCGCAGAACCGTCACCGCCGCCATCGAGATCGAGGGGCCCGGCGTGGGCCTGCGCGACAGCGAGGACCAAGAGGCCCTCGTCGACCGCTTCGGCACCCTCCTCAAGCACGTGGCCAACGGCGACGGCTTCGTCACCCGCCTGCAGATGCTCGTCCGTACCCTCCCGGCCGATCCGGAGGCCCACGACAAGGACGTGGCCGCCCGCGGCGACACCCACGCCCCGATCTGGCTCCGCGATTCGTACGACCAGCTCCAGTCGATGGTGTCGACCTCCTCCGAACAGCACCGCGCGTACCTCGTCGCCTGCATCCACTTCACCCGCGACCTCGCCGCCGAGGCCCACACCATCGCCCGCGCGGCCACCCCGTACAAGGGCCGCAAGGTCGACCGCGACGCCGGACTGGCCATCGTCATGGCCCGCGAGCTCACCGACATCTGCGCCCGCCTCGCCGAGGCCGACATCCGCGTCCGCCAGCCACTGGGCCAGGGCCGCCTCGCCTCCCTCGTGCACTCCATGTACGACCCCGACCACCCCATCGACCACATCCAGGCCATGACCAAGCGCAACGCCTGGCCCGCCGAACTGGACGCCGTCGAACCGACCTACCTCCAGGCCAAGACCCGCGAGTCCTCCACCCGCGCCCCCTGGTGCCACGCCACCGCCTGGGTGAAGGAATGGCCGATGACCCCGGTCGGCGTGAACTTCCTCGCCCCGCTCCTCGTCCACACCCCCGACGTCATCCGCACGGTCGCCGTCACCATGGACCTGGAACCCACCGAGATCGCCATCGAGCGCATGCTCACCGAGAAGACGAACGACGAGGCCGACGCCAGCCGCGCCGCCAAGATGAACCGCACCGTCGACCCCCGCGACATCGCCGCACACGGCCGGCTCGACCAGCGGGGTGAAGACCTCGCTAGCGGTGCGGCCGGAGTCAACCTGGTCGGGTACATCACGGTGTCCTCGCGTTCACCCGAAGCCCTCGCCCGCGACAAGCGCACCATCCGCGCCGCGGCGGGCAAGTCCTACCTGAAGATCGAGTGGTGCGACCGCGAGCACCACCGCGCCTTCGTCAACACCCTGCCGTTCGCCACCGGCATCCGACGCTAGCTGGAGGGAATGGCCGCCCATGCGAGATCCCATGTCCGCCCTGACGGACACCTTCACCAGCTTCCTGTTCGGCAAGGTCGAAACCACCAGACTCCCCGTCCGCACGTCCACCGGCCAGGCGCAGGCCGTCTACCTCCCCACGGCCGCCCCCGGACTCGGCGACTCCGGCGTCATCATCGGCCGTGAGGTCTACAGCGGCAAGGGCTACATCTACGACCCCTTCCAGCTGTACGGCCAGCAACTCCCGGCCCCCCACTGGCTGGTCCTGGGCGAATCCGGCAACGGCAAATCCGCCCTGGAGAAGACGTACGTCCTGCGCCAGCTCCGCTTCCGGGACCGCCAGGTCGTCGTACTCGACGCCCAGGGCGAGGACGGCGTCGGCGAGTGGAACCTCATCGCCCAGCAGCTGGGAATAACCCCCATCCGCCTGGATCCGATCGCCGCCAACGACGACGGGATCCGACTCAACCCCCTCGACCCGGCGATCACCGCGACCGGTCAGCTCGCGCTGCTCCGGACCATCATCGAAGTCGCCATGGGCCACGGCCTGGACGAGCGCTCGGGCTTCGCCCTGAAGGTCGCCCACGCCTACGTGGTGGACACGATCCGCGACCGCCAGCCGGTCCTGATGGACATCGTGGAACAACTGCGCCATCCGGAACCGGAATCGGCGCTGTCCATGAACGTGGCCACGGACGACGTCCGGGCCTGGGGCCTCGACGTCGCGCTCGTCATCGACCGCCTCGTCGACGGTGACCTGCGCGGCATGTTCGACGGCCCGACGACCGTCGGCATCGACCTCGACGCCCCCCTGATCGTCTTCGACCTCTCCCACATCGACCGCAACTCCATCGCCATGCCGATCCTGATGGCGATCGTCGGCGTGTGGCTGGAACACACCTGGATCCGCCCGGACCGCAAGAAGCGCATCTTCCTCGTCGAAGAGGCCTGGCACATCATCAACAGCCCCTTCGTGGCCCAGCTGTTCCAACGCCTCCTGAAGTTCGGCCGGCGCCTCGGCCTGTCCTTCGTCGCGGTCGTCCACCACCTCTCGGACGTGGTCGACGGCGCCGCTGCCCGCGAGGCGGCGGCGATCCTGAAAATGGCCTCGACCCGCACGATCTACGCCCAGAAGGCAGACGAGGCCCGCGCCACGGGCCGGGTCCTCGGCCTACCCCGCTGGGCGGTGGAAATCATCCCGACGCTGACCCCGGGCATCGCGGTCTGGGACGTGAACGGCAATGTCCAGGTGGTCAAACACCTGATCACCGAAGCCGAGCGCCCCCTCGTCTTCACGGACCGCGCCATGACCGAGTCCTCGGCCCAGCACCGGCTGCCCGACGACCTCCTCGCCGCGGAACTGGAAGCGGAGGAACGCGCTCTCCTGATGGAACGCCACCGCAACGCCGGCGGCGCCGGCTCGGCCACCACGGTGGCCTGACATGCCCGAACGCACGGACCGCACGGACCACCGCCCCCAGGGCGGCATCCCGGACGGCCTCCTGGTGGGCCTGCTGGCCTTCCTCCTCGGCGTGGCCGTCCTCACCTGGACGGCCACCGGCCTGGCCGCCCTCTTCACCAAGGGCGCCTGGCCGGGCACGGTCACCTTCACCCGCACCCCGACGGCGGTCCGCTCGCTGATAGCTCAACCCCACAACATCCCGGCAGCCTGGCCAGACACGCCCCCGGAATCCCTCTCGAACTGGGGCCTGGTCTGGGGCCTGTTCATCAGCCAGCTCCTGGTCCTCCTGGTCCTGACCATCTTCACCCTGGGCATCATCGCCCGCACAAAATCCCGCCGCCGCCACCCGGCCCCACCGTCACCCGAACCAACTCCGGTTGCGTCGTCCCCGCTGGCAACTCCAGCCTCACTGGCAACTCCAGCCCCGCCGGCGTTTGAGGCGCGGGGGCCCGGGGGCTGGCCCCCGGCAACGGCGCCGCACCCACCCACGAGGCCGTCGCCCCTCTCAGCCCCGCCGGCGTTTGAGGCGCAGGGGCCCGGGGGCTGGCCCCCGGCAAAGGCGCCGCACCCACCCACGGTCCCCACCCCCACCAAGCCCCACCCGGCCTTCCCCCCGGCGCAGCCGCTCTCAGCCCCGCCGGCGTTTGAGGCACAGACCACCCCCCAAGCCAACCGCACCGCCCCATCCCCCACAGACGAGGCATACCGCTACGGCTTCGGCTACGCCCCCAGCGCGCCGCCCCCCAACCCCGCACAACCCCACCGCCTCACATACGCCCCACCCGCGGCCCGCACCACCGCCGCCGCCGAGGCCATCGCCGCCGCCCCCGGCGCAGTGCTCGTGATCACGTCCTCCCCCACCCTCTGGTCGGACACGAAGGACGCCCGCTCCAAATTGGGCCCCGTCCTCCTCTACGACCCTTCCCACCTCTGCGAGACCCCGGCCCGCATCCACTGGAGCCCCACAGAAGGCTGCGCGGACCGCGCCACCGCCACCGCCCGCGCCGTCGCGCTGCTGGCCCCGGTCCGCCCCCAGGCCCGTATGGACTCCGCCCTCGCGGACACCGCGGAAACGCTCCTGCGCAGCTGGCTCCAGGCCGCCGCCCTGGACAACCGCCCCTTCAAGCAGCTCCACCGCTGGGCCCAGGGCACCAACGCCCAGGAGCCGGTCCGCATCCTGCGTACCCACCCCCAGGCGGCGACAGCCGCCCCCGGCGCGGCCGGCGAGCTCGAGAGCGCCCTCACCGCTCACCCGGAGCGCCGCGAACTCGCCCAGCACCTCACGGCCCGCGCCCTGACGGCCCTCTCCTCGATCCACATCCGGGAATCCTGCACCCCGAACCGAAACGACTCCCTCGCCCTGGCATCGTTCGTCTCCGAAGGGGGCACCCTCTACGTGGTGGGCGAACCGCTGGAAGACCCCCGTGCCCACCCGGGTGCGATGCCGCTGCTGACCGCACTCGCCTCAAGCGTGGTCGAGCACGGCCGCCGCATGGCCGCACGGTCATCCGACGGTCGGCTCGACCCACCACTGAGCCTGGTCTTCGAGGACGTCGCCGCCGTGGCCCCGATCCCCCAACTCCCGCAGCTGCTCCAGGACACGACGCTCCCGCTCGTCGCCCTGTGCCGCAGCCGTGAACAGGCCCGCTCCCGCTGGCCGGAGGCGGACCTGCCCGTCGCCGCCCGCTAAACCGGCCGCGGGAACACGTACTCCAGTTCCTTCGCGGACGGATCGGTCGGCATCGGCACGACCTGCCCGCTCGGCTCGAACCCGAAGCGCCGGTAGAACGCGCCGGCCCGCGCATTGGCCTCGTGCACGAAGAGCCGTACGCGCCCCAGCGCCGGCTCCTCCAACGCCCAGGCCCATTCCAGCGCGGCCGCGAACAGCGACTCGGTCACCCCGGTGCCCCGCTGCCCCAGGGCTGTTGCAAAGTCGGATTGATCTTGTAGACGCGCTGGTGTGGCCGTGTGACGGTGTCCGGCGGAGGCGCTACGAACGCAACGAAGCTCCCGTTGATGCGGGTGACCTTGCCAAGTCGCCTGT
>NZ_JAPNLJ010000120.1 GCF_026627445.1 Streptomyces sp. H27-H1
CGCAAACGCTGGACCATGCGATGGAAGCCCGCACTCCAGGCCTTCGACATCGCCTTCGACGGCCGACTCTCCGTCGGCCGCCGTTAACTCACATCAGTCGAGTTACACCGCTGGCTGTACAGACCCCGTCGGGGCGGTGGGCCTCCCCCTCGGCGTCCCGGAACCAAGTCTGGCCGTGGGCCCACCGGGTCGGGCTGCCCGCGGAGCCGGGGATGCCGGGCTTGTGCAGCGGCAGGAAAGACGGTTCCTCGCGGCCGGTGGGGGATGGGAATGTGCACTGTGGGGCGGGTTGGGCAGTGGGCTCCGACCTTTAACCGCGGTTAAAGGTCGGAGACTCCGACTGACTTGTCCTGTCTCATCGAAGTTGGTCGTCTGCGCAGCGCTGACCTGCGTGGACTGGATTGGGTGAGACCCGTGGACTCGGTTCGTTGAGACAGGCCGTACCTGTCTGTCTCGTGTGATCGCAGCCGATCTGGTTCGCCCGAAACAGCGTCGGTAGGGTTTCACCGTGCCGTATTCGCCGATGGCGCTCGCTGGTTCCCAGGTCAGCGGCTTGCTTCGACTGGGAGGATCGGCCCATGTCGATGGATCCGTTGGTAGTTCGAGCCCGTGGGCTTTGGGAGGACCTGGCCCGGGTGCCAGTGTCGTTCGCCCCGCCGGGCGGCGTGAACGTGGTGGCCTCCCCGCGGTCCGGGCTGTGCCCGGTTGGCTGGGTCGGGGTCGTGGCTCTGGGTGGATCAGCGATCGTGACCGCGCCGAACGAGCTTGCCGCCGTGATCGTTTGTGAGGCACTGGGGGGACTGCCGGTGGGGGCCGTCGTGGATGGCGCTTTGCTCCGGGAGGCCCTTCCGGTGACTCGAGTGCTCGGGCCTGCGGCGCTGTCATATGTGTCCCCAGCGGGTTTCCGGCCGACGAAACCGGGTGCGTTTACGGTGGAGCAACTGCCAGCCGCTCACCCAGCTTTGCGGAGTTTGGAGCAGTCGGCCGGCCATGAGGATGCCGACGAGGCTGCTCTGGACGAGATCATGTCGCCCGCGTTCGCGGTTCGGGAGCGTGGCCAGGTGGTTGCCGCTGCGGGATACCGGGCCTGGCCGCGACGGACTGCCCACATCGGCGTACTAAGGCGGCCATCCAGCACCCCCAGCGCACTCACCTGCGCGTGAAGCTCTGCCGTGGATGCCCTGCTGTCCCGTCTCACCGATTCCTAATGCGGTCTGTCAAGCCGTGAGGGCCGTTGGTGGAGTGAGCTCATAGCACCGTTCGTCGCGTAGGAGGGCCCAGAGAACGTTGACGCGGCGGCGTGCGAGGGCGAGGGCGAGGACGGCTTGGGTGTGGCGCTTGCCCTCGGCGCGTTTGCGGTCGTAGAACCGGCGGGATTCCTCGGACTTCCGGATGCTGAACAGTGCGGAGGTGTAGAGCACGCGCTGGAGCCGTCGGTTGTATCGCTGGGGGCGCCGCAGGTTGCCGCTGATCTTGCCGGAGTCTCGCGGAACCGGTGCGACCCCACCGAAGGCGGCGAGGCGGGCGGGGGTGCCGAAGATCGTCATGTCGCCGCCGGTGGAGGCCAGGAACTCGGCGCCGAGGATGGTGCCCAGGCCGGGCATGCTCGTGATCACGTCGAAGTGGCGGTGGTCGCGAAACCGGGCCTCAATGAGCTTGTCGAGCTCGGCGACGTGCTCGTTGAGGAGCATCACCTCCCTCACGAGCGTGTGCACCATCTGGGCAGTCAGTTTCTCCCCGGGCAGGCTGGTGTGCTGGCGTTCGGCGGCGGCGACCGCGGTCTCGGCGAGCTGATCGGCGCGGAGGACCTTACGCCGGTGGTCAGGTTCGGGTTGGCCATGTCTCCCATGTTGACGATCGACACTGACAGGCGGGGAGTGAGATCACCGCCCCCTCTCGATCGTGGCGATCACCGTCCCACGCAGCGGAAGCCGATGGGATGCGATGTGGAGTCGCTGTGCCGCTTCGGCCGGCAGCTGGGGATGGTCTCGCAAGTAGGCCGAGGCGAACAGACCAGTGAGAACGATGGCTTCGGGGTAGTGGCCAGTTCGACCCGGGCGCCGGAGTGGCGGCGGGGAACACCGAACGGGTTCTCGCCCAGGACGTCGAGTCAGAAGGGGTCTACCAGCTGCAGCTGGTAGACCCCTTCGCGTCTGTGCGCCCAGATCCTCGCCACCTTGACCTTTAACCGCGGTTAAAGGTCAAGGTGGCGAGGAGATGTCCGTTGTCATCGAACCCAGTCGTTTTGCCATCGAACGGAGTTGTGACTGGAGCCATGGTCAGCGTGGACTCCACCTCCTGCCGTGCTCACCAGCACGCAGCAGCAGCCCTCTCCCGGCCACCGAGAAACCCGGGCAAACGCAGTCCTGTCCAGCACCGCTCCGACGAGGCCTTGGGTCGTTCGCAGGGTGGCCTGACATACAAGATTCACTTGGCCTGTGAGGGCGGTCGCCGCCCGCTCGCAATCGTCATCACGCCCAGCCAGCGGAGCGACGCCCCGCAGCTGATTCCTGTGCTGGAACAGATCTGTGTCCCCCGGCCAGAAGGCGGACACCCCGCACTCGGCCCGACCATCTCGGCGGCGACAAAGCCTATTCGTCGCGTCGCAAATGGGTGTTACCTGCGGCGACGCCAGAACAAGCACACGATCCCGGAGCCCCAGAACCAGCGGGCCAACCGCCAGCGTCGAGGCAGCAAGGGCGGCCGGCCCACCGGCTTGGACAAGGCCCTCTACCAGCGTCGCAACGAGGTTGAGCGGACGATCAACCGGCACAGGACCTTCCGCGTGGTGGCAACGCGGTACGACAAAAGAGCGTTCGTGTTGCACGGCACCGTCACAACAGCTGCGATCCGGCTCTGGCTCCGTCCGTAGTGGGACCCGTAGTGGGACAAAGCCGCGCCTACTCCTCCACGCGTTCCGCTTCGTCCGAGACCCAGGGGAAAGGGACATCGGGCCAGCGGGCAGCGGCCCACACATCGAGGTCCACGGCGAGAACGGCGTCGATGAATACCCGCAGGGGCTGATAGCCGTGTGCGGTGATGTAGTGGCTGATCAGAAACGGTGCGGCGTAGGCAATACCGGGAGAGCCGGGGATGCGGACTTCCCCATTGCCTTCCGGAGCGCCGTCCGGCGGACAGAGGTCGCACTCATGCAGCCCGAGACAGACGTTCATCCACGAGGCAGCCAGTATTCGGGCCGGGGCGCAGGTCGAGCACCTGGCCTCGGCTGTTCAGCCGAATTGATCGCTGAGGTGGAGCTGGCAACACGAAAGGTGCCCTGACCTGCAAGGATTCGAGTGTCTAGGTCGAATCGTAAACGCAGGGGCGGGGCACCTTTCTGGTGGTA
>NZ_JAPNLJ010000121.1 GCF_026627445.1 Streptomyces sp. H27-H1
GCCATGATGGCAGTACAGGCACAGGTCTCCCCGGTGATCACAGAGCGTCGCAACTCCATGATCGCCAAGACTTGTGCCTGCTCTGCTACCGAGATGGCGCCACCGCGCCTATCTGCGCGGCCTCTTAACGGAGATCTTCAGCCATGATCTGTTGTGCGGGCTGATCTCCTCGTTCGAGGATCTTGAACAGCTGCCTGGAGATCACTCGCTTCAGGCAGCGCTGTGCGTCCCGAGAGGTCTTACCCTCGGTGATCCTGCGGGCGACGTACGCCTTCGTAGCAGGGTCGAGCCGCAAACGGATCAGAGTGATGGTGTGCATGGCCCGGTTGAGCTGCCGGTCTCCGCTGCGGTTGAGGCGGTGCCGGTTGGTGAGCCCGGAAGATGCGGGGATCGGGGAGACGCCGGCGAACGAAGCGAAAGCTGCTTCCGAGCGGAACCTGCCCTGATGGGACCAGCTGACCAAGACTTGGGCCGCGGTGATCGGTCCGACGCCAAGCAGGCCGAGAAGCTCTGGAGCCATCTGCCTCACCAGGGTCAGGATCTCCTTTTCGAGATCCTTTGCTTCCGCTTGCAGGCTCTGGATCCGCTGCCCAGTGGACCGGAGGGCCCGTGCTGTCATCCGGTGTTCAAGATCCTGGGCGGGGCGGTCGCGAAGCTGGGCGCAGTGGGTGACCTGGGCCGGGCGTTTGAGTTTTCGCAGCTCGGCGCGGAGGTTGTCCGGTGCGGAAACGATCAGGGCCCTTGAGCTGGTTGATCGCCGCAGTGGAGGCAAGGACGGCACCCTGGCGGGTGGCGAGAAGGACACGTAGGGCCTCGCGCTCGCCGCGGAGTCGGGGCTGCATCAGGTGCTCGGTGGCCAGGGCCTCCTTCGCGGCGCGGATGGCATCGGGCATGTCGGTCTTTCGCCCGCCCCGGTTGGCGGCCCGCTTGGGCCGACACACCTCGACGACGATGGTGTCCCGTGGAGTGGTGTAGCTGATCTTGGCTGGGATGTGCGCCGTCCTGGTGCTCCCGCGTGCATCGGCTGTGGGTGAATGCTCCCTGAGAACGGGGCAGGCCACCGTGCAAATGTCCTTGGTGAACGGGCAGTTCAACCCAAGGAGCGCACGGTGGCCTTGTCCCAGCATGACCTACTTCGCCTGCTTGAGTCACTACGTTCAACGGATGGTCTTGAACTTGTCCGCGAAGTCGCCGAACGGCTGCTCCAGGAACTGATCGAGGCCGAGGCCACCGCCCGGATCGGTGCGGAGTGGGGCGAGCGGACCGACACCCGCACCACCTGGCGCAACGGTCACCGGGAGAAGACCGTGACCACGCAGGCTGGCGATCTGGAACTCGCGATCCCCAAGCTGAGGGCCGGGAGCTTCTTCCCCAGCCTGCTGGAACGCCGGCGCCGCATCGACCAGGCCCTTTACGCGGTCGTCATGGAGGCATACGTCCACGGGGTCTCGACCCGCTCGGTCGACGACCTGGTCAAAGCCCTCGGCTCGGACACCGGCATATCGAAGAGCGAGGTCTCCCGGATCTGCGCCGGCCTCGACGAACAGCTCGACGCGTTCAGGGCCCGGCCCCTTGATCACACGCGGTTTCCGTACGTCTTCCTCGATGCCACCTACGTCAAGGCCCGCGTCGACCATCAGATCGTCTCCCAGGCCGTCGTCATCGCCACTGGCGTCACCGAAGACGGCGGCCGTGAAGTCCTCGGTGTCATGGTCGGCGACAGCGAGACCGAGGTCTTCTGGACCGAGTTCCTTCGCTCGCTGCGCGAACGCGGCCTGTCAGGTGTCCGCCTGGTGATCTCCGACAGCCACAGCGGCCTGGTCAAAGCGATCCGCAAGGTCATGATCGGGGCCGGCTGGCAGCGGTGCCGCGTTCACTTCGTGCGCAACGTCTTCTCCGTCATCCCGAAGGGGTCCGCGGAGATGGTCGCCGCGACGATCCGCACGGTCTTCGCCCAGCCCACCGCCGATGCGGTCAGAGCCCAGCTCGACACCGTCGCGGACATGCTCGGCCGCCAGTTCCCCAAGGTCAAAGAGATGCTGCTGGGGGCGAAGGAGGACCTGACCGCGTTCGCTGACTTCCCCAGCCAGCACTGGAAGAAGATCCAGTCGACCAACCCGCTCGAACGTCTGAACCGGGAGATCAAGCGACGCTCCGACGTCGTCCAGGTCTTCCCGAACACCGCCGCCGTCGCTCGCCTGACCACAGCCGTCCTCATCGAACTCCACGACGAGTGGATCGCCTTCCCCCGCCGCTACCTCTCCATCGAGAGCATGGACAGCCTCTATCCAGACGACACCACCTGCCTGCCCGGCACCGCCGAATGATCAGTTACACCACGCCAAGGGACATGACCTCGACGACGTGCTCGCCGGCCTGGCTGAGGAAGGACGCGAGTCCAGCGCCGTAGCTGCCGATGCCTTCCAGAGCCCAGCAGCGGCGTCCGGGGACGTGCTCGCGGGCGAAGTCCAGCAGGCGACGGTAACCGCGTACGTTAGCCGGCGAGTCGGTGCTCGCCAGGACTGCTCCGATGGGGCTGACAGCCGCTGCTGCGAGGGTGTCCCGGTGGGTATCGACGCCAATGACGCCGTCGACCTGTTCTGCGAGGATGGCCACTCGGTTGTTCTCCTTGATGGGCGGACGGCTGTGGTCGGCGTCGGCCTGGATGGAGTCACCGCGTGGCGGAACTGTGATGAGTCACGCCGCAAGGCGGACAAGCTGCTGATCAAGCCAACGGGTGGGCCAGGTCGACGCCGATGTCCGGCAGACATCTCGGGGGAACGACAGCCCCTGACGGGGCGCCAGTTATGTTTCGAGTCATGCCGGATCATCGGCGCCGAGCCTGGCAGCAACCCATCCCGGGCCGCAGAAGAACTCTCACAGTTATGTTTTTCGCGGTCCTGCAATGGGGCCGCTGGCCTCCAGGCCCGGTATGACTGATTCCCAATGATTCTAGTCAACCGGTGCGCCATAAGGTTGCGCCCATGAAATCGTTGATCGCCGTCGTTCGTGAACAGGACGAAGCTGCCCATTTCCTCGCCTGGCCGGGCGACTTCGACCTGGACCGAGGCGACCATGTCGAGGAAGTCCACCTCGCGTCGGGTGCCGCGCTTGAGGGGTTCGCCGGCGACGGTGCCGGGGGCACGTACTTCTTCTGCGGTGAAGGCGGCGAGGAACGCCCGGTCGTTGAGGTGATCCCTGTGGTGTGGACACACCTGACAATGGATCTTGTTGATCCTGGAAGGTGTAGACCACGTGGCAAGGCCCTCGAAGTACAGTGCGGAGTTCCGGTCCGACGCGATCGCGTTGTGGCG
>NZ_JAPNLJ010000122.1 GCF_026627445.1 Streptomyces sp. H27-H1
CACCATCTTCACTGCCTCTTCCCGATACTCAGGAGAGAACTTTCTACGCTTCTGCGACAACCGACTTCCCTTTCCGAACAGTCCCACTGTAGTGGGACTGCTGTCCGGGAACTTCGGGGCGGCTCAGGGCGGATCCGGTGGGGGCCGTGATGGCCCAGCAGCCGGGCCGGTGGATACGGATGGTCCGCTGCGCCTCGGACGAGGTCGCACTCGCGGCCGAAGGTCTCCAACGACAACCCCTACAGCGAGGCCCAGTTCAAGACCACGAAGTACATGTCCGACTACCCGGACCGCTTCGACACCTGGCCCATGCCCGCGAGTGGTTCGACGCGCTCATCGCGTACTGCAACCACGAGCACCGCCATTCAGGGATCGGCGCTGGCACACGCCGGCATCCGTCCACTTCGGGAGGTCCGCGACCAGCGGGCCGTTACCCTCCACCAGGCATATGCCCGCCACCCTGAACGCTTCGGCCGCCGCCCGAGATACCCCAGAAAGCGTGGATCAACGACCCGGCCAAGCGCAGGGAACCCACATCACAAACCTCATAGCGTCACAACCGTCTCACTGGACTTGAAATCTTCCGATCCGGCCCGGCGCGGGCAGCAGCCCCTCGCGGACGTTGTGCGAGGTGACGTACCAGAACATGACTATCGTGGCGGCCCAGGCCAAGGAGCACCACAGGCAGAGCGAGTTGATATTGCCCAGGGACTGGTATGTCAGCCAAGCGCAGAAGACGACGCCGAAGAGGGTGCCCGCGTTGAGGGCGAGCCAGTACCAGCGGCTGAACCGGGCGCCGGCCAGCAGGCTCATGCCGACGCAGACCACGATCCCGTAGGGCGACCAGTCCGAGCATGGGGTCGGGGAAGCCGAAGACGGCCGCCTGGTCGCTCTTCATGATGTTGCCGCAGGAGACGACCGGGTTCAGGCTGCAGCCCGGCGTGAAGTTCGGGTCCTCCAGCAGCTTGAACTTGTCGATCGTGATCACCCAGGCGGCCAGCAGCCCCGCGGCGCCGGTGCTCACCAGCAGCAGAGCCAGGAGCGGTGTCCGTGTCCGTACCCCGTGTCGCCATACCGCCCATTTCGGCCAGGAACTCTTCCCCGCGACTGCGACCACGATCCACGCTACGCCGCCCGGATCCGTGACCCGCGAGGTGTCGAGCGGGTGATCGTCGAAACGCTCGAGGAGACACCGAAGAACGCGCGCTGGTCGGCGCGCTCGATGACCTCGACCACCGCCCGAACCGCTCGCTGGCGTCTCCGTTGTCGACGGATCCTCTGTTCACTCGGCGCGGGAGACTGTCCCCGCCCGCGCAGCAAGCTGGCGCACGAGCCCGTCCAAACGCCCACTGGCCTCCTCCCTCACCGGCTGCGGAGGTCCGGCGTATGACCTCGAAGGCGGCCCGGGGCCGCTCCATGAACGAGGCTGCCCGTGGAGGCCCGCGGAAAGGGCTCCGGGACGTTGGGCTGCGGCGCGCGGAGTAAGGGGGCAGCCTCCACGAGTTGTGTCCAGCCAGAAAGGGCGTTTTCTGTGAGTATGAAAATGGACGCGATGTTTGACGCGGGGACCGAGAGGGAGCTGGTGGAAGCGGCAGCGGCCGGGGTGCCGTACGTGGTGCTCGCCGCCGCGAGAGACGACGCTGTGAGCCTTGTGGTCGTGCAGGCCGACGACCGGCTCGTCACGCTGTCCACGTCGTACGTCGCTTCCGGCTTCGACCGGTGGGAAGCGCAAGAGGAAATCGGCAAATTCGGATTCTTGGTGACGGAATGGAAGCAGCTGGAAAACGGAAGGCACGTGGCTCGGGCCGTGCACGAAAGACGCCGGGACTGGTAAACGGCTACGCGCCTCCGTGCCTGCCGACGAACAGATCTCGACAGCAGCCCGGAAAACCACTCCGGCCGTCAGCGTCGAGGTGCGGTCGGCCGCGCCCGATGGACCCAGTCCACCTTCAGGGCCGGTCGCACCCTGTAATCGGAGGTGAACGCAGCCTTCGCTGTCACACCACTGCGTTGTAAGGCTGTACGAGGGCACGGTTTAGAAGGCCTCGCGGCGTAACAGACACGTGTCCAGGGTCGCGGGGAAACTTCACCCCACCGCCCCGGGCCACACGGGCAGCCCCGCTCTCGACGACGCTCAGCCCGCCCGCCCCAAGTGCCTGTCACAACCGCGAAACGCAAAAGCCCCCAGGAGGCCGGGGGGAAGGCGTCCTGGGGGCTGCTCAGAACAGCTGGTTTCCCAGCCCCTCCGAACCACGGGGGTTTTCGAGCCTCAGGTCTGAGGAGGCAATCGGCTCACTGCCGATCCTACGAATCCCAACCCTCAACGCCACGAGTCATAAGACCCCACCTGAACGGGACTTTAGTCCCATCCGTCAGTGCTCTTGTCCCGGGCGGGTAGTTGCTGGGGAGGGCCGGCGTCGGTCCGCCCGGGGCTCTGTTGCAGGAGGCTGTGTAATGGCCGGGTAACTGGATAGGGCGAATCGCCCCATCTTGTCCAAATGCTGGAACGGGCGATTTCGTGTGAATCACCCGGTTTTAGATCCTGCCGATCGTTCCGAGGGGCGATGGTAATCATCTGATACGGGTTGATTTCATGCCCATCCAGTTGCATGGCCGGAACGCTCGCTGGTCATTCTTCCGCCGACCGAGGGGGCGGCCGGGTGCCGGGCCGCGCGGGTGTGGGGCGTGTGAAGCGATCCGGTCTCCCGCGCGGCCCGTCCGGGATTCTTGCCCAGAGGCCGTTCACCGGCTGTTCCATGATCGCAGGGAAGTTGGGGTCCGAGGCTGCCCTGCCCGGCCGGGGACCGCCGGATCCGCGACCGGACACGTGATCGACGTCCCCACACCAGGATCTCGACGTCCTTAGCTGTCACCAGCCCAAGTACCCCCGGCTCCAGGAGCGGAAGCTCCCAGTGGCTCTTCCCCGGCCGCCAGCCCGGACAGCCGATGAACCCGGTCAGCCTCCAAGTCCACCTGCGGAAGATCGGCCTCCCACCGCAGCGCGGCAGGACCTCCGCGATCCGCCAACTCGTCCTCCAGGCCCCGGCCCCCGTCATCGCGAAGGCTCTCGGCTACCACTTGTCCGGAGTGCAGGGCCGACTCTGCGTACGGCAGTCGGGGTGGTCGTCGGAACAGAGCCCGGCCGTTGCCGGCATGCGTATACGGGGTAGGGGCTGTGTCAGGGCTGTTGCAAAGTCGGATTGATCTTGTAGACGCGCTGGTGTGGCCGTGTGACGGTGTCCGGCGGAGGCGCTACGAACGCAACGAAGCTCCCGTTGATGCGGGTGACCTTGCCAAGTCGCCTGT
>NZ_JAPNLJ010000123.1 GCF_026627445.1 Streptomyces sp. H27-H1
CTGGGCCAAGTTGCCCGTGAGTTCACAAAAACTGAAGGGTCTTCAGCGGGAACCCGGGGGTTCGTTGCCATGCTGCGAGGGGCTGGACCCGTGGGTTCGTGGTGAAGCCACGGTACTGGCTTCGGCGGACTGCTCCAGGAGTTGCCGGGCTGAGGCCGCGTAGCGGATCGCGGTCTTCTCGTCGATGCCGAAGACCAGGGAGAGGTGGAGCGGGTCGGGGCCGTGGGTGAGGGCTTCTTCGAGCTGGCGGTCCACGCGGAGCCGCTCCAGGTTCGCCGACAGGTTGCGGGTGGCCTCGGTCGCCCAGAGCTGGCCGACGGGACCGGACCCGACAGCGCTTTTCTGCGTGATCAGCAGGTGGGGGTTGGCGGTGTTCGGCCAGCGGGTGCGCCGGTGGTCCAGCCAGTCCACGAGCATGCGGTGGGTGAGGTCGTCCAGTGGGCGGATGTGGTCGGCGATCGTGATCAGCCGGTTGCCGAGGTCGACGTCGTCGAGCTGTATGGCCCGGATCATGCCTGGCCGTGCCGCGTGGACGGCGGCCAGGGCGAGGATGAGCCGCGCGTGCGGGCGGGTCGCGGCGGTGACCGCCTGGTCGACGTCGATCTGTTCCAGGGGCTGCATGACAGGCCCGACAGGCCGGGGGATGCTGATGCGGGTGGTGGGGTCCTTGAAGACCTGGCCGGTCTTCTTCGCATGGCGGAACAGGGATCGCAGGGCGACGACGCGGCCCTCGCGCTGCTTGCCGGCGGTCGCGTCCCGGGCCGCGAGGATGTCCGTGCGCGTGACTTCCCGCAGGTGGTCGTACTGACCGGACCATTCCAGCAGCATCGGCTGGACCTCGTTCATGTAACCGCGTGCGGTGCCCCGGGTCCGTGGCAGAGCGCGCGGTCCGCCGTCGAGCAGGGTGCGGGCCCAGTCCTCGACGGCCCTGCGGATGCCCGGGGCGACGCCGTCGAGCTTGCGCTCCAGCCACCGGTCGACTGCGGGGACGCGGTCGTCGGCGAACAGGCCGAGCCGACCGAGGACCTCGGCTGTGTGGCCGACGGACAGCCCGCGGCCTCGCAGTGCGGGGAAGATCTCGGAGTACCGGATCACTTCGCCCTCGACGTGGCCGGACAGGACGATGACGAGAGCCCGGTCGACGTCGCTGGCGGTCCAGCGGGTCCAACCGCGGGCCTCGCCCAGTGTCCGCGCCTCACTGCGGGCCCGGATCAGCCTGGGATTGGCCAGGTCCCCGTGTAGGGTTCGGTCGAATCGACTGAAGTCCCTTGAGGCTGGGGTGAGTTCAGGCTGATGCCAGGCGGTGCTCGGCGGTGCCGGGGCGGCTGGAAGTGCTGTCCGCAGGCCACGGCGGCCTGCCTTGCCGACGGGTGGTCCGCCGTTGCGGGGCCGCTGCAGGTTCGCGAAGAACAGCTGCTGGTGGGTGACCTGCCGCAGGAACGGCAGCAGTAGCGAGTCCCTGCCGACGGCGCCGTCGGCCTTGATCGCCCAGGTGGCCTGGGCTCGGCAGAGGCGGCAGTATCCGTGCTCCTCGGGCACCGCGACCTCCCGCCGGCAGCCGGCGCACGCTGCCACGGCGTGGGTCTGGCCGTAGGTGTAGCAGCCGCGGCAGAACCGGCCGGGCAGTTGCCCCCAGGCGAGGCAGCCGGCGCACGAGGCGGCGGGCTTGTCGGCCCGTATGTGTCCCATCAGCCGCTCTTCCGTCAGGCCGGCGGCAGTGAGCGGCCGTCTCGGCGCTTGGGCACGACCGCAGAAGCCGTCGAGCCGACCGCCGTCTGCTGGACTGTGTCCTGGCCGGGGCGGGCGACGGTCTCCGGCTGCGGGATCAGCAGGTCTCCGATCTCGCAGCCCAAGACGACGCAGATGACGTCGAGGTCGTCGAGCTTGAGGGAGACCGGCTGGCCGGACCACAGCCCGGACATCTTGCCCGCCGAGATCACCAGTCCGTGCTCGGCCAGGCTCCGCTGCAGGTCGGATGCCTTCCAGATGCCCTTGCTCGCGGCCGTCAGCCGCAGGTTCCACCTCACCGGACCAGTCCTCCCAGCCGCTTCGCGGCCCGCTCCTGCCCGGCCTCCCAGGCGTCCTCGACCCGCGTGCCGTGCACGTGGACGTACCGCATCGTCGTCGCGATCCAGGAATGTCCCAAAACCTCCTGAATTGCGATCAAATCCATGCCGTTCAGATAGAGCTCCGACGCGCAGTAGTGCCGCAGCACGTGCGGCGTCAACTTCTCAGCCCAGCTGGGTAGATGGGATTTCGCCGCGTCTTTCAGGCCGGTGCGGAGCGCGTCGTCGCCGACCCGGCGCGAGGAGCCGTCGGTGTTCTTTCGCTCGGAGGGGAAGAGCGGGGCACCGGGCCGGGCGTGGTCGTCGTCGAACTGACCCCACACGTCCTCGATGAACCAACGCAGCGTCCGCCCGGCGTCGTTGATCAGCGGCACCATCCGCTCGCGCGGCCCCGACCCCCGGGAGCCCTTGCCGTAGCGGACGTGCAGCTTGCCGAACCGGCCCAGGTCCCACTTGATGTCCGCCAGGTCCAGCCGGCACGCCTCGTTCACCCGCAGCCCCACCCCCGCCATCAGCCGCGCGGCGGTGTAGTTGCGGGCGGTCGGGCCGAACTTGCGGCAGGTCGCCAGCTCCCCGGCCCAGCCCGCGAACAGGGCGCCGACCTCAGGCGAGGTCGGCGGGATCCGCAACTGCGCGTCCTTCGAGCCGCGCGGGCGGTTCATCTCGTCGATCGGGCAGTCCACCACCCGACCGGTCATCCGGTGGATCTCGACCTTGTGACGCAGCTCCAGGAACGCGAAGTACGTCGTCAGCGCCTGCGACCGGGCCAGGCGGGTGCCGCTGGGCGAACCCCGGAGCACCCGCCCGAAGTACGCGTCGGCGTCAGTCGGCTCCATGTCCCACAGCGGACGGCCGAACCACGTCCGCATCTGCTCCAGATTGCCGACGTCCCCACGGATGGTGCCGTCCGCCAGCCCCGCCGAGGCCCGCGCCAGCACGAACCCCGCCAGCACATCCGTCTCGAACGCCTCCAACTCCTCGGTCGAGGCCGGCGCCCGCAGCTCGCGCAGATCCCGTACAGCGGCTAGCGCCAACCCGAGCCTCCTCAGCTTCACCCAGAAAGTGGAACCATCGTGAAAGCTGAGAGTACTTCATAAATCCTGAAGTTATTTCACTGAGCCCCGGGCTGCTGAGAGAGGGACGAACCCCCTGGCCAGCAGGCCGGACTCTCTCCGGGGCTCAGGGGAACACGCGGGATGTCGCACA
>NZ_JAPNLJ010000124.1 GCF_026627445.1 Streptomyces sp. H27-H1
GCGCTCGAGGACTGGATCAAGGTCTGGAACGACGAGGCCAGGCCCTTCAAGTGGACCAAGACCGCTGACCAGATCCTCGACCGGATCTGCCGCTACTGCGACAGGATCTCAAAACCAGATCACTAGCAGGCAGAGCCCGCAGGCAGGTGGCGGGACTGATCGCAATCGACCAGTGGCTCATCGACACCGGCATGGAGCAGACATGCGTGGGCGAAGTCGCACTCATGTTCGGCCGGGGGCCAGGCGCGAGCCCACGGCCGTGGAATGGGCTCAGTGGGCCGGGACCACCCCGCACGAGATCCTCACCGGGATCAGCGCCCGCGCACCGCGCCGCTCGCGCAGCAGCAGCCGGACCCGCCGGGCGGCGGCGACAACGGAGAGCGGGTGGTGGGCCAGTTCGGCGGGCCTGGCGGCGAGTACGACATCTCCCGCGCCTCGGCCGCAGGGATCCTCAGCCACCTAGCGGGCGCGTTACACGGTGCAGCCGGCCGGATCATCGCAGACCACGTCCTGATTTCACTTGATCGCGCAATGTGGTGGATCACAACACCGTTGCGTTTACGGGCTGTCCCGCGATTGATCACGGGACGTGCTGGGCTGGGGGGTGGCTGGTAGGTGATTCAGCAGGCGGTCACGTGGACAGACACGAGGTCGGTGCTCGGCTTGTGCCGGGTGGGCCGCCGGGCGGCGCGGTCGGAGACGAGGCCGGCGGTGGCCTGGTGGGGTTTCGCCGTACGGTCTCGCGGCGGCCGGTGTATCGCTGGAGCGGACGCCACTGGCGGACTTCGGCGTGGGCGTGCTCGGCGCAGATCTGGCGGGAGAACTGACGGCGTTTGTGCTCGCGCCAGCCGTGGTACTCGGTGAGCGGCCCGTCGGCCGGGTTCGTCACGCTCTTCGGCTTCCTCGGCGGGGCCGGGACCTGGCGGGGAATCTCGTTCGCCAGGCCCCGGTATCCGTCGTCGACCTCGGCTTTCACTCCGCGGTGCTCGTGGAACTGCCCGGCGATGCCCTCCGTGCGCAGGGCGGTCTGGTCGTGCATGCCGCCGGGCAGCTCGGGTCCTGGACCATAGGGTGCCCTGGTGGTCGCTGATCATGGTCGTCTTGATGGGGTTCTGCCTGCGCTTGCCGGAGACGAAGGCCCGCCGGCCCGGCCTGCCTGCTTGCGGGCGGCGGACCTGGGTCTCTATCCCGTCGATCCGCGACGTGACGTCCTCCGCTTCGGCGTAGGCGACACGTCGGCCAGGACACACAGGCACACCCCGGGCCGGTCGGGGACGGCGAACCCGCGATCGGCGTGCAGCGGGCGGATCTCGGCGATCGCCCTGCCGATGGTGGAGGAGCCCACCTCATAGATCACCCCGAGCGCCTGGTACGTCAGGCCGGTCCGCAGATGCACGAGCGTGGCCAGCACCTGGTCGCTGAAGACGAGTGCGAACTTCGGCCCGGCTCCTGCCCGACGCTTGCGGGCGTCCTCGCGTCGCTCATGGCGCCCGGATCAACTTCGCTCTTCCCAGCGCGGCGCCGCAGCTGGTGATGCAGGCGGGGCTGGTTGGCCTTGACCACCAGCAGGTAGTGCGCCTGCTTCCCCTCCACCAGGAAACGGGCGTGCTCGCGTCGCTGGGTGTGCAGCGCGTCGGCGGTTACCGTCACGCCGGCCAGATCGAATGGTTCCAGCAGAGCGGCGAAGCAGGTGATCTCGTTCGTTTTGTCCGGCACCCGCAGCTGGGTGACGGTCAGTCCGGTGCCGGTCATTGCGGCCAGCACGTGCGCGGCCGCTGTGGTGCAGGTGCCCGAGCCGCGGGCACTCTTGCCGTCGACGGCCAGGGACTCGCCCCCGGCCGGACCGGCGCCGAGCAGGTCCGCGAGCCCGCCGGGACAGACGGCATTGAGGACCCCGGCGGATGGTCGCCGCGCTCGGCGCGAGGCGGACGCTGAACACGGTCTCGGTCCGGGCGCCGAGACGGGCCAGGCCATCTTCCGGCGCCGCCCTGGCCCACTGGCCGATCGCCGCGAACGAGCGTGCTCCGGTCAGCACGGCCGAGCAGGCGATCAGCAGCACACTCACGACCGGGTGACGCTTCCCCCGCCGATGGCGCGGGTCGCCAGCGTGGCCAGTCGCTCCGGCAGATACACGAGCCCGCGGTGCTGACGCGAAGGCGACTTGATCAGACAGATACTGGCAGACTGACGGCACATCGAAGCTCCCGTTGGCACAGGCGACTTGGCAAGGTCACCCGCATCAACGGGAGCTTCGTTGCGTTCGTGCCTGAACTTGATCGGGTGATGTCGGGCTGTTCGTCAGACAGCGTGAAGCGGGCCTCCGTAGTCCTTGTTCGGTGAGATATGCGCAGGGCGGCGGCTTGACCGACGTCGACAGAGCCGCGCGGGAGCGGGTCCCGCGCCAGGGCGTGACTCGCTTCGAGGCTGGCGGGAAGAACTGGGAGATCGCTGCCACGCTGCGGGTCTCGGAGCGGTCGGTGGAACGTTGGCGACGTCAGTGGCGCGAGGGCGGCCACGCTGGAGTCGCCTCGAAGGGGTCACCTGGTCGACCCCGACTATCTGACGCGCAGATGGCCAGGCTGGAGCGGGAGTTGGAGCGCGGTCCGCTGACACACGGGTGGGCCGATCAGCGGTGGACGCTGGCCCGGGTGAAGACGATGATCGGCCGGTTGTTTCACGTCTCGTACACCGTGGAGGGCACGTGGCGACTGCTGCGGCGCTATGGCTGGTCCTGGCAGCAGCCGTCGCGGCGTGCGATCGAGCGTGACGACGACGCGGTGGAGTTGTGGAAGCGGGAGGTGTGGCCGCGGGTAAGAGCATCGCGGTTGCGAACGGAGCCTGGGTGGTCTTCGAGGACGAGGCTGGCCAGTCGATGACGCCGCCGCGTGCCAGGACCTGGGGCCGCAGGGGCAGCACTCCGGTCGTCCGCGTGCGCGGGCGGGGATCGGGCCGAGTCTCCATGGCAGGGATGACCTGCTACAAGCTGGGTGAGCGGTCTCGAATGTTCTACGCGGTCCGCGAGTACCGGGGCCGCAAGGATGAACCGAAGGGCTTCGGCTGGAAGGACTACCGCGACCTGGCCATCCGCGCCCACACAGCTCGGCGGCCCGATCGTGCTGGTGTGGGACAACGGTCATACGCTCGGGGCCTGACCCTTGCTCGTGGACACCCTGATCATTGGATCGTGAAGATCCGAGGAACAGGAGTTCCCGTTGGGGACGTCGAAGTACAGCCTTGAGTTCCGGGCCGATGCCGTCGCGCTGTACC
>NZ_JAPNLJ010000125.1 GCF_026627445.1 Streptomyces sp. H27-H1
CCGCGGCGAGTTCGGCCGCGCCGAAGGTCTTGGGGCCAGCCGCCTCGGCGGCCGGCCCGGTGAGCATGGTGGCGGCCAACAGGCCGACGGCTGCGACCGCGATCGCGGTGCGTCGGGTGGTGGGGGTGGTGCGGGGCGAGGTGCGCGTGTTCCTCACTGGTCTCCTCCTCGGAGCGTCGGGGCCCGGGGGTGGTGGGCCCTGTGAGGCCCGTCAGGAATGGCGTGTTCCTGACAAGCGCTCCGGGGAGTATGCGGAAGCCCGTCGTCCCGCACAAGACCGCGGGCGGCGCGCGCTCCACGAACACGTCAGGGCCGACCCGTGCGGGCCGGCCCGGACGTAACCGATCAGATCAGGTCGAACCGGCCGAGGTTCATGACCCCGCCTGGCCGTCCCCTGAGGGCTACGGCGGCGGCGACCGCCGCTCCGCTGCTTGCCACTGCCGTTCCCCTGGCCGGGATAGCGGGCCGGCCGTCAGGCGACGCGCGCTGCCCGGAGCAGCAGACGAACTTGATGCGCCCCTGCCAAAAACATTGAAAAGCCATATGACATGTGCCATTTTACAGCGCAGCCCGTCATCGACGGGACCTCAACTCCCATCCCCAGGAGTGAACTTTGCGCGCCATGGCCGTCGCCACCGCCCTGCTCATAGCCGCCATCGCAGCCTCCCCCGCCCAGGCTGCCCAGGCTGCCCAGGCCGATCCCAAGCCGGACCACGTCTTCGCTGACCCGGGCCAGCGCCCGGCCCACGGCAATGCCAATGGCGCTCCCGGCGAGACCGGGACCACCGGCGGCGGACTGGAGTCGCGCATCCTGTCGATCGTCCACAGCTGCAGCCCGACGCTGCGGATCCGCGCCCAGGAGATGACCGCCGCCCAGCTGACGGCGACCTGCACGAGCCTGGCCAACCAGGACGCCTACTTCCACGGCGTAGTCAAGGACTCCGGGCCGGTCGCGAACGACTACAACACAACCCTGGAGGTCGACGTCTTCAACTCCAGCGCCGACTACAAGGCCTACGCGAGGAAGATCTACGGCATCGACACCAACAACGGCGGCATGTACCTGGAGGGAAACCCCTCCCAGACGGGCAACCAGGCGCGGTTCATATGCTATGAGCGCACCGATGCAAGCCCCGGCTGGCAGATCTGGAACCTCAACCACGAGTACACCCACTACCTCGACGGCCGCTTCAACCTGTACGGCGACTTCAACGCCAGCCAGACCACCCCCACCGTGTGGTGGGGCGAGGGCATCGCGGAGTACATCTCCTACTCCTACCGCGGCGTCACCTACGCCAGCGCGGTCACCGAGGCCGGCAAGCACACGTACTCCCTGCAGACGCTGTTCGACACCACCTACGCCAACAGCGACGTCAGCCGCACCTACAACTGGGGCTACCTTGCCGCCCGCTACATGGTCGAGAAGCACCCGGCCGACGTCAGCACCGTCCTCGGCTACTACCGCGCAGGAGACTGGACCGCCGCCCGTTCCTTCCTCACCTCGCTGGACTATGAGAGCGACTGGAACGCCTGGCTGACAGCCGTGGCAGCGGGCGCCTGACCCGTACGCCTGTTACGACCGGACGCCCCCCGAACAAGCATCAACAGCCCCTGAAAGGACGAAGATCCCGTTCGATCTTTCGATCGGACGGGATCTCGTCACCAGTCGTAAGCCAATACGGCAACTCGAAGGGCAGGCTCCAGAATCTCCGCCGTGAGGGTACCGCCCCGGTTGCCGCCACCCTGGAGCAGGCCCGCTGCGGGGAGGTCCAGCACCATTGCTCCGTGGGTTCCATGCCGCCCGACGTGGCTCCACGCGTCGAAGCAGTCGCTCCTGGCTGCAGGGATATGGCCTGCGCCGTAAGCCCTGGTGCCGCGCCTTTCGCAGCTCCACCGAGTGCGGAGCGCGCAGCATGCGCAGGCGGGGGTTCCCACCGTGGAAGGGAACCGGCGCTGCCACTCCGCGTACAGCTCGTAGACGTCTTGGGTGAGCGGGATGCTCTTACGGCACAAGCAGCACCTGATGCGGAATGCGACGGACACGGCGGCGCGGCTCTCCCAATAACCCTGCACGCCAGACGGGGTCAGCCTGGCATCCGGCCCGGGCCGGCCACCGTCGCCATGCCGCGGCGGGCCGTCCGATGTGCAACACGTCGTGCAACGCGGCTGCAACACCCACCTGCAACCGCCTCCGCATTTGCGGCTTCTGAAACAAGCGCCTAGGCGGCTGCGCGCGCAGGTGTGTTGCGCTACGCCCGGGGCAGGCGGGATGCCGTGTCACCGGTGCTCGCTGATGCGGATCTGCCGGTCCTGCGCGAGCTGCCGCCACCGGGTCCGGACGGCGTCCGGCCCGTCCAGCCAGGTCGTGGGGAGGGGGCAGCCACGGGCAGGCTGGCCAAGTAGTAGGCGTACTCGCCGCGTCCGGATGCTCGCTGCGATGACAGCCGCCATGGCCCCGCCCGGCGCCACCACCGTCCTGGAAGCCGGGGAGGTCCAGAGGTGGCTGCGGCCGCGACCCGTCGCGGCACTCCACCAGGTCGGCCCCGCGACCGCGACGAAGCTGCGGACCCATGGGCTGCACACCATCGGCGACCTCGCCGACGCACCCCTACCGGCCCTCCCCCGCATCTTCGGCGCCGCCACCGGCCGCACCCTCCACGACCACGCCCTCGGCCAAGACCTGTGCACCGTCCAGCCCCAGCCCATCGCGAAGTCGGTGGGTGCGGAACGGAGCTACGAGCGTGATGTCCTGGCCCCCGTCGAGCACCGTCGCACCCTGCTGGAACTGGCCGAGGAACTCGGAGCCCGGCTCCGCGACGAACACCAAACAGCCGGCAACCTCGCCCTGGCAATCCGCTACGCCGACCACTCCACCACCTCACGCAGCCGCACCCTTCCCGAACCCACAGCCCACACCCGCCCTCTCGCGGCAACCGCCTACGAGCTGTACGGCCTGCTCGCACTCCAGCGAGCCCGCGTCCGCGCCATCAGCCTGCGCGCCCAAGAACTCCGGCCCGCAGCAGAGCCACCGAGCAGCTCACCCTGGACCCCACCGACGACCGCGCACGTGCGCGCTACGGCCCCGGTGCCATCCGACCAGCCGCCCTGGCCACCACCGTCGGGTCTGTACGGTCTTCGGTGTAACTCCCGATCATGGAAGTAGCACCTGATGAGCGACGTGACTGTCTCTGCTGAGGCGGTTGAAGAGGCCCGTCCGACCCAGTTGTCGGCGGACCTGCTGGACGAT
>NZ_JAPNLJ010000126.1 GCF_026627445.1 Streptomyces sp. H27-H1
GTGCGACCGGGTGGGTGACGCACGCGGCGACTACTCGGGAAAGCACCGCCGCCACGGAGTGAACGTGTAGGTCATCACCGATCCGGACGGCACGATCCTGTGGATCTCCGGGGTGCTGCCCGGCCGCCCACGATCTCACCGCGGCCCGCAGACACCGCATCATCGCCACGTGCCGCCGCTTGGGCATCCCGGCCCTGGCTGATCTGGCCTACCTCGGAGCCGACGGCACCTTCGCCACCGGCCGACGGCGCCGCCCCGGCCAAGAACTCAGCCCTCGCCAGAAGTCGTTGAACAAGGCCGCCCACGCCCGCTTGCGCTACCCCGTCGAGCGAGGCATGACCCGTCTCAAGACCTGGCGGATCTTCCGCAAAGCGCGCTGCAGCCCGACCTGGCTCACCACTGCAGCCAAAGCCATCCTCACCCTGGAGAACTACCGCTGAAAATGCTCACTGATTCGTAGGCATTGCCGTGCGAGATGATGGGGTGGTGGATCATCGCTACTTCAATCAGACCGGCTGGACCGCCATCTTCAGTGGCACCGAAACCGAGATCGGCCGCATGGCGCGGGTGGAGGCATGGGACCCGGCAACAGGGACGGCCCTTGTTGTCGACCCCAAGCGAGGCGCCATCCGTCCCGTCACGGACTACGAGGATTTCTCCCATCTTGAGAAGGCCGACCAGGTTGTAGCCGCAGTGCCTGGAGGTGGGTGGCGGGCGCACTGGAAGGACGAGGGCCCCGGGAAAACCCCGCTGACGGAACAGGTGCTCGCGTGGCTGATCACGTCGCAGGGCCGGGCAACGGCCATCACGATGGACGCTCACGGGCATGTTGGCGATGCCGACAGCGCCGATGTTTTCATCCCGCCCTGCGAGAAACTGGGGCAGGCCTGAGTCTCTGGATCAGGCGACTTCGGTCTCGCGCTCGATGGCCTTGAGGCGGTTCTTCAGCCGGTAGCCGGGGCCGTTGATAGCGACGACTTCGCAGTGGTGCAAGAGGCGGTCGAGGATGGCGGTGGCGAGGACTTCGTCGCCGAATACCTGGCCCCATTCATCTGGGGCTGGCACATGTTCCTTTTCGTGGATCGCCGCTGCCACCGGCCCGTATCCATCTTCTGCTGTCCTCGTTGGTCTTCATGGTGGTGGCCGGATTCTCCAGGTGCTGCCTTGATCGGTCAGGTGCGAGGAAGGTGTGCCGGTGGCATCCCAGTTGAGGGTGGTCCAGGGTGGTGCCGTCCTATTGGAGCCGGTGACCGCCGATCCGTGGGATTTTCAGGCCGACTGCGTTGAGGCGTTTGTTGCCTCATGGCGGGCCCGTGGGTTCAGTCCGGTGACGGTCGAGAACGACATCGGCCTGCTGGAACGGACGCTCACCGCGCTGGGCCGGCCCGCCTGGGATGTCACTCCCGAAGACATCGACCGTATCGTCGGCGACCTGGCTCTTGCCGGGCGGGCGGCCTCGACCCGGCGCGAGTACGTGCAGATCTTCAAGGGCTTCCACCGGTTCCTGCAGGTCCGCAAGGCCGTCGAGATCGAAGCGGGGTTCGGCGTCCGCCTGGTCTGCCCAGTGTCGGCGTACGGCCTGAGCTGGCTCTGGCAAGATTTTCGTAGGCGGAGATCATCTCGGTGACACGGTCGTCCGGTCCGCGTAATGGGCAGCCTGTGACTGTGCCTTGTCGAACTCGAAGATTTGATACCGCAGTTGGCCGATGTGGTGGTTGTGTCGGCCGATGTCTCCGATACCGGCGTGACGGTCCGCGCTCGCACGAGATCCGGTGTTCCAGCAGGATGTACGGGGTGCGGCCAGCGCAGTGCGTGGTGCCACAGCCGTTACGTACGGCGCCTCGCCGACGTTCCCCTCGGAGGCCGGCCCCTGCGCGTCGCCTTGTCCGTACGCCGTCTGTACTGCGAGAACCCAAGCTGTCCGAAGGCGACCTTCGCCGAGCAGGTGCCAGGGTTGACGGTGCGCTATCAGCGTCGGACCCCGTTGCTGCAGGGCCTGGTCGAGGCCGTCGGTGTGGTGCTGGCAGGCCGGGGTGGTGCCCGGATGCTGCAGATCCTGAATCTCACGCTGTCACGGTGCACCGTGCTGGCGCAGTTGATGCGGATGCCGTTGCCGCCCATGGAGACGCCCCGGGTTCTGGGAGTGGATGACTTCGCGCTCTACGGCGACACCTACGGCACGATCTTGGTCGACGCCACGATGCGTCTTCCGCTGACGCTCTGGGCGGGGCGCGATGCCGAACAGCTCAGCCGTTGGCTTCGCGAACACCCGGGAGTCGAGGTCGCCTGCCGCGACGGGTCTCTCACCTACCGGCAGGGCATCACCACGGGCGCCCCCGACGCCGTGCAGGTCAGCGACCGTTTTCACCTCTGGCAGGGCCTCTCCCGCCGTGTTCAGGACATCGCCTCCACCCTCCACAGGCTGCGTGATCGCCGCGGGCCAGACCGCCTCGATCGCCTCGGGCAGGCCCTTGAGCCCGTCGCAGCACACGATCAGCGCATCCACCAGGCCACGGTTCTTCAGCTGGGTCAGCACATGGAGCCAGAACTTGGCGCCCTCGTTGTCCTCGATCCAGATCCCCAGGACGTTCTTAATGCCGTCCACGTCGACGCCGATGACCACGTGCGCGGCCTTGTTCACCACATGCCCGCCATCGCGGACACGGACCCGCACGGCGTCGATGTAAAGGATGGGGTAGCACTGGCGGTTTCCACCGGTCGTTGCGACTCCTGGAGGGAGTCCGTCCCGTGCCGAAGTATCCGCCGAATCGTCTGCCGCTGTCGGTGCCGAAGAAGTACTTCGAACTGCGTAGAGGTGGCCTGAAAGGGG
>NZ_JAPNLJ010000127.1 GCF_026627445.1 Streptomyces sp. H27-H1
CCATGGCGATCCTCAAGTGCTGGCGGCTCCTGCGAAAACTCCGCTGCAGCACCACCCGGATCACCGCTGTCGTCCGAGCCGTCGTCGCCCTCGAACTCGCCAGCTGATCAAGATGGAAAAGGTTCACGGACGACCGTGTCGGACAGCTCGTCCACCGGGCGCCGAGAGATGGAACCCGCGGCGGACGCTACAACAATGCCACCAAAGGAAGAGTAATAATTCCCGGTATTACAGGGGTGCAGCGTTGGGCAGCTCAAGTGCCCCTGCATCGAAAGCCGCCCCAACATCCGCCTTCCGGGTTGCGATATCGAAAGGTGAGATGCACCGTACCGCACCGAGCGCCATTTTTCGCCTTACGCATTGATAGGTACTCCCTAAATTTATATTAACGCGACTCTTTTCTGTTCTATATGATGCCAGGCCTTCACCTCTTGGCCTCCGTGGGATATCGTGTATGCACGGAGGGGAGCATTCCTGCAGTTTCCTGTGCGGTGCGCCCGTGAATACGGACTGTAAAACCAGTCCCGGGGTGCCGGCCCGCTGCCCATAGGGCCGTTCGGGTGGAAGAGACCTCCGGCAGCGACGACGCTGACCTTATAGAGCCATCTGCCGGAGGCATGAGTAGTGGACGTTTCGTTGACCCTTTGGGTGCTGACCATCGCTGGTCTGGGCATCCTCATCGGCGCCGATTTCTTCATCGGCCGCAAACCGCACGACGTTTCGATCAAGGAAGCGGGCATCTGGACGGCGGTCTGGATCCTCCTCGCCGGACTCTTCGGCTTCGGCCTGTGGTTCTTTGGCAACGGTCAGGGCTCCCAGGAGTTCTTCGCGGGCTTCATCACCGAAAAGTCCCTGAGCGTGGACAACCTCTTCGTCTTCGTCCTGATCATGGCGAAGTTCGCGGTGCCCTCCCACCTCCAGCAGCGCGTGCTGCTCGTGGGCGTGCTGATCGCTCTGGTCCTGCGCGCGATCTTCATCGCGGCCGGCGCCACGATCATCGCCAACTTCTCCTGGGTCTTTTACATCTTCGGCGCGTTCCTGATCTACACCGCGTGGAAGCTGATCCAGGAGGCCCGCAAGAGCGAGGGGGAGGACGAATTCGAGGAGAACCGCCTCTTGAAGTCCGTCGAGAAGAAGTTCGGCGTCGCCGACCAATACCACGGCACCAAGCTCTTCATCCAGAGCAACGGCAAGCGCATCCTGACCCCGCTGATGGTCGTGATGCTCGCCATCGGCACCACCGACGTGCTGTTTGCCTTGGACTCCATCCCCGCGATCTTCGGCCTCACTCAGGACCCGTACATCGTCTTCACCGCCAACGCCTTCGCGCTCATGGGCCTGCGGCAGCTGTACTTCCTCATCGGCGGTCTGCTGAAGAAACTGGTCCACCTAAGCTACGGGCTGTCGGTCATCCTGGGTTTCATCGGCATCAAGCTGGTGCTGCACGCCCTGCACGAGTCCGGGGTGCACGTCCCCGTCATCTCCATCCCGGTCTCCCTCGGCGTCATCTGCGGTGTCCTGATCATCACCACGATCACGAGCCTGGTGGCCTCGAAGAAGCAGACGGAGGCCGAGGTCGCCGCCCGCCCCGAGAGCATCGACGCATAGAGGGGCCTCGGCGCTCGCAAGCGGGTCTGTACGGCAACACCGTTACGTGGCGTGTCCGCAGTGTCATGCGAAGAGCCAGAGTCGCAGGCAGGCGAGGGTGACCAGGGTTTGGTAGTGGCGGGCTCGTTTGATGCCCCTATGGATGTCAAGCAGCGACTCCGGCCGGTCCCGTCTGATCAGCCGGAGGGTTCGCTGGGACGACGAGCCGGTAGACCTGTCGTGCGACGTAGCGCTTGAGGTAGCGGATGATCTCGCGGCGTGTCCTCCCCCCGGTCAGACGTCGTTGCAGGTAGCTGCGGGTGCGGTTGTCCCAACGCAGGCGGCTGAGGACGATCCGGTAGAGGCAGGGCTGTTGCAAAGTCGGATCGATCTTGTAGGCGCGCTGGTTGTGGCCGTGTGACGGTGTCCGGCGGAGGTGCTACTGAACTTGAATGGGTGATGTCGGGGAACGGCGAGTGTGGTGGTGCCCCGAGCTGCTCCTCGGATGGCGGCTGCGCCAAGATGAGGGGCGTTGACCCTCGATCGTGGACACCGGCTGTTATGCGGCGGTGGCCAGCGTAGTTGATCGCTGCTCGTAGGTGATCGGGCTGATCTGGCCGAGGCGGGAGTGCCGCCTTCGGGTGTTGTAGCGGGTCGCCCATCGGAAGACCGCGAGCCGAGCCTCACGGGCCCCGTTCCACCGTTTCCGTCCCTGGAGCGTCTCGCGTTTCATGGTCGCGTTCAGGCTCTCCGCGGTGGCGTTGTCCGCGCTCGTGCCCAACGCGCCGCGCGATCTGGCCACGCCGAGCTCCTCGCAGACCTGGGCGAACTCCTTCGACACGTATTGGGCGAGTTCAACCGGTCGTTGCAACACCGGGCTGTTGTATTGAGCGTAGCTGCTCTTCGAAGACCTCGGCCGGGGTCTTCCAGCCGAGGATCTTGCGGGGCCGGTTATTGATCGCCAGGGCGACG
>NZ_JAPNLJ010000128.1 GCF_026627445.1 Streptomyces sp. H27-H1
TGGTCGGGTAGGTCCCGCGCATCGCTGCGCGGGACCCCCCTCAGAACCGTGCTTGCCACTTTCACGGCACACGGCTCAAGCAGACATGTCGGCCTCTAACGAGAAGTCCTCTTTCGGTCTTCGGCATGGTGCAACCGATGACACGACGTGTGTATGACTTCCAAGTTGCTCAGGCGATCAGATCCGCCTTGGCTGCGGTACACGGTGTGGTGCACATTGATGCCGCGTGAATTGGCTGAGAACCACCTCGCCCAATCGCTGACGTCTTCGGGGTCGTACCCCGCGCCCTCGATCAGGTCCGTACCGCACTTGGTACACAGTCCCTTCTGGCGGGCCGCAAGAGTGACGATCTTCTTCGTCTCGACCTGCGGTAGCCGCTTCCGGGCTCGTTTCAACCAGTATTCTGTAAGCTCTGGGTCGTCCCGAGATGCATTTCCTTTCACTAGGGTGTGTCGGACGATCTTCGTCCAGGCGAATTTCGACACGTGGCGTTCCGGATTCCCGAAGATCCACTTTGCCGTCCTTCCTGGCCTGTACTGACCCCAATACCGCTGAGTGATCCAGCGCCCTGACTTCGTGCGGTGCTGCTTGCACGCCCAGCGCCACAGGCACTCGTAGGTGTAGGTGTCGAGCTTTTGGAACGTTGTTGAGGAGACGGCGTGCCTGTAGTACGTGGACCAGCCGCGTACGAACGGATCAAGGGCGCTTACCAGGTTTTCTACCGTTGAACCCTGATAGATCCTGACTGTTTCCTTGATCCGCTTCCTGGCGCGCCGTACTGCTTCATCACTCGGTTTGATGATTGGCTTGCCCTGATAGCGACGGATGTTGAATCCCAAGAAGTCGAACCCCTCTTCGAGGTGGCAGACTTTAGTCTTTTCCTCGTTGAAGGACAGCCCTCTCGGTGCCAGCCAGGCGGCGAGGGTGCTCTTACAATCCCACGCCTCCCGTTCCGAAGTGCAGAGCACGACGAAGTCATCGGCGTACCGAATGAGTGCCGGTGAGTCATTCCTGCGCGATTTCCATGTGTTCGCACCGATTGCATCACCCATTCCATGCAGGGCGATGTTCAGCAGCAAGGGACTGATGACTCCCCCTTGGGGGGTGCCTTCAGTCGTTTTGCTGAAACTTCCCTGATCAAAGACTCCAGCCTTGAGCCACCCGTGGATGAGCTTGCGACCTGGGAACAGGCCAACAGATCTCAAGAGGTGGTCATGACTGATCCGGTCGAAGGCTGCCGAAAGGTCCGCGTCGAGGACGACGAGCCTCCGGGTTGCCCTCGGTCCCACCACGTTGTAGATCGCTTCGATCGCATCGTGGCAACTCCGCCCAGGCCGAAACCCGTAGCTACGACCCTCGAAGTGAGCTTCCCATTCGGGTTCAAGGGCGTTTTTAACTCGCGCCTGGTTGGCACGGTCTCGAATTACGGGAATTCCTAACGGTCTGGACTTTCCGTTAGCCTTAGGAATGTACACACGTCTGACAGGTGATGGTTTCACGATTGTGCCTGCGATGAGTTGTCGGGCGAGTTTGCCCCGCTCCGACGGCCCCATCGCGACGGCACCGTCCACCCCTGCCGTCTTCTTGCCGGTGCTCATCTGCGCCACTCTGCGGACACTTGTCAAGGTATTCGCTCGGGAACGCAGCATGAGCTTTTGCAGGTTGCGCACCTGCTTCAGATTTCCACTCTTAGATGCCCTGAAAATTCTCTGACGCAGTTTCTCGACGGCCAGGTACTCCGCCTTCCAGTCCACACTGGTCCAGAATTGGGAGTTACTCGGCTCGCCATCAACTCCGTTCGGGATGACCTCGCAGTCATCATGTTGCATGCCGCTCACCCGTCCCGTCTAACTTGCGTCGATGTATAAGGTCCCGCTCATCGTCTCTTCAGTGTCCACCTGGTTCGCGTGGGCTCCCTTTCGGGCCGGGCCACAGTCAACCCGTATCCGCCGGGTTATAGGAACGTCAGGCGTGAGACCTTGTGCGACGTTCCCCTTCCCCTGAACTTTCGCTCAAGCGGCTTTTGCTTATCGAACCATCCTGTCCCGCATAGGGTTTCGACCATTGTTGCCTCCGGCTTACCGGTTGACTATTCCGGACCTATACGGGGTTTCCATGTTCCGCTGTGATGAGTTGCGTTCGGGGTGGGTGCCTTCTCTGAGCCGACTCCTGCGGTAACCTACGGTCGGGCTGTCCTCGGCCCATGGCCCCCGCATCAGGGCCTCCGTCGCACGGTGTTTCTCAACACCAGGAGTTATCGCCGCCGAATGCTGGCCATCGGCGCGGCGTTGTGGCTAACGACTCTTTAAATCGAAGATTCACTTGCGTTCACCCGTCCGAACTTCCCCTTCGCTTGTTCCCCCACGATGGCCCGCGGGAGTCTTGAGCTTGACCACCTCCGCTCGGGACCTCGGATTGCTCCTCGGCCCTGGAGGCTGGGGACCGACCATCGGTCACAGGTCAGGGAGTTGGCGTCTCACTGCCCAACCCCTCTCATCGTCAGCGACCTCATGTCGCACA
>NZ_JAPNLJ010000129.1 GCF_026627445.1 Streptomyces sp. H27-H1
AGAGGTCGCGCAGATAGGCGCGGTGGGGAGCCTTGGGCGAAACAGGCACAGGCCCTGGGCGATCACGTAGTTGTCACGTTCTGTGATTTCTCGGGGTCTGCCGCGAACGGAGTGGCTGTACGCCTGGCCGACGAGATGAAGGGGGTTCCGGGGCTTGCTCAGATCGCTGGAGCAGCCATCGAGGCGCGAGTTGCGGCAGTGATGAGAATTTCGCGGGGCACCCGCGCTGCGGCGGCAAGGGCGCGACCCACCGGGTAGGCGTGGGCGCCTGCTGGGAGATTTCCGCGGCGCCCGCTGAGTACTACGTCGATGGAGCCCGTGCTGTTGTGCGATTCCGTGGTTCTGTCCAATCGCCGCAGTGTTTGGCGGGCGACTGCCTCCGCGCTGTCGTACAGGGTGGTTCCGGTGGGCAGGCTCTGCAGAATCTCTGGCGCCACCAGAGGGTAGTGCGTGCATCCCAGCACCACGGAGTCGCAATTCTGGGGGGTCCGCTTTGCCGCGTCGGCGATCGCTTCCCCTGCTGCGGCCATGTCTCCGTGGTCGATCGCCTCGGCCAGACCAGGGCATGCGACACGCGCGACAGGCCGACCGTTCGCGAAGTCCGCGATCAGGCGATCCTGGTAGTCACTCGCCGTGGTCCGGACGGTTGCCCACACGGCGATGCCTTGGGCGGCCGCTGCGGCCGACTTCACGGCGGGCACGGTTCCGATCACAGGCACACGGGGTTCAAAACTCTCGCGCAGAGCGTCGATCGCGGTGACGGTAGCGGTGTTGCAGGGGACCACGATGGCCTCCGCGCCCCGCTGGACGGCCAATTGGGCGGCACTGAACAGACGGTCCGTGACGAAGGAGGCCGTTCTCGATCCCCAGGGGGCGCCGTCGGGGTCCAGAAACAGAAGCAGATCGAGTTCCGGGGCGAGGTGCCGAAGCCATCCTGTGGTGGAAAGGAGGCCAAACCCTGAGTCGATCAATGCCACCGTCATGGGAGTCAAGTTACCAGCCAACCACTGGCGCAGATGGCGGTCCGTCACGGGCGGCGGCGGGGGCGGCCCTCCCAGCGGTGAGTGGTCCACGCTCGGCGGATCAGGCTACGTACGGTGATGATGGTGTCGGCGAGGTCGAAGAAGGCGTCGATGACGGTGGCCCGGCGCTCGTAGCAGCGGGCGAGGCGGTGGAAGGCGTTCTGCCAGGCGTGGGTGCGTTCGACGTGCCACCTCTGGCTTGCCTGGATCGGTGCCTTCTCGCCCTTGTGCGCGATGCGGCCGTGCAGGCCGCGTTCGTGGAGCAGGGTGCGGGTCTTGTCCGAGTCATAGCCGGCGTCCAGATGCACGGTGACGTCTTCGGGCAGCGGTCCCAGGTCCTCCAGGCGGTCCAAGGTCGGGGCGAGCAGCGGGGAGTCGTGACGATTCGCTCCAGCCAGCACACGGCCAAGTGGGATTCCATAACCATCCGTCATACCTGAGCGTTTCAATCCCTGTTTGCCGCGATCTACCGGTGAGCGTCCTGCGACCTCACCACCGCCGGGGGCTTTGGTGATGGAACCGTCGACGGCGATCTGATCGAGGACGAGGCCGACGATCCGGTCGTAGGACTCCAACGTGATCTGCTTGAGTTCGGCGAAGACGCCGAGCCGGATCCACTCGTCCCGGCGGTTGCGGATCGTGGTGGCCGAGCAGGTCGTGTCGGCGATCGCCTGGTAGGAGCAGCCGAACCGCAGGAGCTGCAGCATCTTGTCGAAGACGACCCGGTCGCTGATGCGTGGGCGGTGGCAGCCCAACGGATGCGTCGGCGCGTAGGCCGGTCGCTCAGGCAGGAGGGCGTTGAATTGGTTCCAGAGTGGTTCGGTCAGCCATGATGGCAGTACAGGCACAGGTCTCCCCGGTGATCACAGAGCGTCGCAACTCCATGATCGCCAAGACTTGTGCCTGCTCTGCTACCGAGATGGCGCCACCGCGCCTATCTGCGCGGCCTCT
>NZ_JAPNLJ010000012.1:0-29643 GCF_026627445.1 Streptomyces sp. H27-H1
CGGAGGACCACGACCCGTACTGGCCGTACCGGCGGGGTCCGACAACGCAGGGGGCACCTCCCAGCGGTAGCTGGGGGAGAGGTGCCGTGCCGGGCGCCGCGACCCGGCAAACCTTTCCGGTCACAGCACTAGGTCGGCGAGCCGGGCCCCGGGGCCCGGCTCGCCGCGGGCAACGCGTGCGGGAGGCGGGTGCGTTGGCGGGAGACGGGCCGTAGGAGGATGGGCGGCGGGCCGCCGCCTTCGCCGGGGCCCGCCGACTTCTGCCGGAGGTGCCGTATGGACGCAGCCCACCCCCACCCCCACTCCCTCGTGCCGCCCGGTCCGCTCGTCGACGGCGACTGGCTCGGGGAGCGCCTCGGTACACCCGGACTCGTCGTCTTCGACGCCTCGGTCGGGGCGCACCGCGACACGGACCGGCGCATTCCGGGGGCCCGCCCCTTCGACCTCGACGGCGCGCTGTCCGACCACACCGCCGCCGCCCCGCACACCATGCCCGGCCCCGCGGCCTTCGCCGGGGCCATGCGCGCACTCGGCGTCGACGACACCAGCACGGTCGTCGCGTACGACGGCGCCGGGATCTACTCCAGCGCCCGCGCCTGGTGGATGCTGCGCGCCATGGGCTTCGAGAGGGTCGCCGTCCTCGACGGCGGGCTGCCCGCGTGGCTCGCCGCCGGGCGGCCCGTGGAGCAGCGCCGACCGGAGTACGAGGGCCCCCGCGGTTCCTTCACGGCCCGGCCCCGCTTCGGGCTGCTGGTGGACGCCGCCACCGTGTCGGCGGCCCTGGCCGATCCGGCCGCCGCGGTGCTCGACGCCCGTACCCGCGAACGCTTCGCCGGCACCGCCCCCGAGCCCCGCCCGGGCCTGCGCGGGGGCCACATGCCGGGCGCGGCGAGCCTCCCCTTCGGCGAACTGCAGCGCCCCGACGGCCTGATGCGCCCCGCCGCGGAGCTCCGCACGGCCTTCGGCGCGGTGGCGGGGGAGCGGGAGCGGCTGTACTTCAGCTGCGGATCGGGGGTCACCGCCTGCGTGCTCGCACTCGGCGCCGACCTCGCCGGGTACGAGAACCTCGCGGTGTACGACGGCTCCTGGAGCGAGTGGGGCATGCCGTCCCCGGACCGGCCGGTCGTACAGGGGAGTTAGGGATCCGGAGCCCGTCTTCGGATCAGGCCGGGCGGGGGTTACGCCCGGGCCGGACGGGGGCCCCATGCCCCCGCGGCCCCGTACGGGCACGATCGACGCCATGACCACGAAGACGCGCCCGCACGTCAAGAAGGCCACCACCACCGCCACGTACACCGCCGCGGCGCTGGCCGCCGGACTGCTGCTCACCGGCTGCTGCTTCGGCTCGCTCGTCTCCGGCGGAGGGCCCGGCAAGACAGCGAGCGCCGATACCGCGGTGGCCGGAACCGTCACCGCGGTCGAGGTGGCGGACGCCCGCAGCGGATCCATCGAGGTGGTCGCCGCCGAGAGCAGCAGCGGCCGCGTCACTGTGGCGGGGGTGGCCGCGGCCGGCCTCGCCACCTCCTCCGGCTCGGTCCGGGCGGACCGGATCGCCGGCCCGCTGAAGGTCCGCACCTCCGCGGGCTCGACCTCCTCCGGCAGCCGCGGCATCACCCTCCCGGGACCCCGACCGCCGCCTCCCGCCTCGTGGTGCGCACCGCGTCGGGCGACATCCGGATCTCGGCTTCCTGAGCACGCGCGCGCCACCGTGGACCGGGGCCCCCGGCGGGTCCGCGGGCCTCTCCCCCTCCTGTTCGCCCCCGGCGAACGGCCGTTGGGGAACATTGGGGCGCGCACGTGCATTGAGTCGGCATAGCTCAACTTCACTGCCGGAGGGAAGATCATGGCTTCGACGTCCGTAACGCTCACCCTGCCCGTGCTGCCGCTTGACGACGAGGTCGTGCTGCCCGGGATGGTGGTCCCGCTGGACCTGTCCGACGCCGAGGTGCGGGGCGCCGTGGAGGCCGCGCAGGCCGCCGCCGCGGAGGGCAAGCCGCAGGTGCTGCTCGTACCCCGGGTCGACGGGAGGTACGCCGCGACCGGGGTGCTCGGGACCGTCGAGCAGGTGGGGCGGCTGTCCGACGGGGATCCGGGGGCGCTGATCCGGGGGCGCGGGCGGGTCCGTATCGGGGCCGGTACGACCGGTCCCGGTGCCGCGCTCTGGGTCGAGGGCGAGACCGTGGACGAGGCCGTCCCCGATCCGCTGCCCGGAGCCGTCACCGAGCTCGTCACCGAGTACAAGGCACTCGCCACCAGCTGGCTCAAGAAGCGCGGGGCCTGGCAGGTCGTGGACCGGGTGCAGCAGATCGAGGGGGTCGGCGCCCTCGCGGACAACTCCGGCTACTCCCCGTTCCTGACCGTCGAGCAGAAGGTGGAGCTGCTGGAGACGGCCGACCCCGTCGCCCGGCTGCGGCTCGCCGTCAAGGCGCTCAGCGACCACCTCGCCGAACAGGACGTCGCCGAGTCCATCGCCAAGGACGTCCAGGACGGCGTCGAGAAGCAGCAGCGCGAGTTCCTGCTGCAGCGCCAGCTGGAAGCCGTACGCAAGGAACTGCGCGAGCTCAACGGGGAGAAGGACGGGGAGGAGTCCGACGACTACCGGGCCCGCGTCGAGGCCGCGGACCTGCCCGAGAAGGTACGGGAGGCCGCCCTCAAGGAAGTCGACAAGCTGGAGCGCTCCAGCGACCAGTCCCCCGAGGGCTCCTGGATCCGCACCTGGCTGGACACCGTGCTCGAACTGCCCTGGAACGAGCGGACCGAGGACGAGTACGACATCCGGGGCGCCCGGGCCGTGCTGGACGCGGAGCATGCCGGGCTGAGCGACGTGAAGGACCGGATCACCGAGTACCTGGCGGTGCGCAAGCGCCGCTCCGAGCGCGGGATGGGTGTCGTCGGTGGGCGCAGGGGAGGGGCCGTGCTGGCCCTCGTAGGCCCTCCGGGAGTCGGAAAGACCTCCCTCGGGGAGTCCGTGGCCCACGCCATGGGGCGCAAGTTCGTCCGCGTGGCCCTCGGCGGAGTCCGCGACGAGGCCGAGATCCGCGGGCACCGGCGTACGTACGTGGGCGCGCTGCCCGGCCGGATCGTACGGGCGATCAAGGAGGCCGGGTCCATGAACCCGGTCGTCCTGCTCGACGAGATCGACAAGGTGGGCTCGGACTTCCGTGGAGACCCGGCGGCGGCGCTGCTGGAGGTCCTCGACCCCGCCCAGAACCACACCTTCCGGGACCACTACCTGGAGGTGGAACTGGACCTGAGCGACGTGGTGTTCCTGGCCACCGCGAACGTCCTGGAGGCCATCCCCGAGGCCCTGGCCGACCGGATGGAACTGGTCCGCCTCGACGGCTACACCGAGGACGAGAAGGTCGTCATCGCCCGCGATCACCTGCTGCCCCGGCAGCTGGAGCGGGCCGGCCTGGGCGCGGAGGAAGTGGTCCTGGAGGAGGACGGCCTGCGCAAGCTGGCGGGGGAGTACACCCGGGAGGCGGGCGTACGCACCCTGGAGCGCTCCATCGCCCGGCTGCTGCGCAAGGTGGCCTCCCAGCACGAACTGGGGGAGCGCGAGCTGCCGCTGCGGATCGGCGCCGGCGATCTGCGGGAGCTCATCGGACGGCCGCACCACGTACCGGAGTCCGCGCAGGATCCGGCCGAGCGGCGCACCGCCGTACCCGGCGTGGCCACCGGCCTCGCCGTGACCGGGGCGGGCGGTGACGTCCTGTTCGTCGAGGCCTCGCTCGCCGATCCCGAGACGGGCGCGGCCGGGCTCACGCTGACCGGCCAGCTCGGAGACGTGATGAAGGAATCGGCGCAGATCGCGCTCAGTTTCCTGCGCTCGCACGGCGCCGAACTGGAACTCCCGGTCGCCGACCTGAAGGACCGGGGCGTGCACATCCACTTCCCGGCGGGCGCGGTGCCCAAGGACGGTCCGAGCGCGGGCATCACGATGACGACGGCGCTGGCCTCGCTGCTGTCGGGGCGCCAGGTCCGCACGGACGTGGCCATGACCGGCGAGGTCTCGCTGACCGGGCGGGTACTGCCGATCGGCGGGGTCAAGCAGAAGCTGCTGGCCGCCCACCGGGCCGGGCTGACCACCGTCATCATCCCGAAGCGGAACGAAGCCGACCTGGACGACGTGCCGGCCGAGGTACTGGAGGGGCTGTCGGTGCACCCGGTGACGGACGTACGCCAGGTCCTGGAGCTGGCCCTCGTCGCGGACACGGTCCCGGCAGCCGCCGTGGCCTGATCCGGCGGGCCGGGGGCCCGGGTGTCCCGCTCCGGCGGGGCCCCGGGTCCCCGGCGTACCCGCTGCGAAATACTGGCGGCCCACACACCAGCGAAGGAGCGGGCCGTGCACGGGACCGAAGACCAGGAGTTCCTTGCCCTGGAGCGGGAGCTGTCCGTCTTCCTCCGGCGGGCCCGGGCCTCCTCCGGGGAGATGGCCCGCGCCCTGCACCCGGAGCTGGAGCCGGCCGCCTACGGGCTCCTCGTACGCCTGGAGGCCGCCGGGCGGCAGCGGGCCACCGAGCTCGCCGCGTACTTCGGGGTCGGCAAGGCCACGATGAGCCGGCAGCTGCGGGCCCTGGAGGTGCTGGGCCTGCTGGCCCGCGAGCCGGACCCGGCGGACGGCCGGGCCTTCCTGGTCGGGCTCACGGAAGAGGGCCGGGAGCGCTTCCTTCGGGTCCGCGGCGCCCGGCGCGAGCAGTACATGCGCAAGCTCGCGGACTGGGACCGCGGCGAAGTGGCGGAACTGGCGCGGCTCCTGAACCAGTTGAACGCGGGCGCGGAGTAGCAGGCGGAGCCTGCCTCACGACCCCGGCCCCTCACGACCCCGGCCCCTCACGACCCCGGCCCCTCACGACCCCGGCCCCTCACGACCCCGGCCCCTCACGACCCCTACAGCTCCGCATAAGCCGCCGACGCGTCGTCGTGGCGCTTGCCGCGGGAGTGCGACCGGTCAGGGTCCGATTCCAGTGTGCGGACCCGGTCGATCAGGGACTGCGCACCCTCCTTGCTCAGCACCGCCAGGCACTGCGCCCAGTCGCCCTCCCCGAAGGTGTCCGTCCAGCGGCTGGCCCCGTCCGTGAGCGCCGCCACCGCCCGGACCTGCGCGCGCGGCGTCCGCCCGGTCACCGCCCGGGCTGCCACCGCCGGGTCCGCGGCGGCGGTGAAGAAGCCGCCCTCCGTGTTGCGCAGCGCGTCGGCGGAGGCTTCCGTACGCAGCCGCTCGCGCGGGATCCGGTCCAGCCGGTCGTCGAGGACCGCGCGCACCCCGCCTCCGGGAGCCTGGAGGAGGAGTACGGAATCCGAGAGCACGAGGTGTTCGACGCAGGACTCGTCCCAGCGGACCACGACCACCGTCGCCTGTGGCGTCCGGACGTGAGAAAGGTCACACGTGTGGCGATGGGTGTCCGCGGTGGCACCGATGGCCTCGGCAAGAACGCGGTCGAGGGGCATGTCCCGGCGCGATCCGGACAGTTCGGTCAATCGGCCACCCAGCCGGGCCGCGAACCACGGCACTCCGTGCGCGCATCCGACGTCGCCCGGCGGCGGCGTGACCCCGTCGAGGGCGACCAGGACTCCGCCGCCCGAGGCGGGAATCGCGGCCGACAGCCAGTCCTCGTTGGGGCGTTCCGGATTGCCGGGGGCGGATGAGAGATCGATGCGCATGCGGACATTCTGCCCGCGCGGCACTCCGTAAGGGGGAAGGCCCGGTGAAGGTCCGTACCAAATGGGGTGGGTGGGCCGGAAGAAGCCCCTGGGGCCAGCGGGGTGACCGGCGGTATGTGGGCGGGCATCCTGCCAAAAGCCGCATCCATCTTTCAACCACCCGTCCATGGCCGGGCTCTGACACCCGATCGACGAGTTGGTCGCCAACTCCTCCGTACTGTTCACTCCTTCGTGTGGCCGGGCGGGCGATGCGCAGCCCTCTCCCCAACGCACTGCGAGGGTCTGAGGCGGTGCTGCGGTACGGCACGGCGGTACAACGAGGGCGGGGGACCGTCACGCGTTGACCGGCCGTCACCCGGCCCCGCACGAGCAGACGCACGCAAGCAGCAGGCAGCAAGTAACAGGCAACAAGCACGAGCAGCACACGTAAACAGGATTGCGAGCACCGGTGCAGAAGAAGCGGCCTCGGAAGAACGGCACCGCCGCGAACGGCACCGCACCCGACGGCCCGGTCGCCGCGACCGCTCCCGCGGGGCGTCGCGTCCGCGTGCGTCGCAGGCTGGTCATCGGGGTCGCCGTGGCCGGGCTCGCCGTCCTCGCGGCGGGAACGCCCGCCGTCCTGTCCGCCTCGGCGGACCTGAACGACTCCCAGCGCCTGGTCACCCTCGCCGACCGGAGCCGGCAGACCCTCACCCTGGCCCACCTGGTCGCGGACGAGCGCGACGCCGTCACCGCGTACGTGGCCAAGGGCCGCTCCGGCGGCGCCCAGGGCGGGCGGGCCGCGGTCCGGGAACGCGCCGCGGGCACCGACCGCCAGCTCGCCGAGGTCCAGGCCGACGCCGACGAGGAACTCGCCCTCGCCCTCGGCCGGGTCGACGCCGTCCGCGCCGAGGCCGTCGAGGGCAAGGGCAGCGCCCTCGCCGCCCACCAGGCCTACTCCGGCGTCATCGCCGAACTCCTCGCACCGAGCGGCCGGCTCGCCGAACTGACCCCGCCGCGCGCCACGGACGCCCTCGTCACCACCCGCCCGATGGCCCCCCTCGGCCAGGCGGTGGAGCAGGCCTCCGCCACCCGCGGACTACTGCTCGCCGCGCTGTCCGTGCCCCGCGGTGAGCAGCAGACGGACGCCGCCGCCGTGGACGAGCTCGCCGCCGCCGCCCAGCGGGCGCGCGTACAGGAGCAGGGCGCGCTCGACGATTTCGCGCGGGCCGCGCGCCCCGACGTACGCCAGGGTCTCGCCGCCACCGTCACCGGACCCGAGGTCAAGACCGCCGACGACTACCTCAAGCGGCTCACCGACCGGCCGACCCTCTCCACCGCCGACCGCAAACTCGATCCCGCCACCGTCGGATCGGCCCTCACCGCCCGCGTCGACCGGATGCGCTCGGTCGAGGCCACCCTCGCCGGCCAACGCGCCACCAGCCTCGCCGTACTACGGGACGACGACGTGACCGCCCTGGAGGTCATGCTCGCCTTCCTCGGCGTGCTGTTCCTGGTCACCCTCGGCATCTCCACTGCCATCGCCCGCTCCCTGACCCGCCCGCTGTCGGTCCTGCGGCGCGGCGCGGCGCGGCTGGCAACGCCGGAGGGCTCGGTGGAACCGGTCCGGTTCACGGGCCGCAACGACGAGTTCGCCGAGGTGGTGCGCCACCTCAACGCGGTACGCGACCAGACGGTCTCCCTGCACACCCGCATCGCCGGACTCGACGCCGACCGGCGCCGCCTCGTCGGCCGCACCGAGGCGCTCTCGGCCGGCCGGGAGGCTCTGGAGGACGAACTCTCGCAGCTGCGGGCGGGGCTGGAGGAGCACCGCCGCATCATGTCGACCACCTCCGTATCGCTGTCCCTGCGGACCCTGGGGCTGGTCGAGCGCCAACTCGCCGTCATCGAGGAACTGGAGTCCGAGGAGCCGGATCCGGACCGCCTCTCCACCCTCTTCAAGCTCGACCACCTGGCGACCGTGATGCGCCGCCACAACGAGAACCTGCTCGTCCTCGCCGGCCAGGAACACGGCCACGGCCAGGGCCTGCCCGTGCCGCTGGTCGACGTCATGCGGGCGGCGGTCAGCGAGATCGAACGCTACGAGCGCGTAGACCTCGGGGCGCTGCCCTCGTACACGCAGGTGGCCGGGCACGCGGCCGACGACATCTCGCACGTACTGGCGGAGCTGCTGGAGAACGCGACGACCTTCTCGCCGCCGGACGCCAAGGTGAAGGTGTCCGGATGGCTGCTCGACTCCGGCGACGTGGTGCTGTCCGTCGTCGACGAGGGCATCGGGATCACCGGGGACCGGCTGGCCACGCTGAACCAGCGGCTGGCCACCCCGGAGGCGTACGACGAGGAGCCCGAGTCGGAACACGGCCTGGGCCTCGGCCTGTACGTCGCCGGGCGGCTCGCGGCCCGGCACGGGGTGAGCGCGGAGCTGCGCACCTCGCGGAACAACGGCACGGAGGCCCTGGTCGTCGTACCGGCGGCGCTGCTGCCCGCCACCCCGCCGCCTTCACCGGTCCACACCCTGGGCGCGCCGGGCGCCCCCGCGCTGCACCTGCCCGGGGTGATCGCGGAGGCCAACGAGAACACACTCCCCTTCCGCGTACGGGGCCCTGCCGCCGCCCACACGACCGACGCCCCGGCGGCTCCGGCCGAGCCGGAGCCCGCCCCCTTCGGCTTCCCCGAGCCGGAGCCTGCCCCCTCCGGTTTCCCCGAGCCGGAGCCTGCCCCCTCCGGTTTCCCCGAGCCCGAGCCCGCGCACGAGACCGCGCAGGCTCCCGCCGCGGAGCCGCCCGCCCGAGTGGCTCCGGAGCCCGCTCCGGCGGACTTCGCGCCCCCGGCCGGGCAGCTGCCGCCCACGGAGCAGGTGTTCCGCGTACCGGCGCAGGCCGAGGTGCCCGCCGAGCAGGTATTCCCCGAGCAGGCCCCGTCCGGGACCCCGTCCGGGGAAGTCGTCACCGACAAGGGGCTGCCCAAGCGGACTCCCCGTGTGGTGGCCGCCGGGCGCGGGGACGAGGCACGCCCCGAGCCGGGCCGGGTGGACGCCGGGGAGCTGCGCCGCCGTCTCGGCGGGTTCTACCGGGGCGCCCAGGACGGCCGGCGCGTCGTGGAGGCCGAGCTCGCCCAGGAACGGCAGGACCCGCCGCAGGACCGACCGCAGGACCAGGGGCAGACCGACCGGGGGGACACCGCACAGGAGGCACGCACATGAACGCGTCCAGTACGTACGGACTGAGCACCCAGGCCCGCAACCTTCAGTGGCTGCTGACCGACCTCGTGGAGGAGGTCCCCGGGGTCAACTCGGTGGCCGTGGTGTCCTCGGACGGGCTCCTCCTGCTGTCCTCCGATCCGGTGGCTCCCGACACACCCGACGGACCCGCCCGCCCGACGGGCCCCCGCGGCGCGTCCGCCGATCTCGCGACCATCGTCTCCGGCCTCGGCTCGCTCACCACGGGCGCGGCCTCCCTGATGGACGGCGGCGCGGTCAAGCAGACGATGGTGGCCATGGAGCACGGCTCCGTCTTCGTCATGTCCATCAGCGACGGCTCGCTGCTCGGCGTACACGCCACGCCGGACTGCGACATGAGCGTCGTCGCCTACCACATGGCCTTGTTCGTGGGCCGCGCCGGCCACGTCCTGACCCCCGAAGTCCGCAGTGAGCTGCGCCAGTCGATGGAGAACACCTCGTGAGGAGTCCGGCCTCCGACCGGCTGCCGATACGCGGCGCCGATCGCCGTCCCGCCCGCGTACGCCCGTATTCCCTGACGGGCGGACGCACCCGCTTCACGCAGATCCTGCACGTCGAGACCTTCGTCGCGGCCCTGGACACGAAGGTGTCCGAGCCGCAGCGGTCCGACCGGATGCCGGAGATGCCGGCGATCGTCGAGCTGTGCCGCCGCATGCGCACGATCGCCGAGATCGCAGCCCTGCTGAAGCTTCCGCTCGGCGTGGTCCGCGTCCTGGTCAGCGACCTCGCCGACCAGGGCAGGATCCGTGTCTACGGGACCGGGCACGGCAGTGGCCGTCCCGACCGCGCTCTGCTCGAAAGGGTGCTCAGTGGGCTCCGCCGTCTCTGAAACCGGCCTCTTCTTCCCGAATCCGGATTCGCCTCTGGACCCGAGTCAGGCCCCGCGCAAGGACCTGCAGGCCAATGCGGATCAGGACCCGGACGACTCCGTACAGCCCTGGCAGTACGACCGCTCGCGTGCGCCCGTAGCCGTGAAGGTGCTGGTGGCGGGCGGGTTCGGGGTGGGCAAGACCACCTTCGTCGGGTCCGTCTCCGAGATCCGGCCGCTGCGTACCGAGGCGGTGATGACCGAGGCCGCCGCTCCCACCGACGACCTGTCCGCGACCCCGGACAAACACACCACCACCGTCGCCATGGACTTCGGGCGCGTCACCCTCGACGATGACCTCGTCCTGTACGTGTACGGGACGCCCGGCCAGGAACGCTTCTGGTTCATGTGGGACGACCTGGTGCGCGGCGCCGTCGGCGGGATCGTCCTCGCGGACACCCGGCGGCTGCGCGACTGCTTCCCGGCGCTCGATTACTTCGAGAGCTGCGGGCTGCCGTACGCCGTGGCCGTCAACCACTTCGAGGGCACGCCTTCGTACGAACCGGACGACGTGCGGGAGGCGCTGACCATACCGGCCCGCGTACCCGTCGTGATCATGGACGCGCGGAGCCGGGTCACGGTACTGGAATCCCTGATGACCCTCGTGGGCCACGCCCTCGACTCGACTCCCGAATAGAGAACGTGCAGATGCGCAAGATACTCGTCGTCGGCGCCGGCCAGTCCGGTCTCCAGCTCGCCCTCGGACTCCAGTCGAAGGGGTACGAGGTCACCCTCATGTCCAACCGGACGGCGGACGAGATCCGTACCGGGCGGGTCATGTCCACGCAAGTCATGTTCGACACGGCGCTCCAGCACGAGCGGGACCTCCAGCTGAACTTCTGGGAGCAGCAGGCACCGAAGATCGAGGGCCTGGGCGTCTCGGTCGCCGCCCCCGACGGCAGCCGCGCCATCGACTGGCTCGGCAAGCTGAAGGGCTTCGCCCAGTCCGTCGACCAGCGCGTGAAGATGGCCGGCTGGACCGACACCTTCGTGCAGCGCGGCGGCCAGCTGGTCATCCACGGCGCGTCCGTCTCCGACCTGGACTTCTTCTCCCGTACCCACGACCTGGTGCTGGTCGCGGCCGGCAAGGGCGAACTGGTCTCGCTGTTCGGCCGGGACGCCGCCCGCTCCCCGTACGACGCCCCGCAGCGCGCGCTCGCCGTGTCCTACGTGCACGGGCTGGCCCCGCGCCCCGAGCACCCGGAGACCGAAGCAGTGCGCTGCAACCTGGTCCCGGGCGTCGGCGAGCTGTTCGTGATGCCGACCCTGACCCTCTCCGGGCGGGCCGACATCCTCTTCTGGGAGGGGATCCCGGGCGGACCGCTGGACGCCTTCGGCGGTGTGAAGGCCCCGGCGGAGCACCTCGCGCTGACGCTGGAACTGATGGAGCGGTACACGCCCTGGGAGTACGCGCGGGCGACGAAGGCGGAGCTGACGGACGCGGGCGCCACGCTCGCCGGGCGGTACGCCCCCGTCGTCCGCAACCCCATCGGCCGGCTGCCGGGCGGCGGCCTGGTGCTGGGCGTGGCGGACGTGGTCGTCACCAACGACCCGATCACCGGTCAGGGCTCGAACTCCGCCGCCAAGTGTGCGGCCTCGTACCTCTCGTCGATCCTCATGCACGGGGACAACCCGTTCGACGAGGCCTGGATGAAGGCGACCTTCGACAAGTACTGGTTCACCAGCGGCAAGCCCGCCACCCAGTGGACGAACGCCATGCTCGGCGTCCCGCCGGAGCACGTGCTGAACCTGATCGGCGCGGCCGGGCAGCTCCAGCCGGTGGCGGATCGATTCGCCAACGGCTTCGACAACCCGGCCGACTTCGACGCGTACTTCTACGACCCCGAGGACGCGGCGGACTACCTGGCCGAGGTCGCGGGTTCCGTCTCCGCGGAGTAGCCGCTGTCGTCCCCCGCCGACGCGCCCCCGGGCAGCGGCGGCGGGGTGAAGCGGGTCAGCGGCGACCCGTCGGGGTCGGGCCGTACCGCGCCGAGCAGCGGATTCGCCGCGATCGGCGAGACCTTGACCTTCGCCCCCGGCCGGGGTGCCTGAATGACCTTCCCGTCTCCCACGTACAGGGCCACGTGGGTGGCGGTCGGGAAATACACCACCAGGTCACCGGGGCGCAGTTCGTCGAGGGGCACCTTCGGCAGCTGCGCCCACTGCTCCTGGCTGGTCCGGGGGATGTCGCGGCCGGCCTGCGCCCACGCCTGCGAGGTCAGCCCCGAACAGTCGAAGGAGGCCGGCCCCTCGGCCCCCCAGACGTACGGCTTGCCGATCTGGGCGGTCGCGTACGTGAGGGCCGAGCCGCCGGCGGCGGTGGGGGTACGGGGCCGCGTGCCCAGCTTCCCCGACTCGACCAGCTCCCGCTGCGCCCCGGCCGTCTGCTCGGCTTCGCGCGTGCCCAGCTCGGTGAGCTGGGAGGGAGTGAGGGCGGCGAGCACCCGCTCGACCTCCTTGAGCTGCGTGGCGGCCTCGTCCTTGCGCTTCTTCCTCTCGGCGGCCAGCTTCTCTTCGGAGTCCAGGGCCTTGCGGGCGGCGGTGGCGAGCGCGCCGGCCTGCTGCTCGCCCCGGGCGAGCAGGTCCAGCGCGGCGGCCCGCCGGGCGCCCTCCCGTGCCGCGACCCGGCGCTGGTCCAGGGCCCCTTGGGGGTCACCGGAGAACAGCATCCGGGCGTAGGGGGAGAACCCGCGCGACCCCTTGTACTGCTCGCGGGCCAGCCGCCCCGTGGTGGCCTGGGCGGCGGTGACGGCGGTACGGGCCTTGCCGAGCTCGGTGCTGAGCCGGCGCTCCTCGCTCCGGCGGGCGGTGAGGGCGGTGTCGGCGGCGTTGTAGGCCTCGGCGGCCTGCTCGGCCTGCTGGTAGAGGCCCTGGAGGCGGGTGAGGAGGATGCCTACGGGTTCGTTGGGGGTGGCGGGTGCGTCCGGGGTGGCGGGGGCCGCGGGTGTGTCCGGGGCGTCCGGAGCTGCGGGTGCGGCGAGAGCGTCCGGGGCCGTGGGGGCTGCGGGTTCGGCGTGGGCGACGGGGAGCGGGCCGGCCGTGACGAGGGCTGCGGCGAGGCACGCGGCGCGAAGCAGCCGACGTCTGCGTCGACGTGACATGGGGTCACCTCCAGGCGGCCGATGCTGCCATGCCCGGTATGACAAATCGCCCAACCGGGACGGCCGTGCCGTTCCGCTCACCCGGTCGGCCTACGCGCGGACCTGGACCTGCCGGAGCTGCTGCGGTCCGCCCTCGTGCTGGTCGTCGTCGACGGCCTCCCCCGGCCGGTCGCCCCGCCGAAGCGGGGAGAGGCGTTCGCCAGGGGCGAGGAGGAGGGGCCGGCGGGTGACGGCCGGCTCAGCCGGACAACAGACGGGCCTTGGCCGCCGAGAACTCCTCGGGGGTAAGGAGGCCTTCGCGGGCCAGGGCGGCCAGCTGGGTCAGGCGGTCCGTCAGATCGCCCCCGGGGGCGGCCGTTCCCGGGGCTTCCGAGCCTCCCGGACTTCCCGGACCTCCCGAGGCTCCCGCGCTTCCCGGACCGGCGGACGGCCCCGGGCGGTCACTGGCGGCCGTCGGGGGAGCGGGGGCCGCGCCCGGGGTCGTACTCCGCGCCGCGGTCCGGTCCGCACCGTCGGGGGTGTGGGGGGCGTGGGGGGTATGGGGGGTCTCCGGCGAATGCCGGGCCGCGTCCCAGACGTAAGCCCCGCGGGCCAGGATTCCGCGGAGCAGGGGGTGTCCCGTCGGGCGCATGGACGGGTTGACCACCGAGCCGATGGGGCGGATGAACATCAGGCCACCCCCAGCCGGTCGGCCGGGAGGCGGACCGCTCCGGCGATCCGGCCACCCGCCGCGCGGACGGCGATGGCGGCGTCCTCGGCCCATACGTGCTCGATGACCAGGAGGAGGGCGCAGCTGCCCCGGTCCATCAGTTCGGCCGATTCCCTGACGTCCTCGGGGCCGATCAGCGGGGCCGCCTCCCGGTGGGCGAGCAGGCCCCGGAGTTCGACGAACTCGTCGAACTCCGCCGACAGCACCTGGCCGCCCGCGGTCTTGGTGGCCACCAGCCCGTCGATCAGCCGCACGACCCCGGCCTTGCGCAGCCCCATCACAGCCTCGACCGCCGCGACCCGCAGCTGTTCTTCCGGAAAGGCCAGGACGATGAACTCCGCAGGTCCCATGGAAGGAGACTCCTGATCCGCTACTTCACTTCCGACCGGTTCTGACGACTCTTCGGCACACTATGACATAAGCGGACATACGGCCCGGCTCCTTGCTACGTTTCCCGTATGACCGCTCTGACGGCGAAGGTGACGGAGCCCGCCCCGCCACCGCCACCCGACGCCCGTGCGCCCAAGCGTCGTGGAGTCGAGCTGTCGCTGCTCTTCGGCGCCGTTCTGATCGCCGTCCTCGGCCACCTCTATGTGGGGATCACCACCACCGGCCGCATTCCCGCCCCCGCCGCCCACTACGCCGCCGGCCTCGCCGTCGCCGCGCTCGCCGCCCACCTGGCCGTCCGCCTGTGCGCCCCGTACGCCGATCCGCTGCTGCTCCCGATCGCCGTCCTGCTCAACGGCCTCGGCCTCGTCCTCATCCAGCGCCTCGACGTCACCACCCCCGGCCATGCCACCGCAGGTGACCAACTGCGCTGGTCCGCCCTCGGGGTGGCGCTGTTCGTGCTCGCCGTCGGGCTGCTGCGCGACCACCGGGTGCTGCAGAAGTACGCCTACCTGTCCGTCGTCATCGCGCTCGGGCTGATGCTGGTGCCCGTCTTCTTCCCGGCCGTGAACGGCGCGCACATCTGGATCCGGTTCGCCGGGCTCTCCTTCCAGCCGGGGGAGTTCGCCAAGATCCTGCTCGCCGTCTTCTTCGCCTCCTACCTCGCGGCGAACCGCACCGCCCTGGCCCTCACCGGGCGCACCCTCTTCTGGAAGCTGAGGCTGCTGCCCGGCCGGGTCCTCGGCCCGATCCTCGCCATCTGGCTGCTCTCCGTCGGCGTACTCGTCCTGGAACGCGACCTCGGGACCTCGCTGCTGTTCTTCGGCCTCTTCGTGATCATGCTGTTCACGGCCACCGGCCGGATCGGCTGGATCGCGATCGGGCTGCTGCTCGCGGCCGTCGGCGCGTACGCGGTCGGGACGTTCGAGCCGCACGTGAACAGCCGCGTGGACGACTGGCTGAATCCTTTCGCCTCCATCGAGCGCGGCGACGGACCCGGCCAGCTCGCCCAGTCCCTCTTCGCCTTCGGGGCCGGCGGGCTGCTCGGCGCGGGGCTCGGCCACGGGCAGTCCTTCCTCATCGGGTTCGCCGCCAAATCGGACTTCATCCTCGCCACCGCCGGGGAGGAGCTCGGCCTCGTCGGCCTCACCGCGATCCTGCTCCTCTACGGGCTCCTCGTAGCCCGCGGGTTCCGCGCCGGGCTGGCGCTGCGCGACCCCTTCGGCCGCCTCCTCGCCACCGGACTCGCCTCGATCGTCGCGCTCCAGGTGTTCGTCATCGCGGGCGGAGTCACCGGCCTGATCCCGCTGACCGGCATGGCGATGCCCTTCCTCGCCCAGGGCGGCTCCTCCGTGGTCACCAACTGGATCATCGTCGCCCTCCTCGTCCGGCTCAGCGACAGCGCCCGCAGGCCCCGACCGGCCGAGGAGGCCGAAGCGTGATCCGCTACATCCGCTGGTGCGCCTACTTCTGCGCCCTGCTGCTCGTCGCCCTGCTGGTCAACGTCGGCCGCGTACAGGTCTGGGAAGCCGCCGGGTACGGCGCGAACCCGGCCAACAAGCGCCCCGCCATCGAGCGCTACGCCGAACCGCGCGGCGACATCACCGTCGACGGCCGCCCCGTCACCGGCTCCCGGGACAGCCGCCAGCTGCTGCGCTACGAGCGCACGTACAAGAACGGCCCGCTCTACGCGCCCGTCACCGGCTTCGCCTCCCAGACCTACGGGACCAGCTTCCTGGAACGCGCCGAGGACCCCGTCCTTTCCGGCACCGCCCCCGGACTCTCGGCCTTCCCGCTCTGGTACGAGCTCTCGCGCGGCCGCCCGGGCGGCGGAAACGCGGCCACCACCATCCGCGCGACCATGCAGCAGGCCGCCTACACCGGGCTCGCGGGCAAGCGGGGCGCGGTCGCCGCCGTGGAGCCGGCCACCGGCAGGATCCTCGCGCTGGTCAGCAGCCCCTCCTACGATCCCGCGGTGCTCTCCGGCACGGGGCCGAAGGTCAAGGGGGCCTGGGAGGAGCTCAATGCGGACCCCGCCAAGCCGATGCTCAACCGCGCGCTGCGCGAGACGTACCCGCCCGGCTCCACGTTCAAGATCGTGACGGCCGCCGCCGCCCTCGACGCCGGCGTGGTCACCGACGTGGACGCGCCGACCCAGACCCCGGACCCGTACCCGCTGCCCGGCACCAGCACCCTGCTTCCGAACGCGGGCACAGGCTGCGTCGACGCCTCGATGGCGGACGCGGTGCAGTGGTCGTGCAACACGGTGATGGCGAAGATCGGCGTACAGGTCGGGCTGCGCGGGATGACCGGGGCGGCGCGGCGGTTCGGGTTCAACGACAGCGGGCTGCGGGTGCCGGCCTGGGTGTCGCGCTCGAACTTCGACACCGACATGAGCCCCGACCAGCTGGCCCTGTCCTCCATCGGGCAGTTCAACACCAAGGCCACCCCGCTGCAGATGGCGATGGTGGCGGCGGCCGTCGCCAACGGCGGAGAGCTCAAGGCCCCCTACCTGGTGGACCGCACGACCCAGGACGACGGAGACCCGGTCCGCCGCACCGACCAGCGCAGCCTCGGCCGGGCCATGACCCCGCTGACCGCGATGCGGATGCAGGAGCTGATGGTGAAGGTGGTGGAGAACGGCACGGGCCGCAACGCGGCGATCCCCGGAGCCGTGGTCGGCGGCAAGACCGGTACGGCCCAGCACGGCGTCGGCAACGCGGGCACCCCGTACGCCTGGTTCATCTCCTGGGCCAAGCCGGAGGGCGGCCGACCGCCGGCCGTCGCGGTCGCGGTGGTCGTCGAGGACGCCTCGGCCGTCCGCGGGGACATCAGCGGCAACGGCGCCGCCGCACCGATCGCCCGTGCGGTGATGGAGGCGGCCCTGTCCACCCCGTGAAACGGTCCACGGGAGGCGGCAGTTCCGTGACTACGGTGAGGGATGACCCACGAACTGGCACAGGTGAACATATCCCGGCTCAAGTACCCCCTCGACTCCCCGGAACTGAAGGACTTCGTCGACGGCCTCGACCACGTCAACGCCGTCGCCGACGCGGCCGAGGGGTTCGTCTGGCGGCTGGAGGGCGAGGGGGGCGACGCGACCGGCGTGCGGGTCTTCGACGACGAGTGGATCATCATCAACATGTCCGTCTGGCGTGACGCGGACTCCTTGAACTCCTTCATGTACGCGGGCCGGCACCGGGAGCTGATGGCGCGCCGCCGCGAATGGTTCGAGCACGTCAAGGAGGCCATGACGGCCCTGTGGTGGGTTCCATCGGGCAAGCGCCCCACGGTCGCGGACGCCGAGGAACGCCTGGTCCACCTGCGGGAACACGGCCCGTCCCCGCACGTGTTCACCCTCCGCGAGCAGTTCCCGCCGGCGTAACGCCGACACGGCGTGGCCGCCCGCCCCGCCGGCGCATTGCCCGGGGCGGGGCCCGGGCAGCCGGCACGCCCGCTCCGCCGGGCTACCCGTCCGCGCCCTCCGCGACGGCCTGCGCCACCTCCGCCACCCGCTGCTCCTCCTCGGCCGCGAACCGCTCCCGGTCCAGGGCCTCGGCCATCTCCTCGTCCTGCCTCATCAGCAGGTCGAGGTTGGAGTTCCCCATCTCGAAGACGCCCATGTCCAGGTAGGCCTTCTGCAGCCGCTCGCCCCACAGCCCGATGTCCTTCACGCACGGCACGATCCGGCTGAACAGCAGCTTGCGGAAGAGCGCCAGGAACTCCGACCGCTCGCTGAACTCCTCGGCCTCGACGCGGGAGATGCCGAAGTTCTCCAGCACCTCCACCCCGCGCAGCCGGTCCCGCATGAGGTAGCAGCCCTCGATCACGAACTCCTCGCGCTCGCGCAGTTCGGCGTCCGACAGCTGCTTGTAGTAGTCGCGCAGGGCCATCCGCCCGAACGCCACGTGCCGTGCCTCGTCCTGCATCACGTAGGCCAGGATCTGCTTGGGCAGCGGCTTGTTGGTGGTGTCGCGGATCATGCCGAAGGCGGCCAGCGCGAGCCCCTCGATGAGCACCTGCATGCCCAGGTACGGCATGTCCCAGCGGGAGTCGCGCAGGGTGTCGCCGAGCAGCCCCTGCAGGCTGTCGTTGATCGGGTAGAGCATCCCGATCTTCTCGTGCAGGAACCGTCCGAAGATCTCCGCGTGCCGGGCCTCGTCCATGGTCTGCGTGGCCGAGTAGAACTTCGCGTCGAGGTCCGGCACCGACTCGACGATGCGTGCCGCGCACACCATCGCGCCCTGTTCGCCGTGCAGGAACTGGCTGAAGTTCCAGGCGCTGTAGTGCCGGCGCAGCTCGCCCCTGTCCGCTTCCGTGAGTTTGGCCCAGTGCCGGGTGCCGTACAGCGGAAGCGCCTCGTCCGGGGTGCCCAGCGGGTCGTACGGGTCCACCTCGATGCCCCAGTCGATCCGCTTGGCGCCGTCCCACTGCTTGTCCTTGCCCTTCTGGTAGAGGGCCAGCAGCCGCTCGCGGCCGCCGTCGTACTCCCAGCTGAAGCGGGCGTTTCCGGAGGCGGGGACCGGCCAGACGGTCTCGCCCGGATCGTTGGTGTAGAGCTCGTGCGTCGACACTGACGCCCCCTCGTCTCACGTACTGCCGTACAGGACAGGCCAGTTGGCAGCCGGGCTGCGGCCTCGGGCGTGCCGTTGGCAGCGTCACACGTTGGTAGACGCGCGGTCAACAAGTCGTGCGAGGGGGATTGACGGTCTTGCTGACAGGCAGTCTCATAAGCGTTGAACTCCGGTAGGCGTGGAGGTGACCGCCGCCGCGACCGCCGCCGCAACCCACTCGTGAGGTGTCCGAAGCCATGACGACGACGACCGACAGGGCGGAGCCGCGCAGGGAGCTGCGCGATGCGCTCGGCCTGCTCAAGGACCGTGAACAGATAGCCGAGCGACTCCTGGAGTCCTCGGTCAAGCACTCCTTCGACCCGGACAAGGAACTCGACTGGGACGCCCCGCCCATCGACGGCAAGTACTACTGGCCGCCCGAACTGCTCTCCCTGTTCGACACCCCGCTCTGGAAGAAGATGGGCGAGGAGCAGCGCATCGAGCTCTCCCGCCACGAGGCGGCGGCGCTCGGCTCGCTCGGCATCTGGTTCGAGATCATCCTCATGCAGCTCCTGGTCCGGCACATCTACGACAAGTCCCTGACCAGCAACCACGTCCGGTACGCGCTCACCGAGATCGCCGACGAGTGCCGCCACTCGATGATGTTCGCCCGCATGATCAAGACGGGCGGCGCCCCCGAGTACCCGGTCTCCCGCGCCAACCACAACCTCGCCCGCGTCCTGAAGACCGTCTCCACCACCCCCGGCTCCTTCGCCTGCACCCTCCTCGGCGAGGAGGTCCTCGACTGGATGCAGCGCCTGACCTTCCCGGACGAGCGCGTCCAGCCCCTCGTGCGCGGAGTCACCCGCATCCACGTCATCGAAGAGGCGCGGCACGTCCGCTACGCCCGCGAGGAACTGCGCCGCCAGATGCTCACCGCCCCGCGCTGGGAGCAGGAACTCACGCGCGTCAGCTGCGGCCAGGCCGCCCGCGTCTTCTCGCAGGCCTTCGTGAACCCCCAGGTCTACGACAACATCGGCCTCGACCGGCACGAGGCGCTCGCGCAGGTCAAGGCGAGCGGCCACCGCCGGGAGGTCATGCAGTCCGGAGCCAAGCGGCTCACGGACTTCCTGGACGACATCGGTCTGATGCGCGGAGTCGGCCGCAAGCTCTGGAAGAGCTCCGGCCTCCTGGCCTGAAGACCCGCTTCCGGAAATCCCGTAGGAAAACCCTGCCCCCGGACTCCCGCCTGAAGGCGGACGGGTGGGGCTACCCTGCGGACATGACAGCCGTACGGGCGTACCGCAGGTTGAGCGTCGAGGAGCGCCGGGCCCAGCTCCTCGACGCCGCCCTGACGTTGTTCGCACACCGGGCGCCGGAGGAGGTCTCGCTCGACGACGTGGCCGAGGCCGCCGGCGTCTCGCGCCCCCTGGTCTACCGCTACTTCCCCGGCGGAAAACAGCAGCTCTACGAGGCCGCCCTGCGCTCGGCGGCCGACGTCCTGCGGCTCTGCTTCGCCGAACCCCAGGCCGGCCCCCTGACCCGGCGGCTCTCCCGGGCCCTGGACCGCTACCTGGCCTTCGTCGACGAACACGACACAGGCTTCTCCGCCCTCCTCCAGGGCGGCAGCGTGGTCGAGACCTCCCGCACCACCGCCACCGTCGACGGCATCCGCAGGGCCGCCGCCGAGGCGATCCTCTTCCACCTCGGCGTGCCGGCCCCCGGCCCCCGCCTGCGCATGATGGTGCGCACGTGGATCACGGCGGTCGAGGCCGCCTCGCTGATCTGGATCGACGAGGGCAAACAGCCGGAGACCGACTCGCTCCGGGACTGGCTGCTCGACCAGTTCATCGCCCTCCTCACGGCGACGGCCGCCACCGACCCGGAGACGGCCGCGGCGGCCCGCGCCGCCCTCGCGCTCGAATCGGCGGAGGGCCCGGTGGGGGTGCTGGCCCGCCGGGTGATCCCCGTGGTCTCCGAAGCGGCCCACCTGCTGTGAGACTGGAGGGGTGAGAAGCCAAACCACCCCCTTCGAGGGCGGCCCGATGGACGGCCGGACCCTCCCGATCCTCCTCGGCCCGACCGGCCACCCGCCGAAGTGGTACGAGATCCCGGTCCCGGACGCGGACGGCGGCGCCCCGACGGTGCTGCTCTACGAGCGGGTCCCGGCCGGGTACTCCAAGCGCCTGGGCCTGCAGAAGGGCTGGAAGTACACATATGCCCCCGACGGCCAGAAGCCGAAGCTCCGCTGGCCCTGGACGAAGCCGGCCCCGCGGGGGGAGTGACGGCCGAGCGCCACCGGAGCCCGGGGCGCGGCCGCGGTGGCGCCGCAGCCCGAACCGTACGGCCATCACCGGCCGTGGCCCCGCCGGACCACGGCAGCCGGATCACGGCAGCCGGGCCTCGACCAGGGTCAGTACGGCCTCCGCCCCGCCCCCCGCGTCCGCCGCCTGCCGGAACACCAGGTCCGCCCCGATGACCTCCGCCTGCCCCACCGCGATGGTCAGCCCCAGCCCGTGCCCCTTGCTGCCGCCCCCGGTACGGAAGCGCTGGGGCCCGTGAGACACGAGGTACTCGGGATACCCGTCCCCGTGGTCCCGTACCGTCACCACCGGCCCGTCCACCGTCACCACCACGGGCGTCCGCCCGTGCTTGTGGGCATTGACGACCAGGTTCCCCAGCACCCGCTCCAGCCGCCGCCGGTCCGTCTCGACGTGGGCGTCCCGCGCCACGACGACCTCCGTGTCCGTCCCCGACGCCCGCACCACCCGTCGCGCGAGGCGCCCGAGCTGGTGCAGGTCGCTCTCCACCACCTCGCTGCCCGAGTCGAGCCGGGAGATCTCCAGCAGGTCCTCCGTCAGCTGCCGCATCGTGCGCACCCGTTCCTGCACCAGCTCCGTCGCCCGCCCCTGGGGCAACAGCTCCGACGCCGCCTGCAGACCGGTGAGCGGGGTGCGCAGCTCGTGCGCGACGTCCGCCGTGAACCGCTGCTCCCTCTGCAGCTTCGTCTGCAGGCTGCCCGCCATCGTGTCCAGGGCCGCCGCGACCGTCGCCACCTCGTCCTGGTGCCGGGAGGGGTCCTTCGTCCGCGGGTCACCGACCCGGGCGTCCAGGTCGCCCTGGGTGATGCGGCGGGCCACCGTCGCCGTCTGGTGCAGTCGCCGCGTCACCCGTGTCACGGCGAAGGCGCCGACCAGCAGCGTTCCGCCGATGGCCAGGACCGAGGATCCGATGATCGCGTTGTCCAGTCCGGTGATGGTCCGGTCGCTCTGTCCGTAGTCGACCGCCGTGGCCAGGGCCTTCCCGTCGGCCGGGGCCGCCGCCCACATCAGCTGCCGGCCCTCGTACTCCGCCACCAGCGTTGCGCGCTGCCCGGACAGGGCCAGCTCGCGCAGCCGGTCCGGCAGCCCGGCCGGATCCAGCCCGGACTCCGGCGGCAGCACCTCGCCGGCCTCGTAGGCGCGCGAGGCGTCGTTCAGCTTGCCGAGCGCCTTCTCGCGGGCCGTCGCGACGGTCTGCCGGGTCACTTCCACGTGCACGAGCACACCCAGCGCCGCCGCGAGCGAGCAGCACATCAGCACGATGAAACAGGCCGATTTCCAGGTCAGTGTCGCCGTCCACGAGGGCAGCCGGAGCCTCACCGCGAAGCTCCCGCCGGGCTCGGGCCCGGGGCGGCCGGTGTCCGGGAGCGGCCCGGGCTGGTCCCGGGTACGCGGACGATCTGCTCCCAAGCCGGCAGCATCGAACGCTGCGTCTCGTCGTAGGACCAGGTGGTGTTCACCTCGTAGCCGGCGTTGCCGCTCGGGACGCGCAGGATCACGTCCCGTCCGGCGAGCTCAACGCTGATCACGGTGTCGGTGGTGGCCATGATCCGGCTGAGCCGGCCCTCGGCATCCGCCGTGTACACGCGTACGGACATCTGCTGGTCGGGGTACTCGATGCCGACGACCATCTCGTCCTTGCCGTTGCCGGTGAGGTCCCGGTAGTACGGCGTCAGCACCGGACACTTCTTCGGATCGGCCCCGTCCGCCCCGCACCCGTCGATCGCGGCAGCGGTCTCCTGAGGCATCCCGTCGGGGCCGGTCCGGGAGTCCGGGTGCGCCCGCAGCTCGGCCTGGACGAGGGTCACCGGGTCGATCCCGTGCACGTTCTGGTCCAGAACGGGCGCGATCCCGGTGACGTACTCGGGCGGCGCGCCCCCCGGATCGGCGGGCGGTACGACGGCCCCCGCACGTCCCGGCCACAGATGCACGGGCCCGCTCGCGGTCGGGGTGGCCCCGGCGCCCGCCAGCCCGCCGGTGTCACCGCAGGCGCTGGCCAGCGGCAGCAACAGGGCGGCCAGCAGGCCCGCGCGGACGCGCCGGCGCCGACTCCCGCTCCGGTGACCGGGGGTGCGGGAGGGATCCGATCCGGCCACCCGTGCACCGTCCTCTCCCGTGAACATGTGCGTGGTCCACATTAGGCAGAGCCGCATCGTTTCTGCCCGTGCGGCGATCCGCCGAGGGGAAGCCGGTCCTACGCTTCCGTACGCCCGCGGCGCAGCATCGCGAAGCCCAGCCCCGCAGCGCCGACCGCCGCGATGCCGCCGCCCGCGGCGAGCAGCAGCATGCCGTCACCGGGACCGTCGGCCAGGGTCTTCAGGCCCAGCGCCTCGGCGGCCCCCGCACCCGAACGCGGGGGCGCGGCGGCGGGGACGACCCGGCCGTCGCGGTTCGCGGTCTTGTGCCCGGCGGGGCTCACGGCGGCGGGGGAGACGTCGGGGTTCTCCGTATCGACCCCGGCCCAGGAGGTGAGCCGGCCGTCGGCCCGCAGCGCGAGGTGCATGTCCCCGGCGTCGACGAAGCCGGTGCTGCCGTCACGGCTGCTCAGGGTGGCGGCCTTGGAGCCGTCGGGGTTGAGGACATCGGCCTGGTAGGCGCCCTCGGCCACGCGGTACACCTTCGCGGTGGAGACGCCGTCCGCGAGGGAGAGGGTCTTGACCAGGGTCCGGGGGGTGGTCGCGACGCGCGCGGAGGAAGCCGACGGCACCCCGTCGGCGAGCGCGGCCGCCGCGGGGAACGCCAGCAGGGTGCCGGCACACACGGCCACGGCGGCGGCGCGTACGAGAGTGCGGCGGCTGTGGCTCACGGTGTTCACGGGACGTCCTTCGGTGCTGGTCAGGCCCTGGTGCGTCCAGGTGGGACAAACGTATGCACCGGCCGTTGCAGTACCACGTTGCTTCTGTAACAGCCGGGCCTCGGGGACCCGGCGGAGTCGTTACACGGCAGGCGCCGCGGCCGTCCCCCCGAGTGGGGTCCGGGACGCGCCGCGGCATGTCCGCCGGTGGGGTCCGGCATGCGCCACGGCAATCCCCCCTCCGGTGGGGTCCGGTGGGGCCCGGCACGCGCCGCAGGCCGGACCCCACCGGGGGATTGCCGCGGGGCGCCCGGGCTGCTCCCATGGACGGCGGGGGTGAGGGCCATGGCTTCGCGGGGACTGAAGGTGCTGCCGAGCGGCCGGGCGGGCCGCGGCCGGCTGTACGTGAACCTGCCCGACGGCCGGGCGGTGGCCTGGTACGACCGGCGGGCCAACCGGATCAGCGTGCTGGCGGACGAGCGCCGCGAGGAGATCCTGACGGCGTTACGCCCCTACCTCACCGGAACCGTGGCCATCGGCCCCCCACCCGTCCCCACGCCCGCGGAACTGCTCCGCCTGTCCCTGCCGCCCGACGAGGACCTGGCCCCGAACCGCCCGGGGGAGGCCCTGATCGGCGCCCTCACCCACGGCGCCGCGGGTGCCCGCGCCCGGCACCGGCTCCGCCAGGAGCTCACGGCGAGGCAGCGGATGGGCGAGGTACTGGACGCGCTGGCCGAATCCGAGGACTGGCGGGTCCTGCACTCCGTCGGCGGCATCGCCGACCACCTGCTGATCGGCCCGCCCGGGGTCTTCTGCATCCGCACGGTCCAGGGCCGCCGCCAGCGCACGTCCGTCGGCGACCTCCTCCTCACGGTGGGCCGCACCGACCCCACCCCGGACCCGCGCACGGCCCGCCGGGCGGCGGCGTACGCGACCTACGCCCTGTCGGCCCCGGTGACCCCGGTACTGGCGGTGGTGGACGCGACCCGCCTGGAGGTGACCCCCACCCTCCGAGACGTCCGCGTCCTCACCCCGCCGACCGCAGCCCGCTTCCTGCAGGACACACCCACCACTCTCAAACCACCGGAGATGGAAACCCTCTACGCGACAGCCAGAGACCGCAGAACCTGGCTGGTAGCCCGCTAGCCCGCTAGCCCGCTAGCCCGCTAGCCCGCTAGCCCGGTAGCCCCAGGGCCCCTCCGAGCGGTAGTTGGGGGGAGGCGCGGAACTCTGGGGCGGGAGCGTGTCCTTCAGCCCGCCGAGCCATTACAGCCTGTCCGGCGTTTGAGGCGCGGGGTCTGGGGCGGAGCCCCAGGATCAGTTCAGCCGTCCGGCGTTTGAGGACCGGGGTCCGGGGCGGAGCCCCAGGGTCTTTTCAGCCCGTCCGGCGTTTGAGGACCGGTCAGGGCCGGGCCCTGGGAACGGTGGAAGGGAGGGTAGGGGACTCCGCCCCGCAGGGCCCGCCCGCCCTCAGGCAGAGCTCCGCTTGCGCGGCGTCGTCGCCGCCGCCTTCTTGGCGGCAGCCCGCGCAGGCTTCGCTTCCGCGGACTTCGCCGAGGCGGTCTTCTTGGCCGCGGCAGCACCCGTAGCGGCCTTCTTCTTCGCAGCGGCCGCAGCCGTCGACTTCTTCCCGGCACCGGCACCGCCACCGCCACCCGCAGAGGAACCTGCGCCGCGGCCCCCCGCCACCGACGCAGTCGACTTCTTCCCGCCCACAGCCTTCGGGGCCGCCCCGCCCCCCTTCCGCCGGATCGGCGTGACCTCCGCGCCGCCACCGGAAGCCCCTTCTCCCTCGGACTCCGCCCCGCCCCGCCCCGCCCGCGACTCCTTCGCCACCCGCACACTGTTCTCCAACGCAGCCATCAGGTCGATGACCTGCCCCCCGGCCGCCTCCGGACCCGCCACGGCCGCGGCCTCACCCCCACTCCCACCGGCCTTCGCCGCGACCATCGCCTCCACCGCCTCGCGGTAGTCGTCGCGCAGCGAGTCCATCTCCACCTCCCCCAACGTCGCCATCAGCGCATCCGCCAGGTCCAGTTCGGCCTCCCGTACCGAGACCTCGCCCTCCGGCGCCACCCCCTCCGGCACCCGGATCTCGTCCGGCCACAGCAGCCCGTGCATGGCGATCACGTCGCCGACGACCCGCAGCATGCCCAGCCGCTCCCGCCCCCGCAGCGCGTACTTGGCGATGGCGACCTTCCGGCTCCGTTTCAGCGCCTCCCGCAGCAGCGTGTACGGCTTGGCCGCCGTCGCTCCGCTCGCCGCGAGGTAGTACGCCGCGTCCATCTGCAACGGATCGATCTGATCGGCCGGCACGAACGAAACGATCTCGATCGTCTTCGCCGTCGCGATGGGCAGCTGCGCCAAGTCCTCGTCCGTGATCGGAATGATCGATCCGTCCGCTTCCTCGTACCCCTTGCCGATCTCGGCGGTCGACACCTCCTCCCCGTCCAGCTCGCAGACCTTGCGGTAGCGGACCCGTCCGCCATCACTCACATGGATCTGGCGGAAGGAGATCGAGTGGCTCTCGGTGGCGTTCACGAGCTTGATCGGAATGCTGACCAAGCCGAAGGAGATCGCCCCGTTCCATATGGATCGCACGGTTCCTCCTGTTTCGTGGCAATCTCATCGTATGACGCCGATCACCATGGTGGAGGGCCGTCGCATCGCGCTCAGCAACCTCGACAAGGTCATCTATCCGGAGACCGGCTACACCAAGGGCGAGGTGCTCCACTACTACGCCACGGTCGCGGGCACCCTGCTCGCCCACATCCACGACCGCCCGGTGTCCTTCCTGCGCTATCCCGACGGCCCGGACGGGCAGCTCTTCTTCACGAAGAACCCGCCGCCCGGTACCCCCGCCTGGGTGAAGACCACCCCGGTTCCGCGTTCCGAGGACGTCCGGGCCGAACAGGTGGTCGTCGCGGACCTGCCCACCCTCATGTGGGCCGCCAACCTCGTCGTCGAGTTCCACACGCCGCAGTGGCCGGCCGGCGCCCCCGCCCTCGCCGACCGCCTGATCCTCGACCTCGACCCCGGTTCCCCCGCCACCGCCGTCGAGTGCTGCGCCGCCGCCCTGTGGCTCCGGGACCGGCTGGCCGCCGACGGCCTCCAGGCCTACCCCAAGACCTCCGGCTCCAAGGGCCTCCATCTGGCGGTGCCCCTCGAACCGACCCCCTCCGCGCACGTGTCGGCGTACGCCAAAACCCTCGCCCAGGAGGCCGAGCGCGAGCTCCCCGACCTCGTCGTGCACCGGATGACCAAGGCGCTGCGCCCCGGCAAGGTCTTCGTCGACCACAGTCAGAACGCCGCCGCCAAGACCACGGCGGCCCCCTACACCCTGCGCGCCCGCGCCCTGCCCACGGTCTCCGCCCCGGTCTCGTGGGCGGAGGTCCAAGCCTGCCGGACCCCCTCCGACCTAGTCTTCCTCGCCGAAGACATCGCACCCCGGCTGGCCCGCGACGGAGACCTCTTCGCCCCCCTCCTCGACCCCGGCCTGGCGGGGCGCCTCCCGTGATCAGGGTCGCGCTCGCCGCCGCCGTACGGTCCCTGCCGCGCGCACCCGGCCTCGCGTACGAGCCGAAGTTCGACGGCCACCGCCTCGTCGTCATCCGGACCGTCGGCGGGGTGACCCTCCAGGCCCGCTCCGGCCGCATCGTCACCGCGGCCTTCCCCGACCTCGCGGCCGCCGCCCACCACCTGCCCGCCGGGACGGTGCTCGACGGGGAGGTGGTGGTCTGGCACGCGGGCCGCACCGACTTCGCGCTCGTGCAGCGCCGGGCGGCCGCCTCGGCCGCGCGGGCCGCCGTGCTGGCCCGGACGCTGCCGGCCTCGTACGCGGCCTTCGACGTACTGGAACTCGCCGGGCTGGACCTGCGCGCCCGTCCCTACGAACGCCGGCGCGCCCTCCTCGTAGACCTCCTCCTGCCCCTGGGCCCGCCGCTCCAGCCGGTCCCGATGACCACGGACCCGGAGCTCGCGGAGACCTGGTACGAGACCCTGCCCGCCAGCGGTATCGAGGGCCTGGTCGTCAAACGGATGGACCAGCCCTACCCGGCCGGCCGGCGGGGCTGGCAAAAGCTCCGCCACACCAACGTCCGCGACGCGGCGGTGGTCGGCTACACCGGCACCGCCCGCCGCCCGCTCGCCCTGGTCCTGGTCCTGCCGGCCGGCGACGAGACCGCACTGGTGTCGAGCCCCCTGACGGCGGCGCTGCGCACCGAGGTGGCGGCGGCGGTGGCCGGGCGCACCTCGCGCACCTCTCAGGGCGCCACCATCACGGCCATCGGCCTCGGCGAGGTCCCCTTCCACCCCCTGGACCCGCCCCTGACGGCCGAGGTCCGCCACACCTCGACCCGCCACCCGCCCCCGGAGGTCCTGCGCCTGCGCACAGACCTGTGACCCCCGGCGGGGTCCGCCACGGGTCACAGGTTCGGCTGCTGGATCAGCGGATCGATCGTCCTCGGTGGATCAGTCGTGCGCGCCCCGCCCCGAGTTGGGCGGAGATCCGGGCTGCGGGTGCGGGCCCGGCCCTTCGACGTGCCTGTGGCCCGATTCCCGCCGGGCCCTGACCTCCTCCGGATGGAGCGAGGTGGTGGAGCCGAAGTTTCCGTAGCCCTGCATCTCGTGCGGGCGCAGTCCGCTCTCGGGGAATTCGACGTACTCCCGCTCCTCGGAGACCTCGTACACCGCACCGCCGTCGGGCAGGTGCGGCTGGCTCTCGGGAGCGGGGGGTGCCGGTTCCCGTGCCCGGACCCGCTTGCCCAGCATGAAACCGCCGAGAAGGAAGCCGACCACGATGAGCCCGACAACCAGGAACCACGCGATGTTGGTCAGAGTTCTGTCCACCGCGAGGAAGGTCAGAGTCGTGTCCATACAACCCATATTCCCGCATCGGCGACCATTTCACACGATCACGCCCCCGAGCTGCCTCCTCACCCCTTGAGGGGGCCGTCCGCGTCCCGCACCCCACGAACCTCGCGCCCCCCGAGCACCGCCAGGATCTCCGCACAGATGGCCAGCGCCGTCTCCGCCGGAGTCTGCCCGCCCAGATCCAGGCCGATCGGCCCGTGCACCGTCCGCAGCCGCTCGTCGCTCACCCCGGCCGCGAGCAGCCCCTCGCGGCGCCGCGCGGTGGTCTTGCGGGAGCCGAGCGCGCCGACGTACGGAATCCCGAGCGCGAGCGCGGCCCGCAGCGTCGGCACGTCGAAGTCCGGATCATGGCTCAGCATCGCCAGACAGGCGGCGTCCCTCCGCGCTTCGAGCAGCTTCGCCGCCTCGCCGACGGCAGTGACGCTACTGACCTCCCACCCGAGCAGCCGGGCCTGCGCCTCGATGACCTCGGCCAGCTCCCCGGCTCCGCCGATCACCACGTACGGAGCCGACGGGTACGCCTCCACGAGCACCAGCCCGGAGCCCGCGTACAGCGCGTCCCGGCCCGGCCGCCGCGTCCTCAGCAGCTCCCCGGCACGCCGCTCGGCGTCGCCGGACGGCTGATCGGACCCCCGTACGACGACACTGACGGCCTGATCGGCCCGCTCGTTCAACTGGGTCACGAGGGCGACCCCGACCCCCTGCCCGAGCAGCTCCCACCACTCACCGGGAATGGCGCCCAGCGGCTGCAACAGCACCTCGGCCTGCCCGCCACACGTCAGCCTGGCCTCGACGGCCTCGCCGGCCCCGACCGAAACCTCACACACCCGCGCGGTCTCCCCGACCCCCATGGCCGCGGCCTCGGCAACGAGCTCGGCATCGAACACCCCCCGGTACAGGGCCCCGACGCACTCCCCACGCGCATCCACGAGCACCGCCCCGGCGGGATCCCGAGGCCCGAACCCCTGCTCGGTCACGGGCCGGGCCAAGAACCCGACCCGCCCCTCGGCCACCCACCGCCGCGCCGTCTCCACCAAGTCACGCATTTCGCGCCGCCCCATCCTCACCGTCAGAGCACGCCACAAAGCCCCAGACCAGCAACCCGAAGTGGCCTCACCTCCAACCTACGCACGCGC
>NZ_JAPNLJ010000012.1:29653-214067 GCF_026627445.1 Streptomyces sp. H27-H1
CCCCCCAAAACCCACAGACCCACCCCCACACCCTTCGTACGGACCACCGGAACACCCGGTCGTTCGACTGGTCAGCTGGGCGAGGGTTCCGGGGTCGGCGACTCCTCACCGATCCGGCTCCCGGACCGGTAGACGGTGACGATCCCGTCGTGGATCTCGTAGCGGTAGGGGTCGTTGCGCGCCGTGTATCCGGCGGCAGTCTTCTCTGCCGCATGGCGATCCCCGGCTCGCGCTGGTCGCTGAACTCGCCGAAGTAGTAGAGCGATCGGGATGACGATCAGTGCGAGGCAGCCATTGCCGCCACCGCCGCTCTTCCCGGCGGGCGGAGTCCATCCGGTCCGGCAGCGCTCTTCGCCCCGGTGCCGGTGCGGGGGCCGGGGCGTCCGGAAGCTCCCGCCGGCCCGGCCGACGAGGGCGTACGGGTACTCGCACCGGAGGCCGGGCGGGCGCCGGGGACCTTCGGCGCGGCCTTCTTCGCCGTGCCCTTCGGCACGCTGCTCTTGGCGTCCGTCCTCTTCGCCGCCGCGCGCAACCCGCCCCCGAGGAACATCGTCTGCGGACGTACTCCAAGTCCCAGTCCTCCCCAGGCGTCGACATACACCTGCCCAGCACGGAAGTCGGCCGCACATACGCGAAGACCCCGTTCTCAGCGTTGGCGCTGATGGCGGTGAGGGGTGTCGATCCAGGAGGCGCCCGGCTGAATCGGCAGAGCCTGATGACCTGGGGTCAGCGGGAGTGGCCAATCGGATACTCTGCGTTACTGGCGTTCGGGATGGGACGCCTGGGTCCCCGTGGGTGACTCCTCCGGCGGCGCCCGCGGGCGAGCGTGGGTCCCGCTGGCTGGGCGTCGGCGCACGACGCCTCCCCGCCGCCCCGGTGTCGTCGACGTGGATGTCGCAGTTCTTCGGCCGGGCGGCCAAGATGACCGTACAGCCGCTGCATCTGGCCGATGTGCAGGCGATGACCGGTCTTGACGCGGCGGAATCGGTGGACGCTCTGCTGATGACCGGGGGGTTCCCGGAGATCGTTCAGTCCTGGCGGCCGGGGATGCGCCGCAGAGACTTCCTGCCGTCCGGGCATCGAAGCCCATACGCGCGGCGGCAAGGTGACGGGCCCGGAGGCGGGACCGGGACCCTGCGTCGGCACTGAGCACGGCGGTCTGAGGGGCCGCGGCCGGTTCACCCCCGCGGGGTGACCGGCCGGCGCTAGCCTGGCCGGGTGAATGCGCGTACCGCCCTCGCGAAATGGCTGGGCACCCTGGATACCGAGCGGCTGACCGCCTTGCTGGAGGAGCGGGATCTGCCGCTCGCCGCCGAGTACCGACGGATCACCACCCTCGGCGAGCTCGCCGAACACCTGCTCACCGACGAGTCGGTGGGCCAGGGCCTGATGGCGGGCACCGCCGGAGAACTGGAACTGCTCGCCTCCATCGCCGCCCTCGCCCTGGAGCGGCACGGCCCCGTAGCCGGTTGCGAGGCCGAGGACGGGCCCCGGTATCCCTGGCAACAGCGGAAGCCCGTTGCCGCGGTGGAGCCCGCGGACCGACTGGTGCCCGAGCGGGACGTACTGGCCTGGTTCGAGCCGGGAGAGAAGCGGCGGCAGGCGGAGCACACACTCGCCCGACTGCGGGAGCGCGCGCTGTTGCTCCCCGCGCCCAAGGGGAAACTGGCGCTGCCGCCGCTGTTGCATGTCCGGGCCCCTGGGTTCGACGGTTACGGGCGCACCGCCACCCGGCTGCTGACCTGCGCCTACAACGCCCCCGAGGTCAAACGGATCGCCGTAAACCTCTTCGGCGAGGGCGCGGCCCGTACCCGCGACCAGGCCCAGGAGCTGATCATCGCTCTGCTCGCCGATCCCGCCCGGGTGCGGGCACTGGTGGCGGACGCCCCGGTCCGGGCGCTGGAGCTGCTGGACCACCTGGTACCCGGCCCGCCGCTGCTGCGCACCCACTGCTTCGTCGGCCGGTACGGGGCGCAGTACGCGGGCCCGGACGCCAAGTACGTCTTCCGGGAGGGCGGCAGCGGCGACGAGGGCACCGACTGGCTGGCGGAGCGCGGACTGCTGGTCCCCGTCGGTCTCGACCTGGTGGAGCTTCCGTACGAGGTCGCCCGTGCGCTCCGCGACGGTGGCGCGGCACCCGGCCCCGAGCTGGAACCAGAGCCGTTCACCGCCACCGAGCCGCTGCCGTCCGGCTGGGAGGGTGAGGGTGGAACGGCCGCCGCGGCGGCCGCCTGGCGGGCCGAACTGGTCCTGCGGGCGCTGGCCGCCCAGCCGGTCGCGATCCGCAAGGCGGGCGGGATCGCCGTACGGGACACCCGGCGGCTGGCCAAGGCGGCCGGGGCCGATGAGGCCGACACCCGGCTGTGGCTGGACCTCGCGGTCAACGCCGGCCTGGCCGCGACTCAGGACGACGAACCGGCCCCCGCTCCCCGCGGCCGCCGGAACTCCAAGGGCCCCAAGCCCTCCGCCCGGCTGCTGCCGAGCGACCGCTACGACGCCTGGGCCGCCGCCCCGGCCGCGGGCAAGCTGCTGCCGCTGCTGGCCGCCTGGGCCGTGGTTCCCGCAGTGCTCAGCCACTGGCCGGACCCCGACGAGACCCCGGTCGCGCTCGTCAGCCCGCAGGACGAGGACGCCGTGACCCTGCGCACCGGGATCCTACGCGCGCTCGCCCTCCTCCCCGACGGACACCGGTTGACCGGGGACGCGCTGGGATACACCGAACTGCTCTCCCGGGCCGCGTGGTTCCAGCCCGCCCTGCGCGGCCACCTGGCCGCAGACGGCGCCGGGGAGCTGACCGGCCTGGACGGAGTGCTCGACCGCCTGGCGGCCACGCTGACAGAGGCGGCCCTGCTCGGCGTGGTCGCTCACGGCGCGCTCACCCCCGCCGGGCGGGCCCTGTGCCGACTGCTGGAGGCGGGAGCTGCCCACCACTACCCGGCAGTGCCCGGCGCGGGCACGGACCCGTCCGCCCGCGGCTCCGAGGGCCTGGGCGACGACCTGTCCCTGCGCCCTGCCCTGGCGCAGGCGGTGACCGTGCTGCGCGAGGACCTGTACGCGGCGCTGCCCGAGCCCAGCGGGACGGCCCGGTTCCAGAGCGACCTGACCGCCACCGTCACCGGTGCGCCCGCGCCCGCCCTCGCAGACCTGCTCTCCGCCGTCGGCGACATCGAGTCCGAAGGGCACGCCGTGGTCTGGCGGATCACCGCGACCTCCGTACGCCGGGCCCTGGACGCCGGCTGGAGCGCGGACGAACTGCTCGACCGCCTCACCACCGCGAGCGAGCGCGGCACCCCGCTGCCACAACCGCTCGCCTACACGATCAAGGACACCGCCCGTACCCACGGACAACTCAAGGTCGTCCGCTCCACCTGCTGCATCCGCTCGGACGACACCGCACTGATCGCCGAGGTGGCCCAGGCCCGCGGCCTGGCCAAACTCCGCCTGCGCCGGATCGCCCCCACCGTCCTGATTTCCACAGCACCCCCGGAGGAGACCCTCACCGCCCTGCGCGCCGCCGGCTACGCCCCCACTCAGGAAGCCGAAACCGGCACCACGGTCCTCGACCGGGCCCCGATGCACCGCGCTTGCAGCTTCGTCCCCACCCTGGACGAGGCCCACGCCACCCCCGGCCTACCGGCAAGCGCCCGCGCCCTGGCGGCGGTGCTGCGGGCGCGGACCTAACCTCGGCTCACCTGCGCGACGAACACCTGCCACGCGCCCCGCCCGACCCCGATCACGGGCCCGGCGGGCCGCGTGCTGTCGCGCACGGGGACGACTCCGGGCAGATTGTCGGCGACCTCGACGCAATCACCTTGCCCGCCGCTGTAGCTGCTGACGCGCCACGACGCCCCGGTGAGGTCGGGGGCGGGGGAGTGGATCTGGCTCATGGTCTGTGCTCCTTGGCGACACGCCGGATCAGCGTGAGTGACTCCGTTGGCGGCAATGCTGCCATGCGGGCATCGTCGAAGAGCCCTCGATAGCAGGCTACTTCCGGCTCACGCTCCATCCAGATGTTTCCCGTGGGAGCCTCGGTGAGTACGAGGTCGAGCGACGCCAGCTGGGGGAAGCTGAGCAGCAGGTACGGGCCGAACATGCCCGAATGCGCGCCGCGGGCGAACGGCAGCACCTGGATCGTCACGTTCGGCCGCTCGGCCATGGCCAGCAGATGTTCCAACTGCGCTCGCATGACCTCTGGCCCACCGACCTGCTGGCGCAGAACTCCCTCCGCGAGTACGGCCCAGAACTCGATCGGGTCCGAACCCGCCAGCCGCTCTTGCCTGGCGAGCCTCACCTGAACGAACCGGTCGATCTCTTCGGCCGTTCGCCAGGCGCGCGAGGCAACGGTCACCGCCCGCCCGTACTCCGGAGTCTGGAGGAGCCCGGGCACCACCTGCACCTGGTAGGTGCGGATGCTGTCGCAGATCGACTCCATTTCGATCTGGTCGCGGTACGCGTCGCTGAGCACGGAGGCGTAGTCGTGCCACCACCCCTCGCGCCGCCGCCGGTTGGCCCTCAGGGCAAGGGTGGTCAGACGCTCCCGCACCTCGGCGTCCACCACCCCGTAGGCCTCCATGAGAGCGATGAGATCCGGTGTGCGGACAGGGACGTGACCGTTCTCTATGCGGCTGATCTTCCCCTTCGTGCAGTCGAGTACCTCGGCAGCCGCCGCAGTAGTGAGACCGGCGGCTTCCCGGGAACGCCTCAGATCGTCGCCGAGCTGGCGACCAAGGACCGTGGACGGCATGACGTTTGGCATAGGTAACTCCCTACCAGTGGGGGAGTCTTGGCGACACCCAATTGCCCGAACGGGTGAATCGTGAGCCGAATCCTCATTCAACGTTGCGTGACTGACCGTTCTGCGGGCACCCTCCTCGTGTAGACACCTGAACTCTCCGCCCCTGTAAGGGGGTTCGCATCTCATGGGAGCTGTCATGGCCTCACAGGTGGACGTTTCCTTCCGGCTGCCCCGCCGACCCTGGAGCGTGCCCAGGGCCCGCGCGGCACTGCACGCCGTACTCGGGGACTGGGGCGCGGGCGACGACCTCCTCCATACCGCCGAACTCGTACTCTCCGAGCTCGTCACCAACGCCCTGCGCGTACGGGTACCTGCCGACCGCCAGGTCGGCATCCGCATCGCCCACTCATCCGCCGCCGGACTGCTCCGCCTGGAGGTGAGCGACGCCGGATCCGGCTGGCCAGAGCGCACGTACCCCGCCACGGAGGACGAACACGGCCGCGGCCTCCAGGTCGTAGACACCCTCAGCCACCGCTGGGGCGTAAGCCCCCGCCCGGGCGGCATCGGCAAAACGGTCTGGTCGGAACTGAAGGCCCCCGCCCTAACCCCCGCACCCCACACCAGGCAACTCGCGGCGATCGCGATCCGCGCAGGCCACCAGATCCGAGCCTGGGGCACCTGGCAAACGATCCTCAGCGTGGCCACGCTCCGCCACACCACCGGCACCTTGACGGTCACCCTCACCCTGGCCGACGGCCCCCCACTCCGCCTCCCCGCGGCAGAACCAGTCGCCGTCCGGGGGCTCCCGTAGAGTGAAACGAACCGCAGGCAAGGAGGCGCCACCGCGGCCGGCCCAGCCCAGCACCCCATCCCCGTCCGCCGCGGCCACTTGCGCGAGGCCGCCGAGCGCATCGAGGAGGCCACGGGCATGCGCGTGGAGATCATCGGCGGCACCCTCGTGATGTCCCCGAGCCCGAGCGGCAAGCACGCAGGGATCGTCATCGACCTACGCGACGCGATCCGGCCGAACCTCTCGCCCACCTACGAGGCGTACGAGAACGTCTCCGTCCCGATGCCCGACGACCCCGACGACTACTCGACCCCGGACCTGACCATCGGCCCACGCGCCTTCAAGGAGGACGACGGCTGGCTCCTGGACGCCGACGCCGTCGCGCTGGCTGTGGAGGTCATCTCACCGAGCGAGCGCCTGAAGGGGATCAACGAGAAGACCGCCTGGTACGCGGCCGCCCGTGTCCCCCGCCTCCTCCAGATCGACCCCCGCACGGGCACCTGGTCCCTCTTCACCCACCCCTCGGCGGACGACTACAAAACCATCACCCACGGCAAGTACGGCGAACCCGTCCCCTCCCCACCATCCTCGGCGGCAACCTCCCCACCTCCGACCTCCCGTTGTACGGCCAACCCCCGGTCCGCTGATGGTCACCTGCTCACGGCAACGAGACTGCCCGGGTGGACGAGGGATCGGAGCTTTTCGCGTGTCTCGGTGTCGGTCGAGTAGATGACTGTGCCCACCATTCCTCGTGTCAGCAGCACCTTGTAGGTGTTCCGGATCAGCCGGGCAACGTCGGCGTCCGGTGTCGCCTTGGTGAAGACGGGATCCTTCGACGCGCTGCGGTCGACGATCCAACGATCAGTGCGCCAGACGAGGTCTGGGCCGAGAATCACGCCGCTCCAGTCGTATTCGAACCCCTGGGCCGTGTAGACGCAGCCGACCTGTCCAAACCCCGCCGGGTCGGTGGCCCACAGAGCCGAAGGAGGGGCGCCGAGCACAGACCGGTCCCCGTACAAGTTCCACGGCCGTGCCCAGTCTCCAATGGTGACATCGGCAGGGAGTGCCGCCTGGCCGGGCGCAAGTTTGGTGGTCCACCTCCAGCAGTATCCGGCGGACATGCGTGCCCCGTAGCCTTCGGCCAGCCGGGCGGCGAGAAACTCTTCGAGTTCCTGTGGGCTCTCGACCGTTTTGAGGTAGACCCGCCCGTCAGATTCCCACTCGGTCGGCTCATCGCCCTCCAACCCGAGCAGCCGTACGACCCATCGTAGGTAGGCGTCGCTTCCGCCACACCGGAACTGGCTTTCCAGGGAAACCACCTGGCAGTTGAGGCCCTTGGCGGTGGCCGCCTCTCGGATCTGCTCGATCGTTCCCATCTCACCGGGACGGACAACCTGATGCTGATCGAGCAGAAAGACCGGCACGCGCGCCGCGTCGATCAGCTCCTCGATCTGCGCTCGGCCATTCCGCAGCTCGGCCTTGGTGTACCGGTTGGCCGAGGTCCTGCGGAGGCGATGGGCCTCGTCGCAGATCAGTACGTCGAGAGCGTTGCGCTCGGCTGCCATGAAACTGTTGAAGTACTTGAAGAGGTCCTGCACTTCACGCTTGCGTGCGCCGACGACCTTCCGCATGGTCTTCGTGAACGACTGCGAGCCGGTTGCGTGCAGGGCGGCGACCCCACGCCGGTACAGCTCGCCCAGCAGCGACAGCGCGATCACGCTCTTGCCCGAGCCGGGCCCGCCGGCTACCACGACCACCTCCTTGTGGTCGGACCGCTGGGCCCTGCGCACGGCCGACAGCACCAGTTCGTACGCGAGGCGCTGCTCGTCCAGCAGTACGAACTGTTCGCGCTCGCGGACCTCCTGCGCCGCGACGGTCATCAGTTGTGTGGAGGGCCGGATCTTGCCGTCGCGCAGGGCGTCAGCGGCAGCCGCGCCGGACCTCGGCGCAAGCCTCGACCGGAGGAAGTCCAGAAAGGCACCCCGCTTGTCTGCTGTGAAGAGCATTCCGTGGTTGCTCTGCGCCACCCCGCGCAGACTGCTGACGCCGAACTCGGTGGCATTGTGCAGATACGCCGCTCCGGCGATCCGACCCGGATGCTCCGCGAGTGCGTCATTGAAGGAGAGCAGATACTCGCAGTATCCGCGGACCTGCTCGATGGGGTTGAGGACTGGCCGGGTGTACGGATCCACCCGGCACAGCATGGGGTCGTCCTCCTCCGGGTGAGCCTCACTCCACTGCTTGAGCTCGACCACGACATAGGAAGGCTCGCCTGTCGATGGGTGCACACCCGCCAGCACCGCGTCCGCGCGCTTGCTGGTCAACGGCAGGTTGTACTCCAGAAGCACTTCGACCTGCCCCAGCCCCGCGTCAAGCAGCGCGTTCGTCAGCGCGGGAATGCTGCGTTCCCAGGAACGCACCTCCGAGGGACCCGGACGGTAGCCGTGGGCATGTACAAAGTTCTCGGTCAGGTACAGAGCCAGCGACCCCTCGAGACTGCGAGCGGCGACGGACGCGGCGGACTCGCGAAACAGCAAGGATTGCCCCCAGGCAGCACGAAGTAGCTCGTGCGGGTGGGGGCATGTCCTTCAAGACTCCGCTGAAGCGGAGCGGAAGCCCGTCGGGCCGCTGAGATGTTTGCTCGAACTCTATCGAATTCCTCCTGGGTGATCACCGGCAGTGTGAACACTTTCAGCTCAGCAGGATGCTCTCTACACTGATCCACTGACGGATGCGGCCCGACGGGCTTCCCACGTGAGGACATGCCCCCACCCGCACGAGCTTTCTCGTGCCCTGGGGGATCCACCTCGTGCCAGCCCTGCTGCTCAACCTTTCAGCGAGCAACCTGCTCATGCTCCATCGCAAACGTCGTCTGCTCATCTCGCACCTGGCGGCACGCCACGCCGCGATGTCCGGTACCGAGGCAAGCGAGGGCGAGCACCGGGCCTGGGCTGAGAGCCTGATCGAGATGGCCGGCGAGCTGACCGAATTGGGGCGTGGCGAGGTTCACATGCTCGTCGAGTGCAAGCCCGACGGCGCTCCCGCGCCGATCGACGTTGTGCTCGCCGGCCGGCACCCCGACACCGGCAGGGACTCCTTCACCTTGGTCGAACTCAAGGGGTGGTCCTCGGCCGTACAGAGCAAGCGGGAGCCGGAGAAGGTCGAAGTGCCGGGACTGGGACTCAAGACTCACCCCGGAGACCAACTCGGCCGGACCTACGATTTCTTCACGGGCGATCACGGTCCGCTCAAAGGTCTGCAGATTCACTATGCGGGTTTCAGTTATCTGCACAATGCAGAGGAAGATGCCGTACGGGATCTCTTCGCCCCGGGTAGCGCGACAGGCCCGCACGCGCTCTACTTCACCCGGGAGACCCGGTTTGATCTGCACCGTGAACTGCTACGTCAGTTCGACAGCAACTCGGGCGCCACAGCGGCGGAAACGCTGTTGCAGCGCATGGGCGTCCGCAATCCGCCCCTGCTCGACGCGATGGTCCACTCCCGGGGAGAGGACACCGTCTTCACCCTGCGAGGAGAGCAGAAGCGAGCGGCGGACGCCGTGAGTATGGCGGTGGTACGCATTGCAGCATCTGCTGGCGAGAGCCTGCTGGTGGATATCCCCCAGAGAGACGCCGTGTTCATCATCCGGGGCGGCGCGGGGAGTGGAAAGAGTGCCATTGGCCTGGAACTCATGCGGAGGCTGAGCGGGCAAGGCCACACCGTCAAGTATGCGAGCGGCTCGCGGGCTTTCGATGCCAGCATGAGGGATCACGTGGGCTTCCGTGACGGGGCATTCAAGGAGCAGTTCGCCTTCTTCAGTAGTTTCATCGACCCGCCGGTCCCGAGGCTGGACCTGCTGATCTGCGACGAGGCGCACCGACTTCGGGAGCGGTCCACGAACCGTCGGTGGCCTGAGCACCGATGGGGGAAGGGGACGCAGATCGATGAGCTCATGAACGCCGCTCGGGTTACGGTCTTCCTGCTCGACGGGCGCCAGTCGGTCCGGCCCAAAGAAGTCGGCTCCGTCGATCTTGTGACGGAGGCGGCGCGTCGTCGCGGGATAGAACCCGTCACCTTCGACCTGCACGACCAGTTCCGCTGTGGCGGTAGCGACGCCTACCGTAGTTGGGTCCACGACTTGCTCGGGTTTGCGGGTCGGAGCGGCCAGCCGTGGCAGCCGGACGGACTGATGCACGTCGAGGTAGCTGACAGCCCCGAGGAACTTGAGCAGACAATTCTGGGGGAGCACCGGTCGGGGGCCAGTGCGCGTATGGTCGCGGGTTTCTGCTGGCCCTGGAACAAGCCGAAAGGACGCGTCAGGCGCCTGGTCCGGGATGTGCGCATCGGTGGCTGGCACCGTAAGTGGAATGCCTGGGGTGACAACACCTGCGAAGACGGGGCGCCGCCTGCCAAACTCTGGGGTGTCAACCCCGCAGGCGTGCATCAGATCGGCTGTGTCTATTCGTCACAGGGCCTGGAGTGGGACTGGTGCGGAGTAATCCTCGGGGATGACATGGTATGGCGCAAAGGCGCCTGGGTGTTCCAGAGGGGTACGCAGCGACGCATCAAGCACGTGGGAATCTGGCGCGTCCGCAAACGAGGATCCTTCGACCCGGAGGTCCGTAGCAAGAAGGTGGACCAGAACGACTTCGAGGAATGCGTCCGCAACGCCTACCACGTTCTGCTCACTCGAGGCAGCCGCGCTGTGGTCGTCTATTCCACCGATCAGGAGACCCAGGACTACCTGAAGCGCAAGGTCGGAGAGGTGGCACACGAGGGATTGCGCCCCACATGGAGGAACCTGCCGCCGTCGGCCCGGCGCACAGTGCCTGCGCGCGGTTCGGCGAAGCGAGCCGTTCGAATGCGTCAGGAAGTCCTCTTCTGAGACGGGTGATCGTCTACGGGGCGGGGGATACGATGACCCGGCAAAGCTGAAGAGCGGGCCGAGGCCAGGCCGTTGGACTCCCGCCGGATTGCGATGGGGGCACAGGGCATGGGCGGCATCGGCGCCGGATACACGTACTACGTGGATGATTCCGGCATTCCGCAGGACGGTCTCGCGCTGTACTCGTGGATCGGTGTACCTGACGACGCGGCGGCAGAGGTCGAGCAGCGCTGGCTCGACTTCCGCGCTGAACTCGAGCTGGATCTAGGTGTCCCCGCCGGCTACGAACTGCATGCCCACCTGTTCATCGGCGGCCGAGGCCGCCCGGGCGGCCTCAACCCGACCAAGCTGGCCCGACGCCGAGCTGCCCAGCGCGCTCTGGATACGATTGCCGAACTTCCCGGTGTCAGTGTCGGAACCGTCTACGCATGGGAACGTTACTGGCCGGCCGTCCCCCGGAGGAGCGCCTTCGCCGGGCTGCTGCGCATCTTCGACGAGCGTCTCGCGGACCGTGGAGTGAACGGGCACGTGATCATCGATGGGGATGGTACAGACCCCATGTACGGAGATCTCCACTTCGACCTTGAGCCCGAACACATCTCAGCAGCCCCGACAGCTCTCCCCGCCCACGAGAGCACCTGGCTTCAGATGGCAGACCTGGTCGCGTACACCGCATGCCACGCTGTGGCCCGCCGACCCAACCGCGAGTTCATGTGGGGTTGGTACAGTCGGCACCTGCCGAAGGCGGAGGGGCCGATGCAGGCGTAGTGCTGCCGGAGCCACACTCGTCTGGAAATGACGGAACCCCGGCCGAAGCCGGGGTCCGTGAAAGCAGACCTGCCACTCACTTCCGCGGCAACAGGACCGCATCCACACTCTACAGCGGACATGGGGCCACCAGCCATGCATGGGGGCTGCACACCGACAGCCCCGGAGTGCCTCAGTCTCTACCGGCACACGCCCCGAGCACGGCACCCACGCGTAACAACGACAAAGGCCCGGACTCAGTGGACTGAGTTCGGGCCTTTATGTTTGGCACTTCCTGCGAAGTGCCCCCGGCAGGATTCGAACCTGCGCACACGGCTCCGGAGGCCGTTGCTCTATCCCCTGAGCTACGGGGGCGCTGTCGCTGGTGTTGCTGCGACGGGTTGAACACTACCAGCATCCGGACGGTGATCAGGAACGGATTAGGGGGGAGGGAGTGGTGGGTCGCCCGGAGGGGGTGGAAGTCGCGAAAAGCCGGACGCGGGGGTGGGGGCGGACCTACTCTCGAGTTGTGTCAGGCGCCTCGGGTCGGGTGCTTGTTGTCGACGACAACAAGGTCATCCGGCAGCTGATCAAGGTCAATCTCGAGCTGGAGGGCTTCGAGGTCGTGACCGCGAACGATGGTGCCGAGTGCCTGGACGTTGTGCACCGTGTGTGTCCTGATGTGATCACTCTTGATGTGGTCATGCCCCGGCTGGACGGGTTCGGGGCCGCCGCGCAGTTGCGGGCCGATCCGCGGACCCGGGATGTGCCCCTCGCGATCGTCAGTGCTTGTACGCAGCGCGAGGTCGAGGCCGGGATCGCCGCCGGAGTGGACGCGTTCCTCGCCAAGCCCTTCGAGCCCGCCGAGCTGGTGCGGGTCGTGCACCGGCTCATCGAGCGCCGCGACCGGAGGGAGCGGAAGGGTGCTCCCGCCGGAAGAGGTAGAGGGTGAGAGAGGGATAGGGGTAGGGGAGGGGTACGGATAGAGGTAGGGACAGGGGGCCGGGGTGATTTCGGGTCCGCCGGTGGGTGTCTTGCCCGTCCCTTGCGGGCCCGCTGTTCACATGGCGAAACCGTTCGCGTGACGTGGGGGCTTCTCCCCTAGGCTGGTCACGTGATCCCCGCTGACCTCTCCCGCTCCGTCGTGCGCGCCCTGCGCCGCGCCGTCGAGGACGGGGAGCTGCCCGCCGGTGTGGTCGTACCCGAGCGGGTCGTCGTCGAGCGGACCCGGCCGGGGGGAGTGGGGGACTACGCCTCGCCCGTCGCGTTCGGGGTGGGGAAGGGTGCCGGAGTCGCGCCCCGCACGGTGGCCGAGGTGCTGGCCCCACGGCTGGCCCGGCTTCCCGGGATCGAGCGCGTGGAGGTCACCGGCGCCGGGTTCCTGAACTTCGTGCTCGCCGCCAGTCCCGTTGGTGAACTCGTACGGGGCATTCGCGCGTGCGCGGAGAAGGAGGAGCGGAGGAGGGGGGAGGAGCGGTACGGGTACGGGTTCGTCTCCGGTGCCCCCCGCCCGGCCGACCTGCCCGCCCCCGCCCCCGCCCGCCGTGAGGACCTCGTGCGGCTCGCCGTTCTGCGGATCGGGCTCAGCCAGGGCCGGCCGGCGGACATCGGCCTCGACGCCCCGGTTGCCCCCGTCCCCCCCGCCCCCCCCATCGCCCCCGTACCCAAGCGCGACGGGGACGTGGCCGCCCTGTACGGCCCCGACGCCGCCGCCTGGGCGATGCTCTGTGTTCCCGGGCACGAGACCCCCGTGTTTCCCGCGTGGCTGCTCGTCCAGGACGAGTCCAGCGAGTTCTTCCGGGTGCGGTACGCCCACGCCCGGAGCCGGGCGCTGACCCGTAACGCCGGGCAGCTCGGGTTCCAGGGCGAGCCCGGAGACGTGGACGGCGGCGCCGCCGGCGTACTGGTACGCGCCCTCGTCGACCACCCCCTCGTGCTCGAAGCCGCCGCGCACCACCGTGCGCCCGAGCGGCTCGTCCGCCAGCTCGTCGTGCTGGCCGACGCCCTGCTCGACTTCCAGTACGGCGTCCTGCCCAAGGGGGACGAGAAACCCTCGGCCGCCCACCGCGCCCGGCTGGCCCTTGCCGAAGCCGCCGGGACGGTGCTGGCCGGCGGCCTGGCCCTGCTCGGTATAGACGCGCCCGACCACCTGTGATGCCCGCGATACGTATGTGATCCGATGTGATTCGCCTGCGATCCGGATGATTTGCGAAGAGAGAATGCCGAGATGAGCCGTTCCGCACACCCCGCCGGGCCCCGCCACGCCGACGTCCTGCCCGAGGGCCACTACTCCCCGCCGCCCGCCGACCTCAACGCGCTCGACGAGAAGATCTGGGCGCGGACCGTCAGCCGGAACGGCAATGGCGTCGTGACCGTGGGGGGCATCGAAGTCACCGCGCTCGCCGAGGAGTTCGGGACCCCGGCCTACTTCCTCGACGAGGAGGACTTCCGGGCGCGCTGCCGCGCCTGGGCGCACGCCTTCGGGCCGGACGCCGACGTCTTCTACGCCGGCAAGGCGTTCCTCTCCAAGGCCGTCGTGAAGTGGCTCAAGGAAGAGGGCCTCAACCTGGACGTGTGCTCCGGCGGAGAGCTGGCCACCGCGCTCGCCGCCGGCATGCCCCCCCAGCGCATCGCCTTCCACGGCAACAACAAGTCCACCGCGGAGATCACCCGCGCCATCGAAGCCGGTGTCGGCCGGATCGTGCTCGACTCCTTCCAGGAGATCGCCCGCGTCGCGCACATCGCCCGTGAGCTCGGGGTACGCCAGCCCGTGCAGATCCGCGTCACCGTGGGCGTGGAGGCGCACACCCACGAGTTCATCGCCACCGCGCACGAGGACCAGAAGTTCGGGATCGCCGTCGCCGACGGGTCCGCCGCCGAGGCCGTACGGCGCGCGCTCGGGCACGACAGCCTGGAGCTGCTCGGCGTCCACTCCCACATCGGCTCGCAGATCTTCGACATGGCCGGCTTCGAGGTCTCCGCCAAGCGCGTCGTACGGCTCCTCGCCGCCGTGCGCGACGAGCACGGGGTGGAGCTGCCCGAGATCGACCTCGGCGGCGGACTCGGCATCGCCTACACCTCCGCCGACGACCCGGCCGAGCCGCACGAGATCGCCAAGGCCCTGCACGAGATCGTCGCCCGCGAGTGCGAGGCGGCCGGCCTGCGCGCCCCGCGGATCTCCGTCGAACCCGGACGGGCCATCGTCGGGCCGACCGCCTTCACCCTCTACGAGGTCGGGACGATCAAGCCGCTCGAGGGCCTGCGGACGTACGTCTCCGTCGACGGCGGCATGTCCGACAACATCCGGACGGCCCTCTACGACGCCGAGTACACGGTCACCCTCGTCTCCCGGTCCTCCGACGCCGAGCCCATCCTCGTGCGCGTCGTGGGCAAGCACTGCGAGAGCGGCGACATCGTGGTCAAGGACGCGTTCCTGCCCGCCGACATCGCCCCCGGGGACCTCCTCGCGGTCCCGGCCACCGGCGCGTACTGCCGTTCCATGGCGAGCAACTACAACCACGTGCTCCGCCCGCCCGTCGTCGCTGTGCGCGACGGCCGGGCACGTGTCATCGTCCGCCGTGAGACGGAGGAGGATCTCCTGCGTCTCGACCTCGGCTGATCCGCATTCTTCTGGGGGAAGCCCTCAGGACCCCCAAATAGGTGTCTCACTCAATGGACCGAGGGTGGAAACTGTTGTCCATTGAGTGAGACTGGTTCACACCTGGGGTGCAAACCGCGCACCGGGTACTGATGTGAAGATCGAAAGGCGTAGGTCGAATGATGCGTACGCGTCCGCTGAAGGTGGCGCTGCTGGGCTGTGGAGTGGTCGGCTCAGAGGTGGCCCGCATCATGACGACGCACGCCGACGACCTTACGGCCAGGATCGGCGCGCCCGTCGAGCTCGCGGGCGTGGCCGTACGCCGCCCCTCGAAGGTGCGCGAAGGCATCGACCCGGCCCTGATCACCACCGATGCGACCGCGCTGCTCAAACGCGGCGACATCGACATCGCGATCGAGGTCATCGGCGGCATCGAGCCGGCCCGCACCCTGATCACCACCGCCTTCGAGAACGGCATCTCGGTCGTCTCGGCGAACAAGGCGCTGCTCGCCCAGGACGGTGCCGCGCTGCACGCCGCCGCCGGGGCCGCCGGGCTGGACCTGTACTACGAGGCCGCCGTCGCCGGCGCCATCCCGCTGGTCCGCCCGATGCGCGAGTCCCTCGCGGGCGACAAGATCAACCGGGTGATGGGCATCGTCAACGGCACGACGAACTTCATCCTCGACAAGATGGACTCCACCGGCGCCGGGTACCAGGAGGCCCTCGACGAGGCCACCGCCCTCGGATACGCGGAGGCCGACCCCACCGCCGACGTGGAGGGCTACGACGCCGCCGCCAAGGCCGCGATCCTGGCCGGCATCGCCTTCCACACCCGGGTCCGCCTCGACGACGTCTACCGCGAGGGCATGACCGAGGTCAGCGCCGCCGACTTCGCGTCCGCCAAGCGCATGGGCTGCACCATCAAGCTCCTCGCCATCCTGGAGCGCGCCGCCGACGGCGAGTCCGTCACCGCCCGCGTCCACCCGGCGATGATCCCGCTGACCCACCCGCTCTCCTCCGTCCGCGAGGCGTACAACGCGGTCTTCGTCGAAGCGGAGGCCGCCGGGCGGCTCATGTTCTACGGGCCGGGCGCGGGCGGTTCGCCGACCGCGTCGGCGGTCCTCGGCGACCTCGTCGCCGTCTGCCGCAACAAGCTCGCCCAGGCAACGGGGCCGGGCGAGTCGGCGTACACCCAGCTGCCGGTCAGCCCCATGGGGGACGTCGTCACCCGCTACCACATCAGCCTCGACGTGGCGGACAAGCCGGGCGTCCTCGCCCAGGTGGCGACCACCTTCGCGGAGCACGGGGTGTCCATCGATACCGTACGACAGCAAGGACGTCAGGACGGGTCCGGCAAAGAGGCCTCACTCGTCGTCGTCACCCACCGTGCGCCCGACGCCGCCCTTTCCGGGACCGTCGAGGCGCTGCGGAAGCTGGACACCGTCCGCGGTGTCGCCAGCATCATGCGTGTTGAAGGGGAGTAAGGGCCCATGAGCAGCAATCGCACCCACCAGTGGCGCGGCATCATCGAGGAGTACCGGGACCGCCTGCCGGTGACGGCGAAGACTCCCGTGGTCACGCTCCGCGAGGGCGGCACTCCCCTCGTCCCGGCTCAGGTGCTCTCCGAGCGCACCGGCTGCGAGGTGCACCTCAAGGTCGAGGGGGCGAACCCCACCGGGTCCTTCAAGGACCGCGGCATGACCATGGCGATCACCAAGGCCAAGGAGGACGGCGCCAAGGCCGTCATCTGCGCCTCCACGGGCAATACCTCGGCCTCCGCCGCGGCCTACGCGGTGCGTGCCGGGATGGTATGCGCCGTCCTCGTGCCCCGCGGCAAGATCGCCCTGGGCAAGATGGGCCAGGCCCTGATCCACGGCGCCAAGATCCTTCAGGTCGACGGCAACTTCGACGACTGCCTGGACCTGGCCCGCGCGCTGTCCGACAATTACCCGGTGGCGCTGGTCAATTCGGTCAACCCGGTACGCATCGAGGGCCAGAAGACGGCGGCCTTCGAGATCGTGGACGCGCTCGGCGACGCCCCCGACATCCACGTGCTGCCCGTCGGCAACGCCGGCAACATCACCGCGTACTGGAAGGGCTTCAAGGAGTACAAGGCCGATGGCCTGGCCTCCCGTACGCCCCGCGTGTGGGGTTTCCAGGCCTCCGGGTCCGCGCCGATCGTGCGCGGCGAGGTGGTCAAGGAGCCGCACACCATCGCCACCGCGATCCGCATCGGCAACCCGGCTTCGTGGGACTACGCCCTGCAGGCCCGGGATGAGTCGGGCGGCTTCATCGACGAGGTGACGGACCGTCAGATCCTGTCCGCCTACCGCCTGTTGGCTGCCCAGGAGGGTGTCTTCGTGGAGCCCGCCTCGGCCGCTTCGGTGGCAGGCCTGCTCAAGGCCGCCGAGCTCGGTCTGGTCGACCCCGGCCAGAAGATCGTGTGCACCGTCACCGGCAACGGCCTGAAGGACCCCGACTGGGCCGTCGCCGGCGCTCCGCAGCCGATCACCATCCCGGTCGACGCCGAGGCCGCCGCGATCCGCCTCGGTCTGCTCTGACCGAGAGTTCCGGGACGGGGCCGCGACCCGGGGTCCCAGAAGCACGGCAGTAACCGAGTTGCCGGATTCCGGATTCCGGAAGTCTTTCGAAGGCTGAGGAATCCGGCAACTCGGGCCGTACGGCACCAAAACCCGGCCAGAACCCGGCACAATTCGGCGGGAGCCCGCGACACGCATCGTGCGCCCGCCGTGCGCCCTATGTCGGAGAAGAACCTTCCTTCGATAGGCTGTACTTACATCCGCCGCCGCGCATATGACCGCGGTGCTGCCCACAGGGCCTTCGGGTGTCGTACGTTCTCCAGTACATTCACAGCGAGCCAGCGAAGATTCCGTCTCGCACAGTCACAAGGAGTGTCATCGGAAGATGGCCGGTCCAGCGTTCCGCGCCGCCGCCGTACGGGTGCGCGTTCCCGCCAGCAGTGCCAACCTCGGCCCGGGCTTCGACGCCTTCGGGCTGGCCTTGGGGCTCTATGACGATGTCGTCGTACGCGTGGCCGATTCCGGCCTGAACATCGACATCGCGGGTGAAGGTGCCGACACCCTCCCGCGGGACGAGAGCCACCTCCTCGTACGTTCCATGCGCACCGCCTTCGACCTGCTGGGCGGCCAGCCGCGCGGCCTCGAAGTCGTCTGCGCCAACCGCATCCCGCACGGTCGCGGACTCGGTTCCTCCTCCGCCGCCATCTGCGCGGGCATCGTGGCCGCCCGCGCCGTGACCATAGGCGGAGAGGCCAAGCTCGACGACACGGCCCTGCTGGAACTCGCCACCGAGATCGAGGGCCACCCCGACAACGTCGCCGCCTGTCTGCTCGGCGGTTTCACCCTCGCGTGGATGGACGGCGGCAGCGCCAAGGCGATCCGCATGGAGCCCGCCGATTCCATCGTTCCGGTGGTCTTCGTCCCCTCCAAGCCGGTCCTGACGGAAACAGCGCGCGGCCTGCTGCCGCGCACCGTCCCGCACGTGGACGCGGCCGCCAACGCGGGCCGCGCGGGCCTGCTCGTGGAGGCCCTGACCAGGCGTCCCGAGTTCCTCCTGCCGGCCACCGAGGACCGTCTCCACCAGGACTACCGGTCCCCGGCGATGCCCGAGAGCGTGGCTCTCGTGGCCCGACTGCGGGCGGACGGAATCCCCGCGGTGATCTCCGGCGCGGGCCCCACGGTCCTCGCGCTGGTCGACAACGGTGCGGCCGACAAGGTCGCACGGCTCGCGGGCGAGGGGTGGGCGGCCAACCGGCTGGCCCTCGACGCCGCGGGCGCGAGCGTACTCCCGCTGGGAACCCAGGTCGGCTGATCCGAGCAGTAGCGGATACAGCCGGTCAGGGGCGGGCGGCCAGGGCAGGCCGCCCGCGCGGAAGGGCTCGATAGCCGGTGACGGAGAGGGGGAATGTCTGTTGGATCCGGTAGTGTTAGTCTCAAGTGCGCATCCGAAGCCGCCATGGCTTGGTGCTCAGTGTCCCTATCAGGGACCACCTTTCTTCCGGGAGCCTCCCCGACTGCTTTGATCGCTGCCAGCAGTTTCGAGCACGCTCCGGAATCGGCTTGACATTCCCACGCTTCCAGCTCGGGGGCTTCTCGCCGGAACCACCCACGCACATGCACGTTTCTCCCCGCCGTATCTCTATCGGCGGACCACCGCCCCGGCACAGTCCGCTCATCCAGGACTGCCGTCGGACAGCACAACCGGTCGCCGAGCCAGACAGGCCGACGTCCGCTCCAGGGAAGGACCCTTCGTGAGCGACACCACCGATCTGATGGGCGCTGCCGACACCAACGTCGGCACCAGTGCCCCCGCCGAGGGCGCCGCGCCGACCAAGCGCCGCCGCTCCGGCACCGGCCTTGACGGCATGGTCCTGGCCGAGCTCCAGCAGGTCGCGTCTGGCCTCGGCATCAGGGGCACCGCGCGGATGCGCAAGGGCCAGCTGATCGAGGTCATCAAGGAGGCGCAGGCCGGAAGCAGCGCCCCCAAGGCCGCAGCCGCCGCGCCCGCCGCCGCCTCCGCCGACAGTGGCGAGACCAAGCCGAAGCGCCGCGCCACCAGCAAGGCCCGTACGGGCGAGGCCGCCGCCGAGAAGACCGCCGAGAAGATCGCCGCGCAGGCCCAGATCGACATCCCGGGTCAGCCGGCGGGGGCCCCCTCCCGCGCGAGCGAAGCCGAGCGTGGGGGAGAGGACGCCCCGGTCGGCGAGCGCCGCCGCCGGCGGGCGACCGCCCCGTCCGGCAGCCCCGAGGGCTCGACCCCCGCCGCCGCCGTGCAGGTGGAGCAGAAGACCGAGACCGTCGCTCCGGCCGTGCAGGCCGACGCGAAGGCCGAGGCCGCCACCGCCGCTGCCGGCCAGGCGCAGGGCCAGGAAGGCGAGGGCCGTGGCCGTCGCGAGCGCCGCGAGCGGGGCAACGACCGCGCCGACGGCCGCCGCGAGCGCCGCGACCGCGGTGCCAAGGCAGACGACCAGGGCCAGGGCGCCCAGGGTCAGGGCCAGGCCGGTCAGGGTGGCCAGGGCCAGAACCAGGGTCAGGGCCAGCAGGGCCAGGGTCAGCAGGGTGGCCGTCAGGACCGGACCGACCGTCAGGACCGCCAGCAGGGCGGCCGCGGTCAGGGCCAGGGTCAGAGCCAGAGCCAGGGCCAGCAGGGCGGCCGCCAGGACCGGGACCGTCAGGACAACGGCCCCCAGGACGACTTCGACGAGGACGGCCGTCGCGGCCGCCGCGGCCGCTACCGCGACCGCCGGGGCCGTCGCGGACGCGACGAGTTCGCTCCGGTCGAGACGCCGGTCGCCGACGACGACGTCCTGATCCCCGTGGCGGGCATCCTCGACATCCTCGACAACTACGCGTTCATCCGGACCTCGGGCTACCTGCCCGGCCCGAACGACGTGTACGTCTCCCTCGCCCAGGTCCGCAAGGCGGGTCTGCGCAAGGGCGACCACACCACCGGCGCCGTCCGCCAGCCCAAGGACGGCGAGCGCCGCGAGAAGTTCAACGCGCTCGTGCGCCTCGACTCCGTCAACGGCATGGCGCCCGAATCCGGCCGCGGCCGCCCGGAGTTCCAGAAGCTGACCCCGCTGTACCCGCAGGACCGGCTCCGTCTGGAGACCGACCCGGGCGTGCTGACCACCCGCATCATCGACCTCGTGTCGCCGATCGGTAAGGGCCAGCGCGGTCTGATCGTGGCCCCGCCGAAGACCGGTAAGACCATGATCATGCAGGCGATCGCCAACGCGATCACGGTCAACAACCCCGAGTGCCACCTGATGGTCGTCCTGGTCGACGAGCGTCCGGAAGAGGTCACCGACATGCAGCGGTCGGTGAAGGGCGAGGTCATCTCCTCGACCTTCGACCGCCCGGCCGAGGACCACACCACCGTCGCCGAGCTGGCCATCGAGCGCGCCAAGCGCCTCGTCGAGCTCGGCCACGACGTGGTCGTCCTGCTGGACTCCATCACCCGCCTGGGACGCGCGTACAACCTCGCCGCCCCCGCCTCCGGCCGCATCCTGTCCGGTGGTGTCGACTCGACCGCGCTGTACCCGCCGAAGCGCTTCTTCGGTGCCGCGCGCAACATCGAGGACGGCGGCTCGCTGACCATCCTGGCCACCGCGCTGGTCGACACCGGCTCGCGCATGGACGAGGTGATCTTCGAGGAGTTCAAGGGCACCGGCAACATGGAGCTCAAGCTCGACCGGAAGCTCGCCGACAAGCGCATCTTCCCGGCCGTGGACGTGGACCCCTCGGGCACCCGCAAGGAGGAGATCCTCCTCAACAGCGAGGAGCTCGCCATCGTCTGGAAGCTGCGCCGGGTGCTGCACGCGCTCGACTCGCAGCAGGCCATCGAGCTGCTCCTCGACAAGATGAAGCAGACGAAGTCGAACGCCGAGTTCCTCATGCAGATCGCGAAGACGACCCCGTCGGGCAAGAACGACGACTGACGTCTCCCCGTAGCACCACCTGCGTGACCACGACCGCCCCCGCCGCACACGCGACGGGGGCGGTCGTGTGCGTACCGCGTCCTACGGGGCTGCGGGGTACGCGGCGGCGTACGGGGCATGCGGTACTTCGTGCGCGGGTGCGACCTGCGCCACACTCCGTACCCCGGTCAACCCTGCGGTGTCACCCCGCGTCCCCGGTGTAATCGCAGGTGGGCGACGTAGTGCGCCGGGCCCGCTCCGGGAGCCGCGACGCGCCGCGGCGGTTCAGGTGCGCCCGGGGCCGTGGAACCCTGGATGGCTTGTGCCCGTCCTTGTCAGAAGGGAGCGGGGAGCGGACCCGAACCGAGCAGAGACAGGCGGGCAGAGGAGAGCATGAGCCAGGACAACAGGGGCAACGGCCGCAGGGCCGGCGCGGGCCGACGCCGACGGAAACCGGCCGCGAGCCGCAGGGCCGTCGTCATCGCCGCGTGGACCGCCGCCGGCGTGGTCCTCCTGGGCGGGGCGGGGCTCGGCTACTTCTACTTCAAGTTCAACGGCAACCTCAAGACGGTCGACATCGACGCGGCCCTCGGCAAGGACCGCCCGCAGAACGTGGACAACGGCTCGATGGACATCCTCGTCCTCGGCTCCGACTCCCGCGGCGGAGCCAACGGGGAGTACGGCCAGGACGACGGCGGCTCCGCCCGCTCGGACACGGCGATGATCGTCCACCTGAACGAGGGCCACACCAAGGCCACCGTCGTGTCGATACCCCGCGACACCCTCGTGACCCGGCCCTCCTGCAAGACGTCGAACGGCAAGACCGACGAGGGCGGCACGCGCAAGATGTTCAACGAGTCCTTCACCGTCGGCGGGGCCGCGTGCGCGGTCGCGACCGTGGAGAAGATGTCGGAGATCCGCATGGACCACTACCTCGAGGTCGACTTCACCGGTTTCAAGCAGATCATCGACAAGCTGGGCGGCGTCGAGGTGACGACCACCAAGCCGATCAAGGACGACTACAGCCACCTGGACCTGCCGGTCGGCACCAACCGGCTGAGCGGAGAGCAGGCCCTCGGCCTCGTCCGCACCCGCCACGGCGTCGGCGACGGCGGCGACCTGGGCCGAATACAGCTCCAGCAGGCCTTCATCAAGGCCCTCATCAAGCAGGTCAAGAGCATCGGCGTCTTCGACAACCCGAAGACGCTGCTCGACGTCGCCGACACCGCCACCAAGGCCATCACCACGGACAAGGCGCTCGGCGACGTGAAGTCCCTCATGGGGTTCGCCCAGGGACTACAGGGCATCAGCCCGGAGAACATGCAGATGATCACGCTGCCGGTGGCGGGTGACACCCGTGACCCCAACCGGGTCGTCCCGCTCACCAAGGAGTCCAAGATGGTCTGGGAGGCCCTGCTCGCGGACCGGCAGGTCCCCGCGGAGGCCACCGCGAACTCGGCGGGCGACAAGGGCACGGCCGGCGCGGTCGTCCGGTAGGCACGGCATCCCGGCCGGAGGGGCTTCGGCCGGCCGTGGAATAGATGCCGGCCCCCCTCCGTTGAGGGAGGCGTCCTCAGAATTTTGACAGGCAGCCCGGTCCTGGCAGACTGGTCTGTCGGCCCCGGTTCACGCAGCGCGCAATTCGGCTCCTGCGACCCGGCGCCCTCCCGAATCTAGGAGACACCTTGAAGCGCGATGTTCACCCCACGTACGTCGACACCCAGGTCAGCTGCACCTGTGGCGCGTCGTTCACCACCCGTAGCACCCTGACCGAAGGCACCATCCGTGCCGAGGTCTGCTCCGAGTGCCACCCGTTCTACACGGGCAAGCAGAAGATCCTCGACACCGGTGGCCGTGTGGCCCGCTTCGAGGCGCGCTTCGGCAAGGCTGCTCAGAAGTAGCGAGCCTCTGGCGCCGGATTCCGGCTGCACCCTGTTGCTACGGGGGCAGCCGGACCGGCGCCTTTCTCGTCCCGCAGCCCTTTTTCTTCACGTTCACCATCTTCAGGAGCCCCCGATGTTCGAGGCGGTCGAGGAACTGATCGGCGAGCACGCCGATCTTGAGAAGAAGCTCGCCGACCCTTCGGTCCACTCGGATCAGGCCAACGCGCGCAAGCTCAACAAGCGCTACGCGGAACTGACCCCGATCGTCGCGACCTTCCGTGCCTGGAAGCAGTCCGCCGAGGACATCGAGACGGCGAAGGAGTTCGCGGCCGACGACCCGGACTTCGCAGCCGAGGCCAAGGTACTGACCGCGCAGCGCGAAGAGCTCACCGAGAAGCTCCGCCTGCTGCTCGTCCCGCGCGACCCCAGCGACGACAAGGACGTGCTCCTCGAGGTCAAGGCGGGCGCGGGCGGCGACGAGTCCGCCCTGTTCGCCGGCGACCTGCTGCGCATGTACCTGCGCTACGCCGAGCGCGTGGGCTGGAAGACCGAGATCATCGACGCCACCGAGTCCGAGCTCGGCGGCTACAAGGACGTACAGGTCTCCGTCCGCACCAAGGGCGGCAACGGCGCCACCGAGCCCGGCAAGGGCGTGTGGGCCCGCCTGAAGTACGAAGGCGGCGTGCACCGCGTCCAGCGCGTTCCGGCCACCGAGTCCCAGGGCCGCATCCACACCTCCGCCGCCGGCGTGCTCGTCACCCCGGAAGCCGAGGAGGTGGAGGTCGAGGTCAACATGAACGACCTCCGCATCGACGTGTACCGCTCCTCGGGCCCCGGCGGCCAGTCCGTCAACACCACCGACTCGGCCGTGCGCATCACGCACCTGCCCACCGGTGTGGTCGCCTCCTGCCAGAACGAGAAGAGCCAGCTCCAGAACAAGGAGCAGGCGATGCGCATCCTGCGCTCGCGCCTGCTGGCCGCCGCCCAGGAAGCCGCCGAGCAGGAGGCCTCCGACGTGCGCCGCAGCCAGGTGCGCTCCGTGGACCGCTCCGAGAAGATCCGGACGTACAACTACCCGGAAAACCGGATCTCGGACCACCGGACGGGCTTCAAGGCGTACAACTTGGACCAGGTGCTCGACGGGGACCTCGACTCGGTCATCCAGGCCTGCGTCGACACGGACTCCGCCGCCAAGCTCGCGTCCGCGCGCTGAGTCCCGCACCGCCCGAGCAGTACCCCCGCACCACCCCCCGTACGACAGCAGCCCGGAGGACCAGCGTGAACTTGCTGCTTGCCGAGGTGGCCCAGGCCACCCAGCGGCTGGCCGCCGCCGGCGTGCCCTCACCGCGCTTCGACGCGGAGGAGCTCGCGGCCTTCGTGCACGGCGTCAAGCGGGGGGAACTCCACCACGTCAAGGACGCGGACTTCGACGCCCGCTACTGGGAGGCCATCGCCCGCCGCGAAGCGCGTGAACCCCTCCAGCACATCACCGGCCGCGCCTTCTTCCGCTACCTGGAGCTCCAGGTCGGGCCCGGGGTCTTCGTGCCCCGGCCCGAGACCGAGTCGGTCGTGGACTGGGCCATACAGGCCGTCCGGGCGATGGACGTGGTCGAGCCGCTGATCGTGGACCTGTGCACCGGCTCCGGCGCCATCGCGCTCGCCATGGCGCAGGAGGTGCCGCGCTCGCGCGTGCACGCCGTCGAGCTGTCCGAGGACGCCCTGGTCTACACGCGTAAGAACGCGGAGGGCTCCCGGGTCACCGTCCACCAGGGCGATGCGCTCAGCGCCCTGCCCGAGCTGGACGGACAGGTCGACCTGGTCATCTCCAACCCGCCGTACATCCCGCTCACCGAGTGGGAGTACGTGGCACCCGAGGCCCGCGACCACGACCCCGAGATGGCGCTGTTCTCCGGCGAGGACGGCCTGGACACGATCCGGGGCATCGAGCGCACCGCCCACCGGCTGCTGCGGCCCGGCGGCATCGTCGTCATCGAGCACGCCGACACCCAGGGCGGACAGGTCCCGTGGATCTTCGCCGAGGAGCGGGGCTGGGCCGACGCCGCGGACCACCCCGACCTCAACAACCGCCCCCGCTTCGCCACCGCCCGCAAGGCCCTGCCGTGACCGGCCCCGCCGTGACCGGTTCGGTCGGCGCGCGCGTTCCCGCCACCACCCTGCTGCACGAGGAGGCCCGCTGATGGCCCGGCGATACGACTGCAACGACGCGACGGACCGCAAGACGGGCCTGCGTGAAGCCGCCTCCGCCGTACGCCGCGGAGAGCTCGTCGTGCTGCCCACCGACACCCTGTACGGGATCGGCGCGGACGCCTTCAGCGCGGAGGCCGTCGGCGACCTGCTCGCCGCCAAGGGGCGCGGCCGCAGCATGCCCACCCCCGTGCTCATCGGCTCCCCGAACACCCTGCACGGTCTGGTCACGGACTTCTCCGAGCAGGCGTGGGAGCTCGTCGACGCCTTCTGGCCGGGCGGGCTGACCCTCGTCGCCAAGCACCAGCCCTCGCTGGCGTGGGACCTGGGGGAGACCGGCGGGACCGTGGCCGTACGCATGCCCCTGCACCCCGTCGCGATCGAGCTGCTGACCGAGGTCGGCCCGATGGCGGTCTCCTCGGCGAACCTGACCGGGCACCCGGCGCCGGAGGACTGCGACGCGGCGCGGGAGATGCTGGGCGACTCCGTGTCCGTGTACCTGGACGGCGGTCCGACCCCGAGCACGCTGCCGTCGTCGATCGTCGACGTCACCGGGAAGGTTCCCGTCCTGCTGCGCGAGGGGGCACTGACCGCCGAGCAGCTGCGGGAGGTCGTACCCGACCTCGAGGTGGCCCCGTGAGCCCTGAGGGGCGTGGCATAGCCGGGGACAGCACCTTCCGCATACTCCACGTCAGCACCGGCAACGTGTGCCGCTCGCCCATCACCGAGCGGCTGACGCGGCACGCGCTGTCCCACCGGCTCGGCGGGTTCGTCACCGGCGACCTGATCGTGGAGAGCGCGGGCACCTGGGGCCACGAGGGCGCGCCCATGGAGGCCAACGCGGCCGCCGTGCTGGCCGACTTCGGGGCGGACGCCTCCGGATTCACCGGCCGGGAGCTGCTGGACGAGCACGTCATACGCGCCGACCTGGTCCTCACCGCCACCCGCGACCACCGCGCCCAGGTGATTTCGATGGGGCACTCGGCGGGGCTGCGCACCTTCACCCTGAAGGAGTTCACCCGGCTGGTGCGGGCGATAGACCCGGCGACGCTGCCGCCGCTGGAAGAAGGAATGGTGGAACGGGCCCGTGCGCTGGTCCGGGCCGCCGCCGCGCTGCGCGGATGGCTCCTGGCGCCGTCCCCGGACGCCGATGAGGTCTACGACCCGTACGGGGCGCCGATCACCTTCTTCCGCTCGATCGGCGACGAGATCAACCAGGCGCTGGACCCCGTGGTCACGGCGCTGACGGGCGTCACCGCCTCGCGCTGACCCCGCGACGCCGTTGTCGGGGGCGCTGCCCCCGGATCCCCGCGCCTCGCATTCCCCCGGCTGCCACCGGGAGAGCTCCCCGGGCGGGGCCGGATCGCCGCCGCGAGGCGCGATGAGCGGCCTCGGCCTACAGTGGCTGGTACCCGGTACGCGGTACCCCCCTGGAGTCGCGCCATGAGCGTCATCACCCAGCCGATGGACCTGCTGCGGCAGCAGGATCCGCAGATGGCCGACGTCCTCGACGGGGAGCGGCAGCGCCAGGCGACCGGGCTGCAGCTGATCGCCGCCGAGAACTTCACCTCGGCCGCCGTGCTCGGCACACTCGGATCGCAGCTCGCCAACAAGTACGCCGAGGGGTACCCCGGCGCCCGCCACCACGGCGGCTGCGAGTACGCCGACCTCGCCGAGCGGATCGCCGCCGAACGGGCCTGCGCCCTCTTCGGCGCCGAGCACGCGAACGTGCAGCCGCACTCCGGATCCGCCGCCGTGCTGGCCGCGTACGCCGCGCTGCTGCAGCCCGGGGACACCGTCCTGGCGATGGGGCTGACGTCCGGGGGACACCTCACCCACGGCTCCCCGGCCAATTTCTCCGGGCGGTGGTTCGACTTCGTCGGGTACGGAGTGGACGCCGAGACCGGGCTCATCGACTACCTCCAGGTGCAGGAGCTCGCGCACACGCACCGGCCCAAGGCCATCGTCTGCGGGTCCATCTCCTATCCCAGACATCCCGAGTACTCCGTCTTCCGGGAGATCGCCGACGAGGTCGGGGCCTTCCTGATCGCCGACGCCGCCCATCCCATCGGGCTCGTGGCCGGCGGGGCCGCGCCCAGTCCCGTGCCCTACGCCGACATCGTCTGCGCCACCACGCACAAGGTGCTCCGCGGTCCGCGCGGCGGCATGATCCTGTGCGGCGCCGAGTTCGCCGACCGGATCGACCGGGCGGTGTTCCCCTTCACCCAGGGCGGGGCGCAGATGCACACCATCGCCGCGAAGGCCGTGGCCTTCGGCGAGGCCGCCGGGCCCGCGTTCACCTCGTACGCCCACCGGGTCGTGGCCAACGCGCGCACGCTGGCCGAGGAGCTGGGGCGGCGCGGGTTCGCGATCACGACCGGCGGGACCGACACCCACCTGATCACCGCGGACCCCGAGCCCCTGGGCCTCGACGGCGCGGGCGCCCGGGGCCGGCTGGCCGCCGCCGGCATCGTGCTGGACACCTGCGCCCTTCCCCACGGCGACCGGCGCGGGATCCGCCTCGGCAGCGCGGCCGTGACCACCCAGGGAATGGGGAAGGCGGAGATGCGGCGGATCGCCGAGCTGTTCACGGCCGCGCTGAGCGGCGGGGAGCCCGCGAAGGTCCGTAGGGACGTCAACGAGTTGGTGTTCAATTTTCCGCCGTATGGGGTTTAAACGGGGTAAGAGCGACGTACCGCAACCGGGATACCGCCACCGCGCGTCCCCGACAGCGTGTGCATCGCAGCTAGTGTGTGGGGCTGAGATGGCCGGCGATACATCTGGGGCAGCCCGTGCGTGAATATCTGCTGACGCTTTGCGTCACGATCGCGGTGACGTACCTACTCACCGGGCCCGTGCGGAAGTTCGCGATCGCCGTGGGCGCGATGCCGGAGATCCGTGCCCGGGACGTGCACCGGGAGCCCACTCCACGGCTCGGCGGCATCGCGATGTTCGGCGGACTGTGCGCGGGCCTGCTGGTCGCGGACCACCTGCAGAACCTCAACGGGGTCTTCGAGCTGTCGAACGAACCACGGGCCCTGCTCTCCGGGGCCGCCCTGATCTGGCTGGTCGGCGTACTCGACGACAAGTTCGAGCTCGACGCCCTGATCAAGCTCGGCGCACAGATGATCTCCGCCGGCGTGATGTGCATGCAGGGCCTGACCATCCTGTGGATCCCGGTCCCGTGGATCGGTACGGTCGCGCTCACCCCGTGGCAGGGCAACCTGCTCACCGTGGCCCTCGTCGTGATCACCATCAACGCGGTGAACTTCGTGGACGGCCTCGACGGCCTCGCCGCCGGCATGGTCTGCATCGCGACCTGTGCCTTCTTCCTCTACGCGTACCGGATCTGGTTCGGCTACGGGATCGAGGCGGCCGCGCCCGCGACGCTCTTCGCCGCCATCCTGATGGGCATGTGCCTCGGCTTCCTGCCGCACAACATGCACCCCGCCCGGATCTTCATGGGCGACTCCGGCTCGATGCTCATCGGCCTGGTTCTGGCCGCCGCGGCCATCTCCATCACCGGACAGGTGGACCCGGACGCGATGGCGCTGTTCGCGGGCGGCGAGCGCAACGCGACCCACGCGATGCTGCCGGTCTTCATCCCGCTGATCCTGCCGCTGACGATCATCGCGATCCCGATGACGGACCTCATCCTGGCCATCGTGCGCCGCACCTGGAAGGGGCAGTCGCCCTTCGCGGCGGACCGCGGACACCTCCACCACCGGCTGCTGGAGCTCGGGCATTCGCACAGCCGGGCGGTGCTCATCATGTACTTCTGGTCAGGCTTGATCGCCTTCGGTGCGGTGGCGTATTCGGTTCATTCCGCCTCGATGTGGATCGTGTTGGCGATCGCCGCACTCAGCGCCGTGGGCCTGCTCCTGCTCCTGCTGCCGCGCTTCACCCCGAGGACCCCGCAGTGGGCGGAGAAGCTGGTCCCGCCGCGCTACCGGCACGCGGAACGGGCCGCCGAGGCGGCCCTGCAGGACGACTTGACGGTGGAACCCGAACCGGCCCGGCCGATCGCCGCGGGTGTGTCCGGCGTCAACGGGGCGACTGCGATCGGCCCCCGTTCTCGCTTCCCCGACCGGCGCAAGGCCGGATCGTCGCGCTGACTCCCAGAGCGCATGTCGGACATGAACGCCCTTTACCAGACAACCCGGTTGGCTGTCGCGCACACACGCGCAGGGTCACTCTCATGTGTGACAGTCGGCACACTTCCTGGGTAAAGCTCTCATCAAATACTTTGTGATACCGTTCACTAAACCCGGCGACAGAGCCGAAGGACCGTAGTGCGACGGTCCATTGGCCCGAGGTACTCACTCGGACCGGGCTTACGCTCGTCCTGTACGAGTCCCTTGCCCCCACCACCACGCGGAGCAAACCGCCATGCGGTCAGATGACGTCCGATCCCTCCTGCAATCCGCCGTACCCACTGCTGTCGCCGGCGCTCTCGCCGCCGTCATCAGTGGCATCGTCGTCGGTGGCAAGGGGGCCGTGGGCGCCGTCGTCGCGACGGTGGTGGTGATGCTGTTCATGGGCATCGGATTCCTCGTACTGCAACGCACGGCGAAATCACTGCCGCACCTGTTCCAGGCCATGGGGCTCATGCTCTACACGGCCCAGATCCTGCTGCTCTTCGTCTTTCTCGCCGTGTTCAAGAACACGACACTGTTCCACCCCAAGGCCTTCGCGATCACGCTCGTCGCCACCACCCTCGTGTGGATCGGCGCACAGGCGCGTGCTCATATGAAGGCCAAGATCCTTTACGTCGAACCGGAATCGATGAAGGGCGACAAGCCCGGAAATTCGGGACCGAAGCCGTGAGGGGTAGGGGCGGAATAAGTGGCCGTTCGGGATGCTGCTATCGTCCGGTTTCAACTGTGGCAATGCGGGCGCGGGTATCTGAGCTGACGCCTGTTCCATCGCGAGGCTCGATGCCCGACCGCCGCCCCCACATCCGTTACACCAGTCCAGTGCCGAACAGCGGCTGTCCGCCGCGCCGACACAACGAGGTTGCCGTACCTATGCGCCACGCTGAAGGAGCCCGCGGTGAGTGCTGACCCGACGACGGTGCTCGCCTTCGAGACCGATTGCCACATCTTCGATGGTTGTGGATTCCCGGCTCCCGGCCTGCACTCGTTCATGTTCCAGCCGATCTTCGGGGACGGTGACAGCAGCTCGTACTTCAACAAGACGATGCTGCTGGCGCTGCTCGGTACGGTCGTCATCGTCGCTTTCTTCTGGGCCGCCTTCCGCAAGCCGAAGGTCGTCCCGGGCAAGCTGCAGATGGTCGCTGAGGCCGGCTACGACTTCGTACGTCGCGGCATCGTCTACGAGACGCTCGGCAAGAAGGAGGGCGAGAAGTACGTCCCCTTCATGGTCTCGCTGTTCTTCTTCGTCTGGATCCTGAACCTCTGGTCGATCATCCCCGTGGCTCAGTTCCCGGTGACGGCGATCTTCTCGTACCCGGTCGCGCTCGCGCTGATCGTCTACGTGATCTGGATGAGCGTGACGTTCAAGCGGCACGGCTTCGTCGGCGGCTTCAAGAACCTGACCGGCTACGACAAGTCGCTCGGCCCGGTTCTGCCGCTGGTCATGGTCATCGAGTTCTTCTCGAACGTGATCGTCCGGCCCTTCACCCACGCGGTCCGACTGTTTGCGAACATGTTCGCCGGTCACACCCTGCTGCTGCTGTTCACCATTGCCAGCTGGTACCTGCTGAACGGGATCGGCATCGCCTACGCGGGCGTCTCGTTCATCATGGTCATCGTGATGACCGCGTTCGAGCTGTTCATCCAGGCTGTCCAGGCGTACGTCTTCGTCCTCCTGGCCTGCAGCTTCCTGCAGGGCGCGCTCGCCGAGCACCACTGAGCCAGGCCCGCACAAAAACCCCCTGTCGTCCGGTGGCCAACCCCCACCGGTCCGTGAAAGAGAAGGAAGAACTGGCATGTCCCAGATCCTCGCTGCCACCGAAGGCGTCACCGGCTCCCTCAGCTCTGTCGGCTACGGCCTCGCGGCCATCGGCCCGGGCGTCGGCGTCGGCATCATCTTCGGTAACGGCACCCAGGCTCTTGCCCGTCAGCCCGAGGCTGCCGGTCTGATCCGCGCCAACCAGATCCTCGGCTTCGCCTTCTGTGAGGCGCTCGCCCTCATCGGCCTGGTCATGCCGTTCGTCTACTAAGACGAACCCAACGACTAGTCCGAATCGACGAAAGGCACTGATGTGAACCTCCTGGTTCTCGCGGCTGAGGGCGGGGAAAACCCCCTCATTCCGCCGATCCCCGAGCTCGTCATCGGTCTGATCGCCTTCGTCATCGTCTTCGGTTTCCTCGCGAAGAAGCTCCTCCCGAACATCAACAAGGTTCTGGACGAGCGCCGCGAGGCCATCGAAGGCGGTATCGAAAAGGCTGAGGCCGCTCAGACCGAGGCTCAGAGCGTCCTGGAGCAGTACAAGGCCCAGCTCGCCGAAGCCCGGCACGAGGCCGCTCGCCTGCGCCAGGACGCCCTGGAGCAGGGCACTGCGCTCAAGGAAGAACTGCGCGCAGAGGGCCAGCGGCAGCGTGAGGAGATCATCGCTGCCGGTCACGCCCAGATCGCGGCCGACCGCAAGGCCGCCTCTTCGGCGCTCCGACAGGACGTGGGCAAGCTCGCCACCGACCTGGCCGGAAAGCTCGTCGGCGAGTCCCTCGAGGACCACGCCCGGCAGAGCCGCACGATCGACCGTTTCCTCAGCGAGCTCGAGGAGAAGGCCGAGGCCGCACGATGAACGGAGCGAGCCGCGACGCGCTGGCCACCGCTCGTGAGCGTCTCGACGCGCTGACGGACAACACGTCCGTCGACGCGGCGAAGCTCGCCGGCGAGCTGGCGGCCGTCACCGCGCTGCTCGACCGTGAGGTCTCGCTGCGTCGGGTCATCACGGACCCGGCGCAGTCCGGCGAGGCCAAGGCCGAGCTGGCGGGTCGTCTGCTCGGCGGCCAGGTGGGCGGGGAAACCCTCGACCTGGTGTCCGGCATGGTCCGGTCCCGCTGGTCGCGCTCCCGTGACCTGGTGGATTCGCTCGAGGTACTGGCGGCCACCGCCGACCTCACGGCGGCCCAGGCCGGTGGCGGTCTCGACGACGTCGAGGACGAGCTGTTCCGGTTCGGCCGGATCGTCTCCGCGAACACCGAGCTGCGTGCAGCACTGACCGACCGGTCGGCGACCACCGCTGCCAAGAGCGAGCTGCTGCGCAGCCTGCTCGGCGGCAAGGCGAACGCCGTCACCGAGCGACTGGTCACGCGTCTCGTCACGCACCCGCGTGGACGTAGCCTGGAACAGGGACTCGAGTCCCTGTCCAAGGTCGCCGCCGAGCGTCGTGGCCGCATGGTCGCCACCGTGACCACCGCGGTTCCGCTCAGCGACGTCCAGAAGCAGCGTCTCGGCGCGGTGCTGGCCAAGCTGTACGGCCGCCCGATGCACCTGAACCTCGACGTGGACCCCACGGTCCTCGGCGGGATCTCGGTGCGGGTCGGCGACGAGGTCATCGACGGCACCATCTCGGACCGCATCGCAGAGGCGTCCCGACGCATGGCCGGCTGACCAGCCACACCTTTAGAAAAAAGCATTCCTAGCGGCCCGGTTGGGCCGTGCAGAACTTGCAGAAGATTCCTGGGGGTCGCCCCCAGACCCCTAAGAAGCTTCAGGCCCAACAAGGAGAGCAGGGAACCCAGATGGCGGAGCTCACGATCCGGCCGGAGGAGATCCGGGACGCACTGGAGAACTTTGTCCAGTCGTACCAGCCGGACGCGGCCTCGCGCGAGGAGGTCGGTACGGTCAGCGTTGCCGGCGACGGCATCGCGAAGGTGGAGGGCCTGCCCTCCGCCATGGCGAACGAACTGCTGAAGTTCGAGGACGGGACCCTTGGTCTCGCCCTCAACCTCGACGAGCGCGAGATCGGCGCCGTCGTCCTCGGCGAGTTCAGCGGTATCGAGGAGGGCCAGCCGGTGCAGCGCACCGGTGAGGTGCTCTCCGTCGGCGTCGGCGAGGGTTACCTCGGCCGCGTTGTCGACCCGCTCGGCAACCCGATCGACGGCCTCGGCGAGATCGCGACCGAGGGCCGCCGCGCCCTCGAACTGCAGGCCCCCGGCGTCATGGTCCGCAAGTCGGTCCACGAGCCGATGCAGACCGGCTACAAGGCCATCGACGCCATGGTGCCGGTCGGCCGCGGTCAGCGTCAGCTGATCATCGGTGACCGTCAGACCGGCAAGACCGCTCTTGCCGTCGACACGATCATCAACCAGCGCGACAACTGGCGCTCTGGCGACGTGAACAAGCAGGTTCGCTGCATCTACGTCGCCATCGGCCAGAAGGGCTCGACCATCGCGTCCGTTCGCGGCGCCCTGGAAGACGCCGGCGCGCTGGAGTACACGACGATCGTCGCCGCCCCGGCGTCCGACCCGGCCGGCTTCAAGTACCTGGCGCCGTACACCGGTTCGGCCATCGGCCAGCACTGGATGTACGCCGGCAAGCACGTCCTGATCATCTTCGACGACCTGTCGAAGCAGGCCGACGCCTACCGCGCCGTGTCGCTGCTGCTGCGCCGTCCGCCGGGCCGCGAGGCCTACCCGGGCGACGTCTTCTACTTGCACTCCCGTCTGCTGGAGCGCTGCGCGAAGCTCTCCGACGACATGGGTGCCGGCTCGATGACCGGTCTGCCGATCGTCGAGACCAAGGCGAACGACGTGTCGGCGTTCATCCCGACCAACGTCATCTCCATCACCGACGGCCAGTGCTTCCTTGAGTCCGACCTGTTCAACGCGGGCCAGCGCCCGGCGCTGAACGTCGGTATCTCGGTCTCCCGCGTCGGTGGCTCGGCCCAGCACAAGGCGATGAAGCAGGTTTCCGGCCGTCTGCGCCTGGACCTCGCCCAGTACCGTGAGCTGGAGGCGTTCGCCGCCTTCGGTTCCGACCTGGACGCCGCTTCGAAGTCCTCGCTGGAGCGCGGCAAGCGCCTGGTCGAGCTGCTGAAGCAGGGCCAGTACCAGCCGATGCCGGTCGAGGAGCAGGTCATCTCCGTCTGGGCCGGTACCACCGGCAAGATGGACGAGGTCCCGGTCAACGACATCCGTCGCTTCGAGTCGGAGCTGCTGGAGCACCTGCGCGTTTCGCGCAAGGACCTCCTCACCTCCATCGCGGACGGCGGCAAGATGTCGGACGACACCCTCACCTCCATCGGTGACGCCATCGCTGACTTCAAGCGTGGGTTCGAGACCTCGGACGGCAAGCTCCTGGGCGAGGACGCGCCGGCCGTCAACGTCTCCAAGTGACGACGGAAGGGACCTGACTCATGGGAGCGCAGCTCCGGGTCTACAAGCGTCGCATCCGTGCCGTCACGGCGACCAAGAAGATCACCAAGGCGATGGAAATGATCGCCGCCTCGCGCATCGTCAAGGCGCAGCGCAAGGTGGCGGCATCGATGCCGTACGCGGCCGAGCTCACCCGTGCGGTGACCGCGGTGGCGACCGGTTCGAACACCAAGCACGCCCTGACGACCGAGGTCGAGGCACCGGCGCGTGCCGCGGTTCTGCTCATCACGAGCGACCGCGGTCTGGCCGGCGGCTACTCCTCGAACGCCATCAAGCAGGCGGAGCGGCTCTCCGAGCGGCTGCGCGGCGAGGGCAAGGAGGTCGACACGTACATCGTCGGCCGTAAGGGTGCCGCCTACTACGGATTCCGCGAGCGCAAGGTCGCGGAGCTGTGGACCGGCTTCACCGACAGCCCGGCCTACGCCGACGCCAAGCGCGTCGCGGCGCCGCTGATCGAGGCCATCCAGACGGTTACGGCCGAGGGTGGCGTCGACGAGCTGCACATCGTCTACACGGAATTCGTGTCGATGATGACGCAGAACGCGGTGGACGGCCGGATGCTGCCGCTCAGCCTCGACAAGGTGGAAGAGGAGACCGGCGCGAAGGGCGAGATCCTTCCGCTGTTCGACTTCGAGCCGTCGGCGGAGGACGTCCTCGACGCCCTTCTGCCGCGCTACGTCGAGAGCCGCATCTACAACGCACTGCTGCAGTCGGCCGCTTCCGAGCACGCCGCCCGCCGCCGCGCGATGAAGTCGGCGACCGACAACGCCGGGGATCTCATCAAGAGCCTCTCCCGGCTTGCCAACGCGGCCCGCCAGGCCGAAATCACCCAGGAAATCAGCGAGATCGTCGGTGGCGCGAGCGCCATGGCTGACGCGACCGCGGGGAGTGACAAGTAATGACGACCACTGTTGAGACGGCCGCCGCCACGGGCCGCGTCGCCCGGGTCATCGGCCCGGTCGTCGACGTGGAGTTCCCCGTCGACGCCATGCCCGAGATCTACAACGCCCTCAAGGTCCAGGTCGCCGACCCGGCCGAGGACGGCAAGCTCAAGACGCTGACCCTGGAAGTCGCCCAGCACCTGGGTGACGGCGTGGTCCGCACCATCTCCATGCAGCCCACCGACGGTCTGGTCCGCCAGGCCACGGTGACCAACACGGGCGAGGGCATCACTGTCCCCGTCGGTGACTTCACCAAGGGCAAGGTGTTCAACACCCTCGGTGAGGTGCTGAACTACCCGGAGGAGAACGCCAACGTCACCGAGCGCTGGCCGATCCACCGCAAGGCGCCCCGCTTCGACGAGCTCGAGTCGAAGACCGAGATGTTCGAGACCGGCGTCAAGGTCATCGACCTTCTCACCCCGTACGTCAAGGGTGGAAAGATCGGTCTGTTCGGTGGTGCCGGTGTCGGCAAGACCGTTCTGATCCAGGAAATGATCTACCGCGTCGCCAACAACCACGACGGCGTGTCGGTCTTCGCGGGCGTCGGTGAGCGTACCCGTGAGGGCAACGACCTCATCGCGGAAATGGCCGAGTCCGGCGTCATCGACAAGACGGCGCTTGTCTTCGGTCAGATGGACGAGCCCCCGGGCACCCGTCTTCGCGTCGCCCTGGCCGGTCTGACCATGGCGGAGTACTTCCGCGATGTGCAGAAGCAGGACGTGCTCTTCTTCATCGACAACATCTTCCGTTACACCCAGGCTGGTTCGGAGGTGTCGACCCTTCTGGGCCGCATGCCGTCCGCCGTGGGTTACCAGCCGAACCTGGCTGACGAGATGGGTCTGCTGCAGGAGCGCATCACCTCGACCCGCGGTCACTCGATCACCTCGATGCAGGCGATCTACGTCCCCGCGGACGACCTGACCGACCCGGCGCCGGCCACCACCTTCGCCCACCTCGACGCGACGACGGTTCTTTCCCGTCCGATCTCCGAGAAGGGCATCTACCCGGCCGTGGACCCGCTGGACTCGACGTCCCGCATCCTCGACCCGCGGTACATCGCGGCGGACCACTACGCCACGGCGATGCGCGTCAAGGGGATCCTGCAGAAGTACAAGGACCTCCAGGACATCATCGCGATCCTCGGTATCGACGAGCTGGGCGAGGAGGACAAGCTCGTTGTCCACCGTGCCCGTCGCGTCGAGCGCTTCCTGTCGCAGAACACCCACGTGGCGAAGCAGTTCACCGGTGTGGACGGTTCGGACGTGCCGCTGGAAGAGTCGATCACTGCCTTCAACGCGATCTGCGACGGAGACTACGACCACTTCCCCGAGCAGGCGTTCTTCCTGTGCGGTGGCATCGAGGACCTGAAGGCGAACGCCAAGGAGCTGGGCGTCTCCTGAAGCCGGGCTCGTCTCTGAGCACAGCTGAATGACGGAGAGGGGCGGGTGTGTCCCGTCCCTCTCCCCACGCCCATTAGAATTTGACCCAACACCCGGCTTTCCCGCCGGGTGGTGACCCGAGGAGCCACCTTGGCTGCTGAGCTGCACGTCGAGCTGGTCGCGGCGGACCGTAACGTCTGGTCCGGCGAGGCCACCCTGGTTGTCGCGCGCACCACGTCCGGCGACATCGGCGTCATGCCCGGTCACCAGCCGCTTCTCGGTGTGCTGGAATCGGGCCCGGTGACCATCCGTACCGTCGGAGGCAACACTGTTGTCGCCGCGGTGCACGGCGGATTCATCTCGTTCGCGGACAACAAGTTGTCGCTGCTGGCCGAGATCGCCGAGCTTGCCGACGAGATTGACGTCGAGCGTGCGGAGCGGGCACTGGAGCGCGCGAAGTCGGAGACCGATGGGGCCGCCGAACGTCGCGCCGATGTCCGGCTGCGCGCGGTTTCGGGGCGCTGAGCCCCGGTACCGGTAAGAGTTTCAAACCTCAGCCGCGGCCTGTTCCGGAATTTTCGGACCGGGTCGCGGCTGAGGCGATGCGGGTCCGGCCCAGACTGCGTCTGGCAAGAACTCTGTCGTGTGCGTCATTCGATGAGCGAGGAGGTCGGTGAAAGATGCTCCTCGCTCTGCTTGTGAGCAGCCTGGTCGTAGTAGCCCTGGTGGTGATCGGGCTGTTTGTCTTCGGGCTGCGCCGCAGGCTGATCCAGCGCTCCGGCGGCACCTTCGACTGCAGCCTGCGCTGGGGCGTGGCCGATGAACCCGACGTCTCCGGCAAGGGCTGGGTGTACGGGGTCGCGCGCTACAGCGGTGACCGCATCGACTGGTTCCGCGTCTTCAGCTACTCCCCGCGGCCGCGCCGGCTGCTGGAGCGGTCCTCCATCGAGGTCATCGCCCGCCGTGCGCCCGAGGGCGAGGAGGAGCTGGCCCTGCTCTCCGACGCCGTCGTACTCGGCTGCGTGCATCGCGGGACCCGCCTGGAACTGGCGATGAGCGATGACGCGCTGACCGGTTTCCTGGCCTGGCTCGAGGCGGCGCCGCCCGGGCAACGGGTCAACGTGGCCTGAGGCCGCTGCGCCTCGCAGGACGTGAGGAAGCCGGGGAGACGGGGGCGGACCAGTCTTCCCGGCTTCGTCGTTCACCGGCTTCGTCCTTCACCGGCTGTGCATGTCACCGGCTGTGCATGTCACCATCCGTGCGTTTCAGAGGCCGTGCGTACGGGGCCTACTGAAGGCCGGTGTGGATCGCGGAGGCCAGTTCGCCGTTCGTGGTGTCGCCGCTGAACTCCCAGAAGAAGGCGCCCTTGAGGCCCTGCTGCTTCACCCAGGTCATCTTCCCGGCGATGGTGGCGGGGGTGTCGTAGCTCCACCAGTTGCTGCCGCACTTGGCGTACGCCGTGCCGGCGATGGTGCCGGTGGCCGGGCAGCCGGCCTTGAGCACCTTGTAGTCCTCGATGCCCTGCTCGTAGGTGCCCGGGGCCGGTCCGGTGGCGGTGCCGCCGGGGGTGGCCTGGGTGACGCCGGTCCAGCCGCGGCCGTAGAAGCCGATGCCGAGGTTGAGCTTGGAGCCGGCGATGCCCTTGCCCTTGAGCTTGGTGATGGCGGCCTCGGAGTTGAATCCGGCGATCGGGATGCCGGTGTACGAGGTGAGCGGGGAGTGCGGGGCGGTCGGGCCCTTGGCGTCCCACGCGCCGAAGAAGTCGTAGGTCATGACGTTGTAGAAGTCGACGTACTGGGCGGCGCCCGCGTAGTCGGCGAGGTCGAGCTTGCCTCCGTTGGAGCCGTCGGCGGAGATGGCGGCGGTGACCAGGTTGCTGCTGCCGAACTTGGTGCGCAGCGCGGAGAGGACGTTCTTCAGGGAGGCGGCCCCGCTGGTGTCGCAGGACAGGCCGCAGGCGTTCGGGTACTCCCAGTCGATGTCGATGCCGTCGAAGACGTCGGCCCAGCGCGGGTCCTCGACCAGGTCGTAGCAGGACTGGGCGAAGGCGGCCGGGTTCGCGGCGGCCTGTCCGAAGCCGCCGGACCAGGTCCAGCCGCCGAAGGAGTAGAGGACCTTGATGTTCGGGTACTTCTTCTTCAGCTGGCGCAGCTGGTTGAAGTTGCCCGCGACCGGCTGGTCCCAGGTGTCGGCGGTGCCGGAGACGCTGGAGCCGGCGTCGTAGGTCTTCTGGTAGTCGGCGTAGGCATCACCGATCGTGCACTTGCCGCCCTGGACGTTGCCGAAGGCGTAGTTGATGTGCGTGATCTTCGCGGCGCTGCCGGAGGTGACCAGGTTCTTCACGTGGTAGTTGCGCTGGTAGACGCCCCAGTCCGTGAAGTAGCCGAGCTTGACCGCGGAGCCCGGGGTGCCGGGGTCGCCGGGGTCGGTCCCGCCGCCGCCGGTGGTGGTCACCGAGAGGGCGCCGGAGGAGGGCCCGGTCTGGTCGATCGTGTCGCGGGCGACGACCGTGTAGCTGTAGGTCGTGCCCTTGGTCAGGCCCGTGGCGGTGTACGAGGGGCTGGTGACGGTGGCGACCTTGGCCCCGCCGCGGTAGACGTCGTAGTTCTTGACGCCCTTGTCGTCGGTGGCCGCGGCCCAGCCGAGGGTCAGTCCGGTGTCGGTGACGCCACTGGCCGTGGGGGTGCCGGGGGCGCTGGGCGGATTGTCGGTGGGGGTGGTGCCGCCGTCGCAGCTGCCGCCGTTGATCCTGCAGCCGGCGGGGGCGCCGCCGCCCGTGCCGTTGAAGCCGAAGCTGACGGTGGCGCCCGGGGCGAGGGTGCCGTTCCAGCCGACGTTCTTGCCGCTCCAGTGGGTGCCGGAGCTGGTGACGGTGGCGTCCCAGGCGGAAGTGACGGCGGTGCCGGCCGGGTAGTCCCACTCGACGTTCCAGCTGCTGAGGGTGGTCGTGCCGGTGTTCTTCACCGTCCACTTGCCCTCGAAGCCGGAGCCCCAGTCGGAGACCTTGGTGTACGTCGCGGTGGCCGAGGCGGCGGCCTCGGCGGGACCGGCGAGGGCCACGAGTCCGGCGACGGGCAGGGTGAGGACGGCCAGTGCGGCCGCGACTCTTCGCAGTAGCGGTGCGCGTCGTGGGGGTGCTGTGCTCAAGGGTGCTCCTCCGAGGTCCGCGGCGGCCGTGGGGACGGCCGCCGCATGGGGGTGGGACCTGCGCCGCCCGTGAGCGTGTCCGTATGACGTCTTGTCATGGCACGCTCACCACAGTTTTGCGTGAGAGTAGAAAGGTCTGGACCAACCGTCAAGAGGTCCAGACCTTCTGTATCCGCCCCGGAAATATTTCCGGCCGGATTCGGCTAGATCCCCAACTCCTGTGCCAGCACTGCCGCTTGAACCCGGCTGCGCAGCTCCAGCTTCCCCAGCACCCGGCTGACGTGGGTCTTCGCCGTCGCCTCCGCCATATCCAGGCGTACCGCGATCTCGGCGTTCGACAGGCCCTCGCCCAGGCACCCGAACACCTCCCGCTCGCGCGGGGTCAGCGATCGCACCGCCGCCGGCACGGGCACCCGTACCGGCCGTGGAGCCGCGAACTCCGCGATCAGCCGACGGGTCACCGCCGGGGCGATCGTGCCCTCCCCGCGCGCGACGGTCCGTACCGCCGCGATCAGCTCCGCCGCGTCCGCGTCCTTCAGCAGGAAGCCGGCGGCGCCCGCGCGCAGCGCCCCGAAGACGTACTCGTCCAAGTCGAAGGTGGTGAGCACGAGGACGTCGGCCAAGCCCTCCGCCACGACTTGGCGGGTCGCCGAGACCCCGTCCAGGCGCGGCATCTGCACGTCCATGAGCACCAGATCCGGCCGCAGCTCGCGGGCCAGCCGCACGGCCTCCTCCCCGTCCGCCGCCTCGCCCGCCACCTCGATGTCGCCGGCGCTGCGCAGGATCAGCACCAGCCCGGCCCGTACCGCGCTCTGGTCCTCCGCCACCACGACCCTGATCGTCACGCCCGTACCCCTTCCTCCGTCACGGGCAGCGTCGCCCGGACCCGCCAGAGCGCGCCGGCGCGGCCCGCTTCGAATGTTCCGCCGAGCAACTGCGTCCGCTCCCGCATCCCGGTCAGGCCGGCGCCGGAGCCGGGTGCGCGGGGTCCGGGGCGCTCCCCGTAGGGGGAGTCGACCACGACCCGCAGCGCGCCGTCCCCGTCCCCGTCCCCGGTCCTGCTCCGCCCCGTGGGGTGGTCGCGGGCCAGGCGGACGGTGACCGTGCCGGGGGCCGCGTGTTTGAGGGCGTTGGTCAGCGACTCCTGGACGATCCGGTACGCCGCCAGCTCCACCGGGGCGGGCAGCTGCTCACGGGCCTCCCCGGATTCCGTGGCCTTCCCGGGCTCCCCGGGCCTCCCGGGCCTCCCGGTCTTCCCGGTCTTCCCGGCGGTGGCCCCGGGCCGGTCGTCGAGGAGTACGAAGTCCAGCCCGCTCCCGGCCCCGGTCGTACGCGCCTGCGCCAGCAGCGCGTCCAGCCCGTCCAGGGTCGGCGTGGCGACGGCCCCCTGCCCGGCCCCCGCGTCGCGCAGCAGTCCGATCAGGCGGCGCATCTCGGCCAGACCCTGGACGCTGTTCTCCCGGATCACCCCGAGCGCCTCGCGGCTGGTGGCGGGGGAGTCGATGGAGAGCGCGGCGGTGGAGTGGATGGCGATGGCGGAGAGGTGGTTGGCGACCATGTCGTGCAGTTCGCGGGCCATCCGGGCACGCTCGGCGACGACCGCCTGCGCGCGGTCCATCTCGGCCAGCAGCGCGGTCTGCTCGGCGCGCAGCCGGGCGGCCACGGCGGCCTCGCGGTGGTTGCGCAGGGTGGCGCCGGTCAGCGCCGGGCCGAAGCTCACGATGCCGGTGATCACGCCGATCAGCAGGGCCTGCGGGGTGCGCAGCCAGGCGACGGAGGCGATGGTCACGGCGACGGTGATCAGCCCGGTGGTCACCGGCAGGCGGCGGGCCATGGCCGGTTTGCCGTAGACGACGGCCGCGTACATCAGGTCGGTGAAGATCAGGACGGTGGCCAGGCTCCCCACGGTGAACTGGTCGGCGACCAGCCCGGCGGTGCCGACCGCCAAAGTCGTGCGGGGCATGCTGCGGCGGAGCAGCTCCATGGGGCCCAGGGCCAGGAGGGGCACCAGCGCCGCCCAGGCGGGGAACAGGTCCCGGGAAGCGGAGCTGTACACGCCGAGCGACCACAGGAGCAGGCCGGCGGCCACGCTGACCACGGCGAGGAGTACGTCGTCGCGGTGCGGGGGCGGGATCTTCCTGTTCACGCTCTCATCCAACAGGGTGCGGCGCGGGCGGGCATCGCCATCGGGGCCGAGGCGCCGTACATCGAAGGATGCAGTGCGCCGCGCCCGTCTTTCGTCATCGGTGACGAGGTACCGGGGCGTGCGGGGCGGGAGGCTGGATGCGTCCCCCATCACCATCACTCACCATCACCATCACCGCCGGAACGGAGAGGCCCGTGCTCGTCGCCCTGATCATCGCCTGCGAGGTCGGTTTCTGGGTCCTGCTGACCGGCGGCCTGGCCCTGCGCTACCTCGCGAAGAAGCCGAAGCTCGGCGCGGCCGTCCTGCTGTGCGAGCCCCTGCTGGAGCTGGTCCTGCTGGTGGCCACCACCCTGGACCTGCGCGGCGGCGCCGAGCCGGACTGGAAGCACGGGGTGGCCGCGCTCTACCTCGGCTACACCGTCGCCTACGGGCACTACACGGTGAAGTGGCTCGACGGCCACGCCGCGTACCGCCTGGCCGGGGGCCCGAAGCCGGCCGGGGCCGGCTACGGGAGGGCGCGGGCCGTCCACGAGTGGAAGCTGGTCGGCCGGACCGTCCTCGCGGCGGCCGTCGCGATCGGCCTGCTCCAGATCGCCGTCTGGTACGTGGGCGGCTCGGGCGACACCGGCTCACTGCAGGGGTGGCAGTTCACGGCGCTGCGGATGACCGGCATCCGCGCGCTGATCGCCGCCGCCTACACGCTCTGGCCGAAACGCGCCCCCGCGCAGGCCGAACTACAGAACCGGTAGCTCCGGGGCTCAGCGCTCGCCGCCCGGAACCCACAGGACGTCGCCGACCTCCTTGTTGGCCGTGCGGGCCAGGATGAAGAGGAGGTCGGAGAGGCGGTTGAGGTAGGTGGCCGTCAGCGGGTTCATGACCTCGCCGTGCGCCTCCAGGGCCGCCCACGTGGAGCGCTCTGCCCGCCGGACCACCGTGCAGGCCTGGTGCAGGAGGGCGGCGCCGGGGGTGCCGCCGGGGAGGATGAAGCTGCGGAGCTTCTCCAGCTCGCCGTTGAAGAGGTCGCAGTCGGCCTCCAGCTTGTCCACGTAGAACTGCTCGACGCGCAGCGGCGGGTACTCGGGGTTCTCGGCGACCGGGGTGCAGAGGTCCGCGCCCACGTCGAACAGGTCGTTCTGCACCCGGACCAGGACCTTCACGACATCGGCGGGCAGCGCGCCGAGCGCGATGGCCGTCCCGATGGCCGCGTTGGCCTCGTTGGCGTCGGCGTACGCCGAGATCCGCACATCGGTCTTGGCCGTGCGGCTCATGTCGCCGAGCGCGGTCGTGCCCTTGTCGCCGGTGCGGGTGTAGATGCGCGTGAGGTTCACCATGCCGCCAGCCTAGTGCGGGTCAACTACGGGCCCCTGGCGCACTGCTGGGCCGTCCCGGTGTGATGTCCGTCATCTGAGACGTGACGCGTGTTACTTAGCGGTCACACCGCCCCCCACGAGCGCTAGTCTCCGCCGGAGAACGAACGAGGCTGTGCCGTATTCGAAAGCGTGGGGTGTGCAGTGGCTGGGAAGCTCGCCGTCATCGGTGCCGGACTGATGGGTTCCGGAATCGCGCAGGTCTCCGCTCAGGCGGGTTGGGACGTCGTGCTGCGCGACGTCACCGATGCCGCTCTGACGCGCGGTACCGACGGGATCAAGGCCTCGTACGACAGGTTCGTCTCCAAGGGCAGACTGACGGCCGAGGACGCCGAGGCCGCGCTCGCCCGCATCACCACGACCACCGAGCTCGAAGCGGTGGCCGACGCCGACATCGTCGTCGAGGCCGTCTTCGAGAAGCTCGAGGTCAAGCACGAGATCTTCCGCGCGCTCGACAAGCTCGTGCGCGAGGACGCGATCCTCGCCTCCAACACCTCGGCCATCCCGATCACCAAGATCGCGGCCGTGACGGAGCGTCCGGAGCGGGTCGTCGGCGCGCACTTCTTCTCACCCGTCCCGATGATGCAGCTGTGCGAGCTCGTACGCGGCTACAAGACGAGCGACGAAACCCTCGCCACCACCCGGGCATTCGCCGAGTCCGTCGGCAAGACCTGCATCGTCGTCAACCGCGACGTGGCCGGATTCGTGACAACCCGTCTGATTTCCGCACTGGTCGTCGAAGCCGCCAAACTGTACGAATCGGGCGTCGCCTCGGCGGAGGACATCGACATCGCCTGCAAGCTCGGCTTCGGCCACGCGATGGGCCCGCTGGCCACCGCGGACCTCACCGGCGTCGACATCCTGCTGCACGCCACCAGCAACATCTACACCGAATCGCAGGACGAGAAGTTCGCGCCGCCGGAGCTGATGCGCCGCATGGTGGACGCGGGCGACATCGGCCGCAAGAGCGGTCAGGGCTTCTACAAGCACTGAGCATCCGTTCGAATTCCTGCACCCCACAGGGTGAATTAGGTATCGGTTCGCTCACGGTCGGCAACTTCCCTGCCCCTGAGGCAGTCAGTTGCAGTGAGAGTTGCCGACCACGGACCAGTCGGACCATCCGTACTCCGTACCGCACTGCCGGGAGCACACATGCACATCAGGGGCGACCACGCCGAACTCGCTGTCGGGGGTCGCCTCGACGTGCGCAGCGCGGCGGACGCCCGTACGGTCCTGCACACCGCCCTGGACGACGGTCACGGCGACCTCGTGCTGGACCTCACCGGGCTCGACTCCTGGGACGCGACGGGCCTCGGCGTGATCATGGGCGCCCACCGCCGGGCCGGCCGGACCGGCCGGCGGCTCGTCCTGCGCGGGGTCCCGCCGCAGATGCAGCGGCTGCTCGTGGCCACCCGGCTGCACCGGATCCTGGCGATCGAGGGCGGGCTGGAAGCGGAGTCGCTGCCCCGTGCCTGACGCCCGCAGGCTCTCCGCGGGAGCCGCCCGAACGTAACGGTCCGGTGGTGAAGGGACCCCTGCGGTTCCCGCACCACCGGGCACGGTTTAGGGTTCGGGCGGAAACCGGACCAGTAGCGACAGCGGCGTGGGCGAAGGCCGGGCGAGACGACGGCGCACGGCGCGATCGGGGGACTGGGTCATGGACCGCAGCAGCACACAGGGGCAGGCCGATCCGGTGGAGCAGCCCGCCCGGGTGGTGACACTGACCGCCGGGGCCTTCACCGTCACCGTGAACCCCGTCGACGGCAGCGAGATCGTGTCGACCCACCGCCCCGGCGGCGAGCCCGCCCGCACACCGGCCAAGCGCACCCCTGCCGCCCGCACCTCCCGCGCGGCCGCCGCGCGGCCCCCGGTACCGCCGGGCGCCCCAGCCGGTGCACGGCCCCTGCGGGGCCGAGAGGAAGAACGCGAGCGCCTCGTACGCCTCCTCGCGCGCGGCCGCTCCGTACGGCTGACCGGGCCGCCCGGATCCGGGCGCACGGCGCTGCTCGACGCGGTCGCCGACGCCTGCGCGGACATGGCCCCCGACGGGGTCGTACGGCTCTGCGCGTACGGATACCAGCAGCCCTCCGAGCTGCTCCACGCGCTGTACGCCACCGTGTACGAGGCTCCGGCCGAACGCCCCGACCGGGCCGAACTCCTCGCCCGCGTGGGGGAGATAGGCGCCGTCGTCCTGATCGACGACCTCGACATGGGCGGAACCGCCCTCGACGAACTGCTGCGGGCCACGCCGGAGTGCGCCTACTTGCTCGCCGCCACCCCCGACACCCGGGCCCCCTCCGACGACTCGCACCTCGAAGAGGTCTTCCTCGGCGGACTGGCCCGCGCAGACTGCGTGGCCCTGCTCGAATCGGGCGCCGGACGGGCGCTGACGGACGAGGAGACGGCCTGGGCGGGAGACCTGCGCTTCGCCTCCGAGGGGCTGCCGCTGCGCTTCGTACAGGCCGCCGCGCTCCTGCGGCAGCGCGACGAGCTCAACCGGACCGACGCGAAGGACGAGGGCGAGGAGCCCGGCGTCTTCGAGGAGCGGCCGCGCGACACCGTGTTCGTGCCGCTGCCTACGCTTGCCGAGGCAGCCGCTCCGGCGGAGCTGCTCGCCTCACGCGTCAGCGAGTCGGCGCGGGCCGCCCTGCGGATCGCCTGCGCGCTGGGCGGGGAGCTGCCGCACCACGCGCACCTGCCCGCGCTGGTCGGAGACACACACGCGGACACAGCGGTCGCGGAGCTGCTCGACTGCGGGCTGCTGAGCCCCGTCGGGACGCGCTACCGGCTGGCCGCGGGGGTCGCGCGACAGCTGGAGGAGATCGGGTACGGGGACACCGCGGCCGAGGAGGCCCGTACGGCCGCCCGGCACTACGCCTGGTGGACCGGGCACACCTCGGTGACCCCCGAGCGGGTCGCGGCGGAGGCCGACGCGGTACTCGCGGCACTGGCCGGGGCCGATGTGGTGGCCTCGGTACTCCTGGCCCGGACGGCGGCCCCCGCATTCGCGGCCTCGCTGTACTGGGAGGCCTGGGAGCGCGTGCTGCGCTCGGGTGCGGAGGCCGCGCGCAAGGCCGGCGAGGTCGCGGAGCAGGCGTACTTCCACCACGAACTGGGCGTACTGGCCCTGTGTGAGGGCCGCGTCGACCGGGCGCGGGCCGAGCTGGAGGCCTCGATCGGGCTGCGCGGAGCGCTGGCCGACAAGCGGGGCACCGTGGCGGGACGGCGGGCGCTGGCCCTGGTCACCGACCGGGAGGCGGCGGAGGTCCAGGTGTCGCCGCCGCTGCGGCTCGCTCCGCCGGCCGCCTCCCCGGCTCCGGCCGGGGGCGTCGCCAGGTCGGCCGGCTCGGGTCCGCTGACGGCGGCGGCGCTGGGGGTCGCGCCGGTTCCGGGGGCATCGGGTGTTCCGGGTGTTCCGGGGGCACCGCTGGTTCCGGGAACTGGCGCCACTCCGTCGGCTCCGGGCGCTTCCGGGACTTCGGGAGTTCCGCCTGTCGCAGGGGCTCGTGGGGCCGTAGGGGCTCTCGGGGCCGCGAGGACTCCGCTGGCTCCTGGTGCTCCTGGTGCTCCTGGTGGTCCAGGTGCCCCTAGTGGTCCAGGGACTGTTGCTGTTCCCGGGGCTCCGGTCACTCCGGTGACTCCTGCGGCTCCGGTGACCCCGGCGACCCTGGGGAAGGCTCTCGCGGCCCTGCCCGCGGTCGCCCCGGTACCCGAGCGCGCGGCGGCGGGGGCTTCGGGCCCCGGTACGACGGTGCTGCCCGCGGTGGCGCCGGCGGGCTCCGTGGCGCCCGCGACCCTGGCGGAGGTGTTCGAGGAAGCCTTCCCCCTCGGCACCGAGCCGGCCCCGGCGCCCAAAGCACTGCCCCAGCCGAAGCCGAAGGGGCCCGGCCGCAAGCCGCTGCTGCTGGCCGCGGCCGGGGCGCTGGCCGTGGTGGTGCTGGGCACGGTGGTCGCACTGGCGGTGACCACCGAGGACAAGACCCCGCAGCCGGCGCGCGCGCCGGGTGTCTCCACGGCGCCGACCTCGGAGGAGGCGCAGACGCCGCCGAGTTCACCCGGTCCGAGCGGCAGCGTTCCTTCGCCGGAGCCGGAAGCCTCGGCGCCCACCACGCAGGCACCGGGTACGACCCCGACGCCGCGCAAGTCGTCCACGCCGAAGCCGACGCCGACTCCGCAGACGTCGAGCCCGGCGAACCCGCCTCCGCCGCCGGTGAGCAGTTCGGCCCCGCCGGTGAGCAGCTCGCCGCCGCCGGCTTCCCCGAGCCCGTCCCCGTCCGTGTCCTCGTCGCCGAGCGCCACGCCGACGGGACCGGTCGTTCCTCCGGAAACCACTGCGGGCGGGACGGGCGAGACGGCCCCCTGACGGGCCGTGCACGCCGGCCGGCGGCCGCTGCTAGAACAGGCGGAGCTTGTCGTCCTCGATGCCGCGCATGGCGTTGTAGTCGAGGATGACGCAGTCCATGCCGCGGTCGTTCGCCAGGACGCGGGCCTGGGGCTTGATCTCCTGGGCCGCGAAGACTCCCTTGACCGGCGCCAGGTGCGGGTCCCGGTTCAGGAGCTCCAGGTAACGCGTGAGCTGTTCGACGCCGTCGATCTCGCCGCGGCGCTTGATCTCCACCGCCACCGTCGCACCGGAGGCGTCCCGGCACAGGATGTCGACCGGCCCGATCGCGGTCATGTACTCGCGGCGGATCAGCGTGTAGCCCTCGCCGAGGGTGTCGATCCGGTCGGCCAGCAGCTCCTGCAGGTGGGCCTCGACCCCGTCCTTGATGAGGCCCGGATCGATGCCCAGCTCGTGCGAGGAGTCGTGGAGGACTTCCTCCATGGTGATGATGAGCTTCTCGCCCGCCTTGTTGACGACGGTCCAGACGCCGGCGTCGTCACCGCTCCCCTCCTTGAGGGTGCACGGCGGCGACATCCAGTTGAGCGGTTTGTACGCTCGGTCGTCCGCGTGGATCGAGACACTCCCGTCGGCCTTCACGAGGATCAGACGGGGTGCCGAGGGCAGATGGGCGGTGAGCCGGCCCGCGTAATCGACGGAGCAGCGGGCAATGACGAGACGCATGGTCGGCAACGCTACTCGACGAGAAGGCCTGTACGCGATTCGCCCCCGAAAGCCCCCTTCGTGGATGGCGCGTTGTATGCGCATTCTCCTGGTGCGGTCCCCACCGGGCGCCTACCGTGGTGAGCGGGAGGTTGCGACACGGGCACTCTGCGTCGCGAACTCCCTCCCTGCCCGTAAGGCTCCGGCAACCCAATCAGCCGGAGTCGCGAGAGGAGAACCCATGTCGCTCGACGTCTCACCGGCCCTACTCGAACAGGCCGAGCGAGGCGAGGTCGACGAAGCCGCTTTCGTCGACTGCGTCCGGACCTCCCTGCCCTACGCATGGGAGATGGTCAGCTCGCTGGTGGCCCAGCTGAAGGTGGACGGCGGACAGTTCGCCGACAACCAGACGCCGCCGCCCGACGAGCAGGCGCGTGGCCAGCTGCTGCGCGCCCTCGCGAGTGACGCGATACGGGGTGCGCTGCAGCGCCACTTCGGAGTGCGCCTGGCATTCCAGAACTGCCACCGGGTAGCCGTGTTCCCGCTGGACTCCTCGGTGGACGACCGGCTGGCCAAGTTCACTTCGATCCGTGGTCAGCTGCTGAACCAGTCGCCCGAAATGCGCGACTGTTAGCCGGAAGTCCGCAGACAGCACGACCGCACCTCCGCACGACCGGTACCTCCGCACGACCGGTACCTCGCTGCCGCTCCGGAGCCAACGGAGCGGCAGCCCTGGTCTCACCCGAGCCGGGGCAGCACCTCGGCGCCGAGGCGGCGGAGGTTCTCCTCGGTCGAGGCGAGGTCACCCGATCCCTCCGTCAGCAGGGCGAACCGTGTGATGCCCGTACGCTCCGACGTGGCCGCCAACCGGTCGGCCGCCAGCTCCGGTGTCCCCACGGGATGCAGATCGCACAACAGCTCGGTGTACGCGACCGGATCCCGCATCGCCCGCTGCCGCCCGTCCACCGTGACGTGGGCGTCCAGGCCCTGCTTGAGCCAGCCCGGCATCGCCTTCAGCAGCGTTTCGCGGGCGTCCGCCGTCCGGTCCGCCAGCTGGCAGACCCCGGCCGACACATGGCCCGCCTCGGGCGAACGGCCCGCGGCCCGCGCCGTACGCCGCCACAGCTCGACCATGGCTGCTTTGTCCTCGTCCCCGCAGTGCATGCCCAGCAGCATCGGCAGTCCACGCTCCGCGGCCAGCCGAACCGAGCCGGGGGAGGTGCAGGCAACGATCAGTTCCGGCCCACTCCCGTCGCCGTGCAGCGCCTCCGACGCGCGCGGTACGACGGGCACCTCGCGGAAGCCGTACCGGCCGCCGGCCGCCGCTGCGGACGACTGCCCCACCCGGGGTTCGGCGAGCCAGCGGCGCAGCAGGTCCAGGTCCTCCGGGAAACGGTTCTCGTACGCGTCGAGCCCGCCGCCGAAGACCTCCAGGTCCACCCACGGGCCGCCCCGGCCCACCCCCAGGGTGAACCGCCCCTCCGAGGTCAGGTGCAGCAGGGCCGCCTGCTCGCCCAGGGCCACCGGATGGGTGCTCGGCAGCACGCTCACCGCGGTGCCCACGCGCAGCCGCCGGGTGCGTCCCAGCATCAGGGCCGCCAGGGTCACCGCGGACGGGCAGACCCCGTACGGGACGAAGTGGTGCTCGGCGAGCCAGACCGAGTCGAGCCCGGCCTCCTCGGCCACCTCGGCGGTCCGCACCGCCCGGTGCAGTGCCTCTCCCTGTCCCTGGCCCGGGAACTGGGCAGCCAGTACAAACGCTCCTACGCGCATCGCCTTTAGCCTCCTCGCGGCTGACGCGGCCTCCCCCAGGCGGACCGGTTACCTCACCGGCAACAACGTCTGACACGTGCCAAAGGCACGGCCTGACAGGAAAGTTATTGGGATTGTCGGGCCGGTCGCGTACTCACGACGGTCGTCTTCGGCCACCCTGCGGGTACCCGGCCTCGCTGCGCGTAGTCTGGGAGAAAGTCACTGCCGTCCGCCCATCCGTGAGGTATACGTGTCACCGCGCCACAACCGCCCCAGGGGCGGCGAGAATCCAGTCGATCGTTCGGACCAGGGCTCGGCCCCGGGCGGCCTGGACCGGTACGGTCTCGAGCGCACGGAGGAGTACCAGGGCGAGGAGTGGAAGATCCGGCACGTCGCGGGCGCGAGCTCGGTGGGCAAGCGTTACCGCTGCCCCGGCTGTGACCAGGAGATCCCCTCCGGCACCCCGCACCTGGTGGCCTGGCCCGAGTACGGTGGCGTCGACGACCGCAGGCACTGGCACAAGGCCTGCTGGAACGCGAAGGACCGCCGCACCTCCAAGGTGCAGCGGTCCCGCAACGCTCCCAAGTACTGAACGCTCCCGAGTACTGAACGCTCCCGAGTCCTAGACGTCCCGGCGGCCGACCGCCACGTACGAGGCGGCGACCGCGACGCCCGTCACCAGCAGGATCAGCGCCAGGTGGCTCAGGCTGCCCGGGGCAGCCACGCCCTCGGCGACGGCCGAGGGGTCGGATCCGGCGGTGGGCAGGCCGAACAGCTCTATCAGCGCCACCGGGGAGTTGTACTGGAGCAGGGCGCGGCCGGCCGGGACGAGCGCTTCCCAGATGCTGAGCACCGCCCCTATCACCGGCGGCAGCGTGACGACGCCGAGCATCACGGCGATCGCCCCGGCGGAGTGCCGCACCAGCGCCCCGACCGCGAGGGCCAGCACGCCGAGCAGCGTGACGTAGAAACTGCCCAGGAGCCCGGAGGCCCACTCCGCGCTCGAATGCGCCCCGGAGCCCGTGCCGTTGCGCAGGATCGTCGCGGCCAGCCCGACCAGACAGACCGACCCGGCGATGGCGAGGAACGAGGTGACGCCGAAGACGAGGTACTTCGCGGTGAGCACCCGGTACCGGTCGGGGGCCGCCGTGAAGGTGGTGCGGACCAGGCCGGTGCCGTACTCGGAGGTGATCGTCAGCACCCCGAGCACGATCACCGCGAGCTGCCCCACCAGGAGGCCGAACAGGGCCGGGGCGATGAACGGCATCTGTTCGTAGTCCATGGACGCGGTCTGCAGGATGACCGCGCCGCCGATGCCGACGACGAGCAGCACCATCGAGCCGAGCGTCCACATCGTGGAGCGCACGGACGTCAGCTTCGTCCACTCCGAGGCCACCGCGTGGCCAAGGTGCGGCCGGGGGGTCGGCAAGGGCGAGGTGTAGCCCGCCGGGCCCGGCTCCCCGGCGGTCGCGGTCGTCGGGGCGGTCATCGGCTGTCCTCGGGCTTCTGCGCGGGGGTGCGCACGGTCGCGGGGGAGTGCGCGGTATCGGGGTGGGAGGTATCGGGGGAGTCCGCGGCCTCGCGGGCGGCGAGCTGACCGGGGCTGCCGGGCATCAGGAACGGCTGTCCGGCGCTCCCGGGCGGCGGGGGCGCGAAGAAGCCCGACTGCGGGACCTGGAGGGCCTCGGCCGGCTCCTCGTCCTCCCACTTGGGGACGGTCAGCGGTTCGGGTTCCCACAGCTCGGCGCGCGGGTCCTCGGTGGAGGTGAACTCGACGGAGGACTGGGTCATGCGCATGTACGCCTCCTCCAGCGAGGCCCGGTGCGGCGACAGCTCCCACAGCCGTACGCCGGCGGTGTGCGCGAGGTCGGAGATCCGGGGCAGTTCCAGACCCGTCACGCGCAGCGCTCCGTCGGGCTCCCGCAGGACCCGGCCGCCCGCCCGGGCGAGGACGGAGCCCAGGGTGTCCCAGCCGGCCGGGTCGGTGTCGGCCGTCCGGACCCGGGCGAATCCGGCCGAGTTGTGCGTGATGAAGTCCTGGGTGCTCATATCGGCGAGCAGCCGGCCCCGGCCGATCACGATGAGGTGGTCGGCGGTCAGCGCCATCTCGCTCATGAGGTGGGAGGAGACGAAGACGGTGCGGCCCTCGGAGGCGAGCCGGCGCATCAGGTTCCGGACCCAGAGGATGCCTTCGGGGTCGAGGCCGTTGACCGGCTCGTCGAAGAGCAGCACCTGGGGGTCGCCGAGCAGGGCGGTCGCGATGCCGAGCCGCTGGCCCATGCCGAGCGAGAAGCCCTTGGCCCGCTGCCGGGCCACGTCCTGCAGGCCCACGACCCCCAGGACCTCGTCCACCCGCTTCTCTGGGATCCCGGAGAGCTGGGCGATCGACAGGAGGTGGGTGCGGGCCCGGCGGCCGCCGTGCACGGCCTTGGCGTCGAGCAGGGCGCCGACGTGCCGCTGGGCGTTCGGGAGCTCGCGGAAGGGCAGGCCGTTGATCGTGACCTGGCCGGCGGTGGGCCGGTCCAGGCCGACGATCATGCGCATCGTGGTGGACTTCCCGGAGCCGTTGGGCCCCAGGAATCCCGTCACGTGACCGGGCTTGACCTGGAAGGAAAGGTCGTCGACAGCGGTCTTCGCGCCGAAGCGCTTGGTCAGGCCGACTGCCTCGATCATCTTGCTGCCCCTTGCCAGGCCGGGACGGGTTTCGCCCGCGTAAGGGTTAAGAGGATATCCAGTCCCTTTCGGTTCCACCTCGTCCCCGACCCTGAGGTACCCCTGAGAACCGACCCGGGGATCCCCCGTAGTACCTCAGGCGTCCCTCTTCTTGAGGACCAGGTAGCCGCCGAGTACGGCGGCCAGTACCCACAGGGCCATGATCCCGAAGCCGCCCCAGGGGCCGTAGGGCACTTTCTCGCTGCCCATCGCTCCCGGGATCACCTGCATGATCTTGGAGCCGGCCTGGTCGGGGAAGTACTGGGCCACCTTCCGGGTCGCCGGGACCGCCCCGAGGATGTTCGAGACCAGCAGGAAGAACGGCATCAGGATGCCGAGCGAGAGCATCGAGCTGCGCAGCATGGCGGCCACGCCCATGGAGAACAGCGCGAGCATCGCCATGTACAGCCCGGCGCCGAAGACGGCGCGCAGCACGTTCGGCTCGTCGATGCCGATGCTGCGATCGCCCAGGATCGCCTGCCCGATGAAGAAGGACGCGAAGCTGGTGATCAGGCCCACGGCCAGCGCGAGCCCGGTGGCGACGAGCAGCTTGCCCGTCAGGAAGCTGCCGCGCCGGGGCACGGCGGCCAGCGAGGTGCGGATCATGCCCGAGCTGTACTCGGTGCCCACGACCAGCACGCCGAAGACGATCATCGCGAGCTGACCCAGGGACATGCCGGCGAAGCTGGCCAGCGTCGGGTCGAAAGTGGCCTGTTCCTGCGCGGGCATGTCCTTGAAGGAGGAGCTGATGAACGCGCAGAGCAGGGAGCTGATGCCGACCGTGACAAGGGCGGCCGCGGCCAGGGTCCAGACGGTCGAGGCGACCGAGCGGATCTTGGTCCACTCGGACTGGAGGACGGCGGAGTAGGAGGACACGTCACTTACCGCCCTTGCGCGTCGCCTCGAAGCCGGTGCCCCACGCGGGTACGTCGGCGGGCCGGGCCGGGTTGTCCGCGGCCATGCCCGGACCGGCCGGATGCCCGGCCGCTCCCGGTGCGTGGGCGTGGTACTCGACGGAGTCCGCCGTCATGCGCATGAACGCTTCCTCCAGTGAAGCCCGTTGCGGGCTGAGTTCGTGCAGCACGATCTGGTGCTGGGCGGCCAGCTCACCGAGCCGCTCCGCCTGCACGCCGTCGATCTCCAGCGTGCCGGTGGCCGGGACGCTGATCGCGTCGATCCCGGCTCCGTGAAGGATGTCCTTCAGCCGTTCCTGCTGCGGAGAGCGCATGCGGACGTAGCTGCGGGAGTTCTGCTGGATGAAATCGGCCATGGACAGATCGGCGAGCAGCTTTCCCTGTCCGATCACGACCAAATGCTGTGCGGTCAGAGCCATTTCGCTCATCAGGTGGGAAGAAACGAAGATCGTTCTTCCCTCTGCCGCGAGCCCCTTCATGAGATTGCGGATCCAGAGAATTCCCTCCGGGTCCAGACCATTGACGGGCTCGTCGAACATCAAGATCTCCGGGTCGCCGAGCAACGCGGAGGCGATGCCGAGCCGCTGGCCCATACCCAGCGAAAATCCCTTCGACTTCTTCTTCGCCACGGCCGTCAGGCCGACCAGGTCCAGCACTTCGGAAACCCGGCTGCTCGGGATCCGGTTCGACTGGGCGAGGCAGAGCAGGTTGTTGTACGCGCTGCGGCCGCCGTGCATCGCCTTCGCGTCCAGAAGTGCCCCGATGTACTTCAGCGGCTCCGGCAGGTCCCGGTAGTGCTTCCCGTCGATCCGGACCGTACCGCTGGTCGGATTGTCGAGGTCGAGCATCATGCGCATGGTCGTGGACTTGCCCGCCCCGTTGGGGCCGAGGAAGCCGGTGACCACCCCCGGTCTGACCTGGAAGCTGAGGTTGTCCACGGCGGTCTTCGCGCCGAATCGTTTCGTAAGGCCCTCAAGCTCGATCATTACGCCACGCTAGAACGCCGAAGGGCCCTACGCCACCTCTCACAGGTGACGAAGGGCCCTCGGTGTCGAATCGGAGTATCACCTTCCGGCAATCTTCCGGCGACTGGCGGCCGGCCACTGGCAGCCGGCAATCAGCGACTAGCGGCTCTGCTGCGCCGGAACGCCGCGGGTGACCGGCTCGTCGTCGATCGGGGCAGACGCGGCGGCGACCGCGGCACCCGTCAGCGTCGCCAGCATCTCGCGGACGTTGGTGAGCTGCGCGTTGATCGAGTCGCGGCGGTTGGTGAGCGCCGCCAGCTCGCGCTCGGACTCGCTGCGGATCCGGTCGGCCTTGGCGTTGGCGTCGGCCACGATGTCCTCGGCCTGGCGCTGCGCGGTCTCCACGGTCTGGCGGGCGCGGCGCTCGGCGTCCGTACGGAGCTTCTCGGCCTCCAGGCGCAGCTGCTCCGCGCGGTGCTCGATCTCCGCGAGGCGCTTCTCGGCCTTGGCCTGACGGCCGGCCAGGTCGCGCTCGGACTGCTCGCGGCGCTTGGCCAGGTTGGTCTCGAAGTCCGCGGCGGCCTGGGCGGCCTTGGCGCGGGTCTCCTCGAAGAGCGCGTCGGCCTCCTCGCGCTTGGAGGCCGCGTCCTTCTGGGCCTCGGTGCGCAGGGTGGAGGCGTCGCCCTTGGCCTTCTCGACGATCCGGACACCCTCGTCCTCGGCGGTCGACTTCCGGTCGGCGGCGAACGACTCGGCGTCGTTGCGCACCTGCTGGGCGGCCGACTCGGCGAGCTCGCGGTGCTGCTCGGCCGCGCGACGGGCCTCCTCACGGAGGTCCTTCGCCTCCTCCTCGGCCAGGCGAAGGATCTTCTCGACCCGGGCGCCGAGGCCGGCGTACGACGGCTCGGCGTCGTTCACCTGAGCCTGGGCGTTCTGCGTTTCGAGGTGCAACTCCTCGATCCGCTTTTCCAGAGAGTTGATACGTCCGAGGGCGCTGTCACGGTCGGAGACCAGCTTGGTGATGCGGTCGTCCACCTGACCGCGGTCGTAACCACGCCGCACGAGCTCGAAGCCGAAGGGGGAGGATGTGTCGCTCATGGGGTTCCTGTCGAATGAGACCGATGAGGTGCTACGCGAGGTGTTGGGTATGTAAGGGGAATCCTAGGCGCCAGGACGGCGTGTCATCGAGTCAATCCGCGTTTGATCTGGACAATGACACCCCTTTTGAGTGGCAAGGCGACAGAATGCTTGTCACTCGTTCGCCTGAACCTCCATCAGGAGCACATAGCCTCACGTGCTGACTAGCCCTCTGACGTCTTGCCACCCGAACGAGTGGAACCCGCTGTCGCACCGGCCTTCACGCCCCCCGCGCCCTGGCCGCCGACCCCGGGCTTTCCGCCACCCGAAGGTGCCTCGAATGATTCCAACGCCTCAAGAACGTCCTGGACACGGGAGATCTCCGCCTGAATGTCCTCGCGCCTGCGCACGAGGACCTCCAGCTCGCGCCGGCCCTCCTCGACGATACGTCCGGCCTCCGCCGTCGCCTCCGCGAGAGTGCCCTCGGCCGCCCGGACCAGCTCGGCCTTCTTCTGCTCGGCCTCCTTGAGCAGCGCCTCCGCCTTGCGCACCGCGGCGATACGGACCTTGCTCGCCTCGCTGCTCGCGTCCGATACCAGCTCCTTGGCCTTCGCGTCGGCCTCGATGCTCTGCTCGGTCGCCGCCCGCACCAGCTTGTCCACGCGCTCGCCGGCCGACTTCATCTGCTCGGCCGACTCCCGGCGGGCCCGCTCGTGCAGCTCCTCGACCTCCGCCTCGACGCGGCCGCGCAGCTCCTCCGCCCGTTCCCTTATGGCCGACGCATCGCTGCGCGCCCCGACCAGAAGTTCGTCGGCGTCCGTACGGGCCTTCTCCACCAGGGAGTTGCCCTCCACGGTCGCCTCCGAGGCGATCCGCGCGGCTTCCTTGCGCGCCGCGTCGACCATCGCGTCCGCCTGCTCCTCGGCCGCCGTCGTGGCGGCCAGGGCCTGCTTCTGTGCGTCCCCGGTGAGCTTCTCGGCCTCCGAGGAGGCCTCCGTGATGAGCCGGTCGACCTGCGTCGCGGCCTCGCTGCGGCGCTTGTTGGCTTCCTCGCGGGCCTCGTCGAGCACCCGCTCCGACGCGGTACGGGCCTCGCTGCGGATCCGCTCCGCCTCGGTGGCGGCCTCGGCCTTGACCCGCTCGGCCTCGGACCGGGTCCGGGTCGCGTGCTCCTGCGCCGAGGACAGCGCCTCGGCGGCCTCGGTACGCAGCCGCTGGGCCTCGGTCGCCGCCTCGCCGACCGTGCGCTCGGTGTCCTTGCGGGTCTGCTCGGTGAGCCGGTCCGCCTCCGCGACGGCCTCGCCGATCAGCTGGTCGGCCTGCTCGGCGGCCTCGGTACGGATCCGGCCGGCCTCGGCGCGTGCCTCGTCCAGGGTCCGCTCGGACTCCCGCTCGGCGCCGGCCAGGGTCTCGTTCGCCGCGACCGTGACACGGTCCGCCTCCGCGGTGGCCTCGCCGATGATCCGGCCGCCGTCCGCGCGGGCGTCGTCAAGGGTGCGGGCCGCCTCGGCGCGCAGCCGGTCGGCCTGCGCCGCGGCCTCGCCGACGGTGGCCTCGTTGGCCCTGCGCGTCTCCTCGACGAGCCGGTCGCCCTCGGTGCGCGCATCGACGAGGATCCCCGTCGCGTCCCGCTCGGCCCCGGCCAGGGTCTGTGCGGCCTGCGCCGTGAGCTGCTCGGCCTTCGCGTTCGCCCCGTCCAGAATGGCGGCCGCCTCGGCCCGCAGGGCCTCGGCCGCCAACTCGGCCTCACGGGAAGCCAGCGCGGCTGCCGCACGGGCTTCCTCGGTGTGCCGGTCGGCTTCCGAGGTGGCCTCGGCGATCAGGCGGTCGGCCTGCTCGGCCGCCTCCGTACGCAGCCGGTTCGCCTCGCCGCGGGCCTCGTCCAGCGTGCTCGCGGACTCGGTGCGGGCCGCCTCGGCGGAGGCCTCGGCCTCGGCCGTCAGCCGCTCCGCCTCGGTCGCCGCCGCGGCGACCGTCAGCTCGTTGGCCGCGCGGGTTTCCTCGGTGTGGCGACCGGCCTCGGCCGTGGCCTCCGCGACGATCCGGCCGCCTTCGGTGCGCGCGGCCTCCAGGGACTCCGCGGCCTCGCCACGGATCCGGTTCGCGTCGTCCCGGGCGTCGGCCTTCGTACGGGCCGCGTCGCGCTCGGAGGCGGCCAGTGCGTCGGTGGCCTCCGTGCGGACCCGCTGCGCGTATTCCGCGGTGTCCGTGCGCAGCTGCTCGGCCTCGGCGATCGCGTCGCCGACGGTCCGCTCGGCCAGCGCCTTCGCCGCGTCCGTCTCGGTGCGTGCCTCGCTGCGGATCCGGTTGGCGTCCTCGGTGGCCCGCTCCCGTTCCGCGTAGGCGTCTGCGCGGACCCGGCCGGCCTCTTCCCCGGCCTCCGTCCTCGTACGCTCCGCGGAGTGCTCGGCCGCGCTGCGCAGTCCCGCGACCTCTTCCTCTGCCTGCTCGTGCAGCCCGGCGACGGAGTCGCGCACCTGCTGGGCGGTGGCCTCGGCCGCCGCGACCACCTCGGACGCGCGCCGCTCGGCCTCCTCGGTGAGCCAGACGGCCTCGGCCGTGGCCTCCTCGGAACGCTTGCGGGCCTGGGCGAGGAGCTCCTCGCTCTCCTCCCGGGCCTGCGCCCGCTCGCTCTCCGCGTCCGTACGCGCCGAAGCGAGGGTCTCCTCGGACTCCCGGCGGCGCCGGGCGGCCTCCTCCTGGGCGGCGGCCAGGGCCTCGGCGGCCTCCTGCGCGACCCGCTCGGCGGCGGCCTTGGCCTCCGATCGCAGCCGGTCCGCGGTCTCCTGCGCCTCGGAGCGCAGCCGCTCGGCCTCGGCCTCGGCCTCGCCGGTGAGCCGCAGCGCGGACTGCTCGGCCTCCGCGCGGACCCGGCCGGCGTCCTCGGCGGCGTCGGTGCGCAGCTGGTCGGCCTCCGCCTCCGACTGCGCCTGCAGCGTGCGGATCCGCTCCGCGGACTCGGCGCGCAGCCGGTCGCTCTCCTCAGTGGTCTCCTTGCGGATGTTCTCGGCGGCCGCCCGGGCGTCGCGGAGCGTCTGCTCGGCGGTCGTCAGGCGTCCCTCGGCGTCGGTGTGCAGCCGGACGAGTTCCTCGTCGGCCTCCGCCCGCTTCGCCGCCAGCGCACGCTCGGTCTCCTCGCGCCGCACGGCCGCCGCGGCGTCCGCCTCGGCCCGTACCGACTCGGCCTGCTCCTCGGATTCCGTGCGCAGCCGCTCGGCCTCGGCACGGGTCCGCTCCAGGGTCTCCTCGGCCTGCTTGCGCAGGGTGGTGGCGCGCTCGACGGCCTCGCCGCGGACCCGCTCGCTCTCGGTGTTCGCTCCGGAGCGCACCTCGTCGGCGTCGGCACGGGACTTGCCCAGCAGCTCCTCGGCGGTCCTGGCCGCCTCCTCGATCTGCTGGACGGCCTCGCGGCGGGCCTCGCCGCGGATCCGCTCGCCCTCGGCGACGGCCTCCGCGCGCAGCTGCTCGGCCTCGCCGCGCAGCCGGCGGGCTTCCTCCTGGAGCTCGACCGTACGGGCCCGGTACTCCTCCGTGTCGTCCTTCGCGGCGCCCTTGAGCTCATCGGCCGTGGTGGCGGCCTGGGCGCGCAGCCGCTCTGCCTCTGCCTCGGCCTCGCCGCGGATCCGCTCGGCCTCCTCGGACGCGGCCCGGGTGGTGGCGCGGGCGTCCTCGGAGGCCTTGTTCAGTACCTCTTCGGCGGTGCGGGCCGCCTTCGCCAGCTGGGCCGCCGTGTCCTCGGCCGCGGCGGTACGGGCCTGCTCGCCGGCCTCGGTGCGCAGCCGGTCGGTGTCCGCTCGGGCGTCGGCGAGCGCCTGCTCGGCCTCGGCCTTGAGGGTTTCGGCTTCCTTGTTGGCCTCGCCGACGAGGCGGGCCACCTGCTCCTTGGCCGTACGGGTGCGCTGCTCGTTGACGGATTCCGCCGAGGCCAGCTGCCGTGCGGCGCTCTCCTTGGCCTCCGCGAGGAGCTTCTCGGCGGCCGCGCGGGCCTCCCGCAGGGTGCCGTCGGCCTCCTGGGCGCGCTGCTCGGCGACCCGGGCGAGGTCCATCGTCTGCTGGCGGGTCTGCTCGGCCTCGGCGGAGGTGGTGGAGCGCAGCCGCTCCGCGTGCTCGGTGGCCTCCTGGGCCTGCGCGGAGGCGGCGGTCAGCAGCCGCTCGGCCTCCTTGCGGGCGCGCAGCAGCGTCGACTCCGCCTCGGCGCGGGCGGTTTCGTTGTCGGCGGCGAGCCGGCGGGTGCCCTCGGAGGCGACCCGGGCGGCCTCGGCGCGCGCTGCGTTCAGGGTCTGCTCGGCCTCGACGCGGGACTCGTCCATGAGCCGGCGGGCCTGGGACTCGGTGCGGGCACGCAACTGCTCGGCCCAGGCCACGTTCTCGTTGACGTGGGCTTCCACCGTCTGGCGGCGCTCGCTGAGCTCCTGGTCCAGGCGCTGGCGGCGGTTGACGGCCTCGGCGTGCAGTTCGGCCTGGAGCCGCGCCTGGTGTTCGGCGTGCTCCTGGAGGATGCGCTGGGTCTGCGCCCGGACGTCGCGCAGTTCGCGCTCGGCGTCGGAACGCATCTGGTCGGCCTGGATCTGGGCATTGCGAAGCAGCTGCTCCGCCTGGTACCCCATGTCCGCGCCGTCGTAGGCGGGGCGGGACGCCAGGTTGCGGCGTACCTCGTGGAGCTTGGCGCGCAGCACCTCGACCTGGTATCCCAGGTCATCGGCGTGCTGGACGGCCTTCCCGCGTTCCTTCTTCAGCCGCTCCATCTCGGCTTCGAAGCGCGAGAGATGGTCGGCCTCGGCCTGATGGCTCTCCTGGCTTTCGTAGCCCCGCACAGCGCGGTCCCATCCGTCCCCTGGTCGCAAGCTCAATCCCAAATGAGCGCCGTCCGCCCGCTGAACGACGCCCCGGGGAATCGTGTCAGACAGCGGGGCTGGGGATACAGGCCCCGACCCCGTCTCCGCGCCGAACCCCGGCCGAGCCAAAGCCACTCTACCGGCCGGGGAAACGGGACATCAGTGGTCGGGGTTGCTCGTCACCAGTTCCGTCAGGACGCCATGGCAGTCCTTGGGGTGCAGGAAGGTGATCGAGGAGCCCATCGAGCCGGTGCGGGGCTGGTCGTAGAGGACGCGGACGCCCTTGCCGCGGATGGCCTCGGAGTCGCCCTGGACGTCCTCGGTGCCGAAGGCGATGTGGTGGACGCCCTCGCCGTTCTTGGCCAGCCACTTGCCGACCGCGGAGTCCTCGCGGGTGGCTTCCAGCAGCTGGATGTACGAGGCACCGCCGTCGGAGGTGCCGTTGATCTTCAGCATGGCTTCGCGGACACCCTGCTCCTCGTTGACCTCGGAGTGGAACACCTCGAAGCCGTACGTGGCACGGTAGAACTCCACCGTCTTGTCCAGGTCGAAGCAGGCGATCCCGATGTGGTCGATTCTTGTCAGCATGGACACAGTGCAGCGCCCCGGGACGCGGTTACGCAACGTGCGCGCGATCACACTGACGGGCCGATGACGGCACGGGTACCGCTCAGTACATTCGGGTAAACCCTCGTTCACTCCTCATCTTCAAGGGGCTGTGCTCCATGTCCGGAACGAACAACACCACGTCAGTGATCGTCGCAGGGGCCCGCACGCCCATGGGGCGACTGCTCGGCTCGCTGAAGTCCTTCTCGGGTGCCGACCTCGGCGGCTTCGCCATCAAGTCCGCGCTGGAACGGGCCGGGATCTCCGGCGACCAGGTCCAGTACGTGATCATGGGGCAGGTGCTTCAGGCCGGTGCGGGCCAGATCCCTGCCCGCCAGGCCGCCGTCAAGGGCGGAATCCCGATGAACGTGCCCGCCCTCACCATCAACAAGGTGTGCCTGTCGGGTCTGGACGCCATCGCCCTGGCGGACCAGCTCATCCGCGCCGGGGAGTTCGACATCGTGGTCGCGGGCGGCCAGGAGTCCATGACCAACGCCCCCCACCTGCTGCCGAAGTCCCGCGAGGGCTTCAAGTACGGTGCCATCGAGATGCTCGACGCCATGGCCTACGACGGTCTCACCGACGCCTTCGAGAACATCCCGATGGGCCTGTCCACCGAGACCCACAACGCCCGTCTGGGCATCGAGCGGGCCCCGCAGGACGCGTTCGCGGCCACCTCCCACCAGCGGGCAGCCGCCGCGCAGAAGAACGGCGTCTTCGAGGCCGAGATCACCCCGGTCGAGATCCCGCAGCGCAAGGGCGAGCCCGTGGTGTTCTCGCAGGACGAGGGCATTCGGGCGGAGACCACCACCGAGTCCCTCGGCAAGCTGCGCCCGGCCTTCGCGAAGGACGGCACCATCACCGCGGGCACGTCCTCGCAGATCAGCGACGGGGCCGCGGCCGTGGTCGTGATGAGCAAGGCCAAGGCCGAGGAGCTCGGCCTGGAGTGGCTCGCCGAGATCGGCGCCCACGGCAATGTGGCGGGCCCGGACAACTCGCTCCAGTCTCAGCCCTCCAACGCGATCCTGCACGCCCTGAAGAAGGAGGGCCTCGGAGTCGAGGACCTCGACCTCATCGAGATCAACGAGGCCTTCGCGGCGGTCGCCGTGCAGTCAATGAAGGACCTCGGAGTGACCCCGGAAAAGGTGAACGTCAACGGCGGCGCCATCGCCCTGGGCCACCCGATCGGCATGTCCGGCGCCCGTGTGGTGCTGCACCTGGCGCTGGAGCTCAAGCGCCGCGGCGGCGGGGTCGGCGCGGCCGCCCTGTGCGGTGGCGGCGGCCAGGGCGACGCCCTGATCGTCCGCGTCCCGTAGTCGCGGGGCGGCCGCCCGGCCGCCCCGCACCCCTGCCCGTACGAGACCCGCGGGACCCGCGAGAACGAAGGAGCGCAGCAAGAATGACGGCGGTGGACGTCCCCCAGCTGGTGGCCCAGGCCCGTGAGGGCAGGCCGCGAGCGGTCGCCCGGCTGATCTCGCTGGTCGAGGGGGCGTCCCCGCAGCTGCGCGAGGTGATGGCGGCGCTGGCCCCGCTCACGGGCGGCGCGTACGTGGTGGGCCTCACCGGCTCCCCGGGCGTCGGCAAGTCCACGACCACCTCGGCGCTGGTCTCCGCGTACCGCAAGGCCGGCAAGCGGGTCGGCGTCCTGGCCGTCGACCCGTCCTCGCCGTTCAGCGGGGGCGCGCTGCTCGGGGACCGGGTGCGGATGTCGGACCACGCCTCCGACCCCGGGGTGTACATCCGCTCCATGGCCACCCGCGGTCACCTGGGCGGCCTCGCCTGGGCCGCCCCGCAGGCGATCCGGGTGCTGGACGCGGCCGGCTGCGAGGTGATCCTGGTCGAGACCGTCGGGGTCGGGCAGTCGGAGGTGGAGATCGCGGCGCAGGCCGACACCTCGGTGGTGCTGCTGGCCCCGGGCATGGGCGACGGGATCCAGGCCGCGAAGGCGGGCATCCTGGAGATCGGCGACGTCTACGTGGTGAACAAGGCCGACCGGGACGGTGCGGACGCCACCGCCCGGGAGCTGAACCACATGCTGAGCCTGGGGGAGTCCCGGGGCAAGGGCGACTGGCGGCCGCCGATCGTGAAGACGGTCGCGGCCCGGGCCACGGGCATCGACGAGCTGGTCGAGGCGCTGGAGAAGCACCGGGCGTGGATGGACGAGCGCGGGGTGCTGGCGCAGCGGCGTACGGCCCGGGCAGCGCGAGAGGTGGAAACGATCGCGATCACCGCGCTGCGGGCGCGGCTCGCCGATGTGCACGGCGACGCCCGGCTGGAGGCGCTGGCCGCGCGGGTCGCGCGGGGCGAGCTGGACCCGTACGCGGCCTCGGACGCGCTGCTGGCGACTCTGACGGAACCGGATGCGGAGCCCGCGGGCCGGTCATAGACTGGCGAACGCCCGGAATGCCCCGACGCAGGGAGGTTTCATGGCGAAGCGCGGTAACAAGAAGCGAGCCCGTAGGAAGAAGAAGGCCAACCACGGAAAGCGTCCCAACTCCTGATTCGGAGCGGCACGCCGCACGTGGACCTACGAGAGGAGCCGCGCCCCCGTTGCGGGGGGCGCGGCTCCTCTCGTAGGTCGTACGGGGGCGGTCGACGGCGGGCCGGTCAGTTCCCGTCGTCGTTGTCGTCCGAGTTGGACGAGAGCACCTTGGCCGTGGCGGTGTCCACGTGCACGTTCTGGGTCTTCCCGTCGGTCGTCTTGACCTCGACGTCCCAGTAGGCGGCTCGACCGTTGTCGTCGTCGTCATCGTCCCACTGGACGGACCAGACCTTGCCGGGGTGGGCGGCGACGGCCGCCTTCATCGCCTGCTCGGCGGTCACCTTCGCGGCGAGCAGTCCGGCGTAGTCGTCGGCCTTCTGCTCATCGTCCTGGTTCTCCTTGGTGACGCCGCCGCTCGCGGAATCCACCTCGAGTTCCGAGTGGGTGCCGTCCTTGCTGATCACGTCCACGTGCCAGACGGAGCCGTCGCGCTCGAGGGACTCGATGACGCCGGGGTTGGCCTTCAGGGCCGCCGAGGCGGCCGCCTCGGCGGTGACGTCGGCTCGCGCGGCGGTGGCCGCGGGCACGGTTTTCGCCGTGTCGGCGGTTGCCGTCGCCGCGGCCGCCACCGGCCCTCCCAATGCCAGGACCACGGCCGCGGCCGCCGAAACAAGAGTGTTGCGCTGCATGACTGAACCTCCTCAGGCCGGCCAGGAGCGCCTACGGTTGCTCGGCGGGGCCGGCAGCGAGTGGTGCGTTCCCCACCATTGTCCGGTGATTCGCCCAGATGGGCGCGCCGGGCCCCCGGAGGGGGCTCAGCCCTTGCCGCGGCCCGCGCGAAGGTGTTCGGCGACGGGGCCGAGCGCCTCGCGCAGCGCCGCGAGGGCGTCCGGCGGGAGCAGGCCGATGAAGTGCCGGCGGACCGACGCGACGTGGTGCGGGGCGACCTTGCGCATCATCTCCATGCCCTCGGGCGTGAGGACGGCGTAGAGCCCGCGGCGGTCGGACTCACAGTTCACGCGGCGGACGAGGCCGGCCGCTTCCATGCGGGTGATCTGGTGGGAGAGCCGGCTCTTGGACTGCAGGGTCGACGTCGCGAGGTCGCTCATCCGCATCCGGTGCTCGTCGGACTCGGAGAGGTTGACGAGGATCTCGTAGTCGTTGTTGGTGAGCCCGAACGGCTGGAGGTCCTTTTCCAACTGGTGCATCAGCAGTCTGCTGACGTCCAGGTGGGTGCGCCAGGCGCACTGCTCGGCGTCGTTCAGCCAGGGGGCGGCCGTCTCGGTCTCGATGGTCTCCATGAAAGAACTCTACCTAAGAAGTTGAATTGCGTACAAAAATGCTGTGAGGTCAGAGGTTTCCTACAGTCCGAAGCGCCGCTGGAGATCCCCCAGCTGCCCCGGCATCCGCGGTACGCCGACCTGGCCCAGCGGACCCTGTTGCGCTCCGGGCACACCCTGCGCGTTGCCCGTGGCCGCGCCGGCGCCCACGGCCCCGACCGCCTTCTCCGCCATCAGCATCTCCGACGACTGGAGCAGCACCGTACCCGCGCCCACGAACTCGAACTGGTGCTCCTCGCCGGAGGAGCCCCCGATGCCCGTCAGCGAGCGCAGGCCCCCGATCACGCCCGACATGTACGCGTGGTCGTAGTGGTGGCAGGGGGAGGGGCAGTCCGCCCATCCCACCAGCGCCTGCGGGTCCACGCGCAGCGGCGGCTCCATGAACACCACCGGGCCGTTGGAGGCCGCCACGAACTTCCCGGTGCCGATCAGGGTGAGGAAGCCCGGGACGATCGACTGCTTCAGCGCGAGCGAGGGCTGATAGGCGAGCAGGTTGCCCGACCGGATGGTCAGGTTGCCGTTGTCCAGGTCGTACGAGTTCACGTCGAAGGCCCGGTCGGCCAGCAGCATCTTGCCCTGGCCCTCGGCCACCACCCAGTCGCTCGCGTGCAGCGGCGAGTGGAAGCTCGTACGCAGCAGCCGGTCGAAGCGGCCGTGGCCGATGCCGTTGAACTCGATGCTCCCGTAGTAGGCGATCATCTTGCCCTTCTGCAGGAACCACTGGCTCCCCTTGAGCTCCACGCAGAAGGTGTAGGCGTTGACGTTGTCGTCGGACGGCAGGGTGTACGGGTCGAAGACCGTCGGGCCGCCGGGTCCGCCGGTCACAGGGCCAAAGTTCACAATTTCTCCTCGGAGGCCTGTACGTACACCGCGCCCTGGCCGGACAGCTCCAGCTGGAACCCCTCGCCGGAGCCGCGCCCGACCATGTCCCGCCAGCCCAGCGCCGTGGACAGTTTGTTGCGGACCTCGCCGTGGTGGGCGACGTAGGCCTGCGGGTCCACGTGGACCGGCCGCTGCGGGGTGATCGGCAGCTCGATGACCCCGCCGTGGGCCATCACGGCCACCGAGCCGTGGCCCTTGAGCGTGGTGGTGAACAGGCCCTGGCCGGTCACCTGGCCGCGCACCATGCCCATGACCCCGCCCTGTGAGCCCATGAACATCGTGCCCTGCTGCAGGGTGCCGTCGAAGGCGAGCAGCCGGTCGGCCTCCACGTAGAGCGTCTCGCCGGTGAGGCTGATGACCTGGATGTGGTGGCCGCCATGGCCGAACATCACGGTGCCGCTGCCCTCGACCTCCATCAGCGGGGTCTGTTCGTTCGCCACCCGGCGTCCGATCATGCCCATCACGCCGCCCTGGCCGCCGGTCAGGCTCGGGGTGAAGGAGACCTCGCCGCGGTAGGCGAGCATCGCGCCGCGCTGGCTGTACATCTTCTGCCCCGGTACGACCTGGGCCTCGACCATCTTCGAGTTGATCTCGCGGAACGGCATCAGACGTCGCCCCCGACGGTGTTGCGCTCGCTGGGCTGCACGTACACCAGGCCCTCGCCCTCGAAGCGGATCTGGAACGCCTCGCCGGAGCCCTCGCCCATCAGCGTGCGGAAGGTCACACCGGACTGGAAGGACTGCTGGAGGTTGCCGGTGTGCGCGATGTACGCCCCCGGGTCGACGGAAAGCGGGTACTGGGCGCTGACGCGCAGCACCACGGCGGGGCCGTCGGACATGATCGCCGCCTGCCCGTTGCCCTCCACGGTCGTGGTGAACAGGCCGTTGCCGCTCGTAGCGCCGCGCAGGCCGGTGAAGGTGGTGCCGGTGCGCAGACCGGCGTCGGTGCACAGCAGGTTGCTGGACTCGACGTACAGCTTCTCGCCGCGCAGATTGACCAGATTGATCTCACTCGCGCGGTCGGCGAAGAAGCAGGTGCCGTGCCCCTGCACTTCCATCACGGTCATCTGCTCGCCGGTGAGCCGCCGGGTCACCATTCCGCGGAGGCCTTCGCCACCGCCGGTCATCTTCTTGAAGGCCATCTGGCCGTCGTACGCGACCATGGCGCCGTTCTTCGCTTTCACGGCGTCACCGGTCAGGTCGACGGCGAGCACCTTGCTGCCTTGGAGTCGGAACTGAGCCACGGGAAGACGTTATCGGCAGCGGGCGGCAGCGAACAGGGCCCGTTGGCCGATATCCGCCCTGATCCGCCCCGATCCACCGGGACCGGGCCCCGCGCCGAGACCGGCCGGGGCGGCTGAGACACTGGGACGGACCCCCGGCATCCACCCCGAAGGCTCCCCGTGGACATCAAGACCGCTTCCGCCCTGCACAGGCTGCGCCTCGTCTCCGTACCGGAGGCGCTCTCGTTCCCGGCGCTGCTGCTCTTCGGCTCGGTGCTGAGCCGGGTCTCGGACATCGACTACCTGATGATGCCGCTCGGCATCCTCCACGGGTTCCTGTTCGTCATCTACGCGGTGTTCCTGCTGGACGTCTGGAACAAGGCGAAGTGGCCCCTGAAGAAGGTCGCGCTGTTCTTCCTGCTGGCCCTGGTGCCCTTCGGCGGGCTCTACGGCGACCGGCTGCTGAAGCGCGAGGAGTCGGCCGGCGTGCTCGCGGCCCGCGCCCGTGAGGCGGCCCGCGCATGATGATCGCCTTCTCGGTGACCCCGCTGGGCGTCGGCGAAGAGGTCGGCGAGTACGTGGCCGACGCCGTCCGCGTGGTCCGGGAGTCGGGGCTGCCCAACCGCACGGACGCCATGTTCACCACCATCGAAGGCGAGTGGGACGAGGTGATGGACGTGGTCAAGCGCGCGGTGGCCGCCGTGGAGGCGCGCGCCCCCCGGGTCTCCTTCATCCTCAAGGCCGACATCCGGCCCGGAGTCACCGACGGCATCACCTCCAAGGTGGAGACGGTGGAACGCCACCTCGCCGAGGGCTGACCAGCTCACACGGCGTGTACCCGTAGGAACAGCCCTTCGAGGGGCGGGCCCTGAAGCGCTTCCCACCCCCGCGCGGTCCTACGTGCTGGACGCGGCCGGCCGATGCCGGTTCCGGCACGGCCCCACGGGGTCCTCGGCGGGCCTCCTAGGAGCCGGCCGGGCCCGTCGCCAGGGCGATGGCCAGGGGGGTGCGTTCGTAGAGGATCTGATGGCCGTGGCGGGAGGCGATGAGGAGGCCTGCTCCCCGGAGGGCCTTCAGGTGGGCGGAGACCGTGGAAGGGGCCAGCGACAGCCGGTGGGCCAGGGCCGTGGTCGAGGCCGGGTCGGTCAGGGCGCAGAGGATGTCTGCGCGGGCCCGGCCCAGCAGCCGGGCCAGCGCCTCCGGGGCCGGGCCGGCCGGGGCCGTCCACAGGGCGCCGATGCCCCGGGCCGGGTACACCAGCGTCGGCTGCCACGGCGGGTCGTAGCCGCCGACGACCTCCGGCCAGACGAAGGCGCTCGGCATGAGCAGGAGGCCCTGGCCGTCGAGCGAGCGGTCGTGGTGGCCCCGGCGGGTGATCGTGAGGGTGTTCCCCGACCAGCGCAGGTCCGGGTGGAGGCCGTCGAAGAGCGCCTCCAGCCCGCTCGCCGCCAGCCGCCGCGAGTGGAACAGGATGTCCGCCTCCAGCAGGGCCCGCAGCCGCGGCCAGTGCGGGGCGACCAGCACGCACCAGGCCCGTTCGTACAGATCGGCCAGCTCCCGGACCGCCCGCGCCGGATCCGCCAGCATCCGCTGCCCGGCCTCGCTCTCCAGCGCCCCCGGGGTGCACACCAGGGAGCGCCGCAGGTCCTCCCGCGCCGCCCCCGGGTCGGTGGACCGGACCCGCGCCAGCTCCTCCTCGAAGGTGACGGAAGGGCCCGTCGGAGGAGGGCTGAGGAAATCCGGATTGTGTCCCGCCAGGGGCATCAGCAGCCACAGCGGCCGCAGGTCCAGGCCGGCCGCGGCGGCGCGGATCTGCCGGAGCCAGGGCAGGTGGTAGGCCTGCCGCTGCGGGCGCAGCAGAACGCGGACCGCCTCCTGGGTCTCCCAGCGCGGAGAGATCGAGAACCGGCAGCGCAGCAGGTCGGCGGGGCCGAAGCGGAAGTGGAAGGGGATGGCCGTACCTCCTGAGTGATTCGGCCGGGAACGAATCTCTGTCCCGTCAGCCTAGGCGCCGCCAGGGTGACCGCTATGACCACCGCACCTACGGATACCGGGGCCGGCACCGGGGCGACCCCGGGCCCGGCCCCGACCGGATACCGCCCCGTCTTCCGCGTCCGGGAGTTCCGGCCGGTCTTCGCCGCGCACCTGCTGTCCGTGCTCGGCGTCGTCATCGCCGAGATCTCCCTCACCGTCCTCGTCTACCGCGCCACCGGCTCCCCCCTGATGAGCGCCCTCACCTTCGCCCTCGGCTTCCTCCCCTACGCCCTCGGCGGCACCCTCCTCGCACCGCTGGCCGACCGGCTGCCCGCCCGCCGCGTGCTCGTCGGCTGCGACCTCGTCTGCGCGGCCTGCGCGGCGGCCATGGCCGCGCCCGGCACCCCGGTCGCACTGCTCCTCGTACTGCGCTGCGCGATGGCCTTCGTCGCGCCCCTGTTCCAGGGCACCCGCAGCGCCTCTCTCGCCGACATCCTCGGCGCGGGCGACGCGTACGTCCTGGGCCGCTCGCTGCTGCGCATGGTGGCGCAGAGCGCCCAGCTCATCGGCTTCGGACTCGGCGGGCTGCTGCTCACCGTCGTGGCCCCGCGCGGGGCCATCCTCCTCACGGCCGCCGGGTTCCTCGGCTCCGCGGCCCTGCTGCGCCTGGGCACCCGGGCCCGGCCCGCCCGGAGCGCGGGCAGCGGCGCCGGCCCGCGCGTCTCCCCGCTCGCGGGACTGCGCGCCGTGCTGGGGGAGCGCCGGCTCCGGGCGCTCACCCTGCTGTGCTGGCTGCCGCCGCTCTTCGTGGTCGTCCCCGAGGCGCTCCTCACCCCGTACGCCGGCGCGATGGGCATCTCCACCGCCGGGCTCGGGCTGCTGATGTGCGCGATGCCGGTCGGCGCCATCGCCGGGGAGGTGTGGGCGGGCTCCGCGCTCACCGCCCGAACGCGTTCGCGGATCACGGCCCCGCTGGCGGCCGTCTCCCTGCTGCCGCTGCTGGCGTACGCGGTCCGGCCCGGCGTACCGCTCCTGGTGGGCACGCTCGTCGTGGCCGGGCTGGCCCACGCGTACACCCTCGGGCTCGACCAGTGGTACGTCGAGGCCGTACCCGAGGAACTGCGCGGCCGGGCGATGACCCTGCTCACCACCGGCCTGATGACCCTCCAGGGCGTCGGCATGGCGCTCGCCGGAGTCGCGGCGGAGTTCCTGCCCGTCCACGTGGTGGTCGTGGCGACCTCGGTCCTCGGCACCGGGGTCGTCCTGCTGCTGCTCGCCGAGGTGCGCCGGACGGACGGGCCGAGGCGTGAGACGCATCCCGCCGCCAAATGACCGCCCGGTAGGGTCTGGTGCGTGCCCAAGCCGCTCAGCCTTGCCTTCGACCCCATCGCCCGCGCCGACGAACTGTGGCAGCAGCGCTGGGGTCCGGTGCCCTCGATGGCCGCGATCACCTCGATCATGCGGGCGCACCAGATCCTGCTGGGAGAGGTCGACGCGGTAGTCAAGCCGTACGGCCTGACCTTCGCGCGCTACGAGGCGCTGGTGCTGCTGACCTTCTCCAAGGCCGGGGAGCTGCCGATGTCGAAGATCGGCGAGCGGCTGATGGTGCACCCCACGTCAGTGACGAACACGGTGGACCGGCTGGTGAGGTCCGGTCTCGTCGCCAGGCGCCCCAATCCGAACGACGGGCGCGGCACTCTCGCGTCGATCACGGACAAGGGCCGCGAGGTCGTCGAGGCGGCGACGAAGGCGCTGATGGAGATCGACTTCGGGCTGGGCGCCTACGACGCCGAGGAGTGCGGGGAGATCTTCGCGCTCCTGCGCCCGCTCCGCGTGGCCGCGGCGGACTTCGAGGAGAGGTAGCGGTCGTCACATCGGCCCCCGTCAAGATCGTGCAAACCGGACGGCTAGGCTCGACGACATGAAACGAAGCGTGCTGACCCGCTACCGCGTCATGGCCTACGTGACCGCGGTCATGCTCCTGATCCTCTGTGCCTGCATGGTGGCGAAGTACGGCTTCGACACCGGCGCCGACCTGACCTTCGCGGTCTCCCAGGCGCACGGTGTGCTGTTCATGATCTACCTGGTGTTCGCCTTCGACCTGGGCTCCAAGGCCAAGTGGCCGTTCGGCAAGCTCCTGTGGGTCCTGGTCTCCGGCACCATCCCGCTCGCCGCGTTCTTCGTCGAGCGCAAGGTCCGAGCCGAGGTCGAGCCGCTCGTCGACGGCGGCCTGGCCACCGCCCGCGCCTGACCCGCGACGCCGGCCACCCCCCGGGGACGACTCTCCGGGGGCTGGCCATCGACATTTACTAGGACGTCCTAGTAAATTCATGGGTATGGACGCTGACGCGATTGAGGAGGGCCGCCGTCGCTGGCAGGCCCGCTACGACAAGGCCCGCAAGCGCGAGGCCGATTTCACCACGCTCTCCGGCGACCCCGTCGATCCCGTCTACGGACCCCGCCCCGGCGACTCGTACGAGGGCTTCGAGCGCATCGGCTGGCCGGGGGAGTACCCCTACACCCGCGGTCTGCACGCCACCGGCTACCGCGGCCGGACCTGGACCATCCGGCAGTTCGCCGGGTTCGGGAACGCCGAGCAGACCAACGAGCGCTACAAGATGATCCTGGCCGCCGGCGGCGGCGGGCTCTCCGTCGCCTTCGACATGCCCACCCTCATGGGCCGGGACTCCGACGACCCCCGCGCGCTGGGCGAGGTCGGCCACTGCGGGGTCGCCATCGACTCCGCCGCCGACATGGAGGTCCTCTTCAAGGACATCCCGCTCGGCGACGTGACCACTTCCATGACCATCAGCGGCCCCGCCGTGCCCGCCTTCTGCATGTACCTCGTCGCCGCCGAGCGACAGGGCGTCGACCCGGCCGTCCTCAACGGGACGCTCCAGACCGACATCTTCAAGGAGTACATCGCCCAGAAGGAGTGGCTCTTCGAGCCCGAGCCGCACCTGCGCCTCATCGGCGACCTCATGGAGTACTGCGCGAACGGCATCCCCGCCTACAAGCCGCTCTCCGTCTCCGGCTACCACATCCGCGAGGCCGGGGCCACGGCCGCGCAGGAGCTCGCCTACACCCTCGCCGACGGTTTCGGGTACGTGGAGCTGGGCCTCTCGCGCGGGCTGGACGTGGACCACTTCGCGTCCGGGCTCTCCTTCTTCTTCGACGCGCACCTCGACTTCTTCGAGGAGATCGCCAAGTTCCGCGCCGCCCGCCGGATCTGGGCCCGCTGGATGAAGGAGGTGTACGGGGCGAAGTCCGAGAAGACGATGTGGCTGCGCTTCCACACCCAGACCGCCGGGGTCTCCCTCACCGCCCAGCAGCCGTACAACAACGTCGTGCGCACCGCCGTGGAGGCCCTCGCGGCCGTCCTCGGCGGCACCAACTCGCTGCACACCAACGCCCTCGACGAGACCCTCGCGCTGCCGAGCGAGCAGGCCGCCGAAATCGCCCTGCGCACGCAGCAGGTGCTGATGGAGGAGACCGGCGTGGCCAACGTGGCCGACCCGCTGGGCGGCTCCTGGTACGTCGAGCAGCTCACCGACCGCATCGAGGCCGAGGCCGAGAAGATCTTCGAGCAGATCAAGGAGCGCGGGCTGCGCGCCCACCCGAACGGGAAGCACCCGATCGGGCCGATCACCTCGGGCATCCTGCGCGGCATCGAGGACGGCTGGTTCACCGGGGAGATCGCCGAGTCGGCCTTCCAGTACCAGCGTTCGGTGGAGAAGGGCGACAAGCGCGTCGTGGGCGTCAACGTCCACCACGGCTCGGTCACCGGGGACCTGGAGATCCTGCGGGTCAGCCACGAGGTGGAGACCGTGCAGGTCCGCGAGCTCGCGGAGCGCAAGGCCGGCCGCGACGACGCGAAGGTGAAGTCGGCGCTGGACGCCATGCTGGCCGCCGCCCGGGACGGGTCGAACATGATCCCGGCCATGCTGGACGCGGCGCGCGCCGAGGCCACGATGGGTGAGATCTGCAACCTGCTGCGGGACGAGTGGGGCACGTACACGGAGCCGCCCGGCTTCTGACGGCCGGTAACCCGGGAACGGTGACCCGGGAACGGTGACAGACCCTAAGGTGACGGCCATGACCGGCCGTCACCTTCCCGTCCCCGTGTACGGGGTGAGCGCCCGCGTGCTCATGCAGACCAACCGCGGGCCCTTCGCGTACATCGCCGCCGACTTCGAGCCGCCCGGCCGGGACGGGCTGACGGAGGTCCTCAACGCCCTGCCGGACCGGCTGCTGCCCGAGGTGTACGTGTCCTGCGTGCGGGCGGGCATCGTGCGGGGGCTGGACGGGGCGGCGGCCTCGGTGCTGCTCACCGACGCCCGGTTCCACGAGGCGGACTCCTCGGAGTACGGCTACCGGCTCGCCGGGCTGGAAGCGGGCCGGGCGGCCCTCGTGGCCTCGGGGCTGCTGCCGCCGCAGGAGGCCGACAGCCTGCGCTGGGCCGACTGGCCGGGCCGCCCCAGGCCCTGGCCGGGCCACAACCCGCGCTCGGACGCGCTGACCGCGACGGCCCCGGCCTGGTGCGCCGACTTCCTGCCCCTGTCGGACGGCGGCCGGCCCGCGGTGCTCACCCCGTCGGCGCGGGCCCGGAAGGGACGGCGGCGGCGGAGCCCTGGAGGCCGTACATGAGCAGGGCGGTGAAGGTGGCCACCCACAGCTCGTCCACCGGCTCGGAGCTGACCAGCGCGCGGTGGACGACCGTGCCCGCGATCACGTCGAAGATCAGGTCCGTCGTGTGCCCGGCGAGGGACTCGTCCTCCTCGTAGGGGAGTTCGCCCCTGGCCTGCGCCCGTTCGCGGCCCAGTACGACGAGACGTTTCTGCCGGTCCACGATCGCCGACCGGATCCGGTCCCGCAGGGCCTCGTCGCGGGTGGACTCGGCGACGACCGCCATCAGGGCCGTACGGGTCTCCGGGCGCCGCAGCAGCGCCGCGAACTCGAGCACCACGTAAGCGATGTCGGCTTCGAGCGAACCCCGGTCGGGGAGTTCGAGGGAGTCGAAGAGTTCCGCGACGGCGTCCACGACCAGTTCGCTCTTGCCCGCCCAGCGCCGGTAGAGGGTGGTCTTCGCGACCCCCGCCCGCGCCGAGACGTCCCCCATCGTCAGCTTCGACCAGCCCAGCTCCACCAGCGCGTCCCGGGTCGCGGCGAGGATCGCGGTATCCGCGGCGGCGCTGCGCGGGCGGCCGGTGCGGCCGGGCGGGGAAGTGGGCTCTGACCTGGGGTTGCGCATGGCCGAGACCATACCCGCCAGTAGGGATACGGATCCGCCCCCGGGAGGTGTGGTTCAGATCACGGAGCGCGGGCCGCCGGGGGGAGTTACGCTACGACTCGTAGCGTAAGAGCGACAACCACGCGAAGAGCTACCGGCGCCAGGTGGGGACCCGGCGCCACAGCACGGCAAACACGGCGGTACCTCCGGGCGGCAGACAGCACGGCGGTACCGCGATCGGCTCGTTTCGGCCGATCTTTTTCATCGGCGCGCGCACTCGGGGGAGGATGTACGCATGCAGCCCAGAAACATGTCCATGAGCGGCGTCGTCGACCTCGCCGCGGTGAAGGCGGCCGGCGAGGCCAAGGCGAAGGCCGAGCAGGCCCGCGCCGAGGCGGCCCGCAAGGCCGCCGAGGGCGGTGCGCCCGGGCCCGCCGGGGCCGTTCCGCCGTCCGCGCTCGTCTTCGACACCGACGAGACCCGCTTCGAGAGCCATGTCGTCCCGCTCTCGGGCGAGGTTCCGGTCATCCTCGACTTCCGCGCCGACGGCTTCGAGCAGGGCCAGGAGTTGAGCCTGCTGCTGGAGCGGCTCACGGTCGAGGCGAACGGCCGCCTCGCGCTGGCCGCGCTCGATGTCGCGGCCAACCAGAACCTGATCCGCGAGTTCCGCATCCAGGCCCTCCCGGCCGTCTTCGCCGTGGTCGCCGGCCAGGCCATGCCGCTGTTCCAGGACTTCGCCCCCGAGGCCGAGGTCCGCGCGGTCCTGGCCCAGCTGGTGCAGGTCGCCGAGGAGCGCTTCGGGGTCATCGGTGTCGCGGTCGACCCCGGCGCCGAGGGCGAAGCCGCCCCGGGTGCGGGCGCGGAGGGCGACGAGGAGCCGGCCGGTCCGTACGACGCGCTGCTCGACGAGGCGATCGAGGCGCTGGACGCCGACGACCTGGACGGGGCGGTGCGCGCCTACCAGAACGTACTGGCGGCCGATCCGTCCAATACCGACGCCAAGCTGGGCCTCGCCCAGGCCGAGCTCTTCGCCCGGGTCAAGGGCGTGAACCCGCAGGCGGTGCGCGCCGCGGCGGCCGAGAACCCGCGCGATCCGGCGGCGCAGATCGCCGCGGCCGACCTGGATCTGGCCGGCGGCCACGTGGCGGATGCCTTCGGGCGGCTGGTGGACACCGTCAAGGTGACTTTCGGTGACGACCGGGATGCGGTGCGCGTGCGACTGCTCGAGATGTTCGAAGTGGTCGGGCCGGACAACCCGCTTGTGACCTCGGCCCGTACTGCGCTTGCGCGGGTGCTGTTCTAGCACCGGGACATCACCGGTGATTTGTTGACACGGAGATAAACAGCGGCCGCACTTTGCCAAAACTTGGCAATTGCGGCCGCTGTTACTCGCAGTAAATCGAACCCCGTGAACTGTCCGGTGTGTTCACTCTTCCCCCGATCTGTCGTGGCCCTCGGTGACACCCTGTGTTGCTGCCCGACGGCTATGGGACTCCCTCCGGTTATCTGGCCGTTACCCGCCAGTAACGAACCCCCTTGTGCCCCGGCCGTGAATGGACCACGATCGGCGACGCTCGGTCCTTCCCGCAGAGCCGCTCATCCGGAGCCGCGGTGAAGGGTCCCCACCGGGCCGGCCGGTGGCAGTGGCACCGGCCGTAGGACAGGGGGGTCTCCGCCACACGGCGGGGCCTGTCCTCCAGGTTGCGTGAACGCGTGGCCAAGTGGTTGTCGCTCGGGGGTGAACGCCGGTGTACGGACGCGGTTCTGCCGCGGCCCGGCCGCCTGCGCTCCTTCCCGAGGACGTAGCACTTCTCCCATCCCAGGACGGGTACGGCCCGGACCGGAGATGTACGTCCGAGAAGGAGGAACAAAATGAGTTCTCAGATTCGTGGCGGGACCAGATGGAAGCGCTTCGCGCTCGTCATGGTGCCGAGCATCGCGGCCACGGCCGTGGTCGGTGTGGGTCTGGCGCAGGGTGCCCTCGCGGCTTCCTTCGCAGTCTCGGGCCAGGACTTCAAGGTTTCGGCCGACAAGCTTGACGGCACGAACCTGATCCAGTACGGCGGCATTGCCGAGGGGCACGACCTCAAGGGCAACGTGGCGCACCACCCGGTCACCATCTCCGGGTTCAGCCACGCCGAGATCACCAACATGTGCCAGTCGCTGGTGACGCCGACTCCGATCGGCAACATCACGCTGCAGCTGCGGACGGGCACCACGCCGGGCAAGCCCGCCGTGGCCGACAACATCTACCTGGATGTTGCCGAGCTCGACACCGACGCCGAGTTCAAGAACCTGGACATCGGTGTCGCCGTCGGCGACGCGAGTCACAAGACCAAGCCGCAGGCCGGCACGGTCGCCAGCCCGTACGCGTTCTCGCAGCGTGCGGACCGCGCGATCCTGTCGAACGTGCGCCAGAAGGCGTGGGCGACGACGGCGGGCACCTTCAAGCTGCCCGACCTCAAGCTGCGCCTCCTCGGTGGAGACCAGCCCTGCTACTAGGACGCGAAGCCATCGCTCCGAGTGCGTAACCGGACGGGCGGGCGGTGCTGGCAGCCGCCGCCGTCGCCCGCCCGTCCGGGCTCCACATAGTTCTCAGTACCACCCGTTTCCAGGGAGCTGTTGTCCATGAACCCCCAGGCCCCGGTTTACGTGCGCGCCGAAGACGACGCCTGGCTCACGAGGGTGTACTACCGCTTCCACGCATGGACCGGTACCCGCCCCTTCTGGGCCGGACTGTTCACACTCATCGCCGGATTCCCCATCGCCTACTTCCCGTACGCGGACGTCAGGCTCGGCAACGTCACCATCGCGATGGCCACGACGGCCGGTGCCGGTTCGCTGATCATCGGCGTCCTCCTGACAACGCTGGGGCTGACGCTCTGGTTCCAGCAGGGCGTACGGATCTTCGCGGGTGTCGCGGCGATCCTGCTGGGGCTGGTGTCCCTGCCGGTCTCGAACCTCGGAGGCTTCGGCATCGGTTTGATCCTCTCCATGGTCGGCGGCGGTCTCGCACTGGCCTGGGTGCCGGCCAAGACGGTGACGGAAACGGACGGGGTGGACGCCAGGGTCCCGGCGCATGCCGTGGACCTGGGCAAGGCCGGGGCGATGGCGGGCCCCTACGGGGTCCCGGGACAGCGCGAAACGGACACGCCGGCATACGCCAGCGAGACGACTGCCCACGCCGATGGCGGGAGGAACAGTGCGGGGTGACCAAACGCAGCGGGGCGAGGCCCTGGATGCGGAGTCCCGTGAGAGGAAGGGCCCGCGTCACGCGGCGCCCAGGAAGTCGCTGCTGACCAAGATCCAGATACCTGTCGGCAAGACGATGGCGCTGGCCGCCATGCCGACCGCGGTCTTCGTCGGCATGAGCATGGCGCCGAAGCTGGCCGTGGCCGACGACAAGGACATCCCCTTCGCGCCCGGCCCGTGCGTGACGCGGTCCGACGAGCCCGCGGAGCCGTCCGCCCCGGCGTCGAAGCCGCCTTCCAAAACCCCTTCGAAGACTCCGCGGACGACGCCCACACCGGGCCGGTCGCCCAGCGCGGTGCCTTCGCCGAGCGCGAGCCCGTCGGCGTCCAATCCTGCCGAGAAGCCCGTGGAGAAGCCGGTCGAGAAGCCGGGCGTCATGCCGGCGGCGGTTGACCCGGCCAAGGCCGCGAACCCGCTGGACCCGCTCGGCGTCGGCGAGGCGATCACGGGCCTCATCGGCGAGCTCGGCGAGCTCGGCGAGCCCCGCACGGGGGCCACGGCCGCGCCCACCCCGTCGGCCTCGGCGACCGTCGCGCCCGCACCGGACCCGGCCGCGGCCGCGATCCGGGACGCCGCGAAGACGGCCGGTGTCACGGTCTCGGAGCTCTCCGAGGAGGTCAAGGGAACCGCGACGGCCCCGAAGGACGAGACGGGCAAGGCCGCCAAGCCGAAGCCGAAGCCGGCGACGGCGACGGAGGGGGCCAAGGATGCCAAGGACGCCAAGGACGCGGACGGGAAGCAGCCCTTCCCCTGCCCGACCTATGACGCCAAGGCACTGGCCGACGCCGAACTGGAGCAGGGCATCCCGCTGCTCCCGGACGAGCCCTGGTACCTGGACAGCTCGCTGCTGACCCTCTACGGCCTGGACTACGAGGGCATCGTCGAGGTGAAGACGGCGGGCGGCAAGACCAAGACCGTCCTGAAGTTCACCGCGGACTCGCTGGACATCAAGGACCTCTACCAGACGGTCGGCAAGGGCTCGCAGGTCGCGCACCTGAAGTCCCGTTCCGGGTCCACCTCGAAGATCCGCGGGGCCAAGGTGACGATGTACACCGAGAGCCTCAAGGGCAACCTCTTCGGCCTGATTCCGATCGAGTTCACCCCGAAGAGCCCGCCGCCCCTGAACGTCCCCTTCGCGTTCTTCACGAACGCCAAGGTCGTCCAGGCCGGCCAGTTCGGCGGCACGCTGACCGTCCCGGGCCTGAAGAACTACATCGGCCCGGCGGAGTAGACGCGTACGGCCTCGCGCGGCCGAACGCACCGAGGGCGGCACCCGGATCCTCATCGGATCGGGGTGCCGCCCTCGGTCTCTGTGCGGCAGAGCTTCAAGCGGTGCGGCGGATGCGACGTCAGTCGCGGGTGTCGCCGCCCAGGTGGTGGACCCGGACCATGTTGGTCGTGCCGGGGACGCCGGGGGGCGAACCGGCCGTGATGATCATGGTGTCGCCCTTGTTGTAGCGCTGGAGCTTGAGCAGCTCCACGTCCACGAGGTCGACCATGGCGTCGGTGTTGTCCACGCTCGGGACGACGTAGGACTCGACGCCCCAGCTCAGCGTGAGCTGGTTGCGGGTGCCCTCGTCGGTGGTGAAGGCCAGGATCGGCTGGTTCGCGCGGTAGCGCGACAGGCGGCGGGCCGTGTCACCGGAGTGGGTGAAGGCGACCAGGGCCTTGCCGTCGAGGAAGTCGGCGATCTCGCAGGCCGCGCGGGCGACGGAGCCGCCCTGGGTGCGGGGCTTCTTGCCCGGGACCAGCGGCTGGAGGCCCTTGGACAGGAGCTCCTCCTCGGCCGCCTCGACGATCTTCGACATCGTCTTGACGGTCTCGATCGGGTAGGCGCCGACCGAGGACTCGGCGGACAGCATGACCGCGTCCGCGCCGTCGAGGATCGCGTTGGCGACGTCGGAGGCCTCCGCGCGCGTCGGGCGCGAGTTGGTGATCATCGACTCCATCATCTGGGTCGCGACGATCACCGGCTTGGCGTTGCGGCGGCACATCTCCACGAGGCGCTTCTGCACCATCGGGACCTTCTCGAGCGGGTACTCGACGGCGAGGTCGCCACGGGCGACCATGACCGCGTCGAAGGCCGCGACGACGCCCTCCATGTTGGCGACGGCCTGGGGCTTCTCGACCTTGGCGATGACGGGGACCCGGCGGCCCACCTCGTCCATGACCTTGTGGACGTCCTTGACGTCGTCGGCGTCACGCACGAAGGAGAGGGCGACCATGTCGCAGCCCATCCGCAGGGCGAAGCGGAGGTCGTCGACGTCCTTCTCCGACAGGGCGGGGACGTTGACGGCGGCACCCGGCAGGTTGATGCCCTTGTGGTCCGAGATGACACCGCCCTCGATGACGATGGTCTTGACCTGGCGGCCCTCGACCCCGGTCACCCGGAGCTCGACGTTGCCGTCGTTGATCAGGATCTGGTCGCCCTTGGAGACGTCGCCCGGCAGACCCTTGTAGGTCGTGCCACAGATGGACTTGTCGCCCGGGACGTCCTCGGTGGTGATGGTGAACTCGTCACCGCGGACGAGCTCGACGGGACCCTCGGCGAAGGTTTCCAGACGGATCTTCGGGCCCTGGAGGTCGGCGAGGACCCCGACGGCACGCCCGGTGTCCTCGGAGACCTTCCGGACGCGGTCGTACCGCTCCTGGTGTTCTGCCTGGGAGCCGTGGCTGAAGTTGAATCGGGCCACGTTCATACCGGCCTCTACGAGAGCTTTCAGCTGCTCGTAAGAGTCGACGGCGGGGCCCAGCGTGCAGACGATTTTGGAACGGCGCATGGAGCTGATCCTATCGGTTTGTTTCGTAGCGGAATATTCCGTCTGGCGGAAAGTCCAAAGTGACTAGCCGGTAACCAGCGCGTACGTCTGGCTGGCGATCTCCAGTTCCTCGTCCGTGGGAACCACGGCCACGGCCACCCGGGCGTACTCCGCGGAGACCAGACGCGGCTCGGGGGACCGTACCGAGTTCGCCTCCAGGTCGAGCGCCAGGCCCAGTTCGGCCAGACCGGCCAGGGCCATTTCCCGGATCTCGGACGAGTTCTCGCCCACGCCCGCCGTGAACGCGACCGCGTCCACCCGGCCGAGTACCGCCGAGTAGGCGCCGATGTACTTCTTCAGACGGTGGATGTACGAAGCCAGCGCCAGGCGCGCCGAGGCGTCGCCCTCCGCCGCCCGCCGCTGCACCTCGCGCATGTCGTTGTCGCCGCACAGACCCAGCAGACCGCTCTTCTTGTTGAGCAGCGAGTCGATCTCGTCGACGCTCATGCCCCCGACGCGCGCCAGGTGGAAGACGACGGCCGGGTCCAGATCGCCCGAGCGGGTGCCCATGACCAGGCCCTCCAGCGGGGTCAGACCCATGGAGGTCTCCACGCAGACCCCGCCGTGGACGGCCGAGGCCGAGGCGCCGTTGCCCAGGTGCAGCACGATCACGTTCACGTCCTGCTCGGCCTTGCCGAGGAGCGCGGCCGTGGCGCGGGCCACGTAGGCGTGCGAGGTGCCGTGGAACCCGTACCGCCGGATGGAGTACTTGTCGGCCGTCGCGACGTCGATCGCGTACCGGGCCACGTGCTCCGGCATGGTCGAGTGGAAGGCCGTGTCGAAGACGGCGACCTGCGGCAGGTCCGGACGCAGTTCGCGGGCCACCTCGATGCCGGTCACGTTCGCCGGGTTGTGCAGCGGGGCGAGCGGGATCAGGGCGCGGATCTCGGCCAGCACCGCGTCGTCGATCAGCGTCGGGTGAGTGAACTTGGTCCCGCCGTGCACCACCCGGTGACCCACCGCGGCCAGCTCGGGCGAGTCCAGACCCAGCCCGTCGGCGGCGAGCTCCGCCGCGACGGCCCGGAGCGCCGCCCCGTGGTCCGCGATCGGACCGGTCCGCTCGCGCTTGCCGACCGCGGCGCCCGGGCCGGTCAGCGGCTCGTGCACGAGCCGTGAGGTCTCCTCGCCGATGCGCTCCACCAGACCGACCGCCAGGCGGGTGGCGTCCGCCATGTCGAGCAGCTGGTACTTCACCGACGAGGAACCGGAGTTGAGGACGAGTACGCGCGATGCGGTCACGATGGGGGTCTTTCCTTTGCGGTGGGGGTTCGGCGGGGGATCGGTGAGGGCAGGGGTCAGCCGGCCACGGGCTGGGACTGCGCCTGGATCGCGGTGATGGCCACGGTGGTGACGATGTCCTGGACCAGGGCGCCGCGCGAGAGGTCGTTGACGGGCTTGCGCAGACCCTGCAGGACCGGGCCGACCGCCACGGCGCCGGCCGAGCGCTGCACGGCCTTGTACGTGTTGTTGCCGGTGTTGAGGTCGGGGAAGATCAGCACCGTCGCGCGGCCGGCCACCTCGGACCCGGGCAGCTTGGTCGCGGCCACCGACGGCTCCACGGCGGCGTCGTACTGGATCGGCCCCTCGATCAGCAGATCGGGGCGCTGTGCGCGGACGATCTCGGTGGCCTTGCGGACCTTGTCCACGTCCACGCCCGAGCCGGAGGTGCCGGTCGAGTACGAGAGCATCGCGATCCGCGGCTCCAGGCCGAACGCGGCGGCGGTGGTGGCCGACTGGATGGCGATGTCGGCGAGCTGCTCGGCGCCCGGGTCCGGGTTCACGGCGCAGTCGCCGTACGCGAGGACCCTGTCGGCCAGGCACATGAAGAAGACCGAGGAGACGATCGACGCGTCGGGCTTGGTCTTGATGATCTCGAAGGCCGGGCGGATGGTGGCGGCGGTGGAGTGCACCGAGCCGGAGACCATGCCGTCGGCGAGGCCCTCCTGGACCATCAGGGTGCCGAAGTAGTTGACGTCGGTGACCACGTCGTGAGCCAGCTCGACCGTCATCCCCTTGTGGGCGCGGGCCTTGGCGTAGTACTCGGCGAACCGTTCCCGCAGCGGGGAGGTCGCCGGGTCGATGAGCTGGGCGGCCGAGATGTCGATGCCCAGGTCGGCGGCCTTCTTCAGGATCGCCTGCTCCTCGCCCAGCAGGGTGAGGTCGCAGACCCCGCGGCGCAGCACCACGTCCGCGGCGCGCAGCACGCGCTCCTCGGTGCCCTCGGGGAGCACCACCCGGCGGCGCTCGGCGCGGGCCTGCTCCAGCAGCTGGTTCTCGAACATCATCGGCGTGACGCGCTCGGAGCGGGCCACCGAGAGCACCTCGCGCAGCTCGGCGGTGTCCACGTGGCGCTCGAACAGGCCGAGCGCGGTCTCCAGCTTGCGCGGGGTCGCGGAGTTCAGCCGGCTCTGCAGCGAGAAGAGTTCGGCCGCCGTCGGGAAGCTGTTGCCCGCCACCGAGACCACCGGGGTGCCCGGCGCCAGCTTGGAGGCCAGCGTCAGGATGTCCTTGCCCGGACGCTCGTTCAGAGTCAGCAGCACACCGGCGATCGGCGGGGTGCCGGAGGTGTGCGCGGCGAGCGCGCCGATGACCAGGTCGGAGCGGTCCCCGGGGGTGACGACCAGGCAGCCGGGGGTCAGGGCGTTCAGGAAGTTCGGCAGCATGGCTCCGCCGAAGACGAAGTCCAGGGCGTCGCGGGCCAGTCCGGCCTCGTCGCCGAGGAGCACCTCGCCGCCGAGCGCCCGGGTGATCTGGGCGACCGTGGGGGCGGACAGGTGCTTGTCGTCCGGCAGGACGTAGCAGGGCACGGGCAGCCGGGCGGCCAGGCGCTCGGCTATCACCTCGCGGTCCTCGGCGGCCACCCGGTTGACGACCATCGCGCCCACGTGGCAGCCCAGGGCCTCGTACGCACGGTAGGCGTTGCGGGTCTCGGCGCGCACGGCCTCGGCGGGGTGCTTGGTGCCGCCCACGACGGGGATCACGAGCGCGCCCAGCTCATTGGCGAGGCGGGCGTTGAGCGCCAGTTCGTCCGGGAGGTTGGTGTCGGCGTAGTCGGTGCCGAGGACCAGCACGACCTCGTAGTCGCGGGCCACCTTGTGGTAGCGGCCGACGAGCTGGGAGACCAGTTCGTCGGTGCCCTTCTCGGCCAGGATGGCGGAGGCCTCGTGGTACTCCATGCCGTAGGCCGTGGAGGCGTCCTGGTCGATCCGGTACCGGCCCTTGAGCAGGTCGAAGAGCCGGTCGGGCCCGTCGTGCAGCAGGGGGCGGTACACGCCCACCCGGCCTGTCTGGCGAGTCAGGAGCTCCATGATGCCGAGCTCGACGACCTGTCGGCCGTCCCCCCGCTCGATACCCGTCACGTACACGCTGCGCGTCACGCCTGCTCTCCGTCCCATCGTGTGAAGTCTCGGGATCGCCCCACCACGATTCTGGCCGCGGCAGGGCGGATATACGAGTCGGTTGTCCCGGTAAATGTGGGCTTGACCTCTTGACGATACCCCTGTGGATCGACAGGTCGCCCGCCGGGAAAAGGGCCTGTCGGAGAGGGTCCAAAGGCCTGTCGGACCCCCGGTGGGTGGAGCAGCGCAGAGCGCGCCGGACCCCGTCCCCGTGGAACAATCGGACAGGCTTCATCCATTACGCCCTTCATACAGACCCTCATATGTCCGGTCGGCCGTTCGCCCGCACGCGAACGGCCAGGTACGACCAGGAGCAGGAGACACAGCACGATGCGTATCGGAGTTCTCACCGCAGGCGGCGACTGTCCGGGCCTGAATGCTGTCATCCGGTCGGTCGTACACCGTGCCGTGGTCGGGCACGGGGACGAGGTCATCGGCTTCGAGGACGGCTTCAAGGGCCTCCTGGACGGTAACTTCCGCCCCCTCGACATCAACGCCGTCAGCGGCATCCTCGCCCGCGGCGGCACGATTCTCGGTTCAGCCCGGATGGAGCGCGCCCGCCTCCACGAAGCGGCCGAGAACGCTGCCGACCTGGCCAGGCGCTATGGCATCGACGCCCTGATCCCGATCGGCGGCGAGGGCACCCTGACCGCCGCCCGGATGCTGTCGGACGCCGGCATGCCCGTCGTCGGCGTACCGAAGACCATCGACAACGACATCTCCTCCACCGACCGCACCTTCGGCTTCGACACCGCCGTCATGGTCGCCACCGAGGCCATCGACCGTCTGAAGACCACCGCCGAATCGCACCAGCGCGTCATGGTCGTCGAGGTCATGGGCCGGCACGCGGGCTGGATCGCCCTGGAGTCCGGCATGGCCGGCGGCGCCCACGGGATCTGCCTGCCGGAGCGCCCCTTCGAGGTGGACGCCCTGGTCAAGATGGTGGAGGAACGATTCGCCCGCGGTAAGAAGTTCGCCGTCATCTGCGTGGCCGAAGGTGCGCACCCGGGCGAGGGCTCCATGCCGTACGAGAAGGGCGCGATCGACCAGTACGGCCACGAGCGCTTCGCCGGCATCGGCAACCGCCTCGCCGTCGAGCTGGAGCGGCGTCTCGGCAAGGAGGCCCGCCCGGTCATCCTCGGCCACGTCCAGCGCGGCGGCACCCCCACCGCCTACGACCGCGTCCTCGCGACCCGCTTCGGCTGGCACGCGGTCGAGGGCGTCCACCGCGGGGACTTCGGCAACATGACCGCCCTGCGCGGTACCGACATCGTCATGGCCCCGCTGGCCGATGCCGTCACGGAGCTGAAGACCGTCCCCGAGGACCGCATGTACGAGGCCGAGTCCGTCTTCTGACCGTCCCGGCCGGGACGGCGGTCCCGAATTCCGCCGCGGAACGCCCCCCGGGGCGGGACTCCCGCCCCGAATCGGACCGCCGAAAGGCCCCGATCGCGTCCTCGTCCGGACGCGGTCGGGGCCTCTCCCGTAGGGTGCCGGCGGGTGGAATGTGTCCTACGACGCACCGCCCGCGAGGTACCAGAACCGCTCCACGATGTCCGTGAGGTACTCGCGCCCCGAGTCGCCGCTGCCGGCCGCGCCCTGACCGCCGCCCCAGCTGAGGGTCGCCACCATCCGCGACTGGTACTCGCCGTGCAGCTGTTCCAGCACCCGCTCCAGGTGCGCCTTGGGCACCGGAAGCAGCTTGGCCAGCGGCTTGACGTACGCCTGCCAGCGCGTGGTCACCGCGCTGCGCAGGATCTCGGCCAGCTCCTCGTGCTTCCCGGTCGCCGTCACGAACTGGGCCAGCGTCAGCCCCAGCGCCGTCGCCAGAGCGGCGGACTGCCGCTCGTTGCCCTTCCAGCGGCCGGTGTCCTCCATCTTCTGGTAGGCGCCCGCCTCCACTCCGACCCGGCGGGCCAGGTCATCGGCGCCGAGTCCCCGGGAGACGCGGTGTTCCCGCAGGGTGACGGGCTCGGCGAGCAGCTCACCGGGGGAGCACCAGAGCACGCCGGCCAGGGCCGTGAGTTCCGGGGAGGTGGGCGAGATCTCGCCACGCTCCCACGCCATCACGGTCTCGGGAGTGACGAGCAGACCGTACTGGGCGCGCAGGCCATAGGCGACATGACCGGGAGCCATGCCCAGGGCCGCGCGGAGACGACGCGCGGCGGGGGCATTGAAAGGTGGGCTGGAGTGCACACGGCACACCGTAGGAGTGGCCGGGGCGTGGCGACTACAGACCAATCAAACAAGCCCATAACTCGTAGGAACGTCCTATGAAGTAAAGGGCTTTGTGCCGTTTTCCCTGCGACTGTCCGGTAATCGGATCCATCCGTGATCCACTTCCTAGCGTACGTTTCCGGCCGCCCGTAGCGATAGTCCTGGGCGTGATCCCTCTCACATGACCGGACCGACTCGAACCGGCCATCCGCGCGCCGCGTACTCCAGAGGTGGGGGCCCTCGCGCACGGGGGTGGTGAGGGCCCCGCTTCCCTCTTCTCCCTTCCCCTTCCCCTGACGTCGGCGTCAAGGATTACGGTCGGGACATGCGAATCGGCGAACTGGCCGGGCGGGCGGGCACCAGCACCCGGACGCTCAGGTACTACGAGTCGCGGGGGCTGCTGCCCGCCCGGCGCGACGGCAACGGCTACCGCACCTACGACGAGGAAGACCTGCGGCTGCTCCGCCAGATCCGCACGCTCCAGGACTTCGGCTTCGACCTGGAGGAGACCCGCCCGTTCCTGGAATGCCTGCGCGCCGGGCACCCGTCGGGCGACTCCTGTCCGGCATCACTGGCCGTCTACCGGCGCAAGCTCGCCGAACTCGACGGCCTGATCGGGCGGCTCGGCGGCGTACGCGACCAGGTCGCGCGACAGCTGGCCGAAGCCGAAGCCGAGGCCGAAGCAGGTACGGGACCCGAAGCCGACGCCGATGCCCAAACGGCACGGCCCAGATGTGAGATGACCGGCTGACCGGCCGGGACGAGAGGGGAAGCAATGATCAAAGCACACGGTGTGGCCGAAGTGAGCGACGCGGACTTCGAGGCGGAGGTGCTCGCCGAGCGGGGCCGGCCCGTCCTGGTGGAGTTCACCGCCGACTGGTGCGGCCCGTGCCGCCAGCTCGCACCCGTCCTGTCCGCCGTCGCCGCGGAAGAGGCCGGCCGACTCAAGGTCGTCCAGATCGACGCGGACACCAACCCCGCCACGGTCATCCGCTACGGGGTGCTGTCCATGCCGACCCTGCTCGTCTTCCGCGACGGCGAGCCCGTCCTGCAGCTGGTCGGGGCCCGCGCCAAGCGGAGGCTCCTCCAGGAGCTGGAAGGGGTTCTGGCGGCTACCGCCGGGGCATCGGCCTGAGCCAGACCGTCGCCAGCGGCGGGAGGGTCATGCGCAGGCTGCCCGCCCGGCCCTGTGCGGGCACCGGCTCGGGCCGCAGCGGCTGGGTGTGGTGGACGCCGCTGCCGCCGTAGCCCTCCAGATCGGTGTTGAGGACCTCCTGCCACAGCGGGACGTCCTCCGGGACCCCGATCCGGTACCCGTGCCGGACCACCGGCGAGAAGTTCGAGACGCACAGCAGCTGCGAGCCGTCCTGCGCGAACCGCAGGAAGGCGAACACGTTGTCCTCCGCCGCGTCCCCCTCCACCCACGCGAACCCCTCGGGGACGGTGTCCCGCTCCCACAGGGCGGGTGCCGCCCGGTAGGTGCGGTTCAGGTCGCCCACGAGGCTGCGTACGCCCCGGTGGTCACCGGCCGCCGCGTACGAGGAGTCCAGCAGCCACCAGTCCGGTCCGTACGTCTCGGACCACTCGGATCCCTGCGCGAACTCCTGCCCCATGAAGAGCAGTTGCTTGCCCGGGTGGGCCCACATGAAGCCCAGGTAGGCCCGGTGCGCGGCCCGCTGCTGCCACCAGTCCCCGGGCATCTTCGACACCAGCGAGCCCTTGCCGTGCACCACCTCGTCGTGCGAGATCGGCAGTACGTAGTTCTCGCTGAACGCGTAGACCATCCCGAAGGTCATGTCGTGGTGGTGGTACTTGCGGTGCACCGACTCCTTGGACGCGTAGCGCAGGGTGTCGTGCATCCAGCCCATGTTCCACTTCAGGCCGAAGCCGAGCCCGCCCCCGTCCGTGGGGCGGGTGACGCCCGGCCACGCCGTGGACTCCTCGGCGATCGTCATCACGCCGGGGCAGCGCCGGTAGACGGTCGCGTTCATCTCCTGGAGCATCGCCACCGCGTCCAGGTTCTCCCGGCCGCCGTGCTCGTTCGGCGTCCACTCGCCCTCCTCGCGCGAGTAGTCGAGGTAGAGCATCGAGGCCACCGCGTCCACGCGCAGCCCGTCGACGTGGAACTCCTGGCACCAGTACACGGCGTTGGCGACGAGGAAGTTGCGCACCTCGCGGCGCCCGTAGTCGAACTCCAGCGTCCCCCAGTCCGGGTGCGCGGCCCGCTGCGGGTCGTGGTGCTCGTACAGCGGCCGTCCGTCGAACTCGGCGAGCGCCCACTCGTCGCGCGGGAAGTGCGCCGGCACCCAGTCGAGGATCACCCCGATCCCCGCCCGGTGCAGCGAGTCCACCAGGAACCGGAAGTCGTCCGGGGTGCCCATCCGGGAGGTCGGCGCGTAGAGGCCGGTGACCTGGTAGCCCCAGGAGCCGCCGAAGGGGTGCTCGGCGACCGGCATCAGCTCCACGTGCGTGAAGCCGAGCTCCGTCACGTACGCGGGCAGCTGCTCGGCCAGCTGCCGGTACGAGAGCCCGGGGCGCCAGGACGCCAGGTGCAGCTCGTACACCGAGAGGGGGGCCTGGTGGGGCGGGCGCTCACCGCGCGTCGCCATCCACTCGGCGTCCTGCCAGACGTACGAGGAGGCCGTCACCACCGAGGCGTTGGCCGGCGGGACCTCGGCGTACTTGGCCATCGGGTCGGCGCGCAGGGTGTGCGAGCCGTCCGGGCGGGTGATGTCGTACTTGTACAGGGCGCCCTCGCCGACCCCGGGCAGGAACAGCTCCCACACGCCCGTCGCCCCGAGCGAGCGCATCGGGTACGCGACGGAGTCCCAGTACGAGAAGTCCCCGCTGACCCGCACCCCCTGCGCGTTCGGCGCCCACACCGTGAACCTGGTGCCCGCCACGCCCTGGTGCTCCATCGGCTCCGCGCCGAGCGCCGTCCACAGCTCCTCGTGCCGGCCCTCGCCGATCAGGTGCAGGTCGAGCTCGCCGAGCGCGGGCAGGAACCGGTAGGGGTCGTGGACCTCCACCTCGTCGCTGTCGTACGTCACCAGCAGCCGGTAGTCCGGCACCCCGGTCAGCGGCAGCAGCCCCGAGAACAGCCCGTCGCCGTCGTCGAAGAGCTCCGCCCGCAGCCCCTTGGCGAGGATGGTGACCGCCTTCGCGTACGGGCGCAGCACCCGGAAGGACACCCCGCCCCGCTGGGTGCGGGCCCCGAGCACCCCGTGCGGATCGTGGTGGCGGCCCTCCAGCAGCCGGGCCCGTTCCTGCGCGGCGAGCCCGGGCGCCTGGCGGACCCCGTGCGGCGGGGCGGCCCGGCGGGCCCGTGGGGGCCGGGCCTTCTTCGCCGGCTCGGGGCCGGTGACGGTGGCCTGTGCTTCGTCGCGGACGGTCGGTGTCGGCTGTCGTGCGGCGCTCACGCGAGCGGCCTCCTCGGGGGCTTCGGGTGGGGTGTGGTGGAGCGGGGGGCCGGGGGATCCTTGAGGTGGGCGGGGGGACCCTGGGGCTCGGAGAGCCGCCGGATCGCCGCCATCGGCACGTGCAGCCAGTCGGGGCGGTGCCGGGACTCGTAGCGGGCCTCGTACACCGCCTTGTCGGTCTCGTAGGCGCGCAGGAGCACGGGGTCCTCGCGCGGGTCCCGGCCGGTGGTGCGGGCGTAGCCCTCGCAGAAGGCGGCCCGGCAGGCGTCCGCCCAGGCGGGGGCGAACGGCCGGTGCGAGCGGGCCGCGTAGTCGAAGGAGCGCAGTATCCCGGCGATGTCCCGGACCGCCGGCTCCGGGCGGCGCCGGTCGGCCAGCGGCCGGGCCGGCTCGCCCTCGAAGTCGATCAGCGCCCAACTGCCGTCCGCGGTGCGCAGGGTCTGGCCCAGGTGCAGGTCGCCGTGGATCCGCTGGGCGGCCACCCCGGCCCCCCGTGAGGCGGCCAGTGCGTCGAAGGCGCCGCGCAGCCCGGCTTCGTAGGGGCGCAGCGCCGGTACCTCGCGGGCGGTGGCGGCGAGCCTGGCCGTCATCCCGGCGGCCAGCCGGGCCGTCTGCTCCGGGCCGAGGGCGACGGTGGGCAGGGCCCCGGCCAGCGCGCTGTGCACCTCGGCGGTGGCCCGGCCCAGGGCGTGCGCCTCGGCGGTGAAGTCGGCGCCGGTGCGCAGCCGGTGCAGGGCGAGCTGCCAGCCGTCGTCGGAGCCGCGCAGGTAGGGCTGGAGCACGCCCAGGGTCAGGGGTTCGGAGCCGGGCAGCTCGGCCTCGTACCAGGCGACCGGCGCGGGGACCCGGGCGCAGCCCGCGGCGGCCAGGGCGCGGGGCAGCTCCAGGTCGGGGTTGACCCCGGGGCCGACTCGTCTGAAGATCTTCAGGATGTACGAATCCCCGTAGATCAGCGAGGAGTTGGTCTGCTCCCCGGCGAGCGGCCGGGGGGTGGGTGCCTCGGGGATCACGGCGGCCGGATCCCGGTCGAAGCGGAGCGGGCCCAGGGTGCCGGGGGAGCGCAGCCGCTCCAGCAGCAGCGAGGCGAGCCGTGGATCGCCCAGGCCCTCGTAGACCGACTGGCCTGCGTACGGGCCCTGCTCGGCGTGGCCGATCAGCGCGGGCGCGAGGGCCGGCGGCAGCGGGCTCGGGCGGGTGCCGAGCAGCAGCTGGTAGCAGTCACCGTCCACGTCCAGCAGCAGGTGCAGCAGTCCGGGAGCGGATCCGGGCGGCAGCAGTTCGGCCGCCGAGATCGCTCTGAGCCGTCCGATGGCGCGGCCCTTGCCCGCGAACCAGCGCTGTGCGGGCAGCCAGGCCCGCAGCATCGGCTCCAGTGGACCGAGCCCGGCGGTTCGGTCGGCGGTGAGCCGATTCCGGGCGGATGCAGCCTCCGACATGGCGTCGCGTCCTTTCCCCGGGCCGTCAAAGAATGCGCAGAGTGTCCCGGATCGCGATGATTGCTGCTCGGGCATGAGTGAGTGTCGGGTCAGGATGATCCGTACAGGGGCGGGCGATTGACCCATTCGCCCGCCCTCGTGCGTCTTCACTCCGAGCGGGACTTCACTCCGAGCGCAGGCGGAACCAGTAGAAGCCGTGGCCCGCCAGGGTCAGCAGGTACGGCCACTCGCCGATCGGCGGGAAGCGGACGTCGCCGGTGAGTTCCACCGGGATCCGCCCGTTGAACGACCGCAGGTCGAGCTCGGTGGGCTGCGCGAAGCGCGAGAAGTTGTGCACGCACAGCACCAGGTCGTCCGGTCCGCCCTCTTGCGAGGGGGCCTCCCGAAGGAAGGCGAGCACCGCCGGATTGGACGAGGGCAGTTCGGTGTACGAGCCGAGACCGAAGGCCGGGTTGGCCTTGCGGATCTCGATCATCCGGCGGGTCCAGTGCAGCAGCGAAGAGGGTGAGGCCATCGCCGCTTCGACATTGGTCACCTGGTACCCGTGGACCGGGTCCATGATGACCGGCAGGTTCAGCCTGCCCGGATCGCAGGAGGAGAAACCGGCGTTGCGGTCCGGGGTCCACTGCATCGGCGTGCGCACCCCGTCGCGGTCGCCGAGCCAGATGTTGTCGCCCATGCCGATCTCGTCGCCGTAGTACAGCACCGGCGAACCGGGCAGGGACAGCAGCAGGGCGGTGAACAGCTCCATCTGGTTGCGGTCGTTGTCCAGCAGCGGGGCGAGCCGGCGCCGGATGCCGATGTTGGCCCGCATCCGCGGGTCCTTGGCGTACTCGGCGTACATGTAGTCGCGCTCTTCGTCCGTGACCATTTCGAGGGTGAGCTCGTCGTGGTTGCGCAGGAAGATGCCCCACTGGCAGCGGTCCGGGATCGCCGGTGTCTTCGCCAGGATCTCGGAGACCGGGTAGCGGGACTCTCTTCGTACCGCCATGAAGATGCGCGGCATGACGGGGAAGTGGAACGCCATGTGGCACTCGTCCCCGCCCTTCTCGAAGTCGCCGAAGTAGTCGACGACGTCCTCGGGCCACTGGTTGGCCTCGGCGAGCAGCACGGTGTCCGGGTAGTGCGCGTCGATCTCGGCGCGGACGGCCTTGAGGAGGGTGTGGGTGCGCGGCAGGTTCTCGCAGTTGGTGCCCTCCTCGGCGTACAGGTAGGGCACGGCGTCGAGGCGGAAGCCGTCGATGCCGAGGTCGAGCCAGAAGCGGAGCGCGGAGACGATCTCCTCGACGACGGCCGGGTTCTCGTAGTTCAGGTCCGGCTGGTGGGAGAAGAACCGGTGCCAGTAGTACTGCTTGCGGACCGGGTCGTACGTCCAGTTCGAGGTCTCGGTGTCGACGAAGATGATGCGGGCGTCCTGGAACTGCTTGTCGTTGTCGGCCCACATGTAGTAGTCGCCGTAGGGCCCCTCGGGGTCCTTGCGGGACTGCTGGAACCACTCGTGCTGATCGCTCGTGTGGTTCATGACGAAGTCGATGATCACCCGCATGCCGCGGGTGTGCGCCGCGTCCACGAACTCCACGAAGTCGGCGAGGTCGCCGAACTCGGGCAGTACGGAGGTGTAGTCGGCGACGTCGTAGCCCCCGTCGCGCAGGGGTGAGGCGAAGAACGGCGGGAGCCAGAGGCAGTCGACGCCGAGCCACTGGAGGTAGTCCAGCTTGGCGGTGAGCCCCTTGAGGTCACCCACGCCGTCGCCGTTGCTGTCGTGGAAGGACCGTACGAGGACCTCGTAGAAGACCGCCCGCTTGAACCAGTCGGGGTCGCGGTCCTTGACGGGGGTGTCCTCGAAGGTGTCGGGGACGGGATCGTTGATCATCATGAGATGGGTGACCCTCCGGTGGGCGGGGACGGTCGCAGAGCCGCCAGTACGTGCGCGGGCGTGCGGCCCGGTTCCAGGCGCACGTAGTTGGCCCTGCCCCAGTGATAGGTCTCGCCGGTGAGCTCGTCGCGCACCGCGAGGGACCCGTGCCAGTCGAGGCCGAGTACCGGCATGTCCAACGAGACCGTCGCCTCCTGGGTGTGGTGCGGATCGAGGTTGACGACCACCAGTACGGAATTTCCGCCCGAGTGCTTCGAGTAGGCGATCACCTGTTCGTTGTCGGTCGGGTGGAAATGGATGTCGCGCAGCTGCTGGAGTGCGGGGTTGCGCCGGCGCAGCCGGTTCAGTGCGGTGATCAGCGGGGCGATGGTGCGGCCCTCGCGTTCGGCGCCGGCCCAGTCGCGCGGCCGCAGCTCGTACTTCTCGGAGTTCAGGTACTCCTCGCTGCCCTCCTTGGCCGGGGTGTTCTCGCAGAGCTCGTAGCCGGCGTAGACCCCCCAGGTGGGGGACAGGGTGGCGGCGAGGACCGCGCGGACCTCGAAGGCGGGGCGGCCGCCGTGCTGAAGGTACGCGTGCAGGATGTCGGGCGTGTTGACGAAGAAGTTCGGGCGCATGACGGAGGCGGAGCGGGTGTCCGCCAGCTCGGTCAGGTACTCCGTCAGCTCGGCCTTGGTGTTGCGCCAGGTGAAGTACGTGTAGGACTGCTGGAAGCCGGTGGCGGCGAGGGCCCGCATCATCGCGGGGCGGGTGAAGGCCTCGGCGAGGAAGATCACGTCGGGGTCCGACTTGTTGATGTCCGCGATCACCTTCTGCCAGAACATCACCGGCTTGGTGTGCGGATTGTCGACCCGGAAGATGCGGACCCCGTGCTCCATCCAGTGCCGCAGGATCCGTACCGTCTCCGCGACGATGCCGGCCATGTCGGCGTCGAAGTGGATCGGGACGATGTCCTGGTACTTCTTCGGCGGGTTCTCCGCGTACGCGATCGTCCCGTCGGCGCGGTGGCGGAACCACTCCGGGTGCTTCTCCACCCACGGGTGGTCCGGGGAGCACTGCAGGGCGAAGTCGAGCGCCACCTCGATGCGCAGCTCGCGGGCCTTGGCGACGAAGGCGTCGAAGTCCTCCAGCGTGCCGAGCTCGGGGTGGACGGCGTCGTGGCCGCCCTCGGTGGAGCCGATGGCCCAGGGCACACCCGGATCCCAACTCCCCGCGGACAGGGTGTTGTTCGGGCCCTTGCGGTAGGTGCTCCCGATCGGGTGGATCGGCGGCAGGTAGACGACGTCGAAGCCCATCGCGGCGATGGCCGGCAGACGCTCGGCGGCGGTTTCGAAGGTCCCGCTGACGGGAGCCGCGCCGGGCTCCAGCACCGCCCCCTCCGACCGGGGGAACATCTCGTACCAGGAACCGAAGAGGGCCCGCTTGCGCTCGATCAGCAGCGGCAGCCGTTTGGAGGCGGTCACCAGCTCCCGGAGCGGGCGCTTGGCGAGCAGCGCGTCGATGCGGGGGCCCAGGGCGGCCGCGTACCGCTCGGCGGTGGGCCGGTCCTCGTCCCGCATCACGTCGGCGGCGGCGAGCACGTGCTCGCGGCCGTCCCGCTTGGGGATCCTCGCGGCTGCCCGCTCGTAGAGCTCCGCGCCTTCCAGGAGGGTGAGCGCCGTATCGATCCCGGCCGGGATCTTCACCGCCGCGTGGGCCCGCCAGGTGCCCACCGGGTCGCTCCACGCCTCGACGGTGTAGGTCCACCTCCCCTCGACGTCGGTGGACACCCGCGCCCCCCACCGGTCGGTCCCGGGAGCGAGTTCGGACAGGGGCACGGGTGGTCGTAGCCGCCCGCTCGGATCACGGAGCACGACATGGGCCGCCACGGCGTCGTGTCCCTCGCGGAACACGGTGGCGGAAATCTCGAAGGTCTCGTCCACGACCGCCTTGGCGGGTCTGACGCCGCAGTCGACGGCGGGGCGGACGTCCAGCACGGGAATGCGACCGATCATGATGGGATCACCTGGGGGCAGTTCGCAGGGCTCGGTGACAACAGGCCAGCCGGCATGGCGGCTGGTAGTGCACGCTCTGTTCGCTCTGTTTCTAGCTGCTCGGAAGACGGCTGGGCTGCGGGCATGGCCGCTCCTGTCCGCGTTCACTCGGGTGGCGGGAGAGGTTCGGGGGAGGCTGCGCAGTGCGCGTACCCGGGAGCCCTTCCCACTCCAGCCCGGACCAATCCGCGTGCTCGGTCAACTACTGGTACGTAGTGGCCGGCCCGCGTGCGAGCCCCGGCCCGACATCCGCCGATGCTCCGTCAACTCGGAAAGGACTACCGGAGGTCCACCGCTGATGCCGATCGGGTACGCGGACCCCCGGAACGCAACGTCTCCTCCACGCTCCTGCCCCCTCGGGCCCGGCACACGCACGGACACCGCGAAACGGGGCGGTGCGGTGGGGCGGAACCGGGCCGCACCGGGCCGCTGCGCGAGGGCGGCGGCGGCCCGTCCGCCGGAGGCACCATGGCCGGACGGGACCGGCGGCGCTAGCCTTCCGGGGGTGACGCTCGCGGTGCACAGCGTGGTGCGGCCGCTTCAATCCGTAATCCCCTGCGAAGGTGGAACGCGTGAAGGCTATCCGTCGATTCACCGTGCGCCCCGTCCTCCCCGAGACCCTCTCGCCGCTAGCCGACCTCGCGCGCAACCTGCGCTGGTCCTGGCACGGCGAGACACGTGAGCTGTTCCAATCCGTCGATCCCGAGGGCTGGCAAGCCGCCGGCGGGGATCCCGTCCGGCTGCTCGGTGCCGTGTCCGCCGCGCGGATCACCGAGCTCGCCGGGGACCGGCGGTTCCTGCGACGGCTCGCCGTCGCCGCCGCCGACCTCGACGACTACATCCACGGCGGGAGGTGGTACCAGAGCCACGAGGCCGCCGCCGAGCTGCCCGCCGGCATCGCCTACTTCTCGCCCGAGTTCGGGATCACCGCCGCCCTGCCCCAGTACTCCGGCGGGCTCGGGATCCTCGCCGGCGACCACCTCAAAGCCGCCAGCGACCTCGGCGTCCCCCTCATCGGGGTCGGGCTGCTGTACCGGCACGGGTACTTCCGCCAGTCCCTCTCCCGGGACGGCTGGCAGCAGGAGCACTATCCGGTGCTCGACCCCAACGAACTTCCCGTCGCACTGGTCCGGGAAGAGGACGGGACCCCGGCCCGGGTCTCCCTGAGCCTGCCCGGCGGCCGGGCCCTGCACGCGCACGTCTGGCAGGCCCGCGTCGGCCGGGTGCCGCTGCTGCTCCTCGACTCCGACGTCGAGGACAACGACGCCGTCGCCCGCGAGGTGACCGACCGGCTGTACGGAGGGGGCAGCGAGCACCGGCTGCTGCAGGAGATGCTGCTGGGGATCGGCGGGGTGCGGGCCGTACGGGCCTACTGCCGGATCACCGGCCATCCCGACCCCGAGGTCTTCCACACCAACGAGGGCCACGCCGGGTTCCTGGGACTCGAGCGCATAAGGGAACTGGAGGGGCAGCAGGGACTCGGCTTCGACGCCGCCGTCGAAGCAGTCCGGGCGGGCACCGTGTTCACCACGCACACGCCCGTCCCCGCCGGCATCGACCGCTTCGACCGGGCCCTGGTCGCCCGCCACTTCGGCGAAGGCGGCGAACTGGAGGGCGTACCCGTCGACCGGATCCTGGCCCTCGGCGCCGAGACGTACCCCGGCGGCGACCCCGGGGTGTTCAACATGGCGGTGATGGGGCTGCGCCTCGCCCAGCGGGCCAACGGCGTCTCCACCCTGCACGGCGCCGTCAGCCGCGAGATGTTCGCCGGGCTGTGGCCGGGCTTCGACCCCGCCGACGTGCCCATCACCTCGGTGACCAACGGCGTGCACGCCCCGACCTGGGTGGCGCCCGAGGTCGTCAAGCTCGGCGTGCGCCAGATCGGCGCCGGCCGCACCGAGGACGCGCTGTCGGTCGGCGGCTCGCAGCGCTGGGACGCCGTCGCCGACATCCCCGACCAGGACGTCTGGGACCTGCGCCGGGTGCTCAGGGAGCAGCTGGTGCAAGAGGTACGGGATCGCCTGCGCGCCTCCTGGCGCCAGCGCGGGGCCGCCGACGCCGAACTGGGCTGGGTGGACTCCGTCCTCGACCCGGACGTGCTGACCATCGGGTTCGCCCGCCGGGTGCCGTCCTACAAGCGGCTCACGCTGATGCTGCGCGACCCCGACCGGCTGCGCCGCCTGCTGCTGGACCCGGACCGGCCCGTGCAGATCGTGGTCGCGGGCAAGGCGCATCCGGCCGACGACGGCGGGAAGCGGCTCGTCCAGGAGCTGGTGAGGTTCGCGGACGACCCCCGCGTGCGCCACCGGATCGTGTTCCTGCCCGACTACGGCATGGCCATGGCCCAGAAGCTCTACCCGGGCTGCGACGTCTGGCTGAACAACCCGCTGCGCCCGCTGGAGGCCTGCGGTACCAGCGGGATGAAGGCCGCGCTCAACGGCTGCCTCAACCTGTCCGTCCTGGACGGCTGGTGGGACGAATGGTTCGAGCCGGACTTCGGCTGGGCCATCCCGACCGCCGACGGCCTCGGCGCGGACGAGGACCGCCGCGACGACCTGGAGGCCAATGCCCTCTACGACCTGATCGAGGGCCGGGTCGCCCCCCGGTTCTACGACCGGGCCGGACACGGCGGTCTCCCGGTGCGGTGGATCGAGATGGTCCGGCGCACCCTCGTCTCGCTGGGGCCCAAGGTGCTCGCGGGGCGCATGGTGCGCGAGTACGTGGAGCGGCTCTACGCGCCGGCCGCGCTCTCCCACCGCGCCCTGGACCCGGACGCGGCGCGGGACCTCGCCTGGTGGAAGGGCCGGGTCCGCGCGGCCTGGCCGCAGCTCACCGTCGAGCACGTGGAGGCCCTGACCGCGGGCCCGGTCGGCGGCACCGCCGAACTCGGGGCGACCCTCACCCTGCGCGTGCAGGTCTCCCTGGACGCCCTGGCCCCCGAGGACGTGGAGGTACAGGCCGTCGCGGGCCGGGTCGACGCCCAGGACGTGATCCGGGACGGGCGGGCCTTCCCGCTCAAGCCCGCCGGCGGACCCGACCTGGAGGGCCGCTGGCTGTACGAGGGCCCGCTCGCCCTCGACCGTACGGGCCCCTTCGGCTACACCGTGCGGATCATGCCGGCGCACCCGCTGCTGGCGACCCCGGCCGAACTGGGTCTGGTCGCCGGGCCGGTGGACACGGACACGGGCGGCGGCGTAGTGCTGCGGTAGTGGCCGCGGCCGCTTCGGCGGCGGTGGTTCAGGGGGCGGGCGGCGGGTCGACCAGCCGCCCGTCCTCCACCAGCATCCCGGCCCGTTTGACGTTGCGCAGGGTCGGGATCACCTCCACCTGATGGATGCCGGGCACCGCGCCGATCCGCTCGGTCAGGTACGTGTACAGGGCGTCGGCGTCCCTGCACACCACCACCGCGAGGATGTTCGCCGACCCGGTGACGACGGCCGCGAACGGCACCTCCGGGTGGCTCCCGATCGCGGCGCCCGCCTCGGCCATCCGGGCCGGGGAAGCGGTCAGCATCAGGGTCGTCTCCGCCTCGTACCCCAGCGTCTGGGGCACGATCTCCACGTCGAGGTACATCGCCCCCGCCTCCCGCAGCCGCTCCAGCCGGCGCCGGGCGGTGGACTCAGAGAGCCCCGTCGCGCGGGCCAGCTCCGGGTATCCGGCGCGGCCGTCCCGGCCGAGTACGGCCAGGATCGCGAGCTCCGTGTCGTCCAGGGTGTACCGCTCGCTCTGGTCACCGGACGGCCGCGGCGGCTCCAGGGCGGCCACCTGGTCGGGGCGCAGTACGTCCAGGCCGAGCCACCGGTCCGGGCCGCCGGTGAACTTTCGCAGGATGGTGTGGGCCGAGACCCCGGTCACCCGGCGGGTGCGCGGCAGCTTGTCGAGGAGCAGGGTGTCGCGGTCGGAGCGGTTGCGGGCCTTGGTCAGGCAGTGGATGTCCGTGCCGCCGGAGCCCAGCTTCACCCAGCCGATGTCCGGACGGCGGGCCAGCGCGTCCGCGACCGACCCCGCGGCGTCGGGGGCGCACTGCACGCGCAGCCAGGACTCGAAGAAGCCGACCCGGTTGCCCAGGGGCAGTCCGAGCACCCGGACCAGGCCTTCGCCGTGCAGCCGGCGGTAGCGGCGTACGACGGTCTGGTCGGAGACCCCCAGGACCTCGGCGAGACGGCTGAACGCGGCCCGGCCGTCGATCATGAGGGCCTGGATCAACGCCCGGTCGAGGGAGTCCATCACGGGCGTCTGCATGGTTTCCATCATGGCAGGGCGCCCGGTAGATGAAATCCGCCGGATTCCGGGTCCTGGGTGGGGGATGCGGGGACCGGGCTGCCACCTTGAGATCCACGACCCCCTGCCTGTGGAAGCCGAGGAGAACCCCCATGCGTAAATGGCTGCCGCTGACGGCGGTGTGTCTCGGGGCCTTCATGCTCCTCGTCGACGTCACGATCGTGACCGTCGCCCTGCCCGACATGGCAGCCGACATGCACACCGGGTTCTCCGGCCTCCAGTGGGTGATGGACGTCTACGCCCTCGCCCTGGCCGCCCTGCTGCTCGGCGCCGGTTCGCTCGCCGACCGGATCGGCCGTCGCCGCGTCTACCTCGGCGGGCTCGGACTCTTCGCCGCCGCCTCCCTCGCCTGCGGCCTGGCCCAGGGCCCGGCGGCGCTCATCGCCTTCCGCGCCGTCCAGGGCATCGGCGGCGCCGCGATGTTCGCCACCACCATGGCCCTGCTCAGCTCCACCTACCAGGGCCGCGACCGGGGCGTCGCCTTCGGAGTCTGGGGCGCGGTCAACGGAGCGGCCGCCGCGGCCGGTCCGATCATCGGCGGGCTGCTCACCGAGCAGTTCGGCTGGCGCTGGATCTTCTTCATCAACCTCCCGGTCTGCGCCCTCGCCGTCTACGTCACCCTCAAGGCGGTGACGGAATCCCGCGACCCGCACGCCAAGGGCCTGGACCTGCCCGGCATGGCCACCTTCACCGCCGGCGCCGCGGCCGTCACCTACGCCCTCATCCGCGGCGGCGAGAACGGCTGGACCTCCCTCACCACCCTCGCCCTGTTCGCCCTGGGAGCCGCCTCCTTCGCGGCCTTCGTCCTCGTCGAACTGCGCGGCTCCCGTCCGATGCTGGACCTCTCGCTCTTCCGCAGCCCGGTCTTCGTCGCCGTGATGACCGCCTCGCTGCTGATGTCCGGCGCCGCCTTCGGCTACCTGATGTACGTCTCCCTGTGGCTGCAGACCGCCGAGGGCATGGGACCGGTCGGCGCCGGTCTGGCGCTGCTGCCGATGAGCCTGGCCGGCTTCTTCGTCGCCGCGGCCTCCGGCAAGCTCCTGCACGGGGCCTCGCCCCGGATCACCATCGGCGGCGGGCTGCTCCTCATCGCCGTCGGCGCGCTGCTCCAGGGCTGGATGCTCGACGCGGGCGACGGCTGGACGGCGCTGGTGGCGGGCCTGGCCGTCACCGGGGTGGGCGTCGGCCTGATCTCCCCGGCCCTGGCGGCCGCCGCGATGGGGGCCGTGCCCCCGGCCCGGGCGGGCATGGCCGGCGGCGCCCTGAACACCGCGCGACAGCTGGGCATGGCGCTCGGCATCGCGGTGCTCGGCGCGGTGTTCCAGTCCGGGCTGGCCGACGGCCTCGCCGGCTCCGGGCAGCCGCACGGCACGGCCGAGGCGCTGGCCGGCGGCGGGGCGGCGCAGCTGCTGCACACCGTTCCGGGGGCCGGGGCCTGGGTGGAGGCGGCCTTCGCGAGCGGGCTGCGCGACACCTTCTGGGTCTCGGGGGCGATGGGTCTGGCCGGGGCGCTGATCCTGGTGCTGCTGGTCCGCCGGCCGGCCGCCACCGCTCCGCCCGCCGGCCCGGCCCCGCTGCCGGGCCAGGCCTCCGGGGCGGCGGACCGGGCCGCCGGACGCGCCGCCGCCTGAGCCGCCCGGACGGGCGTACGGGGCTGCGCGCGAAGCCCCGTACGCCGCCTCGCGCACGACCTGGAACGCCCCGGATCCGACGCGGATCCGGGGCGTTCGGGCGTTCGGCCCCCGAGGGGGACCGGGAGGGTGAATCTTCGAACGCGCTGTCGTGCCGAATCGTTTCGCCGGGCTCGTCCGCTCCTACGCTGCCCGCGGATGCCAACCGGACCCGGCATCCGAGGAACCCGAGGAACCCGAGAAACGGACTCCCATGCGTCTTCGCACCACCGCCGCCGCACTCGTAGGCGCCCTCGCGCTCGTCCTGCCGACCGCCGGACTGTCGCACGCCAACGACCACGACGACGACCGAGAGCACCTCGGCACGCTGCACTACCGGTACACCGACGAGGACGGCGACCACCGCAACGGTCAGCTCCACCCGGGGGACAACGACACCTGCTACCGGCTGACGCACACCACCGAGCGCCGCCCGGCCTTCGAGGTGAAGAACGAGACCGACTCCCTCGCGGTGGTCTACAGCAACCGCGACTGCGGCGGGGTGGCGGTAGCGGAGCTGGAGCCGGGCGAGCGGCTGCGCGACACCGAGGTGGCCTCCGTCTACTTCAAGCCGCTCGACGACGACGGCCGCCACGACGGTCGCCACGACTGGCGCGACGAGGAGAACGACGGACGGCACGACGGCGGCCGTGACGAGTGGCGCGACGACGAGGACCGCAGCATCGGCGGACGCGCCGCCTCCGCGCCGGCCGGCCAGGCCACGCCGGACATGCTCGACTCGATCTTCCGCAACATCGGCTGATCCCGCGCCCGGCCCTGGCCGGGCGCGCCCGAAGGACCCGGCACCCCGATGGGGGGTGCCGGGCCCTTTCGTATGCCGTGGATGGCCGGGGTGTCAGCGGCCGGCGGGCCGGGCAGCTCCGGCCGCGAGCCAGTGCACCACGTCAGCGGCCGTGTAGGGCTCGGCGTTCGGGGCGAGCCTCGGGAGGAACGACAGGTCCTTGCCGATCGTCACCAGCGGGGGCTCCACCCGGCCGTGCGGCCGGCGCTGGGCCAGTCCGATGGTGGCCAGCAGACCGTTGCACAGGCACTGGCGGCCCTTGGTGTCGGCCGCGTCGCCACCCTTGCGGACGTAGGCGGCCACCGGCTCGGCCGCGCACCGGTAGGCCAGACCGCGCGGGCCCCGTACGGGAGTGCGCAGGAACCCGAGGTCGCAGACCCGGCGCCGGGCCTCGGCCACCTCCGGCTCGGCAACCGTCCCCGGCAGGTCCGCCACCTTGAACGGGAACGAGGTCGGGGAGGCCTCGGGGTCGTTGCGGACCGAGAGGGTGCCTGCGCGGGCCTGGTCGAGCAGCTCCTCGCGCAGGTGGCGGGCCATCCCCGACTCCTCGCACAGGGCGAACGCGCTGCCGATCTGGACCCCGGCCGCGCCGTCGTCGAGCGCCCCGGCCACGGCCTCGGGACTGGCCTGGCCGCCGGCGAGCCAGAACGGCAGCCCGAGCGCCGACATCTTGGCGAGATCGGGGTTGTCGCGCGGGCCGTAGACCGGCTCGCCCTCCTCGTCGAGCCGCATCGGCCCGCGTGGCGGGGCGCTGTGCCCGCCGGCCTGGCTGGTCTCGATGACGAAGCCGTCGGGGCGGGTGATCTCGTCCCGGGCCAGATAGGTGGCCAGCACCGGCAGCGAGACGATGGCCAGCACGTGGGGGCGGCGCAGCGGCCCGGGCAGGTGCCCGGCGAGCAGGGCCGCGGGGTCGAAGAGGTGCTCCAGGGGCTCCTCCCCCTGAGGTCCTCCCTCTACATGGATCTTGCTCACGCAGCGTTCGTACCGCGCCAGCCGGGAGGCGAGGGCAGGGATGTGACCGGGGACTCCCGCGCCCACGAGCACGTAGTCGACGCCTGCCAGGATCGCGCCGAACATCGCGGGGGCCGTGGCGAGCTGGATCTTCTCCAGGTAGTTGATGCCGATGACACCTTCATGTCCCTCCTTGGCGAGCCAGACCTCGACGAAGTTGCCGAGGACGGTGAGGATCTCGGCCTGCGACCCGCCCGTCGCCCGCAGTCGCGGGGTGGTGCGCATCGCCGCGCCGTCCGCGAGGCCCTCCTCGCGGAAATAGAGGTCCAGCGCGGCCTGGGCGAGCTCCGGCAGCGGGAAGGCCGCCAGCGCCCGGCGGGCGTGGCCGCCGGGGTCGCCGGTCTGCAGTACGCGGGCCAGTACGACGTCCAGGGCGGTCCCGGAGACCACCCCCAGCTGGCCCTCGCCGGAGACGGCCCCGGCCAGCCGCCAGCCGGAGACGCCGACGCCCATGCCGCCCTGGATCAGCCAGGGATGGTGCGCGGCGGGGGCGGTCGTGGGGGGCTGCGGCATGGGTCACGTCCTCGGAATCACCCGAACCTACGGTTCCGTAGGTTCGCGATTTCCACTATGACCCGGGAGTCGCCCGCCGGATGGCGCCGAAGGTCCCGGCCCTCAGGGGCGCTGGACCCTGTCCGGCAGGGCGAATGGAACAGGGCCGCCCGGGGAGGTCTTCTCCCGGGCGGCCCCGTGATCTAGCGGTTCAGCTCTGGTTCACGCCCGGCCCCGGTGGGGGTCAGAAGGTGAGCTTCCAGCTGTCGATCTTGCCGGTGTCGAGGTTCGCGTTGTCGTTGACCCGGAGCTTCCACACTCCTTGGGCGACCTCGGACGAGGCGTTGACCGTGACGGACTTGATGATGTTGTCCGCACTGCCGCCGGAGCGGTTGTGCAGGTTGTAGAGGGTGCCGTCGGGGGCGACCAGGTCGACCTTCAGGTCACCGATGTAGGTGTGCAGGATGTTCAGGTCCACCTTGAGCGTGCTCGGGGCGTTGCCCGTGCGGTTCACGGTGATCGGCGAGTCGACGGTCGCGTTGTCGGCGATCGCGTAGTCGGTGGTGTTCTCGAAGACGTTCGGCTGTGTGGTGCCGACCGTCCAGCTGAACGCCGCCGTCCCGGTCTTGCTCGCCGAGTCGGTCACCGTGACGGTCACGTTGGACGTGCCCGCCGTGGTGGCCGTACCCGAGATCAGGCCGGTGGAGGAGTTGATCGACAGCCCGGCCGGGAGACCGGTCGCCGCGTAGCTCAGGGCACCCGCGTTGGTGCTGGTGGCCTGGATCTGCAGGCTGACGGCGCTGCCCGTGACGGTGCTCTGGCTACCGGGGTTGGTGACCGTGACACCGCTGACGACGCGCGGACCGACCGCGATGGCGGCCCAGGCGTTGGCGGCGTTGTTGTACGTGGTCGAGCCGGCGCCGTACAGGTCGGCGGCGGCCTGCAGGGTGGCGGTACGGGCGGCCGCGTAGTTGGTGTTCGACCTGAACAGACCGGTGGTCAGGGCGCGGAACCAGATCTTGGACGCGGCGTCACGGCCGATCGCGGTGACCGGGAGGCCGTCGGAGGTCGGCGAGTCGTAGCTCACGCCGTTGACGACCTTGACGCCCGAGCCCTCGGAGGCCAGGTAGTACCAGTGGTTGGCCGGACCCGAGGAGTAGTGGACGTCGATGCCGCCCAGACCCGAGTACCAGGCGTCCTTGGACGAGCCGTCCTTGCTCGGCTTGTCCATGTAGCGCAGCGGGGTGCCGTTGCCGCGGATGTCGATCTTCTCGCCGACCAGGTAGTCGCCGACGTCCTGCGGGTTGTTGGCGTAGAACTCCACCGCCGCCGCGAAGATGTCGGAGGTGGCCTCGTTCAGACCGCCCGGCTCACCGCTGTACGTCATGTTGCCGGTGACCGAGGTCAGGCCGTGCGTCATCTCGTGCGCGGCCACGTCGGTGGAGGTGAGTGGCTTGGCGTTGCCGTCACCGTCGCCGTACGTCATGCAGAAGCAGGAGTCGTCCCAGAAGGCGTTCACGTAGTTGTTGCCGTAGTGGACCCGGCTGTACGGGGAGACCCCGTCGTTGCGCAGGCCGTTGCGGCCGTGGACGTTCTTGTAGTAGTCCCACGTCACCTGCGCGCCGTAGTGGGCGTCGGCGGCGGCCGTCTCCAGGTTGGCCGGCAGGTTGTTGCCCCAGACGTCATCGGTGCCGGAGAACAGGGTGCCGGTGCCGGAGGTGGCCCGGTTCAGGTTGTTCGTCTTGTGACCGCCGCGCGAGGCGTCGTTCAGCGTGTAGTTGCTGCCCGACTGCGAGGTCCCGATCGTCACCTGGCCGCTGTACATGGTGTTGCCGGTGCCGGTCTCGATGGCCTGCCACTCGGTGATCTTGGCGCCGGTCCTGGCGTTGGTCACCACGTGCAGGGCGTTCGGGGTGCCGTCGTGCTGGAGGCCGCCGACGACGGTCTCGAACGCGAGGACCGGAACGCCCTCGGCCGCCCAGATCACCTTGCGGGCGCCCTTGGAGGCCTTGGTCTCCTTGGAGCCCTCGGCGTTGGCGGCGGAGACCGCCTGGCCCTCCGCCGCGGACGGGGTGACGGTGGCGTTGGTGTCCGCGACCTTGATGTCGTGGTGGGTGGCCTTGGTGACGCTCTTGGTGACGCCGTCCTTGGCATGGATGGTCAGGTCACCGCCGAGCACCGGTATGCCGGCGTAGGTGCGCTCGTACGTGGTGTGCGTGGTGCCGTCCGCGTCCTTGACCACGTCACGGACGACGAGCTTCTCCGAGCCGCCGAGGCCGAGGCCCTTGGCGGCCTGCACGGTGGTGGAGTTGGCCTCGGCCAGGAGCGTCGCACGCTCCGAAGCGCTGAGTGCGCGGTTGGCCGCGCCCGGGTTGGACTGGGCGACCGCCGCAGCCTGCGACGCGGTGGCGTCGGCAGTGGCGGTACCGGTCTGGATGCCTACGGCGAGTAGAGCGGCCGCGGCAACAAGCGCGCCGGCCGTGGTGGCACGCCGCTGAGGGGTGGGACTCAACGCAGACTCCTTCTGCAAGGGGGGTTCCGGATGGCTGGGTGGGCCTCCGGGCAGATCGGGCTGGTGCGAAGAACGGTCGAAGAGTGCCACTTGAGCGTCGTGATGTCAGGGCCGCGTCAACATGTTGGCCGGAAATCGTTCGTTGTCCGAAGAGACGTATCCGGTATGCGGAACATTCACTTGAGTGTGAGAGAGAAGCCCTCAATATCCCGAATGTGCGACACCGACCGCTAACGCTTGAGCAACAAGATGTCCGGTTCCGGGAAACGGCATTTACCGTACGGGCGTTTGTCGTACTGTTTCCCGGTGCGTCTGATGTCCGCTGCCTGGGGAAGCCGCGGACTCGCGCCACCGTCATAGACCACGTGCCAGGGGGGCCCATGAGGCATGTCCATATACCTGTGCAAAGAGTGGCCCGAGCGGCCCGGGCATCGGCGATGCCGACCCGGGGCCTCGGCGACAAGGCCCGTTGGTACCTGCCGGCCGCGATAGCCGCGGACCTCGTCGGTGCGGGCGTGCCCGTCGGCCTGGTCTTCGAGGCCGCTCAGCAGGCCAGGCCCGTGTACTGCGCCCTGGGCGCGGCCCTGGCCTGGACCGGCGTGCAGCTGATGCGCCGGCGCTACGCGGGCCGCGCGCTCGGCGAGTCCCGGGGAGTTCTGCCGGTCGTACACGACTGGCTGATTCTGATCGGCGTACTTGCCGTAGCCCGCGTGGTCACGGGGGAGAACACCCCCCGGCTGGCCGCGCTCGGCGCCCTCGTACCCGCTCTGCTCGTCACCGTCGCCTGCCACAAACTGACCTATCGCCACCTCTCCGCCGCCCGGCGCGAGGCCCACGCGGTGAGCCGCGTGCTCGTCATCGGCGAGCCCGACGCCGCCGAATCCGTCATAGGGCACCTCGCCGCACGCACCGACCACCCCTACGTGGTGGTCGGCGTGGTCCCGGTGGGTCCCGGCGGACTGGAGAGCGGGGTCCCCGTAGCCGCGCGGCTCGGCTCCGCCATGGCGCAGTCACCGAACGGCGACTGTGCCAGCGTGCTCGGCGCCGTCGCCGCCCACCGCGCCGACCTGGTGCTCGTCGCACCGGGGGCCCGGCTCGCGGGGGAGCGGCTGCGGCGGATCTCCTGGGCCCTGCACGACGCCGGGCTGGAACTGGCGGTCTTCCCCGGCCTGGTGGAGGTCTCCGTCAAGCGGCTGGAGACCCTGTCCGCGGGCGGCCTGGCCGTACTGCGGGTGGCTCCGCCGGTGAGCCGGGGCGTGCAGACCCTGCTCAAGTCGGTACTGGACCGGGCGGGCGCGACGCTCGGACTCGTCCTGCTGTCGCCGGCCTTCCTCGCGATGGTCGTGGCCATCCGCCTCGGCTCGAGCGGGCCGGCCTTTTACCGGCAGCGGCGCATAGGGCGCAACGGAGTCCCGTTCGTCATGTGGAAGTTCCGCACGATGGTCGTCGACGCCGACGCGCTGAAGGCCGACCTGTCCGGGGCGAACGAGAACGACGGCCTGATGTTCAAGATGCGCCGCGACCCTCGGGTGACCCGGGTGGGCCGGCTGCTGCGCCGTACGTCCATGGACGAACTGCCGCAGCTGATCAACGTGGCGGCCGGGAACATGTCCCTGGTCGGCCCGCGCCCGCCGCTGCCGGAGGAGGTGGCCCAGTACGACGAGGTCGAACTGCGCCGGCTCGCTGTGCGGCCCGGCATGACCGGGCTGTGGCAGATCAGCGGTCGCTCCGACCTGTCGTGGGACGAAACGATCCAGCTCGACCTGCAGTACGTGGACAACTGGTCCTTCACCAGTGACGTCGACGTCATGGGCCGCACGCTCCGCGCCGTGGTCGACGGTCGCGGAGCGTACTGAGGCCCCGAGGCCCCGTCTTGGGATCAGCTCTGCTCGCGGGCCTGCTCGCGGTTCTGCTCGCGCCACCAGGCGTACGTCGCGGCGATGCCGTCGCGCAGCGGGACCGCGGGCTTCCAGCCGAGCCCGTGCAGCCGGGTCACGTCCAGCAGCTTGCGGGGCGTCCCGTCGGGCTTGGAGGTGTCCCAGGCGAGCCTGCCCCGGAAGCCGGTCACCTCGGCGACGGTCTCGGCGAGGGCCTTGATGGTCAGGTCCTCGCCGCAGCCGATGTTGACCGGCTCGGCGCCGTCGTACTCGCGCAGCAGGACGGCGCAGGCCGCGGCCAGGTCGTCCACGTGCAGGAACTCCCGGCGGGGCGTCCCCGATCCCCACAGCGTGACCTCCTCGCGCCCCTCGGCCGCGGCCTCGTGGAAGCGGCGGATGAGGGCGGGCAGGACGTGCGAGGACTCCAGGTCGAAGTTGTCGCCCGGGCCGTAGAGGTTCGTGGGCATGGCGGAGATGTACGAGGCCCCGTACTGCTTGCGGTACGACTGGACCTGGACGATGCCGGCGATCTTCGCCAGGGCGTACGCCTCGTTCGTCGGCTCCAGCGGGCCGGTCAGCAGCGCGTCCTCGCTGATGGGCTGCGGGGCCAGCTTGGGGTAGATGCAGGAGGAGCCGAGGAAGAGCAGCCGGCCGACCTCGGCGGCGTGCGCGCCGGCGATGACGCTCAGCTGGATCTTGAGGTTGTCCTCGAGGAACTGCACCGGGAACGTGCTGTTGGCCATGATCCCGCCGACCTTGGCCGCGGCCAGGACGACGGCGTCGGGCCGGACGTCGCGCAGGTACGCCGCGGTCGCGGCGGCGTCGCGCAGATCGAGGTCGGCGCGGCCGCGGGTGAGCACCTCGTAGCCGTCGGCGGCGAGCCGGCGGACTACCGCGGACCCCACGAGACCGCGGTGGCCGGCGACGAAGACGCGGGCGTTCGGGGGCAGGAACGACGAACTTGTCATACCGCCGATGATGCCAGTCCGCCGTCCGCGGTCCTACGGGGGAGCCCCCCTCCGCGCACCCGGCGCCGCGCCCCCGGAGCTGCCTTCCGGGGGTGGTCCCGGACCCGGTTTCCGGACCCCGTGGCGTCGGCGTCCAGGGCGGATTTCGGGCGGCCCCTGCCACTTGGGTACATACCGACCTGCAAGGGGGCGAGGGGGCCCGATCCGGCGGGAGGCCCTCCGGATGGAACGTGTACGGTACCCATCCGGTACCCGTCTCCTGCCCCCTGGGGGCGGACCCGCGCAGTACCCCGGGGCCCGGCCCCGATCCGAGGCCCGGACCCCGCACCCGGGGCCCGGCCCCGACCCACACTCCGGGGCCCAGGCCCCGAGCCGCACTCCGGGGCCCGGCCCCGACCCGTACGACGAGGCGCGACCCCGAGCCACATCCGGGGCGGCGCCCAGAACCGCAGCCCGGACCGCGCCCCGAGGTGCGGCCCCACGACAGCACCGAAACGATCCCCAGGGGGACCCACATGGGCAAGACCGCGCTGATCACCGGCGTCACCGGGCAGGACGGCTCGTACCTCGCCGAGCTCCTGCTTTCCAAGGGCTACACGGTGCACGGGCTCGTGCGACGGTCCTCCAGCTTCAACACGGAGCGGATCGACCACATCTACCAGGACCCGCAGACGGCGAACCGTTCCTTCGTGCTGCATCACGCCGACCTCTCCGACGGCGTCGCCCTGGTGAACCTGCTCCGCGAGATACGCCCCGACGAGGTCTACAACCTCGGCGCCCAGTCGCACGTCCGCGTCTCCTTCGACGCCCCGCTCTACACCGGCGACGTGACCGGCCTCGGCGCCCTGCGCCTGTTGGAGGCGATCCGGGCCAGCGGCGTGGACACCCGTATCTACCAGGCCTCCTCCTCGGAGATGTTCGGCGCCACCCCGCCCCCGCAGAACGAGGCCACCCCGTTCCACCCGCGCAGCCCGTACGGCGCCGCGAAGGTGTTCGCGTACTGGACCACGGTGAACTACCGCGAGGCGTACGGAATGTTCGCCGTCAACGGGATCCTCTTCAACCACGAGTCCCCGCGCCGCGGCGAGACCTTCGTGACCCGCAAGATCACCCGCGCGGTCGCCCGGATCAAGGCCGGCCTCCAGGAGAAGCTCTACCTCGGCAACCTCGACGCCGTCCGCGACTGGGGCTACGCCCCGGAGTACGTGGACGCCATGTGGCGGATGCTCCAGCAGGACGAGCCCACCGACTACGTCGTGGCCACGGGCGTCGCCGCCACCGTCCGGGAGTTCGTCGAGGCCTCCTTCACCCACGCCGGTCTCGACTGGAACGAGCACGTGCGCTACGACCCCAAGTACGAGCGCCCCAGCGAGGTCGACGCCCTGATCGGCGACGCCTCCAAGGCCCATGAGCTGCTCGGCTGGAAGCCGACGGTCCTGGTGGCCGAATTGGCCAGAATCATGGTTGATTCCGATATCCGGCAGGTCGAGGACCAACTGGCGGGCGTGAGCGTCCGCATCGACCGCTGAGGCCTTATATTTCGCCTACGATTTGCCCCGTCCCGGTCATTCGCGCAGCTATCGGCGGGTGTGACCGGGGCAAATCTGCCATATGTCCGTAGTGCTCCATCCGCGTGGAACCCGTTGATTCCAACTTGGTATGCAATGGGTCAAGCGTGGTGACCAGGCCCTCGCGTGAGCCCTAGTCTGCGCCAGTACATGTGGCTGTTCGGATAGTTCCAGCCATTCAAACCGGGCAATTGCCCTGGGGGGCTCATGCGTAGATCCAGAGGGCTGACTGCTGCCCTCGCTCTGTCACTGGCCGGTGCCGGCACCGCGATAGGCCTGGTGCTGATACCCGAGGCGTCGGCCATCACGCAGCCGGTGGCCTTCACTGCCGACAACCTGCCGACGTGGCAGCCCAACGGGATCGTCTGGGCCATGGACGAGGCCAACGGCATCGTCTTCGCCGGCGGCACCTTCTCGTCCGTCCGGCCGCCCGACGGCGCGGCCGGCGCCGAGCAGGGGGCCGTGAACTTCGTCGCGCTCGACGCGGCGACCGGCGCTCCCACCTCCTGCAAGCTCTCCTTCACCGTCGGCGAGGGCAGCGCGACCGTGCGGGCGCTCACCGTCTCGAAGGACAAGAAGACCCTTTACGCGGGCGGCTACTTCGGTGCCGTCAACGGAACCCCGGTCTCCAGCGTCGCCGCCATCGACATCGCGACCTGCACTCCCAAGGCTTCTTTCAAACCGCAGTTCCCGTCCACCGTGCGCGCGCTCGCCGTCACCGACGACACCGTGTACGCGGCCGGAGACTTCAGCACCGTCGAGGGCGCGACCCGTGAGCGGTTCGCCGCGGTCGACGCCACCTCCGGTGCGCTGAAGCCCTTCGTCGCCAACGCGGACGAGCCCGGCCGCGCGGTCAGGCTCAGCAACGACGGCAAGAACATCCTGCTCGGCGGTGACTTCTTCACGGTCAACGGCTCCCAGAGCCACGCGCTCGCCGTCGTGAACGCCACCACCGGCGCCGTCGCCAAGACGTACGGCACCATCCCGTCGATGTCGGTCGTCAAGTCCATCGCGGCCGACACCACGGGCTACTACGTCAGCAACGAGGGCACCGGCGGCTTCGACGGCCGTATCGCCCTCGCCACCGACTTCAGCGAGAAGTGGCGCGACCAGTGCCTCGGCGCGACCCAGTACGTGCTGCCGTACGACGGAGTCCTCTACAGCTCCTCGCACGCGCACAACTGCACCGCCGAGGGCCAGTTCCCCGACGGCAAGCGCCACTTCCTGCTGGCGCAGCTGACCGACTGGGCCAACGGTGAGGCCCCCGCGCCCGTGAAGGGCTTCGTCCGCAGCCCCGCGAAGCTCGGCTGGCACCCCACCGCCAACGACGGCCTCGGCGAGGGCATCGGCCCGCGCGTGATGGCCGTGGCGGAGAAGAACACCACCAAGTACATGTGGGTCGGCGGTGAGTTCACCCTCATCAACGGCAAGCCCCAGCAGGCCCTGACCCGCTTCGCCTCCACCGGCGACGTCGGCGTCCCGACCACCCCGGTCTCCAGCGTCGCCAGCGTCAAGCCCGGCGCGGTCCAGGTCCGCTGGCGCGCCAGCTACGACCAGGACGACAACAAGCTGACCTACCGCATCTACCGCAACGGCTCCGCGACCCCGATCGCCACCGTCAGCGCGAACTCCCTGGAGTGGCTGCGCCAGCAGGCCTCCTGGACGGACACCACGGTCAACGCCGGCGCGTCCTACAGCTACCGGGTCACCGCGACCGACGCCGCGGGCAACACCAGCGCCCTGTCGGCCAGCACCTCGGTCGCGGTCCCGAACTCGGTGAGCGCGTACCCCAACCAGGTCCGCGAGGACGGCGCGGGCCTGTACTGGCGCTACGACGACGTCGTCAGCCCGTACGTGGCCGACTCCTCGGTCGCCGGGAACACCAGCGGCATCCAGCTCAACGCCCCGGCGCTGCGCCAGACCCCGGGCGCGGTCACCGGCGCCAGCACGGCCATGGGCTTCAACGGCACCAGCCAGCAGGTGTACAGCGACCACCGTCAGACGGTCGGCAGCAGCTACACGCTGGAGACCTGGTTCAAGACGAACACCACGCGCGGCGGCAAGCTGCTCGGTTTCGGCTCCAACCAGGACCGCAACAGCAACTACCACGACAAGCACCTCTACATGACCAACACCGGCCGGATCTTCTTCGGGGTGAACCCGTCGGGTACGGCGAAGACCCTCTCCACCGGTCTGCTCGACACGTACAACGACAACAAGTGGCACCACGTCGTCGCCACCCAGGGACCCGCCGGCATGGCGCTGTACCTGGACGGCAAGTCCAAGGGCACCCTCAACGTCACCGGTTCCGAGCCGATCGAGGGCTTCTGGCACGTCGGCGGCGACAACCTGGCCGGCTGGCCGTCCCGGCCGACCAGCAACTTCTTCGCCGGCCAGATCGACGAGACGGCCGTCTATCCGAAGGTGCTGACCGAGGCCCAGGTCAAGAACCACTTCAACCTGGCCACGGCGGCCACCGACACGGTCTCCAAGGTCAACGCGACCGAGGACACCTACATCAACCAGGGTGCTCCCAGCACCGCCTACGGCGCCTCCAGCTCGCTCGCCGTCCGCGGCACCTCGGCCTACGAGACGTACCTGCGCTTCGACATCCCGGCCGCTCCGGCCGGCCAGGTGCTGAAGTCCGCGTCGCTCCAGGTCAAGACCACGACGACGGCGAGCGCCGGCACCATCGACACCGTTTCCGTGGTCCCGGTCACCGGAACCTGGAGCGGTGCGGGCACGACCTTCAACAGCAAGCCCACCCTCGGGACCACCCCGCTCGGCTCCTTCGCGGGAGTGCCGGACGGTTCGGCGGTCCAGAGCACGCCGCTGAACACCACCGCGCTCTCCGCGGTGCTGGGCACCAGCTACAGCCTGGGCCTGACGAGCACGGGCACCGACCCGCTGTGGATCTGGTCCTCGGAGTCGACGGCCGTCGACGCCAAGCCGCAGCTGATCCTCACCTTCGGCGCGAAGTAACCGCTTGACGGAGTGCGGGGCCCGGCCGCCCAAGCGGCCGGGCCCCGCACACCCATCTCATACGTACGGGAGCCACCTCATGTACCGACGCTCCGCAGCGGCTGCCGTCCTGCTGGCCGCCGCCCTGACGCTGACGGCCTGCAGTTCGGACGGGGACGCCAAGGCCGAGGCCTCGGCCGCCTCGCCCAAGCCGCCGGCCGCCTCGTCGGCCCCCGACCCGGCCGACGCCACGAGCAGCCCGGCGCCGTCCGCGCCGGACGCGAAGCCGACGGGCCCCGTCCTGCCGGACGCGAAGCTCGTCCCGAAGACGGGCAGTTTCACCTCGCCGGAGAAGCAGTACCTGAGCGGGCGGGTCCCGGACAAGACGGACCCGGCGGCCGTCCTGCAGGGCGGCCAGGAGGCCTGCCAGCGGGTGGAGCGCACGGCGAAGCGGGACAAGGACGCGGCCGTCGGCGCCATCGTGGCCGGGGAGATCCCGGGCGCGAAGGACGCGATCACCTTCCTCTGCCCGGAGCAGAAGCCGGTCCTCGCCGCGGCGGAGAAGGGCTTCCCGGACGGCACGAAGCAGTCCCCGGCGGCGGGCACCTACCGTGCGCTGACCCAGAGCACGACGTGCACCTGGGAGGCCAAGGGCAAGAACGGAGCCGCCCTCGCCTCGGGTCCGCAGTCCCCGTTGAAGCCGGGCGACAAGATCACCGCCAGGATTCCCTCGGGTACGGCGCAGTTCGTCTCCAACGGTTGCTACGCCTGGGTGCCTTCCGCCTGACGAACCGCTCGCGCACTGGCACCAGTGAACGCCCCCGCTGCCCGAACCCCCGGGCAGCGGGGGCGTTTTCGTTCCCGGAACGGGGGCAGTCGAGGTTCAACACGGCGGGGGGTTCTCCCCGACCACGACTGCGGAGGCGAATTCGATGAAGGGCATCGGCGGTTGCATAGGACTGATCGTGGTGGGGGCCATCCTCACCTTCGCGGCCGACTGGCAGATGCAGAGCGTGAACCTGGACCTGGTCGGCGTGATCATGATGGTGGCCGGCGCCCTCGGCCTCGCGGTCTACGCGAGCGTCCTCAAGCGCCGCCGCGTCGGAGCCCTCCCGGTGGTGGACGAAACCCGCCGCGGACTCTGACCCCGCCGGGCCCCCGCGCACCTCAACCCCGGTGCAGGGCGCCCTCGTACACCGGCAGCAGCGTGTCCAGGACCGCGTCCATCGAGAAGGCGGACGCGGCGAGTTCGCGGGCGGACTTCGAGGCCGCGGCGTTCTGCTCCGGGTCCAGCAGCGACAGCACCGCCTCGGCGACGCCGCTCGGTCCGGGCTCGACGGCCCGGCCCGCGCCGGCCGCCGCGATATCCCGGGCCAGGCCGTTGGAGTGGGTCACCACCGACGGGACGCCCACCGACAGGGCCTCCAGGACCGACATGGGGAACGGCTCGTCCACCGAGGGCAGTACGTAGACGTGCGCGCGGCGCAGCTCCGTCAGGACCTCCGCGCCGGACAGGGCGCCCGGGACCGTGAAGCGGTCGGACAGGCCCAGCTCCGTGATCCGGGCCCGGACCGCCGCGAGCTCGCCCTCGTCCGGGCCCGCCAGCACGAACTGTGCGTCCGGGTGCGCCGCCAGGACGGCCGGCGCCGCGTCCACGAAGTCCACCGGGCGCTTACGGGCCTGCAGCCGGGCCGAGTACAGGATCCGGGGAGGTCCGGCCGGGGCGGGCCGCTCCTCCTGGGCCGGGGTGCCGTTGACGAGGCGCACCGAGCGGGGCAGCGGGCCGCCGACCACCGCTTCGAGGCCCTCGCTCTCGTGCGGGGTCAGGTACAGCACCGCGTCGGCGCCGCGCAGTAGTCGGCGTACCGCCACCGCGTCCAGCACCTTGGCCAGCGCCTTCCCGCTCGGGTCGACCATGCCGTGGGTCTGCAGGACGAGGGGTTTGCGGGCCCGCAGCGCCGCCAGGGCGACGGGCAGGGTGACCAGGTCCCGCGCCAGGTGGACGTGGACCACGTCGGCGCCCCGCACCAGGCGGCCCGCCGAGGCGAGCAGGGCGGGCGAGGTGATACCGCTGAAACCGAGCGGCAGCAGCCGCCGGGCCGGGTAGAGCTTCGCCGGGACGCCTTCCACGGAGGTGGGCCAGGGGTCGGGGAAACCTTCGCCCAGAGCCAGCAGGCTCGCCTCGTGGCCGCGCGACCGCAGCCCCTTGGCCAGGTTCAGCGCGACCCGGACCGGCCCGCCGAAGGCGTGCGTGGGGGAGTGCAGGGTGACGGCGTGCAGGACTCTCATGTGGGCTCCTCGACCGGGCGGCGGCGCCCGTCCTGGGTCTGCAGGGTCAGCGCGGGAAGGTCCTTGTGGACCACGGAGCCCGCACCCGCCACCGCGCACCGGCCGATCGTCACGCCGGCCAGCACGGTGGCCCGTACCGCCACCCACGCACCGTCCTCGACGGTGATCGGGGCGTTGCGGTAGCGGAAGTCGGCGGACCGGTGGTCGTGCGAGCCGGTGCACAGCAGCGCCTCCTGCGAGACGCAGGCGTGCGCGCCGATCGTCACCGGCTCCAGGTTCAGCAGCCAGGCGCCCTCGCCGATCCACGCGTGGTCGCCCACGGTCAGCTTCCAGGGCCACAGCACACGCACCTTGTGGCGGATCAGCACCCCTTCGCCGATGTTCGCCCCGAAGGCGCGCAGCAGCGCGACCCGGAGCCGGGCCGGGCACAGCCAGCTCATGAACAGCGTGTTCATCACGGCGAACCAGAGCGCCTGCGTCAGCAGCCCGCGGCCCTTGTCGTATCCGGCCAGCGTGAAGGCAGGAAGATCACGCACAGGCACCCCTCACAGTCCGGCCCCCGACGGCGCCTTCGAAGGCGCCTGACCGGGCGCCGAGCGCTCAGACTAGACTGCGCGCGGATCAGGCACTGGGGGTGGGGGCGAGCGTGGCGACCGACATACGCGAGAGCACCGTCAGGCCGGCCCCGCCGCACCCCGACGAGCGGAAGAGCTGGGGCCGGGTCACCACCCCGCGGACTCTGCTCTCCCGGGCGCTGTCCGTGCCGATGGCCCTCGGATTCACCGTCTTCCTGCCCCTCTTCGTCGCCGTCCAGCCCGGTGACGGCCAGCACGACGCGGCCTTCTGGCTGCAGCTCCTGCTCACCATGTACGCGGGCGCCCGGCTGTCCGCCATGGTCCTGACCAGCCGCCGCAAGCTGCTCCAGGGCTCGTTCTGGCTCTTCGTCTACATGGCCATGGGCGTGGCCCCCCTCGCCCAGGCCGTCCTGGGCCGGGTGCCGACCCCCGTCGTCGGCCCGCGCTCCGATCTCACCGCCGCCATCGGCCTGGTGCTGCTCGGCTGCGCCGCCTTCGACGTGGGCGTCCTGCTGGCCCGGCACCGGCCGGCCGGCCGGGCCGGCGGCTCGCAGAGGGAGCCGCGCCCGGTGATGGCGCACCGGCGGCGGCTCCAGGTGCTGACCGTCGTGGCGTTCCTGGGCAGCGCCGCCCTGATCGTGAAACTCGGCGGTCCGGCGGTGTTCTTCTCCAGCCGCCAGGAGATCATCGCGGGCATCGAGGAAGCGGGCGTCTCCCAGGACGGCCAGGCCGGCCAGGCCCTGCTGCGCGGGTTCGGCACGGTCCCGGCGCTGCTGGCCCTCCTGCTGTACACGCGCTGGCTGATCACCTCGAAGTTCGCCCGCCGCAAGGTGTCGATCATCGTCACCTGGTCGGCGCTGGTGGCCCTCAACCTGATCGTCAACAATCCGATCTCGAACCCGCGCTACTGGTTCCTCACGGTCATGTTCTCGCTGCTCTTCACCGTCTTCCCGGTGAGCGCCGCGATGTACCGGGTGGCGCTGTCGATGGCCGTGGTGATCGCCCTGCTCGTCTTCCCGTTCGCCGACCGCTTCCGCTACGACGAGAAGAACTACAAGCCGGTCGAGACGACCTCGTTCCTGGAGCCGATGGCGCTCAAGGACTACGACCAGATCGGCATGTTCGCGAACACCATCACCTTCTCGGAATCGGGCCCGGGCCATTCCTACGGGCGCCAGCTCGCGGGATCCGTCTTCTTCGCGGTGCCGCGCTCGGTGTGGTCGAGCAAGCCGCGCGACACCGGCGTGATGGTCGGCCAGTGGATGGGCACGGTCAACACCAACCTCTCCTCCCCGATCTGGGCCGAGCTGTGGATCGACTTCGGACCGCTGGGCATGGGGGCCGGGCTCCTGGGGCTCGGCTACGCCTCCGCGCGCGTCGACCGCCGCTACGCGAAGCGCGCCCGGCGCAGCTCGCCGCCCGGCAGCCTGATCTCCACGGTGGTCCCGCTGGTCGCGGGGTACTCCTTCATCCTGCTGCGCGGGCCTCTGCTCCAGGCCTCGGGGCGGATCGCCATCGCGGGGATGTGCCTCGCGCTCGTGGCCACGTACCGGCAGGACAAGGCCACTTCCCTGCGCTGACCGCGGAGCCCGGGCGGGGTACGGCCCGACCGATATATGTATCCGCTCAACTTGTGCATCGGATCCACCGCGCCGGTACGGTGGTGTCATGACCGAGACCGTGGGGCGCCGTGAACGCAAGAAGGCCCAGACCCGCAAGGCCCTGGCCGATGCCGCGCTGCGCCTCTTCCGGGAGCACGGGTACGACAAGGTCGGCGTCCGTGACGTGGCGGAGGCGGCCGACGTCTCCGTGACCACCCTGTTCAAGCACTTCCCGAGCAAGGAAGCCCTGGTCTTCGACGAGGACGGGGACACCGAGGCCGCGCTGGTCCGCGCGGTACGGGACCGCGCGCCCGGGCAGTCCGTCCTGCACTCCCTGCGCGAGCACCTCGTGGCGACGCGGGCGACCCGGCGCATCGACGATCCGGAGGTCCTCGCGCACCTCACCCTGGTCCGGGAGACGCCGGAACTGCTGGAGTACTGGGACCGGATGTGGCGGCGCCACGAGTTCGCGCTGGGCGCCGCCATCGCGGAAGCGGCCGGCGCCCACGAAGGCGACCTCAGGTCCGCCGCGCTGGCCCGCTTCGTGATGGACACCACGAGCCTGATCCGCGGCCAGGAGGACCAGCAGCAGGCCATGCGGGACCTGTTCGCCCTGATCGAAGCGGGCTTCGGCGACACCCCGGCCTGATCCGGCGGGGACCCGGCGCCGCATCGGGCGGGGCCCGGCGCCTCAGGCCGCCCGGACCTGGTCCGCGGGGGCGCCCGCGGCCGGCGCGGGGACCCGCAGCCGGGCCACGCGCAGCCAGCCCGCCGCCGCCTTCGAGGCGGAGCCCAGCGCCAGCCCCCAGGCGGCCCCGGCCACGCCCCACACGGCGTACCCGCCCAGCAGCAGCCCGACCGACAGCAGCGAGAAGACCACCTGGAGCGAGAGGGTGGCCCTCGGGTTCAGCACCCGCAGGGTCAGCAGCGCGCAGGTGCCGAGCCCCATGACGGCGTACTGGGCGCCGGTCGCGGGCAGCAGCGCCGCCGCCGCCTGCCAGGTGTCGCCGAGCAGTTCGCGGCCGACCCGCTCCGGCAGTGCGTACAGCACGGCCCCCCACCCGGCGCCGGTCACCGCGAGCGCGCCGCCCATGAGGGCGGTCAGCCGGACTACGCCCCGCTTCCCGGAGGCCCGGCCGACGACCGGCGGGCCGAAGGAGTTCGCGGAGTTGAACAGCACGTTCAGCGGCCCGAAGAGGGTGGTGGCACCGCGCAGCGCGCCGACGGCCAGTGGGGTCGCGAAGGCGCCGAGTCCCAGGACGGCGAGCTGGCTGGATCCGTTGCCGACGGCGAACTCGACGAGGAACCGCTGCCCCAGGTACCCGCGGCGCAGGTACGGGCGCAGCTCTTGGAGCAGCCCGGTCGCGGTGGCGCCCCGGACCGAGGGCCGCAGCAGCCACAGGCCGAGCGCGAGCGCGGGCAGTGCGGAGAGCCCCCACACCAGCACGAGGCGTCCCGCGGAGGCGCCCTCGGGCTGGAGCAACAGCGCGGACACCACGCACGCGAGGCGCAGCGCGTCGGCGGCCAGCGCCCGCCCGGGGGCCCGCAGGGCGGAGAAGCAGTAGCGCAGCCCGTCCTGCAGAAGCACCAGGGGCAGTACGAGTCCCAGCGCGAGGAACGCCGCCCCCGTCGACCGAGCGTCCCCGGGCAGCAGCAGCCCCACGAGGGCCAGGAGGGCGCCCGCCGCGGCTGCGGCGGCTCCGGTGAAGCCGAGGCCCGAGCGGCAGGCCGTGGCGAGGCGCTCGGGATCCTTCTCCAGCACCAGTGGCTGGCCGACGTAGGCCATGTTCAGGCCGAGCAGCACGGTGAAGGCCACGTAGACCATCGAGAAGTCGGCGAAGCCGGCCGCCGAGGAGAGCCGGGCGGCCAGCACCAGGACCAGGATGTTCGTGGCGCTGGACGCGGCCTGGTCCAGCACCGAGGCGACCGCGGCGAGGCCGCGCCGGCTCACCGACGGCCCGTGCGGACCGTACGCAGGGCGACCGTGTCGGTGCCGTCGCCGGGGATGTGCTGCGAGGCGTCGGCGGCCGCCACCTCGTACGGGATCGGCTGCGGCTCCCGCGAACGGGTCGGGGCCGGGGACGCGGGGGCCGGCCGGGGCCCTTCGGCGGCGGGTCCGCCGCCCTTGGGCTTGCGGCCGAGCCCGCGCTTCTTGTCACCGGGCAGCGGCGCGTGCAGTACGGCGCCCAGCACCGTGCCGCCGGCCCCGCTGATCAGCTCGCGGATGCGGGAGAGGTCGGTGCGGCGCACCGCACCCGGGTTGCAGACCACCAGGACCCCGTCGACGCGGTCGACGAGCGCGAGGGCGTCGGCGTACGAGAGCACGGGCGGGGCGAGCACCACGACGGTGGAGTTGGGGGAATCGGCCTCGGAGATCAGCCGGGAGGCCCGCTGCGAGGTCAGCGCGCGGGGCACGTTGCGCACCCGCTCGCCCGGGATCAGGTCGAAGGTGCCCGACTCGCCGGCGTCCACGAGGAGCTGGCGTCCGTCGGGCCACTCGGCTTCGCCCTGGGCGCCTTCGGCCCCCTGCGACTGGCTCCAGCGCGGCCGGCCGGCCGCGTCAGTGGGCAGCTGGCTGGCCAGCACCGGGGTGCGCAGGTCGGCCTCGATGAGGAGTACGTCCTTGCCGGTCTCGGCGAAGGAGGCGGCCAGGTTCACCGCCACGGCGGCGGCGATCTCACTGCTGCCGCGCGGGGCGACCACCAGGAGGCGGCGCCGGTCGGCGAAGCGGGCGTCGTAGGCGAGCCGGAAGGCCACCGAGCGGAACTCCTCGGCCAGGCGGGGGTCCTCCTCGCCCGCCGCGAGCAGCGGTCCGCCGTCGGCCTTGCCCCGGGGCAGGGAGCCCAGTACGGGCGCGCGCAGGGCCCGGGCGACGTCGCCCTCGGAGCGCGGCGCCGGGTCGAAGACGAGGCGGACCCAGGCGCCGAGCAGGCCCAGGGCGAGACCGACGGCCGCGCCGAGCGCGAGCGACATGGCCAGTCCGGGGCCGTCGGCCCCGTGCGGCGGGACGGCGGCGCTGGTGACCCGGCCCGGGGTCATGTCCAGGGCCTGGAGCTTGGCGATGTTGCCGTTGAGCGTGTTGATCTTGCTCTGCTGGTCGGTCTTGGAGGCGTACGCCGCGTCCCGCGCCGGACCGGACGGCATGCCGCTGACCTGCTTGGCGAGGTCCTCGAGCTGCTTGGCCACCGGCTCGCGCTGGTCCTGGTAGCCCTTGACCATCTTGTCGCGGGTGACGTCGAGGGCCTCCTGCCGCTTGAGCAGGTAGGCCTCGGTCATCGCGTTGGCGCGCTTGGCGGCCTCGGCGGGGGTGGCGGCGGTGTAGGTGAAGCGCAGCACCATCGTCTGCGGCGGGTTGGTCACCTGCAGGCCGGCGCGCAGGGCGGAGAAATCGGTGGCCGAGACCCCGAGCTTCTTCGCCGCCTCGTTGGCTATGGAGCTGGAGAGCGCGACCTGGCGCTCCGAGCCGATGTTGATCGCCTTGTCGGGGGCGAGGCTCGGGTTGAAGGGGTCGTCGGTGGGCGCGCGCAGCACGATGTCGGCGGTGGCCACGTAGGTGTCCGCCGTGGAGACGCCGAGGTAGACCCCGCCGAGCAGGCCGATGCCCACGCCCGCGCCGATGAGCCGGCGGTAGCGCAGGAGCTGGCGGAACTGGTCCCGGAGCAGGTCCGGTTCGTCCTCGGCCGGAGCCGCTGCCGGTCGGTTGGTCTCGATCACGGCCGGGGACCCCCAAGTGCTTCGTCCATCAGTGCGTCGATGCGGGCCAGGCCCGCCTCACGGCTCAGGTGCGCCGCCACGTGGCGCGGTCCGGCCGCCCCCAGCGCGTCCGCGCCCGCCGGGTCCTCGGCCAGGGCTCGTACGGCCTTCAGCAGGGCCTCCGGGTTCTCCGGCGGTACGAGGACCCCGGCGCCCGAGCGCTCCACTTCCTGGGCGGTGCCGCCGAGTGCCGCGACGGAGGCGACGACGGGACGGCCGGCCTGGAAGTACGAGGTCAGCTTGGACGGCACGCTCATGTCCATCACGGCGGCGTGCTGCGTGACCGCGAGCACGTCCGCCGCGGCGAGAATATCCGGGAACTCGCCGTCCGCGGCAGGGGGGATGATGTCGAGATTGGGAACATCGGCCGCCAGGTCGGCGAGCGCGGAGCGCTGGCTGCCGTCACCCATCAGGACGAAACGGACGCTCGGGTCCAGCCGGGCGGCGCCGACGAGGACCTCCAGCCCCTGCTTGAGGCCCATGTTCCCGGAATGCAGGACGACGGTCTGGCCGGGAGCCCAGCCGAGGTGGCTGCGGGTCCGTGCGCGCGGCTTGGTGGGCAACGCCACATGCGACCAGTTGGGCACGAGGCGGATCCGCTTCGGGTCCACGCCCATGCCGACGACCCGGTCGACGAAGGTCTCGTGGATCACGCCGACGAGGGTGGCCCGCTTGAGGGCGTGGGCCTCGGCGCGCGCGGCGAACGCGGCCGCCTTGTCCCCGCCGCTGATCCCGCTCTGCGCGGCGGCGGCGCCCATCAGGTCCTGGACCACCGGGACGTACGGGACCTTCCAGCGGGCCGCGAGACGGGCCGCGAGCAGGCCGCCGGCCAGGCTCGGCATCTGGGCGAGGACCGCGTCCGCCTTCGGCATCCGGGGCGGGGCCACGGAGCCGTGCAGCAGAATCGATCCTTCGAACAGGGCCCGACGGACGGCGGTCTGGCGCGGAGGCACGGTGTGCGCGCGCCGGTGCACGGTGACTCCCGCGCGCTGTTCCGTGCGCCGTAGCGCCCCCCTGTACTCCGGCTCGACGGACCAGGCCGGGTAGTGGGGCATGCCCGCCAGCACATGGGTCTCGTGGCCGAGATCCGCCCAGTGCTCCGCGATCTGGGTGGCGTACGGGCCGATGCCCGTGTGCTCGGGGGCGTAATTCGTAGAAACCAGCAGCAGGCGCCGCCGACCGGATTTCGACACTGGACCTCCCCCTCTCACCAGGATGATGCGCACGTCACCCTATTCGTTCACCGGCATCAGGAGGAACGTGCACGCTATTGTCTGCTAATCCGCTACACCGGGGTGTGCGGCTTCAGGGGGATAACACGTGACGGAGCTGGACATGTCCCAAATAGGTACGCCCGAGCGCAGACCGTACCGAATCGGCTACGCACCAGGCGCCTACGATCTATTCCATATCGGACATCTCAACATCCTTCGCCATGCCCGGAGTCAGTGCGACTACCTGGTGGCCGGGGTCGTCTCCGACGAAATGGCGGAAATCGCCAAGGGGCGGCGTCCCATGATCCCGCTCGTCGAGCGACTGGAGATCGTCCGCAGCGTCCAGTACGTGGATGCCGCTTTTGTCGAGACCGTCCCGGACAAATTGGAAACATGGCGGCAAGTCCGGTTTGACGTTATTTTCAAGGGCGACGACTGGCGCGGAACCCCCAAGGGGGAACGGCTGGAGAAGGACTTCGCCGCGCACGGGGTCGACGTCGTCTACTTCCCGTACACGGTCCATACCTCCAGCACCCAGCTGCGCCGGGCACTGGACGCGCTGTCCCAGCCGCTCGCCGCGGAACAGCGGGGCTGAGCCGCCCGGGAGCGGCGGCGCCGGTCACCTCGGTACGGCGCTGAGCTCCCGGAACCACTTCGCCAGGAACGCCAGCAGGAACAGCGCCGCGACGGCCCCCAGGCCGGCGTACGCCCAGCGGAACAGCCCGCTGCCGCCGAGGAACACGAACACCAGGCAGAACACCCCGTAGTCCACGGGCAGCAGTGCCACCGCGCGCAGGGCCGACGGCGCGTCGGCCGCGCTCCCCGCAGCCGCCTTCGGCTTGAGCTTCTCCGTCAGCAGCCCCCCGAAGAAGGTCACGACCGCGGCGAACTGGAAGCCCAGCGGCACCAGCAGCCAGCCGGCCCCGACCGCTCCGTCCGCCCCGCCGCCGATCCCGTACTCCTCGGGAAAGCGGTAGAAGGCGATCAGTACGCACGTGTGCAGCGAGGTGAGCTTCGCGCAGTCGACGACGTGGTCCAGCCACTCGCCCGCCGCGCTGCCGCCCCCGCGCAGCCGGGCCAGCTGGCCGTCGGCGGAATCGAAGGCGAAGCCCACGGCGAGCAGGGCCCACACCGCGATCCCCAGCCCCCACGAGGGCGAGACCAGCGCGACGGCGGCAGCTCCCGCGAAACTCAGGGCGGCGCTGATCAGCGTCACCTGGTTCGGGTTGAGCCCGAGCGCGTACGACCCGGCGGCCAGGTACCGCCCGACGGGCCGGTTGACGTACCGGGAGTAGAGCGACACCCCCTTCGCCGACTTCTGCGCCCCGCGCAGCTCCCGCAGCGCGGTCCCGACACTCGCCATCGACCCAACCCCTAGAACATCCGTATGTGCGTGTGTGTGTACGAAGGCCACATCATCGCAGGGCGTCCGAGGGCTCCCGCCCGGGGTCCGCCTGGCCCCGGGGCCACCCCGTCCCTAGTGCTGTGACCGGAAAGGTTCACCGCGTCGCGGCGCCCGGCACGGCACCTCTCCCCCAGCTACCGCGGGGAGGTGCCCCCGGCGTTGTCGGACCACGCCGGTACGTCCAGTACGGGTCGTGGTCCTCCGCCTTGCGATGCACCGCACCGGACACCGCGACCCGGCAAACCTTTCCGGCCACAGCACTAGGCGCTCCCGGCTTGGCTCAGCCCGTCCGGGACCCGGTCTGCCACCACCTTCAGCAGCAGCACCGCGCGGGCCGGGACGCTCACGCTCGCGCCCCCGCGGTGCAGGGTGGCGGGAGCGGCCGCCTGGTCCTCCCGGGAGGTGTCCAGGACCAGTTCGTACGTCCGGCCCCACGGCGCCCCCGGCAGTACCCACGTCACCGGCAGGTCCCCGGCGTGCAGCAGCGCCAGGAAACTGTCGTCCGTGACCTGGCGCCCGCGCTCGTCACGGCCCGGGATGTCCTGCCCCGACAGGTACAGGCCCACCGATCCGGCCGGGGCGTACCAGTCCCGCTCGGTCATCTCCACCCCCGCCGGGGTGAACCAGGCCAGGTCCCGCAGCCCGTCCGTCCCCTGCGAGCGCCCCGAGAAGAACGCCCGCCGCCGCAGCACCGGATGGGCCCGGCGCAGCGCCAGCAGCCGCCGGGTCAGCGCCAGCAGCGCCTGCCAGGACGGATCCTCCAGCAGCGACCAGTCCACCCAGCTCGTCTCGTTGTCCTGGCAGTACGCGTTGTTGTTGCCGCCCTGCGTCCGGCCGAACTCGTCCCCCGCCACCAGCATTGGCACGCCGGTCGACAGCAGCAGCGTGGTCAGCAGATTGCGCAGCTGCCGCCGGCGCAGCGCCCCGATCCGCGGATCCGTGCCCTCGGCGGGCTCGCCCTCCACCCCGCAGTTCCACGACCGGTTGTCATTGGTGCCGTCCCGGCCCTCCTCGCCGTTCTCCTCGTTGTGCTTGGACTCGTACGACACCAGGTCGCGCAGGGTGAAACCGTCGTGCGCGGTGATGAAGTTGACCGAGGCGTACGGCCGCCGCCCGCCCCACGCGTACAGGTCGCTCGACCCCGACAGCCGGTAGCCGAGGTCCCGTACATCGGGCAGCGCGCCGCGCCAGAAGTCCCGTACGGCGTCCCGGTACCGGTCGTTCCACTCCGTCCACAGCGGCGGGAAAGCCCCCACCTGGTACCCGCCCGAGCCCACGTCCCAGGGCTCGGCGATCAGCTTCACCCGCCGCAGCACCGGATCCTGGGCGATCACCGCCAGGAACGGCGAGAGCATGTCCACGTCGTGCATGGACCGGGCCAGCGCCGCCGCCAGGTCGAAGCGGAAGCCGTCCACCCCCATCTCCGTCACCCAGTACCGCAGCGAGTCGGTGATCAGGCGCAGCACGTGCGGCCGTCCGGCGTGCAGGGTGTTCCCGCAGCCGGTGTAGTCCGCGTACCGGCGCTGGTCCGACTGGAGCCGGTAGTACGCCCGGTTGTCGATCCCGCGCAGCGACAGCGTCGGGCCCAGCTCGCCGGCCTCCGCCGTGTGGTTGTAGACCACGTCGAGGATGACCTCGATCCCGGAGGCGTGCAGCGCCTTGACCATCCGCTTGAACTCGCCGACCTGCTGGCCGGCCGTACCGCTCGACGAGTAGCCCGCGTGCGGGGCGAAGTAGCCGACCGAGTTGTAGCCCCAGTAGTTGCTCAGACCCCGGCGCAGCAGGTGGTCCTCGTGGGCGAACTGATGGACCGGCAGCAGTTCCACCGCCGTCACCCCGAGCCCGGTCAGGTGCTCGATCGCCGCCGGGTGGGCGAGGCCCGCGTACGTGCCGCGCAGGTGCTCGGGGATGCCCGGATGGCGCATCGTGAAACCGCGCACGTGCAGTTCGTAGATGACCGAATCGGCCCACGGGGTCTTCGGCCGGACGTCGTCCGCCCAGTCGTCGTCATCGTGGACCACGACCCCCTTCGGGACGTGCGGGGCCGAGTCGCGGTCGTCGCGCACGGTGTCCGCGATGTACTGCTGCGGCCAGTCGCGGACGTGCCCGTACACCTCCGGAGGCAGCCGGAAGTCCCCGTCCACGGCCCGCGCGTACGGGTCCAGGAGCAGCTTCGCCGGATTGTGGCGGGCCCCCGTCCACGGATCCCAGCGGCCGTGCACGCGGAATCCGTACCGCTGCCCGGGCCGCACGCCCGGCAGGAAGCCGTGCCAGATCTCGTGGGTCAGTTCCGTCAGCGCGCACCGGCTCTCGGACCCGCCCTCCGCGAAGAGGCAGACCTCCACCGCCTCCGCGCCCTGGGCCCACAGCGCGAAGTTGGTCCCCGCGGTGCCGTCCGGCCCGTGGTGGAAGCGGGCCCCCAGCGGATGCGAGGATCCCGGCCACACGGGTGGTCCGGGGCGGGTCCGCTCCCGTACGACAGGGGCTCCGACCTTGCCGTTCAACGTCCCGTTCCCGGATCCGTTGCCGTTCGGGGTCCCGTTCGGGGTCCCGTGTGGGGTCCCGTTCGGGGTCCCGGTCCCGTCGGGATGCCCGGTCCCGATGGTGGGGAGCCCGTTCCCGTCGGGGTGCCCGGTCCCCGGGACGGCTTCCACCGCTTCTTGCTCGGCTGCGCTCGACACTGCCCGCCTCCACGGCTCTCGGTACCTGCGGGGGTGGGGGAAGTGCGGCACCGGCGTCCCGGCCGGTGCCCGCCCCCGTCTGGTCCTTCCCACTGTTCTGCCCGGACTGTCCTGCCTGGAACGTGGGCCGCGCCCACGTTTCCCCCGGAGGGGCCCGGTCGTTGGAGGAACGTGACTTTTCTGACGAGGCGGGCAGGGGCGGGCTTGGCCGCCGTGGCGGTATGGGTGGGCCTCCTGGGCGGCCTGGCCGGATGCACCGAGGACGGCGGCTCCCCGATCGAGATCCAGCTGCCCGGCAAACCCCGGTCACCGGACGAGGCGATCAGGATCACCCCCGACGACAACGCCAAGGGGGTACCGGCCGAGGGCCCGCTGACGGTCACCGTGCCCGAGGGAAGACTGGAGCGGGTCGTCGTCACCAAGGTGGAGGACGCCCAGGAGGAGAAGGTGCCCGGCGCCATCGCCGTCGACGGGCTCAGCTGGAGCCCCGACCCGGCGGCGGGACGGCTCGCGCTCGCGGCCAAGTACACCGTGGACGCGGTCGCGCTCGATGGACACGACCGCCGCCAGGCCCGGCACACCACCTTCACCACCTACGTTCCCGAGGAGCGGTTCATCGGCTACTTCAAGCCCGAGAACCGCTCGACCGTCGGCACCGGCATGATCATTTCCTTCGGGTTCAGCCGGTCCATCGAACGCCGCGCCGACGTGGAGCGGGCCATCACGATCACCTCCGATCCGGCCGTGGAGGTGGTGGGCCACTGGTTCGGCGACGAGCGCCTCGACTTCCGGCCCAAGACGTACTGGAAGCCCGGCACCGAGGTCACGGTCAAGATGAGGCTGCGGGACGTCGAGGGCGCCGCCGGCTCGTACGGCATCCAGGACAAGACCCTGCGCTTCACCGTCGGCCGCTCCCAGATCTCCACCGTGGACGCGGCCGCGCACACCATGGAGGTCCGGCGCGACGGCGAGCTGCTGTCCACCGTGCCGATCACCGCCGGGGCGCCCAAGAACACCACCTACAACGGCAAGATGGTGGTGATGGAGCTCTTCGACGTCACCCGGATGAACGGGCAGACGGTGGGCTTCGGCGGCGAGTACGACATCCCCGACGTCCCGCACGCCATGCGCCTCACCCGATCCGGGACCTTCCTGCACGGCAACTACTGGGCCAGCCCCGACACCTTCGGCTCCACCAACGCCAGCCACGGCTGCATCGGGCTGCGCGACAACAAGGGCGGCGGCTCGGACACCCCGGCCGGCTGGTTCTTCGACCGGTCGCTGGTCGGCGACGTGGTGGAGGTCGTGAACTCGCAGGACAAGACGGTCGCTCCGGACAACGGACTGGGCGGCTGGAACATGTCCTGGCCGGCCTGGGTCGCGGGCTCCGCGCTCGGCTGACCCCTTGTCACCTGCCATTTCCCCTGCCGGACACCGCACTCGGGTGATTGTCGTACCGGAATGCCGTAGCGGGGGAGTGTCGGTCCGCCCGGCTCGCCGGAGCCCGCCGCCAGCCTGTACGGGCCCGCCCGCACGCGGCGGCAGGCAACGGACGGAGCCTCATGCCAGCAAGGAAATGGACCCTCGGCCCCTTGGGACTCGCCCTCGGGGCCGTACTGGCCGCAGGGGCCCCCGCGGCCCTGGCGGCGCCGGCCGCTCCGGGCCCCGGCGGCCGGCAGCCGGCGCCGGCCCCGGCGGCCGCGGCCCTGCGGGCCCCGCTGCCCGGCGGGCTCGGGCCCTGCCTCGGGTCCCTGTGCCCCGACCCGTTCCCGCCGGTCGAGGTCGACACCGAGCCCAACGGCTACGACGAGGCCGTCAACATCTTCGTCGGCGACGACTTCCTGGTCCGCGAGCGCGCCGCCGAGGCCGAGGGCAAGGTCGTCGTCCTCGGCAGCTTCGACCAGAACAAGAACCTGGCCGAGGCCGGCGGCGGGTACAACATCGGGATCGTCGGGGCGGGTTCGCTCGTGCGGCCCCCGGCCGGCTCGGACTTTCTGACCACCGGCCGCAACGTCACCATCGCCACCGACCAGCGGCTGATCTCGGACGGAGGCGTCGTCCGCCACGCGGGCACAGCCCCCGGCCCCGGCACCGTCACCGGCCCCCTCGTGGCCGACCCGGCCGCGATCGCCCCGTACGCAGGTCTGCGCGACCAGCTCACCGCGGCCAGCCGCTGCTACGCCCGGGTCGACGGCGGGCCGCGCCCGGCCACGGGCACCGCCGTCAACGAGAACGGCACCACCGTCTTCACCGGGGACAACACCTCCGATCTCCAGGTCTTCAACGTGGACTTCGACATGGTGAGCGCGACCGGCGGCGCCATCGGCATCCGCTTCGACCGGATTCCGGCCGACGCCACCGTCCTCGTCAACGTCCTGGGCGGCGGCCGCACGATCAGCACCTACGGCGGCACCATCAACGACACCGGGCCGTCCGCCGACCCGTGGAACGGCTACCGCACCCGGCTGCTGTGGAACTTCCCCGACGCCACGGAGGTCCAGTTGACCGGCAGCGGGCAGTTCCAGGGCAGCGTGCTCGTCGGCGAGCAGACCTCGCGCACCGTGGTCACCCTGCCGGGAACCAACGGCCGCTTCTTCACCACCGGCGAGCTCGTCCACACCAGCACGGGTGGCGGCGGCCAGGAGTTCCACGCGTACCCCTTCGACGGCGACCTGCCCGACTGCGGGGAGCAGGGTCCGACCGTGGGCCAGGTCAGCGTCCTCAAGCAGGACGACGCGGACAGGCCGCTGGCCGGAGCCACTTACGAGCTGTGGCACGAGACCAACGGCAACGACGGAGCCCAGTTCACGGGACCGGACGCCGACACCAAGGCCGGCGAGGACTGCGTCACCCCGGCGAGCGGCATCTGCTCCCGCACCGTTCCCCTCGGTACGTACTACTGGCGGGAGACCAAGGCGCCGGCCGGCTACGAGCTGGCCGGGAACCCGGTCGCCGAGCTGACGCTGACCGCGGCCAACGCCTCCGCCGGCGTGAGCACCCGCATGACCAACGAGATGACCCCGAACGTGGCCGTCGCCCAGGTGGTGCTGTGGAAGTCCGACAAGGACACCGGGGCCCCCCTGCCCGGCGCCCGCTTCGAACTGTGGCACGAGACCAACGACGTCGCGGGCCTGCAGCGGACCGGAGCGGACCCGGACGAGAAGCTCCCCGACTCCTGCACGACCGACGCGCGGGGCAGCTGCACGGTCCGGCTGCCGGTCGGTGAGCGGTACTACTGGCTGGAGACGCAGGCCCCGGCCGGCTACGCGCTGCTGGCCGACCCGGTCATCCCGTTCGACCTCGACGAGGGCGACGTGGAGACCGGCATCATCGTCAACGTCCCGAACGAGAAGCCGGCGGAGCCCGAGTACGACGGGACGATCAAGGTCCTGAAGAAGGACGCGAAGACGAAGAATCCGCTGCGCGGCGCGGTCTTCGAGGTGTGGAAGGAGACCAACAGCACCCGGGGCCTCCAGACGCGCGGCATCAACCCCGACCGCAAGGTGACGGCGGGCTGCGCGACGGACCGGGCCGGGGTGTGCTCGTTCCCTGACCTGGACGAGGGCTGGTACTACGTGGTCGAAACGGCCGTCCCGGAGGGTTACGTCCTGCCGCCGAACCGGGTCACGGGCCCGCTCCACCTGGACGGGAGCACCCCGGGCCACCGAGTGGTGATCACTCTGGAGAACAAGCGGGACGACCACGGCAAGGGCGGCAAGGGCGGCAAGGGCAAGGGTCCGAAGCCGCGTCCGACCGCTTAACCCGTAGGGCAGGCCGCCCGGGCAGGCCGCCCGGGCAGGCCGCCCGGGCAGGCCGCCCGGGTAGGCCGCGCGGGTGGGCCGGTGACCCTGCCGGCGCACCCGGCGCGCCGGGGCCGCGCGGGTCCTGTTGGCTCGGACCCGGCGGCCCGGCCGGCGGGTCCGAGGAGGCCCGTATGACCACAGGTGGCGCGGCAGGCGCGATAGGCAGGGCGGCCGTCACGGCCGCGATCCTCGCGGCGGCCGCTCTCTGCCCGCCGACGGCGAAGGCCGTGGCCGAGGGTGCGGCCTCCTCCGCGCAGGCGTGCACCGCGGGGACCGGGCCCTACCAGCGCGAGCTGGAGACCCATCTGCGGCGGAAGGCCGACGGGATGCAGGACGCCGGGGACTGCGAGGCGATCCGCGGCTTCCAGCAGGGCAACGGGATCCGGCCCGCCGACGGCTACGCCGGGCTGGTCACCTTCCGGAACGCGGTCGCGGTCGCCGCCCGAAGCGACCCCAACGCCGCGGGCGACTGCCCGGTCCGACCGCACCGGGTGACCTGCGTGGACATGGAGCGCCAGCTCCTGTGGGTGCAGCGCGGCCGCACGGTGGTCTTCGAGCCCGTGCCCGTCCGTACCGGACGCGACGACCAGGAGACCCGTCCCGGCTGGCACGAGGTCTACTGGCGCAGCGAGGACCACAAGTCCACGCTCTACGACGACGCCCCCATGCCCTACTCCCAGTTCTTCGACGAGGGCCAGGCCCTCCACGGCCGCCCCGGCGACCTGTACGCGCACGGCGGCTCGGCCGGCTGCGTCAACCTCTCCGTCCCGGACGCACGCAGGCTCTGGGACCTGCTCACCGAGGGCGACGCCGTCTACGTCTGGGGCACCAAGCCCGGCACGGAGGACTGACTCCCGGCGCGTCGGCCACTCTTGGGACGGAACGGTGACACGACCGTACTGTCTCGTGATCCCCCATGTGTTTTCCTGGCGATAAGCGCACGACTGTCCGTGCGCGGGGGACATGGGGAGAACGAGAGTGAACCTGCAGCCGATACTCGGCCGCGCCCGGACGGGTCTGCCGGCCCTTCTGCTGGGCGCGGCCCTGCTGTTCACCAGCGCGTGCAGCGGCGGTGGCAACGGTGGGGGCGCCGGCGGGAGCGGTGGGGGAGACGGGGGTACCGGCACGACCGGTACCGAGGCGTCGAAGGCCGTCGTGAACGTCAAGCCGGACGACGGGTCCAAGGAGGTCGCGACCAGCGGCATCCTGAAGATAACCAGCACCGGCGGCAAGCTCACCACGGTGACGGTCGCCGACACCAAGGGCAACGCGGTGGAGGGCAAGCTCGCCGAGGACGGCGCGAGCTGGGAGCCCGCCCGCAACCTCGCCGCCGCCACCGAGTACAAGGTGCACGCGGTGGCCAAGGACGAGGCCGGCCGGGAGTCCGCGAAGGACACCGCCTTCACCACCCTCACGCCCGCCAACACCTTCATCGGCCAGTACACGCCCGAGGACGGTTCGACGGTCGGCGTGGGCATGCCGGTCTCGATCAACTTCTCCCGTGGCATCACCAACCCCGAGGCCGTCGAGAAGGCCATCACGGTGACGGCCGAGCCGGCCGCCCGGGTCGAGGGCCACTGGTTCGGCAACGACCGCCTGGACTTCCGCCCCGAGAAGTACTGGGCCGCGGGCACCACGGTCACCCTCAAGCTCGCGCTCGACGGAGTCGAGGGCCGTCCGGGGGTCTACGGCAAGCAGACCCGTACGGTCACCTTCAAGGTCGGCCGCTCCCAGGTCACCACGGTCGACGCCGCCGAGCACCAGATGAGCGTGGTCCGCGACGGCACGGAGATCAAGAACATCCCGATCACCGCCGGCGCCCCCTCGAACACCACGTACAACGGGCAGATGGTCATCAGCGAGAAGTACAAGGTGACCCGGATGAACGGCGCCACCGTCGGCTTCGGCGGGGAGTACGACATCTCCGACGTTCCGCACGCGATGCGGCTGACCACCTCCGGCACCTTCGTCCACGGCAACTACTGGGCCTCGTCCGGCACGTTCGGCTCGGAGAACGTCAGCCACGGCTGCGTGGGCCTCAAGGACGTCCGCGGCGCCGGTGACGGCAGCCAGCCCGCGGCCTGGTTCTTCAACGAGTCGCTGATCGGCGACGTGGTCATCGTGAAGAACTCCAAGGACAAGACGGTCGCCCCGGACAACGGCCTCAACGGCTGGAACATGGACTGGGCGGACTGGATCAAGTAGTTCCGTTCCTCGAGCAGTACATCGTGGCCCGGCGCTGTGACCCACAGCACCGGGCCACGACGGGTTAACCGGCGCTAACCTTCCCGTATGACCATCTCTCTCGAAGTCTCCGAAGGCGTCGGCGTCATCCGGCTGGACCGGCCGCCCATGAACGCCCTGGACATCGCCACCCAGGACCGGCTGGGCGAGCTCGCCGCGGAGGCGACCGGCCGGGCCGACGTCCGCGCGGTCGTCATCTACGGCGGCGAGAAGGTGTTCGCGGCCGGCGCGGACATCAAGGAGATGCAGACGATGGACCACGCGGCCATGGTCGCCCGGTCCCGCGGGCTGCAGGACGCCTTCACCGCCGTGGCCAGGATCCCCAAGCCCGTGGTCGCGGCCGTCACCGGCTACGCCCTGGGCGGCGGGTGCGAGTTGGCGCTGTGCGCCGACTACCGGATCGCCGCCGACAACGCCAAGCTCGGCCAGCCCGAGATCCTCCTCGGCCTGATCCCCGGCGCGGGCGGCACCCAGCGGCTGTCCCGGCTGATCGGCCCCTCCAAGGCCAAGGACCTCATCTTCACCGGCCGCATGGTCAAGGCCGACGAGGCCCTGTCCCTCGGCCTGGTGGACCGCGTCGTGCCGGCCGCCGAGGTGTACGAGCAGGCCTACGCGTGGGCCGCGAAGCTGGCGCAGGGCCCGGCCCTCGCGCTGCGCGCCGCCAAGGAGTGCGTGGACGCGGGGCTGGAGAGCGACATCGACACCGGGCTGACCATTGAACGGGGCTGGTTCGCGGGCCTGTTCGCCACTGAGGACCGTGAGCGCGGGATGCGCAGCTTCGTGGAGGAGGGGCCGGGTAAGGCCAAGTTCCTTTAGGCGTCCCCCCTGTGGGTGGTTTAGCCAGGACTTAAGGGAGCCTTAAGGAGAAACGGTGATCCACTCTGGGTGACTATCGTTCAGCGGTGCGTCACCGCAGGTCAGGGCCCGGGTGGCGGCCCTCCGATTGCCAATCGCATATGCCAGGGCGACCCCTCGGGATCCAGAATCCCGGGGGGTCTTTTCCTTCGGAACGCCCCGAACGGCCGTACCGGCCCTCCATGATGGGTGCATGGCGGGTCTGGAGGGTGTGGAACAGCCGCGGCGGCGCAGCAGCGCTTCCGCCCTACGGTTCACGGCGGCCTTGGAGGACGAACAGGGCCTCAAAGCACTGGAGTTGTACGGTAATCCGGCCGAGGCGGAAGTGACGCTGCCGTCCATGCCGGAGTCGGCGAGCACCGCCCGCCGGCTCACCCAGTGCGTGGCCGTGCGCCTGTGGGGCCTCCCGCCGCAGATCGCCGAGCACGCGGTCCTGCTGGTCTCGGAGCTCGTGGGCAATGCCGTCCGGCACACCGGAGCCCGCTCCTTCGGTTTACGGATGCTCAGGCGGCGCGGCTGGATCCGGGTGGAGGTGCGCGACCCCTCGCGCGGGCTGCCCTGCCTGATGCCGGTCCACGAGATGGACACCACCGGCCGCGGACTCTTCCTCGTCGACAAGCTCTCGGATCGCTGGGGCGCGGACCTGCTGCCGCGCGGCAAGATCACCTGGTTCGAGATGCGGGTGGCGGACCGCTGAGCACGCACCGCGCAACGCCTGGCACCCCGGAATGCCAGAAACCCCCTGTCGCCGTTGTGGGGCGCTGCGGGGGTTTCATGGATCTGCCGAGGATCGAAGGGGGTGTGATCCTCGGCAGGGGACTTCGCTCGGGTCAAGGGGAAGTCGTGATTCCGACTATGGCAGACGAGGGACCAAATGCCAAAAGTCCCAAGTTGGACATAAGTGTGCATATCCTAAGACTTTCTACCTAAATCTTAGGTGAGATGGGCCACTGGCCTCGTAATCAGTGAATAAAAATCGACCGCTCTGAGTGAATCGTTGATCACATAGCGGACAGCGGCCTCGTGGTGCCGGTTCGACCGAAGGTCCCGAATTGGGTCAATCAGTACCTGGGCGGGCATCCACCTCTTAAATGGGCGGGTGCTCTGCTACCCGGACCGCCGATCCGCTCTCCGTGCCGGCGCGGTGGTCGCCGTCGGCGCCCTCTCCGCCGCCTGTGGCACGGATGCCCGTACCGCCCCCGGACCGTCCGCTTCAGGGACGGCTCCCGCGGCCCCCGCCAAGGCCGCCCCGGACAAACCGGCGGCCCCGGCCAAGGCGGCCCCCGCCCCGCGCCGGTTCGCGGGGCAGCCCGTGGAGATCGGGCACGGCCCCCGCGGCCGGCCGGACGTCGCGCTCACCTTCCACGGCAACGGCGACCCCGCCATCGCCAAGGCGGTGCTCGCCGAGGCGGAGCGGGCGGGCGCGCGGGTCACCGTACTGGCCATCGGGACCTGGCTCGACGCCCACCCGGAGATGGCCCGCCGGATCCTGGACGGCGGCCACGAACTCGGCAACCACACCCGGCGCCACCTCGCGATCAACGCCATGTCCGAGGAGGAGGCGTACGCCGAGATCACCGGCTGCGCCGACCGGCTCAAACGGCTGACCGGATCCATCGGGACCTGGTTCCGCCCGTCCCAGACCCAGTACGCCACCCCCCTGGTACGAAAACTGGCCCAGCGGGCGGGCTACCCGCACGTCCTCTCGTACGACGTGGACTCCCTCGACTTCACCTCACCCGGTGCCGCGGCCGTCGTCCGCACCGTCATCGGCACGATCCAAGGCGGATCGGTGGTGAGCCTGCACTTCGGCTACGCGGACACGGTCGACGCGATGCCACCCCTCCTCGACGAACTCGCACGCCGCAAACTGCGCGCGGTCACCACCACGGAGCTGCTGACCCCATGACGACCACCCGCCTTCCCCGCAGGGCCACCGCGCTGCTGGCCGGCCTGGCCCTCGCCGCCCTCGCCGGCTGCGGAGCAGCCGACAAGGGGCCCGCCGAGGCCCTCGGCACGAAGGGGCCCGCCGCGCCCGTCAAGGCCGTACCGGTCGCGCCGCCGGGCCTGGCCGGAATGCCGCCGCTCCTCGACCCGAACGACGTGTACGCGGCCGACCGGCCGGGCAAGCTCTCCCCGGTGGTCAAAGACTTCCCGTCCCGGGTCTACGTGCCGAACACCACCTCCAACACGGTGTCCGTCATCGACCCGGTCACGTACAAGGTCATCGACACCATTCCCGTCGGCGCCCAGCCCCAGCACGTGGTCCCCTCCTGGGACCTGAAGACCCTCTGGGTCAACAACAACCGGGGCCACACGCTCACCCCGATCAACCCGGCCACCGGTGAAGCGGGCAAGCCCGTAGAGGTGCACGACCCGTACAACCTGTACTTCACGCCCAATGGCAAGTACGCGGTGGTCATGGCCTCGATGGACAAGGAGCTGGTCTTCCGCGATCCGCACACGATGGACCGCGTGAAAACCGTCCCGGTTACCTGTTTCGGCGTCAATCACGCGGACTTCTCTGCGGACGGCCGCTACTTCATCGTGAGCTGCGAGTTCTCCGGTGAACTGCTCAAGGTCGACACCGAGAAGATGGAGGTCGTCGCCCAGCAGAAGCTGCCCTTCGAGGGCGCGATGCCGCAGGACGTCAAGGTCTCACCGGACGGAAAGACCTTCTACGTCGCGGACATGATGGCGCACGGCATGTGGGTGCTCGGCGGCGACAAGTTCGAGACCCCCAAGCTGCTGCCCACCGGCAAGGGCTGCCACGGCCTGTACGTCAGCCGCGACTCCAAGGAGATGTACGTCTCCAACCGGGGCGAAGGCTCCGTCTCCGTCTTCGACTTCACGCAGAACAAGCTGACGAAGAAGTGGGAGCTCCCCGACGGCGGCAGCCCCGACATGGGCGGGGTGTCCGCCGACGGCAAGGTGCTGTGGCTCTCGGGACGCTACAACTCCGAGGTCTACGCCATCGACACCGCCACCGGAAAGGAGCTCGCCAAGATCCCGGTGGGCGGCGGACCGCACGGCCTCGCGGTTTACCCGCAGCCCGGCCGCTACTCGCTCGGCCACACCGGGATCTTCCGGTAGACGCGGGCGTGCCCCGGGAACTCGCACAGCTCCCGGGGCACGCCCATCCGCTCACCGCCGCCTCCTCACCAGGCGACGGGGAGCCGTTCCGGAAGCCGCTTGATGAAGCCGGTCCGCCATACGAGGTTCTCCGCCGGCACCGCGAGACGCAGCTCGGGCAGCCGCTCGACCAGCACCTCCAGCGCGATCTCGGCGTGCGCCCGGCCCAGCGCGGACGCCGGGCAGAAGTGCCGGCCGGCGCCGAAGGCGAGGTTGGCGTTGGAGCTCTCGCGCTCCAGGTCCAGCTCGCCGGGGTGCTCGAAGGCCTCCGGGTCGAAGTTGGCCCCCTCCAGCAGGACGAGGACCAGCTCGCCCTCCTTGACCAGCACGTCCCCGAGCTGGATGTCCGCCATCGCGAGGCGGGGCAGGCCGTCACCGACGGACAGGTTCCAGCGGAGCAGCTCGTCCACGGCCTTGCCCATGCGCTCCGGGTGCTTCTGCAGATACCCGATGAGCTCGGGCTTCTGCAGCAGCGCCAGGACCGCCAGGGTCAGGAACGCGGAGGTGGAGACGGCGCCGGCCCCGAAGAGCGAGACGGCGACGGTGGCGAACATGTCATCGGTAAGGTGCGCCGACTCCGGGTCCGCCTCCTTCAGCTCGGCGAATTTGCCGAGGAGCCCCGTACGCTCCTCGGCGGGCAGCGCCAGCTGCGCCTTCAACCGCTCCTCGAAGTAGCCGACGTCCTTGTACCAGTTGAGCGCCGAGTCGGCGAACGGTTCGCGCGCGGTCATGAACGCGACGTCCAGCCCCGACATCAGCCGCCGCCAGTCCTCGAACGGCACGCCCAGCACCTGGCAGTGCATGGCCGCCGAGAAGGGATCGGCGAACCCGGCCCGCAGGTCGGCGGGCCCCCCTTCGGCGAGGAGGTCGTCGATGAGCTCGCCGGCCTTCGCGCGCAGCCAGTCCTGCAGGCCCTTCTGGCGCGGATTGAGCGCCTTCATGACCGCGTTGCGCAGTCCGGCGCTGTTGATGTTGCCCATGTTGTTGACGACCTCGGGCGGGATCGTCAGCGCGTACTGGCGCGGGACGCCGGCGTTGGCCGTGTCCTTGAGGCTGAAGCGCTCGTCCTCCAGCACCTGCTTGGCCAGCGCGTAGCTGCTCACCAGCCAGGCCGGGTCCCCGGTGAGGGTCCGGACCTTCGCGACCGGCGCCTTCTCGCGCAGCCAGGTGCACTCCTCGGGCAGCACGTCACCGCGTCGCGAGAGCGGGAAGTCGATGAGGGGCTCGGCGGTCCGGCCGGTGCCCTCAAGCTGCTCGACGCTCATCGACGGTCCCTTCGGTTGGTGCGGTGTGCGCGTGCGTGTGTGCGTTGTTGTCCGGGTGGTTCGGGCTGCTCCGAGTCATTTCATCCGACTCGGGGCGTACGACGGCGTATGCCTGGTTCCTCGTCGCGCGCAGTCCCCCACCGCGTGCGAAGAGGACATCGGTCATCGGCATCTTGACGTGGTAGGCCGCCACGGAGGACGGCACGTCGAGAATGCTCGGGGTGTCGATGAAGAACGGCAGTTCGGCCGCCATGTAGTCGAAACACACCTGCAACTGCGCGTCAGTGATTGATTCACCATCCTGCAACTTGGAGCCCACAAAATGCAGGGCCATTTCCTCGCAGCCCTTGCGGAATTCGTCGTCGGTCTCCAGGAAATGGAGTACACGTCGGTGCAGGAGTTGGTAGACGGGGTTCGTCTGGAAATCCGAAAGTGCCCTCACTCGGATCTCGGCAAGCGGAGGTCCTGACTCCTCCACGCCTTTGAGAATCCGTCGCTTGACCGCCTTGATTTCCTTCGTCGCACGCTTCTCCGCGTGTTCCTGGGTGTAGCCGAAGGCGGCGAACATCCGGTCCACGTGGAGGTCTGCGTAGACGAAGTCGACCTGCGCGAAGCGGGTCGTGGCCCATCGGGCGAGGTTGGATATGCGCTCGGAGCTGAAGTAGCTGTTTCCAGGACTCACTCCGATGAGCACATGGTCGCCATCTTCCCAGATGTTGCGGCAAGTGCGGGTGAAGGGCAAAACTTCGAATGATGCGTCGGCTGTGATCGTCACCTGTGTGATCGCCCTTGTTGCCGCTTGTCCCTGGGAGCCCTGCGCTCCCGGTGTGGCGGCAATGTCGTTACGTTATGCCGTGGTGCCGGAGCGTGACAAGTGGGGGCCGGAATTGGTGGCTGGAATTATCGCTTCCGCATTACGGAAGAGTAATCGGATTTCTATCTGCCGCTCGAACGGGACCCGCGGCGTGAGAGGTCCGGGGCTGCCGCTACCCTGAGCCGGTCAACAAGCACCAAGAAGGGGTGGACCCAGTGGCGGACATCGAGAGCGCACGGACGACGTTCGGCAAGTTCGACGTGAACGGTGACGGCTTCGTGACGGCCGACGAGTTCCGTTCGGCGATGGCCGCGATGGGCGACCCGTTCGTCACCGGCCCGGTCGCGGAGGCCGTGATCGCCGCGAAGGACTCGAACGACGACGGCCTGCTCAGCTTCGACGAGTTCTGGGACTCCCTGAAGAAGTAAGCCCCCCGCGCCGCCCCTCGGCCCGTGCCGGGCCGGGGGTGCGCGGTCAGGCCCGACCCGGCCCGGCGGTCATGCCCTCCACCTCGGCGAGGGCCTCCTCCAGCCAGCGCAGCCAGAAGGTCTCCAGCCCGGTTCCCGCGTGCAGCACGACCCGCCGCAGCCGGTCCTCTTCGGCGTCCCGGCCGGCCGGGAAGTCCTTCTCCTCGATCCCCTCGTACACGGCCAATTGCGCCCGGTGCAGCTCGAGATGGCGCCGCAGCTCCGCGGCCAGCCCCTGTGGCCCCACCACCGCGGCCGCCCGGATCCGCAGCAGCAGGGGGTCCCGTACCGGCTTGGGATCCTGGCTCTCGCCGACCCACCGGGCCAGCTCCCCGCTCCCGGCGGGCAGCACCTCGTACTCCTTCTTCTGCCCCCGTACGGGCCCCTGGCTGGGCAGCGCCCGGATCAGCCCGGCCTCCTCCAGCCGGCCGAGCTCGCGGTAGATCTGCTGGTGCGTCGCGGACCAGAAGTACCCGATCGACTTGTCGAACCGCCGGGTCAGCTCCAGCCCGGACGAGGGCTTCTCGAGCAGGGCGGTGAGGATGGCGTGCGGGAGCGACATGCCGCCATCCTAGGTTTGCGGACGCTCCGGCACCGAGACGGGCCCGGGGGCCCGCCTACCGCCAGGCGGCCAGCGCCTGCGGATCGCGGGGGCCGGGGGCGTCCGGCGCCAGGAGGCCGCGCCCGCGCAGGAAGGCCGTCACCGCCGGGGACCAGGCCGGGCGCAGACCCGCCGAGGTGAGCAGCTGCGGGTCCGACAGGACGGGTTCGGCCGGGCCGAAGCGGATGCCCGACGGGGTCAGGACCGCCGCGTCGTCGGCCCAGCGGACCGCCAGGTCCACGTCGTGGGTGGCCATGACCACCGTCGTGCCCGAGGCCCGGAGTCCCGCGAGGACGTCGAGGAGCCGCTCCTGGCCGTCCGGGTCCAGGCCGGCCGTCGGCTCGTCCAGGATCAGCACCCGCGGAGCCATCGCCACCGCCCCGGCGATCGCCGCGCGTTTGCGCTGCCCGTAGGACAGGAGGTGCGTGGGGCGGTCCCGCAGGCCCGTGATGTCGAGCGCGGCCAGCGCCGAGTCCACGCGGGCGCGGACCTCCGGGGCGGGCAGGCCCAGGTTCATCGGGCCGAAGGACACGTCCTGCTCGACGGAGGCCGCGAACAGCTGGTCGTCGGGGTCCTGCACCACGAGCTGTACGGCGGTCCGCAGCCGGGTCAGGCCGGCCCGGTCGTAGGAGACCTCCGTGCCGTCGAGCCGCAGCGCGCCCGCGCCGGGCCTCAGCCCGCCGCTCAGCAGCCGCATCAACGTGGTCTTGCCGCTGCCGTTGCGGCCGAGCAGGGCCAGCGCCCGCCCCGGCGCGATGGCGAAGTCGACGCCGGTCAGGACCGCGGGGCCGTCCTCGTAGGCGTAGCCCGCGCCGGACAGTTCCACCACCGGGTTCAGCGACGGGTTCACAGGTACAGCCCCTTCAGGGTGAGGGTCAGGGTGGTCAGGGCCGCCAGCAGGCCGGCGGTGGCCGCGAGGAACCGCCGCGACAGGGCCGCCTCCGGTACGAGGACCCGCAGCGCGCCGTCGTAGCCGCGTCCGGCCAGCCCCGCCTGGAGCCTGGCCGCGCGGTCGAAGGCCCGTACGAAGGAGGTCGCGGCGAGCCCGGCCAGGGAGCGCCACACCGCGGCCCGGCCGGTGTGCCCGAGCCGCGCGGCCTGGGCCCGGCGGACCTGGGCCATGGAGTCGAGCAGCAGGAAGCCGATCCGGTACATGACCAGGGCCACGTCCACCACCGGCGCCGGCACTCCGGCCCGGACCAGTCGGGGCAGCACGTCGGAGACCGGGGTGGTGAAGGCGAACAGCAGCAGCCCGAGCGAGGCCGCCGAGGTGCGCAGCAGCAGGTCGGCCGCCAGCCGGGGGCCGCCGGGGGCCAGGGACACCAATCCCGCCGGGCCGCCGACCGCGAACAGCAGCGGAAGCGCCCCGGTGAAGCAGAAGCCGAGCGGGATCCGGAAGGCCCGCCAGAGCTGCCGCCCGGCCACCCCCGCCGGGCCGAGCAGCACGGTGAGGGTGGCGGCGGCCACCAGGGGCCCGCCCGGCCAGGGCGGCAGGCACACGGCGGTGACCGTCAGCCCGATCCCGAGCAGGGCCTTCTCCAACGGGTGCCGGCCGCGCCAGCGACTGCTGTGCGCGGCCACGTCGATCGGCAGCAACGCCTACGCCTCCGGGGCGGTGGCGGCAGCGGCCGCCCCTTGGCGGCGGCCCTTGCGGACGCCGAAGTAGTACGCGAGCACGCCCGCGCCGAGCGCCGCCTGCAGGGCGAACAGCGCGGACTCGACCTCGTCGGAGGGGGGCTCGTAGAGAGGGGAGAACCAGGGCTCGTAATCCGGCTGCAGTTCGGTGATCGCCGCTTCCGCCTGCGCGTCGGCGCCGGTGAAGGGCTCCTCCTTGCCCTCGCCCAGCCCGAGCGCGATCGGGAGGACGGCCAGCGCCGCCACCAGGAGCAGCAGCAGGGTGTTGATCTTCGCGTTCTTCGACATGGAGCTCATCGGGCCGTCGCCTCCTGCTGTTCGCCGCGGTCGGTGGAGGTGGCGGACGGGGCGGACGGGTCGGACACGCCGGAGGGGGTGGCCACACCGGAGACGCCGGAGACGGCGGACGTGCCGGACGTGCCGGACACGCCGGACGTCAGCTTCGCGACACCCAGCCGGACCAGGTCCGACTTGCTCGACGCCATCAGCAGCCGCATCACGAGGACGGTCAGCAGGCCCTCGCTCACGGCCAGCGGTATCTGCGTGACCGCGAAGATCCCCCCGAACTTCGCGAGCGCGCCCAGGAGTCCGGAGGACGGGTCCGGGAAGGCCAGCGCGAGCTGCACGCTGGTGACGCAGTAGGTGACCAGGTCGGCGAAGAAGGCTCCGAAGAACACGGTCACCATCAGCGGGAGTCCGGACCTGCGCAGCAGCCGGTAGACGGCGTAGCCGGCCCACGGGCCGGCGATGGCCATCGAGAAGACGTTGGCGCCGAGGGTGGTGAGCCCGCCGTGCGCCAGCAGCAGGGCCTGGAACAGCAGGGTGATCGTGCCGAGCACCGCCATGATCGGCGGCCGGAACAGGATCGCCCCGAGCCCGGTGCCCGTGGGGTGCGAGCAACTGCCCGTCACGGACGGGATCTTCAGGGCCGACAGGACGAAGGTGAACGCACCGGACGCACCGAGCAACAGGGTGCTCTCCGGGTTGGCCTTCACCTCGCGGGTGAGCGAACGCACGCCGTGGACGACGAAGGGAGCGGACGCGGCGCCCCAGGCGACCGCGTGCAAAGGGGGCAGGAACCCCTCGGCTATATGCATGAGTAGGGAGACCTCTCCAGCACCTCGTGGATGGACAACGCGCCCCGGCCGGTCTCCTGGCTCACGGGTTGGCGTCCTGGCCCCGCCTTCCCGGGCAGCGCGGAACCTCCCGCGCAGCCCAGTGGCTTTCCCGCAGGAGTGGAGCCGGACTTCCCGATCACAGTGGCGAGGGCCGCACCGGTTTCTCACCGGTTTCCCGAACACCAAGGCCCGCTGACCCTAGTCGGCCGCGCGGACCGGTAACAACCCGCCCCATCGCGCCGGACGGTGAACAGGATTCCGCTTGGCGGTGACTCTTCGTGTTCGCGGCCGGGCCGGTCGCCCCAAGGGCGCGGACCGGTGGGGGAGTTCCGCATGCCCGCCACCACCGGGCACCGGCCGTTCCATGGGGCGGCGCGGTTCCGGACGGCCGGGGCGCGCCCGGATGGGCGCGGTCCGGTGGCGGGCCGGCCCGGCGGCGCCGAGGCTGGCGAGGTGACTGCCGAATCCGCTGCCGCGCCCGCTTCTTTCGACTACTCCGACCTCACCGCCGTGTACGTCAACTGCACGCTCAAGCGATCGCCCGAGCCCAGCAACACCGAGGGCCTGATCGACAAGAGCCGTGCGGTGATGGAGGCGGCCGGGGCCCGGACCTCGCTCATCCGGGCCGTCGATCACGACATCGCCACCGGTGTCTGGCCCGATATGACCGACCACGGCTGGGAGAGCGACCAGTGGCCGGTGCTCTACAGCCAGATCATGGACGCGGACATCCTCGTGCTCTGCGGCCCGATCTGGCTCGGGGACAACAGCTCGGTGATGAAGCAGGTCGTCGAGCGGCTCTACGCCTGCTCCTCGATCCTGAACGAGCAGGGCCAGTACGCCTATTACGGGCGCGTGGGCGGAGCGCTGATCACCGGCAACGAGGACGGCGTCAAACACTGCGCGATGAACGTCCTCTACAGCCTCCAGCACCTCGGCTACGCCATCCCCCCGCAGGCCGACGCCGGATGGATCGGCGAAGCCGGACCCGGGCCCTCGTACCTGGACCCCGGATCCGGCGGTCCCCAGAACGACTTCACCAACCGGAACACGGCCTTCATGAGCTGGAACCTCATGCACCTGGCCGCCCTGCTCAAGCGGGCGGGCGGGATGCCCGCGCACGGCAACCAGCGCTCCCAGTGGGACGCGGGCTGCCGCTTCGACTTCCCGAACCCCGAGCACCGGTAGGACCCGTTCCCGCCCGGCTCCCGCCGCCGTGCTTCAGCAGACGTTCGGGTGCGCGACGTCCAGGACGAAACGCTCCGGGGCATGCAGCTTGAACGAGGTGTAGGCGGGCTTGGTGTCGAAGGCGGCTCCGAAGGTGACGTACCCCTCGTAGTCGCCGGTCAGGGCGATGCCCTTCAGTTTGGGCAGGTTGATCTTGAGGAGTTTGGGCCCCTGGTAGACGTTGTTGCCCGCGTCGTCGTGTCCGGCGGCCGGGTGCAGACGGATCTCCAGGAAGTACTGTCCGGCGAGCGGGACGGGCTTGCCGGACCCGTCGTAGACGAGCTCCGTGACGGGGGTGACGGTGACCTCGGGTACATATCCCTGCAGGTCGACGACCACGCGGTCGTACGTGCAGTGCCCGCCCCAGCGGGCGTTGACGACGAGCGGCGTGGCGGTGGCGGCGGTAGCGGTGGCGGCGGTCCTGGCGGAGGCGGAGGCCGGTGCGGCGAAGGCCAGGGTGGCGGCGAGCAGTGCGCCCACCCCCAGTGCGGTGGCCTGCCGGCGGCGTGGACGGTTCATTGCGTCCCCTCGATCGGAGAGACGTGGAACGGTGTCACCCGGGAAGACGCGCCCGGTACGGCAGCGGTTGCACCGGGTTCAGCTGGACAGCAGGGCGCTCAGTTCGGCGTCGAGATCGTAGTGCCGGTGTTCCTGGCCGCGTGGCACCAGCTCGGTCATCCGGCCGCACAGCTCCCGTACGTCCTTGGCCCGGGCGGACACCACGCACGACTGCTCGCCGTTGCTGAAGGAGAGGAAGACCCGCGGCTCGGTGCCCTTCCAGCGCGGCCACACCTGTATGTCGCCCTCGCCGGTGGCGCAGACGTGGCCGTCGAGCAGCAGCTCCCGCGAGAAGACCCAGTGCGCGAGGTGCATCCCGGCACCCTCGAAGTCGAGGGAGAGCTCGTAGGGCCGCTCGGTGCGGTAGAGGAACACGCCGCGCACCGGGACGGACGCGGGCGCGGCCTCCAGGCGGAGCGGGAGGACGCGGTGCTCGGCGGCGGACATGACGGGGCGCCTCTCTCTCGGGTGGGGTCGCGTCGACGAATGCGCGGCATGCCCACTCGGGCAAGCTAACCCACCCCCCGGGCCGTCATCCGCGGCCGAAGGTCCCGTCCGGCCGGGCCTCTCGGCCCGTCTTTCGCCCGATGCGCCGAGCCCCGCCCTCCGGGGGAGGACGGGGCTCGGCGAAACGGCGTGACCGGGGCGGGGGCCCCGGCGGGAACTACGGCAGGGGGTTGTAGATGAAGGACTCGTGCGCGTTCGACTGGCCGATCGCGGTGAATCCCGAGCCGTTGGACTGGGCGCCGTTGTTCTGGTTGGAGGCGCCGAAGCCCGAGGCGACCTGCTGCGCGGTGGAGGAGTTCCCGAGGTTGCTGCCGCCGACCCCGCTGCCGAGGATGTCGGCGAGGGCCGCGTTCGACGCGGTCCCGGCCGCACCGGCCCCGTTGTCGGCCTGGGCGACGCCCGACAGGAGCGCGAAGGCGAAGGGGAGCGATGCGACAGCCGCCATCACGCGGATGCTGCGGGTGCTTGCCATGTTTCAAATCCTCCAAGAGAGCAAAACGGCTGTTGGTCCAAGACGGTTGGCCGAACCGCCGGGGGTATGGACGCGACGTCGTGCCTCCACCCTTGCGCAGGTGATCATCAAGAAACCAGCCCAGACCGCCTCGTTCCCCCTCAGGCGTGATCAACTCCTTCCCAAACCTCATATCCTGCTCAATCTGGAACGAAGTTACTGGCGTAACCCACCTGCCCGGCACCGGAAACCGGCGCGGAAAACGACGCGGGCCCCGACGCCAAGCGTCGGGGCCCGAATCGGTCAGATGGTGCGGGTCAGCACTCGATGACGTTGACCGCGAGGCCGCCGCGGGCGGTTTCCTTGTACTTGACCTTCATGTCGGCGCCCGTCTCCTTCATGGTCTTGATGACCTTGTCGAGGGAGACCTTGTGGGTACCGTCGCCGCGCATCGCCATCTTGGCCGCGGTGACGGCCTTGACCGCCGCCATGCCGTTGCGCTCGATGCACGGGATCTGGACGAGGCCGCCGACCGGGTCGCAGGTCAGGCCGAGGTTGTGCTCCATGCCGATCTCGGCGGCGTTCTCGACCTGCTCCGGGGTGCCGCCCAGGACCTCGGCCAGCGCGCCGGCCGCCATCGAGCAGGCCGAGCCGACCTCGCCCTGGCAGCCGACCTCGGCGCCGGAGATCGAGGCGTTCTCCTTGAAGAGCATGCCGATCGCGCCCGCGGCGAGGAGGAAGCGGACCACGCCGTCCTCGTCCGCGCCCGGCACGAAGTTCATGTAGTAGTGCAGCACCGCCGGCAGGACGCCCGCCGCGCCGTTCGTCGGGGCGGTGACGACCCGGCCGCCGGCCGCGTTCTCCTCGTTGACCGCCATCGCGTAGATCGTCGCCCACTCGCTGCGGTGCATCATCGGGTCGCCCTCGGTACGCAGCTGGCGCGCCGTGGAGGCGGCCCGGCGCTTGACCCGCAGCCCGCCGGGGAGGATGCCCTCGCGGGACATGCCGCGCGAGACGCAGGACTGCATGACGCGCCAGATCTCCAGCAGGCCCTCGCGGATCTCGTCCTCGGTGCGCCAGGTCTTCTCGTTCTCCAGCATCATCGAGGAGATCGACAGACCGGTCTCCTTCGCGAGGCGCAGCATCTCGTCTCCGCTGCGGAAGGGGTACTTCAGCACGGTGTCGTCGAGCTTGATCCGGTCCTCGCCGACCGCGTCCTCGTCCACGACGAACCCGCCGCCGACCGAGTAGTACGTCTTCTCCAGCAGCGGGGTGCCCGCTTCGTCGTACGCGAAGAGCGTCATGCCGTTCGCGTGGTACGGGAGCGAGCGCCGGCGGTGCAGGATCAGCTGGTTCGGCTCGTCGAAGGGGATCTCGTGGCCATCGCCTATCTCGGTGCCGAGCAGGCGCAGGCGGCCCGTGGTGCGGATGCGCTCGACTTCGGCGTCGGCGGTCTCCACGTTCACGGTGCGGGGGGAGTGGCCCTCCAGGCCCAGCAGGACCGCCTTGGGGGTGCCGTGGCCGTGGCCGGTGGCGCCGAGGGAGCCGAAGAGCTCGGCCCGGACCGCGGCCGTCTGGGCGAGGACGCCGTCCTTCTTGAGCCGGGTCACGAACATGCGCGCGGCGCGCATCGGTCCGACGGTGTGGGAGGAAGAGGGACCGATGCCGATCGAGAAGAGATCGAAGACGGAGATGGCCACGGTTGCGGACTCCTATGTCTGCTCGTGGGTGGGAAGCGTGGGCAGGAGGGGTTGATCGGGGTGATCTGCGGATTTTGTCCGGCAGACGAGCTTAACTCGGTGAAGTGAACGGCTCGGCTGCCGGACGGGTCGGGAAGGCGGGGATCAGGCGTGGGTCAGTGCGCGCTCCGGTGAGTCGGCCGCGTCGGCCTCCCCGGTGGGGGCGGCGTCCAGGACCGGGTCCGGGCCCGGCAGGCCCGCGTAGTGGGCCTTGACCCCGGACCGTACGGCCCAGAAGTAGAAGCCCAGGGCCGAGAGGCCCACGACGGCGATGTCCACGCCGCCGGGGATGACCCCGTGGCCGCCGAATTCCTTGCTGCCGAGCGCCGAGAGCGTGCCCAGCCACAGCAGGAAGACGATCATCCACCAGGCCGGGGCGAACTGCTTGGCCAGGTTCTTCTCGCCCTTGCGCTTGAGCACCAGGGCCGCGATCGGGGCGGCGACCAGGGTGAGCAGGACGACCTTGCCGGTGTCCGGCCACTTGGACCAGTACAGGGCGCAGGCGGCGAAGGCGAAGGTGATCGGGCAGAGGATCCTGGCCGCCGGCAGGCGGAAGGGGCGCGGCAGCTCGGGCTTGGTCCTGCGGAAGACGCCGACCGCGATCGGGCCGATCAGGTACGAGACCACCATCGCGGCGGAGACCACGCTGGCCAGCGCCTCCCAGCTGTGGCCGACGGTGACCAGGAGCAGCACCGAGAAGCCGAGGTTCAGCCACATCGCGGGACGCGCGGTGCCGTACTTGGGGTGGACCTCGCGGATCTTCTTCGGGAAGAAGCCGGTGTCGGCGAGGTTCTGCGCCATGTACGAGGCCGAGGCGACGTTGCCGATGTTGGCGCCGGACGGGGAGATGAAGGCACCGAACTGGAGCATCGTGACGACCCAGTGCAGCATCAGCATCTTGGCCAGGTCGGCGAACGGCGAGGAGAAGTTGATGCCGCTCCAGCCGCCGGCCTCGGCCAGCTTCTCCGGCGGGACACCGCCGATGAAGGCGATCTGCAGGGCCAGGTAGATGACCAGGCCGAGGGAGAGCGCGCCGACCAGGGCCAGCGGAATGGCGCGGCCGGGGTTCTTCGCGGCGCCGCCGAGGTTGACGACGGCCTGGAAGCCGTTGAAGGCGAAGACCACGCCGGACGTGGTGACGGCGGTCATGACCGCGGACCAGCCGTTGGGGGCGAAGCCGCCGTGCCCGGTGAAGTTGGAGGTGTGGAATCCGGAGGCGATCAGGGCGATCACGGCGAGGACGGGGATGGCGAACTTGACCAGGGTGAGCAGGTTGTTCGCCTTGGCGAGCAGCGCGACCGACCAGTAGCAGGCCAGCCACAGGGCCACGGTCAGGAACAGGGCCATCGCCATGCCGGAGGTGGTCAGGCCGCCGTTCTCGACCAGGCCCTTGGCCCAGCCGAAGTTCCAGGAGGACATGTACTGCGTACCGGCGATGGACTCGATCGGGATCAGCGCGGCAATGGCGATCCAGACCGCCCAGCCGGTGATGAAGCCCAGCACCGGTCCGTGCGAGATGGTGCCGAAGCGGGCCATCGAGCCGGGCAGCGGGTAGGCCGCGCCCACCTCCGCGTACGACATGGCGATCATGCCGATGAAGACGGCGCCGATGATCCAGGCGACGATGGCCGCCGGTCCGGCGACCGCGGCTGCCTGGCCGGCCCCGAAGAGCCACCCCGAGCCGAAGATCGAGCCGAGCCCGATCATGATCAGGGCGAAGAGGCTGAGCCCCTTCCTGTTGGCCGCGCTCATGTCCATGAGGTGTGCTGTCCGTCCTGCCTGGGGTGCGGTGCTTCCTTTATTCGGAGCCTATTTGCCAACTTTTGGCTTATTCAGTGGCAATGGACCGCATCCACCTGGGGCTTTGGTCATGAGAAGGGCCCGGCCCTGTGCAAAACAGTGCCGGGCCCTCCCCAGGCCGGTGCCTAGAGCGTCGGGTACAGCGGGAACTTCGCGGCGAGCGCCGAAACGCGCGCCTTCAGGTCCGCCGCGTCGTACGCCGGCTTCAGCGCCTGCGCGATGATCTCGGCGACCTCGGTGAAGGCCTCGGCGTCGAAACCGCGGGTGGCCAGCGCCGGCGTACCGATCCGCAGACCCGAGGTGACCATCGGCGGCCGCGGGTCGTTCGGGATGGCGTTGCGGTTGACCGTGATGCCGACCTCGTGGAGGCGGTCCTCGGCCTGCTGGCCGTCCAGCTCGGAGTTGCGCAGGTCGACCAGGACCAGGTGCACGTCGGTGCCGCCGGTGAGGACGTCCACGCCCACGGCCTTGACGTCGTCCTGGACCAGGCGGGCCGCGAGGAGCTTGGCGCCCTCGATGGTCCGCTCCTGGCGCTCCTTGAACTCGGGCGAGGCCGCGACCTTGAAGGAGACGGCCTTGGCCGCGATCACGTGCTCGAGCGGGCCGCCCTGCTGACCCGGGAAGACCGCGGAGTTGATCTTCTTGGCCAGCTCCTGCGTCGACAGGATGACACCGCCGCGCGGACCGCCGAGGGTCTTGTGCGTGGTGGTGGTGACGACGTGGGCGTGCGGGACCGGGTTCGGGTGCAGACCCGCGGCGACCAGGCCTGCGAAGTGCGCCATGTCGACCATCAGGTACGCGCCGACCTCGTCCGCGATGCGGCGGAAGGCGGCGAAGTCGAGCTGGCGCGGGTAGGCGGACCAGCCCGCGACGATCAGCTGCGGCTTGGACTCCTTGGCGAGGCGCTCGACCTCGGCCATGTCCACCCGGCCGGTCTCGTCGACGTGGTACGGGACCACGTTGTAGAGCTTGCCGGAGAAGTTGATCTTCATGCCGTGGGTCAGGTGACCGCCGTGGGCCAGGTTCAGGCCCATGATCGTGTCGCCCGGCTTGAGCAGCGCGAACATCGCGGCCGCGTTGGCCTGCGCGCCCGAGTGGGGCTGCACGTTCGCGGCCTCGGCGCCGAAGAGCGCCTTGATGCGGTCGATCGCGATCTGCTCGACCACGTCGACGTGCTCGCAGCCGCCGTAGTAGCGGCGGCCGGGGTAGCCCTCGGCGTACTTGTTGGTCAGGACCGAGCCCTGGGCCTCCATGACGGCGACCGGAGCGAAGTTCTCCGACGCGATCATTTCCAGGGTGGACTGCTGGCGCACGAGCTCGGCGTCGACGGCGGCGGCGACGTCCGGGTCGAGCTCGTGGAGGGGCGTGTTCAGTACAGACATCAGGGTTCCCTGGGTCAGTTGCCGGAGGTGAGCTTGGCGTAGTCGTCAGCGGAGAGCAGGTCGTCCGGCTCGTCCGTGACGCGGACCTTGAAGAGCCAGCCGCCCTCGAACGGGGCCGAGTTGACCAGCGAAGGGTCGTCCACGACGTCCTGGTTGAACTCGACGACCTCGCCGGTGACGGGGGAGTACAGGTCGCTGACCGACTTGGTCGACTCCAGCTCGCCACAGGTCTCGCCCGCGGTCACCGTGTCGCCGACCTCGGGAAGCTGGGCGTAGACGACGTCACCGAGCGCGTTGGCCGCGAACTCCGTGATGCCGACCGTCGAGACGCCGTCCTCGGCGACCGACAGCCACTCGTGCTCCTTGCTGTACCGCAGCTGCTGGGGGTTGCTCATGACCTGATTCTCCTGGATGCGGGGGAGTGAATACGAACGGTGGTCGTGCGTACGGCGCGGGGGCGCCGAGGTGCGGTACGGGGCTACTTCTGCCGCTTGTAGAACGGCAGGGCCACGACCTCGTACGCCTCATGCGTACCGCGAATGTCCACGCCGACACCGGAGGTGCCGGGCGCGGCGTGCGCCGCGTCGACATAGGCCATCGCGATCGGCTTGCCCAGCGTCGGGGAGGGGGCGCCCGAGGTGACCTCGCCGACGACCCGGCCCTCGAAGGTCACGGAGAACCCGGCGCGCGGGACGCGGCGGCCCTCGGCGATCAGGCCGACCAGCTTGCGCGGCGGGTTGCTCGCGGCGCGCTCGGCGGCGGCCTCCAGGGCGGCGCGGCCGACGAAGTCGCCCTCCTTCTCGAACTTCACGACCCGGCCCAGACCCGCGTCGAACGGGGTCAGGGAGGTGGTCAGCTCGTGCCCGTACAGCGGCATGCCCGCTTCCAGGCGCAGGGTGTCGCGGCAGGACAGGCCGGCCGGGACCAGGCCGACGCCCTCGCCCGCCTTGGTCAGCGCCTGCCACAGCTCCACGGCGTGCTCGGGGGCGACGAACAGCTCGAAGCCGTCCTCGCCGGTGTAGCCCGTACGTGCGATCAGCGCGGGCACCCCAGCCACCGTGCCGGGCAGGCCGGCGTAGTACTTCAGCCCGTCCAGGTCGGCGTCGGTGAGGGAGGCGAGGATGCCGGGGGACTGCGGACCCTGCACCGCGAGCAGCGCGTACGCGTCGCGGTCGTCGCGGACCTCGGCGTCGAAGCCGGCGGCACGCTCGGTGATCGCGTCCAGGACCACCTGGGCGTTGGAGGCGTTGGCGACGACCATGTACTCGGTCTCGCCCAGCCGGTAGACGATCAGGTCGTCGAGAATGCCGCCGTCTTCCCGGCAGATGTGCGTGTAGCGGGCGCGGCCGACGCCGACGGTGGAGATGTTGCCGACCAGGGCGTAGTCCAGGACCTTGACGGCCTCGGGGCCGGTCAGGGTGATCTCGCCCATGTGGGACAGGTCGAACAGACCGGCCTTGGTGCGGACGGCGTTGTGCTCGTCGCGCTCGCTGGCGTACCGCAGGGGCATGTCCCAGCCCGCGAAATCGGTCATGGTCGCACCGAGGGAACGGTGCAGCGCATCGAGGGCGGTCAGGCGGGGGGCAGTGCTCATGGGTGTGGCTCCCGGGTCCCAGGGCATGACATGACGAGGAGGAGTTCCTCCCCATCTGTCATCGGAACCTGAGAGGTTCGCCGAGAGTTCCCCGCTTCCAGGGGAAAGGCCTCGACTTGCACCTTGGGTGGAGCCGTCGCCGAAGCCCTCACGGGCGGTGGCGCGGCTCGCTTTTCAGATCTGCCTCATCCACGCGGTACGGGGCCTGAGAGATTCAAGGGAGGTACTTGCTCCTTCGGCGCCCGGGCACCGCCTTGCGGCGTGCCGGGACTCTCCCGCGCGGATTCAAGCGGCCGGTATGCAGTTTGGTGTCCAGATGGCGCACATCATTGCACGGCGTGCGGCCGAACGGGGGAGGGGGTCCGGAAGCGGAGCGGAACCGGGGACCCCGGATTACCGTCTCTTTACACTCAGGGGGACCGGGTCCAAGGCGACCCGTCGCGGGGGAGGCGATCACTGTGCGGAGATTCGGAGTACTGGCGGCGACGAGCACCGGCACCGTCGAGAACACGCTGGCCGGCGGGGTGCCGGGGCAGCGCGGCGTCGTACGGGCACCCGCGGCGGGCATGGCGGCGGGCCCGGCCGGGACGCCCGGAGCGGTACGGGACCTGCGCGGGACCGAGGGCCTGCGGCGGCTCGGCTTCGCCGACGGGGACATCGTGGTGGTCTCCGGACTGCCCGGCGGCGGCAAGAGCACCCTGATCAAGCGGGCCGCGGAGGGCGGCGGGATCGACTCCCAGGACGCCCGCGAGCGCTGGGAGCGCCTGATGCCGGCCGCCCTGCCCTACGCGGTGTACCGCCCGGCGGTCCGCGTCGCGCACTACTGGGGCCTGTGGCGGGTGCTCCGCTCCGGGGCCCCCGCCGTCGTCCACGACTGCGGTACGCAGAGCTGGGTACGGGCCCTGCTGGCCTCGGCGGCCCGGCGGCGCGGCCGGGCACTGCACCTGGTGCTGCTGGACACCACCCCCGAGGAGGCCCGGGCCGGGCAGGCGGCGCGGGGCCGGGGCGTGTCGGCGTACGCCTTCGCCCGGCACCGGGGCGCGGTGGCCCGGCTGCTGCGCGAGGCCGAGGCGGGCCGCCCGCCGGCCGGCTGCGCGTCGGTGACCCTCCTGGACCGCCCGGCGGCGTCCCGGCTGACGTCGATCGGCTTCGGCCAGGGCGCGTAGGGCGTGCTTTTCGCAACGTGGCCGGACACCATGGGCCGCGGCCGGTCCGAAGGACGCTCCCGGGGGTCGCGGGCGCGGCCGGTCCTGCCGGGGCGGCCCCCGGCCGGAGCGTCGGACCCGCCCGTTAATCTCGGGTCGCAACCAAGGGCAAGTGAGTGGAGATGTACATGTGGCCGGGTAACGAGCTGGAGCAGGTGCTCGGGGCGGCGCTCGGACAGCCGGGCGCCGGGGGACGCATCCTCGAAGTCCTCGGGCGGAGCCCGCTGTGGATCCCGCTGCCCGGCGGGGTGAACAGCCTGAGCCTGCCCACCATGGAGATCGACGGCGCCGCGTACGTGCCCGTCTACAGCTCCGAGGAGCAGTTCCGGGCCTGCGCCGGACCCGCCATGGACTTCGCCGTGGCCCCGGCCGTGGACTTCGCCCAGGGCCTGCCCCCGCAGCTCGGCATCGCGGTCAACCCGGAGGGCTCCGTCGGCGTGCCCCTGCCCCCGCCCGCCGTCGCGGAGCTCTGCCGCATCGGCAGCAGCCCGCTCGACGGCCCCGTCACCGGTGGCAGGGTCCGGCTCTTCGAGCCCGACTGGCAGGAGGACCCGGTCGAGTTCCTGGCCGCCGCCGCGGAGGAGTTCCGCGCCACCGGCGTCGTCGCGGCCGCGCACCGCTGTCTCGCCAGCGTCGAGGGCGGCTCGCCGGAGCTCTACATCGGAGTCCAGCTGGTGGGATGGGAGCCCGAGATGCGAAACGCCCCGATGGACGCGCTGGGCCGCGCCCTGACCCGCGTACCACCGCCCTGGCCGGTGCAGTTGATCCTGCTGGGCGCCGCCGAGGACCCGGTCGTCGACTTCATCGTCACGCGCGTACGCCCCTTCTACCTGCCGTAGTGACGCTTAAGCTGGTGGCCGACACGCGTGGACGACGGGCGGACGAACAGACGAAGAGGGGTACCGGGTGAGTGCGTCAGGCACGGCCGCGGTCGGGCAGGTCGAGCACATGCTGCGCCAGGTGACTCCCGGGCGCTACGAGAGCTACGAGGCCCTCCTGCACGCCCTGGCCGAGGGACGGCTGTGGATGCTCCTCTGGCAGGGGCAGCCCGGCTCCCCGAACGCCCAGTACGGCGGCATGGAGGTCGAGAGCCTCGGGTACGCGCCCTGCGTGACCTCCCCGCAGGAACTGGCCGCCAGCGGCTGGAACCGCGGGTACGAGGTGGTCACCGGCCGGGACATCGCCCGCGCCCTCTACCCCGACCGCTGGGGGCTCTGGCTCAACCCGCACGCCCAGGGCGGCGGCGTCGGCATCCCCTGGGCGGACCTGCGCCGGATCGCCACCGGACTGGACCGGATGCCGGCCGGCCCGCTGCGGCTGTCCGAGCCCGCCATCGAGCTGCCCCAGTTCTACGGGCTGCTCACGCAGCACGCGCACCGCACGCCCGCCGTCCGCTCGCTGCGCCGCGCCTGGGTGCAGCCCGCGCTGGGGTCCCCGTACCTCGCCGTCGGGCTCGACCTCTACGACGCCTCCGCGCACGCGCTGGAGTCCGTCCGGGAGATGATGCGCCAGTCGGTCGGCGCGGTCCCCGAGGGAGTGCCCGTGTGCACGGTCGCGCTCGCGGACGAACACGATCCGGTGGCGATGTGGCTGCGGGCGCAAACCAGGCCCTTCTACGACCGCGAGGGACAGGCGCCCGCCTACTGAGACATCGGTATCAAGCCACCCGAGGCCGCACGGAACAGTCGTTCCGTGCGGCCTTCGCGTTGTCCTGATTTCACCGCTGATGTGCGCCCAATAGGCGTGCTGGTAGAACGAGTTGGGCGACATGTCCGATTCCGTACCGAACAGGATGTCTTGCTCCGCTGAGATGGCAGCGAAGTCCGGATAACGGGAACTCGCGCCTCAGATCACGGTTGCGCATCCATTCACCTGCGGGTCTGGCGGCTGATCGAGCGCCCGATGAAGACTCCCCACCCAAGAGCGGGTCAGTCCTCCAAGGGTGTGCCCGTCACGGGAACTTCGCTTGTCGTTTCGTACAGCACCGCACGCACCACCAGCAATGCCCGTAGCGCACCGCCCGGCACGTACCCGTTCCACCGAGCACGTCCGCACCTCGCACTCCGAGCGCCACTCCGCACCAACGCCGCCACAGCGGCGGGCATGGGCCGGCCCACCCGTCGGCCGAGAGGGGTCCCCACCACGATGACGGCACCACTGCACGACATGAGCGCGGAGACACCCGCACCCGTGTCCGTAGCCGACGTCCCCGCCAAGGCCATCGAAGGCCGCTCACCCGGCCGTATCGCCTGGACGCGGCTCAAGCGCGACAAGGTCGCGCTGGCCGGCGGTTTCGTCGTGCTCCTGCTGATCCTCGTCGCACTCTTCGCGCCGCTGATCGTCGCAGCCCTCGGCCACCCTCCGGAAGAGCCGCACGAGGAGCTGCTGGACCCGCTGCTGGGTCTTCCGGCCGGCGCCAACGGCGGCATGAGCAGCGACTTCCTGCTGGGCGTCGAGCCGGTCAACGGCCGCGACGTGTTCAGCCGCATCGTCTACGGCGCCCGCGTCTCGCTGCTGGTCGCCTTCCTGTCCGCCGTCGTGGCGGTCTCGATGGGCACCTTCTTCGGCATCGTCGCCGGCTACTTCGGCGGCTGGGTCGACGCGGCCATCAGCCGCGTCATGGACCTGCTGCTCGCCTTCCCGCAGCTGCTCTTCATCATCGCGCTGGTCTCGATCGTCCCCAACACGCTCTGGGGCTTCGAGGGTTCGAACCTGCGGATGGGAGTGCTGGTCCTGGTCATCGGCTTCTTCGGCTGGCCCTACATCGGCCGCATCGTCCGCGGACAGACCCTGTCGCTGCGCGAACGGGAGTACGTCGAAGCCGCCCGGAGCCTGGGCGCGGGCCGGATGTACATCCTGTTCCGCGAGCTGCTCCCGAACCTGGTGGCGCCGATCACCGTCTACGCGACGCTCATGATCCCCACCAACGTGCTGACCGAGGCCGCGCTCAGCTTCCTGGGCGTCGGCGTCAAGCCGCCCACACCGTCCTGGGGCGAGACCCTCTCGACGGCCGTGCGGACCTACGAGGACGATCCGCTCTTCATGATCTTCCCCGGTACGGCGATCTTCATCACCGTGCTGGCCTTCAACCTCTTCGGCGACGGCGTCCGCGATGCCCTCGACCCGAAGGGCTCCCGTTAGCCGTCCCCGCAGGTCATCCAGCAGGGCACCCGCAGGTCAGAACCGCAGGGCACACCGGAACCCGGCTTCGAACCGGAATCACAACGGAGGGTTGCGAGCATCGTGACTACCCATCGCATGTCCAAGCGCAGGCTCGTCGCCGGCACGGCCGTCGTGCTCGCGACGATGCTGGCCGCGACCGCCTGTGGCGGCGACGACGGCAAGAAGGACGAGAAGCCGGCCGGCGCGGGCGGCTTCAACGCCGCCATCGGCAAGGTCGCCAACGCCTCCACCAAGGCCGGCGGCGAGCTGAAGTTCGTCGGTACCCAGGAAGCCGACTCGTGGGACCCGCAGCGCGGTTACTACGGCTTCATGTGGGACTTCTCCCGCTACTACGCCCGCCAGCTCGTGAGCTTCAAGGCGGAGCCGGGCACCAAGAGCACCGAGCTCGTCCCCGACCTGGCCACCGCGAACGCGGAGATCAGCGACGGCGGCAAGACCTACAAGTACACCCTCAAGGACAACGTGACCTGGGAGGACGGCACCCCCGTCACCGCCCAGGACGTGAAGTACGGCATCGAGCGCACCTGGGCCCAGGACGTCATCTCCGGCGGCCCGGTCTACCTGATGCAGGTCCTCGACCCGAAGACCGAGTACCCGGGCCCGTACAAGGACACCAGCCCGGACAAGCTCGGCCTCAAGGCGATCGAGACCCCGGACGCGAAGACCATCGTCTTCAAGCTCCCGGCGCCCAACGGTGACTTCGAGCAGATGCTGGCCATGCCGGCCGCCAGCCCGGTCAAGCAGGACAAGGACACCGCGGCCAAGTACGGCCTCAAGCCCTTCTCCAACGGCCCGTACAAGATCGACTCGTACGAGCCCAACAAGAGCATGAAGCTCTCGCGCAACACGAAGTGGAAGCCCGAGTCGGACACGATCCGCAAGGCGCTCCCGGACTCCATCTCGGTCACGTTCATGGCGAACGCGGACGACATGGACAAGCGCCTGATGAACGGCGAGTTCGACCTGGACATCAACGCGACCGGCATCGGCCAGGCGGCCCGTTCCACCGCGCTGAAGGACCACAAGGACAACCTGGACAACGGCCAGACCGGCTTCATCCGGTACGCCGTCATGCCGCAGACCGTCGCGCCGTTCGACAACATCGAGTGCCGCAAGGCCGTCATCTACGCGGCCGACCACAAGTCCCTGCAGACCGCCCGCGGCGGCCCGCAGGCCGGTGGCGACATCGCCCCCAACATGCTCCCGCTGGGCATCAAGGGCGCTGACGGCAAGTACGACCCGTACGGCGTTCTGACGAACGACGGCAAGCCGGACACCGCGAAGGCCAAGGCCGCCCTGAAGGCCTGCGGCAAGGAGAGTGGCTTCAAGACCACGATCGCGGTCCGCAACAACAAGCCGGTCGAGGTCGCCACGGCCGTCTCCCTGCAGAACGCCCTGAAGCAGGTCGGCATCATCGCCGACGTCGACCAGTTCGACGGCGCCCAGACCTCCGGCATCATCGGTTCGCCGAAGGTCGTCAAGGAGAAGGGCTACGGCATCATCATCATGGGCTGGGGCGCCGACTTCCCGACCGGTCAGGGCTTCTCCCAGCCGCTGGTCGACGGTCGCTTCATCCTGCAGAGCGGCAACAACAACTTCTCCGAGCTGAACGACCCGGCCGTCAACAAGCTGTTCGACGACGCCATCGCGGAGACCGACCCCACCAAGGCCGGCGACATCTACAAGCAGATGAACCAGAAGGTCTCCGAGGCCGCGGTCTACCTGCCCTTCGTCTACGACAAGACGATCTCCTGGCGCAGCAGCCGCCTGACCAACGTCTACACCTCCGACGCGTACAACGGCCGGTACGACTACGCCTCGCTCGGCGTCCAGTAGACAAACCGTCCGATTCAGTTCCAGTGCCACACCCGCTAGGCACGAAGGGCAGGTGATGGCCGCGGCGGCGGCTCGGGGGCGCTCTCCAGAAGAGGGCGTCCCCGGGCCGCAGCCAGGCCGAGCGCAGTGCTTGCATATCTCATACGGCGGATCTTCGCCGTCATCGTCATGCTGTTGGTCATCTCGCTGGTGACCTTCGGAATCTTCTTCCTCTTCCCGAAAATGATCGGGACGGACCCGGCCCTTTACTTCGTCGGCAAGCAGTCCGACCCCGCCGCCATCGAGGGCATCCGGCAGAAGATGGGTCTCGACGACCCGATCCTCGTCCAGTTCGGCAAGTTCGTCGTCGGGCTGGTGGCGGGTCGCACGTACGCCAACGGCAACGACGTCACGCAATGCGCCGCGCCCTGCTTCGGCTACTCCTTCAAGACCGAGCAGGAGGTGTGGCCGCTGCTGACCGACTGGTTGCCCGTCACCCTCTCGCTCGCCGCCGGAGCCGTCGTGCTCTGGGTGATCGGCGGCATCGCCGCCGGCATCATCTCCGCCCTCAAGCGCGGTACGGTCCTGGACCGTTCGGTGATGGGCATCGCCCTCGGCGGTGTCTCCCTCCCGATCTACTTCACCGGCATGCTCGCCATCGCGCTCTTCTCCGACCAGCTCGGCTGGTTCGGGAGGCCGAACAAGACCTTCGCCGAGGATCCGGGCACCTGGTTCAACGGCATGGTCCTGCCGTGGATCTCACTCGCCTTCCTCTACGCGGCGATGTACGCGCGACTCACCCGCGCGACCATGCTGGAAGTGCTCAACGAGGACTACATCCGCACCGCGCGCGCCAAGGGGCTGACGGAACCCGTCGTCATCGGCAAGCACGCGATGCGCTCGACCATGACGCCGATCCTGACCGTCCTGGGCCTCGACCTGGGCGCGCTGATGGGCGGCGCGGTCCTCACCGAGTACACCTTCTCGCTGCACGGCCTCGGCTACAGCGCCGTCCGCGCCATCAGCGAACACGACCTGCCGGTCATTCTCGGCATCACCTTGATCTCCGCCTTCTTCGTCGTCGTGGCCAACCTCGCCGTCGACCTCTTGTACGCGGTGATCGACCCCCGAGTGAGGCTGTCATGACCGATTCGACGACCGCCGCCGTGACGGGCGCACTGAACGAGCCCGTCGCCTCCGGCGCCCCCGGCACCGCGTTCCTCGACGTACGCGACCTCAAGGTGCACTTCCCCACGGAAGACGGCCTGGTCAAGTCCGTGGACGGGCTCTCCTTCACGCTGGAGAAGGGCAAGACCCTCGGCATCGTCGGCGAGTCCGGCTCCGGCAAATCGGTGACCTCGCTGGGCATCATGGGCCTGCACCGGGTCGGCCAGTACGGCCGCCAGCGGGCCCGGATCTCCGGCGAGATCTGGCTCGACGGCAAGGAACTGCTCTCCAGCCCCGAGGAGGAGGTGCGCAAGCTCCGCGGCAAGGAGATCGCGATGATCTTCCAGGACCCGCTGTCGGCGATGCACCCCTACTTCACGGTCGGCAAGCAGATCGCCGAGGCCTACCGGGTCCACAACAAGGCCGACAAGAAGACCGCCCGCAAGCGGGCCGTCGACCTCCTCGACCGCGTGGGCATCCCCGAGCCGCACAAGCGCGTCGACAGCTACCCGCACGAGTTCTCCGGCGGTATGCGCCAGCGCGCGATGATCGCGATGGCGCTGGTCAACAACCCCGAACTGCTCATCGCGGACGAGCCCACCACCGCCCTCGACGTCACCGTCCAGGCGCAGATCCTCGACCTGATCCGCGACCTGCAGAAGGAGTTCGGCTCCGCGGTCATCATGATCACGCACGACCTCGGCGTGGTCGCGGAGATGGCCGACGACCTGCTCGTGATGTACGGCGGCCGGTGCATCGAGCGGGGCAGCGCGGAGAAGGTGTTCTACGAACCCCGGCACCCGTACACCTGGGGCCTGCTCGGCTCGATGCCGCGCATCGACCGGGACCAGACCGAGCGCCTCATCCCGGTCAAGGGCTCGCCGCCCAGCCTGATCAACATCCCGAGCGGCTGCGCCTTCAACCCCCGGTGTCCGTACGCCGACCTCCCCAAGGGGAACGTCACCCGCACCGTACGGCCCGAGCTGGCCCTCGTCGACGGATCCGCCGAGGGTGCCGGCCGGCACTGGGCCGCCTGCCACCTCTCCCCGGAGCAGCGGGACCGGATCTGGACCGAAGAGATTGCGCCGAAGCTGTGACCGACATGACTGTGCCCAATGACAACAGGAACGACGCGACCGCGGTCGCCGTCCCGGCCCAGGCGGCGGACTCCCCGGAGCCGCTGCTCAGGGTGACCGGACTGGTCAAGCACTTCCCCATCTCCAAGGGGCTGCTGCGCCGCCAGGCCGGTGCCGTGAAGGCCGTCGACGGGCTCGACTTCGAGGTCTATCCCGGTGAGACCCTCGGCATCGTCGGCGAGTCCGGCTGCGGCAAGTCGACCATGGGCCGGCTGATCACCAGGCTGCTCGAACCGACCGGCGGAAAGATCGAGTTCGAGGGCAGGGACATCACGCACCTGAGCGTGGCGGGCATGCGCCCGATGCGCCGCGACGTGCAGATGATCTTCCAGGACCCGTACGGCTCGCTGAACCCGCGGCACACGGTGGGCACCATCGTCAGCGCCCCGTTCAAGCTCCAGGGCGTCAAGCCGGAGGGCGGCCTCAAGGCGGAGGTCCAGCGGCTGCTGTCCCTCGTGGGCCTCAACCCCGAGCACTACAACCGCTACCCGCACGAGTTCTCCGGCGGCCAGCGCCAGCGCATCGGCATCGCCCGCGCCCTGGCCCTGAAGCCGAAGCTGGTCGTCGCCGACGAACCGGTCTCGGCGCTCGATGTCTCCATCCAGGCCCAGGTGGTCAACCTGCTGGACGACCTCCAGCAGGAGCTCGGCCTCACCTACGTGATCATCGCGCACGACCTGTCGGTCATCCGGCACGTCTCGGACCGGATCGCGGTCATGTACCTCGGCAAGATCGTCGAGCTCGCCGACCGCAAGTCCCTCTACGAGGCTCCGATGCACCCGTACACCACGGCCCTGATGTCGGCCGTCCCGGTGCCGGACCCGCGCAGGCGCGGAGCGAAGAGCGGCCGCATCCTGCTCAAGGGCGACGTACCGTCGCCGATCTCGCCGCCGAGCGGCTGCCGCTTCCACACCAGGTGCTGGAAGGCGACCCGGCTCTGCACCACGCAGGAGCCCCCGCTCGTCGCGCTCAAGACCGGGCACCAGGTGGCCTGCCACCACCCGGAGAACGCCCCCGACCAGGCCCCGGGCGACCCGGCCCTCCCGAGCGCCGCAGAAGCGACAGCCACCCCCACGGCCTGACCCCACCCCGGCGCCGCCCGCCCCGGCAACGGACGGCGCCGGCAAAGTCAGGCCCTCGGCGGGGCTGCGGCAGTCCCCTCTGCCGACGGACCTGCACCGGCAAATTCAGCCTCGCCGGCGTTTGGGGCGCGGGGGTTCGGGGGCGGAGCCCCTGACGGCGGCGCCGCACCCGGCTTCGGTCCGTGCCCGGACGGGCCGCCGCCCGGCCCCGCAGGGGCCGGTGGAGCCCCCGGGCGGGGTGGCTACACCCCACCCGTTCAGGCCCGCTGCCAATCGACCGGCAGAATGAGCCGGTGCTCCACGATCTCTTCCCGCCCGGAGTCCAGCACAGCCTGGACCTCGCGGGCATCTTCGTCTTCGCCACGGCCGGCGCCCTGCTCGCCGTACGCAAGAACTTCGACGTCTTCGGCATCGTCGTCCTCGCGCTCGTCACGGCCCTCGGCGGCGGCCTGTTCCGCGACATCGTCATCGGTGCGACTCCCGCCGCCGCCTTCAGCGATCTCGGGTTCTTCGTCACCCCGCTGATCGCCTCCGCGCTCGTCTTCTTCCTGCACCCCGAGGTCCAGCGCATCAACCGCGCCATCAACGTCTTCGACGCGGCCGGCCTCGGGCTGTTCTGCGTGACGGGCACGACCAAGGCGTACGAGTACGGCCTCGGCCTCACCGCGTCCGCCGCGCTCGGCCTGGCGACCGCCGTCGGCGGGGGCGTCCTGCGCGACGTCCTCGTCAACGAGGTGCCCTCGCTGCTGCGCGACCGGGAGATGTACGCCGTGCCGGCCGTCATCGGCGCCTCGATGGTGGCCCTCTTCATCAGCTTCGACACGCTGAACGCCATCACGACGGGCCTGGCGATCGTCACCACCTTCGTGCTGCGGCTGCTGGCCATCCGTTACCACTGGCGGGCACCGCTCGCGTGGAACCGCCGCTCGTCGGTGGCGGAGGAGCCGTAGCCGCCGCGCCGCCTCATCGGACCCCGCTAGGAAAGCTACCGCTTAGTAGGTAGCGGGTGTAAGGTCGTTCCATGTCACACGCAGCTGCCAAGGCCTCCATCGGCGACAGCGAGTTCGACCGCGACACCACCGTCACCGCCCGCGCGGACGAGCCCGGTGTGTACGACGCGGACCTCTCCGCCGGGTGGACGATCATCACCGCCGTCAACGGCGGCTACCTCCTGGCCCTCGTCGGCCGCGCCCTGTCCTCGGCACTGCCGCACCCGGACCCCTTCACGGTCTCCGCGCACTACCTGACCTCGTCGGTACCCGGCCCCGCCGTGATCCGCACCGAAGTCGTACGGGTCGGCCGCACGCTCTCCGCCGGACAGGCCTCCCTCTTCCAGTTCGACGAGAACGGTGCCGAGATCGAGCGGATCCGCGTGCTGGCCTCCTACGGCGACCTCTCTGCGCTCCCGGACTCCGTCCACACCACGGCCCTCCCGCCCGTCATGCCCGCCTACGAGGACTGCCTCGGCCCCGAGGCCGGCCCGGCCCCGATCCCCGGCAGCTCGGCGATCGTGGACCGGCTCCGGCTGCGCCTGGACCCGGCGACGGCCGGCTGGGCCGTCGGACAGCCGTCCGGCAAGGGCGAGATGCGGTCCTGGTTCGAACTGGCCGACGGGCGCGACGCGGACCCCTTCTCCCTCCTCCTGGCGGTGGACGCACTCCCGCCGACCTCCTTCGACCTCGGCCTGCTCGGCTGGACCCCGACCGTGGAACTCACCACCCACGTCCGCCGGCGCCCGGCGCCCGGCCCGCTCCGCGTAGCCATCACCACCCGCAACCTGGCGGGCGGCTTCCTCGAGGAGGACGCGGAGGTCTGGGACTCGGCGGACCGCCTGGTGGCCCAGTCCCGCCAACTGGCCCGCGCCCCGCGCTGAGCCACCCCTTTTCGACGCGCCGCTCGCACGGCTCGGCCCCGGAGGGCCGCTCCTTTGTGACGCGCCGCTCGCACGGCTCGGCCCCGGAGGGCCTCACCGGCTTCGCGCCGCTGCGCCGAACTCCGTCCGGCGGGTGGCCGGGCGGAGTTGTCGCCGGCGCCGTCCAGGGCGGGACCGGTGGGCGGGTGCGGGTGGCGCGCCCTGCGGGGCTCGTTCCCCTACCCACCCTTCGCCCGTTCCCCGGGGCTACGCCCGGACCTCCCGTTCTGCGGACCCGTTCCCCGGAGCCCTTCCCTGGGGCTGCGCCCCGGATCCGTTCCCGTTCCCGGGGGCTGCGCTCCGGGACCCACTCCCGTTCCCTCGGGTCGGCCCCGGACCTGCGCACCTCACGGCGGCGGTCCGGGAAATTCCAGCCCCGCCGGCGTTTGAGGCGCGGGGTCTGGGGCGGAGCCCCAGGGGCCTTGGGTGCGGCCCGGGCTTCGGGGGTGGCGGGCGGGAGTTGTGCGGGTCACGGCCGGTACTGGGGCTTCGTCCCGGGGCCCGGGGGCACCCGGCTGGGAATCGGGGGTACGGGGGACTCGTAGAATCAGGGGATCATGGCCTACCTCGACCACGCCGCCACCACCCCGATGCTGCCGGAGGCCGCTGCGGCGATGACCGCGCAGTTCGCCGTCACGGGCAACGCGTCCTCCCTGCACGCCGCCGGCCGCCGCGCCCGCCGCACCGTCGAGGAGGCCCGTGAGGCCCTCGCCGAAGCGCTCGGGGCGCGTCCGAGCGAGGTGGTGTTCACCGCCGGCGGCACCGAGGCCGACAACCTCGCCGTCAAGGGGATCTACTGGGCCCGCCGCGACGCCGACCCCGCCCGCACCCGCGTCCTCGCCAGCCCCGTGGAGCACCACGCCGTCCTCGACGCCGTGCACTGGCTCGCCGAGCACGAGGGCGCACAGGTGGAGTACCTGCCGGTGGACCGCTACGGGCGCGTGCACCCCGACGCCTTCCGCGAGGCCGTCGCGCGCAACCCCGACGACCTCGCCCTCGCCACCGTCATGTGGGCCAACAACGAGATCGGCACCGTCATGCCGATCGAGGAACTTGCCGCCATCGCCCGGGAGTTCGGCGTCCCACTACACTCCGACGCCGTCCAGGCCTTCGGTCAGCTCGATGTCCGCTTCGGCGACAGCGGCCTCGCCGCGATGACCGTCAGCGGCCACAAGGTCGGCGGACCGTACGGCATCGGCGCACTGCTGCTCGGCCGCGACCAGAGCCCCGTACCCGTCCTGCACGGCGGCGGTCAGGAGCGGCACGTCCGCTCCGGCACCCTCGACGTCCCGGCCATCGCCGCCTTCGCGGTGGCCGCCGTGCTCGCCGCCGAGCGGCGCGAACGGTTTGCCGCCGAGATCGGCGCCCTGCGCGACACACTCGTCGCCGCCGTGCTCCGCGAGGTACCCGACGCGGTCCTGGGCGGCGACCCGGACGGCCGGCTCCCCGCCAACGCGCACTTCAGCTTCCCGGGCTGCGAGGGGGACTCCCTGCTGCTCCTGCTCGACGCCCAGGGCATCGAGTGCTCCACCGGCTCGGCCTGCACGGCGGGCGTGGCGCAGCCCAGCCACGTACTGCTGGCCACCGGCACCGATCCCCGCCTCGCCCGCGGGACCCTGCGCTTCTCCCTCGGCCACACCTCCACGCGGGCCGACGTGGACGCGGTCGCCGCCGCCATCGGCCCGGCCGTGGCCCGCGCCCGCACGGCGGGGCTCAGTTAGGGCGGGGTTCAGTCAGGGCGGGGCCCGGTCAGGACGTGCCGTCGGCGCCGGCCTCGTTGATCATGCGGATGTAGCGGTTCCAGTCCCAGTGGCGGCCGGGATCCGTGTGGTCGGCTCCCGGCACCTCGGAGTGGCCGACTATGTGTTCACGGTCGGCCGGTATCCCGTACCGCCTGCAGATGTCGGCGGCGAGCCGCGCCGAAGCCTCGTACATCGCGTCCGTGAAATCCCGCGGCCGGTTCACGAACCCGACGTGCTCGATGCCGACGCTGCGCTCGTTCATGGAGCGGCTGCCCGAATGGAAGGCGACGTCGAGCTCGCGCACCATCTGCTCGACGTGGCCGTCCCCGCCGACTATGTAGTGCGCCGACGCCCGGTGGAACGGATTCTTGAAGGCGTCCACCGACGAGCCGAAGCTGCCCTGGGTGACGTGGACGACGATCCGGTCCACCCGGTAGTCGGCGGGCCGGTCCGCCATCCGCCAGTTCGCCGGAGAGGCCGCCGTCCACGTCGCCCCCACGTGGTCCAGTTCGCCGTCCCGTCTCGGCTTGGAGACCCCGGGTACCAGCCACCAGGCCCGGCCGAGCTCGTCGCGCCCGGCGACCGCCGCCACCGCCAGCACCCCGAGCCCGCCGAACAGCACCGCCCTGCGGGTCCGCCCCGGCCGCTTGGCCCCCGTACCGCCCTTGTCGCTCCTGCTCCCCATGGTGATCCACCCCCTGCCAGCGAGAACGCGCTGTGACCCCGCGCGGTTCCCCCGTACCCTGGACGGTGCCATGACTGAGAATCTGCCGAGCGCCACCCGCCCCCTTCGCATCCTTGCCGCCATGTCCGGCGGCGTGGACTCCGCCGTCGCCGCCGCCCGGGCGGTCGAAGCCGGGCACGACGTGACCGGTGTCCACCTCGCCCTCTCCGCGAATCCGCAGTCCTTCCGGACCGGCGCCCGCGGCTGCTGCACGATCGAGGACTCCCGCGACGCCCGCCGTGCCGCCGACGTCATCGGCATCCCGTTCTACGTCTGGGACCTCGCCGAGCGCTTCCGCGAGGACGTCGTCGAGGACTTCATCGCCGAGTACGAGGCCGGGCGCACCCCGAACCCCTGCCTGCGCTGCAACGAGAAGATCAAGTTCGCCGCGCTGCTCGACAAGGCCCTCGCCCTCGGCTTCGACGCCGTCTGCACCGGCCACTACGCCACCGTCGTCCTGACCGAGGACGGCACGCGCGAGCTGCACCGCGCCTCCGACATGGCCAAGGACCAGTCGTACGTCCTCGGCGTCCTCGACGAGAAGCAGCTCGCCCACGCGCTCTTCCCGCTCGGCGACACCCTCACCACCAAGGAAGAGATCCGCGCCGAGGCCGAGCAGCGGGGCCTGGCCGTCGCGAAGAAGCCCGACAGCCACGACATCTGCTTCATCGCCGACGGCGACACCCAGGGCTTCCTCGCGAACCGACTCGGCAAGGCCGAGGGCGACATCGTCGACGAGGTCACCGGCGAGAAGGTCGGCACCCACGAGGGCGCCTTCGGATTCACCATCGGCCAGCGCAAGGGCCTGCGGATCGGCCACCCGGCCCCCGACGGCAAGCCGCGCTACGTCCTCGACATCTCCCCGGTGAACAACACCGTCACCGTCGGCCCCGTCGAGGCCCTCGACGTCACCGCCCTCACCGCGATCCGCCCCCGCTGGTGCGGCTCCACCGCCGCCGCCCCGGGCACGTACACCGCGCAGCTGCGCGCCCACGGCGGCGAGACCGAGGTCTTCGCCGAGCTGGTCGAGGGCGAACTGCGCGTCCGCTTCGCCGAGCCGGTCCGCGGAGTCGCCCCCGGCCAGGCGATCGTCCTCTACGACGGCACCCGCGTGGTCGGCTCCGCCACCATCTCCGCGACGACGCGGGCCACGGCGGCCGCGGTCTAGGACGGCGCGGGCCCCGGTCGGGCCGGGCCCCGGCCGGGCCCGGCCCCAGCGCCCCGGGGGGCCCGGTCAGGCCACCGTCAGCACGATCTTGCCGGTGGTCCGGCCGCGCTCGCCGATCTCGTGCGCCTTCGCGGCCTCGGCCAGCGGCAGCACGGTGTCGACGACCGGCCGCAGCCGGCCCTCTTCCACCAGCGCGGCCACGGCCTTGAGACCCGCGTAGTCCGGCTCCACCAGCGTCCAGCCGGTGTGCACCCCGGGCGCGTCCGCCGGTACGTCGTCCGGGCTCGGCAGGGTCACCAGGTGCCCGCCGGGCTTGAGGACCGCCAGGGAACGCTGCCCGTAGTCCCCGCCGACGGAGTCCAGCACGATGTCGACGGGCGCGCCGACGGCCTCGGCGAAGTCGGCCGAGTGGTAGTCGATCAGCTCGTCGGCGCCCAGGGAGCGCAGCAGCTCGTGCTTGCCGGCGCTGGCGGTGCCGATCACGTACGCCCCGTAGGCCTTGGCGATCTGCACCGCGAGGTGGCCCACGCCGCCCGCCGCCGCGTGGATCAGCACCCGCTGCCCGGCGGTGAGGCCCGCCGTGTCGACCAGCGACTGGTAGGCGGTCAGGGCCGCCAGCGGCAGCGCGGCCGCCGCGGTGTGGTCGATGTTCGCGGGCTTGCGGACGAAGTGCCGGGCCGGGGCCGTCACGTACTCGGCGTACGCGCTCGCCTGGTGCGGGAAGCGCGGCATGCCGAAGACCTCGTCGCCCGGCTGGAACAGGGTCACGCCCGGGCCGACGGCCTCGACCGTGCCGGACACGTCCCAGCCGACGGCCGGGACCGGGCCCCAGGAGATCAGGCCGCCGGTGGCGCGGGTCTTCCAGTCGACCGGGTTGACGCCCGCCGCGCGGACCCGCACCAGGATCTCGGCGGGGGCCGGCTCCGGCCGGTCCAGCTCGGTCTCGGTGAGTACTTCGGGTCCGCCCCACTGGCTGACGACGACGGCACGCATGGATGTCTCCTCTGGTCGATTCCCGCGGTTTTCGCAGGTCCCGGCGGTCTTCCGCCGCCCGGGGACCCCAGCCTGGCCGTACGCGGCTCCGCGAGGAACTGGCCGTACGGCCACTATGTGACAGAATCTGGCCATGGACTCGCCGACCCCGCCCCGACCGCCGCGCCCGCACCGCATCGCCGTGCTCGCCCTCGAAGGGGTTCCCCCGTTCGAGCTGGGCATGCCGTCCAGGGTGTTCGGCAATGCCTTCGACGAGGCCGGGAACCCGCTCTACGAGGTCACCGTCTGCACCGCCGACGGCGAGCCCGTGACCAGCGACGCCGGATTCACCGTCGGGGTCCGCTCCGGCCCCGAGGCGCTGGCCGCCGCCGACACGGTGGTCGTCCCGCCCACCCACGCCATGGACGGGCTGATGCGGGGCGCCCCGCTGCCGCCGGAGCTCGTGGACGCCCTGGCCTCGATCCGCCCCGGCACCCGCATCGTCTCCATCTGCACGGGCTCCTGCGTCCTGGCCGCGGCCGGGCTGCTCGACGGCCGGCCCGCTACCACGCACTGGGCGCACGCTCCCGCCTTCCAGCGGGCCTTCCCGCTGGTCAAGCTCGACGAGGACGTGCTCTTCGTCGACGACGGGGACATCCTGACCTCGGCGGGCGTCGCGGCCGGGGTCGACCTCTGCCTGTACCTGATCCGCGGCGACCACGGCACGGCCGTCGCCAACCGGGCCGCGCGGCTGTGCGTCGTACCGCCGTGGCGGGACGGCGGCCAGGCCCAGTACATCGACCGGCCCGTCCCCGAACCCACGCTCGCCACCACCACCGCCACCCGGGCCTGGGCCCTGGAACGGCTCTCCGAGCCGATCGCCCTGGCCGAGCTGGCCGCCCACGCCCGGATGAGCCTGCGCACCTTCACCCGCCGCTTCCGCGACGAGGTCGGCATGACCCCGGTGCAGTGGATCACCGGCCAACGCCTCGAAGTGGCACGACAGCTGCTGGAGGCCAGCGACCTCCCCGTCGACCTGGTCGCCCACCGCTCCGGCTTCGGCTCGGCCAACTCCCTGCGCCAGCACATGCGCTCCACCCTCGGTATCTCCCCGATCGCCTACCGGCGCACCTTCCAGCCCAACTCCCCTGCCCCTACGCACCATTGATGCACCGTCAGGACATCGGCATACTGCGTGGCCCTGCACTCTTCTGCTCAGGGGGAACCACGTGCGCAACCACCAGGCCAGGGCGGGGGCGGCCGCTTCGATCGCGGCGGCCGCAGCCCTCGCGCTCGCGGCGGGGCTGACCACCCCGGCCGCCGCGACGCCCGCGACCGGCCCGTCAGGCACACGATCCGCGACCGCGTCGTCAGCCGCGAACTCCCCGCACTCCGCGACCACCCGCGTCACCCTCGTCACCGGCGACCGGGTCGTCCTCGACGCCGACGGCGAGCCCATCGCCCTCGAACGCGCCCCGGGCCGCGAGCACATACCGTTCTCGATGCGCCGCGACAACGGCCACACCAGCGTCCTGCCGTACGACGCCCAGCCGCTGATCCGCGCCGGGAAGCTCGACCCCCGCCTGTTCGACGTCACCGAACTGAACCGCCCCGAGTACCGGGCCCACCCGGACGGCCGGCTCCAGCTGATCGTCGGCTACCAGGGCCCCGCCCCCGCCGCCCGGTCCGCCCTGCGGACCGTCGGCGGCCTCGAGGTCACCGGGACCTATCCCATCCTCGACGCCGAGGCCGTCAGCGCGGCCCCCCGCGCCGCCGCCGCCCTCTGGGAGGCGCTCACCGACCCCCGGCGGGACGTCGGGGGCCGCGCCGCGGCCCCGGGCATCGCCACGGTCTGGCTCGACGCCGTACGCACCGCCACCCTGGACAAGAGCACCCGGCAGATCGGCGCCGACCGGGCCTGGGCCGCCGGGTACGACGGCGCCGGCGTGAAGATCGCCGTCCTCGACACCGGCATCGACGCCACCCACGCCGACCTCGCGGGCAAGGTCGTCGCCGAACAGAATTTCTCCGCCGCCGCGGACGCCGCGGACCACTTCGGCCACGGCACGCACGTCGCCTCCATCGCCGCCGGTAGCGGGGCCCGCTCGGCCGGCGCCTTCAAAGGCGTCGCCCCCGGCGCGAAGCTCCTGAACGGCAAGGTCCTCGACGACCGCGGCTCCGGCCGCGACTCCTGGATCCTCGCCGGCATGGAATGGGCCCTCGCCCAGGGCGCCGACATCGTCAACCTCAGCCTCGGCGGCCCCGACACCCCCCAGCTCGACCCGCTCGAAGCGGCCGTCGGCAGACTCAGCGCCGAGACGGGGGTGCTGTTCGCCGTCGCGGCGGGCAACAGCGGCCGCCGCGGCCCCGGCACCGTCAACTCCCCGGGCACCGCGGACGCCGCGCTCACCGTCGGCGCCGTCGACGACGCCGACGCCCTCGCCCCCTTCTCCAGCACCGGCCCGCGCGTCGGCGACGGCGGAGTCAAGCCGGACGTCACCGCCCCCGGCGTGGACATCACCGCGGCCGCCGCCCCCGGCAGCGTCATCGAGCGCGAGAGCGGCCAGGACCCGGCCGGCTACCTGACCATCTCCGGCACCTCCATGGCCACCCCGCACGTCGCGGGGGCCGCCGCCCTGCTCAAGCAGCAGCATCCGCAGTGGAAGGGCGCCGAGCTCAAGGGCGCGCTGACCGGCTCGGCCAAGGGCGCCGCGTACACCCCGTACCAGCAGGGCACCGGCCGGATCGCCGTCGACGGCGCGCTGGGCCAGAGCGTGGTCGCCCAGACGGCGGCGCTGACCTTCGACACGCAGCGCTGGCCGCACGCGGACGACACCCCGCAGTCCCGGAAGATCACCTACCGGAACCTCGGCTCCGTACCCGTCACCCTCGACCTCACCGTCGCGGGCAGCGGCCCCGGCGGCGCGCCCGCGCCCGAGGGCTTCTTCGCCCTCGGCGCCGGCCGGCTCACCGTCCCCGCGGGCGAAACCGCCGAGACCGCGCTGACCGTGGACACCCGGCTCGGCGGCACGGTGGACGGCACGTACAGCGCGTACACCACCGCGACCGTCACCGGCGGAGGCCAGCGGGTGCGTACGGCCGCCGTCGCCGAACGCGAGGCCGAGTCCTACGACCTGACGCTCCGCCACCTCGCCCGCGACGGGAAACCGGCCAAGGACTACTCCACCACCGTCCAGGGCACCAGGGGCAGTGCGGCGGCCCGCCGCTTCGAGGCCTACGACGCCTCCGGCACCGTCACCCTGCGCGTCCCCAAGGGCGGCTACCTGCTCGACGCCTCCCTCGTCGTCGACCCGCTCGACCTCACCAAGGGCGCCGACTGGATCGTCCAACCCCGGCTCGACGTCACCGCCGACACCACGGTCACGCTCGACGCGCGCACCACCCGCCCGGTGGAGATCACGGTCCCGTCGAAGTCGGCGCAGGCCCAGTTCGTGATGCCCACCTACACGCTGCGCGAGGGCGACGCCAGTTACGACTTCGGCTTCTGGCTCGACTCGCTCACCGGGTTCCGCAGCCGGCAGCTGGGCCCGCAGCCCGCGCCCGGCACGCTCCGCCAGCAGTGGGACGTGCACTGGGCGGACGGCGCCTCCGCGGAGTACCACGCGGTGCTGGGAGGCCCCGTGAAGAACCTCGCCACCGGCTACACCCGGCACCTCAAGCACCGGGACCTGGCGGCCCTGGTCGTCGGCCAGGGCGCCTCGGCCCCGGGCAAGGAGGGCACGCTCGTCGCGATGGGAAACCTCCCGGGCAGCCGGTCCGGGAGCTCGATGTCCTTCCGGCGGCCACTGCCGAACACGGCCACGCTCTACGTGTCCTCCCTCGACGAGGTGACCTGGGACCTGCTCTTCACCCAGAGCGCCGGCCACGACGAGAACGGCTTCCCGCGGGAGGAGGCGGCCTACGAGGCGCAGGGCGGGCGCACCTTCGAGGGCGGTCGCACCTACCGCGAGCGCTTCAACGCGGCGGTCTTCGCACCTCGCACCGACGCCGCGCACGGGGTGCTGCGCGAGGGCGGCTCGATCGCGGGCTCCGTACCGCTGCTGGCGGACGGCGCGAACCACGCGGGCGGGTTCCACGACGCCACCGGCAGCACCGTCCTGCGCCGCGACGGAGTCGAGGCGGGCCGCAGCGAGAGCCCGCTGGAGTCGAGCGAGCCGTTCGCGGTCCCGCCGGGCGAGGCCTCGTACGAGCTCACCACCACCACCCGGCTGCGCCCGGAACTCTCCGGGACCTCCTCCGAGACCACGGCGACCTGGTGGTTCCGCTCGAAGGAGACGGCCGAACCCACCCCGATCCCCGTCTCGGTGGTCCGCTTCGACGCCCGCCCGGCCCTGGACGGCACCCTGCCCGCGGGCCGCACGGCGAACTTCCCGGTCACCGTCCAGGGCCCGGCGGCCACCGCCCCCGCCTCCCTGCGGGTCCAGGTCTCCTACGACGAGGGCCGCACCTGGCGCCCGCTCCACGTCCGGGACGGCAGGGTCGAGGTCCGCACCCCGGCCAAGGGCGGCACGGTATCCCTGCGCGCCGCCGTCACCGACCGCTCGGGCAACAAGTCGGAGGTGACCGTCCTGCGCGCGTACCTCGCCGGCTGACACCCGCCGCCCGCCGATGACCCCGGAGGTAATCGACCCCGGGGCGCCGACGGGGCAGGATCGGACCAACAAGCCGATCCCGCAGGGAAGAAGAGGCCAGAGATGACCGCCTACGCCATCGCCCACATACGCCCCGAGACCATGAACGAGGACATCCTCCGCTACATCGAGGAGATCCAGGCCACCATGGACCCCTTCGACGGCCGCTTCATCGTCCACGGCCGCGAGGTCGAGGTCATGGAGGGCAGCTGGCCCGGCACGATCGTGATGATCGCCTTCCCGGCCCTGGAGGCCGCCCGCGCCTGGTACGCGTCGCCCGCCTACCAGGCACTGATCCCGCTGCGCGCCGACCACATCGCGGGAGACATCATCCTCGTCGACGGCGTCCCCCCGGACTACGACGCCGCGAAGACGGCCGCCACCCTCCGCACGGCGGCGGGCCTGTAGCGATGGGAAGCCGGTCCAGCTACCTCGTCGACGGCCGCCGGTACCAGTCCTCCCACGGCGCCGTCGGCGTGGACCTCGACCTCCTCGCCGGGCCGGGGGTGTCCGCCCACCGCGCGGCAAAGGCCCGCGAGGTGATCAACCCGGCCCGCGCGTCAGCCCTCTGACCTGGCCGGAGCGGGATGGACACGCCGGCGGAAAGAGTCCGCTGCTTCCCCCGGACCCCTCCGCGAGGACCGCCCCTGACAGCGGACTCACGCGGTCGGCGCCGGATGCCGCCCCTCGGTGTTCGGGCCGCATCCGCGGGGCCGCCGCCGCGGGCCGGCGGTGGTGGGTGGGGTGCGAGCATGGACCGTATGGCTACTCACCTGATCACCGGTGCCGGATCCGGCATCGGCGCCGCCGTCGCGGCCCGCCTCCACGCCCGCGGCGACGACCTCGTCCTGCTCGCCCGCGACGCCGCCCGCGGCAAGCAGCTCACCGAGCGGTTCCCGGGATCCCGCGCTCTCGTCGGGGACCTCGCGGACCCCGACCGGCTCTCCTGGGCCTTCTCCAAGCAGGCCGTCCCGGAGCGGATCGACTCGCTCCTGCACATCGCCGGCACCGTGGACCTCGGGCCGGTGGGGGAGCTGCGGCCCAAGACCTGGCACCAGCAGCTCAACATCAACCTCATCGCCCCCGCCGAGGTGACCCGGCTGGTGCTCCCCACCCTGCGCGCCTCCCACGCCACCGTCGTCTTCGTGAACTCCGGCGCCGGGCTCGCCGCCCACGCCGACTGGAGCGCCTACGCCGCCTCCAAGCACGGACTGAAGGCCCTCGCCGACTCCCTGCGCGCCGAGGAGAAGGAGAACGGCATCCGCGTCACCTCCGTCTACCCGGGCCGCACCGCCACGCCCATGCAGGCCAAGGTCCGCTCCCAGGAGGGCGAGTCCTACGACCCCGCCGACTGGATCGACCCCGAGTCCGTGGCGACCACCATCGTGATGGCCGTCGACCTGCCCCGCGACGCCGTGGTCAGCGACCTCACCGTCAGGCCCGGCCGATGAGCGCGAGCCGCACCGGCGGAGCCACCGGAGTCGGCTCGCTCCCCGGCGGTGACGCCCGCGAAGCCGCCAAGACCGTCACCGGCTCCTTCGAGGAGTTCCCGTACCTCGCCGAGCTGCCCGCCCGGGGCCCGGGCGCGGACATGATCGGCCGTTCCCTCGGACTGCTCGTCGACATGCACGCGCACGTGGAGCCGAGCGGCTGGCGGATCAGCGACCGCCCCGGCCGCGACAGCAAGCGCTCCCGCTCCTGGCTCGGCGAGGACCTCGACGCCCTGGAGGAGTTCACCCAGGGGTACGAGGGCAGGCTGAAGGTCCAGGCCGTCGGCCCGTGGACGCTGGCCGGCGCCCTGGAACTGCACGGCGGCGAGGCCATGCTCCAGGACCCGGGCGCCTGCCGGGACCTGGCCGGATCCCTCGCCGAAGGCGTGCGCGCCCACCTGGCCGACGTACGGGGCCGCATCCCCGGCGCCGAGATCGTGCTCCAGTACGACGAGCCCTCGCTCACCTCGGTCCTGCTCGGCAGGGTGCGCTCCGCCAGCGGCTACCGCACGTACCGCGCCGTCGACCGGCAGGTCGTCGAGGGGACGCTGCGCGAGCTGTTCGCCGTCCACGACGGGGAGGTCATCGTCCACTCCTGCGCGCCCGAAGTGCCTTTCGGTCTGCTGCGACGCGCCGGGGTCTCGGGCGTGTCGTTCGATTTCTCCTTGCTCACCGAGCGCGAGGATGACGCCATCGGGGAAGCCGTCGAAGCCGGCACCAAACTCTTCGCCGGAGTGGTGCCCGGGACCGACGGCCCGTTGTCGGACCCGGGCGGTAGCGTCATGGGTGTCAGGAAGCTTTGGCGCAGGCTGGGGCTGACCCCGGGGACTCTCGCGGAGTCCGTCGTGGTCACCCCGTCGTGCGGTCTGGCGGGCGCTTCGCCCGCCTACGCGCGGGCGGTTCAGGCGCACTGCGTCAGGGCGGCGAGGTCGCTCGCCGACAACCCTGAGTGATGGATCAAGACGGGTCACGGGAGGACACGGCATGGCAGCCGAACAGAAGCAGGGCAGCGACACGGCCGTACCGGCGGCACTGCGCGAGCAGCACGCGCTGATCGCCGAGCAGGTCGAGGAGCACCGCTTCCGGTACTACGTGAACGACCAGCCGGTCGTCAGCGACGCCGAGTTCGACAAGCTGCTGCGCTCGCTGGAGGCACTGGAGGAGGAGTACCCGGAGCTGCGCACGCCCGACTCGCCCACCCAGAAGGTGGCCGGGGCGTACGAGACGGACTTCGCCTCCGTAGTGCACCGCGAGCGGATGCTCTCTCTCGACAACGCCTTCGACGACGAGGAACTGGCGTCCTGGGCCGAGCGTGTGGCCCGGGACGCCAACACCTCCGACTACCACTACCTCTGCGAGCTGAAGGTGGACGGCCTCGCCGTCAACCTCACCTACGAGAACGGCCGCCTGACCCGCGCGGCCACCCGCGGCGACGGCCGCACGGGCGAGGACATCACACCCAACGTCCGCACCATCGCGGAGATCCCCGACCGGCTCAAGGGCGACCGGATCCCGGACCTGGTCGAGATCCGCGGCGAGGTCTTCTTCCCGATGGAGAAGTTCGAGGAGCTCAACGCCCGCCTGGTCGAGGCCGAGGGCAAGCCCTTCGCCAACCCGCGCAACGCGGCGGCCGGTTCGCTGCGCCAGAAGGACCCGAAGGTCACCGCGAGCCGCCCGCTGCACATGGTCGTGCACGGCATCGGCGCCCGCGAGGGCTTCGAGATCGAGTACCAGTCGCAGGCGTACGAGCTGCTGCACGAGTGGGGTCTGCCGACCGCCCAGCACAACAAGGTGGTCTCCTCCCTCGCCGAGGTCCGGGAGTTCATCGCCTACTTCGGTGAGAACCGGCACTCGGTCGCGCACGAGATCGACGGGGTCGTCGTCAAGCTCGACGAGATCGCCCTCCAGGGCCGGCTCGGCTCCACGGCCCGCGCGCCGCGCTGGGCGATCGCCTGGAAGTACGCGCCCGAGGAGGTCAACACCAAGCTGATCGACATCAAGGTCGGCGTGGGCCGCACCGGGCGCGTGACCCCGTACGCCCAGGTGGAGCCGGTGACGGTGGCGGGCTCGGAGGTCGAGTTCGCGACGCTGCACAACCAGGAGGTCGTCAAGGCCAAGGGCGTGCTCATCGGGGACACCGTCGTCCTGCGCAAGGCGGGCGACGTCATCCCGGAGATCCTCGGGCCGGTGGTGGACCTGCGGGACGGCAGCGAGCGGGAGTTCGTGATGCCGACCGAGTGCCCCGCGTGCGGGACGGCGCTGCGGCCCATGAAGGAGGGGGACATCGACGTCCGGTGTCCCAACGCCCAGACGTGCCCGGCCCAGTTGCGCGAGCGGATCTTCTACCTGGGCGGCCGGCAGTCCCTGGACATCGAGAACTTCGGCATGGTGGCGGCCGCCGCGCTGACCAGCCCGCTGGAGCCCGCCCAGCCGCCGCTGCTGGACGAGGGGGACCTGTTCGGTCTGACCATCGAGCAGCTGCTCCCCATCAAGGCGTACGTCCTGGACCCGGACAGCGGGCTCCCCAAGCGGGACCCGAAGACCGGTGAGCCGAAGATCGTCACGGTCTTCGCGAACCAGAAGGGCGAGCCGAAGAAGAACGCCCTGTCGATGCTCGAGAACATCGCGGCGGCCAAGGAGCGTCCGCTCGCCCGCATCATCAACGGTCTGTCGATCCGTCACGTCGGACCGGTCGCGGCACAGGCCCTCGCCCGCGAGTTCCGGTCGATCGAGCGCATCGAGCAGGCCACCGAGGAAGAGCTGACGGCCACCGACGGGGTCGGCGCGATCATCGCGGCCTCCCTCAAGGAATGGTTCGCCGTCGACTGGCACCAGGAAATCCTGCGCAAGTGGCGGGAAACCGGCGTCCGGATGGAGGAGGAGGGCTCCGGCAAGGAGGAGGGTCCGCGCCCACTGGAGGGACTGACCGTCGTCGTCACCGGCACTTTGCAGAGCCACACCCGGGACGGTGCGAAGGAGGCCCTGCAGAGCCGCGGCGCCAAGGTGACGGGCTCCGTCTCGAAGAAGACCTCCTTCGTCGTGGTCGGCGACAATCCCGGCTCGAAGTACGACAAGGCAGTGCAGTTGAAGCTCTCCATCCTCGACGACGCCGGATTCGCCGTCCTGCTGACGGACGGTCCGGACGCGGCGCGCGAGGCCGCGCTCCCGGTGGACGGCGCCACCGAAGCGGAGTAGCGAAGGCGAACGGATGCGTGGCGTGCGGCCGTACGAGCGGGCGTGCGCCGGGCGCGGTCGGCGGTGGCACCCGGCGGCGAACGGCTGGTACCGGGCTCATGCGAGGCCGGTACAAGGCTGGTGGCGGGCCCGGGGCCTGTCGGATCATCGGACGGGCCATCAGGGGGCCTGGTCCAAACTCACCCGTTCGGCGGATACCGTACTGATGAGGATGGCTGGGTCGTATTCGGGCAACCGCCGCCGACCGCTGCCCCTGGGCGCCTCCCGCGTCCTACTGTTGAGGGGTGCGCCTGTCGTGCACGGCTGCTTGACGCGCTTCCAGCCGTGATGGCATGACATCGGGGCCATCGCGTGGCATCGGCATCGCCGGCTGTGAGAGGGACGGGCATGAAACCCACCGAAAGCGCCGACCCGTCACCAGGTTTCGGCGGGAAGTTCCCATCCATGCGGACGGGCCGGCTCGGTGTCCTGGGGGCCAGGACACCGCGAACGCGACCGCTCGACACCGGATCGGGCCGGGCGGGCGGGCACCTCGCGCTGCCCGTCGTCATCGTGGCCCTCGCCGCCATCGTGCTCGGCATCGGCATCATCACCGCGCTGACCAGCCGTCACGCCCTGTTCCCCGGCGGTCAGATCGGCTGGGCGCTCGCCCTGCTCACCGGCATCATCGTCGGCCACCTCGTCGCCCTCGGCCGTGACCGCTGGTGGGGCGGCACCGGATCGGGTGCGGCCCTGACCCTCGGCGTCCTCATCCTGTACGGATGGGTCCCCGCCGGCCTGGTCTCCCTCGCCGTGGTCTCCCTCGTCGGCGCCGCCCGCAGACACCGCTGGCGCCAGGGCCTGCTGCACGGAGCCACCGACATCCTCGGCATCGGCGCGGGCGCCCTCGTCCTCGCCGCGTTCGGCGAGTCCCCCTCCGTCGAGCAGCCGTGGCGGCCCACCGGCTGGACGCTCGACGCGGTCCCCGAGGTCATCCTGGTCGCCGTCGCGTACCTGCTCGTCACCCGCGTCCTGCTCTGGCTCGCCCTCGCCCCCAGCGGCGGGGGACTGCCCACGGTGGCCCGTACCGCACTCCTGCGCCAGGCCCTCGTCGCCGTCGCCCTCCTCGGCATCGCCCCGCTGATCTGCGTCGTCGCCGAATCACAGCCGGTGCTGCTGCCACTGTTCGCCGTACCGCTGATCGCGCTGGACTCCACCCTGTGGATCGCCCGCGCCCGCGCCGAGGAGCAGCTGCGGGACCCGCTCACCGGACTGCCGAACCGGCAGTGGCTGCTGGAACGCGCCTGGAGCGCACTCGACCAGGCCGAACGCATGGGCACCCGCTCGGCCCTGGTACTCATCGACCTGGACCGCTTCCGGGCGGTCAACGACACCCTCGGCCACCTCGCGGGCGACCGGCTGCTCCTGCAGATCGCGGACCGGCTGCGCCAGGCCCTGCCTCCGGACGCCGAGGCGGCCCGGCTCGGCGGCGACGAGTTCGCCGTCCTGCTGCCCATCGCCGACTCCACCACCAGCGCCCAGCGGGTCGCCCGCAACCTGGTCGCCGAGCTCAGCTCCCCCCTCGACCTCGACGGGCTCACCCTGGTCCTGGAGGCCAGCGCGGGCCTCGCCGTCTTCCCCGACCACGCGCTCGACGCGGAGGGACTGCTGCGCCGCGCCGACGTCGCGATGTACCAGGCGAAGCGCGACCGGACGGGAGTCGAGGTCTACGAGTCCAAGCGCGACAGCAACACCCCCGACCGGCTCGGCCTGCTGGGCGACCTGCGCCGGGCGCTGGACGCGGGCGAGGTGGAACTGCACTACCAGCCGAAGGTCCGGTTCGACGGCAAGGTGGCCGGGCTGGAAGCGCTCGTGCGCTGGGTGCACCCGGAGCGCGGACGGGTCTCGCCCGACGAGTTCATCGCGATCGCGGAAACCTCCGGGCTGATGCCGCACCTGACCGAGTACGTATTGGAGACCGCGCTCGCGCAGGTCGCCCGGTGGCGGGCCCAGGGCCTCAAGGTCCCGGTCGCCGTCAACGTGTCGCCGCGCGACGTCCACACACCCGGCTTCGCGGGCGCCGTGGCCGCGCGCCTCGCCCGGCACGGGGTCCCGGCGAGCGGGCTGCAGCTGGAGATAACGGAACACGTCCTGCTCGAGGACCCGCAGCGGGCCGCCGACACCATGGCCGGACTGACCGGCCACGGCGTGAAGATGTCCCTGGACGACTTCGGCACGGGCTACTCCTCCCTCGTCCACCTGCGGCGGCTGCCGGTCAGCGAACTGAAGATCGACCGCTCCTTCGTGGCCCGGCTCGCCGTCGACGCCCAGGACGCGGAGATCGTCCGCTGCACGGTGGACCTCGCCCACTCCCTCGGTCTGCTGGTCGTCGCGGAGGGCGTCGAGGACGACGAGACGTGGGAGCGGCTGCGCGACCTGGGCTGCGACGCCGTCCAGGGCTGGCTGGTCGCCGCCGCGATGCCCCCGCAGGAGGCCACGGCCTGGCTGCTGGCCCGCGGCGAGCGCGGCTGGCGCCGGCCCGCCGACATCAAGGCGGAGCTCGCGGCGCAGGCGGCGGCGCAGACTGCCGCCGTCCAGACGGCCGCGGCCCAGCCGCAGTGAGATACGTCGAAGCACCGACGGCGCACCGGCCCGCCGCGGGGGATCCGCCGTCGGTGTTCCTGGCGGGCGGGATCACGCACTGCCCGCCGTGGCAGTCGCGGGCGGCGGCCGCGCTCGCCGAATTCGTCGTGTTCAACCCGCGCCGGGCGGACTTCGACGTGTCCGACCCGGCGCAGACGGACATCCAGATCGCGTGGGAGTACGAGCACCTCGTCCGGGCGGACCTCACGCTGTTCTGGTTCCCCGCGTGTGAGCCTTCGCTGACCGTCCAGCCGATCACCCTGTACGAACTGGGGGCGGCGGCGGCCGCTCCCGCCCGCAGGCTGGTCGTCGGGACGGATCCCGGCTATCCGCGCTGCGCGGACGTCCACACCCAGCTGCGCCTCGCCCGCCCGGACCTCACGGTCCACCTCACCCTGCCGGCCACCCTGGCCGCGGCCCGCGCCGCTCTGACCGGCTGACGCCTGCCCTGCGGGGAGGGGGCAGGCCCCGCGCAGCGGCGTATGCGTCGACGGGGAACGGGTGGGGCGCAGCCCGCCGGAGGTGTGGAATCGGCCGCGCATGAGGGGCCCGTACCGCCTCCGGAGGAAACCGTTGCGTCGGCCGGGGGCCGGGCCCCATAGGATTGGGCCCGAAAGCTACACACTCACCACCCCCAGAGGATCGCTGCATGCCTGGCATCACGCGCGAGGAGGTCGCCCACCTCGCTCGGCTGGCCCGTCTGGAGCTGAAGAGCGAAGAGCTCGACCACTTCGCTGGACAGCTCGACGACATCATCGGCGCGGTCGCCCGCGTTTCCGAGGTCGCCGACCAAGACGTCCCGCCGACCTCCCACCCGCTGCCGCTGACGAACGTCATGCGCGCGGACGAGGTCCGTCCGTCGCTCACCCCCGAGCAGGCGCTTTCCGGCGCTCCCGCCCAGGAGCAGCAGCGTTTCAAGGTGCCGCAGATCCTGGGGGAGGACTAATCACCATGGCTGACATCAACATCATCAAGCTCACGGCCGCCCAGACCGCCGAGAAGATCGCTTCCGGCGAGCTCACGGCCGTCGAGGTCACCGAGGCCCACCTGGCCCGTATCGAGGCGACCGACGAGAAGGTCCACGCCTTCCTGCACGTCGACCGCGAGGGAGCTCTCGCCCAGGCGGCCGCCGTCGACGCCAAGCGCGCGGCCGGCGAGAAGCTCGGCCCGCTGGCCGGCGTACCGCTCGCCCTCAAGGACATCTTCACCACCGTCGGGATTCCCACCACCGTCGGTTCCAAGATCCTCGAAGGCTGGATCCCGCCGTACGACGCCACCTTGACGCGCCGGCTGAAGGAAGCCGACATCGTCATCCTCGGCAAGACCAACATGGACGAGTTCGCCATGGGGTCGTCGACGGAGAACAGCGCCTACGGGCCCACCGGCAACCCCTGGGACCTCACCCGGATCCCCGGCGGCTCCGGCGGCGGCTCCGCGGCCGCGCTGGCCGCCTTCCAGGCGCCGCTCGCGATCGGCACGGACACCGGCGGCTCCATCCGCCAGCCCGCCGCCGTCACCGGCACCGTCGGCGTGAAGCCCACGTACGGCGCGGTCTCCCGCTACGGCATGGTCGCCTTCTCCTCCTCCCTGGACCAGGGCGGCCCCTGCGGCCGCACGGTCCTGGACACGGCGCTGCTCCACGAGGTCATCGCCGGTCACGACCCGCTCGACTCCACCTCCATCGACGCCCCGGTCCCGCCGGTCGTCGAGGCGGCCCGCAACGGCTCCGTCGCCGGCATGCGCGTCGGTGTCGTCAAGCAGTTCGCCGGTGAGGGCTACCAGGCCGGCGTCGTCCAGCGCTTCAACGAGTCCGTCGTCCTGCTCAAGGAGCTCGGCGCCGAGATCGTGGAGCTGGACTGCCCGTCCTTCGACCTCGCGATGGCCGCGTACTACCTCATCGCGCCGTCCGAGGCCTCCTCGAACCTGGCCCGCTTCGACGCCATGCGCTACGGCCTGCGCGTCGGCGACGACGGCACCCGCTCCGCCGAGGACGTCACCGCCCTGACCCGCGAAGCCGGTTTCGGTGACGAGGTCAAGCGCCGCATCATCCTCGGTACGTACGCGCTCAGCTCCGGCTACTACGACGCGTACTACGGCTCCGCCCAGAAGGTCCGCACGCTCATCACGCGGGACTTCGAGAAGGCATTCGAGCAGGTCGACGTGATCGTTTCCCCGACCACGCCCACCACCGCCTTCCCGATTGGCGAGCGTTCCGACGACCCTCTCGCCATGTACCTCGCGGACCTGTGCACCATCCCGACCAACCTGGCCGGCAACTCCGCCATGTCGCTTCCCTGCGGCCTGGCCCCGGAGGACGGTCTCCCGGTCGGGCTCCAGATCATCGCCCCGGCGATGAAGGACGACCGCCTGTACAAGGTGGGTGCCGCAGTCGAGGCCGCCTTCGTCGAGCGCTGGGGACACCCGCTGCTTGAGGAGGCTCCGTCGCTGTGAGTTCGAATACGAGTGCGCTGTCCAAGGCCAAGGGCTTCAGGAAGTCCAAGTCCGGTACGTACCTGTCGATCGGCACCACCGCCTTCGGTGCCCTCAGTGTGGTCAAGCAGGCCAAGAAGGCCCGCACCGAGCACGACACGCTGAAGCTGCTCGACGCCGTCGTGTCCGCCGCCGCCATCGTCACCGGCCTCGCGATCCTGTACCGCGAGCTGAAGCGTCTCGGCGACGACGACGTCCTGCTGGGCTGAGAGGGAATTTCCACTGTGACTGTCATCGAACTGCTGTCGTACGAGGACGCCCTCGCGTCGTACGACCCCGTCATGGGCCTCGAGGTCCACGTCGAGCTCGGCACCAAGACCAAGATGTTCTGCGGCTGCTCGACCGAGCTGGGCGCCGAGCCCAACTCGCAGACCTGCCCGGTCTGCCTCGGTCTGCCCGGCGCGCTGCCGGTCGTCAACGAGATCGGCATCGAGTCCGCCATCAAGATCGGTCTCGCGCTGAACTGCGAGATCGCCGAGTGGTGCCGCTTCGCCCGGAAGAACTACTTCTACCCGGACATGCCGAAGAACTTCCAGACCTCCCAGTACGACGAGCCGATCGCCTTCAACGGCTTCCTCGACGTCCAGCTGGAGGACGGCGAGATCTTCCGCGTGGAGATCGAGCGCGCCCACATGGAGGAGGACACCGGCAAGTCGCTGCACGTCGGCGGCGCCACCGGCCGTATCCACGGCGCGTCCCACTCCCTGCTGGACTACAACCGCGCCGGCATCCCCCTCATCGAGATCGTCACCAAGCCGATCGAGGGCGCCGGCGAGCGCGCCCCCGAGGTGGCCAAGGCGTACGTGGCCGAACTGCGCGAGGTCATCAAGGCGCTCGGCGTCTCCGAGGCCCGCATGGACAAGGGCCAGATGCGCTGCGACGTCAACCTGTCGCTGCGCCCCACCCCCGAGTCCGAGCTGGGCACCCGCAGCGAGACGAAGAACGTCAACTCGCTGCGCTCGGTCGAGCGTGCGGCCCGCTTCGAGATCCAGCGCCACGCGGCGGTGCTCTCCTCCGGCGGCTCCATCGTGCAGGAGACCCGGCACTTCCACGAGGAGGACGGCTCCACCACGGCCGGCCGCATCAAGGACAACGCCGAGGACTACCGGTACTTCCCGGAGCCCGACCTGGTTCCGATCGCCCCGGCCCGCACCTGGGTCGAGGAACTGCGCTCCGGCCTGCCGGAGATGCCGCGCGTGCGCCGCAACCGCCTCCTGCAGGACTGGGGCGTCACCGAGCACGACATGCAGTCCATCCTCAACGCGGGCGCGGTGGACTCCATCGTCGCCACCATCGAGGCCGGCGCCGACTCCACGGCCGCCCGCAAGTGGTGGATGGGCGAGCTGGCGCGCAACGCCAACGAGCAGGGCGTCGTCGTCGACGAGCTGCCCATCACCCCCGTCCAGGTCGCGCGCGTCGCGGCTCTGGTCGCGGCTGGTGAGCTCAACGACAAGCTGGCCCGCAAGGTCCTCGAAGGCGTTCTCGCGGGAGAGGGCACCCCGGACGAGGTCGTCGAGAAGCGCGGCCTGAAGGTCGTCTCGGACGAGGGCGCGCTCGGCGCGGCCGTCGACGAGGCCATCGCGGGCAACGCGGGCATCGCCGACAAGATCCGCGGCGGCAAGATCGCCGCCGTCGGCGCGCTGGTCGGAGCGGTCATGAAGACCACCCGCGGCCAGGCCGACGCGGCACGCGTCAAGGAGCTCATCCTGGAGCGCCTGGGCGTCTGCGAGTAGCACCACCGTACGTACGCGGCGGCCCCGCACCGGTTCTCCGGTGCGGGGCCGCCGCGTTCCACCCGGGGGGTGCCCCTATGTCTTTCGTCAACCCCCGAGCCGCCTGGTTTGAGGTAGTTCATCCGTGTCGGGTTCATGCGGCGAGTTCGATGTTCTTCGGTT
>NZ_JAPNLJ010000130.1 GCF_026627445.1 Streptomyces sp. H27-H1
TGCGGAGCGGTCTCTACCGTCGGCGAGGTGAGCCCGCCGTGGGTGCGGGCGCCGGGTGGGGCGGGTGGTGTGGTGCCGTCGTTGATGGCCGCGTTGGATGCCAGGGAGAGTGCGTGCCGGTCCAGGGCTGTGGAGTTGCGCGAGCAGATCGCGGGGGTTTCTGATGAGTTGTCCCGGGTGGAGGCCGAGCTGTCGCGGCTGCAGATCACGCGGGAGACGGTGAAACTGGTGCTGGCCGACGGTCCGCGGGTGGCGGTTGGAGGTGATGCCGCCGGGGCGGCGGCGTCCGGGCCGGTCGATGTGGCCGCGGCGCTGCTGGCGGCTGAGGCCGTGGGCGATGTGACGGTGATGTCGCCGGACTACCAGCGGATCATCGCACTGTTCGCCACGTCCGGATCGGCATGGCGGTGCAAGGACGTGTGCGTGGAGTTGGGGCTGGAGACGGAGGCCCGTCACGTGGAGGGTATGCGTTCGAAGCTCAAGCGCCTGATGGAGCGGGGAATCTTGTCCGAGACCGGGCCGGGGTTGTTCAAGGTGGACGGACGGAAGTTGGGCTGGTGAGCGCGGCGCTGGGAGCCGGTGGCGGTCTGACGGCGACCGAGACCGCGTTCGCCGCCTCGCGCGGCCTGTTCGAGCAGGTGGCCACGGATCTGGCCGCGCCGGACGCCGCCGCGTTGACGCATTCGGCACTGGAGGACCTGCTCGCGGCGCGGATGCGCGAGGTGACCCGGCAGCTGTTCCAGGACCATCTGGACCTGCGCGCGGTCCGCGAGCGGCGGGCCGGGCAGGTGGTCGATGCGATCGGTGTCGAGCGCACCCGGATCGAGCGCGGGCGGGCTCGCATCCTGGCCACGGTGTTCGGGAAGGTCACCGCGACCCGAATCGCCTACCGGGCCACCGGCGCGGCGGATCTGCATCTGGCCGACGCCGCGTTGAACATGCCGGCCGGGATGCACAGCCTGGGACTGGCCAAGCTCGCCGCGACCGAGTCGGCCCGTGGCTCCTTCGCGGAGGCGTTCGACCGGGTCAACACGCTGACCGGCGCCGGGATCGGCCACCGGCAGGTCCAGGAGCTCGCCGTGGCCGCCGCGGCCGACATCGACGCCTTCTACCAGGCCTTGGTCCCCGAACCGTGCACCGATGCCACGTTGCTGGTCCTGTCCACCGACGGCAAGGGCGTGGTGATGAGGCCCGAGGCGCTGCGCGAGGCCACAGCGAAAGCCGCCGCGGCCAAGAACGGGAACAAGATGGCGACCAGGCTCGCGCCCGGGGAGAAACACGGCCGCAAGCGCATGGCCACCCTGGGCGCCGTCTACGACGCCGAGCCCGCCCCGCGCGCCGTCGGCGACATCATCGCCGACCCCGTCGATCCCGCCGACGTCGAGAAGGAACGCCACCCCGGGCCGAAAGCCAGGTCCAAGTGGCTGTGCGGCTCGGTGAACGACACCGCCGAACAGGTCATCGCCGCGGTGTTCGACCAGGCCGAAGCCCGCGACCCCGACCACCTCCGGACCTGGGTCGTCCTGGTCGACGGCGCCCGCCACCAACTCGACCTCATCCAGGCCGAGGCAGCGCGCCGGAACGTCACCGTGCACATCCTGATCGACATCATCCACGTGCTCGAATACCTGTGGGACGCCGCGCACTGCCTTCACCCGGCCGGCGACCGCGAGGCTGAAGCCTGGGTCGCCAGCCACGCCCGCACCATCCTGGCCGGAAGATCCGAACACGCCGCAGCCTTGATCACCACGGCGGCAGACGCTGCCGGGCTCAGGCCCGGCTCACGCAAGGGCATCGACGACGCCGTCGGCTACCTGAGGAACAAGGCGGCCTACCTGCGCTACGAACTCGCCCTGCGTGAAGGCTTCCCGATCGCCACGGGGATCATCGAGG
>NZ_JAPNLJ010000131.1 GCF_026627445.1 Streptomyces sp. H27-H1
CCTAGAAGGCTGATGAAGATGTTGGGTTCTGGCCCCGCCGCGTCAGCGGCGGGGCCAGACTCGTTGTTGTGGTTCAAGGGGAGTGGGTCGGGGAGACGGTCGGGCCGGATGTGTGGGCGACGTGCCGGGAGTTGATTCCGGCTGGGAGCGTGTTCGCGTTCCTGGCCGAGCACCGTGGCCGGTTGTTTCCCGCGGCGATGTTCGCGGACATGTATCCGTCGGCGAACGGGCGACCGTCGATGCCGCCGCAGATCCTGGCCGCCGCGATCACGGTGCAGGCCCTGCACGGCCTGTCGGACTTCGAGACGGTCCAGGAATTACGCTGTGACCTACGGTGGAAAGCCGCCTGCGGGCTCGGTCTGCACGACCTGGCGTTCGACCCGTCACTGCTGGCGTACTTCCGCCGACGGCTGGCCCGCTCCACGTGCCCGAACCGGGTTTTCGAAGCGGTTCGCGAAGTCGTCAGGGCCACCGGGGTCCTGAAGGGCAAGCACCGGCGGGCACTGGACTCCACCGTTTTGGACGACGCGGTCGCCACCCAGGACACCGTCACCCAGATCATCGCCGCCGTCCGCGCCGTGATCCGCGAGGTCCCCGGCGGCGCCGAAGTGGCCGGGGTGCGGTGCTCCGCCCACGACTACACCGACCCGGGCAAACCCCGCATCGCCTGGAACGACGCCCAGGCCCGCGCCGCGCTGGTGGACGCCCTGGTCACGGACGCACTCAGGTTGCTGGGGCATCTACCCGAACAGGAACTCGGCGAGAAGGCCGCCAACGCGGTGGGCATCCTGGCCCTGGTCGCGGGCCAGGACGTCGAACCGGCCGAGGACTCCGACGGCCGCGACGGTCGCTGGCGCATCACCCAGGGAACCGCCCCGGGCCGCATGGTCTCCACCGTCGACCCCGAATCCCGCCACGTCCACAAAACCCGCTCACACCAGCAGGACGGCTTCAAAGCCCACCTCGCCATCGAGCCTGAGACCGGCCTGTTCACCGCCGTGGCCCTGCGGCCCGGCGCCGGGCCCGAGCACCACGAAGCCGCCGTCGGCCTCGAACTGCTCGCCGGGGAGGACGAACCGGTCGACGCCTTCGGCGACACCGCCTACTCCACCGGCGATGCCCGCCAGGCCCTGGAACAGGCAGGACACCGGCTGTTCCTTAAACCCGCACCCCTGCGGCCGGCCGTCCCCGGCGGCTTCACCCTCGACGAGTTCACCATCGACACCACCACCGGCACCGTGACCTGCCCCCAAGGACACACCGTCGACCTGTCCGGGCCCGGCGGCCGGCACCAACAGCGCAGGGCCGTCTTCGCAGACCTGTGCACCAGCTGCCCACTGCGTGAGCGGTGCACCACAGCCAAGGCCGGACGCGTCCTGACCATCCGCCCGCACCACGACCTGCAGGCCGCCGCCCGCCGCCAAGCCGCCACCGACCCCGACTGGCAGGCCGACTACCGTCGCTGGCGGCCACCCGTCGAACGCGCCGTCGCCTGGATCGTCCACCACGGCAACCGCCGCCTCCGCTACCTGGGCACCATCAAGAACGACACCTGGCTCCACACCCGCGCCGCCGCCCTCAACCTCCGCCGGCTGATCAACCTCGGGCTCACCCACACGAACGGCACTTGGCACCTCGCCCCAGCCGGCACATGACCACGAGGGGCTGCCCGGCCTGCGGCCGGACAGCCCCTCAACAAGATCTTCATCAGCCTTCTAG
>NZ_JAPNLJ010000132.1 GCF_026627445.1 Streptomyces sp. H27-H1
CCTCGATCCTTCTGCGGCGTGATGACCTCGGTCGACTTGGCGTTTCGCCCTATTTGTCCCGTGTGGTCGGGTGTGGGGCCGTCGCGTAACGCTGCGGGTGCGCCGGGGTTCCACGTCTCCCGGGGTGGTTGTCTGCTCCGTTCTGGTCGTCGTCGGGGTGGGGCCGGCCGTCAGGTGACGGCCGGGAGATCGGTGATCCTGGTCCAGGCGGTGGTGAACGCGTCTGCCCACGGCCAGGTGCGTTCGATGCGGAGCCATCGGCGGCGGGCGTGTCGGCTGAGACGGGCGGGCAGGTGGTAGAGCCGGAAGCGGATGGTGTCCGGTTCCGCGTCGGCCAGGTCGGGTTCGTCGTGCAGGGCGAGGAGGCGGAGCCAGGCGTCGAGGTCGGCCGCGAGGTTCGCGGTGAGCATCCAGCTCTCGTTGATCGCGTAGGACTTCGACGGGAGATTGTGCAGGCCAAGGGCCTTGTTCGTTCTCACCCGGTCCTCGACGACAGCGTGGTGCCGGGCGAGGGCGTCGATCCACTGGACCTGGTGGGAGCCGGGGATGCGGGTCATCTTGTTGATGTTGGTGGCGGTGATCGAGTACCTCCAGCCGGTCTTCTTCTCGAACGCGGTCAGGTCCTTCAGGTGCCGCCCGGAGGGTTTGACCCGGCGGACGATCAGGCGCATGCCCTTGATCCATTCGGGCCGGGTGCTCAGGCCGGTCAGTTCGGCGACGAAGTAGCTCTCCTGGACCTCGCCGTCCTGCTTCAGCGAGTTCCCCCACGCTTTCTCCGGGAGCTTCGCGATGGCCTTCTCGTCCGTGTCGGTGATGGTCCAGCCGGTGGTGAAACGGACGGTGCGACGCCGGGTGTTCAACGCGGCGAGGTGCGAGAGGAGTTCGTGGGTGGCGCCCGCGCCATCGACCCGTACGAGGATCTTGGCGGTGGACTGGCCGGGGGCCTGGGCGAGCGCGTCGGAGAGCACCTGGATGTGGTCGGTGGCGGTGTTGGACCCGGCGTTGCCTGGTCGCAGCAGCATGGCCAGGCACTCGCCGGTGTTCGCGCACCAGGCCGCGAGGGGGTGATGGCCGAACGATTTCTTGAAGGTGCCGGTGGCGCCTTCCTTCTTGGAGGCGGCGGTGATGATCGTGGCGTCCATGTCGATCACGATCCAGCGGTGCAGGTGCTTGCCCGCGACGGTGAGCCAGGGGAAGCCGCCGGGCCGCAGGTGAAGCAGTGTCCACACGTGACGGCGTACTCGCGCCCGCGCGCGTCCGATCTTGTTCATGACGGCTGTGTCCATCACGGCCAGGGTGCGGCGGGTGGTGGAGTCGGAGACCGGAGGTCCGAAGAGACGCTGATGGTGGGCCTGCAGGGCCTCGCCTTCCGCCAGGTTCGTCGCGCCGAGCACCATCGTGACGGCAAGCTGGACCAGTACCGGAGCCCGCTCCCGCCAGCCCGGACCGACCCCGCCGGGCAGTACTTCAGCGAGCGCGGCGGTCAGTCCGACCCGGTCCGCGAGCCGGCGCAGCAGCACCGCCCCGGCGTGCCCGACCAGCCCCTTTCCGTCCGCCGCCACCGTCAACCGCTCATCCCACCCTGTACTCTCTACCACCAGAAAGGTGCCCCGCCCCTGCGTTTACGATTCGACCTAGACACTCGAATCCTTGCAGGTCAGGGCACCTTTCGTGTTGCCAGCTCCACCTCAGCGATCAATTCGGCTGAACAGCCGAGG
>NZ_JAPNLJ010000133.1 GCF_026627445.1 Streptomyces sp. H27-H1
GGTTCTGTCGACGATCTTGTGATCCGGTGGGGCGGGGTCATCGTGCGAGCAGGACGCGTTTGCGAAGGAGATCGAGGCTGGCTCGGCCGAACATCTGGCGCTTCAGCATCTTCAGCCGGTTGATGTTGCCCTCGACGGCTCCGGAACTGTGCGGCAGGGACATTCCGTTGCGGACGGCGGCGAAGTCGCGACGGAGGTTGCGGGCAAAGGATGCGAGCGGGGCCAGGGTGTCGTGTTCGGCTCCGGTGATCCAGTCCTCGAGGCGGTCGCCGTGGCGGCCGGTCATCATCGCGGCGAACTTCCTGACATGACCGGTGAGCCGGTCGAGTTCGGAATCACGCTCGCGCAGCCGGTGCAGCTTGTCGGCGTCCTCGTCCCGAAGGTGTTCGGGGTGAGTCATGATCCAGGAGGTGACCTCGCGGACCGACAGAGGTTTTGGACCCGGGTTGGGTGCGTGTCCACGCTCGGTCCGGTAGCGGCGCAAGTGACGCTGGACGGCCAACTCGCCTCCGCGATAGCCGAGTTCCTGGATCTCGCGGTAGAGCTGTGCGGCGTTTCGGACGCCTTCGTTCCAACGCCGGTGCAGGTAGCCGACGTACGGGTCGACGACGTGCGCCCGCTGCAGGCTCTTGGCGACGACATCGTCGGCGGAGCGGGCGTTGACCAGCTTGCGGACGGTGGCCTGGTGCAGTCCGAGTTTCCGGCCGATCGCCGCCTTCGACATCCCCTGCTCCCACAGTTCATGGGCGGCGGCATGCTGCTCGCGCAGTCGGGTCACGATCTTCAGCTCGTTCAGTGGCTGGACCACCTCGGGCTCTGCTTCCAGGGCGTCGGATGTGTCGGCAGGCCCAGGAGGCGGTTCGGCCAGGCGGGAGCGGTGGGCGTTCACCGTCTTCTCGACGGCCTGGCCGAGGTTGGCCCACAGGTGATAGCGGTCGGCAACCTGTTCGGCCTGCGGCGCCCCGAGCCGTGCGCCCTCCGCGTAACCGCTGGAGCGGTCACGGCAGATCACCTTCACCTCAGGGTGGCGGCGGAGCCAGGTAGCCAGGTCCTCGCCCTCCCGGCCGTCGTAGAGGTGAACCGGCCGGTGAGTGGCCATGTCGATCAGCACTGTGCCGTAATGGCGACCCTTGCGGAAGGCGAAGTCATCGACGCCCAGCACCTCCACCTCACCGACCTCCGGCTCGGGCAAGGCCCTGACCAGCCGCAACAGCGTGTCCTTGCCCACGGTGACGCCCACCGCGGCTGCCAAGCGTGCCCCTGCCCGGCCGGCCAGGGCCAGCCCGATCTGATTCAGCACCCCACGCAACAGCGGGGTGTAGCGGCTGTGCGGTGTGGTCAGTCCCGCGATCTGTTCGGCGAACGTCACCGCCGTGCAGACGCGGTTCTCGCAGCGGAAGCGGCGTATGGACAACTCGATCACGACACTGAGCCCGCCCACGGCGACGTCACGCAGCGTGCGTACATACCGGCCGTGCACCCGGGCCGAGCTCTGGCCGCACCGGCAGGACCCGGTCGCATCCCGCACCCGCGTCCTCAGCACTACCCTGTCCGGTCTCCGTTCGACCTCCTCGATCAGTAGCGCGGACAGGTACGGAAACAGCTCCAGGAACACATCACGTGAGCACGCGATGCATGATCGCGAACAGTCGGTGTGGTCCGCTCAACCGTCCAGATCACAAGATCGTCGACAGAACC
>NZ_JAPNLJ010000134.1 GCF_026627445.1 Streptomyces sp. H27-H1
GGCTCTGATCAACATTTCGGGATCGCCCAGCGTGATGGGTCACGGGGTGAGGAGGATGCGGCGTCGTAGGAGGTCGAAGTTGGCCCGTCCGTAGCCTTGGCGTTTGAGGAATTTGACCCGGTTCACGTGTCCTTCGACGATGCCGCTGGAGTAGGGCAGGGTGAGTCCGGCGGTGACGGCGTCGAGGTCCTTGGTGAGGTTGCGGGCGAAGTTGTGCAGGGGCGGCAGGTCGCTGCCTTCGGCGGCCTTGATCCAGCGTGGCAGGAGGTGACCGTCGAGGTTCTTCATCATGCGGGCGAAGTCCCCGATGTGTCTGCGGAGTTCGGCGAGTTCGGGGCAGCGGGCCAAGAGGTGCTTGAGGCGGAGTTGCTGACTGGAAGTGAGGTTGTCGGGGTGGCGGGTGAGCCAGCCGACCACTTGCCGGATGGTGGGCGCCTCGGACCTCTTGGGCGTCGGGGCCTCGCTCGAGCGCAGGGGTTCGAGCCAGCGGCGGACGCTGCGGCTGCTGCCGCGGTAGCCGCGTTGCTGGAGTTCGCGGAACAGCCGTCCACTGTCGGTGCAGCCCTCCTGCCAGCGTGTATTGAGGTACTCCACCCAGGGCTGCAGCATCCGCCGGCTCTGCCGCGGCGGCGCAAGCAGTTCCTCGACGGTGGCCGCGTGGGCGTACTTGCGGACCGTCTTGCGGTCCATCCGCAGCGTCTTCGCGATGACATCGATGGCGACCCCTTTGTCGTACATCTCGTGCACTACGGCGAAGTGGCGCCGGGTGTTCGCCGCCCGCTTGCCCTCGATCGCTGGGGGCCCGGCGGCCGGCTCCACCACCTGGTCCTGGGCCTCGTCCTCGGGCGGAGTGAGGCAGCTCCGGTGGCTGACGACGCACTTCTCGACCGCCTTGCACAGGTTCAGCCACAAATGAAAGCGATCTGCGACCTGTACCGCGTCCGGTGCTGCGGTGCGAACCGCCTCCGCATACGCGCTGGCCCGGTCCCTGCAGACGATCTCGGCGCCGGGGTGCTGCTGGAGCCAGGCTGTGAGGGTCTCGGCGGTGCGGTCCGGCAGCACATCCACCGGGCGGCCAGCCTCGATGTCGATGAGCACGGTCCCGTAGACGTGACCGCGCTTGAGCGCGAAGTCGTCGACTCCCAGCACCCGCGGACTCATCTCCGGTGGCTCGGCCGGCAGGGCCCGGACACGGCTGAGCAGCGTGTTCGGACTGACCCGGCAGTGCAGCATGCCCGCGAGGCGGGCACCGGCTCGCCCGGCCAGAAACCGGCCGATCGCCGCCAGCATCGCCTGCTGGAGCTGGCTTCGCCGGCCGTGGCGAAAGGTCAGACCCTCGACCTGTTCTGCGAAGGTCCGGCGCGGGCATGACCCCACCTCGCACCGGAACCGGCGAACCGTCAGATAAATCGTCACCGGTCGCCCACCCACCGCGACATCGGCAAGCCGTCGGCGGTAACGGTCGTGCACACGGCGTGTGCTCGTCCCACAGTCCGGGCACTGCGCGGTCGCTCCGGTCGTCGAGGCCGTTATCGTCACCACCGCGCCGACGAGCCGGAGGTCCTCCACGGTCACGGACGCCAAGTGCGGCAGGAACAGGTCGAGTATCTGATCACTTAACACCCGCACCATGATCGACCTGATGCACGGTCACGCTGGGCGATCCCGAAATGTTGATCAGAGCCG
>NZ_JAPNLJ010000135.1 GCF_026627445.1 Streptomyces sp. H27-H1
GTCAGCTACGACGCAGACCTCTACAAAGAGCGGAACACCGTCGAGCGCCTGATCAACAAGCTCAAGGCCTGGCGAGGCATCGCCACTCGCTACGACAAATCACCCGAGAGCTACCTCGCCGGCGTCCGGTCGGGGGGCGGTCCCCCGACCGCACGACACGCGAACATGGCGGCAGGATCGAGAAAGGACGATATTTCATGAAGATCGTTAATTCTATCCGGAGGCGGGTAGCGGATAAGCGCGATCGGCGGGCGGTGTTGGAAGCCATGGCACGATGTGGATCACGGATTGGTCCCTCAGGGGCGGTAAGTCCGGGTGACTTCGTGAACCTGCAGGTCACAGGGATGTGACGTGACGTACTTTCAGTACGGCAATGGCGTGTGCAACGAAGCTCCGATGACCAAGGGGAACTGCCAACTCACCCTCTGATCACGAGAGCTCCGTGCCGTCAGCCTGCCACTGTCTGTCTGTTCAAACCGCCCCTCGTGTGAAAGACGTGAAATTCCCGGCCCGACGGACCAGCTGGCCGTCCTGCCCGATCCGCATGATCTGCGGGGAAGGCGTCATGCCCTCGCTTCGGTGTTGCTGACTGCCGCGTGCGCGGTGCTGGCCGGGGCTCGTTCCTATCTGGCCATAGGGCAGTGGGCCCACCGGCGCCGCAGGACACCCTCGCCCGCCTGGGGTTTCATGCGCGCGGACCCCTCAGGATGCGCCGTCCGGCCTCGGTGCTCCACTGTGCGCCGGGTACTGCTCGGGGTGTGTCACGGCGGGCTTGCCGACCTTCTCGGAGACGGCCCGGCCGGCACTGAGTCGGTCGCGGTGGATGGCAAGACCGCCCGCGGCTCGCGTACCGATACCGTCCCGCCCACCTGCTGTCCGCCGTCACGGCCGCCGACCGCACCGTAAGCCAGCTGTGGGTGCCGAACAAGGCCAACGAGATCACCGGCTTAACCGCCCTGTTGGCCCCGTTCGACCTGACCGGCACCGGGGTGAGTGCTGATGCCCTGCACACCCAGCGCGAGCACACAAAAAGGCTGGTGGGGGATCCGTGATCGGTGTGCATCGCCGCTCCGGCCAAGCTCCCGTGGGTCGGCTCGGCGGCCGCCAGGGCGGCGGTGACGAGCTCGGTTCGCATGTGATCGGCGATCACCCGCCCGGCCGGGCGGCGTGAGGCGAGGTCGATGACGGTCGCGAGGTAGAGCGGCTTCGCGCCGCTGCCCAACCCCGAGCACTCCATCACCTCGATCGCCAAGATGCTCGGCAGCAGCCCCGGCACCTTCTAGAACCACATCCCCGACCTACGCGAACTGCGCGCCAGCCGCATCCCCGCACAGCTCGAAGGCAGAAACCGGTGATCCCAGGCGAGCACCACACCAAGGGCCGCGCCCTCCAACTGGGCGCCGAAGTCCATGGCGAACCCGGCCCCTCCGGCACTTGGACCGATGAAGACGATCAGTAGGACGACGACTGCGACCGGCCAACCCAGATCGCGGAACGTCACGGCGATTACAGAGTGCTACTCGCCACCTGGCGTCAGCTATAGGAGATCTGGGCCAAGTTGCCCGTGAGTTCACAAAAACTGAAGGGTCTTCAGCGGGAACCCGGGGGTTCGTTGCCATGCTGCGAGGGGCTGGACCCGTGGGTTCGTGGTGAAGCCACGGTACTGGCTTCGGCG
>NZ_JAPNLJ010000136.1 GCF_026627445.1 Streptomyces sp. H27-H1
CGGGCCACACGAACATCGCGGCCAGCCTCCGCGAGATGTCCTACGACTGTTTCCGACGACCCCTCGAACTCCTCGGCCTCTCCTGACCAGCAACGATCCAAGACCAAAAGACTTTGCAACAGCCCTGGATCCAGCGGCCGGGCCCGGAAGACGTCGAGTTCCTCGTCGAGGCCGGCGCAGATCCGGGAGACCTCGCTCTTCGATATGCCGGTATCCGAGCCGAGGGCTTTGACCAGGTCGTCGACGGAGCGGGTGGAGACGCCGTGGACGTAGGCTTCCATGATCACGGCGTAGAGGGCCTGATCGATACGGCGCCGGCGCTCGAGCAGGCTCGGGAAGAAGCTCCCGGCCCGTAGTTTGGGGATCGCGAGTTCCAGGTCGCCGGCCTGCGTGGTCACGGTCTTCTCCCGGTGCCCGTTGCGATAGGCGGTGCGGGTCTCGGCCTGTTCGCCCCACTCGGCGCCGATCCGTGCGGTGGCCTCGGCTTCGATCAGTTCTTGCAGCAACCGCTGGGCGACCTCGCGGACGAGTTCAAGACCGTCTGTCGAACGTAGTGACTCGAGCAGGCGAAGTAGGTCATGCTGGGACAAGGCCACCGTGCGCTCCTTGGGTTGAACTGCCCGTTCACCAAGGACATTTGCACGGTGGCCTGCCCCGTTTCAGGGAGCATTCCCCCACAGCCGATGCACGCGGGAGCACAGAGACGGCGCACTTCCCAGCCAAGATCAGCTACACCACTCCACGGGACACCATCGTCTTCGCGGATGAACGGCAAGTCCGACACCCTGGACGCCGAGAACGCCGCCCGCGCCGTCCTCGCCGGGTTCGCGACCGCCACACCGAAGAGCGCCGACGGCGAAGCGGACATGATCCGCCGACTCAAGGTCGCGCACGACCAGGCCGTTGAACAGCGCGCCGCGGCCATGGTCACGATGAAGGCCATGCTGGTCCACGCCCCGGACAGCCTGCGCCGGGAAACCGCGGGAAAGACACAGATCACCCTGGCCCGGCAGCTGGCAGCCCTGCGTCCCCGCCGCCTGGAAGGACCCGAGGACGCACTGTGTCACACGCTACGGACGCTCGCCAAGCGGTGGCAGTACCTCGACACCGAGGCCAAAGAACTGACGAAAATGATCGGCGAACTCGTCCAGAGAGCCGCTCCACAACTGCTCGAACCGTTCGGCATCGGAGTGGACACCGCCGCGGAAATCCTCGTCGTCGCCGGCGACAACCCCGAGCGCATCAAGTCCGAAGCCGCTCTCGCCAAGCTCGCGGGCATCGCTCCCGTGCCCACCGGCTCCGGCATGACCAGCGGCAGGCACCGCAGCAACCACGGCGGCCACCGACAGCTGAACGCCGCGATCTACCGAACCGTCATCGTCCGGATGCAATTCCACCAGCCCACGATCGACTACGTCGCCCGCCGCACCACCGAAGGAAAGACCAAACGCGAGATCCTGCGCTGCCTAATGGGAGCTACGAAGTCGGGGAATGCTCGATTCGTAGCCGCCAGCAGGTGAGCACTATCGCTGCCCGAAGCATCGGACTTCTGGTTTGAGACCGTGCCCCTGCTGG
>NZ_JAPNLJ010000137.1 GCF_026627445.1 Streptomyces sp. H27-H1
GGTCAGACACCCCATGTCGTTTGGTGTCAAGCGGGGTGGGGGTGGGCGTGGTGGGACCAGGCGGTTGCTTCGTCGTAGTGGGTGCGGGTTTTGAGGCAGCCGTGGAGGATGCCGACGAGTCGGTTGCCGAGCTGGCGGAGGGCCGGGTTGTAGCCGGCCTCGCGGGCTCGTTGTTTGTCGTAGTACTTGCGGGCGCCGGGTGAGGCGCGCAGGGCGGAGAAGGCCTGGGTCTGAAGCGCGTCGGCAAGCCGGTTGTTGCGGACGTAGCGGGCCTGGACGGTGTGGCTCTTGCCGGAGGCTCTGGTGATGGGGCTGGTGCCGGCGTAGTTCTTGCGGGCCTTCGCACTGGCGTATCGGGTGGTGTCGTCTCCGAACTCGGCGAGCACCCGGGCGCCGACGATCTCACCGATGCCGGGCATCGAGAGGTAGATCTCAGCGTCCGGGTGCGCCAGAAAATGCGTCTTCACCTGCTCTTCCATCACGGCGATCTGTTCGTTCAGCGCGATGATCAGCCGGGCGTGTGCGGTGGCGGCGGCCGCGTAGGCGGCGGTGACCGGCTCGGGCAGGCCAAGCTGCCGCTCGCGCAGCGCGCTCTGGACGGTGGCCGCTTTCGCCTCCCGGTTGTGGCGGCGGTGACGGGTCAGGACGGCGGTGATCTGGGTGCGGGTCAGCTTCGCGGCCGTGGCCGGGGTGGGTGCCTTGATCAGCAGTTCCATCGCGTCGGTGCTGGTCAGGGTGAGGTCCGTGTAGGCGTTCAGGGCGGCGGGGAAGTACTCGCGCAGTGTGGTGCGCAGCCGCTGGAAGGTGCGGGTGCGTTCCCAGATGAGGGTCTGGTGGGCGCGGGCGACGACCTTGACGGCTTGTCCCTGTTCGCTGTCGCCGGCCACCGGCCGCAGCTGGTCCCGGTCGATGCGGACCATGTCGGCGAGCGCGTGCGCGTCGCCCTTGTCGCTCTTCGCTCCGGAGGAGCCATACCGTTCCTTGAAGCGGTTGACCTGCCGGGGGTTGATCGCGAACACCTGGTAGCCGGAGGCGATCAGGGCCTGCACCCAGGAGCCGCGGTCGGTCTCGATCCCGACCACGACCTCGCCCGGATCCAGGTCCTCGCCGCCGTGGCGGGCGACGAGTTCGTGCAGTTTCGCGATGCCCGCCACTCCTTCGGGCAGGTTCGCGGCGGCCAGCTTCCGGCCGCTCTCGTCCTGGACCTCGACATCGTGGTGGTCCTCGGCCCAGTCATCACCGATCAGCAGCAACAGACCCTCCCCGGTCACGTACTTCACCCAGCGGTGCAGCCTGCGGAAGGCACGGCACGCGGCCTAATGGATCCAGTGCTCACGCCCTGACGGGCGGGCACGCCACCCCATCAGCGGTCTGGCCTCCCGGCCGACCAGCAGGGGCACGGTCTGACCTCAGAAGTCGATGCTTCCGGCGTCGAAAGTGCTCACCTGCTGGCGGCTACGGAACCAAGCATTCCCCGGTTCCGCAGCTCCCATTAGGCG
>NZ_JAPNLJ010000138.1 GCF_026627445.1 Streptomyces sp. H27-H1
CACCAGAAAGGTGCCCCGCCCCTGCGTTTACGATTCGACCTAGACACTCGAATCCTTGCAGGTCAGGGCACCTTTCGTGTTGCCAGCTCCACCTCAGCGATCAATTCGGCTGAACAGCCGAGGCTGGAGCCGTTTGAGGCGGTTGCGGACGAGGGCTTCGAGTCGTTCCAGGGCCATGACGGCGAGGTTGGCCAGGCTGTGCTTGACGTGGGCCCACACCCACTCGACGGGGTTCAGGTCTGGTGAGTAGGCAGGCAGCAGGAACACGGTCAGCCACTTCCGCTGGGCAACAAGCTCACGCATCTTGTGGGAGACGTGCGTGTTCAGGCGGTCCCAGACCAGCACGATCGGCGCTCTGACCAGGTGACGGACTCCGTCGACGAGCGCGATGAAGTCGCGCTCGCTCATGCTGCGGCGTGCTCCCTTGCCCGCGGGGTGGGTCCGCAGGCGGTGACAGCCGGGTGCGGGATCCTGGCCGCATCGCGATCAGTCCCGCCACTGACAACCGTCCCGAGCGTCGCCCGCTGACCGTCACGACCGGGGTGATGCCGCGTCGGCCCCAGGTCCGTCCGCGGGGCGGCTTGCGGGTGAAACCGGCTTCGTCCTCGAAGCAGATGTAGCCCCCGCAGGCCGCCCGGACCCTTTTACCTCCGTCCAGGTCGCCTCCTTCCACACAACGACGGCCTGCTCGTCGCGCTCGGCGACTCGACGGGCAGGGACCTGAGGGCTGAAGTCGAGCGGGTGCATCAACCGGGTGGCACCCGAGACGCTGTAGGAGACGTGGAATTTCCTGCCGATCAGCGTGGCCACCCGCGACGCGGTCCACACCTGGTCCTCCACCCAGCCAGGCACGGCCGGCCCCTCCTCCAAAAACCCCGCCAGCTTTTCCAGGCAGTGCGGCGACAGACGGCACCGCGATCCACTCGGACCACGGGAAGACAGAGCCTGCACACCCCCGTCCCGCCACAACTGGTGCCACTGATAAGCCGACTTCACACTCACCCGCAGCCGCCGTGCGACTTCCGACCACAAGCGGCACGGCATGAACGTGCAAGTCCTCACCGACCCGTTCGGCCGCCTCCTCTGGGCATCACCAGCCCTGCCCGGCTCCACCCACGACCTGACCGCCGCCCGCAGCCACGGCATCGTCGACGCGCTCGCCGCCGCAGGACTGAAGTGCTGGGCGGACAAGGCCTACCAAGGCGCCGGCCGCCACATCCCAGTCCCCTTCCGGGGCCGCCGACTCAAGCGCTGGAAGCGACGACACAACAGCAGCCACGCCAAGATCCGCTGCGTCGGAGAACAGGCCATGACCACCCTCAAGAGCTGACCTCGGCTGTTCAGCCGAATTGATCGCTGAGGTGGAGCTGGCAACACGAAAGGTGCCCTGACCTGCAAGGATTCGAGTGTCTAGGTCGAATCGTAAACGCAGGGGCGGGGCACCTTTCTGGTGGTAG
>NZ_JAPNLJ010000139.1 GCF_026627445.1 Streptomyces sp. H27-H1
GCCACCGGGTAGCCCCGGACGCGGCCGATGAACATCATCGACTTGGCCTCGGCGTACTCGGCGGCCAGCTTCTTGATGTCCTCTTCGCCGTCGAGGATCTCCTGGATCTGCGCCGGCAGCTTGCGCAGGCCGTCGATGATCCGCTTGCCGTCGGTGACGGACAGGTCGCGGATGCGGCCCAGGTGCACGGCGAGCAGCGCGAAGGCCACGACCGTGTTGGTGAAGCACTTGGTGGAGACGACGCAGACCTCGGGGCCGGCGTGTACGTACACGCCGCCGTCGGCCGCGCGGGCGATCGCGGAGCCGACCACGTTGACCACGCCGAGGACGCGGGCGCCCTTGCGCTTGAGTTCCTGCACGGCCGCGAGCACGTCGTACGTCTCACCGGACTGGGAGACCGCGATGTAGAGGGTGTCGGGGTCCACGACCGGGTTGCGGTAGCGGAACTCCGAGGCCGGCTCGGCGTCGGCGGGGATGCGGGCCAGGCTCTCGATGAGGCCCGCGCCGATCATGCCGGCGTGGTAGGAGGTGCCGCAGCCCAGGATCTTGACCCGGCGGATGCCGCGCGCCTCGCGCGGGTCCAGGTTCAGGCCGCCCAGGTGGACCGTGCTGAAGCGGTCGTCGATCCGGCCGCGCAGGACGCGGTCGACCGCGTCGGCCTGCTCGGAGATCTCCTTGTGCATGTACGTGTCGTGGCCGCCCATGTCGTACGAGGCGGCCTCCCACTCCACGGTCTCGGGCGTGGCGGTGGTCGTCGTACCGGAGGTGGTGTAGGTCCGGAAGTCGTCGGCCTTCAGGGTCGCCATCTCGCCGTCGTCCAGGGTGACGATCTGGCGGGTGTGGGCGACGAGCGCGGCGATGTCCGAGGCGACGAACATCTCCTTCTCGCCGATGCCGAGGACGACCGGGGAGCCGTTGCGGGCGACGACGATGCGGTCGGGGAAGTCGGCGTGCATGACGGCGATGCCGTAAGTGCCCTCGACGACCTTGAGCGCCTCGCGGACCTTCTCCTCCAGGGTGTCGGCCTGGGCGCGGGCGATGAGGTGGACGAGCACCTCGGTGTCGGTCTCCGAGAGGAAGACGACCCCGTCGGCCTCCAGCTTGGCGCGCAGCTCGGAGGCGTTGTCGACGATGCCGTTGTGGACGACGGCGACCTTGTTGTCGGCGTCCAGGTGCGGGTGGGAGTTGAGGTCGCTCGGGGCGCCGTGGGTGGCCCAGCGGGTGTGGGCGATGCCGGTGGTGCCGGCGAAGCGCTTGGGCACCCGGGACTCGAGCTCGCGTACGCGGCCCTTCGCCTTGACGACCTTCAGGGCCGCGGCCTTCGGGCTGTTGACGACGATGCCCGCGGAGTCGTAGCCGCGGTACTCCAGTCGCTGCAGGCCTTCCAGCAGCAGCGGTGCCACGTCACGCTTGCCGATGTAACC
>NZ_JAPNLJ010000013.1 GCF_026627445.1 Streptomyces sp. H27-H1
GGCCGGCCCCGGTGCTGTCGGCTCAGCGGTCGCGGTAGGCCACCTGCTCGGCCATCTTGACCAGGCGCTTGTGCCAGTCGCCCGCCAGCGGTGCGTCGTCGAGCGCCGCGCACGCGGTGGCGACGAGCTGGTCGATCTGCTCCTCGACCTCCTGGCGGACGCCGGAGGCGAGCAGCGCGCCCTGCAGCTCGGCCGGGTCCCAGCCGCCGTTCCTGCCGTCCGCCACCAGCCGGGCCACCCGGTCGTCCTTGGTGGCCGCCAGGGCGAGCAGCAGGGTCATCTTGTGTTCCACGAGGTCCAGCCCGGCGGGCTTGCCGGTCGCCACGCCGTCGCCGAAGGCGTCGAGCAGGTCGTCGCGGAGCTGGAACGCCTCCCCGGCCGCGACCCCGTACTCCTCGAAGGGCACCTGGAGTTCGGGCCGTCCGGCGATGGCCGCCCCGAGGGCGAGGGGCCGGTGGATGGTGTACCGGCCGGACTTGCAGACGGCGACCCAGCGGGACAGGGCCGGGTCCGGCGTCAGCTCGGCGGCGAGGGCGATGTCCAGCTGCTGGCCGATGATCACCTCGGTGACCAGATCGTTCCAGATCTGCAGGGCCGGGCCGGTCAGCCCGCTGGCGAGCCGGTTGGCGTAGCTCAGTGCCAGGTCGCCGGCCAGGATGCCGATGCCCTCGCCGAACCGGCGGTGCTCGCCGGCCCAGCCGCGCTCCGCGTGGAGGGCGGCGTGCTTGGCGTGCACGGTGGGAGTCCCGCGCCGGGTATCGGAGTTGTCCATGATGTCGTCGTGGATGAGGGCGAACACGTGCAGGAGCTCCAGCGCGGCAGCCGCGGCGACGACCGTCTCCTCGTCCGCCGTACCGCCGGCCGACAGGTAGCCGCTGACGCAGAACGCGGGGCGCAGCCGCTTCCCGCCGGCCCTGACGATCTCCGCGACCGCCTCGACCGGCACCGCGACACGGGCGTCGACAGCCGCCCAGCGCGCGGTCTCGGCCTTCAGGAGGTCCTCGATGGTGACGCTGACCCGGGCCAGCAGTTCGTCGCAGGCGTCACCGCCGACGACACCGCCGGCGGCGGGGGCCTGCGGCGTCGGCCGGTCGAGTTCCGCGGGCAGTTTGAACACGACGTTCTCCTTGGCGGTGACCTCGGTTTCGACATCGCCGAACCCGAGGGTGGCGAGCCGCTCGACGACCTGCTCGACCAGTACCTCGGGCACGCTCGCGCCGGCGCTCAGGCCCAGGGTGCGGACGCCGGCCAGCCATGCGGGGTCGAGGTGTTCCACGTCGGGCAGCAGCCGGGCCGCGGCGCCGGCGGCCTGCGCGACCTCCACCATCCGGACCGAGTTGCTGGAGTTGGCCGACCCCACGACGAGTACGAGGTCGCTGCGTCCGGCGATCGCCTTCACCGCGTTCTGCCGGTTCTGGCTGGCGTAGCAGATGTCCTCGCTGCCCGGGCCGGTCAGACCGGGGAAGCGCTCCTGCAGCACGGCGACGATCTCGGCCGTGTCGTCCACCGACAGGGTGGTCTGGGTCAGGTAGGCGGCGGAGGCCCCCGGCGGGAGCTCGAGCCGCCGGGCCTCGTCCACATCCTGGACGATGACCGTACGGTCCGGGGCCTCTCCGAAGGTGCCCTCGATCTCCTCGTGGTCCGCGTGCCCGATGAGGATCAGCGTCTGCTTGTCGCGGGCGTACCGGCGGGCCTCGTGGTGGACCTTGGCGACGAGCGGACAGGTCGCGTCGATGACGTGGAGACCGCGCTCGGCGGCATTGCTGCGCACCTGCGGGGAGACACCGTGCGCGGAGAAGATGCAGACGGCTCCGTTCGGCACGTCGTTCTCCGAATCGACGAACCGGGCACCCCGCTGCTCGAGCCGGCTCACCACGTACTCGTTGTGCACGATCTGCTTGCGTACGTACACCGGCGCGCCGTGTATCTCGAGCGCGCGCTCCACGATCTCAATGGCCCGGTGCACACCGGCGCAGGAGCCGCGGGGCTCGGCGAGCAGGACTCGGCCTACGGCAGACGGCATGGTTTTCCCCTCGGGTTGCTCGGCGGCCGTCCCGTACCGGGGGCGGCTCCGAGGACTGTTTCGGCGGTCTTCGACACGGGCGCGGTTCTGACGACCTCCCCGCGGATGCCGAAGGTTCCTGCCGGTGCGGTGGCACCGGGCGCGCGCGGGCTTGCCGGCTCAGGCCTGTCTGTGGGCCCGGCTCGGGCCCGTCCCGGGCCCACGGCCACCGATCCGGCCACCGAGAACTAATGAATTTCGGCCGCAGGATTTCGGTCTTTCCGAGCTGCGACGGCCATCTTCGGCCAAATGACTTGCCGGGGACTGAGGGGTGGATTGGTATTGGCTTGGCGGCAAGCCGATACCAATCCGCAAAATAGTCGCCGCCAAGTCCCGGGTTGGCGTACGCACGGAGCATCCGCTGTAATGATTTCCCGAAGCGTCTCTCGGCCCGTGGTGCGGGCCCGAGCGGTTCACGGCGCGTCCCCCGGGAGCCTCGGGTCCACGCCGCTGCTCGTGAACACGGCTTGTTTTCAGATGGGTTGGGACAGCTGCGGCCGGGGCCCGGTGCCACTGCGACCGGGCGGCCGGGGAGCGGCGTCCCGCGGGCCGCACGGTCAACGGGATATCGCTCGAGGCGGCAAAGAAGTGGTGCTGCGGAAATCCGACTTGGTGAATTCTAGGCGGGCGGAAAGGGGCCCTTGACGAATCCGTCCCGGCTCGGTGATCCTCTTCGTGCAACCTGTTTATCGGCGCCCCGAATGCGGGTTCCGGTATCCGCGAGAAGAGAGGGCGGCGCTAAGTTGCCGGACGGGTGGGACGGTACGGCGGTGAAGTGCGCGGAATGATTGGACGGGTGAAGGCCGGGGCGTGACTGGCTGTGGGTGATTCCTGCGCATGGGCGTTCTGCGGCCATCGAGGGAATGTCCTCCTGCATGTCTTCGCACCGCGTTTCCGTCCGACCAGCGCACGGCGCCGGCCCTGTGGGGGTGGGCGCGAACCTCTGCCCCTGCCAGTCAACCGGCTTGAAGCAGAGGGGCTTTGGCGCGCTCGTCGGCTCGTGCCACAGGCCGTAGAGCCGTTCGCTCCTGAGCGGGAATTTCGCACAGACTACGAGGAAAGCAATTACATGAGCGGGCTAATTCTTCCACCCGGCCAGGGACGAAAACTGGTCACGAAGGCGCAGGACGTGACCTTCAAGGTCACCGCGGCGGACGGCTCTTCCATCTCGGTCTTCGAAGTGATCGTGCCGCCGGGCTTCGACGTCGGCGCGCATACGCACACCAAGTCGCAGGAGTTCTTCTACGTCCTGGAAGGGGAGTTGGAACTCCTGGCGTTCGAGCCCGCCGAACGCACGACGGACACCTGGCGCGACTGGGAATCCGCCGGCGGTGACAAGGCCGTCCGTGCGACCGCGGGCAGCTGCATGTTCGTCCCCCCGGGTACCCCGCACGCATTTCGCAACGCGTCGGACCGTCCGGCGCGCATGCTCTTCCAGAGCTACCCCTCGCCCGACCACGAGCACTATTTCGAGGAGATCGTCGAGATCTTCTCCGCAGGCCCCTCGGTCGACGCCGAGGCGGTACGTCGGATGCGCGAACGCTATGACGTCAACCAGATCACGCCCCTGCGCTTCGAACCGCCCGTTCTTCCCAGTCTTCGGTCCACGACCGACCGTACGGCGTAACGAGAGGTGAGCATCATGGACAGAGTTCCCCTCGTTCACGCGAGTCTGGGAGAAAAGGAACTGGCCGCCGTGGCCGAGGTGTTCTCCTCGGGCTGGCCGGCCGGCCAGGGCCCGCAGGGCAAGGCGTTGGAGGCTCTGCTGGTCGAGCGCTACGGAGTCGGCGACGCGGTCTCGCTCAGCAACTGCGGCGCCGCGCTCCACCTGGCGATGCTCGCGCTCGGTGTCGAACCGGGCGACGAGGTGATCGTCGCCGACTACACCTTCCCGGCCCCCGCCCACGCCGTGCGCTACGTCGACGCCGTCCCCGTCTTCGCCGACGTGCGCGCCGACACCGCCACCGTGGACCCGCAGGCCGTGGAGGACCTGATCGGCCCGCGGACCGTGGGCATCATCGCGGTCGACACGGTCGGCCTCCCCGCCGACTACGCCGAACTCAACGCGATCGCCGACCGCAACGGACTGTTCGTGGTCGAGGACGCGGCCTGCTCGGTCGGCGCCACCTACCAGGGGCGCGAGGCGGGCACGCTGGCGCCGGTGGCCTGCCTGTCCTTCCACGGACGCAAGGGAGCCACCAGCGGCGAGGGCGGCGCCCTGCTCGCCGCCGACCCCGTGATCGGGCAGGACGCGCGGCTGCGGTCCTCCTTCGGCATCGGCAGCATCTTCGACCAGGCGCAGATCGTCGGCCTGCCGATCCCCGAGTTCACCGACATCGGCTACAACTACAAGATGTCCGACATCGCCGCCGCGATCCTGCGGGTGCAGATGGGCCGGATCGACGAACTGCTCGCCCGCCGGACCGCCGTAGCCGCCCACTACGGCGAACTGCTCGCGGAGGAAGAACTCCTGACGCTGCCTCACGTGCCCGAGGACCGCACCCACGCCTGGCAGTCCTACATGGTGACCCTGGACCCGCGCGTGGACCGCGCGGGGCTCGCCGCCTCGCTGCGCGCCCAGGGCATCGGCTGCGGACACGGCACGTGGGCGACCCACGTCCAGCCGGTGTACCAGTCCAAGCGCAGGTGCCCGGTCTCCGCCGACCTCTTCCAGCGCAACCTGGCCATCCCGATGCACGCCGAACTGAGCGGGGAGCAGGTCGAGCGGGTCGTGGACGTCCTGCGGACCGAGCTGCGCACCCACGCACGGAACCGCTGAACCCCCGGCGCGGCAGCGGGACTCGGCTGCTGCCGCGCCGTCCTTCGAAGCGCCGCCCCTCCTCGGCGCCCGCGCTCGCCCCGTACGTCCCTGACCGAGCCGGAACCCTGTGTTGAGGAGTGTTGGTGCTTACGGTCTCCCTTGTCGGCGCGGGGCCGCGCGGTTTCGCGGTCCTGGAGCGGCTCTGTGCCAACGAGCGCACATCCCCGTCCCACCGAGCGGTGACCGTGCACGTCGTCGAGCCGTACGCACCCGGACCGGGAAGGGTGTGGCGCACCGAGCAGCCGCGCCAGCTCCTGATGAACACGGTGGCCTCGCAAGTGACCGTCTACACCGACCACAGCGTGCTGATGGACGGCCCGGTCGAGGAGGGCCCCAGCCTGTACGAGTGGGCGGCCGGGCTCGCCCGCACCGCCCAAGTGCCGGGAGTACGGGCCCGGTTCCTGGCCGGGACGCTGGACGAGGCGCGCCGGCTGGGCCCGGACGACTACCCCACCCGCGCGTTCTACGGCGCCTACCTGCAGGACGCCTTCCGCGCCGTGGCCGCGGCCGCGCCCGAGCACGTCACCATCGTCGAGCACCCCACCCGGGCCGTCGCCCTGTCCGACGGAGCCGGGCACGGCGGTCCGCAGACCCTGGAGCTGGCCGACGGCACGCGACTCACCGGCCTGGACGCCGTCGTCCTCGCCCTGGGCCACGTACCGGCCAGGCCCACCCGGGGCGAGAGCGCGCTCGCGGAGGCCGCCGCCGCGCACGGGCTGACGTACATCGCCCCCGCGAACCCCGCGGACGTGGACCTGTCCGTGGTGGCGCCGGGCGAGACGGTCTTCGTCCGCGGCCTGGGGCTGAACTTCTTCGACGTGCTCGCACTGCTGACCGAGGGCCGCGGCGGCACCTTCGAACCCGCCGGGGACGCACTGCGCTACCGGCCCTCCGGCCTGGAGCCGAAGATCGTCGCCGGCTCCCGGCGCGGCGTGCCCTACCACGCGCGCGGCGAGAACCAGAAGGGCCCGTACGAACGCCACGAGCCGCGGCTGCTCACCCCCCGGGCCATCGCCCGGCTGCACCGGCGCGCGGCGGACGGCGCACGGCTGCACTTCCTCACCGACCTGTGGCCGCTGATCGCCAAGGAGGTGGAGAGCGTCTACTACGGCGCCCTGCTGGCCGCCCGCGGGCGGGAGCGGCAGCGCGAATCCTTCGTCGAGCACTACCTGGCCGCGCCGGGCCCCGAGGCCGAGCGCCTGCTCCTGGACGCCGCCGGCATCGACGCGGCGGACCGGTGGGACTGGGAGACCCTGGCCCGGCCCTACCGGGGCCACCTGCTGCGCGACCGCGCCGAGCACCGGGCCTGGCTCCTGGCCCACCTGGCCGAGGACGTGCGCCAGGCCAGGGCCGGCAATGTCCGCGGCCCGCTGAAGGCGGCCCTGGACGTCCTGCGCGATCTGCGCAACGAGATACGGCTGGCCGTCGACCACGGAAAGCTGGAGGGCGCCTCCTACCGGGACGACCTCCAGAGCTGGTACACCCCGCTCAACGCGTTCCTGTCCATCGGGCCGCCCGCCTCCCGCATCGAGGAACTGATCGCGCTGATCGAGGCCGGCGTCGTGGAGGTCCTCGGCCCCGGGGTACGGCTGGACGCCCCGCCGGCCCTGCCTTCGTCCTCGTCCTCGCCCCTGTCCCGGGGCGGCCACGGCGGCGCGGGCCCGGCGGTGTTCACGGTCGGCTCCGACGCCGTCCCCGGACCCCCGGTGACGGCCACGGCCCTCATCGAGGCGCGGCTGCCGGAGCCGGACCTGCCGCGCACGGCGGAGCCACTGCTGCGCGACCTCCTGGACAGCGGGCAAGCCGCCCGCCACCGCATCGAGGGCGCCTGCGGCATCGCGTACGAGACCAAGGGCCTGGCCGTCACCGAGCGCCCCTACCGGCTCCTCGACGCCGAAGGCCGCTCCCACCCGCGCCGGTTCGCCTACGGCGTGCCCACCGAGGCGGTGCACTGGGTGACCGCCGCCGGGAGCCGCCCCGGGGTCAACTCCATGACGCTCGGCGACGCGGACGCCATCGCCCGCGCCGTGCTCGCGCTGCCCGCCCACGCCGGTGCACCCGGGTCCTCGTACCGGCACTCGCCCACCGATCCCGTCGAGGTGAACGCATGACAGCCGACAACCGAGGAAGCGCGCCCCCCGCGCCGCCGGCCGGGTACGGCCCCGACGCCGGGCTGCTGTCCCCGGTCCGGGCCGGCACACCAGCCGAGGCGGTCACCTCCGACCTGGCCTGGCTGCAGGCCATGCTCGACGCGGAGGCGGCCCTGGCCCGCGCCCAGGCCGAGGTCGGCACCGTGCCCGCCGAGGCGGCCGCGGTCATCAGCCGCGTCGCACGAGCCGAACTGCTGGACGTGCGCGAGCTCGCCCTGGTCGCGCGCGAGACCGCGAATCCGGTGGTCGGACTGGTCCGGGAACTCACGCGGCTGGTCGCCGCCCAGTCGCCGGAAGCCGCCGAGTTCGTCCACCACGGCTCCACCAGCCAGGACGTCTTCGACACCGGAGCCATGCTGGTCGCCGACCGCACGCTCCGCCTGATCCGCGCGGACCTGGAACGCGCCGCCGAGGCCCTGGCCGCCCTCGCCGCCCGGCACCGCGACACGGTCATGGCCGGCCGCACCCTCGCGCTGCACGCCGTACCCACCACCTTCGGCCTGAAGGCCGCAGGCTGGCGCCGGCTCCTGCTGGACGCCCGGGACCGCGTCGCCGCCGTACTCGACGGCGGCCTTCCCGTATCGCTGGGCGGGGCCGCCGGCACTCTCGCCGGCTACCTGGAGTTCGCCGCGGGGGAGTCCGCGGCGGAGGAGCCCACCGCCGGGGTGCCCGTCACGCCCGGAGCGAGCCGCGACTACGTGGACCGGCTCCTGGACGCCTACGCCGCCGAGACCGGCCTGGCCCGCCCGCCACTGCCGTGGCACGCGCTGCGCACCCCGATGGCCGACCTCGCCGGCGCCCTGGCGTTCGTCACGGGCGCCCTGGGCAAGATCGCCGTCGACGTGCAGTCGCTGACCCGGACCGAGGTCGGCGAGGTCGCCGAACCCGCGGTGGAAGGACGTGGCGCGTCCTCGGCCATGCCGCACAAGCGCAACCCCGTACTGGCCACCCTGCTGCGCAGTGCCGCGCTCCAGGTGCCGCTGCTGGCGGCGGGGGTGACCCAGTGCCTGGTCTGCGAGGACGAGCGTTCCGCCGGTGTGTGGCACGCCGAGTGGCAGCTGCTGCGCGAGTGCCTGCGGCTGGCCGGCGGCGCCGCGCACACCGCCGTGGAGCTGGCCGAGGGGCTGGTCGTTCGGCCCGAGCGGATGCGGGAGAACCTGACGTTGACGGGAAGCCAAGTGGTGTCGGAGAGGGTGTCGGCCCATCTTGCGCCCCGGCTCGGCAAGGCCGGTGCCAAGGAGCTGCTGACCCGCGCCTCGGCCGAGGCGGAACGCACCGGCGGTTCGCTGGCCGAGATCCTGGGCGCACTGCCCAAGGTGAAGCGGCATCTGACGGATGCCCAGATCGTCCGCCTGCTGGATCCGGAGGGGTACACCGGAGCCGCATCGGCCCTGGTGGATCAGGAGTTGGCCGGCGCCGGCGGGGTCCGGACCACTCCGCCCGCGCAGGCGGAGTAGGCAGGGCGGCGGCGGGATTCCCCGGGCGGCGCGGTGAGGCTCCGGCTGGGGGCGGACGACCTCGGGGGTCGCCGTCCACGGCCGGAGCTTCACCGCTTCCAGGGGCCCGCCACCGACGGATTTCGGCCAGTCCGCCCGCGCCCCGGACCGCCCCAATCCGGTGGATGAAAGGGCGCGGTGAAGGCAAGTCACCGCCAAGCCAGCAGCAAGCGCCATGCGCGATGTTGGGGAACGTACACGCTGTGAGGGCAGCAGAAATTCTCTACGTCAGAGAGATAGATGCCAGGTATGCCAATTCTATGTAAGCCTTCGGTGAGCGTGCCGGAACACATCATCACGATGGAAGACACTCTGGCATTCGCCAGGGAGGCGCACGCGGGTAAGCCGCAGCTTCCGCTGGCCCTTCGACTGATAGAGAACACGGGGGTGCGGAAGCGGCACCTGGTCCAGCCCATCGAGAAGACGCTGAGCCACCCCGGATTCCAGGAACGCAACCGCATCTACGAGCTGGAATCGAAGAAGCGGTGCCCGGAAGTCATAGAAAAGGCCCTGGAGAACGCGGGCCTGGCGGCGACGGACATCGACGCGATCATCTACGTGTCGTGCACCGGGTTCATGATGCCCTCGCTCACCGCGTGGCTGATCAACACAATGGGCTTCCGCTACGACACGCGGCAGCTGCCCATCGCACAGCTCGGTTGCGCGGCGGGTGGCGCGGCGATCAACCGCGCCCACGATTTCTGCGTGGCGCACCCCGAGAGCAACGTCCTGATCGTCTCCTGCGAACTGTGCTCGCTGTGCTACCAGCCCGAGGCCGACGACATCGGCTCGCTGCTGTCGGACGGCCTGTTCGGGGACGCGGTCGCGGCCGCGGTGGTACGGGGGAGCGGCGGCGCCGGCGTCCTGCTGGAGCGCAATGCCTCCTACCTCATTCCGAACACCGAGGACTGGATCTCCTACTCCGTCCGGGACACCGGATTCCACTTCCAGCTCGACCGCCGAGTTCCCGGAACGATGGAACCGATCGCCCCGGTGCTGGGTGAGCTGGCCGCGCTCCACGGCTGGGACATAGGCGCTCTCGATTTCTACATCATCCACGCCGGCGGCCCCCGCATTCTCGACGACCTCGCCAAGTTCCTCAATGTGGACCGGACGGTCTTCCGGCACAGCTGGTCCACGCTGACCGAATACGGGAACATCGCCAGCGCGGTCGTGTTCGACGCCCTGCGCAGGCAGTTCGAAGAAGCAGAGAGGCTGTCGGCGGGATCCCCCGGAGTGATCGCCGGATTCGGCCCCGGAATCACCGCGGAAATGGCATTGGGCAGTTGGGTTCCGGCCGCCCCGCAGCACGTGGAGGCGAAATCGGCCGTCGCGTCGGTGCCGCGTCAGCTTTCGGGAAGCATGGTGAGGACGGCATGACCAGCACCCAGCCGACGTCGGATCGGATCATGCGGCTCATCACCGGGTACTGGGCAACCGGAATCCTGGGTACGGCCGCGAGCTACTCCCTGTTCACCCACCTGGAGGACGGCGCCACCTCCGCCGCCCACCTGGCCGAGCGCGCCGGGATCTCGGAGCGGGGCGCACAAGCCCTCCTCGACGGCCTGGTCAGCATCGGTCTGGTCGAGCCGGCCGGCGGCGGATACCGCAACACCGCCGAGGCGTCCGCCTTCCTGGTGGACGGCCGGGCCGCCTCGCTGAGCGGCTTCGCCAAGCTCAAGATGGGCCACATGGGCAGCCTTTCGGCGCTGCCCGACGTCGTCCGCGCCGGAGGCCCGCTGACGGACGCGGTGGTGGAGGTGGCCGACAACCCGCACTGGGAGCAGCTCGTCCAGGCCATCGCCGCGCAGTCGGTTCCCGTCGCGAAGATCGCCGCCGAGACGCTGCGGCTGGCGGAGGCCGGAGAGGTCTCGATCCTCGACATCGGCGGCGGATCGGGCATCTGCTCGGGCATCTGGCTGGAATTGAACCCCGACGCGCGCGCGACCCAGCTCGACTGGGCGCCGATCAACTCGATCGCCCGCAGGCTGCTCGCCGAGCGGGGCGTGGCCGATCGCGTCAGCTTCGTCGACGGGGACTTCCACACCACCGGATTTGGCGATTCCGCCCATGACGTCGTGATGTACTCCAATATCGCCCATCAGGAAGGGCCGGACGAGAACACGGAGATCTTCGCCAAGGCGCGGAGCGCCCTGAAGCCAGGCGGAACGCTGGTCATCTCCGACTACATCGTCGAGGACGACCGCAGCGGCCCCCCCTTCGCGCTGACCTTCGCCTCGGAAATGCTGCTCAAGAGCAGGCACGGAAGCACCTGGCGGCGTGCCGATTACCACGCCTGGCTCACCAAGGCGGGCTTCGGCGAAATCACCTTCCAGGCCACGCCTTCGCCGACCACGTTGATCTTCGCGAGGTAGTCGGAGATCTTTTTGCGGAGCGCCGGACGGCGGGGAAGCGGAATGCTCCCCGGCCCGGCGCTCCGAGCATGACCACTGATGGGCGGAACGCCACCGCATGGAGGAGCGCGGGACTCCGAATGTGCCCGGAACCACGGCTTCGGGTGCACGGTTTTCAGGCTTGGACAAAGTTCAACTCACGAAGTTTTCAACGGGGGTTGTCAGGCTTGATCGCCATGCTGGATCCTTCCTCGTGCAGAGGTGGCGACTCTCGCCATCCGGCCGAGGCCGGGGCGTACGCATCTTTCGGGGGAGCTTGATGAATACAGAAGCAGTGAACGAAAAAATTGATTTCGGCATGTTGACCGCGGACCTCGAGGACGGCGGTAGACAGGCGATGGACTTTGTTCTCGAACAGCGATTGGGAGGCAGGAACAGGACCACGCGGAGCATCGCCGATCTGGAGCGGGAAGTACGGGAACTCCGGCAGGCGAACGAGACGCTGAAGATGTACTTCACAATGGCGCTCGAACTCGATTCCCACTCCCCGCCCCCCGCCGCCGCCCTGGCGACTGCCCGCGAGAGGTCTGGTGCGCACGCCGTCGCGTCCCAGCCACTCGTGCCGCGGCCGCGAGGCGCGCTCCGGTGGGCGGACACGGATCCCGAGCCGGGGCCGGACGCGGCGCCGGTCAAGGTGGAGTTCCGGGTGCTGGGTCCGGTCGAGGCGACCATCGGTGGCCGGTACGTGGACCTCGGGGCGACCAAGCAACGAGCCGCGCTCACCCTGCTGGTCAGCCAGGTGGGCCAGCCCGTATCCGTCGACGTACTGGTGGAAGCGCTGTGGGACGGTCAGCCGCCACAATCGGCGATCTCCTCACTGCACGCCTACATCGCGAACCTGAGGAGGGTCCTGGAGCCGGACCGTGCGCCGCGCAAGCCCGCGAAGGTGCTGCGCACGCGGGGTCGCGGCTATTTACTCGACAGCAGTGTCGTAGAGGTCGACGCCCACCGCTTCGGCACGTGCGCGACGGCCGGCTGGCAGGCGCTGGACCGGTGTGACCCGCAGCGGGCCCTGGTCGAGTTCGAGACCGGGCTGGCCCTGTGGCGCGGGGACGCCTACGCGGAAGTGGCCGATGCCACCCACGTATCGCCCGAGGTGGTACGGCTGGACGAACTGCGGCTCTCGGTGGTCGAGGGCCGCTGCGCCGCACTGATCGCCGTGGGAGCCCACGAAGTGGCCGTCTCGGAACTGGCGGGCTTCACCCAGGCCCATCCGCTGCGCGAGTACGGCTGCGAACTGTTCAGCCTGGCCCTGTACCGGGGCGGCCGACAGGCCGACGCACTCTCGGTGCTGAGGATGCACCAGCGGCGCATGGCCGAGGACCTGGGCATATCGTCGAGCCCCGCGCTCCAGCGCCTCGAGGTCGAGATCCTGCGCCAGGCCCCCACGCTGGACTGAGCCCGAAGGCTGAGCCTGAGCTCTGAGCTCTGAGCCTGATGTCTGAGTTTGTTGTCTGAGTTTGAGTCCGGGCCTCAGCCCGAGGCCAACCCGGCTCCCACACCGGGTACTTCACCCGCCCGCGCCCTGCGCCGCCCCGACCGGCTGCGCAGGGCGCGGGCCGAGGGAAGGAGGGTGCACAGGGCCGCGAGCGCGGCGCAGACACCGGCGACCGCGCCCATCGGGAGCCAGGGGACGACCATCGGGGAGTCGACTCCGAGGGCCGCGAGGGCTGCGCGGATGCCCGCCAGATTGACCACGGCGACCGCCGTCCCGAGGAGGGCGCCGACCGTGGCCGCCAGCAGGGATTCGGCTGTCATCACGGTGAGGACCTGCGACCGGGTGGCCCCGGCCAGCCGGAGCAGGCGCAGGTCGCCGGCCCGGTCGGCGGCGGCCATCAGCAGGGTGTTGGCCAGCGCGATCGCCGTGTAGGCCAGGGCGATGCCGAGAACCATGACGTAGCCGAGCACCGTGAAGCGGTTCGTGCGCGGGTTTGTCGCCGTCAGCCACTCCTGCGCGGTGAGCGCCGTGGCCCCGTGGCGGGCCGCCGTCTCGCGGACCGCGCCGGCCGCGGACGCCGGGGCCTTGACCTCGACGCGCGAGACCTTCGCTCCGGGCGCGTTGCGCGGGGTGACGTAGGCGCCGTTGTCGCCGGTACCCGTCCGCATCACGGCCACGATCCGCAGCCGGACGGCAGTGCCGTCCGCCAGCCACAGCGGTACCACCTCCCCGACCCGGTGCTGCCACCACTCCTCGGTGACGATGATGCCGCCGTCGTCCAGGCCGGCGACCGAGCCGGCCACCACCGGCAGCCGGGAGACCTCCGCCAGCGCCGCCGGGTCGACCGCCGAGGCCTCCGTCCGCACTTTTACGAAGCCCTCCTCCAGCACCGTCAGCCCGGTATCGGCCACCGCCAGCGCGCGCGCCCCGGGGATGCGGGCCATCTCCGCGGAGTCCGGCAGCCGCCCGCCGGTCAGTACGTAGTCCGCGCCGGTCCGCGCACGGGCCTCCACCGACTTCGCCTCCTTCAGGGTCGAGGCCGCGCCCAGCAGGGATCCGGTCAGCGCGACCATCACCAGCACCGGCGCCGCCACCGCGGCCGTCCGGCGGATCCCGGCACTGGCGTTCGCCCGCACCAGCCGCCCCGCGTAGGAGGTCACCCGCACCGGGATCCACATCAGCAGCCGTACGACGGGCCGTACGAGCACCGGTGCCAGCAGTCCGCACGCGGAGATCAGCAGCATCGGCTGCCACGTGTACGTCTTGCGCTTGAGCAGCTCGCCCGGATCCGATCCGAGCCGCCACCCGACGAAGACGGCCGCGAACAGCAGCAGCCCGCCGCCGGCCACCCACCGGCCCGGCGTCATGGGCCGCTCGTCGGTGACGGCCTCGCGCAGCGCCTCCAGCGGACCGACCCGGCCCGCCCGCCGGGAAGCGGCGTAGGCACCCGACAGCGCGACGAGCAGCCCCGTCCAGAACGCCGCGTGCAGCGGCCAGGCCTGGTCCCCGATCGCGTACCCGGCGGGCGCCAGCCCCTCGGCCACGGTCCAGCGGGCCATCAGCGGCGCACCGGCCCCGCCCAGTACGATCCCGGCCGCGGACCCGGCCAGCCCGACGGCCGCCGCCTCCACCAGCACCAGCCGCCGCAGCTGCCCCGGCGTCGACCCGGCCAGCCGCAGCAGCCCCAGCTCGCGCCGCCGACCGGCCACGGCGTACGAGAACGTCGACGCCACCACGAACGCCGCCACGAACGAGCTCACCCCGCCCGCGGTGCCCAGCATCGAGTTGAGGCCCACCACGTCGGCCCCCGCCGGCATCGCCGCCGACGCGGCGAGCCCCAGTCCCATGACGGTCATCAGCGCGACCCCGAGGGCCACCGCCACGAACGTTCCCACCTGTGTCATCCAGCGCCGCCGCAGCGACCTCAACGCGATCTTCAGCATGGTTCCCAGCCAACCGGCCGCGCGGCCCCCCGTCAGCGGGGCAGGGGCGAGCCCCCGGGGTATGGCCAGCCCTACCGTGCCGCCCGCGCCCGCCGCCTACCGTGAACCCATGCCGCCCACCTTCCCCGTCCTGCCCCCGGGCCGGTACCCGCGCTCCGCCCGGCCCTGGCGCGCCGCCGCCTACCTGCTCGGCGGCTCCCTCACCGGAGCCCTCGCGCTCACCGTGCTGACACTGCTCGCCGTGTGCGGGACGGCGCTCGCCCCCGTCCTGGTGGGGCTGCCGCTGCTGGGTGCGCTCGCGCTGGCCGGAGTACCGTTCGCGGCCCTCGAACGCCGTCGGCTGCGGCTGCTCCACCCCGGCGCCGCGCCGCTGCCCGACCCGCACCGCGATCCGGACCGTACGGGGCTCGCGGCGTGGGCCCGCACCCGCTTCGGCGAGCAGGCGACCTGGCGGGAACTCGGCTACGCGGTGCTCGCCGCCACCCTCCTGTGGCCGCTGGAACTGCTCGCCCTCGGCGCCGCGTTCATCGTGCCCGGCGACCTCATCGCCACGCCCGTCATGCTCGCCCTCGACGGGGAACAGGCCAACCCCCTGAAGCTCCACGGCGTCACCGGCTACCCGGTGGCCCTGCTGTGCGCCGCCGCCGGACTGCTGCTCCTCCCGCTCTGCCTCTACGGGCTCGGCGCGGCGGCGGCGGCCCGCGCGGCCCTGGCCCGGCTGGTGCTCGGCCCCGGCCGGGACGACGACCTGGCCGTCAAGGTCACCGAACTGACCAGCTCCCGAGCCCGGTTGGCGGCCGCCTTCGACGCCGAGCGGCGGCGCATCGAGCGCGACCTGCACGACGGGGCCCAACTGCGGCTCGTAGCCCTCTCCATGACGCTGGGCCTGGCCCGGCTCGACGCCCCGCCCGGCAGCCCGCTCGCCGCGCAACTGGCCGCGGCGCACGCCGAGGCCGGGGCGGCGCTGACCTCGCTGCGCGAGCTCGTCCACGGCATCCACCCGCAGGTGCTCACCGACCGGGGCCTGCCCGACGCCGTCGCCGACATCGCCGACCGCTCCCCGATCCCGGTCGACACCGACTTCGACCTCCCCGGCCGGCTGCCCGAACAGGTCGAGTCCGCCGGGTACTTCTTCGTCAGCGAGACCCTGGCCAACGCCGCCAAGCACAGCGGGGCGAACCGGATCACCGTCACCGGCCGGCACGACGGCAACCGGCTCACCGTGGAGGTGGCCGATGACGGCCGCGGCGGCGCGGACGCGGCGCGGGGGAGCGGGCTCACCGGGCTGGCCGACCGGATGTCCGTCGTGGACGGCAGACTGACCCTGACCAGCCCTCCCGGAGGCCCGACCCTGCTGCGTGTGGAGATCCCTTGCATTCCGTAGGCCCCGTAGGCCCCGTAGATTCCGACGGCTCGGCAGAGCCCGCAGGAGCCGGCCCGCAGTCGCTGCGCGTGGTCCTCGCCGAGGACTCCGTGCTGCTCCGCGAGGGCCTCGTCGGTCTCCTCGCCCGCTTCGGCCACCGTACGGTGGCGGCCGTCGGCGACGCCGCCGCCCTCGAAGCGGCCGTGGCCGAGCACCGGCCGGACATCGTCGTCACCGACGTGCGGATGCCTCCGGACCACACCGACGAGGGGCTGCGCGCGGCCGTGCGGCTGCGCGAGACCCGGCCCGGCCTGCCCGTCCTGGTCCTCTCCCAGTACGTGCAGCGCTCCTACGCCGCCGAGCTGCTCGACTCCGGCGACGGGACGGCCGTCGGGTACCTGCTCAAGGACCGGGTCGGGCAGGTGGAGGAGTTCCGCGACGCCGTCGCGCGGGTGGCGGCCGGCGGGACCGTGGTCGATCCCGAGGTGGTACGCCGTCTCATCAGCCGCCGGCGCGATCCGCTGGAGCGGCTGACGGCCCGCGAGCGGGAGGTCCTCGCGCTGGTCGCCGAGGGGCACTCCAACGCCGAGGTGTCCCGCAGGCTCACCGTCTCCGAGGCGGCGGTCGGCAAGCACATCGGGAACATCCTGATGAAGCTCGACCTGCCCCCGGCGCAGGAATCCCACCGCAGGGTCCTCGCCGTCCTGGCCTATCTGCGCGGCTGACCGGACCGGGAGCGGGGCGGCGGGTCAGAACCCGCGGACCGAGGCGACCGTGAACGCGGTCGGCGCGCCGCCGGGGGAGGGCATCGGCCCGCCGTCCTTGTCGAACTGCGACCTGACCACCAGGGTCCGCCCCGGGACCTGGACCAGGGTGGTCGGGATCTGGAGCGAGGGGTCCGTCACGGTACGGACCAGGCGGGCCCGGGTGCCGTCGGCCGACAGCTGCCAGCGGCTCAGGGTGTTCCGCGTGTTCTGGGCGGCGCGCAGGACCCCGCCGGGGGCGAGGTCGAGGCCGTCGGCGGTCTTCAGGTCACCGCCGGTGAGGGCCACGCGGGAGACCGCGCCGGAGACCGGGTCGATGAGGTACAGCTCGCCCGCCGTCATGTCGACGGTGAGCAGGAAGCGCCCGGCCGGGTCCGCGGTGATGCCGTTGAGGGTGAAGCTCCCCGCCGGGGAGGGGGTGAGCCGCCCGCTCAGGTCGTACGCGGGCAGCAGCGGGCCGGAGCCGGCGGCGAGCTGCTGGGGGGTGACCCGGTAGACCACCGCGCGGACGCTGTCGGTGAGGTACGCGGTGCCGTCGGGGGTGACGGCCAGGTCGTTGAGGAAACGCGGTTCGCTCCCGGGGATCTCGAAGTGGGCCAGCCGGGCCCCCGACCGGGTGTCGTAGACCGAGACGCCCGAGGTGGAGTCGCTCACCCAGAGCCGGCCGCGGCCGTCGACCCGCAGTCCGTTCGCGGTGTGGCGGCCGTCGGTGCCCGCGGGCAGGAAGACCTCCGCCGTGCGCGCGCCGGAGCGGGCCCGGTAGACGGTGCCGTCCTTGTAGGAGCCCACGTAGACCGCGCCGGTGCGGGGGTCGGCGGCTATGCCCTCGGGGAAGACCTTCGCGCCGGGCAGGGTGAAGGCCGTGGAGATCCGGGTACGGGCGTCCCGGCTTTCGGCGGCGCCGTCGGCCGATGCCGTGGCGGCGGGGGCGGGAGCCGCGCCGAGGGTGAGGACGGCGGTCAGGGTGACCAGGGCGGCGGGCAGGAACTTCTTCGACATCGGACGTCCTCTTCTCTATGGATGAGTGCGAATGTAAGTTAGAGCCCTAATGTACGCAAGGGCTTTATGATGCGTGGATGACTTCCATGCCCGCGGAGGAGCGCATCGGCTCCCACGTCAAGCGAGCCGAACAGGCTCTCCTCGGGGCCAAGAACGCGGCGGTGAGGCCGGCCGCAGTAACGGTTCCGCAGTACGCCGCCCTGCTCTGGCTCTCCGAGAAGCCCGGGATCTCCGCCGCCGCGCTCGCGCGCCTGTGCGGGGTGACGCCCCCGACGATGAACACCGTGCTGAAGAACCTCCAGGAGCGCGGCCTCGTCGAGCGGACCCCGCACGAACTGCACGGCAACGTCCTGGAGACCCGGCTCACCGACGAGGGGCGATCGGCGATGGAGGTGGCCGACGCGGGGGCCGTGGCGGTGGAACGGCGGCTGGCCGCCGAGTTCACCGGCGAGGAGCGGGAGCAGCTGATCGCACTGCTCGGGCGGTGCGCGGAAGTCCTCGACGCGCTGAGGTGAGGCGCCCGCGGCGCGGGCTTTCGTACGACCGGGACACGGGTCATGTGTTTGCGGCGTTTTGGAACTCTCCGGGGGATTCACGCATCAGGACAAGGGGGACGTCAGTCCCTTCTGTCCCGCCGGGGGGCAGCCATGACCGTTCGGAGCGAAGTTCGTGCACCAGGACCCGCAGCGCCCGCGGCCCGATGACCAGCCTTACCGCCGGGAGGCCTACGTCCCCCCGCACATACCCGGGCCCCCAGGCCCGCCGGCACCCCCGCGTCCGCCCCGCCGCCGCGCCCGTTCCCGCCGCGTGCTGTGGATCAGCGCGACCGTGGCCTTCGTGCTCGTCCTGTGTGGTGGCGGCTTCGCCGCCTGGAAGCTGGACCGGTTCTCCGGCAACGGCTCCGCGGTGAGCTTCGGCAAGACCCCGCCCCCCGCCGGTGCGGAGGGGGGGAAGCAGGGCCCGGGCCGCGATCCCGCGAGCCCGCCCGCACCGATCGGCGATCCGGACGTACAGCTGGAGACCGGCCCGCGCGCGCAGTTCAAGCAGACCGCCGAGCTCGACGACGGCACGATCATCGCCAAAACCCGGCTGAAGGGCGCCAAGTCCGGCTTCGAGGGTGACGTCTGGGTGTGGACGCCGAAGGAGTACAGCGACCCGAAGTACGCCAAGAGCGCCTTCCCGGTCCTCATCGCGCTCCCCGGCGGCAACGGCTTCCCGAACAACTACTGGGCCGACCGCAGCCTCGGCCTCCAGAAGGCCGTCAGCGAGGGCGTGCGGGACGGCACCAGCCTGCCGTTCGTCCTGATCATGCCGGTGCTCAACCCGGACGCGAAGTACTACTACGACGGCTCCGACATCCCCGGCCGGCCCAAGATGGGCACCTGGATCGCCGAGGACGTCCCGGACTTCACCCGCGCCAACTTCCGTACGTACAAGTCACGCGACGGCTGGGCCTTCATGGGCTCCTCCTCCGGCGCCTTCGTCGGCATGAAGCAGGTCCTGCAGCACCCGGACAAGTTCAAGGCCGTGATCGCCAGCGGCGGCGAGATCGTTCCCGACTCGCCGTTCTGGAAGGGCCACCAGGCGGAGATGGACGCGAACAACCCCGAGAAGCTCGCCCAGGAGCTGATCGACGCGGGCGGTCCCGAGGTCTACATCAACTTCCAGATCGGGACCAAGGAGACCGGCAAGCAGAGCATGACGCAGTTCCGGCAGAAGTACGCCAAGGGCCCGGTCAAGATGACCATCCGGGACATCCAGAACGGCGAGCACAACGGCTGGCACTACGTGCGCGGCATGAAGGAGGGCTCGCTGGAGTGGATCAGCAAGGTTCTGAAGGGGCCGAAGCCCGCCGACGGCTGACCGGCGTGGCCCTCGCCACGTCCACCCGTCCCAGGCAACCCATCCGGTCGTTCATACCTCTGTTATGGATGTAAGGGGGGACCAATCGGTCGTCCCGCGCTCCCGCGGGGCGCCGGCGAAGGAACGGGAACATTCCGTGCACCAAGACCAGCAGGGTGACGACGGCCGCAAGGCCACGACCACGACCACGGTCATGACCACGGCGGGGAGCCGGACCGAGACCCCGGCGGTGGCCGGGGTCGGCCACCGCCCCGGGCGCCGGCTGCGCCTGATCCTGATCAGCGGCGGGCTCGGCCTCGTCCTGGCGGCCGGCGGCGGGGCGGCCGCGTACAAGTACGGCCTCTTCTCGGACATAGGCGATCCCACCTCCTTCGGGAAGCCCGATACGGCCGCGTCCGCCGCCTCCCACAGCCGGCCCGGCGTGAGCATGCCGACCGGGCCGAAGGCGCCGTTCGTGCGGACCTCCCGGCTGCCGGACGGCACCCAGATCGCCAAGACCACCCTGACGGGCAGGAAGTCCGGGTTCACGGGCGACGTATGGGTGTGGGTGCCGAAGGAGTACGACGACCCGGCGTACGCCGACAGCGCCTTCCCGGTGCTGATCTCCCTGCCCGGCGGCCGCGGCTACCCCACGAACTACTGGGGGACGGGGCCGGGCCTCGGCCTCCAGAAGGCCGTGAGCGACGGGGCGAAGGCCGGCAGGAGCCTGCCCTTCATCCTGGTCATGCCGGTGCACAACGCCGACACCAAGCACCATTTCGACGCCTCGGACATCCCTGGCCAGCCCAAGATGGGCACCTGGATGGCCGAAGACGTCCCGGATTTCACGAAGGCCAATTTCCGGACCTTCACCTCCCGCGACGGGTGGGCCTTCATGGGCTCCTCGGCGGGCGGATTCGGCGCCCTCAAGCACGTACTGAAGCACCCCGACCGCTTCAAGGCGGCCATCGCCAGCGGGGTCGACATCGTCCCCGATTCCCCGCTGTGGAAGGGAAACAAGCAGGCCATGGACGCGGACAACCCCCAGAAGCTCGCCGGGAAGCTGATCGCGGCGGGCGGCCCGGACGTCTACGTGAACTTCCAGATCGGCACCGCGGAGTCCGGCCGGGAGAAGGCCGAAGGGTTCATGAAGGACTACGGCAGGGGTCCCGTGCACACCACGCTGCAAGTGATCCAGGATGGTCAGCACAACGGGAAGTCGTACGTACGCGGGATGCGGGAGGGCGCACTGGAGTGGATCAGCAAGGTGATGTCCGCGCCGACCCCGAAGCCCCGGCCGGCCCCGAGCGGCGGCGCGAGCGGCGCCGCCTCCCGGTGAGCCTCGGGGCCAAGTGGATCGTCTCGGCCGCCCTCGCGGGGGTCGCCGCGCTGCTCGCGGTGGTGTTCGTCAAGGACTCCGGCGGCTACGAGGACCGTGGCGTGATCCCCTTCCCCACCGTCGGCGTGCTCATGGCCAACGGTGAGCACTGGTGCACGGCCAGCGTCGTCGACAGCCCGCAGGGCGATGTCGTCGCCACCGCCGCGCACTGCGTGGCCCCGGCCGGCGAGGACGGGCAGCCGGGCGAGGCCGCGCACGACGGGCTGGCCATCGGCGCGCTCGCCTTCGCCCCCGCCTTCTCCGGGGAGGGCTCCGGGAGCCGGCCCCTCGGGCTGTGGAAGGTGCGCTCCGTGCAGGTCGACGAGCGCTGGACCAAGTGGGGCGAGGACACCGCCGACTTCGCCTTCCTCAGCGTCGAACCGGACGGGCAGGGGCGCAGCCTGCAGGAGGTCGTCGGACACGGGGAGGCCCCGAAGCCGGTGTGGACCTCGGGCTATGCCCGGGAGGTCACGGTCGTCGGCTATCCCGAATCCGAGCGCAACCCCCAGAACAAGCCCGTCGCCTGCACGACGCAGAGCCGGCACGACGAGGACGACCCCGCCATGCTCTACATCAACTGCTCGGGGTTCTGGACGGGGACGAGCGGCAGCCCGTGGATCGCCGACCGGGGCGGGCCGGGGCGGCCGGGGCAGCTGATCGGGGTGCTGAGCGGCGGGGACACGGACGTGGACTCGACGGCCGCGCTGTTCGACGACCGGGCGAAGGCCCTGTACGAACGGGCGGCGAAGCCGGCGGGCTGAGGGGCGGCGACAGGCGCCCGGCCAGGCCCGTCAGCGGCGGCGCTCGGTGCTGACGATCACGCAGACCGCCGCCACGACGATCGCGCCACCGAGCAGGATCGGCAAGGTCAGGGCCTCGTCGAGGATGAGCCAGCCCAGGGCGACGGCCACGACCGGATTCACGTAGGCGTACGTGGCCACCAGCGAGAGCGGAGCCGCGCGCAGGAGCCACACGTACGCGGTGAAGCCGACGAGCGAGCCGAACAGGACGAGGTAGCCGAGGGCCAGCCAGGACGCGGTGGAGTACGAGGTGAGGTCCAGCCCGTGCTGCTCGCCGCGGCACAGGCCGACGACGATCCCGCCGGTCCCGCCCGCGAGCATCTGGTAGGCGCTGCCGGTGAAGGGGTTCGCGGGCAGGGTCAGCTTCGCCGCCGAGAAGGAGCCGAGCGACCAGAGCACCGAACCGGCCAGCACCAGGAGCACCCCGCCCAGCCCGATCTCGCCGCCGAACCCCGGGCTGGTCAGAACGGCGAGCCCGCCGAGGCCCAGCAGGACCCCGGCCAGGGTGCGCGGGGCGGGACGGTCGCCGGAGCCGGCGCGCAGGACGACCAGCCACATCGGTACGGCGGCCACCAGGAGGGCGGCGAGGCCGGAGGGGATCGTGGTCTCGGCGAGCACGACGAGGCCGTTGCCGCCGAGGACCAGCAGCAGCCCGACCAGGACGGCGGAGCGCACCTGGGCGCGGGTGGCCTTGAGGGCGGCCGGGCCGTCCCGCCAGGCGACGAGGGCGGCGAGGACGAGGCCGGCGGCGATGAAGCGGGCCCCGGCGGAGAGGAACGGCGGCATGGTCTCGACGACGATCCGGATGCCGAGGTAGGTCGAACCCCAGACGACGTAGACGAGGGCGAGGGCGACCCAGACGCGGGTCGTTGAGGTGCGCATGACGCGGAGCCTATGTCGGCGGCCTTCGCGTCCGGCGTGGGGGACCGGGCCCGCCCGGGCGGGCGCCCGGGCAGGCGGCAGCCCGGTCAGACCGCGGGCGCGGCCAGCCCCGTCTTGGCACCCGCGCCGCAGAGCGGGAGGACCGCGGAACGCCCCCGGAGGGGGTCCTCGGCCGCGGTGGGGCCTACCGCGGCCCAGCAGGCGGCGGCCGTGGGTTCCACGAAGAGGCCGCGCCGGGCCAGGTCGAGCTGGGCCGCGCGGACCTGGTCGTCGGTGACGGTCAGGAAGGTCCCGCCGGACTTGCGGACGGCCGCCAGGATCTGGCGGGCCCGCGGTGGGACCGGAATCGCGATCCCCTCGGCCAGGGTGGGGAGTTGGGGAACCGGCTCGGCGTTCTCTGCGCCCGAGCGGAAGGCGGAGGCCAGCGGGGCGACGGCCGCCGACTGGACGCCGATCAGCGCCGGCGGGCGGACCCCGCGGCGGGCCAGTTCCTCCACCGCCAGCGCGGCCCCGAGGAGCAGCGTGCCGTTGCCGACGGGGACGACGAGCACCTCGGGCAGGTGGCCGCCCAGCGCCTCCCAGACCTCGTAGACGTACGTCTTGGTGCCGTGCAGGAAGTACGGGTTGAAGACGTGACTGGCGTAGAACACCCCCGGGAGGCCGGCCGCTTCGCGCGCCGCGACGGCCGCCGCCTCCCGCCCGCCCGGCACCACCCGGACCGTCGCGCCGTGCGCGCGCATCTGCTCCATCTTCTTCTCCGAGGTGCCCTCCGGGACGAACACCTCGCACCTGAGCCCGGCCCGCGCGCAGTACGCCGCGAGCGCCGTCCCCGCGTTGCCGCTGCTGTCCGCCACCACCCGCCGGGGCCCCAGCCGGCGCGCGAGCTCCGCGAGCATCACCGCGCCCCGGTCCTTGAAGGACAGCGTGGGCATCAGGAAGTCGAGCTTGGCGTGCACCCGCTCCGCCAGCTGCACCAGCGGGGTGTTGCCCTCCGCCAGCGTGACGGAGAGGGCCCCGGTGAGCGGCAGCGCGGAGTCGTAGCGCCAGAGCGAGTTGGGCCCGGCGGCGGGGTCCAGCACGGCGGCCGGGTCGGGGGTGAAGTCGAGGTCCCACGGGCCGGCGCAGACGGGGCAGCACCAGGGCGCGGTCCGCGCGTCGGCGCGGGTGCCGTCTTCGGCGCAGAGATATCCGGGGAGTGCGTGCGTCATGTGCGGTGGGCCTTTGCCTTTTCATGGCGGAGGTGTGGCACGGATGTTACGCGTTCGTTGACCTCTTGTGGTGGACCGACTCCGTGGGCCAACCTTTCGTCAGCGGCGCGTCGTTGGGCCGAATTGCTTGTCATGGGCATGGCATAAGCAGCCATGCCCGGACCGGTCTCGCCCGGCTGGCCGCGCACCCCCCGCAGCGCACCACCTATGAGGAGGACCCGTCACATGTCCGTGATGCGTCACACCCGCCGGAAGATCGCCGGCATCGGAGCGACCGCCACACTGGCCCTCGCCCTCGGAGCCGCCCTCGCCTTACCCGCCTCCGCGGCCCCGCTCGCCCCGCAGGGCGTCATCGAGAACGCCGGCGCCGAGGGCACCGTCTCCGGCAGCTACATCGTGACCCTGAACGACTCCGCCGCCCGCTCCACCGCCGACAGCGGAAAGGCCGTGGCCAAGCGGTACGGCGCGAGGATCGACCGGACCTACAGCGCGGCCCTCAACGGCTACTCCGTCGAGGTTTCCGAGGCGCAGGCCAAGAAGCTCGCCGCCGACCCGGCCGTCAAGTCGGTCGTGCAGAACCGCGTCTTCACCATCGACGCCACCCAGCCGAACCCGCCCTCCTGGGGCCTGGACCGCATCGACCAGCGTGCGCTCCCGCTCGACAACAGTTACACCTACCCGGACAAGGCCGGCGAGGGCGTGACGGCCTACATCATCGACACGGGCGTCCGCAAGACGCACCAGGACCTCGGTGGCCGGGCCTCCGACGGCTACGACGCCATCGACAACGACAACACCGCCCAGGACGGCCACGGCCACGGCACCCACGTCGCCGGCACCGTCGCGGGCACCTCGTACGGCGTGGCCAAGAAGGCGAAGATCGTCGGCGTCCGGGTGCTCGACAACAACGGCTCCGGCACCACCGCCCAGGTCGTCGCCGGCATCGACTGGGTGACGGCGAACGCCGTCAAGCCGGCCGTGGCCAACATGTCGCTCGGCGGCGGCGCGGACTCCGCGCTCGACACCGCCGTGCGCAACTCCATAGCCAGCGGCATCACCTACGGGGTCGCGGCGGGCAACGAGTCCACCAACGCCAACACCAAGTCCCCGGCCCGCGTGGCCGAGGCGATCACCGTCGGCGCCACGACCAACACCGACGCCAAGGCGAGCTACTCCAACTACGGCACGATCCTGGACCTCTTCGCCCCCGGCTCCAACATCACCTCCTCGTGGGGCACCGGCGACACCGCGACGAACACCATCTCCGGCACCTCGATGGCCACCCCGCACGTGGTCGGCGCCGCCGCCCTCTACCTGGCGGCCAACCCCGCCTCCACCCCGGCCCAGGTCTCCACGGCTTTGGTGAACGCGGCCACCCCGAACGTCGTGACCAGCCCCGGCACCGGCTCCCCGAACCGCCTGCTCAACATCGGGACCTCCACCACCCCGCCGAACCCGGGCACCCGCTTCGAGAACACGGCCGACTACGCGGTCAACGACAACGCCACCGTCGAGTCGCCGATCACCGTCAGCGGGATCTCCGGCAACGCCCCGGCCACGCTGAGCGTTCCGGTCGACATCAAGCACACCTACGTCGGTGACCTGAAGGTCGACCTGGTCGCCCCCGACGGCACGGTCTACAACCTGCGCAACCGCACCGGCGGAAGCGCGGACAACATCATCCAGACCTTCACCGTGAACGCCTCCGCCGAGGTGGCCAACGGCGTGTGGAAGCTCCGGGTCGCGGACCTCGCGAGCATCGACACCGGAAAGATCGACTCCTGGGCGCTCCAGTTCTGACCTGAGCGCGGTGAACCACGGGGGCGACCGTTTCGGCGGTCGCCCCCGCTGCGTACTATTCGCGCATTCGTTCGCGCAAGTACCTGAGCGAACGCTTCCGTCGCCGCCACCGCCATGCCTTGATGGAGCACCCCACCCCCGTGAGCAACCAGCCCGTGAGCCGTCAGCCGCAGCCCTTCTGGCCCGCCCCGCCCCCGCCGCCGCGGCCACCCGCCCTCAACGGCTTCGCGCTCGCCTCGCTGCTCGTGGGGCTGCTGTGCTTCCCGCCGCTGGGCGCCGTCTTCGCGATCGTGGCCCTCGTACAGATAGCGAAGAAGGGCGAGCGGGGCACAGCGCTCGCCGTGTGCGGGCTGGTCGTCTCGCTGGTGATGAGCGTCGCCCTCGTCCTCGCGGTCCCCTTCGTGGGGCGGGCCGCGGACGCGCTCGACGAGCGGACGCGATCCCGGGGCGCGGCGCAGTCGTACGAGGACGTCGAGGGCCTGCTCGTCGACTCCGCCGAACTGCGCGTCGGCCACTGCTTCAACGTCCCCGGTGGGGACCTGCTCGCCGACGAGACCCTCGTGTACCGGATCGACTGCGCCGAAGTCCACGACGCGGAGGTCACCTCCGCCACGTCGCTGAGCGAGGAGCGGTTCCCGGGCGTGCAGGAGCTGAGGAACACCGCGACGCGGGACTGCTGGACCGCGCAGGACGACTACGCGATGGACACGTGGGCGCTGCCCGCGCACGCCGAGATGTTCTATTTCACTCCCTCGCGCGCGAGCTGGCAGGACGGTGACCGGCGGCTCATCTGCGTGATCGGGACGGCGGAGCAGGACCACCGGGGCAGTCTGCGCAAGGACGCCGGCATGCTGACGCCCGACCAGGTGGCCTTCCTGCGCACGATGCAGGGGGTCGACGTGGCGCTGGGCAACCAGCCGGACGGGGACGTGGACGACCACCTGACCGCGTACCAGGGCTGGGCGTGGGAGATGGACAAGGCGCTGGGGGCCGAGTCGCGACTGCTCGACAAGGCGAAGGCCCGCCCGGAGCTGGCAGGACCGGCGGGCGTGCAGGTGGAACGGCTGGAGGTCGCGCGGAGCGACTGGCATCGGGCGGCGATGGCGAAGACCGCGGTCGAGTTCGAGGAGGCGTGGGACCGGGCGGCGGTCGCGCTCCCCGTGGAGGTGGAGAAGGCGGTACGCGGGGCGTACGGTCTGTCGACGAAGGTGCCGCAGTGGCTGCGGGAGCAGGACGACAACGATTCGGGCGGGCCGGGCGGGCCGGGCGAGCCGAGCCGGGAGCCGGCCGTGGAGCAGGCGTCGGCTTCGGGATCGGCGTCGGCGTCCGTGTTGCCTCTGTGACGCGTGGGTTTGAGTGACCTGGCTTCATCACTTCGGGTGAAACTCTGGCCTCTGCTTGCGATGGACAACCGTCGGTTGCCAGGGTGTAGCTGTCTGTCAACCTGATGGGAGTGGCCTTGTGACTTTCGGCGAGCAGCCGGCCTATCTGCGCGTCGCCGGGGATCTGCGACGGAAGATCGTCGATGGGTCCCTGGCTCCGCATGCCCGGCTCCCTTCGCAGGCCCGGATCCGTGAGGAGTACGGGGTCTCCGACACGGTGGCCCTGGAGGCGCGCAAGGTCCTCATGGCGGAAGGCCTGGTCGAGGGCCGGTCCGGATCCGGCACCTACGTACGAGAGCAGCCCGTCCCGCGGCGCGTGGCCCGCTCCGGCTACCGCACGGGCGGGGTCTCGACCCCCTTCCGGCAGGAACAGGCGGAGGCGGGCGTCCGCGGCACCTGGGAATCCAGCAGCGAACAGGACGCCGCCCCGGCGGACATCGCGAAACGGCTCGGCATCGAGCCGGGCGAGCGGGTGATGCGGACGCGCTACGTCTTCCGCGACGCGGGCGAGGCGATGATGCTGTCGACCTCCTGGGAGCCGCTGACGGTGACCGGGCGGACGCCGGTGATGCTGCCCGAGGAGGGGCCGCTCGGGGGCGCGGGGGTCGTCGACCGGATGGCGGCGATCGACGTGGTCGTCGACAACGTGGTGGAGGAGGTCGGGGCGCGCCCGGGCCTGGCGGAGGAGAGCATGCTGCTCGGCGGGGTGCCGGGGCACGTGGTGCTGGTGATCGGGCGCACCTACTTCGCGTCCGGCCGCGCCGTGGAAACGGCCGACGTCATCGTCCCGGCCGACCGCTACCGCCTGGCGTACCACCTGCCGGTCCGCTGACCCCGGCGGTAGCAGGGGGAGTTCGAGGTGCGCGGGTCCGGGGTTCGGCCCCGGGAGGGGCGCCGCACCGGAGCGCGGACAGGGGGTCGCGGCGGACGTAACCCCGCCGTGACGCCGGGCCCGGGGGCGTAACCCGGGGGCAACGCCCGAGGGTGACGGGCCGTCACGTGCCGGGCCTACCTTCCGGCGGTATGACCGACACCGTCACCCCCGCCCCGGCCCCCGCGCCACCCCGCCGCAGCTACGCCAAACTCGCCGCCGACGAGAGCCGCGAGGACTACTCGCTCAGGTACGCGCCCCACTCCTTCCGTCGCTGGGGCCCCGGCACCGTCGCCGGCACCGCGCTCGGCGGCATCGCCTACCTCGCCGACTTCGCCATCGGCGCCTCGATCGTCTTCGCCTACGGGTTCACCAGCGGGGCCGCCGCGATCCTGGCGGCCGCCGCCGTCATCTTCCTGACCGGCATCCCCATCGCCCGCGCGTGCGCCACGTACGGCCTGGACATGGACCTGGTCACCCGGGGCGCGGGCTTCGGGTACTTCGGCTCGACCCTCACGTCCCTCATCTACGCCTCCTTCACCTTCATTTTCTTCGCGCTCGAAGGCTCGATCATGGCCCAGGCCATGCACCAGGCCCTCGGCCTGCCCGTCGAGATCGGGTACCTGCTGACCACGCTCGTCGTCATCCCGATCGTCTTCAAGGGCATGGGCGCCCTCGCCAAGGTGCAGGCCTGGACCCAGCCCGTCTGGCTGATCGGGCTGGTCCTGCCCTTCCTCGTGCTCGCTTTCGAGGCCCCCGAGGCCTGGGGCGCCTTCGCGCACTTCGGCGGGACGGAAGGAGCCGGCTCCGGCTTCTCCTGGATCGGCTTCGGCTTCGGCACCGGCATCGCGCTCTCGCTCATCGCGCAGATCGGGGAGCAGGCCGACTACTTGCGGTTCATGCCCGCCAAGACCCCGGCCAACAGCCGCCGCTGGAACCTCGCCGTGCTCGCCGCCGGCCCCGGCTGGGTGATCATCGGCGCCGCCAAGCAGCTCGGCGGGGCCTTCCTCGCCTTCGTCGCGCTGGAAGCCGTCGGCAAGACCCACGCGCTGGAGCCGATCGCCCCGCAGCTGGAGGCGCTGCGGCCGTGGCTCGGCGGTCTCGCGCTGCCCGTGGCCGCGCTGTTCGTCGTGGTGTCCCAGGTCAAGATCAACGTCACGAACGCCTACAGCGGCTCGCTGTCCTGGTCGAACTTCTTCTCCCGCATCACCCACCGCCACCCCGGCCGCGTCTGGTACATCTTCCTCAACCTCGGCATCGCGCTGACGCTGATGGAGCTGAACATGTTCTCGATGCTCGGCAAGCTGCTGGGCTTCTACTCCAACGTAGGCATCGCCTGGATCGTCGCCGTCGCCGCCGACCTCGTGATCAACAAGCGGCTCGGCCTCAGCCCGCCGTACATCGAGTTCAAGCGCGCCTACCTGTACTCGGTCAATCCGGCCGGTTTCGGCTCGATGGTGATCGCTTCGACCGTCTCGATCCTCGCCTTCTTCGGTCTTTTCGGGACATACGCCGAAGCCTTCTCCACTTTCATCGCGGCCGGACTCTCACTCGTGCTCTGCCCGTTGATCGCGTGGGCGACGAAGGGGAAGTACTACCTGGCCAGGCCGAACACGGTCAACGGCCCCGGGGTGGAGGTCGCGGACATCACCGCCGAGCATCTCTGCGCCGTCTGCGAGACCTCGTACGAGCTCCCGGACATCGCCGACTGCCCCGTCCGGTCCGGCCCGATCTGCTCGCTCTGTTGTTCCCTCGACGCGACCTGCGGGGACGTCTGCCGCAAGGCGAACCCGGGCGGGGCGGTGATCCTGCCGCTGCCGACCGTGCGCGGGCGCTGAACCGGCGCGCACGGCCCACTCGTACGCATGGCCGGATGCGTACGCCTGTGAGGTACCTCTTCGTGAAAAAGCGTATCCGCTGAGTAAAGGTCGGGCGTAGGCTCGGGCATATGCGCAATGCGGTTTCCCGGGCGGGTACGTCGGCGGAGGGTGAAACGCGATGAACGACAGCGGTGCACTGCTTCCGTGGCTGGTCATACGTGAGGACGACAACGGCAACCGCTACCGGGTGGGTCGGTACTCCACCCGGGCCGAGGCCCAGAAGGTCGCCGACAGCCTCGAAAGCAGAGGACACAAGCAGCTCTACTGGATCGAGCGGCTCGGTCAGGACAGCACCGCCGGCCGGACCGGCACGAGGAACTGAGCGGTGCGGCGCCCCGTCGCCGCTGCCATAGGCTCCGCCCATGACTGTACGAGTGGTCGTGGGCGGAGCCCTTTGTCATGACGGCCGCCTGCTGGCCGCCCGCCGGAGTGCGCCCCCGGAGCTGGCCGGCCGCTGGGAGCTTCCGGGCGGCAAGGCCGAGCCGGGCGAATCCGTACCCGAGGCGCTCGTACGGGAGCTGCGCGAGGAGCTCGGCGTGGAGACCGAGGCGCTGGAGCGGATCCCGGGGGAGTGGCCGCTGAAGCCCGGCCTCGTGCTGCACGTATGGACGGCCCGGCTGCTCTCGGGCGATCCGCTTCCGCTGGAGGACCACGACGAGCTGCGCTGGCTGGGGCCCGAGGAACTGGACTCGGTGGACTGGCTCGACCAGGACCGCCCGGCCGTCGCCGAGGCCGGGCGCCGGCTGAGCGCTGCCGGCTGAGCGTCGCGGGCTGAGTGCCGCCGGCTGAGCCCCGCCGGCTGAGGGTCGGCCGAAGCGCCGCCTGTGAGGGTTCGCGGGGGCGCGTGAGCGCACGCGCTAGGCCGTCTGCGCCACAGTGCGCCGGTCCGTGGGGGGCCGAGTGGTACGACGCCGTGAATATCGGGTATGTCGCTATTAATCCCTATCTCGTACTTGTAACGAGGTTCCGTTCTCCCTGTCGAACCGGACTGGGGTCGCCAGCCGGCCCGGGAAGTGATCGGCGTGATCGACACAGACGGTGAATGCGCCGAATGGGCCTTTCCCGCCGAACCGGGTGCCGTCCGCACCGCCCGCCACGCGGTGCGCGGCACCCTTCGCGACTGGGGTCTCGACGCCGTCGGCGACGTCACCGTCCTGCTGGTCAGTGAGCTGGTCACCAATTCCCTGCGGTACGCCTCCGGCCCCATCGGAGTCCGTCTCGTACGACGCAATCCAGCCGCCGCCGAGGCTCCCTCGAGTCCGGCACTTCTCGTGGAGGTTTCGGATCCGCTTCCGGATCCACCCCAGGAGCGCATCGCCAAACCCGACGACGAGGGGGGTCGCGGGCTGCACCTCGTGGCCGTCTCGGCGCAGCGTTGGGGGACCCGGCACGGGAAGTCGGGCAAGACCGTGTGGTTCGAGTTGGCCCTTCCTGGTGAGTAACAAGGTGAGGGCAGTCGGCGGTCACAAGCCTTGGCTGGAAAACAACGGGATCTTTTTGTGATCGCGAAGGCCGTGTCGCAGAGCGCCGTGGTGCTGAATACTTCGGTCATGGCCGGTCCGGTTGCGGTGAGCTGGAGGGGACGGTCGCGTGAGCGAGATACCTGTACAGGCACATCAGGCCCGTGTGCCCGGGGAAGCGTCGGGGGACACCTGGCGCGACTCCCTGTGGCACAGCAGCCCGCCTGGCTCGATATATGACTACATAAAGGTCGCTTCCTTCTCGATCGGGCCCGACGGGCTGATCGACCAATGGAGCCTGCGCGCCGAGGAACTCTTCGGGCTGACCGCGGCCGAGGCCGTCGGTCGTGACCCCGTCGACGCCTTCATGCCCCCTGAGCTGCGCGCCGGCGCACACCGCCGGGTGGCCGAGATTCTCGACGGCAAGGAATGGACCGGCCTGATCCCCTTCCGGATCCCCGGTGGCGACGGTGAGCACGGGGTGGCCGAGATCTATGTGATGCCGACCCAGACCGAAACCACCGAGCGGGCCGCGCTCTGCGTCGTGGTCGACGTACGGGCGCTGCGCCGGATCGAATCCGATCTGGCCGCCTCACAGGCGATTTTCGGCCAATCTCCGTTCGGGTTCCTGCTCTTCGGCACCGACCTCACTGTGCAGCGGGCCAACCGCCGTTTCGCGACCGTCTTCGGCGGCGCCGCCGAAGAGCACCGCGGCCGCACCGTCCACGACTATCTGCCCGCGCACGAGGCCGACCGGATGGCCGAGGCGCTGCGCAGGGTCCTGGAAACCGGTGAGTCGGTCAACGACCTGCAGATCGCCGGCGCCGCCCCCGGCAGCCGGGAGGACCGCCACTGGTCCATCAACCTCTACCGGGTCCACGGCGGCACCGGCCGGCCCGTAGGAGTCGCCGGCATCGGCATCGACGTGACCCGCCGCCACCTCGCCGCCCGCGAGGCCGCCGGGGTCCGGCGCAACCTGGCTCTGCTGAACGAGGCCGGACACCGCATCGGCAACTCCCTCGACCTGGAGACCACCGCCCGCGAACTCCTCGACGTCACCGTCCCCGGCTTCTGCGACCTGGCCGCCGTCGACCTCTACCAGGGGCTGCTGCTCGGCGACGACGACCGCCCCGCCCGCCCGCAGGGCCCCGGCGTGCCCAGCCTGCCCGGCCAGGGACCGGGACGCTCGCCCTCGGCGCCGCTGCGGCGGGTCGCCTTCGCCTCGGCGGTGTCGGACGCGCCGCTGTCGGGTCCGGGCGCGCTGGTCTCCGTAGGCGAGATCCACCGCTACCCGGCCGGATCGCCGGGAGCGTTCGCCCTGCGCACGGCGCGGCCGCGGCTGGTGGAGGGCGGCGGGCCGGAGTCCGGGGACCTCGTACAGTCCACGCTCGTCGTCCCGCTGGTCGCCCACGACACGGTGGTCGGGCTCGCGCAGTTCTCCCGTACGAAGGGCAGCGAGCCCTTCGGCGAACGCGACCGGGCGGTCGCGGTGGAGCTCGCCGCGCGGGCCGCCGTGTGCATCGACAACGCACGGCTCTACCGGCGTGAGCACGAGCGCGCGCTGATACTCCAGCGCAGCCTGCTGCCCCCCGGCGACCCGGAGGCCGCCGGCCTCGACATCGCCTGCCGCTACCTGCCGGGGAACGCCGCCACCGAGGTCGGCGGCGACTGGTTCGACGTCATCGAGCTGCCCGGGCACCGCACGGCGCTGGTCGTCGGCGACGTCATGGGCCGGGGCTTGCGGGCGGCCGTCGCGATGGGTGAACTGCGCACGGCGGTCCGCACCCTTGCCCTCCTCGACCTGGAACCGGCGGAGGTGCTCACGGCCCTCGACGAGGTCGCCCGCGGCCTCGGCGCACCCGGCGGCTCCCAGCAGGCCTCCCGGGCCGCACTGCACTCGCGGGACGCCGACCGCTCGGAGGTGTACCTCGCTACGTGCGTCTACGCCGTCTACGACCCGGTGACCCGGCGCTGCACCATCGCCAACGCCGGCCACATGCCGCCGGTGCTCGTGGAACCGGTGGAGGAGGGCGGCGTACCGCGGCCCGGACTGCTCCTGGAGATCCCCACCGGGATGCCGCTGGGCGTGGGCGGAGAACCCTTCGAGGAGGTCGAGGTCGAACTCCCCGAAGGCGCCATGCTGGCCCTCTACACCGACGGCCTGGTCGAATCCCGCGACCACCCGCTGGAGGAGGGCCTACGGGGCCTGCGCGACGCCCTCGCGGACCCCGCCCGCCCCCTGGAAGAGGTCTGCGACCACGTCCTGAACACCCTGGACACCCGCCACGGCGAGGACGACATCGCCCTCCTCATGGCCCGGGTCCAGGGCCTCCCGGTCGACGCGGTCGGCGACTGGCAGCTCCCGCGCGAGGCCCGCTCGGTGGGCCGGGCGCGCGAGCTGGCGAGGGCGAAGCTGCCGGCATGGGGCCTGGAAGGACTCCTGGACACTACGGAACTCCTGGTCAGCGAACTCGTCACCAACGCCCTGCGCTACGGCGAGGGCGAGATCCGCCTGCGCCTCCTCCTGGACCGCACCCTGGTCTGCGAGGTCTGGGACGCCAACCTGGTCCAGCCCCGCCGCCGCCGCGCCCGCGACACGGACGAGGGCGGCCGGGGCCTCCAACTGGTCGGCCTCCTCTCCGCCGGCTGGGGCACCCGCCGCACCCACCGGGGCAAGACGGTCTGGTTCGAACTCCCCCTCCCGGGCGCGTTGGCGGAATCGGTGACGGAACTCTCGGCGGAACAGCTGCTGGGCATGTACGGGTAGTCCGGCCGCGGGGGAGCGTGTCCTGAACGGCGAAGGGCTCCACGGGGATCGGACCGTGGAGCCCTTCGGGGTGTGGTCGGCCGTCAGGCGGCTTTGAGGGCGGCCAGCCGGGCTTCGATCTCCGAGGTCTTGCCGAGGTCGTCCAGGGACTCGAACTGGGCGTCCAGGGAGGAGGCGGCCAGTTCCTGCTTGCCCAGGGCCATGGCCTCCTCGCGGCGGACCTTCTCCTCGAAGCGGGCGATGTCGCTCGTCGGGTCCAGTACGTCGATGTTCTTGACCGCGTCCATCATCGTGTTCTGCGCCTGGGCGGTCTTCGCGCGCGACACCAGCTCGTCCCGCTTGGCCTGGAGTTCCGTCAGCTTGGACTTCATCGAGATCAGGCCCGACTTCAGCTTGTCGACCACCTCGGTCTGGGCGGAGATCGTCGGCTCGGCCGTCTTCGCCTCCTTCTCCGACTGCATCTGGCGGCCCAGGGCGACCTTCGCGAGGTTGTCGAACTTGTCCGCGTCCGCCGCCGAGCCGGAACCGCGCAGCTCGTCGGCCTTCTTGCTCGCCGCCAGGGCCTTGCCGCCCCACTCGGCGGCCGCGTCCACGTCCTCCGTGTGGTCCGCCTCCAGCATGCGGAGGTTGCCGATGGTGGTGGCCACGGCCTGCTCCGCCTCCGAGATGTTGTTCGTGTAGTCCCGGATCAGCTGGTCCAGCATCTTCTGCGGGTCCTCCGCCTGGTCGAGGAGGGAGTTGATGTTGGCCTTGGCGAGCTGGGTGACGCGGCCGAGGATGGTCTGCTTGCTCATGTGCTCTGTCTCCTTGGGAACGAGGGTGGAAGTGGAGTGCGTGCGTCAGAAGCGGCCGCCGCCGCCCATGCGGCCGCGGGTCCCGCCGCCGCCGAAGGAGCCGGGGCCGCGCCCGCCGCCGCCCCCGCCACCGAAGCCGCCGCCCCCGCCGAAGCCGCCGCCTCCGCGGCCACGGCCGCCGTTCAGGATTTCGCCGAGGATGATCCCGCCGAGCACCGCGCCGCTCATGCCGCCGCCCTGCTGCCGGCCGCCACCGCCGTACGGGTTCTGGTAGCCCCGTACGTCCTGTTCGGCCAGCTGCTGCGCCTGGCGGGCCAAGGAGTCCGCCTGCTGGGCCTCGGCCAGGGCGCCCGCCGGGTCGGAGCCCGAGAGGGCCGTGGAGCGTTCCAGGTGGCGCTGGGCCTCCGCCAGCCGGGTGCGGGCCTGGCTGCCCACCGCCCCCCGGCTGGTGGTGATGTAGTCGGTGGCCGCGCCGATCGCGCTGCGGGCGGTGAGCAGGGCCTGCTCCAGCAGGGCCGCCGCCCGCTGTCGGCCCGACTCGCGTTCGCGGGCCCCGGCCAGCGCCTCGTCGAGGGCCGCGTCGGCCTCCTCCACGCGCCGCAGGGCGTCCATCGGGTCGTACCGGCCGGCGCCCTGCTCCTGGCGTACGTCGGCCAGTACGGCTTCCGCGCGGCTGATCCGGCCGCGCAGGTCGGCGGTCGAGCCCTCGGTGGCGCCGGTCAGCAGCCCGCGGGCGTCGGCGAGGTCGGTGTCCGTCTCGTTGAGCGCCCCGGGGAGTTTCCCGGCCGCCTCCGCCAGCTCCTGCGCACGCCGCTCCACCGCGTCGACCAGGGTCGCCGCCTGGTCCACTGCGCCCTCGGCCGCCCGGATGTGCACGGCGGCCTTGCCGTTGTCGTCGGTGGCCATGGCCGCCCGGGCCTCGCCCAGGTTCGTCGTCGCGAACAGCAGCCGGTCCTTGGCCTGTTCGGGGTTGGCGGCCACCGGCGCCGACGCGGAGTCCGCGTACTGGCGGCCGAGCGCCGTGAGGGTCGCCTCCGCCGTGGTCGTACGGCCGGTCAGGGCGCGGAAGTGGCCCTCCACGGTCGCCAGGGCCTGCGGGGCGTTCTTCTCCAGGTCCCGCAGCCGGTCGAAGTCCGCCGACTCGGCGTCGAGCCGCCGGCTCGTCTCCGTGCAGCGGGCCACGATCTCGTCGAGCATCCGGCGGCGGGTGGCGTCGTCCTCCGGGTACGCGTCGTCGAGCTGCTGGCGCAGCCGGAACGCGGCCGTCAGCCCGCTCTTCCCGAACTCCACCGCCTGCGTGAACGCCGACACCGCCTCCTCACCGAACTGCGCGGTGGCGAAGCCCAGTTCCTCGGTGCTGGTACGGATCGCGTCGTCGGTCTCCACCAGCAGGGCCTTGGCCCTGGCATCCAGCTCGGGGAGGGGGAGGGGGGCGGGGCCCTGCCCGGGCCAGCCCGTGGTCTTCGAACCGCCACCGCCGCCGCCCGCCTGCTTGCGCTTGCGGCGGGTGTACGCGAACGCCCCGAGGGCGCCGGCCGCGCCGACCGCGACCACCGGGAGGACGAAGTCCCCGGCGCCGGTCTCGCCGCCGCTCGCCGCGGCGCCTCCGGGGTCGGCCTCGCCGGGGGTGATGGCCGGGACCGGGACGGGCAGGCCGCCCAGGACGGCGTCGTAGCCGTTCGCGGCGCCGATCGCGGCTCCCGCCCAGTCGTTCTGCTTGAGGGCCGGCTCGATGGCGGTCTGCGCCACCGCCGCGAGCTGCTCCTTGGTGAAACCGGAGTCGACATCGGCCGAATAGGCGTACTGCCGGGCCCCGGTGGCGACGGCCAGCAGGACGTCGTTCTGGCCGAGGCCGTTCTTCTGGGCGGTGGCGTCGGCCCAGCTCTGCGCGGACCGGCCGGAGAAGTCGCGTACGTACGTGACGAACAGCTGGACCCTCCGGTCCGCGTACAGCTTGTCCAGCGCGGCGGTGACCTCGGGCCCGCGGTCGCCCAGGGCGCCCACGCGGTCGGTGATCTGCCCCTGCTGGGACAAGGTGACGGGGTCGTCGGCGCGGGCGGCCGGGGCGGTGGCCGTCGCCCAGCCGGTGAGCGCGAGCAGCGCGGCGGCGAGGGCGAGGCCGGTCCGGACGGATATCCCGGTGATGGTGCGTCTCTTCGTCCTGCTTCTCGGCGGAGTCACATTTGGGAGAGTATGGGCGGTTTCATGGCCTCGCACCCGGAGCCGCCCGCCCCGCAGCCGCCCGCGCCCACCGCCACCGGGGTCCGGAGCGGCTACGGCACCGGGGTGCCGAGCGGCTACGGCAGCGGGTACGCCGAGAGGGTCGGGCGGGACAGCAGCAGGCGGGAGCCGACCAGCAGGACGTCGCCCCCGGCCGGGCCCGGCCGGCGGGGCTCCGTGGCCGGCCGAGGCGGCCGCCGACCCGGGGAGGTCCGTACCGCCGGGACCGGCCGCTCCGGGCCCGGCGGCCGCCGTGACGCCCACCGGGGCGCGGGCCGCCACGCCCGGCGCCCGGGCATGGCGCACGGATGCCCGGCCCGACGCCCTGTACGCCGCCGGCGCCCACGCGGTGTGGCGGTCGGGTTCCGAGGTGGGCTGCGTACGGGCGCGGTACGCACCAGCGTGCGGGCCCGGTCTGTCCTGCGAAGTGAACGGATGGGGGCGGCTATTGACCGGAGCGGCGCCGGATCTTGCTCCCCAGCCACACCAGCGGGTCGTACTTGCGGTCCACGGCCCGCTCCTTCAGCGGGATCAGGGCGTTGTCAGTGATCTTGATCCCCTCGGGGCAGACCTCCGTGCAGCACTTGGTGATGTTGCACATGCCGAGCCCGTGCTCCTCCTGCGCCGTGCGCTTGCGGTCCAGGCCCGCCTCGGCCGCGGCGTCCAGCGGGTGCATGTCCAGCTCCGCCACCCGCATCAGGAAGCGCGGACCGGCGAAGGCGCCCTTGTTCTCCTCGTGGTCGCGCACCACGTGACAGGTGTCCTGGCACAGGAAGCACTCGATGCACTTCCTGAACTCCTGCGAGCGCTCCACGTCGATCTGCTGCATCCGGTACTCGCCCGGTGCCACCCCGGCGGGCGGCACGAACGCGGGCACCTCGCGCGCCTTCTGGTAGTTGAAGGACACGTCCGTCACCAGGTCGCGGACGACCGGGAACGCACGCAGCGGGGTCACGGTGATCGTCTCCTCGCGGGAGAAGGTCGACATGCGCGTCATGCACATCAGCCGCGGCCGGCCGTTGACCTCCGCGCTGCACGAACCGCACTTGCCCGCCTTGCAGTTCCACCGCACCGCGAGGTCGGAGGCCTGGGTGGCCTGGAGCCGGTGGACGATGTCGAGGACCACCTCCCCGTCGTGCACCTCCACGGTGAAGTCGCGCAGCTCACCGCCCTCGGCGTCACCCCGCCAGATCCGGAACGCGGCATCGTAGGTACTCACCCGTACAGCTCCTCTTCGGCGAGGTACTTGACCAGCTCTTCCTTCTCGAAGAGCGCGAGCAGGTCGGATCGGATGGGGTCGGTGCGCACCCGGGTCAGCTCGATCCGGTCCGCCGCCGGGTCCGTGGGGGCCAGGTTTCCACCGGGCGCAGTGACCGGCCGGCACAGCAGGTTCACCGGCCTCCAGGAACGCTCCATCGCCGGGCAGTCCTCGCGGGTGTGCCCGCCACGGCTCTCGGTGCGTTCCAGGGCCGCGCGGGCCACGCATTCGCTGACCAGCAGCATGTTGCGCAGGTCCAGGGCCAGGTGCCAGCCCGGGTTGAACTGCCGGTGCCCCTCGACGCCGGCGCGCGCGGCCCGTACGCGCAGGGCCGCGAGCTTCTCCAGCGCCTGGGCCATCTCGCCGGCGCGGCGGATGATCCCGACGAGGTCGTTCATGGCCGTCTGGAGCTCCTGGTGGAGGGTGTACGGGTTCTCCGCGCCCTCGGAGGCGTGGAAGGGAGCCAGCGCCTCCGAGGCCGCCGCGTCGATCTGCCCCTGGGAGACCTCGGGCCGCCCGCCGACGGCCGGGGCGTCCTGCGCCGCGTACTGCGCCGCGTGCAGCCCGGCCCGGCGGCCGAAGACCAGCAGGTCGGAGAGGGAGTTCCCGCCGAGCCGGTTCGAGCCGTGCATCCCGCCCGCGACCTCACCGGCGGCGAACAGGCCCGGTACCCCGAGGGTGGCGGCCGTATCGGACTCGACCGCGATGCCGCCCATCACGTAGTGGCAGGTCGGGCCGACCTCCATCGGCTCGGCGGTGATGTCCACGTCCGCCAGCTCCTTGAACTGGTGGTACATCGACGGGAGCCGCCGCTTGATCCTCTCGGCCGGCATCCGGGTGGACACGTCGAGGAACACCCCGCCGTGCGGGGACCCGCGCCCCGCCTTGACCTCGGAGTTGATGGCGCGGGCCACCTCGTCGCGGGGGAGCAGCTCGGGCGGGCGCCGGTTGTGGTCCGGGTCCTCGTACCAGCGGTCGCCCTCCTCCTCGGACTCCGCGTACTTCTCCTTGAAGACGTCCGGGACGTAGTCGAACATGAACCGCTTGCCCTCGCTGTTGCGCAGCACCCCGCCGTCGCCGCGCACCGACTCGGTGACGAGGATGCCCTTCACCGAGGGCGGCCAGACCATGCCGGTCGGGTGGAACTGCACGAACTCCATGTTCAGCAGCGGGGCCCCGGCGAGCAGCGCCAGCGCGTGGCCGTCACCCGTGTACTCCCACGAATTGGAGGTGGTCTTGAAGGATTTTCCGATGCCGCCCGTGGCCAGCACCACGGCCGGGGCCTCCAGCACGAAGAACCGGCCGGACTCGCGCTCGTAGCAGAAGGTCCCCGCGACCCGCTCGCCGTCCTTCAGGACCCGCGTCACGGTGCACTCCTGGAAGACCTTGAGCCGGGCCTCGTAGTCCCCGTACTCCTTGAAGTCCTCCTGCTGGAGCTGCACGATCTTCTGCTGGAGGGTGCGGATCAGCTCCAGGCCGGTCCGGTCGCCGACGTGCGCGAGCCGCGGGTACTCGTGCCCGCCGAAGTTGCGCTGCGAGATCTTCCCGTCGGGCGTGCGGTCGAAGAGCGCGCCCCAGGTCTCCAGCTCCCAGACCCGGTCGGGGGCCTCCTTGGCGTGCAGCTCCGCCATCCGCCACTGGTTCAGGAACTTGCCGCCGCGCATCGTGTCGCGGAAGTGGACCTGCCAGTTGTCGCGCTCGTTGACGTTGCCCATGGAGGCGGCGATGCCGCCCTCCGCCATCACGGTGTGGGCCTTGCCGAAGAGGGATTTGCAGATCACGGCCGTACGGGCGCCGCGCTCGCGCGCCTCGATCGCGGCCCGCAGCCCGGCGCCGCCCGCGCCCACCACGACCACGTCCCACTGCTGCCGTTCCACTTGGGCCATGTCAGAAGATCCTCGGGTCGGTGAAGGCGCCGCTGGCCAGCAGGTACACGTAGAAATCGCACAGGGCCACGCTGATCAGCGAGGCCCAGGCCAGCTGCATGTGACGGGTGTTGAGGCGGCTGATCCAGCCCCACAGGCGGTAGCGGACCGGATGCTTCGAGAAGTGCCGCAGGCGGCCGCCCATGATGTGCCGGCAGGAGTGGCAGGACAGGGTGTATGCCCAGATCAGCCCGATGTTGATCAGGAACAGCAGCGTCCCGAGGCCCATGTGGCCCCACGCGTAGCTTTCGTCGCGGAAGGTCAGCGCCGTGTCGTACGTGAGGATGCCGGCGACCGGCAGCGCCGCGTAGAAGAAGTACCGGTGCATGTTCTGGAAGATCAGCGGGAAGCGGGTCTCACCGCTGTACGAGGCGTGCGGCTCGGCGACGGCGCAGGCGGGCGGCGAGGCCCAGAAGCCGCGGTAGTACGCCTTGCGGTAGTAGTAGCAGGTCAGCCGGAAGCCGAGTGGGAAGACCAGGATCAGCAGGGCGGGGGACAGCCCCCACCAGCTGCCGAGGAGGTCCAGGTTCGGGCCGCCGCGCATCGGCTCGCAGTTCTCCGCGAGGCACGGGGAGTAGAACGGGGACACGTACGGCGCCGCGTAGTAGTCGGCGTTGGCGAAGGCCCGCCACGTCGAGTAGACGATGAAGGCGAGCAGCCCGGCCGCGGTGACGGCGGGAGAGAGCCACCACCGGTCGGTCCGCAGGTGCCGGGCCGCGATCGCGGCCCGCGAGGCGTCGTGGACGCCGCCGGGCCGCTGGGGTGATGGTTGGGTGCCTGTGGCCAAGAGGGACTCCGGGTGGAGTGATGAGGGGTGGCCCGGGGGACCCGGCCGCCGCCACTGCGGTCGGCCGGGTCCGTGACCGGGTCCGGTGGGGTGTGCGCGGCGCGTGGGTCAGGGAGCGTGGCGGTCGCGGGCGCCTAGGCCCTCGTCGTCGGAGTCCGTCCACAGCGAGCTGTCGTACGGGGTGTCCGGGACGCTGACCATCGCGCCGTCTCCCGGAGGCCGGGAGGCGGGCGGTGTCTGCCGGGCGACATCCTTCTCCAGCTGCTCCACGGAGCGGACCAGCTCGTTCAGGTTGCGCCGTACGGCGGTCAAATCGTCTTGCAGGGACATGACTTGCCCTCACTTCCGCTGGGTGCGGTGGCAACGCTCATGTGCGCCTGCGAGTGTCGCGCCTCCCGTCCCCGGTTGTGAAGGGACGTGCAGCGATTGCAGGCGCGCAGGCGCGAACCGTGCGCCCCTCCTCGCTCCATTTTCATCCCTCTTACGGGGGAACGCGCGCCCGGAAGGCAAGCCGGATTGGTCCGCACGGGTGGGGTTCGCGGCGTGGCGGGGACCGGCTGCGGCGGCTGCGGCGGGGTGTCGATTTCAGTGGGTTTCGGCACCCAGTGTGATCAGCTCCATATACCGCCGAACGTGATCAAGACACCCCTTTCGCGACCCCCCACGCCCTGCCCCGGAGGTACCACCCATGTCCCAGAGAAGGCGCAGGTCCTTGGCGCTCCTGACCTCGGGAGTTCTTGCACTGCCGCTGCTTGCGGGCTGCGGCGCGGGTGACGACGAGGGCGGCCCCGCCGCCGCCGGGCAGGACATCGCGACCACCACCCGCGACAAGGTCGCCGACGGCGGGGTGCTGCGCTGGGCGGTCGACTCCCTGCCGGGCACCCTCAACGCCTTCCAGGCCGATGCGGACGCCACCACCAACCGGATCGCCGGGGCGGTACTGCCCCAGCTCTTCGTGCCGGACGGCAAGGGGCGGCCGGTGGCCAATCCCGACTACCTGGAGAAGGCCGAGGTCGTCGAGCGGGAGCCCAAGCAGGTCGTCCTGTACAAGCTCAACCAGCAGGCGGTCTGGAGCGACGGCCGGGAGATCGGCGCCGCCGACTTCGTGGCCCAGTGGCGGGCCCTGAACGGCAAGGACTCCGCGTACTGGACGGCGCGCAACGCCGGCTACGACCGGATCGAGAAGATCGAGCGCGGCAAGACGGACCTGGAGGTCAAGGTCACCTTCGTCAGGCCGTACGCCGACTGGCGCTCGCTGTTCACCCCCCTCTACCCCAAGCAGGTCACCGGCACCCCGGAGAGCTTCAACGAGGGGGCCCGGGGCACCCTGAAGGTCACCGCGGGCCCCTTCGGGCTGGGCGCCATCGACAAGAAGACCGGTACCGCCGCACTGACCCGCAACCCGCGCTGGTGGGGCACCCCCGCCAAGCTCGACAGCCTGGTCCTCACCGCGGTGCCCCGCTCCGAGCGCCCCGCCGCGCTGGCCGCCGGCAGGCTCGACCTGGCGGAGATCGACCGCACCGGGGCCGACCGGATCGCCCTGGCCCGCCGCGCGGCCGCCAAGGCCGAAGGGGCCAACGGGCCCGCCGCCTCGGTGACGGCCGCGCAGGCCACCCTGTCGTGGGCGCTGGCCTTCGGCGCGGACGAGGACAAGGCCAAGGAGGCCCTGGCGACCCGCCAGAAGCAGGCGGAGGCGGTCAAGCGGTACGCCGAGGAGCAGAGCGCCCTGCGCGGCTTCACCGTCCGCAAGTCCCTGGAACCCGCCTACACGCAGCTCGCGATGAACGGCGCGAGCGGACCGCTCGCCGACGAGCGCGTACGCCGGGCCGTGGCCCGCGCCCTGGACCGCCAGGCCCTCACCGACATCGTCCTGAAGCCGCTGGGCCTGCCCGCGAAGCCGGTCGGCAGCCACCTCGCGCTGGCCGGTCAGCAGGCGTACGCCGACAACAGCGACGCCCTCGGCGGCCAGGACACCCGGGCCGCGCAGGCCCTGCTCGCGGACGCCGGCTGGCGCCGCGGCGGCAAGATCACCGCGCCGGCGGGCGCGAAGGCCGGCTCGGAGGCCGCGAAGGAGACGGACGACTCGAAGACCCCGGCGGGCCCGGGCACCGGGAACGACGGCCTCTACATCGTCGGCCAGGACGACGGGAAGCCCGGCGACGCGGCCAGGGCAGTCGGTGCCGCCGTACGCGCCGACCACCCCGACGGCCGCCCCGAAGGGCCCGAGGACCCGGCCGGAGAGGACCTGCCCGAAGGCCGGTACGGCCGCTCCGCCGACGACGGCGAGATCGTCGACGCCGACGCCTTCGCCGCGGACCAGAGCAGCGGGCCCTCCCCGGTGCTCGCCCCGGCCCCGTTCGCGGCCCGCCAGGAACAGCTCCTGCGCGCCCAGGCCGACGCGGTGGACGACGGCAAGCGCAGCCCGGCCCTGGACGCCGAAACCGCGGCCGAACCGGCGGACCCGGCCAAGGGGAGCGCCGCCCCGGCCCCCGCCAAGCAGGCCGTACGCACCTCCGGCAGCATCCTCGCCAAGGACGGCAAGCCGCTCACCCTGCGCTTCGTCCTGCCGGCCGGTCCCGGTTCGGAGGCGCTGCGCACGGTCGGCGAGCGAATCGCCCAGATGCTCCAGAAGGTCGGCGTGCAGGCCGAGCTGACCAAGGTGGCCGACGAGAGCTTCTTCAAGGACCACATCGCCTCGGGCCAGTACGACCTGGCGCTCTACTCGTGGCCCGCGACGGCCTACCCGGCCACCGACGCCCGGCCCATCTTCGCCAAGCCGGAGCCGGCCGCCGACGGCTCGCTCCTGGTCGAACAGAACTACACCCGGGTCGGCACCGACCACATCGACCAGCTCTTCGACCAGGCGCTCGGCGAGCTGGACGAGGCCACCTCCCGCGACCTGATGCGCAAGGCCGACGCCCGTATCTGGGCCACGGCCGGATCCATCCCGCTCTACCAGCGCCCCGAGCTGGTGGCCGTGAAGCCGGGTCTCGGCAACGCGGGCGCCTTCGGTCTGGGAGCCCCGCGCTACCAGGACATCGGCTGGAAGAAGCAGGCGGCGGCCAAGGACAAGAACGAGAAGAAGAAGTGATGACGAAGGGGTGCATCCAGGGTTGAGCGGAGCTTCGCAAGCTCAGATGTGACTCAAGTCCCTTGCCCGCCGGATCACCGGCGGGCAAGGTCGTACGTACCCGTTGACCCGCGTGTTTTCAGGCTCCACCCATGGCCGGGACCCCCCACCCCGTACCCGGCCCCGCTCAGTCGTCCGGCCTCTTGACAGACCCCCCGGCAGCCAGTTCCCGCCAGCCGACGTACGATGGGGTAAGGCCGTGGCAGGTTTTCCGCCCGGTCGAGGCTCGCGTGCCGGACCGTACGCGCCGCCACCCACGATCCCGGGAGAAGCGCCGAAGTGCCCACGCGCCACGACATCCGTAACGTCGCCATCGTCGCCCACGTCGACCATGGCAAGACGACCATCGTCGATGCCATGCTCAAGCAGGCCGGTGCCTTCGCCGCCCACCAGCACCTCGACGACCGCATGATGGACTCGAACGACCTGGAGCGTGAGAAGGGCATCACGATCCTCGCCAAGAACACGGCGGTGAAGTACCACCCCAAGGACGGCGGGGCGCCCATCACGATCAACATCATCGACACCCCCGGCCACGCCGACTTCGGTGGTGAGGTCGAGCGCGGTCTGTCGATGGTGGACGCGGTCGTCCTGCTGGTGGACGCCTCCGAGGGCCCCCTGCCCCAGACCCGCTTCGTCCTGCGCAAGGCCCTGCAGCAGAAGCTGCCGGTCATCCTCTGCATCAACAAGACGGACCGTCCGGACTCCCGGATCGACGAGGTCGTCAACGAGACGTACGACCTCTTCCTCGACCTGGACGCGGACGAGGAGCAGATCGAGTTCCCGATCGTCTACGCCTGTGGCCGTGACGGCGTCGCCTCGCTGACCAAGCCGGAGGACGGCACCGTCCCCGCGGACAGCGACAGCCTGGAGCCGTTCTTCTCCACCATCCTGGCCCACGTGCCGGCCCCGGTGTACGACGACGAGGCGCCGCTGCAGGCCCACGTCACCAACCTGGACGCCGACAACTTCCTCGGCCGCATCGCCCTGGTCCGTGTCGAGCAGGGCGAGCTCCGCAAGGGCCAGACCGTCGCGTGGATCAAGCGTGACGGCACGATCTCCAACGTCCGCATCACCGAGCTGCTGATGACCGAGGCGCTCACCCGCAAGCCGGCCGAGATGGCGGGCCCGGGTGACATCTGCGCGGTCGCCGGTTTCCCCGACATCATGATCGGCGAGACCCTGGCCGACCCGGAGAACCCGATCGCCCTCCCGCTGATCTCGGTCGACGAGCCGGCGATCTCCATGACCATCGGTACGAACACCTCCCCGATGGTCGGCCGCGGCGGCAGCGGCAAGGGCGCGGACGCCAACAAGTCCGTGGTCAAGGACCGCAAGGTCACCGCCCGTCAGGTCAAGGACCGCCTCGACCGCGAGCTGGTCGGCAACGTCTCGCTCCGCGTGCTCGACACCGAGCGTCCGGACGCCTGGGAGGTCCAGGGCCGTGGTGAGCTCGCGCTCGCCATCCTGGTCGAGCAGATGCGCCGCGAGGGCTTCGAGCTGACCATCGGCAAGCCGCAGGTCGTCACGCAGGAGATTGACGGCAAGGTGCACGAGCCGGTCGAGCGCATGACGGTCGACGTCCCCGAGGAGCACATGGGCGCGGTCACGCAGCTCATGGGCATCCGCAAGGGCCGCATGGACAACATGTCGAACCACGGCTCCGGCTGGGTCCGCATGGAGTTCGTCGTCCCGTCCCGCGGTCTCATCGGCTTCCGTACCGAGTTCCTGACCGGTACGCGCGGCACGGGCATCGCCCACTCGATCCACGAGGGCCACGAGCCGTGGTTCGGCCAGCTGGTGACCCGTAACAACGGTTCGCTGGTCGCCGACCGCTCCGGTTCGGTCACGCCGTTCGCGATGATCAACCTGCAGGAGCGCGGCGTCCTGTTCACCGAGCCCGGCACCGAGGTGTACGAGGGCATGATCGTCGGTGAGAACTCCCGCTCCGACGACATGGACGTGAACATCACCAAGGAGAAGAAGCTCACCAACATGCGTGCGGCTTCCGCGGACAACACCGAGAACGTGGTGCCGCCCCGCAGGCTCTCCCTGGAGCAGTCCCTGGAGTTCTGCCGCGACGACGAGTGCGTCGAGGTGACCCCGGAGTCCGTCCGCATCCGCAAGGTCGTCCTGGACCAGAAGGACCGCTCGCGCTCCGCGTCGCGCGCCAAGTCCGGCAAGTAGTCCGGCACGTAGTCGAGTAGGACCCAGATCACACTTGGGTCCTCGTCGGCATCGGCCTTTGTGAGCAGCCCCTCCCGTCACGGTCTCCGTGACGGGAGGGGCTGTTCGCTTTTGTCAAGCGGATTATTTCGGTCCGGTGTCCGCATACCGACCGTGACACTCCGGAAGAAGAGCTAACAGTCCGTTTCGTTCATGTCTGTCTCCTATCAGTTTGTCCGGATTTCGGGTTTTAGCCGTAGTGCGATGTTGTGAAAACGAGACCACTTAAGTGTGGTTTACGGTCATGGCGTCCCCGAGGATGGCTCCATTGAGCTCGGGTCAATGGGTCACACGCTGTGGGGAGCGTCGACTCACGAGCACACTCGGGACACCGGTCCTATCGCCGTCAGGGGTGTCGGCGAAACACACCGTGGTGTCCCTCACATCAGACAGTGGACTCATGAGGAGGAAACCCATGCGCGGTGCCAAGAGCGCCAAGTGGGTAGCGGGCGCGATTGTCGTCGCCCTGGCAGCGACTGCCTGTGGCGGTGGCGGCGGCAAGGCCGGCGCCAACGGCGAAGTTGACCCGAACGGCATCTTCTCGGTCGAGGTGGGCGAGCCTGAGAAGCTCCTGCACCCGGCCGACACGATGGAGTCCAACGGCTCGATCGTCATGTCGGGTCTGTTCTCCCAGCTGGTCGACTACGACGCCGACGGCAAGCTCGTCATGGTGAACGCGGAGTCGGTCAACAGCACGGACAGCAAGCTCTGGACCGTCAAGCTGAAGCCGGGCTGGACCTTCCACGACGGCACCAAGGTGACCGCCGAGTCCTACGTCAAGGCGTGGAACTGGGCTGCGAACACCAACAACAAGCAGGGCAACGCGTCCTGGTTCGCCGACATCAAGGGCTTCGACGCCGTGCACCCCGAGGCCGAGGGCGCCAAGCCCACCGCCGAGGCGCTCGAGGGTCTGAAGATCGTCGACGAGAACACCTTCACCATCGAGCTCGCCAACGCGGTGCCGTACTTCGCGTACAAGCTCGGCTACGAGGTCTTCTCCCCGCTCGCCGCCTCGTTCTACGCGGACCCCGCCGCCGCCGGTGAGAAGCCGGTCGGCAACGGCCCGTACAAGTTCAAGTCGTGGGAGCACAAGAAGCAGATCGAGCTCACGCGCTTCGACGACTACAAGGGCGAGAACAAGGCGAAGAACGGTGGTGTGGTCCTCAAGAACTACTCCACCCTCGAGACCGCCTACGAGGACCTGAAGTCGGGCAACGTCGACGTCCTGCGTCAGATCGGCCCGAAGGACCTCCCGGTCTACCGTGCCGACCTCGGCGACCGCGCCGTGGACCAGCCCTACTCGGCGATCCAGACGCTGGCCGTCGCGTTCTACGCCGACCAGTGGAAGACCCCGAAGCCGGTCAACCCGAAGGTCATCCAGGGCCTGTCGAAGGCGATCGACCGCGACACCATCACCAAGACCGTGCTCCAGGGCACCCGTGACCCCGCCACGGGCTGGGTCGCCAAGGGCGTCCTCGGCTACACGCCGACCGGTTCCGGTGACGTCACCAAGTTCGACCCCGCTGCGGCCAAGGCGCTCATCGCCGAGGGTGGCGGCGTTCCGAACAACGAGATCTCCATCCAGTTCAACTCGGACGGCGGTCACAAGGAGTGGGTCGAGGCTGTTTGCAACAGCATCACCAACGCCACGGGCGTCAAGTGCACCGGTGACGCCAAGCCGGACTTCCAGGCCGACCTCCAGGCCCGTAAGTCCAAGCAGGTCAAGTCGTTCTACCGGTCCGGCTGGGTGCTCGACTACCCGGTGAACTCGAACTTCATCAGCGACCTGTTCCGCACGGGCGCCGGTGGCAACCAGGGTGGCTTCACCAGCCCCGAGCTCGACGCGAAGATCGCCGCGGCCGACACCGCGGCGAGCCTGGACGAGTCCGTGAAGGCCTACCAGGCCATCGAGAAGGAACTCGTCAACTACATGCCGTCGATCCCGCTCTGGTACTACAAGGTCAACGCGGGTTACTCGGAGAAGGTCTCGAACGTGAAGTACGCCCAGGACGGCGACCCGATCCTTGAGGGTGTCGAGGTCAAGAAGTAAGTCCCACCGCGTAATTCCTTTCGACGGATGTGGGCCGGCGGGGAGCCGGCCCACATCCGGGCCTATACGCAGCGCCCGGGGGGCCCTTTCGCGACGCAGTGACGATTCCGTCACGCGCGTGCGTGGCGAAAGGGCCCGTCCGGCTGCGCCTGCCGCATCTTCTACGGAGGCATGATGGGGCGCTATGTCGCACGACGACTGCTCCAGATGATCCCGGTCTTCTTCGGGACGACCCTGCTCATCTTCTTGATGGTTTACAGCCTGCCCGGCGATCCCGTGGCCGGACTCTTCGGGGACAAGGGAACGGACCCGGCCACGCTGGCCGCCCTGCGTCACCAGCACGGTCTGGACCTGCCGATCTGGCAGCAGTACTACAACTACATCTCCGGCATCCTGTTCCACTTCGACTTCGGGTCCCAGATCCGCAGCGGCCGTGAGATCACCGACGTCATCGGCGCCGCCTTCCCGGTCACGCTCCGGCTGGCCTTCCTGGCGTTCGCGATCGAGATCGTGCTCGGCCTGACCCTCGGGATCGTCGCCGGCCTCAAGGCCGGCAAGCTGGCCGACAACCTGATCCTGATCCTGACCCTGCTGATCATCTCGATGCCGGTCTTCGTCCTCGGCTTCATCGTCAAGTCGGTGTTCGCCTTCCAGCTCGGCTGGATCGCGCCGAACGTCAGCATCAACGAGACCTGGGGCGAACTGCTCGCGCCGGCCATCGTGCTGGGCTCGCTCTCGCTCGCCTACGTGGCCCGCCTGACCCGGACCTCGATGGCCGAGAACCTGCGCGCCGACTACGTGCGCACCGCCGTCGCCAAGGGCCTGCCCAAGCGCCGCGTCATCGGTGTGCACCTGATGCGCAACTCGATGATCCCCGTCGTCACCTTCCTCGGTACCGACATCGGCGCCCTGATGGGCGGCGCCGTCGTCACCGAAGGCATCTTCAACGTCAAGGGCGTCGGCGGTCTGATCTACGACTCGGTCGTCCGCCGCGAGGGCCTGACCGTGGTCGGTGTCGTCACCGTCCTGGTCGTCGTCTACCTGATAGCCAGCCTGCTCGTCGACCTCCTCTACGCGGTCATGGACCCGAGGATCCGGTATGCCTGATCTGACCAAGACCGAAATCGTGGCGGCCGAGACCCCTGCCGCGGCGCCCGGCGCCCCGGTGGAGCCGGTGAAGGCCGAGAAGGCACGCAGCCTCTGGGGCGACGCCTGGGCAGACCTGCGCCGCAACCCCTACTTCGTCGTCTCCTCGGCACTGATCTTCGTGCTCCTCGTGATTTCCGCCTTCCCGGGCTGGTTCACCAGCATCGACCCCACCAAGGGCGACCTGGTCCACCACTTCCTCGGCAAGCCGGAACTGTCAGCGATCGGTTCCCCCAACTGGCTCGGCTGGGACGGCCAGGGACGCAGCGTCTACGCCCGTCTCATCTACGGCACCCGCGCCTCGATCATCGTCGCCGTCTCGGTGACCGCGATCGTCACGGTCGTCGGCTCCCTCACGGGCATGATCGCCGGCTACTTCGGCGGCGTCACGGACGCGATCATGTCGCGCATCACCGACATCTTCTTCGGCATCCCGTTCCTGCTCGGTGCGATGGTCGTCCTCCAGGCCTTCACCAAGCGCACGGTGTGGACGGTCGTCTTCGCCCTGGCCTTCCTCGGCTGGACGCAGATCAACCGCGTCATGCGCGGCGCGGTCATCACCGTGAAGCAGGCCGACTACGTGCACGCCGCGAAGGCCCTGGGCGCCGGCACTCCCCGGATCCTGTTCCGGCACATCCTGCCGAACGCCATGGCCCCGGTGATCGTGGTCTCCACGATCGCGCTCGGCGGTTACATCGCGGCGGAGGCGACCCTGTCCTACCTGGGTCTGGGCCTCGCGTCCCCGACCATCTCGTGGGGCGTGGACATCTCCGCCGGTGCCGCGCAGATCCGAGTGGCGCAGCACATCCTGCTGTACCCCTCGATCATGCTCAGCATCACCGTCCTCGCCTTCATCATGCTCGGCGAAGCGGTCCGCAACGCCCTCGACCCGAAGCTGCGCTGAGGAGGGCGTAAGTGATCACCATGGACAACACCTCCAGCGTTCCCTCCCCGCGTGACGGGGACCCGCAGACGCCGCTCCTCGAAGTGCGCGACCTGCACGTCGAGTTCCACACCCGCGACGGTGTGGCCAAGGCAGTCAACGGCGTCAACTACAGCGTGAGCGCCGGCGAGACCCTCGCCGTGCTCGGCGAGTCCGGCTCCGGCAAGTCCGTGACGGCCCAGGCCATCATGGGCATCCTCGACATGCCCCCCGGCAAGATCCCGCAGGGCGAGATCCTCTTCCGCGGCCAGGACATGCTCAAGATGAGCTTCGAGGAGCGGCGCAAGCTCCGTGGCCGGAAGATGGCCATGATCTTCCAGGACGCGCTGTCCTCGCTGAACCCGGTGCTCACCGTCGGCTACCAGCTGAGTGAGATGTTCCGCGTCCACGAGGGCATGTCGAAGAAGGACGCCCGCCTCAAGGCCATCGAACTGATGGAGAAGGTCAAGATCCCGGCGGCGAAGCAGCGGGTGGACGACTACCCGCACCACTTCTCCGGCGGTATGCGCCAGCGCATCATGATCGCCATGGCGATCGCGCTGGAGCCCGATCTGATCATCGCGGACGAGCCGACCACGGCCCTGGACGTCACCGTCCAGGCCCAGGTCATGGACCTGCTCGCCGAGCTGCAGCGCGAGCTCAACATGGGCCTGATCCTGATCACCCACGACCTCGGCGTGGTCGCCGACGTCGCGGACAAGATCGCGGTCATGTACGCCGGCCGGATCGTCGAGACCGCTCCGGTCCACGAGATCTACAAGCGCCCGGCGCACCCGTACACCCGCGGCCTGCTGGACTCGATCCCGCGCCTGGACCAGAAGGGCCAGGAGCTCTTCGCGATCAAGGGCCTGCCGCCGAACCTGCTGCGCCTGCCCACCGGCTGCTCGTTCAGCCCGCGCTGCGTCGCCGCGCAGGACATCTGCCGGTCCGAGATCCCCGCCCTCCAGCCCGTCAGTGAGCAGGACGGCAGCGAGCTGGCCGGCCGTCACAGCGCGTGCCACTTCTGGAAGGAGCAGCTCCATGGCTGAGCTCACCAAGAACGCTCCCGAGCGTGAGCCGATCCTTCAGGTCCGCAACCTGGTCAAGCACTTCCCGCTGACCCAGGGCATCCTGTTCAAGAAGAAGGTCGGCGCGGTCAAGGCCGTCGACGGCATCTCCTTCGACCTGTACCAGGGCGAGACCCTCGGCATCGTCGGCGAGTCCGGCTGTGGCAAGTCCACGGTCGCCAAGCTGCTGATGAACCTGGAGCGCGCCACCGCGGGCGAGGTCTTCTACAAGGGCCAGGACATCACCAAGCTGTCCGGCCGCGCCCTGAAGGCCGTGCGCCGCAACATCCAGATGGTGTTCCAGGACCCGTACACCTCGCTGAACCCGCGCATGACGGTCGGCGACATCATCGGCGAGACCTACGACATCCACCCCGAGGTCGCCCCCAAGGGCGACCGGCGCCGCAAGGTGCAGGAGCTCCTGGACGTCGTCGGCCTCAACCCGGAGTACATCAACCGGTACCCGCACCAGTTCTCCGGCGGCCAGCGCCAGCGCATCGGCATCGCCCGCGGCCTCGCGCTCAACCCGGAGATCATCATCTGCGACGAGCCGGTCTCCGCGCTCGACGTATCGGTGCAGGCCCAGGTCATCAACCTGATGGAGAAGCTGCAGGAGGAGTTCAACCTCTCCTACATCTTCATCGCGCACGACCTGTCGATCGTCCGGCACATCTCGGACCGCGTCGGTGTCATGTACCTCGGCAAGATGGCCGAGATCGGCACCGACGAGCAGATCTACGAGCACCCGACCCACCCGTACACCCAGGCGCTGCTCTCCGCGGTGCCGGTGCCGGACCCGGAGGCCCGCGCGGGCCGCGACCGGATCATCCTCACCGGTGACGTCCCCTCGCCGGCCAACCCGCCGTCGGGCTGCCGTTTCCGCACCCGCTGCTGGAAGGCCGAGGAGAAGTGCTCCGTGGAGGAGCCGCTCCTCGCGATCCCGGAGCGCTTCAAGGGTGTCAAGACGCTGGCCGCGCACGACTCGGCCTGCCACTTCGCCGAGGAGAAGGCCGTCCTGGCCGTCTGATCCTCCTCCCGCGACACCTCAGGGCGCCCGTCACCGGATCCTTTCCGGCGGCGGGCGCCCTGATGCCTTCCCGACCACCGTCGTGGTCTGATGGCCGCCATGCTCACCGTGCGGCCCGCCGGGCCTTCAGACGCCGAGGACATCTGCGGGCTCCTGAACGCCGTCGACAGGATCGAGATCGGCCGCCCGGAGACCGACCTCGCCGCCGTCGAGGCCGATCTGAACCACCCCGACGTCGAGTTGGGAGCGGACTCCTTCCTCGTCCTGCAGGGCCGCCGGCTCCTCGGCTACGCCCTGGTGTGGGCCGACTCCGGCCCCGGCCGCGTCGACTGCCACTACCGGGTGCTGCCGGGCCACCGCAGGGCCGCCGCCCGACTGCTGGACCTGGTGGAGAGCCGGGCCCGTCAGCTCGCCGCCGGAGCCCCCGGCGCCTTCCTGCGGCTCGCGCTGAACAGCGGGCGCACCCTCGACCCCGTCCTGCTGCCCGGCCGCGGCTACCGCACGGTGCGGCGCCACCGGGTGATGACCCGCGCACTGGGCCCCTCCGAGACGCCTCCGGCGCCGCCCGCCGGGCTCGCCCTTCGCCCCTGCGACGGCGACGAGAGCGAGCGCCGCCGCGCCCACGCCCTCATCGAGGAGACCTTCGCCGCGCACTTCGGGCACGTGCGGCGGTCGTACGGCTCCTGGCTGGACCACATCGACGGCCGGGGCCTGGACTGGTCGCTGGTGTGGATCGCCAGCCTGCCCGCGCTGGGCGACGCGGGCGTCCTGCTCACCCGCGACGACCGCACCAGCATGGGCTGGCTCAGCCATCTCGGCGTACGCGAGGAAGCGCGCGGCCGGGGGATCGGCAGCTTCCTGCTGCGCCACGGTTTCGCCGCCTACGCCGCACGCGGCCGCGCCACCATCGGCCTCAACGTGGACACGGCCAACGCGACCGGAGCGCTCGCGCTGTACGAGGCGCACGGCATGACGGCGCACTACGCGGTGGACACCTGGGAGCTGATGCTGTGACCGCCGGCTTTGCACTCGCAGGGGTGACAGGCGGGGGGCGCGAGGGTGCAATCGGTCCAACAAGGAGTGTACGAGATCCTACATAGGGTGACATTGGCCCCTAAGTGAGTCTTGGGATCCATGAGGAGGCACTCCATGCGCGGAGCCACCCACGCCAAGTGGGCCGCATGTGCGGCTGCCGTCGCCCTCGCGGCGACGGCCTGCGGCGGCGGAAGCGACAGCGGCGGAGGCGGCGCGGCGGGCATCGTCAGCTCCTCGTGGGGCGACCCGCAGAACCCGCTGGAGCCCGCCAACACCAATGAGGTCCAGGGCGGCAAGGTCCTCGACATGCTCTTCCGGGGTCTGAAGCGGTACGACCCGAAGACCGGCGAGGCCAAGAACATGCTCGCCGAGAAGATCGAGACCACCGACAGCCAGAACTTCACGATCACGCTGAAGGACGGCTGGAAGTTCAGCAACGACGAGCCCGTCACCGCCCAGTCCTTCGTGGACGCCTGGAACTTCGGCGCGGACGTCAGCAAGAAGCAGAACAACTCGCCGTTCTTCTCCGACATCGTCGGCTACGCGGACGTGCACCCCGCGGCGGGCGACCCCAAGGCCAAGACCATGTCCGGCCTGGTCGTCAAGGACGCCAAGACCTTCACGGTCGCCCTCAAGGAGAAGTTCTCCACCTGGCCCGAGACCCTCGGCTACCAGGCCTTCTCCCCGCTGCCCAAGGCCTTCTTCACCGACCACGAGGGCTGGCTGAAGAAGCCCGTCGGCAACGGCCCGTACACGGTGGACTCGTACACCAAGGGCACCGGCATGAAGCTGCGCAAGTGGGACGGCTACACAGGTGAGGACAAGGCCGTCAACGGCGGTGTGGACCTGAAGGTCTACACCGACAACAACACCGCCTACACCGACCTGATCTCCGGCAACCTCGACCTGGTCGACGACATCCCGGCGCAACAGCTCAAGAACGTCGCGAACGACCTCGGCGACCGCTACATCAACCAGCCGGCCCTCATCATCCAGACCCTCACCTTCCCGCTGTACGACCCGCAGTGGAACAAGGAGGGCATGGAGAAGGTCCGCCGCGGCATCTCGATGGCGATCAACCGCGACGAGATCACCAAGCAGATCTTCAAGGAGACCCGCACCCCGGCCAAGGACTGGACCTCCCCGGCCCTCGGCGAGAAGGGCGGCTTCTCGGCCACCGCCTGCGGCGATGCCTGCTCCTTCAACCCCACCGAGGCCAAGAAGCTCATCCAGGAGGCGGGCGGCCTGCCCGGCGGCAAGGTCAGCCTGACGTCCAACGTGGACACCGGCTCGCACCGCGACTGGATGGACGCCGTCTGCAACAGCGTCAACAACGCGCTGGGCGAGGGACCGGTCTGCACCGTCAACCCCATCGGCACCTTCGCGGACTTCCGCAACCAGCAGAGCAGCTTCAAGCTCACCGGCCCCTTCCGCTCCGGCTGGCAGGCCGACTACCCGCTGATCCAGAACTTCCTGGAGCCGCTGTACTACACCGGCGCCTCGTCGAACTACGGCAAGTTCAGCAACCCGGAGTTCGACAAGCTCATCGACGAGGCCAACCGGGAGAGCGACGCGGCCAAGGCGACGGCCAAGTTCCAGGAATCGCAGAAGATCCTCGCCGCCCAGATGCCGTCGATCCCGCTCTGGTACCAGAACGGCAGCGCCGGCCACTCGGAGCGGATCTCGGACGTGGCGCTCAACCAGTTCAGCGTCCCCGTCTACGACCAGATCAAGGTCAGCTGACCCGTCCACGGATCGATCCTGGAGCAGTCCATGGGACGTTATGTGATCCGGCGACTGCTCCAGATGATCCCCGTGTTCATCGGCAGCACGTTCCTGATCTTCTTCATGGTGTACGCGCTCGGTGACCCCGTCGCCGCCCTCTTCGGAGACAAGGCCCCCGACCCCGCCACCGCCGCGCGCATCCGCAAGGACCTCTACCTCGACCAGCCCCTGTGGAAGCAGTACCTGCACTACATGGGCCAGATCTTCCAGGGCGACTTCGGCACCGCCTTCAACGGCCAGAAGGTCACCGAGCTCATGGCCTCGGCCTTCCCGGTGACCCTGCGCCTGACCATCGTCGCGATCGCCATCGAGATCGTCGTCGGCATCACCCTCGGCGTGGTCAGCGGCCTAAAGCGCGGCAAGTCCATCGACACCAGCCTGCTGGTCCTCACCCTCGTGGTCATCTCGGTGCCCACCTTCGTGACGGGCTATCTGCTGCAGTTCCTCTTCGGCGTGAAATGGGGCTGGGTGCGGCCCACCGTCTCCCCGGACGCCCCCTTCAGCGAGCTGATCCTGCCCGGCATCGTGCTCGCGCTGGTCTCCCTCGCCTACGTCACCCGGCTGACGCGTACCTCCATCGCCGAGAACGTCAAGGCCGACTACGTCCGCACCGCCGTGGCCAAGGGCCTGCCCCGGCGCCGGGTCATCACCCGCCACCTGCTGCGCAACTCGCTGATCCCCGTGGTCACCTTCATCGGCACCGACATCGGCGCCCTGATGGGCGGGGCCATCGTCACCGAGCGGATCTTCAACATCCACGGCGTCGGCTACCAGCTCTACCAGGGCATCCTGCGCAACAACTCCCCGACGGTGGTCGGCTTCGTGACCATCCTCGTGATCGTCTTCCTGCTGGCGAACCTGCTCGTCGACCTGCTCTACGCGGTCCTGGACCCGAGGATCCGTTATGCCTGAGCCCGATCCGGAGCGCCCCGCCTACGATCCGCTGCGTCCCGGCCCCCGCGAGGCCATCGCCCCCACCGGCCAGGGCGGGGCCATGGATCTCGCCCTGGAGGAGGGCGAGAGCCTGGAGAAGGAGCTCGGGGCGGGCCCGCCCGCCGGCCCGCAGGAGAAGGCCCGCTCCCTGTGGTCCGACGCCTGGCACCAGCTGCGCCGCAACCCCGTCTTCATCGTCTCCACGCTGCTCATCCTCTTCCTCGTGGTCATCTCGATCTGGCCCCAGCTCATCGCGAGCGGCGACCCGCTCCAGTGCGACCTGTCCAAATCGCAGCAGGGCTCCTCCCCGGGCCACCCCTTCGGCTACGACACCCAGGGCTGCGACGTTTACACCCGTACCGTCTACGGTGCCCGCGCCTCCATCACCGTGGGCGTCTGCGCCACCCTCGGCGCGGCCCTGATCGGCTCCGCGCTCGGCGGGCTCGCCGGGTTCTTCGGCGGCTGGGGCGACGCGCTGCTCTCCCGGGCCGCCGACATCTTCTTCGGCATCCCGGTGGTCCTCGGCGGCCTGGTCTTCCTGTCCGTGGTCACCAGCACCACCGTCTGGCCCGTCGTCGGCTTCATCGTGCTGCTCGGCTGGCCCCAACTGGCCCGCATCGCCCGCGGCTCGGTCATCACCGCCAAACAGAACGACTACGTCCAGGCCGCGCGGGCCCTCGGCGCCGGCAACGCCCGGATGCTGCTGCGGCACGTGGCGCCCAACGCCATCGCGCCCGTCATCGTCGTCGCCACCATCGCACTCGGCACCTACATCGCCCTGGAAGCCACCCTGTCCTTCCTCGGCGTGGGCCTGCGCCCGCCCACGGTCTCCTGGGGCATCGACATCTCCAACGCCGCCTCCCAGATCCGCAACGCCCCGCACATGCTGCTCTACCCGGCGGGCGCGCTGAGCATCACCGTGCTCGCCTTCATCATGCTCGGCGACGCGGTGCGCGACGCCCTCGACCCCAAACTGCGCTGAGGAGCCCCGCACATGCTGCTCGAAGTGCGCGACCTGCACGTGGAATTCAAGACGCGGGACGGAGTCGCCAAGGCCGTCAACGGGGTCAACTACTCCGTGGCCGAAGGGGAGACCCTCGCCGTGCTCGGCGAGTCCGGCTCAGGCAAGTCGGTCACCGCCCAGGCCGTCATGGGCATCCTCGACATGCCACCGGGGCGCATCGCGGGCGGCGAGATCCTCTTCAAGGGCGAGGACCTGCTGAAGATGAAGGAGGAGGACCGCAGGAAGATCCGGGGCGCCGGGATGGCCATGATCTTCCAGGACGCGCTGTCCTCCCTCAACCCGGTGCTGAGCGTGGGCGCGCAGCTCGGCGAGATGTACGAGGTCCACCGCGGGATGTCCCGCAAGGACGCCCGGGCCAAGGCGGTCGAGCTGATGGACCGGGTGAAGATCCCGGCGGCGCGGGAGCGGGTGGGCGACTACCCGCACCAGTTCTCCGGCGGTATGCGCCAGCGCATCATGATCGCCATGGCGATGGCCCTCGAACCCTCGCTCATCATCGCGGACGAACCGACCACGGCCCTGGACGTCACCGTCCAGGCCCAGGTCATGGACCTGCTCGCCGAGCTGCAGCGCGAGCTCAACATGGGCCTGATCCTGATCACCCACGACCTCGGTGTGGTCGCCGACGTGGCCGACAAGATCGCGGTCATGTACGCCGGCCGGATCGTCGAGACCGCACCCGTGCACGAGATCTACCGGAACCCGGCCCACCCCTACACCCGCGGCCTGCTCGACTCCATCCCGCGCCTGGACCAGAAGGGCCAGGAGCTCTACGCCATCAAGGGCCTGCCGCCCAACCTGCTCGCCATTCCGCCGGGCTGCGCCTTCAACCCGCGCTGCCCGATGGCGCGGGCCGTCTGCCGCGCCGACGTACCGCCGCTGGCCGACGTGGGACCGGACCGGGCCAGCGCCTGCTTCTTCTGGAAGGAGTGCCTCGGTGGCTGAGTCCATCCTCGTGGTCGAGGACCTGGTCAAGCACTACCCGCTGACCCAGGGCATCCTCTTCCGCAAACAGGTCGGCGCGGTCAAGGCCGTCGACGGGGTCTCCTTCGACCTGCGGGCCGGCGAAACCCTCGGCATCGTGGGGGAGTCGGGCTGCGGCAAGTCCACCGTCGCCAAGATGCTGGTCAACCTGGAACGCCCGACGGCGGGCGCGATCACGTACAAGGGCGAGGACCTCGCCAAGCTGTCCGCCAAGGCGCTGAAGGCCGTGCGCCGCAACATCCAGATGGTGTTCCAGGACCCGTACACCTCCCTGAACCCGCGCATGACGGTCGGCGACATCATCGGCGAGCCCTACGAGATCCACCCCGAGGTGGCCCCCAAGGGCGACCGGCGCCGCAAGGTCCAAGAGCTCCTCGACGTGGTCGGCCTCAACCCGGAGTACATCAACCGCTACCCGCACCAGTTCTCCGGCGGCCAGCGCCAGCGCATCGGCATCGCCCGCGGCCTCGCCCTCAAGCCCGAGATCATCGTCGCCGACGAGCCGGTCTCCGCCCTCGACGTCTCCGTACAGGCCCAGGTGATCAACCTCCTGGAGCGGCTCCAGGACGAGTTCGACCTCTCCTACGTGTTCATCGCGCACGACCTCTCGATCGTCCGGCACATCTCCGACCGGGTCGGCGTCATGTACCTGGGCCGGATCGTCGAGATCGGCACCGACACCCAGATCTACGACCACCCGACCCACCCGTACACCCAGGCGCTGCTCTCCGCCGTCCCGGTCCCCGACCCGGCGGCCCGCGCCGGCCGCGACCGGATCATCCTCTCCGGCGACGTGCCCTCCCCGGCCAACCCGCCCTCGGGCTGCCGTTTCCGCACCCGCTGCTGGAAGGCCGAGGCGCGCTGCGCGTCGGAGGTCCCGCTCCTGGAGATCCCGGCCTTCCTCCCGGGCGGCCCGGCGGCCCACCCCTCCGCCTGTCACTTCGCGTCCGAGCGTCCGGCGGTCCCGCCGCCGGGAGCACCGACCAAGGAGTGAGCTGAGAGCCCCCGGCACCGCTCATTTCTGGCCACAGCTGCGTGCGGCACCACAGGTCCATCACAACTCGGTTTACATGCAGGCAACTTGACCGTTTCTGTCCCGAGATCTGGGCCGGGCAGCCTGGACTCCGTGCGGCCGTGCGGGTGCCGACAGCCGGCCGGGGAGGCGTACAACCTCCCCGGCCGGCACTTCTGTGAGCCCGGACGTGCGCGGCGTGCGCCCCTCGTGCTGCCGGAATCGATCGATGTGGAGGTACGGATAGTTATGATCCGTAGCGCACGGTGGGTATGACTCTGCCGAGCACCGAGTTGCGAGTACGTGACCCCGATGTCCGCTCGACGTGGAGGTGAAACGCCGTGGCACTATCGATCTCGGCCGTGGTGCTGCTGGCAGTCGTCGTCTTCCTGCTGGTCCGGCGTTCGGGCCTGAAGGCGGGTCACGCAGTGGTCTGTGTACTGCTCGGCTTCTATCTGGCGAGCTCGACCGTGGCTCCGACGCTCTCCCAGCTCACTTCCAACGTGGCGAGCATGATCAGCGGCCTCAAGTTCTAGGGAGCGCGGGCGCCGCGAGGACGCCGTGTGGGGTTACCGGGGGCGGTCCTCGTAGGCTTGCCCCCATGAACGGTCTTCCCGCCCGTCGGCTCCTGCTGGTGCACGCGCACCCGGACGACGAGTCGATCAACAACGGCGTCACCATGGCCAAGTATGCGGCCGAGGGCGCCCATGTCGCGTTGGTTACCTGCACGCTCGGCGAGGAGGGTGAGGTCATCCCGCCGGGACTCGCCCACCTGGCGGCCGACCGCGACGACACCCTCGGCACCCACCGCATCGGCGAGCTCGCCGACGCCATGCGCGAACTGGGCGTGGCCGACCACCGCTTCCTCGGCGGCCCCGGCCGCTTCCGGGACTCCGGGATGATGGGCGCCGAGCAGAACCGCAGGCCCGGCGCCTTCTGGTCCGCCGACGTGGACGAGGCCGCGGGGTACCTCGTAGAGGTGATCCGCGAGCTGCGCCCCCAGGTCCTCGTCACCTACGACCCGGACGGCGGCTACGGCCACCCCGACCACATCCAGGCCCACCGCGTCGCGACCCGCGCCGTCGAACTGGCCGCGGAGCCCACGTACCGCCGGGACCTCGGGGCACCGCACGCGATCGAGAAGCTCTACTGGAACCGCGTCCCGCGCTCGGTCGTCGACGAGGGCTTCGACCGGCTGCGCGCGGGCGGGGGCAAGGCGCCCTTCCCGGGGCTGGCCGAGCCCGACGACGTGCCCGGAGTGGTGGCCGACGACCGGATCACCGCCGAGATCGGCGGCGACGAGGCCGCGGAACAGGGGTTCGTGGCGGCCAAGACCGCCGCGATGCGGGCCCACGCCACCCAGATCGCGGTGGACGGGCCCTTCTTCGCACTCTCCAACGACCTGGCGCAGCCGCTGTTCACCCGCGAGTACTACGAGTTGGCCGCGGGCCGGCCGGGAAGCCCGGCGGGCGAACGTGAACGCGACCTCTTCGCGGGGGTACGGGCATGAGCGGTACGTGGAACCCGGGCCGGATCGCCGCCCTGCTGGGCCTGTTGGCGGCGGGGGTGCTGACCGGCGTGGCCGGCTGGCTCGTGGTCGACCTGTGGTTCCCGGGCGGACTGGCGCTCGCGCTCCTCGCGCTCTTCGGCCTGTTCCTCGGGGCCCGGATCGCCCTCGGCACCGGCATCGGCGTGGGGGCGAGCACCCTCGGCTGGTTCCTCGCCTACGTGATCCTCGGAGTACCCCGGCCGGAGGGAGACTTCCTGCTCGGTTCGTCCGGAATCGGCATGTACGCCTACCTTTTGGGTGGTGTGGTGCTTGCTGTGATGTGCGCCACGATGAGCGGCCCGGGCGACCGGCCGCTTTCGGCCGCCCGGAACGCCAAGTGACGTGGTGTCGGCCGCCCACGACGCCTTGACGGGCCCCTCGGCCAGTCCTTGCGCGGACCTCCGCGAGCCGGGCGACGGGTGCTCAAAGGGTGCGCGCAGGGGGCACGCAGGCGGTCCGGGGGGACCCTTCGCACTCGGCCGCCGGGTGCGCGCGGGCGGCGGCCAGTATGGTGGACCGGCCGCCGAGCTGCCCGCGCACGCTATGACGGGCGGCGGAGCCGATCGGGAGAATCTGACGTGAGCCGTGAAACTGACAGTCCGTCCTCCGGGCCCAACGGGCCCGGAGGAGCTGCGTACCCCTCGGGTGCGCAGCCGTACGGATCAGGCCAGTATCCGTCCACGACAGTGCCACCCGGTCCGGGCACGGCGACCATCCCGGAGGAGAGTTCAGTGACCGCACCGCCCGCGAAGCCGTCCACACCCGATTCCGACGGGCCGAAGACGGAGACCCAGCTGACGACCCGGATCCGGATCAACATCCCGGGTTCGCGGCCGATTCCGCCCGTGGTCGTACGCCAGTCCATGCCCGAATCCGAGGCCGGGTACGAGCCCGAGCCCGCTCCCGCCCCGGCTCCCGCACCCGAGCAGGGTCCCGGAGACGAGGCGGCCAGCAACTGGTTCGCCCCGCGCAAGGCCGGCTCCGGCCCCGACCCGGGCCCCGGCCCCGCCCCGGCCGGCGGCCAGCGCTTCGACACGCCCCCGCAGGGCTACCCCCAGCCTCAGGCAGGACCGCGCCCCGGCGCGCCGACGCGCCCCGGCCCCGGCGGCCCCCGCTCCGGCCCGATGCCCGCCCCGGCCCCGGCCGGCGGCCAGCGCTTCGACACGCCCCCGCAGGGTTACCCCCAGCCTCAGGCGGGACCGCGCCCCGGTGCGCCGATGGGCCCCGGCCCCGGCGGCCCCGGCGTCGGCACCGGGCCGGGCGCCGGCCCCGGCCCCGGCTACCCCGCGCCTCCCGCCGGACCCGGCGGCCCCCGTCCGGGCGGTCCCGCGGGCCCCGGGCAGGGCCACATGCAGGGCCCCGGGCAGGGCCACATGCAGGGCCCCGGGCAGGGCCACATGCAGGGCCCCGGCGGCGGTCCCGCCGGTCCGCCCGGGCCGCCGCCCGTCGCCGGAGCCGCGTACGGCCCCGGCTCCGGTCCCGTGGCCCAGGCCCTGGGAGCTCCCGTCCCGCCCGCCCCCGCCTGGCCCGGCACCGGCCGCGGCCCGGCCGGTCCGACCGGTGGGCCCGAGCTGGGTTCCGTACCGTTGGGCGGTCCGCAGGCGCCGAGCTGGCCCGGCCCCGAGCTGGACTCCGCCGGACACCCGCAGCCCGCACCCGGCGCCCGCGCCGCGGGGCAGGGCGCGGCCGCCCCGGCGCCCGCGAACAAGGGCAAGGCGCCGGCCCGGCCCGCCAAGAAGAGCCGGAACAAGCTGGTCCTCCTCGGCGGCGCCCTCTTCACGCTGCTCGGCGTGGCCTACGGAGCCGGTCTGCTCCTCAACCACTCCGACGTCCCCAAGGGCACGACCGTCATGGGCGTCGACATCAGCGGCACCCGCGACGAGGCCGTCGCCAAGCTCCAGACGGCCTTCGGCAACCGCGCCTCCGCCCCGCTCCAGCTCACCGTCGGCGGCAAGCCGGTCGAGCTCAAGCCCGAGAAGGCCGGCCTGAGCCTGGACGGCCAGACCACCGTCCGTAACGCGGCGGGCAGCGACTACAACCCCGTCACGGTCATCGGCTCCCTGTTCGGCAGCGAGCGCCAGGCCGAGGCCGTCATGCCCATCGACGAGGAGAAGCTGCGGGTCGCCCTCCAGGAGGTGGCCGGCACCGCCGGCGCCCCCACCGAGGCCACCATCACCTTCGACACCGGCAAGGCCGTCGCCGTCCCCGGCAAGCCCGGCTCCATGCTCGACGTGGACAGCTCCGTCGGCCCGGTCACCAAGGCCTTCCGCGACATGGTCGCCAGCGGCCGATCCACTCCGGTCGACCTCCCCGTCGCCACCAAGGACCCGGTCGTCGGCAAGGACGAACTGGACCGGGCCATGAAGGAGTTCGCCGAGCCCGCGATGTCGGCGCCGGTCCTCATCAAGGCGGGCGCCAAGTCCATCCCCTTCGGCGCCAAGTCCCTGCCGAAGATCCTGAGCATGCAGGTCGTGGAAGGCCACCTCGTCGAGAAGTACGACCTGGAAGCCCTCAAGACCACCTACGGGAACACCTTCGACGGCGTCCTCATCATGCGCGGCACCGGCAAGAAGACCGCCATCACCCCGCAGGACGTCGCCGGCGCCCTCGGCAAGGCGCTGCGCGGCAAGACGACCGCCGAGCGGACCGAGGTCATCGACACCAACCCGAACTGACCGGTGCGCACGCACCCGTGAGCTCGGATCGGAGCCCCTCCCCGGATGCCGGGGAGGGGCTCCGGCGCATCCGCGTCTACCGAACCGCATGACATCGGTCATGCGGCTCACACGACGCGGGACACTGCCGCGCGGACCCCCGTACCCGGGAGCCTTGAGCCATGAAGACGAAGACCGCGACGCAGTCCAGCGCCGCCACGGAACCCGGCCCCGGCAGCGGCGCCCCGGGCGCGGCCGTGGTGAGCTTCGAGAACGTGACCAAGAGCTACGGCCCGGTCCGGGCCGTCGACGGGCTCTCCCTCGACCTGCACCCGGGCGAGACCGTCGCCCTCCTCGGCCCCAACGGCGCCGGCAAGTCCTCCACCCTCGACCTGCTCCTCGGCCTGCGCCCGGCCGACTCCGGATCCGTCCGGCTCTTCGGCACCACCCCCCGCGAGGCCATCGCGGCCGGCCGGGTCGGCGCGATGCTGCAGACCGGTGGCCTGATGGAGGAGGTGACCGTACGCGAACTGGTCGAGCTCACCTGCGCCCTGCACCCGCGCCCGTACCCGGTCGAGCAGGTACTCGGCCTCGCCGGGGTCGGCGACATCGCCGGCCGGATGGTCAACAAGCTCTCCGGCGGCCAGGAGCAGCGCGTGCGCTTCGCCCTCGCCTCGGCCGGCCACAGCGACCTGATCGTGCTCGACGAGCCGACCACCGGCATGGACGTCACCGCCCGGCAGGCCTTCTGGGCCACCATGCGCGAACAGGCGGCCCAGGGCCGCACCGTCCTGTTCGCCACGCACTACCTGGAGGAGGCCGACGCGATCGCCGACCGGGTGCTGGTCCTGAGCAAGGGCCGGCTCCTCGCCGACGGCACCGCCGCCGAGATCAAGGCCCGGGCCGGCGCCCGCCGGATCGCCTTCGACCTCCCCGAGGGCTCGGTCGACGAGCGCGCCCTGCGCGAACTCCCCTGCCTCACCGGCTTCGAACGCCACGGTGACACCGTCCGGCTCCAGTCGAGCGACGCCGACGCGACCGTCCACGCCGTGTACGCCCTGGGCGCCCACCCCCGCAACCTGGAGGTCGCGGGCCTGGGCCTGGAGCAGGCCTTCATCGCCCTCACCGAGGCCGAGGAGGCCTGAACACCATGCAGAACACCGGAACGACCAAGCTGGTCAAACTCGAGATCATCCGCGCCCTGCGCAACAAGAAGTACATGTTCTTCACCGTCCTCTACCCGGCCGCCCTCTTCCTGATGCTCGGCGGCACTCTCAGCGGCACGACCAAGGTCATGGGCACGGACCTGACCATGCCCGCGTTCTACATGGTGGCGATGGCGTCCTTCGGCGCCCTCACCGCCGTCCTCATGGGCAACAGCGAGCGCATCGCCAAGGAGCGCGAGGCCGGCTGGGTCCGACAGCTGCGCCTCACCACCCTGCCCGGCCACGGGTACGTCATCGCGAAGACCGCGAGCGCCGGCGTGCTCTCGCTCCCCGCCATCCTCGTCGTCTTCGCGGTCGCCGCGGGCGTCAAGGGCGTCCGGTTCGAGGCCTGGCAGTGGCTCGCCCTCACCGGCTCCATCTGGGCCGGCAGCCTGGTCTTCGCCGCCCTGGGCGTCGCCCTCGGCTACCTCGCGAGCGGGGACACCGTCCGCCCCGTCACGATGCTCTGCTACTTCGGCCTGTCCATCCTCGGCGGCCTGTGGATGCCCACCGCCAACTTCCCCGGCTGGCTCCGCGCCATCTGCGAATGGCTCCCGACCCACGCCTACGCCGGCCTCGGCCAGGCCATCGAGCTGGGCGGCGCGCCACACGCCAAGGACGTGGCCATACTCGCGGGGTACTTCGTACTGTTCACCGGTGCCGCCGCCTGGCTGTACCGCAAGGACTCCCTGAAGGCGTGAGAGCCGTGACCAGCATTGCGGAAGCCGGGGAACCGACAGGGGTACCGGGCTCGACCCGGGCAGGGGTCCCGCCGGAGAGCGGCCGGCAGCGGATCGTGAAAGCGCTGTGGATCAGCATCTGGCTCTTCTACCTCAGCGCCCCCGTCACCGACCTGATCAGCGGCGGCCACCCCCTCGGAGTCCGGCTGCTCGGCTGGCTGGGCCTCGCGGTCTTCGTCACCTGGTACCTGACCCTCGTCTTCCGCACCGCCCGGCAGATGGACACCCGCCGGGTCCTGTTCTCGGTGACGGCGCTCGCCGCCCAGGCCGCGCTCCTCTCCCTGACGCTCGGCCGCGAATGGCTCGTGCTCTTCGTCTACGTGGCCATCTCCTCCGGGGCCGCCCTCCCAGGGGAGGTCTCCCGCTGGACCGTCCCCGGCGCGACCGCCCTGCTGACGGTCACGGCCCTCGCGGTGCCCGACGGCAAGGCGTACCTGGCGGGCCTGCTGATCCCCGCCCTGATGGGCGGGTTCGCCATGGTCGGCGTCCGCGCGATGATCCGCACCACCATCGAACTGCGCCAGGCGCGGGCCACGGTGGCGCAGCTCGCCGCCAACGAGGAACGGCTGAGGATGGCCCGGGACCTGCACGACCTGCTGGGGCACTCGCTGTCGCTGATCACGCTCAAGAGCGAACTGGCCGGGCGGATGCTGCCCGGCCGGCCCGAGGAGGCCGCCCGCCAGGTGGCCGACATCGAGCAGGTCAGCCGACAGGCACTGGTCGACGTACGGGAGGCCGTGAGCGGCTACCGGCGGCCGACGCTCCCCGGCGAACTGGCGGGCGCCCGGACCGCGCTGACGGCGGCAGGCATCCTCGCGGACCTCCCCTCGCACTGGCCGGGAGAGCTCCCGGAGGAGATCGAATCGGCGCTGGCCTGGGCGCTGCGCGAAGCCGTCACCAACGTGGTCCGGCACAGCGGCGCGAGGCGCTGTACGGTCGCCCTGGGCACCCAGCAGACCCTGGCGGGCCCGGTGGCGGAGCTGACGGTCACCGACGACGGCGCACCCGGCCCCTGCACCCCCGGCAACGGCCTGACGGGTCTGACGGAACGACTGACGGCGGTCGGCGGCACCCTGACCGCGGCTCCGGCCGGGCGGCGCGAGCGGGGCAGGGCCGGCTTCCGGCTCGAGGCACGCGTCCCCCTAGGATCACGGCCATGACCCCACGCCCGATCCGGATCCTCCTGGCGGAGGATCAGTCCATGGTCCGCGAGGCCCTGGCGGCCCTCCTCGGGCTGGAGCCGGACATCGAGGTGGTGGCCCAAGTCGCCCGCGGCGACGAGGTGGTGGCCGCGGCCCGGTCCCACGACGTCAACGTCGCCCTCCTCGACATCGAGATGCCGGGCATGACGGGCATCGAGGCGGCGGCGGCCCTGCACGCCGAACTTCCCGCCCTGCGGATCGTGATCCTGACGACCTTCGGCCGCCCCGGGTACCTGCGGGGCGCGATGGAAGCCGGGGCCTCCGCCTTCCTGGTCAAGGACGCACCGGCCGCACAACTCGCCGACGCGGTACGCAGGGTCCTCGCGGGGGAGCGCGTCATCGACCCCAACCTGGCGGCCGCCGCCCTGGCCGAGGGCGCCAACCCGCTGACCGACCGCGAACGGGAGGTCCTGCGCGCGGCGGAGTCGGGAGCGACCAACGCGGAACTGGCCGCCCGGCTCCACCTGTCCCAGGGCACGGTCCGCAACTACCTCTCGACGGCCATCCAGAAACTGGCGGCCCGCAACCGCGCCGAAGCGGTCCGCGTGGCCCGCGAGAAGGGCTGGCTGTAGCGCCGGGCCGGATGCCCCGTAAGGAGGTCCGGGCCGCGCAGGCTACCGCGCCGCGCGGTCATCGCGCGTTGGCGGGGCCATCAGGGCCCGGACGCGTGCCGGGGTGCGGCGGCAGCAGGTCCGCCACCACCTGCCAGCCGTTGACGATCCACACCAGCCGCCAGTACCGCTCCACCCCGGGATCCTGCGCCTCCTCGGGGGCCGCCGGTTCCCCGCCGGCCCCGGCCTCGATGCCGGGCGCGTACCCGGCGGCCTGGCGTACGGCCGCTCGGCGCATCCGGGCCCGGAAGTCCTCGTCGCCGGCCAGCTCGGCGAGCTCCACCCACGCGGCGACCTGCTCGTCGGACGGATCGTCGGGGAGCTCGGGAGTGGCGGCGCGCATCATGGTCACCGCGGCCGGGTCGGCATCCGCCGCGGCGAAGGTGGCGAAAGTGCCGTCGATGAAATCGTCGATCAGCCGCCGGCGCTCCTCGCCGGACAGCATTGTGAGCTTGTGCACGAGCTTGATCTCCTCGGGATCGGACCCGCGTCCGGCCACGGCGCGCAGCACGCTCCGACGCAGTCGCAGCACCCGGATCCGTACGTCCACCGCGTCGGCGTGCGCCGTGGCGACGTCCGTCACGGAGAGCTCGCGGTCCAGTACCCGCCGGATCGTGGCCAGGTCCATGCCCAGCTCGCGCAGGGTGTGCAGGAGTTCCAGACGGCGCAGTGCGTCGAGGTCGTAGAGCCGGTAGCCGGCGGGACTTCGGGTGGTCGGCGCCACCACCCCCGAATCGGAGTAGAACCGGATGGTCCTCACGGGCAGGCCGGTCCGCCGGGAAAGCTCCCCGATCGAGTAGAGGGTCGTGGCGTTCATGTCCCCCACTCTGCTGTCTCCACCCACTGGAGACTCAAGGCCGCTCCCCGGCCGGGCCCGGCCCCGATCCCCGACCCCCGCTCGACGGTCTAGTGCTGTGGCCGCGAAGTGCCGTGCCGGGCGCCGCGACACGGTGAACCATTCCGGTCACAGCACTAGTTGAGCCGGGCCCGCGCCGCCGTCGCCTCCGCGCGGATGCGGTCGGCCGACGGCGGATCGATCACGTCCACGACCAGCGCGTAGGACTCCATTTCCGCCGCCCCCGCCACGAACTGCCCCCGCTCCACCAGCAGCTTCGCGCGCTCGTAGCGCAGTGCCGCGGGATGAGAGGGCAGCAGTAGCGCCAGGTCCAGCGCCCACAGCGCCACCCCCGAGTGCTCCGGCCGCGCCGAGGCCCACGCCCGGATGTTGTTCAGGATCCGCAGGACGATGTCCAGCGTGCGCGCCGCGGTCCGCGGCCCGGCCGCCAGCTCCGCCGGGCCCGCGCCCAGCGAGGCGCCCCCCGCGAAGGGGTCGACGACCACACCCTCCTCCGGATCCCCGAAGCCCACCACGAAGTGACCCGGCAGGGCCAGCCCGTACACCGGGGCCCCGGCCCGCCGGGCCACCTCCAGCCAGACCACGGACAGCAGGATGGGCAGCCCGCGCCGCCGCCGCAGCACCTCGTGCAGCAGCGAGGACGAGAGCCGGTCGTAGTCGCCCGGAGTGCCGTGGAAACCCAGCCGGCCGCCCAGCAGCTCGCTCACCGCCGAAGCCCACGCGCGAGCACCCCGCAGCCCGTACGGCAGCATCCCCGCCAGCCGGTCCAGCTCGATCTGCGCCCAGTCCATGGCCCGCTCGTCGAGCTCCGGGTCCCCCTCCGCGGCCAGCAGCAGGCACAGCGTGGCCAGGTCGGGCCGCTCCGCCCGCGCCTCCTCGGCGAACCGCTCCCGCCAGGGCGAGGTCACGCCGCCGTCCGGCGGTAGTGGTGGTAGGAGTGATGGGTCCCGAAGCCCATCCCCTCGTACAGCGCCCGCGCCCCCGTGTTGTCGCTCTCCACCTGGAGCCAGGCCGCCGAGGCGCCCTCCTCCAGCGCGCGCCGCGCCAGCGCCGCCATCACGGCCGAGGCCAGACCCCGCCGCCGGTGTTCCGGGTCGACCTCGACGGCCGCGAAACCGGCCCACCGGCCGTCCACCACGAGCCGCCCGATCGCCCGGCCGGGTACCGTCGCGAACCACACCGAGGGCCCCGCCGTCAGCACCCGGCGCGCGAGCTCGGGGTCCTCCACCCGCCCGTAGCGGGCGAGCCACTCCTCGTCCGGGGCCCGGGTCAGACGTACGCCCGAGACCACGGACTCCTCCACCGCCAGGTCCCCGACCGCCGCCAGCCCGCCGACCCGGACCTGCGCCGACACCTCGCGGACCCAGCCCCGGGCCTCCAGCTCCGCGCACAGCAGCTCCTGCGTGCCCGCGGCCCCCGTGGCGGCCTGGACGTAGGCCGGAAGGCCCCTTCGCGCATACCAGGAGGTCACCCGCGCGAGTGCATCGTCCAGCGTCGTCCCGGGATCGCCGAACGGCAGGACGGAGTTGGCCCGGCGGGTGAATCCACCGGCCGCGCGCAGCGTCCACTCGCCCAGCGGCTCGCTCTCCAGCGGTACCCAGGCCCGCGCACAGGCCCGCGCGACCTCCTCGAAGGAGGCCGCGGGCCCCTTCCGCCGGGCCGGCGCGGCGGGCACGACCTTGCCCGCGACCAGCAAGGATTCCGCGATTCGGACGGACTCGCCGGTCTTCCGTGTGATCGTCACCACACCCGCGTTCCAGGATGTGAGAACCCCTACGGTGTCCGTGAACCGGGGGGCGTCGGTCGAGCCGCGCTCCACCCGTCGCACAGAGACTCGTTTACCCACGTCAGCGGGTGTGATCCGGATCTCCAGCCGTCCACCGGCAGTGATTTCCACAGCTCTGTCCGCCCCTCCTGTTCGGATCGTGCCCGGGAACGGAGATACTAGAGGTGGGCATCGACGACGCCGCGCTCCCGCGCGAATTGGAAAGCCCTACCGAGGAGGAACGAGAGCGTGACCTACGTCATCGCGGAGCCTTGTGTCGACGTCAAGGACAAGGCATGCATCGAAGAGTGCCCCGTCGACTGCATCTACGAGGGCCAGCGGTCCTTGTACATCCACCCGGACGAGTGCGTCGACTGTGGTGCGTGTGAGCCGGTCTGCCCGGTCGAGGCCATCTTCTACGAGGACGACACTCCGGAAGAGTGGAAGGACTACTACAAGGCGAACGTCGAGTTCTTCGACGAGCTCGGCTCGCCCGGTGGTGCTTCCAAGCTCGGCCTGATCGAGCGCGACCACCCCTTCGTCGCAGCCCTCCCGGCGGACATCAACCCGAGCCACTGACGGTCGGGTACCGCCCCACGCGCGTCCCTCGGTCCCGTACGGCTCGCAGCCGCACGGGACCGAGGTGTTTTCGGCCGGCACGGTTCACCGGTACGAAGATGCTCTGGAAGAGCACGGAAGCACCAAAGCAGCACAAGCACGGACACCCGGAAAGCGAGCGCGCAACGTGGCCGCAGTCTCAGCCCGTCTCCCCGTCTTCCCCTGGGACAAGCTGGAGCCGTACAAGGCGACGGCGGCGGCCCACGCGGACGGCATCGTCGACCTCTCCGTCGGCACCCCCGTCGACCCGGTCCCGGAACTGATCCAGCGCGCCCTGATCGAGGCCGCGGACTCCCCGGGCTACCCCACGGTGTGGGGCACCACCGCCCTGCGCGACGCGATCACCGGCTGGGTGCGCGGCCGCCTCGGAGCGGGCGCCGCCGGACACCGCAACGTCCTTCCGGTCGTCGGATCCAAGGAACTGGTGGCCTGGCTGCCGACCCAGCTGGGCCTCGGCGCCGGCGACCAGGTCGCCTACCCGCGACTCGCCTACCCGACGTACGAGGTCGGCGCGCGGCTGTGCGGCGCCGAGCCCGTGGTCTACGACGACCCCACCACGGACCTCGACCCGGCCCGTGTGAAGCTGCTGTGGCTCAACTCCCCGTCCAACCCCACCGGCGCGGTCCTCCTCAAGGCGGAGCTCGCAGGGATCGTGGCCTGGGCGCGCGAGCACGGGATCCTGATCTTCAGCGACGAGTGCTACCTGGAACTGTGCTGGGAGGCCGAGGCCGTCTCCGTCCTGCACGACGAGGTCTGCGGGGGCTCGTACGAGGGCATCGTCGCCGTCCACTCGCTCTCCAAGCGGTCCAACCTGGCCGGCTACCGGGCGGCCTTCATCGCCGGTGACGCCGAAGTCCTGGGCGAACTGCTCCAGATCCGCAAGCACGGCGGCATGATGACCCCCGCGCCCGTCCAGGCGGCCACGGTGGCGGCCCTGGGCGACGACGTACACGTCGAGGAGCAGCGGCTGCGCTACGCGGCCCGTCGCGACACGCTGCGCACGGCCCTGGAGGCACACGGCTTCCGCGTCGAGCACAGCGAGGCCAGCCTGTACCTGTGGGTGACCCGGGACGAGCCCTGCTGGGACACGGTCGCCCACCTGGCCGAGCTGGGCGTCCTCGTCGCTCCGGGCGACTTCTACGGCGAGGCGGGCGCGAACTTCGTCCGTGTCGCCTTCACGGCCACCGACGAGCGCGTCGCGGCGGCGGCCAAGCGGCTGGCGCTCTAAGCCGTCTCCAGCAGCCGGCGCTCCGGCGCCGTGACAGCCCGAAGGGCCCGGGAGTTCGTGCTCCCGGGCCCCTCGGCGTTCTTGCGGCGCCGGCTGCTAGCCGAGGCCGGGCAGGCCGCCCGGCAGGCCGCCCGGCAGGCCGCCGGGGAGTCCGCCCGGCAGGCCGCCGGGGAGTCCGCCGGGGAGTCCGCCCGGCAGGCCGCCGGGGAGTCCGCCCGGCAGGCCGCCACCGGCGAGCGGCAGCCCTGCCAGCAGGCTGCCCGCCGCGCCGGTGACCTCGTCGGTGGGCGCGTCGGCCGGAAGGGTGGACGCGGTGGGCACGGCGCCGGTGGCGGTGTCGCCCGCGGCGGCGACCGTGGCGTCCGGCGCGGTGAGCGCGCCCAGCTGCGGTACGGACTCCAGGCCCGCGGCGCTGGCTGCGCCGGCCGCACCGACCACGGGCGCTGCCCCGGCTGCGAGGAGCAGCGCGGCACGGGCGATCCGACGGGTCAGGGGGAGGGACATGTTGCTCCTAAGCGGTAGCGGCTGAGTACGTCGTGACAACCGCTCGGAGGGGGGCTCGAGTTGCGGAGCCGGTCGGTAAAGGATCCGCAAAGCATCGTTTAATCGGCTTCCGGACCGACCGCGCGGAACACGCGCCGACCTGCGCTTGTATGCCCCCGAGGGCGCCTGTGTCCGCCGTACGGGCCGCCCCCTCACGGGGGACGGATCGCACACCCGTCCATCGGGAATTCAGCCGCGCACGAAGATCCGTACCTGGCCCGGACCCGCGGCGCCGGGATCCCCCGCGCCCTTCTCGGCCGCCGCGGCGCCGCGTTCCCGCCACCGGTCGCCGTCCTTGTCCGCGACCCAGGACCCGGCGGTGTACGAGACCCGCGTGATCCCCAGCTCGCGGGAGCCGGCCACCGCCCACTGCGCGAGCACCTGGCCGGCGCGGGCCGCCGCGGCCCCGCCGCCGGGCTTCGCCACCAGGGTCACCTCGGACTCGGTGGCCGCCCCATCGCCCTCCGCGGCCCGGCCACCCGGATCCGCGGACAGCGTGTACGGGGGGTTCTTGCCGAGCAGCCGGGTCAGCTCCGCCCGGACCTTCGCCGGATCGCCGGGCCCGGCGGGCACGGGCCCGGTGCAGGTCAGGTGGCCGTCGCCGGTGAAGGCCGTGGTCAGCACGGCGGCGTCCGGCTCGTGCTTCGCGTAGGCCTGCGGGAAGGCGCTCAGCTGCACCTTCTGCGCCGCCACCGTCAGCGGGAGCCGCGAATACCCCTTGATCTCGGCCAGCCGGTCGTAGAAGATCCCGGCCGAGTACACGGGGTCCATGATCTGGGCCGGCGTGCCCCAGCCCTGTGAGGGCCGCTGCTGGAACAGGCCGAGCGAATCGCGGTCGCCGTGGTCGAGATTGCGCAGGGCCGACTCCTGCATGGCGGTCGCCAGCGCGATCGTCACCGCCCGGTCGGGCAGCCCCTTGGAGACGCCCACGGCGGCTATCGTCGCCGCGTTCGCCGCCTGGTCCGGGGACAGCTCGTCGTAGTCGCCGGAGCCGCCCTCGGCGCCGCTCTTCGCGCCGGCCGAGGCCGTGCAGTACGGGACGCCGCCACCGCCGTTCGACGCGCGCTGCACGACGAAGTAGCCGGCGACCGCCATCAGCACCAGGAAGCCGGCGGCCCAGCGGAACGGGCGGCGGCGTCGGGGGCGGCTGCGATCGGTCTCCGGCACGCCGCCCACCGTACTTGAGCCGTTCGACGCGTCCATCGGCCGGACGGACCAGGCTCTGCCGCAGCCCGGGGCGTTAGGGTCAGCCCCATGCCCGAATCCGAGCTGGACCTCACCCAGGACGCTGCCGAGCTGACCGCCCGGCTCGTCGACATCCCCTCCGTGAGCGGCGACGAGAAGGTACTCGCCGACCTCGTGGAACACGCCTTGCGCGCGCTGCCGCACCTCACCGTGGACCGCTTCGGCAACAACGTGGTCGCGCGCACCCACCTGGGCCGCGCCGAACGCGTCGTACTCGCCGGACACCTCGACACCGTGCCGATCGCCGGCAACGTGCCCTCCCGCCTCGACGAGAACGACGTCCTGTGGGGATGCGGCACCACCGACATGAAGTCGGGCGTCGCCGTACAGCTGCGCATCGCGGCGACCGTCCCGGAGCCCAACCGCGACCTCACCTTCGTCTTCTACGACCAGGAAGAGGTCGCCTCCGACCTCAACGGCCTCGGCAAGGTCTCCGAGGCCCACCCCGACTGGCTGACCGGTGATTTCGCCGTACTCCTGGAGCCCTCCAACGCCGAGGTCGAGGGCGGCTGCCAGGGCACCTTGCGCGTCCTGCTCCGCACGGCCGGCGAGCGCGCCCACTCCGCGCGCAGCTGGATGGGCTCCAACGCCATCCACGCGGTGAGCCCGATCCTGGCCAAGCTGGCGGCGTACGAGCCCCGCAGGCCCGTGATCGACGGTCTGGAGTACCACGAGGGCCTCAACGCGGTCCGCATCGACGGCGGCGTCGCCAACAACGTCATCCCCGACGCGTGCACCGTGACGGTCAACTTCCGCTTCGCCCCCGACCGGACCACGGAAGAGGCGATCGAGCACGTCCGGGAGGTGTTCGCGGACTGCGACATCGACGAGTTCGTGGTCGACGACCTCTCTCCCGGCGCCCTCCCCGGCCTCTCCCACCCGGCCGCCGCGGCCTTCATGGAGGCCGTCGGGGGACACGCCATGCCGAAGTTCGGCTGGACGGACGTCTCGCGCTTCAGCGCACTGGGCGTCCCGGCGGTCAACTACGGCCCGGGAGATGCCCTGTTGGCGCACAAGGTCGACGAGCGGGTGGAGACGAAGGCGATCCTCCACTGCGAGGAACGACTCCGCGCCTGGCTGACCTCCTGAATTCCCCTTCTCGTCACCTTTGTGCGCCTAACCTGATCCAACGATCAGCAGGAGGGAGCACATCATGGGCAACCCTGAAGGGACCGCTCGTCGTCGGCCCGAGGAGCAGCAGCTCGGGCCGGTGCTGAGGAGGCGGGGCCAGGTGCAGGCCGGCAGTACGACGGACCAGCGGCTGCTGGATTCGGCCGGGCCCTCCGAGTGGGTGCACACCGATCCGTGGCGGGTCCTGCGCATCCAGTCGGAGTTCATCGAGGGCTTCGGCACCCTGGCGGAGCTGCCGCCGGCGATCAGCGTGTTCGGCTCGGCCCGGACGCCGGCGGGTTCGCCGGAGTACGAGGCGGGCGTGCGGATCGGCGGCGCGCTCGTCGAGGCCGGGTTCGCGGTGATCACGGGCGGCGGCCCGGGCGCGATGGAGGCGGCCAACAAGGGCGCCCGGGAGGCCAACGGCATCTCGGTGGGCCTGGGCATCGAGCTCCCCTTCGAACAGGGGCTCAACCAGCACGTGGACCTCGGGCTGAACTTCCGCTACTTCTTCGTCCGCAAGACGATGTTCGTGAAGTACAGCCAGGGCTTCGTCGTGCTGCCGGGCGGACTCGGCACGCTCGACGAGCTGTTCGAGGCCCTGACCCTGGTCCAGACGCAGAAGATCACCCGCTTCCCGATCGTGCTGTTCGGCACGGCCTACTGGAGCGGGCTCATCGACTGGCTGAAGAACACGGTCATCGCCCAGGGCAAGGCCTCGGAGAAGGACCTCTACCTCTTCCACGTCACCGACGACGTCGACGAGGCGATCGCGCTGGTGACGAAGGAAGTCGCCAGGTAGGAGGCCCCGCCGGAGGCCGCGCAGGCCTCCGGCCATCGGGCCGTCCGGTCGCCGGGCCGCCGGCCGTCCGGTCTGCGGGCCGTCGGTTCAGGCGAGGCCCCGGCGGGCGACGGCCGGGGGCCGGTGGCCCTGGATCGAGCGGACCATGTCGAGGATCTGCTTGGTCTCCGCCACCTCGTGGACGCGGTAGACCTGGGCGCCCAGCCAGGCCGAGACGGCCGTCGTGGCCAGGGTGCCCAGGAGCCGTTCCTTGACCGGCATGTCGAGCGTCTCCCCGACGAAGTCCTTGTTCGACAGGGAGACCAGCACCGGCCAGCCCGTCCGCGTCATCTCCGGGAGGCGCCGGGTGGCCTCCAGGGAGTGCCGGGTGTTCTTCCCGAAGTCGTGGCCCGGGTCGATCATGATCGACTCGCGGGGGACGCCCAGGGCCGCCGCGCGTTCGGCCAGCCCGACCGTGACGCGCAGGATGTCGGCCATCACGTCCTCGTACTGGGTCCGGTGCGGCCGGGTCCGCGGCTCGACCCCGCCCGCGTGGGTGCAGACGATGCCGGCGCCGTAGCGCGCGGCCACCTCCGCCAGCTTCGGGTCGACCCCGCCCCACGCGTCGTTCAGCAGATCGGCCCCCGCCTCGCAGACCGCCTCGCCGACCTCGTGCCGCCAGGTGTCGACGCTGATCACCACGTCGGGGTGGCGGCGGCGCACCTCGGCGACGAAGCCCACCGTGCGCCGGGCCTCCTCCGCCGCGTCCACGTGTTCGCCGGGACCGGCCTTGACCCCGCCGATGTCGATGATCGCGGCGCCCTCGGCCACCGCCTGCTCGACCCTGTCCAGGGCCGGCTCGTCGCGGAAGGTCGCTCCCTGGTCGTAGAAGGAGTCAGGAGTCCGGTTCACGATGGCCATGATCACCGGCTCGTGGGTGTCGAACTCGCGCCTGCCCAGTCGCAGCATCCTGCTCTTTCCTCCTTCGGCGGCCCTTGCGCCTCGCCTGCGACCTTAACCTGGTGGCCGGAGTCTCTCAGGGGAGTTGATCGTGTTCGCGTTCTTGCTCATCGCGCTGGTCGTGGTCGTCGCCGGAGTCACCCTCGGGGTGGCCGGCGGGGGATCCGAGGCCGTGCTGCCGGAGGCCGAGCCCGACCGGCTCTCGGACGCCCTGCCGGAGAACCGCCCCGTCGTGCGGGCGGACATCGACGAGCTCCGTCTGCCCGTGGCCCCGCGCGGCTACCGGATGGCCGACGTGGACGACGTACTGGAGCGGCTCGCGGCGGAGCTGGCCGAGCGTGACGCACGGATCGCCGAGCTCACCGCGGCCGCCGCGCCCGCCGACGCCTCCGTGGACCTGACCAAGGGCGCCGAGCAGTGAGTGGAGTGGTCGCCGGCCCCGACGGGGGCCTGCGCTGCCCCTGGGGCCTGTCCACCGAGGACTACATCGCCTACCACGACACGGAGTGGGGGCGGCCGGTCCACGGGGACGACGCGCTGTACGAGCGGCTGTGTCTGGAGGCGTTCCAGTCGGGGCTGTCCTGGCTGACGATCTTGCGCCGGCGCGAGGGGTTCCGGGCGGCGTTCGAGGGCTTCGAGATCGACCGGGTCGCGCGGTTCGGTGAGCAGGACGTGGAACGGCTCCTCGGCGACGAGGGGATCATCCGCAACCGCGCGAAGATCGAGGCGACCCTCGCCAACGCGAAGACCCTGGCCGGGTGGGGCGAGGGCGAACTCGACGCTCTGATCTGGTCCCACGCCCCGGCCCCGGGGCCGGTCCCGAGGAGCACCACCGAGATCCCGGCGGTGACCCCGGAATCCACGGCCCTGGCCAAGGCCCTGAAGAAGGCGGGCATCCGCTTCGTGGGCCCCACGACGGCCTACGCCCTGATGCAGGCCTGCGGCCTGGTGAACGACCACCTGGCCCACTGCGTGGCCCGTACCCCGTCCCCCTGAGCCCGCAGGCAGCCGCGGCGCCGTCGGCCGGGGCGGAGCCCCAGGGGTCCGGGCGGAGCCGGCCGCCCCGGAGGGGACCCGGTCAGCGGCCCAGGTAGCGGGGAGCCTCCTTCGCGAGGAAGGCTTCGACGGCGATCCCGTGGTCCGCGGAGCCGCCCGCACGGGCCTGGAGCACGTCCTCGTGGTCCAGCGCGTCGTCGAGCGACCGTGAGGCCCCGTACGCCAGGGATTCCTTCAGGGCCGCGTAGGCGACGGTCGGGCCCTCGGCCAGCCGCCGGGCCACGGCCAGCGCCTCTGCCGCGAGCTGCTCGGAGGGGACGACGCGGTTCGCGATGCCGAGTTCCAGGGCCTCCTGGGCCTTCACGGACCGGGGGAAGAGCAGCAGGTCGGAGGCGCGCGAGCCGCCGATCAGGCGGGGCAGCGTCCAGGAGACGCCCGAGTCGGCGGTCAGGGCGACCCCCGCGAACGAGGTGTTGAAGGACGCGGTGTCCGCGACCACCCGGAAGTCCGCCGCCAGGGCGAAACCGAAGCCCGCGCCGGCCGCGACCCCGTTCACGCCAGCGACCACCGGCTTCGCCATCTCCGTCAGCGCCCGGACGATCGGGTTGTAGTGCTCCGCGACGGTGTTCATGGTCAGTGAGGAGCCGTGCTCGCGGTCGGCCGCCAGGAACCCGACGTGCTCCTTGAGGTCCTGGCCCACGCAGAACGCCCGGTTGCCGGCCGCGGTGAGCAGGACCGCCCGTACCGCCGGATCGGCGGCCGCCGCCCGGGCCGCGTCGCGCAGGGCGACCTTGGCCTCGGTGTTCATGGCGTTCATGGCCTCGGGGCGGTTGATCGTGATGGTCGCGAGTCCGTCGGTCACTTCGTAGAGCACGCTGTCGGCCATGGCGGGGGTCCCCCTTCGTCGCGGGTGGCTACCGACCGGTATCGGCCGGTGCAAGGGCCAGCATGGCGGACCGGGCCGCGGTCGCACATGTGATGTGCGTCAAATAAACAGGAGGGTGAAGGTGAGGTGCGGCGGCGAAGTATCGCAGGCGGCTCCCCGAAATGAGTGGTTTTGGTCAAGCGCGTTGCACAAGCGTTCCCAGCCGATGTTGGTCATCGGGTCCTGACATGCGGGATAATGGCCTGGAAGCAATGTGTTCGATGCCGGGTACTAGGCGCCTGAATGGAGCCGTCGGCTGACGATGAACTGGTTTCAGGAAGGGGAACGAGCATGGCGGCCATGAAGCCGCGGACGGGCGACGGCCCGCTCGAGGTCACCAAGGAGGGGCGGGGCATCGTCATGCGCGTACCGCTCGAGGGCGGCGGTCGGCTCGTCGTCGAGCTGACTCCCGACGAAGCGGACGCCCTGGGTGACGCCCTGAAGAAGGTTGTCGGCTAACCCGTCGAGGGTACTGGCGCCAACTGAAATCTCTGCACCGCCCCGGTCGCTCACCGCGCCCGGGGCGGTGTTGTTTTTTTTATTGGCCCCGCGACGCCGCCGGCCTGCCGGGCGGCCTCGCGCGAGGCCGCGCTCGATCGGCGCCTCTTCGGCGCCGGACGGAGCCTTCCTAGCGCCGGACCGCGCACAGCAGGCCGTCGCCCACCGGGAGCAGGGCGGCCTCCAGGGCCGGACTCTCGCGGACGCTGCGCAGTAGCTCGCGGACGCGGAGCACCTCCACCGGCTGGGCCGCGGAGTCGACCGTACGGCCGTCGGAGAAGACTCCCTCGAAGCAGACGAGGCCGCCGGGGCGCAGTAGGCGCAACGATTCAGCGAGGTAGTCGAGGGACTCGGAGGGGTCCCCGTCGCAGAAGACGAGGTCGTAGCCGCCGTCCGCCAGCCGGGGCAGTACGTCCAGGGCGCGGCCCGGGATGAAGCGGGCGCGGTTGCCCGCGAAGCCGGCGGCGCGGAACGCCTGGCGGGCGAAGGCCTGCCGGTCCGGTTCGGGATCGACCGTTGTCAGGACCCCGTCGGCGCGCATTCCGTGCAGGAGGTGGATGCCGGACACGCCGGTTCCGGTGCCGATTTCGGCGACCGCTTTCGCGTCCGCGGTGGCGGCGAGCAGGCGCAGCGCGGCCCCGGTGCCGGGGGAGACGGAGCGAAGTCCCGCTTCCCTGGACCGGTCGCGGGCCCATCGCAGAGCGTCGTCTTCGGCGACAAACGCGTCGGCGAACGCCCAGCTCGTCTGCCGGTTGCCGGTTATGACCCTCTCCTGTCCCCATAGTTGGCGCAACGGTGACTGTATCCGCTGGAGTCGGGAACCCGCAGATGGGACCGGGCGTTGTGAGCAGTAGAGACGCAAGGACGGGCCGGGGCCCGGGACCGATGCAAAGTTACTGCAAAAAAGCTTATCCAGAGCTGACGGGAAGGGTGGCTATGGTAGGGATTCCGCTGGACACCACCAGAGCCGACAGGGGAGGTGCGGCTGCGCCTGTGGATCGTGGGGGTGTCCTCCGACGCCTCTTCTGGTCGGCCGGTGAGCCGAAATCCGTGACCAACATTGCTGACCGCTTCCGCACCGCAGACACCGCAACAACCGCGACCTTCGCCGCCGATGCGGGCTCCCAGGCGTGGACCCCTCCCTCGTGGGAGGAGATCGTCAGCACGCACAGTGCGCGGGTCTACCGTCTCGCCTACAGGCTGACGGGCAACCAGCACGACGCCGAGGACCTGACGCAGGAAGTGTTCGTCCGCGTCTTCCGCTCGCTGTCCACCTACACGCCCGGCACGTTCGAGGGCTGGCTGCACAGGATCACCACGAACCTGTTCCTGGACATGGTCCGCCGCAAGCAGCGGATCCGTTTCGACGCCCTCGCCGACGACGCCGCCGAGCGGCTGCCGAGCCGTGAGCCGTCCCCGCAGCAGGTGCTGCACGACACCCACTTCGACGCGGACGTGCAGCAGGCGCTGGACACGCTCGCGCCCGAGTTCCGCGCGGCCGTGGTGCTGTGTGACATCGAGGGCCTGTCGTACGAGGAGATCGCCGCCACGCTGGGCGTGAAGCTCGGCACCGTGCGCAGCCGTATCCACCGGGGCCGCTCCCACCTGCGCAAGGCGCTCAAGCACCGGTCGCCCGAGGCCCGTGCGGAGCAGCGTGCGCTGGCCGGCGTGGCGGTGGGAGCGCCCGGCACCGGGGGAGAGGGCGGAGCCGAGTGAGCGGGACCAGTCCGTCCCCGTCGCCTGCCGAACATCACCTGGGCGACCGGCTCGCCGCCCTCGTGGACGGGGAGTTGAGCCACGATGCCCGCGAACGGGTGCTGGCGCACCTGGCGACGTGTGCGAGATGCAAGGCCGAGGCCGATGCGCAGCGGCGCCTGAAGACCATGTTCGTGGAGAGCGCACCGCCTCCGCTGTCGGCCGGGCTCCTGGCGCGGTTGCAAGGACTGCCGGGAGGCGGCTCCGACGGCCCCTCAGGTCCTTCCGGCCGCTTCGGCCCGCCGCCGGGCGCCGAGCCCTTCCCGACCTTCGCCTACGCGCCGCCCGCGGCCGCCGCCGCGCCGCAGCAGCAGGGTTTTCGGATACACGAGGTGGGCCGGCAGCGGCGCCGCTTCGCCTTCGTCGCCGCCGGAGCGGTGTCGCTCGCCGCGATCGCGCTGGGCGGCACGCTGCCGATGGAAGCGATCGAGCCCAATGCCCGGGGCGAGGCCCCGGCCGCGCGAACGGGACCCGTGGTGCCGGTGGTCGACGCGGTGGTCCGGGAGAACCGGATGCCGAAGCCGGGCACCGTCCCGACGCTCCGCTCCGTCACCCCCCTCGCGGCCTCCCCGTCGCCGTCCCCCAACACCGCCTCCTCCTCGGCGCGCCCGGTCTCCCTGTACCGGTAGGAGCCCCGAGCCCGCCCCCGGCGCCCGTACTTTCGGCCCGCCGGGGCGGGCAGCACGGGCAACCTGGTTGAATCTCCGCCAGACGCGCCGCCCCCGGGCGGCCGGCGGAGACAGACAGCCAGGCGGGGAGCTCCCATGTCCGACAGTCAGCAGACCGATCCGGCGGCGGATCCGGTCCCCGCCCTCCTGCCCCTGTGGTGGAGCCGGCCCGCGGAGCCCGTCGGCGCGCGCGGAGCATCCGTACCGCCCCCGCGGACCGCGCGGCAGGCTCAGACGGAGGCGGACCGGGATCCGGTGGCCGCGCAGTCCCCCGCCCCCGTGCCCCTGTGGTGGAGCCGTCCCGCGGAACCGGTCGCCGCGCGCGAGGAGCCCGTACCGCCCGAGCGGAACCTGCCGGAGGCAGAGGCGGAGGCGGAGCCGCGGTACGACCCGTGGGGTGCGGTGCCCCTGCAGGCGGTGGACCACGGCAGGGCGGGGACCCGCCGCGCCCGGCTGCGCCAGGGCGTCGCCCTCGCCATCGGGACCGCCGTCCTGGCCGGCGGTATCGGCGGCTACGCGGGCGTCCTCGCCGAGCGGCGGGCCGGTACCCGCCTCGAACTCCCGCAGACGGCCCCCGCCGCCGACCGCGGCCGCGCTCCCGACAGCGTCGCGGGGATCGCCGCCACCGCCCTGCCCGGCGTGGTCACCCTGCACGTCGACAGCGCGGAGGGCAGTTCCACCGGTACCGGCTTCGTCCTCGACGGGCAGGGACACATCCTCACCAACCACCACGTGGTCGTCGGGGCCCGGGCCATAACGGTCACCTTCAGCACCGGAGAGAGCGTCGCCGCCGAACTGGTCGGCGGCGACACCGGATACGACCTGGCCGTCGTCAAGGTCGACGGGGTACGCGGCCTGCGGCCCCTCGCGCTCGGCAACTCCGACAACGTCGAAGTCGGCGACCCGGTCGTGGCCATCGGGGCCCCCTTCGACCTCTCCAACACCGTCACCGCCGGGATCATCAGCGCCACCGGCCGCCCCATCACCGCCGGCGGGGACAAGGGAGACGGCAGCGACGTCAGCTACGTCGACGCCCTCCAGACCGACGCCCCCATCAACCCCGGCAACTCCGGCGGACCGCTACTCGACGCCAAGGCCCAGGTCATCGGCATCAACAGCGCCATCCGCGGAGGCGACGGCGGGGACAGCTCCGCACAGCAGCGCGGCAGCATCGGCCTCGGCTTCGCCATCCCGGTCAACCAGGGCAAGCGCGTCGCCGAGGAACTGATGCGCACCGGCCGCGCCACGCACCCCGTCATCGGGGTCACCCTCGACATGGACTACTCCGGCGACGGGGCCCGCGTGGGGGAGAAGGGCGAGGGCGGGAAGCCGGCCGTCACCGCCGGCGGGCCGGGAGCCCGCGCCGGGATCGAGCCGGGCGACGTGATCACCAAGGTCGACGGGGTGCGCGTGCACGGCGGCGACGAACTCGTGATCAAGATCCGGGCCCACCGGCCGGGCGACCGGCTCACGCTCACCGTGCTGCGCGGGGGCCGGGAGCGCACGCTGGAGGTGGTCCTCGGATCGGCGAACGGATCGTGACGGCAGGGTGAAAGGCGAATCGGTTCGGTAATCAGCCGGTCCTGGTGTATTGGCCTGTGGACCTGGCCGGGTACCGTGTGACAGGCCTGACGTGGAGAGAGCCGAGGAGCGGGGCAAGGTGTTCAACGACATAGGCGCACTCGAGCTGGTCACGATCGTGGTGCTCGCCATTCTCATCTTCGGCCCGGACAAGCTGCCCAAGGTCATCCAGGACGTCACGGGCGTCATCCGGAAGATCCGGGCGTTCTCCGACAGCGCGAAGCAGGACATCCGCTCCGAGCTGGGCTCGGAGTTCAAGGACTTCGAGTTCGAGGACCTGAACCCGAAGAACTTCATCCGCAAGCAGCTGGCCGAGAACGAGGACCTCAAGGAGATCCGGAGCAGCTTCGATCTCCGCAAGGAACTCAACGACGTCACCGACGCGGTCAACGGCAAGGAGTCCGACGAGGCCGCGGCCCCCGGCGGCGCCCTCGCCGCGCCCGCCCCGGCCGCCGGACCGGACATGGTCAAGAAGCCCGTCGCCCCGGCGCAGGAGCAGCGCACGCGGTACGACGCCGACGCGACCTGACGCCACCCGAGACCACGCGTGCGCCTGCCTGAGCGGTGAACCGCGGTCGGGTGGCTATCCTCCTTTGAGTCCGGACCCAGGACGCCCGAGGGGGGTGGGCCGTTCCGGATCCCACGGAACGAGAGGCCGCTCAGATGGAGACGACGAGCAGTAGCCGGGTAGGCGCACAGCCCGCCGAGGCACAGACGCCCGCGCCCCAGGACCATCCACAGCCCCCGGACGCGGCCGCCCCGCCCGTCCCTGCCGCCCGCCGGGCGGCCGAGGGGTACCTGCGGGCCGACTTCCCCTGGTACGGGCTGGACGGGGCGTTCACCGGCCCCCGCTGGCTGATGCAGGTAGCCGTCGGCGCCGACGGCAGTGTGGAGCACGGCTCGACGGGCCACGGGGACGAGCCCTCCGCGCGCGGCGAGATCGCCACCGGGGAGAAGGAGCGCTTCGCGGTGGTCGTCACCGTGGCCAGCAACCCGCTGCGCCGCAGCGGCGACGGCACCGGTGTACTGGAGGCCACTTCGGTCTCCTCGGCCGCCTGGCTGGCGGGTTCGGGGCTGCTGGCCTACAGCTGGCCGGGGCAGATGGACCACAGCCTGCGCGACGACTGGCTCGACCAGCAGACCGAGGCCGCGTGGGAGCTCGCCGACGACCTCGGCGGCGAGGACTGGTCGACGCTGTCGCTGCCCGTGGACGGGGAGCCGACGCCGTTCCACTACCGCGAGTCGGAGTTCGGGTGGGTGCTGGCCGGGTCGACCGGCAGCGGTGTGCACCTGGGCGCGTACGGCCGGGGCATGAGCGCCTACGGGCTCGGGTTCTCGGTGATCGCGGACCTCGGAACGTACGAGTAGGCGCAGGGCGGGTACGAGGAAGGGCACCGCCCGGTGGCGGTGCCCTCGAACCTCTGCCGGACCCCTGCGGAGCCCGTGCGCGTCAGAACTTGTTGCGCGGGGTGATCCCCAGGGACATCCCGGCCAGGCCGCGGGCGCGGCCGCCGAGCTTGCCCGCGATGGCGCGCAGGGCCGCGCCGGCGGGGGAGTCGGGGTCGGACAGGACGACCGGCGTGCCGTCGTCGCCGCCCTCGCGCAGCCGTACGTCGATCGGGATCGAGCCCAGCACCGGCACCGCCGCGCCGATCGTCTTGGTCAGTCCGTCGGCGACCCGCTGGCCACCGCCCGAGCCGAACACGTCGACCATCTCGTCGCAGTGCGGGCACGGCATCCCGGACATGTTCTCGACGACACCGACGATCTTCTGGTGCGTCTGCACGGCGATCGAGCCGGCCCGCTCGGCGACCTCGGCCGCCGCCTGCTGCGGGGTGGTCACCACGAGGATCTCGGCGTTCGGCACCAGCTGGGCCACGGAGATCGCGATGTCGCCCGTGCCCGGCGGCAGGTCGAGCAGCAGGACGTCCAGGTCGCCCCAGTACACGTCGGCCAGGAACTGCTGGAGGGCGCGGTGCAGCATCGGGCCGCGCCACACCACGGGCGCGTTGCCGGGGGTGAACATGCCGATGGAAATGACCTTCACGCCGTGCGCCGACGGCGGCATGATCATGTTCTCGACCTGGGTGGGGCGGCCCTCCACGCCGAGCATGCGCGGCACGCTGTGGCCGTAGATGTCGGCGTCGACGACACCGACCTTGAGGCCGTCGGCCGCCATCGCCGCCGCCAGGTTGACGGTGACCGAGGACTTGCCTACGCCGCCCTTGCCGGAGGCGACCGCGTAGACGCGGGTCAGTGAGCCGGGCTGGGCGAAGGGGACCTCGCGTTCGGCGGTGCCGCCGCGCAGGGTCGCCGCGAGGTCCTTGCGCTGCTCGTCGCTCATCACGTCCAGCGTGACGGCGACCGAGGTGACGCCGGGGACCTGCTGCACGGCCTCGGTGACGAGGTTGGTGATGGTCTCGCGCATGGGGCAGCCCGACACCGTCAGGTACACGGTGACGGCGACCTCGCCGCCGTCGCCGATCTCCACCGATTTGACCATGCCCAGCTCGGTGATCGGCCGGTGGATCTCGGGGTCGTTCACCGTCGCCAGCGCGTCCAGGATCGCGTCCTGCTCGGGCACGGCAGCAGCGGAGGCGGAGCTTGTGTCGGTAGCCATGCCCCGATGGTACGGCGCGGCGGCGGGCCTGAGGAAAGCCCGCTAACGGTCGCCTTCGTCACTCTCGGCGGGGAATAGCCGCCGCTCGTCCATCTCCTTGATCAGATCCTGGAACTCGGACCGGATCCAGTCGCGCGTGGCGACCTCCCCCAGACCCATCCGCAAGGCCGCGATCTCCCGGGTCAGGTACTCGGTGTCTGCCATCGAGCGCTCGTTCTGCTTGCGGTCCTGCTCCAGGTTGACCCGGTCCCGGTCGTCCTGCCGGTTCTGCGCCAGCAGGATCAGCGGGGCCGCGTAGGAGGCCTGGAGCGACAGCATCAGGGTCAGGAAGATGAAGGGGTACTGGTCGAACTTCAGGTGCCCGGGCGCGAAGATGTTCCACAGCACCCAGATGATGATGACGACGGTCATCCAGACGATGAACCGGCCCGTGCCGAGGAACCGCGCGACCCGCTCCGACAGCCGCCCGAAGGCCTCCGGGTCGTATTCGGGCAGCAGCCGCCGGCGGGCCGGGCGCGGCAGGTCGAGCCGGGTGCGCGAGCGCGTCAGCGCGCTGGACCCGGTCGAACGTTCCGCCGACTCCGCCGTCAGTCCGTGCTCGCGCGCCTGCAGCCGCGCCTGTTCGCGCCGCTCCCGGATCTGTTCGCGCCGCCGCTCGCGCGCGCCCTGATCGCCGCGCCCCCGCTCAGTGGCCACGTACGTCCCCTTCCGCATCCTCGGAACTGTCGGAACTGTCGGAACCCTCGGAATGGAAGTCCGTCTCCCGCCAGTCGTCCGGGAGCAGGTGGTCCAGTACGTCGTCGACCGTGACCGCGCCCAGCAGGGAGCCGCTCTCGTCGACGACCGGGACCGCGACCATGTTGTACGCGGCCAGGTAGCTGGTCACCACCGGCAGCGAGGCGTCCGGCCGCAGCGGCGCGAGGCCGGTGTCCACGATCGAGCTGACCAGGGTGAACGGCGGATCGCGCAGCAGCCGCTGGAAGTGCACCGTGCCCAGGTACTTGCCCGTCGGCGTCTCGTCCGGCGGCCGGCACACGTACACCTGCGCCGCCAGCGCCGGCGACAGGTCCGACTGGCGCACCCGGGCCAGTGCGTCCGCGACCGTCGCGTCGGGCCGCAGCACGATCGGCTCCGTGGTCATCAGACCGCCCGCGGTGTTCTCCTCGTACGACAGCAGCCGCCGCACGTCGGCGGCGTCGTCCGGCCGCATCAGCGTCAGCAGCCGTTCCATGTCGTCCTCCGGGAGCTCGGAGAGCAGGTCGGCCGCGTCGTCCGGGTCCATCGCCTCCAGGACATCGGCCGCGCGCTCCTCCTTCAGCTTCCCGAGGATCTCCACCTGCTCGTCCTCGGGCAGCTCCTCCATGACGTCGGCGAGCCGGTCGTCGTCGAGGGCGCTCGCCACCTCGGCGCGCCGCTTCGGCGTCAGGTGGTGCAGGACGTTCGCCACGTCGGCGGGGCGCATCTGCTCGAAGGTGGCCACCAGGCTCTCGGCGCCCTGCCCGTGCTCCTCCAGCGAGAACCCCGTCACCGCCGACCACCCCACGGTCAGGGTCTCGCCGCGCCGGCGCAGCGCGCCCGACTTGCCCTTCCGTACGAAGATCCGGTCGATCTCCCAGTCACGGCGGGCCGGCAGCTGCTGGATGGCCACGTCCACGACGGTGACCTCCTCGTCGTCCGCGACGAGGCGCACCCGACGGTCCAGCAGTTCGCCGAGGATCAGCCGTTCGGTGGGGCGCTGCTCGAAGCGGCGCATGTTGACCACGCCGGTGGTGATGACCTGGCCGGACTCGACGCCCGTCACCCGGGTCATGGGCAGGAAGATCCGGCGCCGGCTGACGACCTCGACCACCAGGCCGAGCAGCCGGGGCGGCCGGCCGCCCACGCGGAGCATCGCGACGAGGTCGCGTACCCGGCCCACCTGGTCGCCGTTGGGGTCGAAGACGGGCACACCCGACAGATGCGAGACGAAGATCCGTGGGGCGCCTGCCGCCATCCGAGCGCCTCCTACGAGCTGCGTCATCCGTCGATCACCGGTACTGCCGTCCCTCAGGTTAGCCCGTGCCGCACGCAACCTCCTGGTGGGCCCGTCCGCCCGGCCGCACCCGCGGCGCCCCCGTGACCTCCGCACGCGCGTCCCCACGGCCTCCGCGCGGCCTCCGCGCGGCCTCCGCGCGGGCTCCGCGCAGAGGCCCGCGTACGGGCGGGTACGCTGCCAGCTGCCCGCCGACGAAACGAGAGGGGCACCTGCCAGTGACCGCCTATTTCCCCGCCCCGCGGCTGCGCCGGGCCGCCTTCGTCAGCGCCCTGTGCGCGGGCCTGGCCGTCGTCGGAACGGGGTGCGGGGCGGACCCCGACGAGGGTACGAACGGGGTCGGCAAACTGTCCGCCGACCAGATCGAGGACAAGGCGAAGACGGCCGTCACCGGGGCCCGGTCGGTCCACCTGTCCGGCACGCTCGTCAGCGGCGGCAAGTCCTTCACCCTGGACATGCGGCTCGGGGCGGACGGCGGCTCCGGCGAGGTGAAGTCCCAGGACGACAACACCTTCCAGCTGCTGCGGGTCGGCGAGCAGCTCTACCTCAAGGCGAGCACCGCGTTCTGGGGCGAGTCCGAGGCGGCCGGCAAGCTCGGTGACAAGTTCGTCAAGGTGCCCGAGGGCGACCCCACCTACAAGCAGTTCCGCGGGTTCACCGACATGCAGGTCATGCTCGACGGGCTGCTCGGCCTCGACGGGAAGCTCACCAAGGGCGAGAACTACACCAAGGTCGGTCCCACCCGGGCCGTCCAGGTCTCGGCCGACAAGGGCAGGGGCGGCAAACTCTCGGTCTCCCTGGAGGGCACCCCCTACCCGCTCCTCATGGAACGCGCGGGCGGCGCCGGCCGGGTGGTCCTCGCGGAATGGGGCAAGCCGGTCGATCTCACCGCGCCCACGCCCGACCAGACGGTGGACTACGGTTCCCAGCTGCCCACGACCAAGGAGCAGGAGGAAGGTTCCGGCCAGGGCGCGGACCCGCAGGGCTGACCCCGTCCCGTCCGCGATGCGCCAACGAGACGGCTAGCGGGCCGCCTTCTTCCGCTTCAGCAGCAGCTTCGGCAGCCCGGCCGGCGCGGGCAGCCGGGTCGTCGCCGGGGAGCCCAGCGGAGCCGCCGCGAGCGAACCCGCGGGCAGGTCCGGCCGGACCGACTCCGGCTCCAGGCGCAGCAGCCGGCACTCCCGGGCCCAGCGTTCGGTCATCTCGGCGGAGTCGGGCGCGTTGAGCCGCTTGCCCTTGAGCTCGGCCACCGCGGCCTCCCACTGCTCGCTGCCGGGCGCGAGCTCGCGTACGGTCGCCGTCCACGCGACGAGCCGGCCGCCCTTGTCCTTGCTGCGCACGGTCACCTCGGCCGCCGCCCCGTCCGCGAGCCCCGGGAACGGCTGCTCCCCGGGCCCGTCGCCGAGCACGTGCGCCGCGCCGTCCACCCAGGCGTGCCACAGGCCGCGGTCGGCCCCGGAGCCGCGGACCCAGATGAGGCCGGACTTCTTGGTGGCCTCCTCGACGAGGGCCAGATCGAGCGCGCTGAGAGTCATGCGCACAGGGTAGCCAGCGCCCCGCGGGCGCTCACAGCCAGCCGTTGCGGCGCAGGGCCCGGTGGATCGTGAAACAGCTCCCGACGATGGCGGCCATGACCATCGGATAGCCGTAGCGCCACTGGAGCTCCGGCATGTGCTCGAAGTTCATTCCGTACACGCCGCAGATCATCGTGGGCACGGCGATGATCGCCGCCCAGGAGGTGATCTTGCGCATGTCCTCGTTCTGGGCGACGGTCGCCTGCGCCAGGTTGGCCTGCAGGATGGAGTTCAGCAGCTCGTCGAAGCCGACGACCTGCTCGTGCACGCGGGCCAAGTGGTCGGCGACGTCGCGGAAGTACTTCTGGATGTCGGGGTCGACCAGGCGCATCGGGCGCTCGCTGAGCAGCTCCATGGGGCGCAGCAGTGGGGAGACGGCCCGCTTGAACTCCAGGACCTCGCGCTTGAGCTGGTAGATGCGGCCCGCGTCGCCACCGCGCGCACTGCCCTTGGCGGGGGCGGCGAACACCTCGCTCTCGACCTCGTCGATATCGTCCTGGACGGCCGAGGCGACGGCGATGTAGCCGTCGACGACGTGGTCGGCGAGGGAGTGCAGGACGGCGGACGGACCCTTGGCGAGCAGCGCCGGATCGTCCTGGAGACGGTGGCGCAGGCCCTTGAGGGAGCCGTGGCCGCCGTGCCGGACGGTGATGACGAAATCGGGGCCCGTGAAGCACATCACCTCGCCGGTCTCCACCACCTCGCTGGTGGCGGTGAGTTCGGCGTGCTCGACGTAGTGGATCGTCTTGAAGACGGTGAAGAGGGTGTCGTCGTAGCGCTCCAGCTTCGGCCGCTGGTGCGCGTGCACCGCGTCCTCCACGGCGAGCGGGTGCAGCCCGAACACGGCGGCGATCCCGGCGAACTCGTCCTCGGTCGGCTCGTGCAGGCCGATCCACGCGAAGCCCCCGTCCTCCCGGACTGCGCGCATCGCCTCACGGGGCGTCAGACAGGAGGAATCCCGGGCGCGCACGTCGCGCCGGCCGTCGCGGTAGACGGCGCAGTCGACCACCGCGTTGTTCGCGGACGGGTCGCGGGTGGCGTCGTACCCGGGCTGGACCGGGGTCGACCTGCGCAGCGCGGGGCGGACGGCGGCACGGAGGTAGGGCAGCATCGACATGGCAGGCTCCTTCGCGCGCACGGCTGCGGACCGTACGGGTGGGAGGTCCTTCCGAAGGGCACGCTCGCCGCGGTCGGCAGTCCGGGCGGGCGCGCGGAAGGATCAGGACGGGAGGACACAGTTCTTCCGTCGCTCTTCGACTGATCCTGGAGTGCGGATCAAAGGGGGCGCGGCACGCCCGTCGGTGAAGTGGAAGAGCGATTCGTACTGCACGTACTGTGCGATCGACTTCGATGCACCGCAGCCCCACCTCCTCCGGCCGGTCCCCCGTAAGGGACGTCCTGTCGCCGGGGCACTGAAACTTCTCTTCTGAGAGCGTCCCCGACCAACGGTCAACGATATCAGCCGACGGATGGTCAAGACCCGCCCTTTACCCGCCTGATACGAGTTCTATGCTCGGTCCATGGCAGAAATTCTGGCCCTTGTGGAAGCCCGGCTGCGCGCCGCGCTCGGCGAACCCGACGCCCGCGCCGCCGTCACCTTCCTGGGTACCGACCGCATCGAAGTCCTCCGCTTCACCGAGGGCGACCTCGTGCGGTACGCGACCCTCGGCATGTCCGCCCAGCCGATGACCGACCCGACGGCGGTGGTCGCCGATCCGGTCCGCGGCCCGCGCGCCGAACTCGTCCTGACCGTACGGGGCGGGCTCGCGCCCACCGACAAGCTGTTGCGGCCGCTGGCCGTGCTGGCGGCGTCGCCCCAGGTGGAAGGATTGATCGTGACGCCCGGAGCCTCACTGGACGTGGGTGAACCCCTCTGGGACGGGGCGCCGTTCACCTCGGTGCTCGTCGCGGAGCCGGGCGGCCTGGCGGAGGACGTCGCCCTGGACGACCCCATGGCCCCCGTCTCCTTCTTCCCCCTCCTGCCGATGACGGCGAACGAAGCCGCCTGGAAGCGGGTCCACGGCGCGGCCGCCCTGCAGGAACGCTGGCTCGCGCGCGGCACGGATCTGCGGGACCCTCTGCGTACGGCAGTCGCCCTGGACTGAGCCTCCGGCCACCGTTCGGCCGCCCGGACGGGTGATCGCGTCTTGACGGGGCGCGCGCCGGGGAGGAGCGTGGCTTCTTATGAGGGGCGAACCGAGTTGCCCGAAGTGCGGTGGCCGGGTCAGGGCGCCCGGCCTCTTCGCCGACTCCTGGCAGTGCACGCTGCACGGCACCGTCCATCCACTGCAGCCCGTGATCCCGCCCAGCGTCGAAGGCCTGGGCGTGGTGGTCAACCGGGCGCAGGTACCGGTCTGGATGCCCTGGCCGCTGCCCGTCGGCTGGCTGTTCACCGGGATCGCCACCGCCGGTGACGACCGCAGCGGCGGCCGGGCCACCGCCGTGGCCTGCTCGGGTCCAGGCCCGCTCGGCGGCATCGGCGAGCTGCTCCTGATCGCCGAGGAACTGGGCGTCGGCCTGGGCGCGCGGTTCGCCGGCCTCGACGCCCCCGACCCGGGCCCCTACATGAACGTCTCCGCCCCGCCGCACGCCAAAGTGGTCGCCGCCGGGCGCCCGACGCCGCTGTGGAACGTCACCGGCGTCCCGGAGGACCGGGCCGTCTTCGCCGGCGAGGCCCGCGGACTGTGGCTGTGGGCGATCGTCTGGCCGGAGCAGTCGGGCCTGCTGATGTACGACGAGCTGGTCCTCACGGACCTGCGCGACGCGGGAGCCGAGGTCGAGCTGCTGCCCTGCGGCGCCCTGAGCCCCCGCATCATTTCCCCCTGACGCGCCTGAGGCGCCGTCGGCATCGCTCGGCCACTCCGGGCGCCCACGTCGCGTGGTGACGGCGGATTTCGTCCGCAGTACGGGTCCGGCGGCGCGCTCGGGGCGTCCGGGCCGGGGGTATCCTTGAGCGTCCCCCGTCATACCCACCCCCACCTGGAGCCCGGCCGTGCGCATCGATCTGCACGCCCACTCCACGGCCTCGGACGGTACGGACACCCCCGCCGAGCTGGTGCGGGCTGCCGCCGCCGCGGGACTCGACGTGGTGGCGCTGACCGACCACGACACCGTCGCCGGATACCGCGAGGCCACCGAGGCGCTGCCCGAGGGCCTGACCCTGGTCACCGGCGCCGAGCTGAGCTGCCGGCTCGACGGCATCGGCATGCACATGCTGGCGTACCTCTTCGACCCCGAGGAGCCCGAGCTCTTCCGTGAGCGGGAGCTCGTACGCGACGACCGCGTCCCGCGCGCGCAGGCCATGGTCGGCAAGCTGCAGGGGCTCGGGGTGGACATCACCTGGGAGCACGTCGCCCGGATCGCCGGCGCGGGTTCCGTGGGGCGCCCGCACATCGCCGCCGCGCTCGTCGAGCTCGGCGTCGTGCGCACCGTGTCGGACGCGTTCACCGCGCAGTGGCTCGCCGACGGCGGCCGCGCGTACGCCGAGAAGCACGAGTTCGACCCCTTCGACGCGATCCGCCTGGTCAAGGCGGCCGGCGGAGTCACCGTCTTCGCCCACCCCGCCGCCGTCAAACGCGGTACCTGCGTGCCCGAGAGCGCCATAGCCGCCCTCGCGGCCGCCGGCCTCGACGGCATCGAGGTCGACCACATGGACCACGACGCCGCCACCCGCGCGCGCCTGCGCGGCCTGGCCGCCGATCTCGGTCTGCTGACCACCGGGTCCAGCGATTACCACGGCAGCCGCAAGACCTGCCGTCTAGGGGAGTACACGACCGACCCCGAGATCTACGGCGAGATCACCCGCCGCGCCACCGGGGCGTTCCCGGTCCCCGGCGCAGGTGGACCCGTACGCGGCTGACCGCTGCCGCCGACCCTCCCGCTCAGCCCCCCTTTTCCTTCGTGACACCCCTCTCCTGCAAGGCATCACTGTGCTCGATTTCGCCGTCTTCGGATCCCTGTTTCTCACGCTTTTTGTGATTATGGACCCCCCGGGGATCACGCCCATCTTCCTCGCCCTGACCTCCGGCCGCCCCGCCAAGGTGCAGCGCCGCATGGCCTGGCAAGCCGTCTGCGTCGCCTTCGGCGTCATCGCCATCTTCGGTATCTGCGGCCAGCAGATCCTCGACTACCTGCACGTCTCCGTGCCGGCCCTGATGATCGCGGGCGGGCTGCTGCTCCTGCTCATCGCGCTCGACCTGCTCACCGGCAAGAACGACGAGCCGAAGCAGACCAAGGACGTGAACGTCGCGCTGGTCCCGCTCGGGATGCCGCTGCTCGCCGGGCCAGGCGCGATCGTCTCGGTGATCCTGGCCGTGCAGAAGGCCGACGGGGTCACCGGCCAGTTCTCGGTGTGGGCCGCGATCGTCGCGATGCACATCGTGCTGTGGATCGTGATGCGGTACTCGCTCGTCATCATCCGGGTGATCAAGGACGGTGGCGTGGTCCTGGTGACGCGCCTGGCGGGCATGATGCTGTCCGCGATCGCCGTCCAGCAGATCATCAACGGCGTGGTCCAGGTGGTCCACACCTCGTAGCGCCTCTGCCCGCGCATGCGAATGCCCCCGCACCGATCCCGGTGGGGGGCACTTGCGTACGCGGCGACGGTCGCCGTTCGTCAGTTGATCGCGGTGCGGGTGGACACGGTCTAGTTGGACACGGTCTCGGCCGGTCGGATCAGAATGCGCTGGCCTACGGCTGCGGCCTGCTGCACGATCCGGTTGACGGAGGCCGCGTCCACGACGGTGCTGTCCACGGCAGATCCGTCGACGTCGTCCAGGCGCAGAATCTCGAAGCGCATGGGGCTTCTCCCTTCGTCAGTTCTTGCTTGTACAGGGTTAACGAAGTGTAAGCCGCAAACATTCCCTACGCTAAGGAAATTTTTTCCTTGCCTAACTACTAACGGGTACCGGAGCCGTCGGAGCCCACCCAGAACGCCACCAACGCCGCGGCCGTGGCCAGCGGATTGTCGGCGTTCGGAGAGTGCTCCGTGCCCGGCACGACCACCCGCGCCGCGCCCAGCCGCCGCGCCATGGCGTCCATCTCCGACACCGGCCACACCGGGTCCGACTCCCCGGACAGCACCAGCTTCGCCAGCCCTGGAGCCGCGGCGGCGAGCTCCTCGATCCGGTCCGGCTCCTCGAGCAGCGCCCGGCCGGTGACCATCAGCTGCTCCGGGACGGTCCCCATCCAGCGTTCGCGCAGGAAAGCCGCGAGGGCGGGGTCCTCGGGGGGCGCGTCGCGGGGATCCATGGCACGCATGGCCGCCCAGATGCCCGCCATGTCGCCGCCCATCGCCTCCAGCGCCGAGACCAGCAGCTTCGTACGGCTGCGCTGGTCCTCGCAGACCGGGCCCGGGCCGCTGCTCAGCAGTGTGAGGCTGGCGTACGGGGCCGGATCCCGGACCACGGCCGTGCGGACGATCAGCCCGCCCAGCGAATGCCCGAGCAGGTGCACCGGGCCGCCCGCGTCCAGGGCCGCCGTCTGCGCGAGGACGTCCCGCGCCAGTTCCGCCAGGGCGTACGGGGCCTGCGTGCGCGGGCCGCCGCTCTCGTGCTGCCCGCGCCCGTCGACGGAGACGACCCGGTACCCGGCGGCGGCCAGCGGCCCGAGGAGGCCGATGAAGTCCTCCTTGCTGCCGGTGTAGCCGGGCACCAGCAGGGCGGTACCGCGGGCCGGCCCACCGGGCACGGCCTCGTGCACGGCGAACTCACCGCGGGCCGTGGCCAGGCGGTACGCGCGGGCTTCGGGCGGGAGCGTGAGGGTCGGCGGCTTGCTCATGGCCCGAGGCTACCGGCCCGTACAGCCGTACGGGGGCCGCGCTCGCCCCCGGGTACGCCGATGGCCCCGGCCCCCTGAGGAAGGGGACCGGGGCCATCGGCAGGGCGTTACGCCTCCGGGCTCTCCACCGCGGCGGCGACCTTGCGGGTCCGCGTGCGCTTCGGCTTGACCGGAGCCTCCTCGGCGGCCTCGGCGGCCAGAGCCTCCGGGGCGGCAGCGGCGGCCTTGCGGGGGGCGCGGACGCGCTTCGGCTTGACCGGAGCCTCTTCGGCCACCGGAGCGGCGGCCTCGACGACTACCTCGGCGGCCGGAGCGACAACGGCGACCTTGCGGGGCGCGCGGACGCGCTTCGGCTTGACCGGAGCCTCCTCGGCCACCGCGACGGCGACCGCGGCGACGGCCGGAGCCTCGACCACGGCGGCCTGGGCGAAGACCTCGACCACCGGGGCGGCCGCGGTCCTGCGGGGGGCGCGCTCACGGGTGGTGCGACGCTCCCGGACCGGCTCGACCATCGGGGCCATCTGGAAGTCGGGCTCCGGGGCCCGAGCGGCCGGGGCCTCCAGAGGCGGCAGCGCGGCGGCGGCTACGAAGGTGGCGGCCGGAGCGGCCGACCGGGCCCGGCGACGGCGCGGCTTGCGCGACTCGTCGGAGGCCGGGGCCTCCGGGGCCTCCGGAGCCTCGACGGCCGGGACGACCGCGGCGACCGGGCTGACCACGGCGACCGGGGTGGCCTCGGCGACCGGGGTGGCCTCGGTGGTCACCGGTGCCAGGAACTCGGCATTCTCCGAGCCGCCACGGGTGCGGCGGCGCTGGCGCGGCGCACGGGTCCGGGCGGGACGCTCCTCGGTAGCAACCGGGGCAGCGGCAGCACGGCCACCGTCACGGGCGCCATCGCGTCCGCCGTCACGACCGTGGTCACGACCGTGGTCACGTCCACCGTCACGGGCGCTGTCGCGTCCGCCACGGCCACCGCGGCCGCCGGTCTCACCCAGGTCTTCCAGGTTCTCGGCCTTCAGGCCGGCCCGCGTGCGCTCGCCGCGCGGCAGGACGCCCTTGGTGCCGGCCGGGATGTTCATCTGCTCGTACAGGTGCGGGGACGTGGAGTACGTCTCCACCGGGTCGTGGAAGCCCAGCTCCAGCGCCTTGTTGATCAGCTGCCAGCGCGGGATGTCGTCCCAGTCGACCAGGGTGACGGCGATGCCCTTCTTGCCCGCGCGACCGGTGCGGCCCACGCGGTGCAGGAAGGTCTTCTCGTCCTCGGGCGTCTGGTAGTTGATGACGTGGGTGACACCCTCGACATCGATACCGCGGGCGGCGACGTCGGTGCAGACCAGCACGTCGACCTTGCCGTTGCGGAAGGCGCGCAGCGCCTGCTCGCGGGCACCCTGGCCCAGGTCGCCGTGGACGGCGCCGGACGCGAAGCCGCGCTTCTCCAGCTGCTCGGCGATGTCGGCCGCCGTGCGCTTGGTGCGGCAGAAGATCATGGCGAGCCCGCGGCCTTCGGCCTGCAGGATGCGGGAGACGAGCTCCGGCTTGTCCATGTTGTGCGCACGGAAGACGTGCTGCGTGGTGTTGGCGACGGTCGCGCCCTCGCCGTCGACGGAGGTGGCGCGGATGTGCGTCGGCTGCGTCATGTACCGGCGGGCCAGGCCGATGACCGCGCCCGGCATGGTCGCCGAGAACAGCATGGTCTGACGCTTCGGCGGCAGGTAGCTCATGATCCGCTCGACGTCGGGCAGGAAGCCCAGGTCGAGCATCTCGTCGGCCTCGTCCAGGACGAGCGCCTTGACCTTCGACAGGTCGAGCTTCTTCTGTCCGGCCAGGTCGAGCAGGCGGCCCGGGGTGCCGACGATGATGTCGACGCCCTTCTTGAGCGCCTCGACCTGCGGCTCGTACGCGCGGCCGCCGTATATGGCGAGGACGCGGACGTTGCGGACCTTGCCCGCGGTGAGGAGGTCGTTGGTGACCTGGGTGCAGAGCTCGCGGGTCGGAACCACCACGAGGGCCTGCGGGGCCTCGGTCAGCTGGTCGGGCCGGGCCCGGCCGGCCTCGACGTCCGCGGGGACGACGACGCGCTCCAGCAGGGGAAGGCCGAAACCGAGCGTCTTGCCGGTACCGGTCTTGGCCTGGCCGATGACGTCCGAGCCGGAAAGGGCTACGGGGAGGGTCATCTCCTGGATCGGGAAGGGGGACACAATGCCGACGGCCTCAAGGGCTTCGGCCGTCTCGGGAAGGATCCCGAGGTCTCGGAACGTAATCAGGGTGCTGCCTCTTCTGTGAGACGCGGCGCGAGGCGGCGAAGGGGGGTCGTACCGTGCCGGGCTTGCAGTACTGTGCCCGCCCGAATCTGGGCGAGCCGTGCAAACTGCGCGGGACCACGAGCCATCGCTCAGGCGCTTTATGCCGCTGAGGGGGCCCCTCGTGGGAGGCGGTACGTATGAACGTACGCATCACGCCGAGGGCGGTCGGGTGGAGCCGATCGGGCCACCGACCGGGCATCCTCATTCGGGATGGCCCGCCGAGTGTTCGGCAGGCGCATTACCACTGTACCCCGGAATCGCGCAGCTGTGTCGGGTGAATTCACCAGGTAGGCGCGTTTACGTGGACTGAGCAGGTGGTTCACGGTGCCATTCGGCGAGCTATTGTGCGGAGCATGTCGACCGTTGAAAACGCATCGCCCGCCGACGAAAGCGCCCCCGCCGAGGCGGCCGGTATCGCCGCCCAGGACTGGGCCACGGCCTCCTCCTCGCCGCAGTACCGGGCCGCCGTGGTGGACCTGCTCGGGGCGCTCGCGTACGGCGAACTCGCGGCCTTCGAACGCCTGGCGGAGGACGCGAAGCTCGCGCCCACCCTCGGGGACAAGGCCGCGCTCGCGAAGATGGCCTCCGCCGAATTCCACCACTTCGAGCGGCTGAGCACCAGGCTCGCCGAGATCGACGAGGACGCCACCGCCGCGATGGAGCCCTTCGCGAAGGGCGTCGACGACTTCCACCGCCAGACCGCCCCGTCGGACTGGCTGGAGGGCCTGGTCAAGGCGTACGTCGGCGACTCCATCGCCAGCGACTTCTACCGCGAGGTGGCCACCCACCTCGACACCGACACCCGCGGGCTCGTCGTGAGTGTGCTCGACGACACCGGCCACGGCGGCTTCGCCGTCGAGAAGGTGCGCGCCGCGATCGAGGCCGACCCGCGCTGCGGCGGCCGGCTCGCACTGTGGGCCCGCCGGCTGATGGGCGAGGCCCTGTCGCAGGCCCAGCGCGTGGTCGCCGAGCGCGACGCGCTCTCCACCATGCTGGTCGGCGGGGTGGACGGGATGGCGGCCGGTTTCGACCTCGCGGCGGTCGGCGAGATGTTCACCCGGATCACCAAGGCGCACACCAAGCGGATGGCCGCCCTGGGCCTGGCGGCATAGCCCCGCCCCCCGGCCCCGAGGCGTACGTCGGCCCCCGCGCGGAAGCTCCGTGTGGGGGCCTTCTGTCTGTCAGTGGGGCCGTCTAGCCCCGCGTCGGAACCGAAAACGGAGTCCGGTGGGACTGCCTCCCGGTCCGGCCGGTGGGCCGCAGCAGCAGGGACACGACCACCGCCGAGACCAGAGCACCGCCGATGAAGGTCGCGAACAGGGTGCTGTGGCCGGGGCCCAGCGCGGTGTTCGTCAGATAGGCCCCGAAGAGGGCGCCCGCCGCTCCGCTCACCAGCACCGTCCGCGCGGAGGGCAGCCGCGGGCCGAGCACTCGGACGGCCGTCCCGGCCAGGGCGAGGCCCAGAAGAGTGGAGCCGAGCGCCTGGATCAGCAGCATGAGGGTTCCTCTCGAACGGTTGAGTACCGGGGGTTCGTCTCAGAGCGGTCCTACCCGAATCAAGGCGGTCCTACCCGAAGCGGAGGAAACGGAAACGGCCCGGTGGAGTCGTCCACCGGGCCGTTCTCGGTACAGCTGGGTACTTCGGGGTTCTCGGAGCGCTTCGCTCAGAGCGCGCCGAAGCCGACCTTGCGCACGCTGGGCTCGCCCAGGTCGACGTACGACAGGCGCTCGGACGGCACCAGGACCTTGCGGCCCTTGATGTCCGTGAGGCTCAGCAGCGGCGCCGAGCCGGACAGGGCGGCGGTGACGATGCTCTCCAGCTCCTCGGCACTCAGGTCGCTCTCGAGCACGATCTCCCGGGGTGCGTGCTGCACGCCGATCTTGACCTCCACGGCCTTGTCCCTCCGACGGTCCGGTTCGCGCGATGAGCCGCGCCGTTACCGGGTCCACATTAGCCCGGAGAGGGGACGTGTCCGCCGCGTGGCGGAAACGCTCGCAGCGAACAGCAGCCGGTCAGACCGGCGAAGACGGTCGGGGCCGGCCCGGAGTGCGGGGCCGGCCCGGCTCAGACGTCCGTCGGGTGCAGCGGGAAGCCGGCGATTCCGCGCCAGGCGAGGGAGGTCAGCAGGCCCACCGCGGTGTCGCGGGCGACCGGGCTCTCGCTCGACAACCAGTACCGGGCCACGACCTGCGAGACCCCGCCCAGGCCGACGGCCAGCAGCATCGACTCGTCCTTCGACAGGCCGGTGTCCTCGGCGATGACGTCCGAGATGGCCTCGGCGCACTGCAGCGAGACGCGGTCGACGCGCTCGCGCACGGCCGGCTCGTTCGTCAGGTCCGACTCGAAGACGAGCCGGAAGGCGCCGCCCTCGTCCTGCACGTAGGCGAAGTAGGCGTCCATGGTCGCGGCGACGCGCATCTTGTTGTCGGTGGTGGACGCCAGCGCGGTGCGCACGGAGACCAGCAGGGACTCGCAGTGCTGGTCGAGAAGAGCCAGGTAGAGGTCGAGCTTGCCCGGGAAGTGCTGGTAGAGCACCGGCTTGCTGACCCCGGCCCGCTCGGCGATGTCGTCCATCGCCGCAGCGTGGTAACCCTGCGCGACGAAGACCTCCTGGGCCGCGCCCAGCAGCTGGTTGCGCCGGGCCCGGCGCGGAAGTCGCGTGCCCCGCGGACGCGCTGCCTCGGTCTGCTCGATGGCTGTCACGCCGCCTCCCAATTTCTTTTGAACACAGTGCGCCTTGCGCCGCGCGGCCATCGTACTTTTCGGTAACCGAATCTGGAGGGTTCAAGCCGAGTTTTCTCGCGGTACGGACCGCCGGTTACCCCCGGAGATGCTGGTCAGCGCTGGATCAGCGGTAGTCCTCCTCGTCCAGGGCCACCACCCGGGCCTGCTCGACGGCGTCCCCGTCCGCGACTTCGCGCTGTCCCACGGCCGTGAGCGGATCGTCCTCGCTCGGGATCAGCTCCGTGTTCTGCTCCGCCGCGTCCGCCTCGGGGGCTTCCACGTCGAGGGGTTCTCGCAGTTCTGGCTGGAAGGTGTCCGGTTCCGCAGGGTCGACAGTCATGGAGCACCCCTTTCCTCCTACGAGCCTAGGAGGATCGCGCGTACCCCGCTAGGCGGTCCGCCAAGCATCTGTGACGGCGAACACAAGAGGAGCCGCGTGATCGTCTCGTAACATTGCCCCATGTCTTCGACCGAGCTGCCGGGTGTACGGTCCACCGCCGCGTCGTCTTCCCTGGTGGGAGCCGTGCGAGTGGCCGAAGGGGAGCAGCTGCGCACCGACCGGCTGCCCGGGCTGGAAATGGCCGTACGGGTCCGCCCGCCGGTCCGAACCGGCCTGCCGCCCGCGCTCTTCGTCCACGGACTCGGCGGGTCCTCGCAGAACTGGTCCGCGCTCATGGGGCGGCTCGCCGACTCCGTGGACGGCGAGGCCGTCGACCTGCCCGGCTTCGGCTGGTCCCCGCCGCCCGCCGACCGGGACTACTCCGTCACCGGGTTCGCGCGCGCCGTCATCCGTCACCTCGACGCGGCCGGGCGTGGGCCGGTCCACCTGTTCGGGAACTCCCTCGGCGGGGCCGCCTCCACCCGGGTCGCGGCCGTCCGGCCCGACCTGGTGCGCACGCTGACGCTCGTCTCCCCGGCCCTGCCCGAACTGCGCGTGCAGAGCTCGGCCGTGCCGACCGCGCTGCTCGCCGTACCCGGCATGGCCGGGCTCCTCGTCCGGCTCACCCGCGGGCTGAGCGCCGAGCGGCGCACCCGGGGGGTGACGGAGCTCTGTTACGGAGACCCCTCGCGGGTGACGCCCGAGGCGTTCGCGGCGGCCGTCGAGGAGATGGAGCGGCGGATCGCACTGCCGTACTTCTGGGACGCGTTGGCCCGTTCCTCGCGCGGCATCGTCGACGCGTACACCCTCGGTGGCCAGCACGGGCTCTGGCGCCAGGCGCAGCGCGTGCTCGCCCCGACGCTGCTGGTCTACGGTGGCCGGGACCAACTCGTCTCGTACCGTATGGCGCGCAAGGCCGCCGCGGCCTTCCGGGGTTCGCGGCTACTGTGCCTGCCCGAGGCCGGACACGTGGCCATGATGGAGCACCCCGAGGTGGTCGCGGCCGCGTTCCGGGAGCTGTTGGACGCCACCGGCGGCGGGTCCGGCTCCCGGCCGGATCCGGCCGGGACGGAGCACACCGTGCAGACAGTGAACAGCGACGAGGACGGCAAGGGCTGAGGACGTGGGACGACATAGTCGCAAGGAGCCCGGCCAAGCCGCCGGCTCCGGCCATCCGCAGCCGGCCGAGCGGGCCGGTGCCCAGGCCGGAGCGCCGGCCCCGGCCGGGTGGTCCGAGGCGGCCGCCGCCCCTCGTGGGTACGCGGCCCCGCCGCGCCACGAGCCGGCTCCGGCCGCGCGCGGCGGCCACCCCGAACAGCGCGAGCCCGGCGGCGCCTGGGGCGCGGCCGCCGGTACCGGCACCGCGGACGGGGACTGGCGCGGGGCCCCGCGCACCCGGCCGGCGACCGGCGCGGGCCTGCCCGTACCGGGGCAGACGCGGGAGGGCGGCGTCCCGGCCTTCGGTGTCCCGGCCTTCGACACCCGGACTTTCGACACCCCGGCCTTCGGTACCCCCGCGGTTGGGTTCCCGCAGATCACCCTGGACTCCCCGCCGACCTCGACGGGTTCGCACCACCGGGTCCCGTTCCCCGAGGACCCCTTCACCTCGACGGGCTCCCACCGCGGGGGCCTGGTGTCCGAGGACGCCTTCACCTCGACGGGCTCCCACCGTCGGATCCCGGTCCCCGAGGACGCCTTCACCGCGACGCGCTCCCCCTACGGGGCGCCGGCGCCCGAGGACGCCTTCACCGCGACCGGCTCGCACCGCCGGATCCCCGCCCCCCGCAAGCCGGTCACCCCGGTCCAGGAGGCCCCGCCCGCGGCCGGGCGCGGCGGCAAGGCCCGTACGTACGCCGGGATGGCCGCCGCGGCCGTCACCGTCGCGCTCGCCGTCGTCGTCGCGGGCCAGGTGACCCCCGAGAGCGACACCGGCAAGAACAGTGCGCGCGCCGCCGACGAGGGCAACAGCCACGCCGCCCAGGGCAACTCCGCCGCCTCCCGCTCCGACGACCGGCCCACCCCGGACGCCTCCGCGTTGCTCCAGGCCGCGCCGGAGCTCTCGTACGAGGAGAAGATGGCGCAGCAGTTCCCGATCGACGAGAAGCTGAAGGGCTCCGGCGCATTCGACACCGTGCCCGGCGTGGCCGAGGGGCCCGGCAAGGGCCGGGTGGTCCGCTACCGCGTCGACGTGGAGCAGGGGCTCGCCCTGGACCCGCAGCTGTTCGCCGAGGCCGTCCACCGCACGCTGAACGACGACCGGAGCTGGGGACACGGCGGTACGAAGACCTTCGAGCGGGTGCCGGGCGGCGAGGCCGACTTCGTCATCACGCTCGCCAGCCCCGGGACCACCGGCGTCTGGTGCAAGAAGTCCGGGCTCGACACCACCGTCGACAACGTCTCCTGCGACTCCGCGTCGACCGACCGCGTGATGATCAACGCGTACCGCTGGTCGCAGGGCTCGGCGACGTACGGGGCGGACCAGATGTTCGCCTACCGCCAGATGCTGATCAACCACGAGGTCGGCCACCGGCTGGGCCACGGGCACGTGAACTGCTCGACACGGGGCACGCTCGCCCCGATCATGCAGCAGCAGACGAAGTCCCTGGACATCAACGACATCCAGTGCAAGGCCAACCCCTGGGTGTTCCCCGGGAGTTGATCGGCCGCGCTGACAAGCCGTCCGAAGGTCGGTCATTGTTCTCCGCATGTCGCACCTCCACACCACCACCGCGAGCGCCGCCATTGAGCTGGCGCTGCTTGGTGTGACCGCGCACAGCGTGGCCGACATCCTCTGTCGCTGACGCCTCCCTGAGCGCGCGACTTCTTCTTTCTCTCCGTTGTTTCGCCGCGCCCGGGGGCTCCATGCCCGCAGGTGCGGCTCCATCCCTGATCTTGCGTGGGTATCCCCTGTTCTAGCTGGGGAGGAAACGCATCCTTGGCCCGGAGGCGCGGAGCGCCGGAGTTCGCTGTGTTGTCAGTGGCCCTGGCTGTGTTGATTCACAGGAGTTGGAAGGGGGCGGGCCGGGTGATCCGTGCGTACAGGTTCCTCATGCGGCCCACCGTGGGTCAGTCGATCGCGCTCGGCGAGATGCTGCGTGATCACTGCTCGCTGTACAACGGGGCGTTGCAGGAACGGCGTGAAGCCTACCGGCATGTGTCGAAGACGAGCGTCAAGTACGGGCAGCAGTCGGCGCAGCTCAGGGAGGTCCGGGTGTTCGACCCGGAGTGTCAGGGCCGGTGGTCGTTCTCCTCGCAGCAGGCCACGCTCCGCCGCCTGGACAAGGCGTTTCAGGCGTTCTTCCGCCGGGTCAAGTCCGGCGACACCCCCGGCTACCCCCGGTTCCGTGGCGTCAACTGGTTCGACACGGTCGACTTCCCCAAGGACGGTGACGGCTGCCGCTGGGATGCCACCCCGCACGATCCGGTGACCCGCGTCCGCCTCCAGGGCGTCGGGCACGTCAAGGTCCACCAGCACCGGCCGGTCGTGGGCAGGGTCAAGACCCTGTCGGTCAAGCGTGAGGGTCGTAAGTGGTTCGTCGTCCTGACCGCCGAGCAGGAGCAGCCCGATCCGCTCCCTGCAACCGGCAGCGTGGTCGGCATCGACATGGGCATCGTGAACTTCCTCGCCGACTCAAATGGTGCCTTCGTCCCCAACCCGCGCCACGGCCGTAGCAACGCGGGCCGTCTCGCCGTCGCACAGCAGGCCCTGAGCCGGTTTCCCCGGGTCCGCCGCGACAAGCGCACCCCCAACCACCGCCGGGCAGTAGACAAGGTCGCGAAGCGCCCACAAGACCGCGTACGCCCTGGTCCGTGAGCATGACTTCATCGCGCACGAAGACCTCAAGATCCGCAACATGGTGCGCACCGTCGCTCCGAAGCCCGACCCCGAAATGCCGGGCGGTTTCCTGCCCAACGGGGCCGCCGCGAAGACCGGATTGAACCGTTCGATCTCTGATGCCGGATGGGGGGTGTTCCTCGCGATCCTGAACGCGAAGGCTGAGAGTGCCGGGCGGGAAGTGATGGCCGTGGACCCCCGCAATACTTCCCGGCGGTGCCCCGGATGCGGGCACACCGCCAAGGAGAATCGGCCCACACAGGACAAATTCCACTGCATAGCGTGCGGCCGCCTGGCACACGCTGACACGGTGGGCGCCGTTAACGTTTTACGGGCCGGGCTGGTCCGTCGCAACGCCGCATTGGCATAGCGAGAAGCCCCCTCATTCATGAGGGGGAGGAGTCACGGCCCGTCAGTCCCTCATATCGCGCCGCGTGGCCGCGGTCGCCGTCAGCGTCGTTCTGGCCGGGGGCGCCGCCGCCTGCGGGCCCAAGGACGGCACGGACAAGGCCTCCGCCGGCGGCAAGCCGGGCGCCACCGGCGCCGCCCCGCAGAAGGGCGGCACCCTGACCGTCCTCAACAACGAGCCGCAGAGCGACTTCGACCCCGCCCGCCTCTACACCTCCGGCGGCGGCAACGTCCCCTCGCTCGTCTTCCGTACGCTCACCACCCGCAACCGCGAGGCGGGCCCGGCCGGCGCCGAGGTGGCCCGACCTGGCCACCGACCTCGGCAAGCCCAACGCCGACGCCACCGAGTGGACGTACACGCTGAAGGACGGACTGAACTACGAGGACGGCTCGCCGATCACCACCGCCGACATCAAGTACGGCATCGAGCGGTCCTTCGCCGCCGAACTGTCGGGCGGAGCCCCGTACCTGCGTGACTGGCTGGTCGGCGGAGAGACGTACGAGGGCCCGTACAAGGACGGCGGCAAGGGCCTCGATTCGATCGTCGTGCCCGATGCGAAGACGATCGTCTTCAAACTCCGCAAGCCCGAGGGGGAGTTCCCCTTCCTCGCCACGCAGACGCAGTTCGCGCCCGTGCCCAAGGCCAAGGAAACCGGAGTCAAGTACGAGGAGCACCCGCTCTCCTCCGGCCCGTACAAGGTCGTCAAGAACGAGAACGACGGCGAGCACCTCACCCTCGAGCGCAACGAGAACTGGGACGAGAAGACCGACGAGGAGCGCAAGGCCTACCCGGACAAGATCGACGTCCGGTCCGGACTCGACGCGGCGGTCATCAACCAGCGCCTGTCCACCAGCTCCGGCGCCGACGCGGCCGCCGTCACCACCGACACCAACCTCGGCCCGGCCGAGCTCGCCCAGATCGGCGCGAACAAGGAACTCCAGGGCCGGGTCGGCACCGGGCACTTCGGCTACGTCAACTACCTCGCCTTCAACCCGAAGACCGCCCCCTTCGACAACCCGAAGGTCCGCCAGGCCATCTCCTACGCGATCAACCGCACCAGCGTGATCAACGCGGCCGGCGGCTCCGCCCTCGCCGAGCCGGCCACCACCTTCCTGCCCGAGCTGGAGGCCTTCGGCTTCACCGCCTACGACCACTTCCCGGCCGGCAGGACCGGCGACCCGGCCAAGGCCAAGGAACTACGGCCTCCCCGGCGGAGCTCCGCCAGCTGCGCGGGGGCGTCGCCGCCATGGTCTTCCAGGATCCGATGAGCTCCCTGGACCCGTACTACGCCATGGGCGACCAGATCGCCGAGGTGTACCGGATCCACTCCGACGCCTCGCGGCGCGCCGCGCGGGCCCGGGCGGTGGAGGTACTGGACCGGGTGGGCATACCCGACGCGGTACGCCGCTCCCGGGCACGGCCGCACGAGTTCAGCGGAGGCATGCGGCAACGGGCCCTGATCGCGATGGCGTTGGCGTGCGAGCCGAAGCTGCTGATCGCCGACGAGCCGACCACGGCGCTGGACGTCACCGTCCAGGCGCAGATCCTCGACCTGCTGCACGGGCTGCGGGAGGAGCGGGGGCTCGGGCTGCTGCTGGTCACGCACGACGTGGGCGTGGCGGCGGAGAACGTGGACGGGGTGCTCGTCATGCGGGACGGGGTGGTGGTGGAGCGGGGGCCCGTCGGCCGGGTTCTCGCCGAGCCCGGCCACGCGTAGACCCGGGCCCTGCTGGCGGCGGTGCCGAGGCTCGACGCCCCGAGGGTGCCCACGCCGGAGGCGATACGGGCGCTGCCCGTACCCGCGCTTCCCCCGGCTACCGCTGGGAGGGAACGCCTGGCCGGGCTCCGCGGCCTGGGCTCCGCTCCTGGTCTCCCGTGCCGGACTCTGGCGCGGGAGACCAGGAGCGGGGCTCCGCCCCGGAACCCGCGCCTCACACGCCGGCGGGGCTGATTTTGGGCCCGGCGGGGCTGGTGGAGGTGCGGGCAGGGGTGGATTTGGGCCCGGCCGCGCTGGATGAGCCCCCCGTCGTCGAGGCCTTTTCCCTGCGGAAGGAGTTCGGGCGGGGGAAGCGGCGGGTGGAGGCCGTCGGCGGGGTTTCGCTCTTCGTGCGGGGTGGGGAGACGCTCGGGATCGTCGGGGAGAGCGGGAGCGGCAAGAGCACCCTCGGGCGGATGCTCGTCGGACTGCTGGAGCCCGGCTCCGGGCAGGTCCGCCGGGACGGGCGGGAGAGCGTGGGAGTGGTGCCCGGGGTCCAGATGGTCTTCCAGGACCCGGTGGCCTCCCTCAACCCGCGCCGCTCGATCGGCGAGTCCATCGCGGACCCGCTGCGCGCGGCGGGGGAGAAGGACCGGCGGGCGATCCGGGCCCGGGTCGGTGAACTGCTGCTCCGCGTCGGCCTGGAGGAGGCCCACTACGACCGCTACCCGCACGAGTTCAGCGGCGGCCAGCGCCAGCGCGTCGGCATCGCCCGGGCCCTCGCGCCCCGGCCCCGGCTGATCGTCTGCGACGAGCCCGTCCCGGCCCTCGACGTGACCACGCAGGCGCAGGTCACCGCCCTGCTGGCCGAGCTCCAGCGGGAACTCGGCATCGCGCTGGTCTTCATCGCGCACGACCTCGCTGTGGTGCGGCAGGTGAGCGACCGGGTCGCGGTCATGCGGGGCGGGGTGATCGTGGAGGAGGGCCCCGTCGACGAGGTGTACGAGCGGCCCGCGCACGCCTACACCCGGGAGCTGCTGGCCGCCGTCCCGTCCTTCGACCCGGCTCGGGCCGCCGCCCGCCGGCTCGGCCGGAGCCGCCCGGGCGGAGTGCTCGCGGTGTCCTCGTAGTTCTTAGCGTGCTCGAACGCGAACCGTACGGGAAAGTTACGACTCTTCACCCCTTCCGGTGGCGCGACGGACAACCGTCCGTCGCGCCTTCGGCATATCCGCTTGAGTTCGTATCCGGCGGGTCGCCGGACCGACGGAGACCGCCTGAAACGGGAGATCGGGGGTGCCACTCGTGCGGATCGGACTGCTCACGGAAGGTGGTTATCCGTATGCCACGGGCGAAGCGAGGCTGTGGTGCGACCGGCTCGTACGCGGGCTTCCCCAGCACGAGTTCGAGCTCTACGCACTGAGCCGCACCGCCGAGCAGGAGGAGCGCGGCCGGGTGCCGCTGCCCTCCCACGTCACCCGGGTGCACACCGCCCCGCTGTGGGCGCCGGCCGACGACGGGCGCAGCTACCGGCGGCGCGAGCGGCGCCGGTTCGCCGCCGCCTTCACGGAACTGGTCCGCGGGATCTGCGGAGCCGACCCCGACCGGTTCGCGGACGGGCTGTACGGGCTCGCCGCGCTCGCCTGGGAACAGGGCGGGCTGTACGCGGCACTGCGCTCCGAGACCGCCGTACGGGCGGTGGAGTCCGCCTGTCGCGCCCCGGAGGCGAGCAGGGCCGTACAGCGGGCACAGGTCGCGGACCTCCTGGAGTTCGTGGACGAACTGGAGCGGATGCTGCGCCCGTTGTCCCTGGACTGGTACGAGGACCTGCGCGAGGTCGACGTCTGCCACGCGACCGCGGGCGGGGTGGCGGCGATCCCCGGACTCCTGGCCAAACGCTTCTTCGGAAGTCCGCTCCTGGTCACCGAGTACGGGGTCCAGCTGCGGGCCCACTACCTGGAGCACTCCGCGCGGGACGAGCGGCCGGCCGTACGGGCCCTGCTCGCGGCGTTCCACACCCGGCTGGCCGGCGAGATCTACTCCCAGGCCGACCTCCTCACCCCCGGCAACGCACACGCCCGGCGCTGGCAGGAACGCTGCGGGGCCTCCCGCGAGCGGCTGCGCACGGTCTACCCCGGGATGGAGGCGGACCGATTCGCCGGGGTGGGCGAGGACGCGGCGTGCGGAGACCCGCACACGCTCGTCTGGGTCGGCCGGATCGAGCCCGCCAAGGACCTGATCGCCCTGCTGCACGCCTTCGCCGAGGTCCGCAGGGCCGAACCGCGCGCACGGCTGCGGATCTTCGCGACGGCGGTCGGTCCGGCCTCCGGCGGTTCGGGCTCCGGTGGTTCGGCCTCCGGCGGTCCCGCCGGAGCGGGGAACCACGAGGTCGGGCACGGCTACCTGGCCGACTGCCGTTCGCTCGCCGCACAGCTCTTCCCCGACGAGGCCGCCGACGCGCACGCGGTCGGCGAGAACCCGGTCACCTTCGAGGAGATCGGCGGACCCGACGCCCCGAACACGGCCGAGGCCTACGGCTCCGGGCGGGTGGCGGTGCTCTCCTCCGTCATCGAGGGCTTCCCCATCACCCTGGCCGAGGCGATGTTCTGCGGCCGCGCCACCGTGTCCACCGACGTCGGCGCCGTCGTCGAGGTGATCGGCGGGACCGGGCTCGTGGTGCCGCCGCGCAATCCGCGCGCACTCGCGGAAGCCTGCGTCTCGCTGCTGCGGGACCCCGAGCGGGCCCAGCGCCTGGGATCGGCCGCCCGGGCACGTGCCCTCGAACTCTTCACCGTCGAGCAGAACGTCAACGCCTTCCAGGAGTCCTACCTGCGGCTGCTCGCCCACGGCCCGGCCCGCCCCGACGCGACCGGTACCGGAGTGCCCTTCGAGCAGCCGCCCGAGGCCCGGGTCCCGGGCCACTGGGCCACCCCCACCTGGGCCACCCCGGAGCCCTCGGCGGAGCCCCGCACCGCCTCCGCGGCGGACGGCCCGACAGCCCCGGGCGCCGAGGACCCCCCGGCCCCGGCCGGAGCCGTCGAGGCCGGCGACACCGAGCACCCGGTGGCGCCCGACGCCGGCGCCGGGCGCGTCGCGGTGCCCGTCACGAGCTCGGAGGCCTCCCTGTGACCGTTCCCCTGGACGAAGCCGCCCCCGTCGACCCCTCACCGCGCAGACCCTCGCACCGCTCCGGCGGGGATCCCGTCAAGGCGCTGCTCCACCGCCACCGGGAGCTCTGCGAGCACGCCGTGGACCCACTGGAGATCGCCGCCGGGCTGGAGGCGCACGGCATCACCGACCGCACCGCCGCCCGCTTCCGCCACCGGGACGTCTTCTCCCTCGCCGAGGAGCTCTACGCCCGCACCCCCCGCGACGGAACCCCGCCCGCCCCGCCGGCCGGAATCCCGGTCCACGCCAAAGCGGTACGGGGCTTCGGCTACGCGCTGCTGCCCGGGGCCCTCGCGCTGGGGGCGGCCGCCGCCGGGGTGCCCTGGGCCGGGGCCTTCACGGTGCTCGCCACCGTCGCCGCGCTCGGCCGGCCGGGCCAGGCCGCCGGGGGCCGCTTCCCCGCCCCCGTGTACCTGCTGGCCGCCGCCGCCCTCGGCTGGGCCGTCCACCGGCACGGGACCCCGCTCGGGATCGCCCTGGCGGTGTCCGCCGCCCCCGCACACCTGGCCGGCGCCGTCTTCGCGGCCCGCGCCCGGCGCCGGCTCGCCGGGAGCCGGGTCCTGGAGGACTTCGCCGACGGGGTGAGACCGCTGCTCCTCGGGACGCTCGCGCTGTACGCCGTGGCCGCCGCGGGGGCGGCCGCACTGGCCGGGGCCCCGCCGGCGGTGGCCGTGCCGCTCGCGGTGCTGCTCCTCCTGACCCGGCTGCTGCTCGTCCACGGAGCCCCTCGCGGGGCCCTCGCCGCGGCCCCGGCCCTCGTACTCGCCCTGCTCCCGTTCCCCGCGGCGCCGTTCGCCGCCGTGGTGGGAGTCCTCGTACCCGCCGTTCTCGCGCTGTCACGGGCCTCCGCGCACGCGCAGCGGCCCGGAACCCACTGAGTTCTTCGGAAGCACACACCGAAGCGCCGTACCCCCCACCCCGATCCACCCACCCAGCAAGGAGACACAGGACATGACCGGCCAGCCAACCAACCAAGGGGCCGCGCGATGAGGGTGTTGCTGATCGGAGCCAACGGATACCTCGGGCGCTACGTCGCGGACCGGCTGCTCGCCGACCCCGCCGTCCAGCTCACCGTGCTCGGCCGCGGCGACGACGCCGACGTCCGCTTCGACCTCGCCACCGGCAGCCCCGGCGCGCTCACCCGGTTCCTCGACGCCGTGCACCCGGGCGTCGTCATCAACTGCGCCGGAGCCACCCGGGGCGGTGCCCGCGAGCTCACCCGGCACAACACGGTCGCCGTCGCCACCATCTGCGAATCGCTGCGCCGCAGCGGCTGCGGCGCCCGGCTCGTCCAGCTCGGCTGCGCTGCAGAGTACGGGCCCAGCCAGCCCGGATCGTCCACGGCCGAGGACGCCGTGCCCAGGCCTGGTGGGCCGTACGGAGTCAGCAAACTGGCCGCCACCGAGCTCGTACTGGGCTCCGGGCTGGACGCCGTCGTCCTGCGGGTGTTCTCACCCGTCGGCCCCGGCACCCCGGCCGGATCCCCGCTCGGCCGGCTCGCGGAGGCCATGCGGCGCGCGATGCAGTCCGGGGACGGCGAGCTCAAGCTCAGCGGGCTCGGAGTCCAGCGCGACTTCGTCGACGTGCGGGACGTGGCGCGGGCGGTGCACGCCGCCTCGCTGTCGGCCGCGCAGGGCGTCGTCAACATCGGCACCGGCCGGGCGGTCCGGCTGCGCGACGCGGCCGCCGTGCTGGCGCGGGTCGCCGGGTACGGAGGCTCGCTGCACGAGGTCGACGTACCGCAGCACATGCAGCACCCGCAGGCGCACGGGCACCCGGGCCGGCCCACCGGGCTCGCCGCCATCGGCTCCCCGCGCTCCGAGGCCACGGCCGAACAGCTCGCCGCGGCAACAGCCCAACCCCCCTACCCGGACGGGTGCGGAGCCTGGCAGCAGGCGGACGTGCGTACCGCCCGCGACCGGCTCGGCTGGCGGCCCCGCATCAACCTGGAGGAATCCCTCGCGGACATCTGGATGGAGGCGGCGTGCCGCATCTGACCACGCCGGCCACCGCCGGCCCGGCGGCCACCGAGGCCGACCGGCTCGGGTTAGGGGTCCCGGGCTACGCGCACCCGCTGCTGGCCCCGGTGGAGTGGGCCGAGCTGACCCGGCCCGGCACGCCCCTGCACTGGGCCGTCCTCAACGTCGCGGACGGTCCGGGCGGGCGGCCCGACCCGCACTGCACGGAAACGGCCGGGAAGCTCCGCGGCGCGGGGGGCGAGGTCCTCGGGCATCTCGCGATGCGGGACGGGGAGCGGTCCTTCGGGGAGCTCGTCTCCGACGCCCACCGCTTCCGCGACTGGTACGGCGTCGGCGGCTTCTACCTGGCCGACGCCCCCGCCGGGGAGGCGGACCTGGCCTCGGTGCGCCGGGTCACGGACACCCTGCGGGGACTCGGGGAGGGCATGCGGATCGTCCTCGGACACGGCACCCACCCCTGCGAGGGATATACGGAGACCGCCGACCAACTGGTCACCTTCTCCGGAACCTGGGCCGACTACCGCTGGTCGCAGGTGGCGGAGTGGACGGCGGACCATCCGCCGGAGCAGTTCTGCCACCTCGTGCACGGAGTACCGCGGACACACCTGGAGGAAGCGCTCCGGATCGCCCGCTGGCAGGGCGCGGGGACCATCTGGTTCACCGACCGGCGCGGGGCCGTGGACCGGGACCCGTGGGCGTCGATGCCCGGGTACTGGGACGAAATCGTCTCGCGGATCGGACCGGGTGTCTCGGAATGAAGGAGGGCGTGGCAGTGTTACGGGAAGAACCACCGTTAAGACTTAATCATCTACGGAGTCCCTGTGTCGCTGCCACCCCTGGTAGAGCCAGCTGCTGAGCTCACTGTTGACGAGGTCCGTCGGTACTCCCGCCACCTGATCATCCCGGATGTCGGGATGGACGGCCAGAAGCGCCTGAAGAACGCCAAGGTGCTGGCCGTGGGCGCGGGTGGCCTCGGCTCGCCCGCCCTCATGTACCTCGCCGCGGCCGGCGTCGGCACGCTGGGCATCGTGGAGTTCGACGAGGTCGACGAGTCGAACCTGCAGCGCCAGATCATCCACAGCCAGGCGGACATCGGCCGTTCCAAGGCCGCGTCGGCCCGCGACAGCGTGCTGGGCATCAACCCGTACGTGAACGTGGTCCTTCACGAAGAGCGGCTCGAAGCCGACAACGTGATGGAGATCTTCAGCCAGTACGACCTCATCGTCGACGGCACGGACAACTTCGCCACGCGCTACCTCGTGAACGACGCCTGCGTGCTGCTGAACAAGCCGTACGTCTGGGGTTCGATCTACCGCTTCGACGGCCAGGCCTCCGTCTTCTGGTCCGAGCACGGCCCGTGCTACCGCTGCCTCTACCCGGAGCCGCCCCCGCCGGGCATGGTCCCGAGCTGCGCCGAGGGCGGCGTGCTGGGCGTGCTCTGCGCGTCCATCGGGTCCATCCAGGTCACCGAGGCCATCAAGGTCCTCACGGGTGTCGGCGAGTCGCTGGTCGGCCGTCTGATGATCTACGACGCCCTGGAGATGCAGTACCGCCAGGTCAAGGTCCGCAAGGACCCCGACTGCGCGGTCTGCGGTCCGAACGCGACCGTCACCGAGCTCATCGACTACGAGGCCTTCTGCGGCGTCGTGTCGGAGGAGGCCCAGGAGGCCGCGCTCGGCTCGACGATCACTCCCAAGCAGCTCAAGGAGTGGATCGACAACGACGAGCCGATCGAGATCATCGACGTCCGCGAGATCAACGAGTACGAGATCGTCTCGATCCCCGGCGCGAAGCTGATCCCCAAGGGCGAGTTCCTGATGGGCACCGCCTTGGCGGACCTGCCGCAGGACAAGCGCATCGTCTTGCACTGCAAGACGGGTGTCCGCAGTGCGGAAGTCCTCGCGGTCCTGAAGTCCGCGGGCTTCGCGGACGCGGTCCACGTCGGCGGCGGCGTCATCGGCTGGGTCCACCAGATCGAGCCCGAGAAGCCGATCTACTAGCAGTCACCCGGATCCGGTGTCAGGCGGGCGCCGGCGAGGAGGGCGGGGGCGCCGCCGAGGCAGTGCAGACGGTGCCGGCGCCGGGCACCTTCCCGTCGAGCAGGTAGGCGTCGACGGCCTTCTGCACGCACGGGTCACCGCTGTTGTACGCGCCGTGCCCCTCGCCCTTGAAGGTGAGCTCCACGCCGACGCCGGGGCCGAGCCGCTCCACCATCTTGCGGGCGCCCTCGTACGGGGTCGCCGGGTCACCGGTGTTGCCGATCACCAGGATGGGCGCCGAGCCGGGCGCCGAGACGTCCGGGGTGTTCCAGGCGCCGGCGACGGGCCAGTCGGTGCAGCCCATCATGGCCCAGCCGAGGAAGTCCCCGAAGACGGGTGAGGCGGCGCGGAACTCGGGCAGCTTCGCCTTCGTCTGGGCCAGCGTGTACCGGTCCTTGGAGTCGGCACAGTTGATGGCGGTGTTGGCCGACCCGATGTTGCTGTAAGTGCCCTTGGGGTCCCGGCCGTTGAGGGCGTCCGACATGGCGAGCAGCAGTTGGCCCTGGCCGCCCTCGGCCTCGTCCAGGCCCTGCTCCAGCAGGGGCCAGGCCTCCTTGGAGTACAGGGCGAAGGCGATGCCGTTGGTCGCGGCGTCCTCCGTGAGCAGCCGGTCGCCGGAGCCGGGGACGGGCTTGGCCGCCAGCTCCTTCTGGAGCTTGATGATGTTCGCCTCGATCTCCTTGGCGGTGCTGCCCTGCAGGCGGCAGGAGTCGCCGCGGTTCACGCAGTCCTGGGCGAAGTTGCCGAGCGCCAGCTGGAAGCCCTTGGCCTGGCCGAGGGCCCCTTCCTCGGAGTTCTTGGTCGGGTCGACGACGGCGTCGAAGACGGCCCGGCCGACGTTCTTGGGGAAGAGGTGGGCGTAGACCCCGCCGAGTTCGGTGCCGTAGGAGATGCCGAAGTAGTTCAGCTTCTCGTCGCCGAGGGCCTGGCGGATCCGGTCCAGGTCGCGGGCGGCGTTCTCCGTGCCGACGTGGGGCAGCACCTTGCCGGACTTCGCCTCGCAGGCGTCCCGGTACTTCTTGCCGGTGGCGAGGAAGGCCTTCTCCTCCTCAGGAGTGGAGGGGCTGGAGTCGGAGGCGTAGTAAGCGTCCAGCTGCTTGTCGTCCTCGCAGCGGACGGGCGCGCTGCGGCCGACCCCGCGCGGGTCGAAGCTGACCAGGTCGTACCGCTGGCGCAGGGCCGCGTACTCCTTCGCCGCGCCGGGCAGGGTGGTGATGCCGGAGCCGCCGGGGCCGCCGAAGTTGAAGACCAGCGAACCGATGCGCTTGTCCTTGTCCCGGGCCTTGGCCCGGATGAGCGCCAGCGGGATCGTCTCCCCTTCCGGCTCCGCGTAGTCGAGGGGTACGTCGAGGACGGCGCACTGCCAGTCCTTGCCGGGGACCTGCCCGCCGCCCTCGGCGGCGGTGGGTGCCTCGCAGTCCCCCCACTTCGGCTTCTTGACGCCCTGAGCGGCGCCGTCCTTGCCCCTCTTCTCCTCGCCTCCGCCATCGGAACAGGCACTGCTGGCGAGCAGCGCGGCGGCAGCGGCGGCGGCAGCGGTGATCCGCAGGGCGTGTGTCGGCATGTCCTCATCCTGTGCGCGCCCCGCCCCTTCCGCCCCCGCGCTGACCCATCCGGGTCACGCGGCGCGGAAGAGCCCGGTCACTGGGCCGCGGTGGCGGCGGGAATGTCCACGCGGGCGGCCCTGCGGGCCGGCCAGAGGGAGGCGAGCAGGGCCCCGGCCAGGGCGAGCAGCACCCCGAGGGCGAGTCGTCCCCAGGGAACGACCAGGGCGTGACCCACGACGCTCTCCTGGAGGGTGCGGCCGAGCGCCCAGCCCGTGAAGATGCCCATGACCGTGCCGACGGCCGCGCCGAGGGCGCCGACGAGCAGGGCCTCCATGCGGATCATCCGGGCCACTCCGGCGCGGTCCAGGCCGATGGCGCGCAGGGTGCCGATCTCCTTGCGGCGTTCGAGGACGGACATCGCGAGGGTGTTGGCGATGCCCGGGGCGGCGATCACCAGGGCCATGCCGAGCAGGGCGTAGAAGACGTTCAGCTGGTTGTCGATGCCGCTGGTGTCCTCGGCCCGGATGGCTTCCTTGTCCAGGACGGACAGGGCGGGGTTGTCGCCGAGGGCCTTGGTGATGCCGGCGAAGGCGGCCCGGCCGGGTCCGCCCGCGGTGGCCACGACGATCGCGTCGGTGTTCGGGGCGGAGTCGTAGCGGGCGACCAGGGAGTCGGGTGCGGTCACGCTGGGCAGCAGGTTGCTCTGCTGGTCCGCCGCCCGGTAGATCGCGCCGATGGTGACCTCGCCCTCCTTGCCCAGCCGCTTCAGCGGCAGGCTCCGGCCGACCTTCCAGCCGTTCGCCCGGGCCTTGAAATCGGCCACGGCGATCTTGTCCTGGGCGAGGCTGTCGAGGGAGCCCTCGGTGACCTCGCAGCGCAGGAGGCGGCCGATGGCGGCGGGGTCGACCCCGGTCAGGACGGAGGAGACGCCACCGATCCGGTACTGGGTGGACTGGTTGAGCGGGCTGTAGGAAGCACCCGGCAGCTTCCCCAGGAGCCCGGCGGTGGCGGGGGCCAGCCCCCGGACGCCCGGAGCGGTCTTCACCAGGTAGTCGCCGGTGAGGTCACGGGTGGTCGCGCCGTCGAGGTACTGGGTGGCGGAGACCCCGAGCACGGACAGGCCCGAGGCGAGCGTGAGGGCGATGGCGAGCGCGGCGGCCGTGGCGCCCGTACGGCGGGGATCGCGCACGGTGTTGCGGGCGGCGAGGTCGCCGTGCACCGGGTTCACGCGGATCAGCAGCGGCCGGAGCAGGGCCACGAACGGCCGCGACAGGAGCGGGATGAGGCCGATCGCCCCGGCCAGGGTGAGGGCGGCGCCGACCCCGATGACGGCCCGGGCGTCCTCCTTCCCCGCGCCGAACGCCCCGTACAGCACGGCGGCGGTGCCCGTGAGTACGAGGGCGGCGCCGACGGCGGTGCGCGGGGAGCCGGGGCGTGCGGGCGCGGCGGGCTCGGCGGCGCTGAGGGCGGCGACGGGCGGGATGGCCATGGCCCGGCGGATCGGCAACCAGGCGGCGATCACGGGCAGGGCGGTGCCGACGGCCAGCGCGACGACCACGGTGCCGGGGAGGAGGACCACCGCCGGTGTCGATGGTGAGTTCGCCGAAGACCAGCAGGTCGCCCCCGGAGGGGGCCGGCCCGTTGCCCGCGGCCGGTCCGGCGCCGGGGGGCGGGGCGTAGGTGGCGCGGCGCAGCAGCGAGCGGATGCGGGCCACGAGCACGTTGGTGTCCACGGGCTTGACCACGTAGTCGTCCGCTCCGGCCTCCGGACCGGCGACGATGTCCAGCCCGTCGCCGCGGGCCGACATCATCAGGACCGGGACCAGGCTGGTCTCGCGGACCTTGCGGCACAGGCCGATGCCGTCCGGGCCGGGCAGCATCACGTCCAGGATCAGCAGGTCGAAGCCTCCTCGCGGAAGGTTTCGAGGCCGGTGAGTCCATCGGCTGCGGCCCGCACCCGGTACCCGTAGCGCTCCAGGGCCACGCTGAAGGAGCGGCGCATCAGCTCGTCGTCCTCCACCAGCAGCACGCGGACGGGGCGCGCGGCGGCGGGAGGCGGGGCGGCGCAGGACACGGGGGGACGACTCCTGTTCGGCGGACGGGTCCCTGAGACGAACGATAGGGCCGCGGCGGCCGTGATTCCCCTCGCGGCGGCCCCGCGCACCGATCAGATGAACAGTCGAGCGTTCGCTGATACGCGCCCGATACGAAGGCTGCGCGTTACGGCCGCGCCCGAGCGCCGAGCCCCGAGCCCCGAGCGCCGGACCTCGACGGCCGGACCCTACGGCTGGGCGAGGATCTGCTTGGCCGCCGCGCGTCCCGTCGCGACGCAGGCGGCCACGCCCACGCCCTCGTACGCCGCTCCGCACAGGGCGATGCCCGGGAGCTTGCCGGCGGCCTCGCGGATGCGGGCGACCCGCTCGCGGTGGCCGACGCCGTACTGGGGCAGGCCCCGGTCCCAGCGGGTGACGCGGGTGGCCAGGGGTTCGCCCATGGGGCCCACCGCGCGGTGGAGTTCGGTGATGGCCGAGCGGACCAGGTGGCGGTCGGGGCGGCCGAGCAGCTCGTCCTGGCCGATACGGCCGACGGAGGCGCGGAGCACGAAGGTCTCGGGGGCCGAGTCGTGCAGCCAGGACCACTTGTTGGAGAGGAAGGACGCGGCCTTGAGGGTGTGGCCGTCGACCGGCGGGACCAGGAAGCCGTTGCCCTGGGGGAGGAAGTGGGCCTGGGCGCGGGAGAAGGCCATCGTGATGACGGCCGTCGACGCGTGCGCGATCGAGGAGAGCTCGGTCTCGGCGAGCGGGGAATGCGGGCGCAGCAGCTCCGCCGCCGCGAAGGCGGGGAGCGCGAGGATCACCGCGTCGGCCTCCATCGTCAGCGCGCCGTCGCCGGTCATCGCCTGGACGCGCCAGCGGCCGTCGGCGATCTGCTGCAGCGAGCGAGCCGTCGTACCGGTGAGGATGCGCGCTCCGCAGGCGTCCGCGACGGCCGCCGGGAAGCGCCCGGTGCCGCCGACGACGCCCTGGACGGCCACGGCCGCCGAGCGCGGGGCGCCCGCCGCGCGCATCCGGCGCAGGGCGGGGAGGAGCGGGGTGCCCTGTTCCGCGAGGGCCGCGATCCGGGGCATGGCCGCGCGCAGCGAGAGCCGGTCGGCGAGGCCGGCGTAGACGCCGCCCAGCACGGGTTCGACGAGGCGGTCGACGGCCTCCTGGCCGAAGCGGGCCGCCAGGTACGCGGTGACCGAGCAGTCCTCGGTGAGCGGGGTGGCCGGGAGGGTCTCCTCGGCGGCGACGCGTTCGAGGCCCTCGGGGGAGAGCAGGCCGGTGCCGGCCAGCGCGGAGGGGTCGGTGGGGATGCCCATCACATGGCCGGGGGGCAGCGGGCGCAGGGCGCCGTTGGTCCAGATGGTGGTGGGGGCCTGCGCCGGATCGCAGAGGGCTTCGCCGAGTCCGACGGCGGCGGCCAGTTCCACGGCTTCCGGACGCAGGGCCATGAGGGACTCCGCGCCCTCGTCGACGGTGATGCCGGCGATGGTGCCGGTCCGGAGCTTCCCGCCGACCTTGGCGTGGCTCTCCAGGACGGTCACGTCGGCCTGGCCGCGCAACTGCCATGCGGCGGCCAGACCGCTGATACCGCCACCGATGACGATCACTGAACGCATTGTGTTCTCCTGTGGCCGATATGCCCCCACATGAAACATATGGGAGCGGGGTGAGTCAGCGCCTCATGCTTTCGGCCAAAGCCTTGAGATCCTCCTGATGGGGGAAGCTGCCGGGCTCGTACGCGCAGTACGGATCCGCTTCCAGCACGTCGCGCGTGAATCCGTACGCCCGTGAGCGAGACCCCCCGCACACCGTCTTGAACTCGCACGCCCCGCACTTCCCGCGCAGCAGCGAGGGGTCGCGGAGCGTGGTGAAGAGCGCCGATCCGCGGTAGATGTCGGTGAGCGGGTGGTTCTTCACGTTGCCCGCCGAGACGGGCAGGAAGCCGCTGGGGTGGACCTCGCCCGTGTGTGAGATGAAGACGAAGCCGCGGCCCGAGGAGACGTCCATGGGCGGCCGGCGGACGGCCCGCCGCTCCCCGTCGAAGACCCCCAGCTCGTGGGCGCGGGCGGACAGGCGCTCGTGGAGCGGGCCCAGGACGGGCCGCTCGCCGCGTGCCTCCAGGACGGTGCGCTGCATGGCGACCCGCCGGAAGTGGTGGCCCTCCGTCGTCTTGGTGGCCATCACCGCACCGCAGTCGTAGAGGAAGTGCAGGACGTCCTCGACCTCGGCGGCCGTCAGCGAGTCCAGCTGTTCCCCGCGGCCGGTCGGGACCAGCACGAAACCCGACCACAGCATGGCACCCTCGCGCTTGACCAGCGCCGCGATATCGGCCAGGTCCTCCAGGCTGTCGCGGGTGACCGTGGTGTTGATCTGCACCTTGAGCCCGAGCTCCCGGGCGGCCCGCCAGCCCTCCAGCGTCCAGTCGTAGACCCCGGGCACCCCCCGGAAGGCGTCGTGCCGCTCGGCCGTCGAACCGTCGAGCGAGAGCGAGAGCGCGATGGCCCCCGCTTCCCGCACCGCTACGAGGTTCTCCCGGGTCAGCGTCGGCGTACCCGAGGGGGACACCGCGACGCGCAGGCCGAGCGAGGTCCCGTACGCGACCAGGTCGGTGAGGTCGGCGCGCTGGAAGGGGTCCCCGCCGGTGATCACGAAGAGCGGGGCGGGCTTGCCGAAGGCGGCGATCTGGTCCATCACCCGCCGGGCGTCCGTCCCGTCGAGCTCCTCGGGGTGGCGCAGGGTCTGCGCCTCGGCCCGGCAGTGCAGACAGGCCAGCGGGCAGGCCCGGGTGGCTTCCCAGATGACGATGAAGGGCCGTTCGGAGACCGCGTGCCGGGGCCGGCGGACGACCGTGCGGTCGGGGCGCCGGGTCATGACACGCGCTCCCAGCCGCGCTTGCTCGGGCGGTTGGCGAGCTGCTCGGGGTCCCGCTTGCGGTAGACCACGTACGGCCGGAACAAGTACTTCAGCGGCACCGAGAACATGTGCACCAGGCGGGAGTACGGGATCAGCGCGAACAGCACGAAGCCGAAGATGATGTGGATCTTGAAGGCGAGCGGGGCCGCCGCCATCAGGTGGTAGTCGGGGGTGAGCGTGAACAGGCTGCGGAACCACAGCGAGATGCCATCGCGATAGTTGTAACCGTCCATCATCCCGGCCGAGTTCAGCATCGTGGCCGTCAGCCCGAGCATCATCGCGCCGAGCAGGCACGTGTACATCGCGTGGTCGCTGCGCAGCGTGGCCTTGCGTACGGCAGGCACCTTGAAGCGCCGGTGGACCAGGATCCCGATGCCGACGGCTGCCGCGACGCCCGCGACCGTGCCGGTGGCCAGGGCGATCAGGTGGTACGCGTGGTCGCTCAGTCCCACCGCGTCGGTCCAGCTCTTGGGGATGAGCAGGCCGACGACGTGGCCCAGGATCACGAAGAGCATGCCGAAGTGGAAGAGCGGCGATCCGATGCGCAGCAGCCGCGACTCGTGCAGCTGCGAGGAGTGCGTGGTCCAGCCGAACTTGTCGAACCGGGCCCGCCAGACCGTGCCCGCGATCAGCAGCGCGATGGAGACGTACGGGAGTACGCCCCACAGGAGGAGGTCCATCAGGCGGGCATCCTTTCGGAGGCGACGGAGGCGACGGAGGCGACGGAGGCGACGGAGGCAGCAGCGTTCGTGGCCCTCGCGCTCGTGGGCCAGGGGAGGCCGGTCGGAGCCCCGAGGGGGAAGTCGGCCGGCATGTCGATGCCCGGCCCGAAGGGTTCGAGCGCCGAGCCCGCGCCGACCAGCTCCTGTGGCGGCCCGTTCTTCGCGAGGGCCTTCGCCTCCGCCTTGGTCTCGGGGGAGGGGCCGGGCAGCGTCGCGCAGACGGCCTCCATGACCCGGGCGTACGGGGAGGCGGACTCGGTGAGCGCCAGGCGCAGCAGCTCCAGCCCGGCCCGGTGCTCCTGGAGCAGCTCGGTGCCGGCCTCCTCCTGGCGGGCGGCGAACTCCAGGGCCACCGGCAGGAAGTCGGGCAGTTCCTCGCCCGCGAACTCCAGCCCGAAGTCCCGGTAGATCCGCTTCAGCCGGACCAGGGACAGCCCGCGCCGGCGGGTGTCCCCGTCCACCCACCAGGTGAGGTAGAGGCAGCGCCGGTTGCGGGTGTCGAAGGTCGAGGTGTACTGGGCGCACAGCTCGATCGGGGTCTGGCGCTCGGTTTCGTCGAGGAACGAGCCGAGGAGTCGGGCCGGTTCGGCGGGCGCCCCGGCGAGGGCCGCACGGAGCCGCGGGAGTTCATCGTGGAAGTGGTCGCCGGGGTACTGCAGTACGCAGCCCGCGACCAGGCGCAGCAGTGCATCGCCACTCATCGGGTACCGGGTCACGTCCGCCTCCTGGTATCGCCGAGATTGAGCATCACGCGGGGTTCGGGCAGCGCGCCGACCGGGCACCCCTGCTCGACGTCGTTCAGCGGGTGGGAGTCGAAGAGAGCGTCGGCCTCGGCGCGGGCGGCACTCGGGACCACGAAGCGGTCCTCGATCTTGGCGATGGCGAGGAGGCGGAACATGTCCTCCATCTCCTGGCCGGACAGTCCGACGGCCCGGGCTATCGACTCGTCCTTCTCCTCGCCCAGGTTGACGCGGCGCATGTAGGCGCGCATCGCGGCCATCCGGCGCAGCACCGCCTCCACCGGCACGGTGTCCCCGGCGGTGAGCACCGCGGCGAGGTACTCGACGGGGATGCGCATGGCGTCGATGGCGCCGAACAGGTTCCCGGCGTCCTCGCCGTCGCTGCCGGTGGCGGCGACCGCCTCGACGACGGGGGAGAGCGGCGGGACGTACCAGACCATCGGCATCGTCCGGTACTCCGGGTGGAGCGGGAGAGCGACCTGGTAGGTGGCGATCAGGTCGTAGACCGGGGAGTCGCGGGCCGCGTCGAGCCACTCGTCGGTGATGCCGGCCGCGCGGGCCGCGGCGATCACGACCGGGTCCGCCGGGTCCAGGAAGCATTCGAGCTGCGAGGGGTACAGATCGTGCTCGTCCTCGACCGCGGCGGCCTCGGCGACCTTGTCGGCGTCGTAGAGCATCACGCCGAGGTAGCGCATCCGGCCCACGCACGTCTCCGAGCACACCGTCGGCATGCCGACCTCGATGCGCGGGAAGCAGAACGTGCACTTCTCGGCCTTGCCGGTCTGGTGGTTGAAGTACACCTTCTTGTACGGACAGCCGGTCACGCACATCCGCCAGCCGCGGCACTGGTCCTGGTCGACCAGGACGATGCCGTCCTCCTCGCGCTTGTACATCGCGCCGGACGGACAGGAGGAGACGCACGCGGGGTTGAGGCAGTGCTCGCAGATGCGCGGGAGGTAGAACATGAAGCTCTGCTCGAACTCGAAGCGGATCTTCTCGCCGACCTCGTCGCGGATCTTCTCGATGATCGGGTCCTTCGGCGCGTGCGTGGGGGCGCCGCCGAGGTTGTCGTCCCAGTTCGGACCCCACTCGATCTTGTCGATCGGCTCGCCGGTGATCTGCGAGACGGGCCGGGCGGTGGGCATGTCGTCGCCCGCCGGGGCCTCGGTGAGGTTCTTGTACTCGTAGGTCCAGGGCTGGTAGTAGTCGTCGATCTCCGGGAGGTCCGGGTTCGCGAAGATCTTGCCCAGCTTGGCGAGGCGGCCGCCCGCCTTGAGGCGGAGCTTGCCGACTCGGGGCCTCCCCGCGGAACGTAGGGGATGGGTGAGCTCCCAGCCGCCCTTCCACTTCTCCTGGTCCTCCCAGCGGCGCGGGTAGCCCTGGCCGGGGAGGGTTTCGACGTTGTTGAACCAGACGTACTCGGTGCCCTGCCGGTTGGTCCACGCCTGCTTGCAGGTGACCGAGCAGGTGTGGCAGCCGATGCACTTGTCGAGGTTCATGACCATCGCGACCTGTGCCATGACACGTCCGATGGGAGCTGCGCTCCGGGGCATTGTTTAGAACTCCACCTTCTGGTCACGGCGGCGGATGACCGTCACCTCGTCGCGCTGGTTGCCGGTCGGGCCCAGGTAGTTGAAGGCCCAGGTCAGCTGGGCGTAGCCGCCGATGAGGTGGGTGGGCTTGAGCATCACCCGGGTCAGCGAGTTGTGGATGCCGCCGCGGCGGCCGGTCTTCTCCGTCTTCGGGACGCCGACCGTGCGCTCCTGCGCGTGGTTCATGTAGACCGTGCCGGGCGGCATCTTGTGGGAGACGATCGCGCGGGCGGTGATCACGCCGTTGCGGTTGACCGCCTCGATCCAGTCGTTGTCCCGGACCCCGATGGCGGCGGCGTCCTGCGGGGACATCCACACCGTCTGGCCGCCGCGGCCCAGCGTCATCATGTACAGGTTGTCCTGGTACTGGCTGTGGATCGCCCACTTGTTGTGCGGGGTCAGGTACCGCACGGCCACCGACTTCGCCTTCTCGTCCACCGTGCCGAGCTCGGGTTCCCCGTACAGGACGTGCATGTTCAGCGGCGGCTTGTAGACGGGCAGGGACTCCCCGACCTCGTGCAGCCAGTCGTGGTCGATGAAGAAGTGCTGGCGGCCGGTGAGGGTGTGCCAGGGCTTGAGGTGCTCGGTGTTGATCGTGAAGGCCGTGTACCGGCGCCCGCCGGACTCCGAACCCGACCACTCGGGCGAGGTGATCACCGGGACCGGGCGGGCCTGGGTGTCGGCGAAGGTGATCCGCTTGCCCTCGGCCTCGGCGGCCAGGTGGGCCATCGGGGTGCCCACCTTCTTCTCCAGCGTCTCGAACCCCTGCGTGGCCAGGCGGCCGTTGGAGGTGCCGGACAGGGAGAGGATCGCCTCGCAGGCCTGCTGGGCGGTGTCCAGGCGCGGCCGGCCGTCGGCGACTCCGCCGCGGACCGTGCCGTTCTTGCGGCCGAGGTAGTCGACCTCCTCGGCCACGTCGAAGGTGACCGCCTTCGTGGTCACGCCCAGCTTGTCGACGAGCGGGCCGAGCGCCTTGAACTTCTCGCCGACCGCCCCGTAGTCCCGCTCCACGACCGTCAGGTTGTACATCGTCCGGCCCGGTACGGGCTCGCACTCGCCCTTCGACCAGTCCAGGGCGACCCCGCCGGGCTGGGCCATCTCGCCGCCCGGGGTGTCGTGCTGCAGGGCGGTGGCGACCAGGTCCTTGCGCACGCCCAGGTGGGTCTTCGCGAGCTCGCCGAACCGCTCGGCCAGGGTCTTGAAGGCGTCGTAGTCGGAGCGGGCCTGCCACGGCGGATCCACGGCCGGGGTGAAGGCGTGCAGGAAGGGGTGCATGTCCGTGGAGGACAGGTCGTGCTTCTCGTACCAGGTGGCCGCCGGGAGGACCACGTCGGAGAGCAGCGTCGTGGACGTCATCCGGAAGTCCATGGACATGAGCAGGTCGAGCTTGCCCTCCACGTCCTCCTCCCGGTACGTCACGTCCTTCGGCGTGCAGCGCGGACCGTCGTCGGGGAGGTTGGAGTGGGTGCCCAGGAGGTGCTTGAGGAAGTACTCGTTGCCCTTGGAGCTGGATCCCAGCAGGTTGGCCCGCCATACGTTGAGCACGCGCGGCCAGTTGTGCGGGGCGTCCGGGTCCTCGCCGGCGAAGCCGAGCTCGCCGCTCCTCAGCTGCCGGACCGTCTCCGCGACCGGGTCCTCGGCCTCCGCCAGCTCCAGCGGGTTGCGGTCGAAAGTCGGGTACGAGGGCATCCAGCCCATCCGGGTGCTCGCTGCCAGGCAGTCCGAGCCCGTCATCCCCTCGAAGGCACCGGTGGCGAGCGGGGAGGCGAGGGCCTCGGCCGGAAGGGTGTCGTAGCGCCACTGGTCGGTGTGCAGGTAGAACCAGGCCGCGCCGATCATCTGGCGCGGCGGGCGCGACCAGTCGGAGGCGGCGGCCAGCGTCGCCCAGCCGGTGACCGGGCGGCACTTCTCCTGGCCGACGTAGTGGCCCCAGCCGCCGCCGTTGTGGCCCTGGCAGCCGGTGAGGGTGAGCAGGGCCAGGAACGAGCGGTAGATGGTCTCCGAGTGGAACCAGTGGTTGGTGCCCGCGCCCATCAGGATCATGCAGCGGCCCCGGGACTGCTCGGCGGTCTGCGCGAACTCCCGTGCCACGCGCGCCGCCTGGGCCGCGGGGACCGAGGTCAGCGACTCCTGCCAGCCGGGGGTGCCCGGGGCGCTCGCGTCCTCGTAGCCGGTGGGCCACACGCCCGGCAGGCCGTCGCGGGCCACACCGTACTGGGCGAGCATCAGGTCGAAGACGGTCGTGACGAGCCGGTCCCCCGAGGCGGTCGCGAGGCGCCGTACGGGCACACCGCGGCGGATCGTGCCGCGCGGCCTCCCGTCCTGGTCCACACCCTGTTCGTCGTCCTCGAAGCGGGGGAGGGTGATCTCCACGCTCTCGTCGCAGGCGCCGTGGAGGGTCAGCCGCGGGACGGTGTCGCCCAGTTCGAGATTCCACTCGGGCTTCTCGTTCTTGCCCCAGCGGTGGCCGAGGGTGCCGTTCGGGACGACGGGCTCGCCGGTCGTGTCGTCGATCAGCACCGTCTTCCACTGCGCGTTCCCGGTGTCCTGACCGAGATCCGCGGCGGTGACGAACTTGCCCGGAACCAGGCCCTGTTCGGTCTCCTTCAGGGAAACCAGGAAAGGCAGGTCCGTGTACTGGCGGACGTAATCCGTGAAGAACGGCGTCTGCTTGTCGACGAAGAATTCCTTGAGGATGACATGGCCCATCGCGAGGGCCAGCGCACCGTCCGTACCGGGGTGCGGGTGCATCCATTCGTCGGCGAATTTCGTGTTGTCCGCGTAATCGGGGGAAACGGTGACGACCTTCTGGCCGCGGTAGCGGGCCTCGGCCATCCAGTGCGCGTCCGGGGTACGGGTGACGGGGACGTTCGAGCCCCACATCATCAGGTACGCGGCGTCCCACCAGTCGCCCGACTCCGGCACGTCCGTCTGGTCCCCGAAGACCTGCGGAGAGGCGACCGGGAGATCGGCGTACCAGTCGTAGAAGGACAGCATCGGCGCGCCGATGAGCGAGTGGAAACGGGCGCCGGCCGCGTGCGAGGCCATCGACATCGCCGGGATCGGCGAGAAGCCCGCGACCCGGTCGGGGCCGTGCTCCCTGATCGTGTGCACGTGCGCGGCGGCGACGATCTCCGTCGCCTCTTCCCACGTCGCGCGCACCAGCCCGCCCTTGCCGCGCGCCTGCTGGTAGCCGCGCCGGCGCACCGGGTCGCCCTGGATGTCGGCCCAGGCCTCGACCGGGTCGCCCAGCCGCGCCTTGGCCTCGCGGTACATCTCCAGCAGGGCGCCGCGCACGTACGGATAGCGCACCCGGGTGGGGGAGTAGGAGTACCAGGAGAACGAGGCGCCGCGCGGGCAGCCGCGGGGCTCGTACTCGGGGCTGTCGGGGCCGACCGAGGGGTAGTCGGTGGACTGGGTCTCCCAGGTGATGATCCCGTCCTTGACGTAGACCTTCCACCGGCAGGAGCCCGTGCAGTTCACGCCGTGGGTGGAGTACACGACCTTGTCGTGGCTCCACCGGTCCCGGTAGAACGCCTCCGCGGCGCGACCGCCCGTCCTGTGGACGGTCCGCAGGTCGTCGGAGACCTCGGCCTTCGTGAAGAAGCTGCCCGCCTTGATCAGCGATTCGGCGGCGTCCTGGTGTTCTCGACGTCCGTGACGCTCGTACAAGGCGACCCTCCAGGCGGGCGGTAAGAGGCGGTGCGTGGGCCCGGGCAAGATGACCCACGAACGACGCTACGCCCGGCGCGGAGGCGAATCCGATGACAAAGGTCCCGTACGGGCGTGACCTAATTCCGGTCTTTCACGGGTCGAGTGGATGCCACGCTGGACAAGGCCAACTTCGTTGTGCGGCCGGAAATTTACGAGCCCGAATACCAATTATCGAAAGGCCGGGGAACGTGCCGCCGAAGAAGGCCTCCTGGATCCCGGACCAGCACGGGGCGTGGGCGATGCTCACGGTGCCGTTCCTCGCGGGCACCTTCCTCTCCCCGCGGCCCGGACGGCAGCACGCCCTGCTCCTGGCGGCCTGGCTGCTCGGCTACGCGACGGTCTTCCACGCCCAGCAGTGGCTGCGCCTGCGCCGGGTCGCCGCCCGGCGTCCGCAGGCGGCGCGGCGGCACGTCCGCCCTGCACTCGTCCTCGGCGCCGCGACCGCCCTCGCGGGGATCCCGCTCGCGGCGTCCCACCCCTGGCTGCTGCTCGCGGGCGCGGCGGCGGCGCCCTTCGTGGCCGTGAACGCCTGGTACGCGTGGCGCAACCGCGAACGGGCACTGGCCAACGGACTGGCCGCGGTGGTCCCGGCGTGCGGAATGCTGCTGGTCGCCGCGCGGCTGGGCGGGGGAGGACTGCCGTGGGCGCCCACCGCCGCCTGCCTGCTGTACTTCGCGGGCACGGTCCCGTACGTGAAGACGATGATCAGGGAACGGAACTCCCGTACGTACTACCTCGGTTCAGTGGCCCATCACGCGGCGGCCGTGGCCCTGGCGTCCTGCCTCTCCCCCGGGCTGGCCCTCCCCTTCGCGGCCTACCTGGCCCGGGCCGCCGCCCTCCCCGGCCGCGGGATCAAGGTCCCGGTGGTCGGCGCCGTCGAACTCGCCGCCTCGATGGCCCTGCTCACTTCGCTGCTGCTGCTCTTCTAGCGCTCCAGCGGGGGATCCTGCCCTAGCTGTCAGGGCAACGGGCGCGTGAGCCAGGCCACTTCACCGCTGTCCTCCGTGGAGACGCGGTCCCGCTCGAACCCGAGCTTCTCCAGGACCCGGAGCGAGGGGGTGTTCCATGTCCCGACGGTCGACCAGAGGCGCTTCCGCCCGGTCGCGACAGCGGCATCGAGCACCGCGCCGGCCGCTTCGGTGGCGTAGCCGCGCCCGTGCGCGTGCTGGAACAACTCGTAGGCGATTTCGGGCTCCTCCAGGGTGGTGCGGCCGATGATCAACCCGCAATAGCCGATGAAGTCGCCTTCGTCGCGGCGCTGGATGGGCAGCAGGGCGATCCCCGTGTCTTGCGTCGCGGTGAGCAGCTCCGCGATGGCCGTCCGGATGCGCTCGACCGGGGGCGTTCCCTTGCCGCGTTCGGAGAGGAGGGCGCAGAACTCGGCGGCGTCCGACACGGCCCACGGCCGCAGTACCAGCCGCTCGGTCTCGAGGTGGAACGACATCGTCTCGTACGTGGCCATGGCCCCCACTCTTCCCCACGGATCATCACGGACCACAGCTGGAGTACCAGCCCCCCGGCCGGGGGGCGCTCCCGCCCTAGAGCTTGAACGAGCGGAACTCGTCCAGTACGGCGAAGCCCGTGGCCTCGTACAGGCCCATCGCCACCTCGTTGCCGCCGAAGACGTTGAACATCAGCGCCCCGTCACCGCCCTGCCGGGCGGCCCACTCGCCGACGGCCATCGCGGCCCGGCCGTAGCCCTTGCCGCGGTGCTCCTCGTACACCTCCAGCGAGAAACCGAAGGTCACGCCCGGCAGGAAGCCGTGGTTCACCCAGCCCGTGCCGATCACCTGCCCCTCGGCCTCCAGCGCGTAGAAGGCGTGCCCGGGGGTCAGATAGCCCTGCGGTAGGTGGCGGGCGAAGTCCTCGTCCGACTTGGTCCTGGCCTGCTCCGGGGTCAGGGCCCCGGCCCGGACGATGTCCGCGACGTACGCGGCCTCCTCGCCGGCGTACCAGCCCGGGTACTCCTCCTCGGTCAGCCGGCGGACGGCCAGACCCGGCGGCAGCTCGGGCCGCTCGGCCACGGTGCGCATCCGGTTCTGCCCCCGTACGAGATAGCCGGCGAACCTCGCCGCCGCCGCGTTGTCCGCGCCGGTCAGCCGGACCTCCACCCGCTGCGCGCCCTGTTCGGCGCACCACCGCTCGGCCCACTCGCGCGCGACCGCTCCCGGCGCCGTCAGGTCGTGGATCCTTCCCACGGCCGCCCCGTTGTCCTCGGACACCCCGACCGCGATCCACCCGGCGCCGTCCGTGGCCACCGTCCAGTCGTCGATCCCCTTCAGCGCCCGCTCCAGCAGGGCCCGGGCCAGCGGCTCCGGGCAGCCCGCGGCCCGGTACCCCGCCAGTACCCGCTCCTCGAACCCGGCCCGCCACTCGGCCTGGTCCGGTACGACCCGTATCGCGTTGCCGCTGCCGCTGCCGCTGCCGCTGCCGTTGTCGTTCATCCGGTCACCCTAGGCAGGCGGACCGGCAGGGCTCCAGCGGTTTAGATCGCTTCCTTGCGCGTCAGGAAGTTGAAGGAGATCCACCCCGGCAGCACCGGCAGCCAGAACGTCATCACCCGGAACAGCAGTACCGCCGAGAACGCCACCTGGTTGTCCACCCCGGCCGCGATCAGACCCAGCGTCAGCGTGGTCTCCACCGCGCCGATGCCGCCCGGAGTCGGCGCCGCCGAGCCGAGGGCGTTGCCGGCCAGGAAGACCACCGCGATGCTCGCGTAGCTGATGGCCTCGCCGCCCCCGAAGGCGCGGATCGAGGCATCCAGGCACATCACGAAGCAGCCCGTCAGCAGCAGCATCCCGCCGATGCCGGTCAGTAGCTTCTGCGGCCGCTGGAGCACGTCCAGCATGCGCGGGACCACTCCCGCGAACAGGGCCCGTACCCGGGTCGCCACGAACTTCCGCAGGAAAGGCACGGCCGTGACCACCAACACCAGCACGGCCACCGTCAGCAGACCCGCGATGACCGTCCTCGACGGGGTCATCTCCGGGGTCTTCTCGGTGCCCGTCAGATAGCCGAAGGACAGCAGCAGCAGGATGTGGCTGGCCAGGCCGAAGAGCTGGGAGGCACCCACGCTGGCCACCGCCAGCCCCGGCCGGATGCCGGCCCGCTGGAGGAAGCGGGTGTTCAGGGCCACGCCGCCGACCGCCGCCGGAGCCACCAGCTTCACGAAGGATCCGGCGACCTGGGCCAGTACGGTCCGCAGGAACGACACCCGCTCGGGCACGAAGCCCAGCAGGCTCATCGCCGCCGCGAAATAGGTGAGCGCCGAGAAGGCGAGCGCCGCCCCGACCCAGCCCCAGCGGGCTTCGCTGATGGTGGTCCCGAAGTCCACGTGTGCGAGCTGCGTGACCAGGAAGTACGCACCGAACGCGCCCGCGATGAACGAGACCAGCGTGCGCGGCCGGATCCGCTCCAGCCGGGCCGGCTCCACCGGCGCCTGCGGGCGGATCAGCAGCACCTGCTGGCGGATCTGGCTCAGCAGGTCCTCCTCGCGGGCCCCGTCGAGCGCATCGTCCAGGGCCTTCTTCTCGGCCTTGCGCTCCGCGGCGGAACTGGAGCCGGCCGAAGCGGATCCGGCCCCGCGGGCCGCCTTCGCCGCCCGCGAGGACTCCAGTACCGCTTCCCGTTCCCGGTCCGCCCGCTCCCGCGCGAGCCTGCGCAGCGTCGCCCGCGTGGAGCGGCTCAGCGCGATCGGCTGGAGCAGGGGCAGACAGTCCGCCACCGCGTCCGGTCCGAGCACCGACACCGCGGAGGCGACCGACCGCTCGGCGCCGACCCGCAGGCCGAGTGTGGTCAGCAGCTGCGCGATGTCCATGCGCAGTACGAGGTCACCGGCCGCGATCTCGCCGCCGCGCAGGTCGGTCAGGGTGATGGTGTTCGCCGCGCCGCTGCCGGAACGATCCACCACGAGCGCGTCCCCGGTCAGCCGCCGGTGCGCGATCCGCCGGGACTGCAGGGCCCGTACCTGCTGCCAGGCGTTGCGGCTCAAAGCGTCGGTGATCTCCTCGTCGGCCAGCGAGTCCAGGCTCCGGCCGCCCAGGTGCTCGTAGACGAGCATCACGGCGTCCGGGCCCAGCTCGGAGGTGGCGATGAGTCTGGGCGCGTTGGCTCCGGCGGCGATGGCCGCGTACGCCAGCAGCGCTTCCTGCTCGAGCGCCTGGCGCAGCGACTGCAGACTGCGCCCGGTGGTGATCCCGCGCAGGGTGAGACGGCGCCAGACCCGGTAGTAGAAGCCGTGGGCCTGCTGCTCCCGGTCCACGACGGTGACGTCGAGCGGTGGGCCCTCCTCCAAGGTGACGTGGTAGCGCCGCCCCCGGTCGCTGACCTCGGTGCTGTCGGGACCCTCGGGCGACTCGGCGCGCATCGCGCTGACCGGCTGGAAGCCGACCCGGCGCAGGCCCGCGAGGAGGTTCTGCCCGGTGGGGCGGACGTTCGGCGAGCCGACCGCGTACAGGGTTCCGTACGCGACGCTCCAGCCGATCAGCACGGTCAGGATGATCGAGAAGGGGGTGGTGTAACCGCTGACCAGCATCGCGAAGGCGTCCAGCAGCAGGACCACCCACAGGGCGACGCGCCAGCGCGGCCGCCGGGTCATCCCGACGGCGGTCATGTACGCGATCACGGGCGCGAGGTAGCCGTGCACCGGGTCGGTGAGGGAGCCGCCGAGACCGGTGGGGCGGGTGAGGGCGTCCTGGATGGTCTCGGGCGCGGCCTGGGAGACCCACAGGTCGGTGGCGAGGGTGACCCCGTGCGCGAGGACGGCGGCGAGAACGCCGTCGGCGATGCGCAGCCCGTCGCGTTTGATCAGCCGCTCGATGGCGAAAGCCACGGGCACGAGGAGCACGGCGATGCTGGACACCAGCCCGGCGACCTTGATCAGCACGTCGGGGGCCTGGCCGGTGCCGTTGCTGATGTCGGCCTCCAGCCCCGCGGTGGTGCCGTGGGCGAAGGCGGCGATGCCGAGGACGACGGCGATGCCGAGGATCCCGACGAGGAGGCGTACGAGGTCGGAGGGGCGGTGCACACGGGCGGCGAGCAGCGGCTCGTCGACCTCGACCTGGTCGGCGGCCGTCGGGGTGTGGCCGTGCGGGGTCTCGAGGTCCAGCGGCTCGGCGGCCTGGGGGGCGACGGTCTTGGGTTCGACGGTCTTGGGCTCGGCGGCCTGGGGTTCGATGCTCTTGGGCTCGATGCCCTCGGGCTCGGCTTCCGGGGTCTCGGCGTCCTTGGGCTCGGCGGCCCGGAGACCCGGGGGCATGTCCTCGTGGCCCTTCGGCGGGCTTTCGTCAGGGCGCGCGCCGTCGTTCGCCGCCGCGCCGTCCGGAGGACTCACACCCTGCTCCTTTCCCGTCACTTCCATCTCTTCTTGATCACGTATCACGCGTCACCGCCCGGAAGATGGTGGCACGGACCGAAGACCGCGGGGGGCAGCAGGGTGCGAGCCGGTCCGGAACACGCGCTTCCGCAGGCTTGTCGCTCGCCTGCCGGTCCGGTGCCGCACCATGGGCCGAATGAGCGAAGAGCTGCCGGCGTACGCCGAGCGGGTACTGGAGGCGGCCGAGCGGATTCCGCCCGGCCGGGTGATGACGTACGGCGACGTCGCGGAGTGGCTCGGCGAGGGCGGGCCCCGTCAGGTGGGCCGTGTCATGGCGCTGTACGGGGGAGCGGTGCCCTGGTGGCGCGTGGTACGGGCGGACGGCCGCCCGCTGCCCGGCAGCGAGCGGCGGGCGCTGGAGAACTACCGGACCGAGGCCACCCCGCTGCGGCTGACCGGCGACGGCGAACCGCGGCTCGACATGCGTCGGGCGCGCTGGGACGGGTACGACGGGGACGCGGCGCGGGACGAAGGTCACATCTGACAGCTTCGGCCATGTGCGGCCCGGAGGGGCGGTCGAAGGGACGTGCGAAGCCCCGTACGGGGGACGCGTGGGACCGGATGGCAGTGAGGACGGGAGCCCCGGGGAAACTGCGCGCGTCGCGCGGCTTGCCGTAGCGTTGCCCCTTCGGCTTCGGCTTCGGCTTCGGCTTCGGCCATCACCCGGGCCGTCACCACAGCAGCAGCAACCGCTGCGGCAGCGACCGCCGCAACGGCAGACCCACCAGGACCGGCACCCCACGTGAACTCCTCTTCCTCCGACGGCCACCGCACCGAGCGGCGGCGTACGCGGACCCCGGACGCGTACCGCCTGGTGCGTACCGGCGCGGAACGGGTGGATCCCCCTGTGCTGGACGCAGCGCAGCGGGCGGTGGTTGAGCACACCGGCGGACCGCTGCTGGTCCTGGCCGGACCGGGCACCGGAAAGACGACCACGCTGGTGGAAGCGGTCGCGGCCCGCGTCGAGGCGGGCGCCGACCCGGCGCGCGTGCTGATCCTCACCTTCAGCCGCAAGGCCGCCGTGGAACTGCGCGACCGGACCGCCCTGCGGCTCGGCGGCGCGCGGGCCCCGCAGGCCACCACCTTCCACTCCTTCTGTTACGGACTGGTCCGCGCCCACCAGGACGCCGAGCTGTTCGCGGACCCGCTGCGGCTGCTGTCCGGACCGGAGCAGGACGTCATGGTCCGCACCCTGCTGGACGGACAGCGCCGCATCCGCTCGATCCGGTGGCCGGACGACCTGCGGGCCGCGCTGACCACACGGGGCTTCGCGGACGAGGTCCGCGCGGTGCTCGCCCGCGCCCGCGAACTGGGCCTGGGCCCGGCGGCCCTCTCCGACTTCGCCTCCCGCCTCGGCCGGCCGGACTGGAAGGCGGCGGCGGCCTTCCTCGCCGAGTACCTGGACGTCCTGGACCTCCAGGGCACCCTGGACTACGCGGAACTCCTCCACCGGGCGGTGCTCCTCGCGGAGCGCACGCCGTCGGTGGCATCGATGTACGACGTGATCTACGTGGACGAGTACCAGGACACCGACGCCTCACAGCTGCGGCTGCTGCGCGCGCTGGCCGGTCCGGCGGGCCGGCTGACCGCCTTCGGCGACCCCGACCAGTCCATCTACGCCTTCCGCGGCGCCGACATCAACAACATCCTCGACTTCGAGACGGCCTTCCCGGGAGCGGAGGTCCGGGCCCTGACCGTCTCCCGCCGCTCCTCGGCCGTCCTCCTGGCCGCCACCCGCCACCTGACCACCCGCATGCCGATGCCGCGCCTGCCCTCGGCGGCGGTACGGGCCCACCGCGCGCTCGCGTCGACCCGCGAAGGGGGCCGGGTCGAGGTGTTCACGTACCCGACGGCCGGCGCGGAACTGGACAACATCGCCGACATCCTGCGCCGGGCCCACCTGGAGGAGGGCGTGCCGTGGCAGGACATGGCCGTCCTGGTCCGCGCGGGCGGCCGCACCCTGCCGCAGATGCGCCGCGCCCTGATCGCGGCGGGCGTCCCGGCCGAAACGGACGGCACGGACACCCCCCTCCGCCACGAACCGGCCATAGCCCCCCTCCTCACAGCCCTCCGCACCCTCGCCGAATCCAGCCTCCCGACCCCGATCACCACACCGGCGCCCACGGCGGCCGACGCGGCCGTCGCATCGGCCCCGGTCGTGCCCGGCGCCGCGGGCGCCGGAGACATCGGATCGGGATCACTCCAGCGCAACAGTGGGGCGGACGGGCGGGGTACCGCCGCCCCCACCACCGAGGGCGACACCGAGCGGTCCGCACCGGGGGCCGACACAGGCTCCGCTGACGGGCCTGCTTCGGGCACGGGCTCCGCCGACGGGCCGGCCCCGGCCACCGGCTCCGCCGACGGGCCCGCCCCGGGCACCGGTTTCGCCGGTGAGGGGTGGATCGGGGTCGAGGCCGCGCTCGTGCTGCTGTCCTCGCCGCTCGGCGGGATGGACGCCGCCGACCTGCGCCGTCTCGGCCGCGCGCTGCGCGACGAGGAGCGGGCCGCCGGGGTCCGCACCCCGGCGCCCTCCGACGTACTCCTCGCCCGAGCCCTCGCGGAGCCCGAGCGGCTCGTCGCGCACGATCCCGCCTACGCCCGCGGCGCGCAGCGCCTCGGGCTGCTGCTGCGCAAGGCCCGGGAGCTCCTCGCCGGAGGGGGCGCCGCCGAGGAGGTCCTGTGGACCCTCTGGGACGGCACTCCCTGGCCGCAGCGCCTCGAACGCAGCGCCCGCCGCGGCGGACCCGCCGGCCGCAACGCCGACCGTGACCTCGACGCCGTCTGCGCGCTCTTCGACACCGCCGCCCGCGCGGAGGAACGTACCGGCGGCCGCGGCGCCCTCAACTTCCTGGAACAGCTCGAAGCCGAGGACATCGCGGGAGACACCCTCACCCCCCGCGCCACCCGCCGCGAAGCCGTCCGCCTCATGACCGCGCACCGGTCCAAGGGACTGGAGTGGGGGCTCGTCGTCGTCGCGGGCGTACAGGAAGGGCTCTGGCCGGACCTGCGCCGCCGGGGCTCCCTCCTCGAAGCCGACCGCATCGGCCGCGACGGCCTCGCCGAGCCGCTGACCCCCGGCGCGCTCCTCGCAGAGGAGCGCCGCCTCTTCTACGTCGCCGCCACCCGCGCCCGCGAGCGCCTCGTCGTCACCGCCGTCAAGGCCCCCGCCGAGGACGGCGACCAGCCCTCCCGCCTGCTCACCGAGCTGGGTGTCCCCGTCAAGGACGTCACCGGCCGCCCCCGCCGCCCGCTCGCCGTCCCCGCGCTCGTCGCGGAACTCCGCGCCACCACCGTCGACCCCGACGCCTCGCCCGCACTGCGCGACGCCGCCGCCCGGCGCCTCGCCCGGCTCGCCGTGCTCACCGACGACGAGGACCGCCCGCTCGTCCCCGCCGCGCACCCGCAGCGCTGGTGGGGGCTGTACGAGCCCACCCGCAGCAGCGTCCCGCTGCGTGACCGGGACCACCCCGTCGCCCTGTCCGGCTCCGCCCTGGAGCAGCTCGCCAACACCTGCTCCCTCCAGTGGTTCCTGGGCCGGGAGGTCAAGGCCGACGCCCCGTCCACCGCCGCCCAGGGCTTCGGCAACGTCGTCCACGTCCTCGCCGACGAGGTCGCCTCCGGCCGCACCCCCGCCGACCTCGCCGTCCTCATGGAACGCCTCGACTCCGTCTGGGACTCGCTCGCCTTCGACGCACCCTGGAAGTCCCGACAGGAGAAGGACAACGCCCGCGCCGCCCTGGAACGCTTCCTGCGCTGGCACAACACCGACCGCGGGGGGCGGGCGGCCGTGGCCACCGAGCACGACTTCGACGTCACCCTGGACGCGGGGGAGTACGCCGTGCGGGTGAGGGGTTCCATGGACCGGGTCGAGGCGGACGCGCAGGGGCGTGCGTACGTCGTCGACTTCAAGACCGGCAAGGCCGCGCCGACGGCCAAGGAGGTCGACCGCCACCCGCAGCTGGCCGTGTACCAGCTCGCCGTACGCGAGGGCGCCGTCGACGAGGTCTTCGACGGGCTGCGCCCCGCACCCGGCGGCGCGGAGCTCGTGCAGCTGCGCCAGGGCGCCGCCCAGCGCGACGGCGGAGAAACGGTGCCCAGGATCCAGGCGCAGCAGGCCCTGGAGGGCGGCGCCTCCGGCGAGTGGGTCGGCGAGCTGCTCGCCACCGCCGCCGGCCGGGTCCTCGACGAGCGCTTCGCGCCCGCCCTCGGCAAGCACTGCGACCACTGCTCCTTCCGGGCCTCGTGCAGCGCCCGCCCGGAGGGCCGCCAGACGGTGGAGTAGGCCGAGCGGCGAGGACTGTCAGTCCGTGCGGCTAGCCTTTTTACGTGTCCGCGCGCCCGTCCGTCCCACCGGCCCTCACCGATCCCGAGCAGCTCAAGGAGCTCCTGGGGATCCCCTTCACGCCCGAGCAGATGGCCTGCATCACGGCCCCGCCCGCTCCGCAGGTCATCGTGGCCGGCGCCGGCTCCGGCAAGACCACCGTCATGGCCGCCCGCGTGGTCTGGCTGGTGGGCACCGGCGCGGTCGCGCCCGAGCAGGTCCTCGGCCTGACCTTCACCAACAAGGCCGCCGGCGAGCTCGCCGAGCGGGTGCGCACCGCCCTGGCGCGGGCCGGCATCAGCGATCCGGACCCCTCCCCGGCCGACGCCGGCGACGGCGCGGCGGGCGGAGAGCCGCGCATCTCCACGTACCACGCCTTCGCCGGACAGCTCCTCAAGGACCACGGCCTGCGCATCGGCCTGGAGCCCAGCGCCCGGCTGCTCGCCGACGCCACCCGCTTCCAGCTCGCCGCCCGCGTCCTGCGCGAGGCCCCCGGACCGTATCCGGCCCTCACCAAATCCGTTCCCGACCTGGTCAGTGACCTGCTCGCGCTGGACGGAGAGCTCTCCGAGCACCTCGTACCGCCGGAGCGGCTGCGCGCGTACGACACGGAGCTCCTCTCCGTCCTCGCGGACGTCAAGCTGAGCAACGAGGACCTGCGCAAGGTGCCCGAAGCCGTCCGGGGCCGCCTGGAACTGCTGGAGCTGACCGAGCGCTACCGCGCCGCCAAACACTCCCGCGACCTCCTCGACTTCGGCGATCAGATAGCCCTCTCCGCGCGGCTCGCCACCACCCGGCCCGAGGTCGGCGCCCTGCTGCGCGAGGAGTTCCGGGTCGTCCTGCTCGACGAGTACCAGGACACCTCGGTCGCGCAGCGGCTGCTGCTGTCCGGACTGTTCGGCGGGGGCACCGGGCACGCGGTGACCGCCGTCGGCGACCCCTGCCAGGCCATCTACGGCTGGCGAGGCGCCTCCGTGGCCAACCTCGACGACTTTCCCGAGCACTTCCCCTACGCCGACGGCCGCCCCGCCACCCGCTTCTCCCTCAGCGAGAACCGGCGCAGCGGCGGCCGCCTCCTGGACCTGGCCAACGAGCTCGCCACCCCGCTGCGCGCCATGCACGAGGGCGTCCAGGCGCTGCGCCCCGCACCGGGCGCGGAGCGGGACGGGTCCGTCCGCTGCGCCCTCCTGGAGACCCACGCCCAGGAGCTCGACTGGATCGGCGACTCCATCGCCCACCTGGTCCGCACCGGGACGGAGCCGCGCGACATCGCCGTACTGTGCCGCTCGGGCGGGGACTTCGCGCGGATCCAGGCCGTCCTCGTCGAGCGGGACGTCCCCGTCGAGGTGGTCGGCCTCTCCGGGCTCCTGCACCTCCCGGAGGTCGCGGACCTCGTCGCCGTCTGCGAGGTCCTGCAGGACCCGGGAGCCAATGCCGCGCTCGTCCGGCTGCTCATCGGGCCGCGCTGGCGCATCGGCGCCCGCGATCTGGCGCTGCTGGGCCGCCGCGCCCGCACGCTGATCGCCCGCTCCCCGTCCGCGGAGGAGGACCGCCTCGCGGCGGCGGTCGAGGGCGTGGACCCGGCGGAGATCGTGTCGCTGGCCGACGCCCTGGAAACCTTCCTGGACGGCTCGGGCCAGTCCGCCCCCGACCAGCTGCCCTTCTCCGCCGCGGCCCGGGTCCGCTTCGCGCACCTGGCCCAGGAACTGCGCGACCTGCGGCGTTCGCTCTCGGACCCGCTGATGGACGTACTGCACCGGGTGCTGTCGACGACCGGCCTCGACGTGGAGCTGGCCTCGTCCCCGCACGCGCTGGCGGCCCGCCGTCGGGAGACCCTGTCGAGCTTCATGGACGTGGCGGCCGGCTTCGCCTCCCTGGACGGCGAGGCCTCCCTGCTGGCCTTCCTCGGCTTCCTGCGCACGGCGGCCCAGTACGAGAAGGGCCTGGACCACGCACTGCCGGGCGGGGAGAACACGGTCAAGGTGCTCACGGCCCACAAGTCCAAGGGCCTGGAGTGGGACGTGGTCGTGGTCCCCGACCTGTGCGCGGGCTCGTTCCCGAAGGAGAAGGCCCCGGAGGCCTGGACCTCGTACGCGAAGGTCCTCCCGTACGCCCTGCGCGGGGACGCGCCGACGCTTCCGCCCGCCCCCGAATGGACCTCGGCCGGCCTGCGCTCCTTCAAATCGGCCCTGAAGACCCACAAAGCCGTCGAGGAACTGCGCCTCGGCTACGTCACCTTCACCCGTCCGCGTTCCCTCCTCCTGGCCTCGGGCCACTGGTGGGGCCCGACGCAGAAGAAGCCGCGCGGCCCGTCCGCCTTCCTGACCGCCCTCTACGACCACTGCGCCGCGGGCCACGGCGAGATCGAGGCCTGGGCCGACACCCCCGAGGCGGACGCCGAGAACCCGGCCCTGGCCACGGACTCCACCCCGGACCACTCCTGGCCGCTTCCCCTGGACCCCGCCTCCCTCGCCCTGCGCCGAGAAGCAGCCACCCTGGTCGAGTCCTACCTCCACCCGACCCCACCCGGCACCCCGAACCCCCCGGAACCCCAGCCGGAGGACACCTACCTCTGGCCCCCCGACTGCGAAGACCCCGCCTACGACGAGGAACCCCCAACCCCCTGGCCGGACCCCCTGGACGGGCCTGCGGGCACGGAGACCCCTTGGCCGGTCCCGCTGGGCGGCGCTGCGGGTACGGATGACCCCTGGCCGGATGCTGTGGACGGGCCTCCGGACACGGACATCCCGCAGCCGGTCCCGCTGGACCCTCCCGCGGCCACCGACACCTCCTGGCCGCCGGAGGCCGGGACGGGCCCGGGCGCGCCCGCCGGCCTCCCCGCCAAGCCCCCGGCGCCCGGGGCACGCCCCGGCGCGGGCGGGAGCCCGAAGGGGGTCCGGGGCGAAGCCCCGGTTTCGGGAGGGGGCGGGGTGGGGGAAGAAGAAGCCCACCCCCAGGCCCCGGACGACCTGTGGCCGGACCCCGAGGAAGGCTGGCCCGAGGCCGCCACCGTCACCGCGCCCGCAGCCGCCACACCGCACCCCGCCACACCGCACCCCGCCAAGCCCGGCGCCGCCGACGAGGACTTGTTGCCGCAGGACGCGGCCCCGCACCGACGGCCACCGCATCCCGCCGAGCCGACCCCGGAAGACGCCCGGGCCATCGCCTCATGGGACCGCGACCTCGACGCCCTGGAGGGCGAGCTCCGCCGAGCCCGCGCGGCGGTCCGTGACGTGGAGCTCCCGCCCGCGCTCTCCGCCAGCCAGCTGCTCCGGCTCGCCGCCGATGAGCAGGGCTTCGTACGCGACCTCGCCCGCCCCATGCCCAAGCCCCCGCAGCCCGCCGCCCGCCAGGGCACCCGGTTCCACGCCTGGGTGGAGTCCCGCTTCGACGAGCTCCCGCTGCCCCACCTCGATGTCCTCGACCCCCTCACCGATCTCCCCGGAGCCCCCGCCGGGGACGGCTCCGACCAGGACATCGCCGACGAGGCCGACCTCGACTCCCTCAAGGCGGCCTTCGAGCGGTCCGCGTACGCCGACCGGACCCCGTACCGCATGGAGGTCCCGGTCCAGATCACCCTCGCCGGCCGGGTGATCAGGGGCCGGATCGACGCCGTGTACCGCAACCCCGACGGCACGTACGAGATCGTCGACTGGAAGACCGGCCGCACCACCGAGGCCGACCCGCTCCAGCTGGCCGTCTACCGCGTGGCCTGGGCGGAAGCCGCGAACATCCCCCTCACCGATGTCAGGGGCGTCTTCCTGCACGTCCGCAGCGGCCGCGTCATCCGTCCCCGCAACCTCCCCGACCGCGCTCGTCTTGAGCAGATCCTCCAAGGCAAAACGGACACGGAAAGTGACCATCGAACAGACGGTTAGGCTCGTGGCATGAGCGACATCCCGGCGGACAGCGTCGTCCGCACGTACATCGACACGCACCGTGCGGCCTTCCTCGACGACCTCGCCGACTGGCTCCGCATCCCTTCCGTCTCGGCCCAGCCCGAGCACGCGGACGATGTACGGCGCAGCGCCGACTGGCTGGCCGCGAAGCTCGAGGACACCGGTTTCCCGGTCACCGAGGTCTGGCAGACGGCCGGCGCCCCCGCCGTCTTCGCCGAATGGCCCAGCGCGGACCCCGCCGCCCCCACCGTCCTTGTCTACGGGCACCACGACGTGCAGCCCGCGGCCCTCGCCGACGGCTGGCACACCGACCCGTTCGAGCCGGTGATCAAGGACGGCCGGATGTACGGGCGCGGCGCCGCCGACGACAAGGGGCAGGTCTTCTTCCACACCCTCGGCGTCCGGGCGCACCTCGCGGCGACCGGCGCGTCCGCCCCGGCCGTGCATCTGAAGCTGATCATCGAGGGCGAGGAGGAGTCCGGTTCCCCGCACTTCCGCGCCCTCGTTGAGCGCGAGGCGGCCCGCCTCGCCGCCGACATCGTGATCGTCTCCGACACCGGCATGTGGTCCGAGACCACTCCCACCGTCTGCACCGGCATGCGCGGCGTCGCCGACTGCGAGATCGACCTGTTCGGCCCCGACCAGGACATCCACTCGGGTGCCTTCGGCGGCGCCGTACCCAATCCGGCCACCGTCGCCGCCCGCCTCGTCGCGGCCCTGCACGACGCGGACGAGCGGGTCACGATCCCCGGCTTCTACGACAACATCGCCGAGCTCACCGACGCGGAGCGCGAGCTGATCGCCGAGCTCCCCTTCGACGAGAGCGAGTGGCTCCGTACGGCCAGGTCGTACGCGGCCGCGGGCGAGGCGGGCTACTCCACGCTGGAGCGCGTGTGGGCCCGCCCGACCGCCGAGGTCAACGGCATCGGCGGCGGCTACCAGGGGCCCGGCGGCAAGACCATCGTGCCCGCCTCGGCGCACCTGAAGCTGTCCTTCCGCCTGGTCTCCGGGCAGGACCCGTACGAGGTCGAGACCGCCGTCACGGCCTGGGTCGAGGAACGCGTCCCGGCCGGAATCCGGCATTCCATCACCTTCGGCGCCCCGACCCGGCCGTGCCTGACCCCGCTGGACCACCCGGCGCTGCAGTCGGTCGTACGCGCCATGGGCCGGGCCTTCGGCCAGAAGATCCGGTTCACCCGCGAGGGCGGCTCGGGTCCGGCGGCCGACCTCCAGGACGTGCTGGACGCCCCTGTCCTCTTCCTCGGGATCTCCGTACCCTCCGACGGCTGGCACTCGCCGAACGAGAAGGTGGAGCTCGACCTGCTCACCAAGGGGGTCGAGACCACGGCGTACCTCTGGAGCGACCTGGCCGCCCACTGGAAGCCGGCGTCCGGTTGACGACGCCCGGCCGGCACCCGTACCCGCGGCCCCACACCCGCCACCGCACACCCGTCCGTCCTGCTGAGCCTGCCTGTGTCCCGCCACCGGGGGAGTTGGAAGTACCTGTGAGCACCCATACCGAGTCCGAGCGTCCGATCTCGCTGGCGGCGCCCAGCGGAATCGACCGCGCCGCGCACCACCGTCTCGACGAGGCGTGGCTCGCCGCGGCGTGGAGCCACCCCAGCACCCGCGTCTTCGTCGTCTCGGGCGGCCAGGTCCTGATCGACGACACCCCCGACGGCGGCACCGCCATCGTGATGACCCCGGCCTTCGAGGCCCCGGTCACCGAGACCCACCGCTACTTCCTGGGGACCGACGAGGACGGCGTACGGTACTTCGCGCTGCAGAAGGACTCGCTGCCCGGCCGCATCGACCAGTCGGCCCGCCCGGCCGGCCTGCGCGAGGCCGGACTCCTGCTGTGCCCGCGGGACGCCGGGCTGATGGTGCACGCGGTGGCGCTGGAGAACTGGCAGCGCATGCACCGCTTCTGCTCGCGCTGCGGCGAGCGCACGGTGGTCGCCGCGGCCGGGCACATCCGCCGCTGCCCCGGCTGCGGTGCGGAGCACTACCCGCGGACCGACCCGGCCGTGATCATGCTGGTCACGGACGACCAGGACCGTGCGCTGCTGGGCCGCCAGGTGCACTGGCCGGAGGGCCGCTTCTCCACCCTCGCCGGGTTCGTGGAGCCGGGCGAGTCGATCGAGCAGTCGGTCATCCGCGAGGTGTGGGAGGAAGCGGGCGTCAAGGTCGGCGAGGTCGAATACGTCGCCAGCCAGCCCTGGCCGTTCCCGTACAGCCTGATGCTGGGCTTCACGGCGCGCGCCGTCACCTTCGACATCACCGTCGACGGCGACGAGATCCAGGAGGCCCGCTGGTTCTCCCGCGACGATCTGCGCACGGCCATCGAGGTCGGCGAGGTCCTCCCGCCCGCAGGCATCTCCATCGCGGCCCGCCTGGTGGAACTCTGGTACGGCAAGCCCCTCCCGAAGCCGGCCACGACCGCCTGACCCGGACCGGTACCCGTACCCGTACCCGTACGGAGCCGTTCCCCGTGGCTCGACCCGGAGTCCGTCCTTCCCGCGCTCAACATTCCCTGCGTCGTCACCTTCCTCTTCTGGCCCGAGGTGGCGATCATCGCCTGAGTGACGAGGGCAGGCCCCGCGGGATCGCGGAAGAGGTGGCGGGGCCCCCGACGGATGCTTCCCCCACGGGCAGGCCGTATCGGTTCACGACTGCTCCCCCCGGAGCGCGTCGCCGCCGTCGCGGTCCGACAGCCCGTCGAGGCGGAGCCTCTGGGCGTCGGTCAGGTGGAGGCGTTGCGCGGCGAGGTTCTCCTCCAGGTGCGCGATCCGGGAGGTGCCCGGGATCGGCAGGACGACCGGCGAGCGGCCGAGGAGCCAGGCGAGCGCGACCTGCGTGGGGGTGGCGTCGGCCTCGGCCGCCACGGCGGCGATCTCGGCCCGCGCCCCGGCCTTTCCCCAGGCGACGGTGCGCCAGGGCAGGAACGCGATGCCCGCCGCCTCACAGGCCTCGAGCACGGGCTCGTGCTCCCGGTCGAGCAGGTTGTAGCGGTTCTGGACGCTCGCGATGTCGACGATCTCCCGTGCCCGGCCGAGCTCCTCGACGGTGACCTCCGACAGGCCGATGCGGCCGATCTTGCCCTCGGCGCGCAGGTCCCGCAGCGTGCCGATCTGGTCGGTGAGCGGCGTCCGGGGGTCGAGGCGGTGCAGCTGGAGCAGCTCGATCCGCTCGACGCGCAGTCGGCGCAGCGCCTGCTCGACCTGCTCGCGCAGCGCGGCCGGCCGCGCGTCGAGCTTCCACTCACCCGAGGGGCCCGACCGGGCGACCCCGGCCTTGGTGGTGACGAGGACCCCGTCGGGGTACGGGTGCAGGGCCTCGGCCAGGAGCTCCTCGTTGCCGCCCATGCCGTACATGTAGGCGGTGTCGATCAGGGTGACGCCCAGCTCGACGGCCCGCCGGGCCACCGCGAGGGAGTTCTCCCGGCCCGGACCCGGGTCCACGGCCAAGTGCATGGCCCCGAAACCGAGCCTGCCAACTTCCAGATCCCCGCCGATACGAAACATCGTCGAAAGCACGTACTGGTCCCTCCCCCTTGTCCAAGGGGCAACGCTAACAGCGCAGTTGGCCGGTTCCTGAGCCGCCGAAACCGGACGTCCCGGCTCCGCCGCGGCGCCCGGCCACGCGGCGCGGGAACGCAGAAGCCCCCGCCGAGGCGGGGGCCTTTCCGTACGTGGCGTTCAGCACATCAGACGGCGAGGGCCTGCTTGACCTGGGCCAGGCTCGGGTTCGTCATGACCGACTCGCTACCCGCGGAGGAGGTGACGAGAACGGTGGGAACGGTCTGGTTGCCGCCGTTCGCCTTCTCCACGAACGCCGCGGACGCGGGGTCGTGCTCGATGTTGATCTCGGTGTAGGCGATGCCTTCCCGGTCCAGCTGGGTCTTCAGCCTGCGGCAGTAGCCGCACCAGGTCGTGCTGTACATCGTGACCGTGCCCGCGTCCTGCATGCTGCGCTCTCCATTCGTGGGTGCCCCTTGGTCCGAGTAGTCGAACGTACGGGACCGTGCGTCCATTCCCGCAACCCCGCCGGGGCACCGCGTCACCTCTGCCCGAGGACCCCCGCGCCCCCGGCCGGTTCCTGGACCCCCTGCCCGGGTCGGCGCCCCGCCCCGCCACCGGTACGACGATGTTCCGGTCGGAACAACGCGGGCGGCCTGTGGACGGATTTCCCGGCCTCCCCACGAGACCTGGCAGCATGGCGGGGTGACACCAGCAACGCACTCCTCATCCTTCACGGCCGACGCAGACTCGGCCGACGCGGTGCTCCTGGGCCTGGACCCGGAGCAGCGCGAGGTCGCGACGACCCTGCGCGGACCGGTGTGCGTGCTCGCGGGCGCCGGCACGGGCAAGACCCGCGCGATCACCCACCGCATCGCCTACGGGGTCCGCTCCGGCCAGCTGATGCCGGCGAGTGTGCTGGCCGTCACCTTCACCAACCGTGCCGCCGGCGAGATGCGCGGCCGCCTGCGCGAGCTGGGCGCCGGCGGGGTGCAGGCGCGTACCTTCCACTCCGCGGCCCTGCGCCAGCTGCAGTACTTCTGGCCCAAGGCGGTCGGCGGAGACGTGCCCCGGCTGCTGGAGCGCAAGATCCAGTTCGTCGCCGAGGCGGGCGCGCGCTGCCGCATTCGCCTCGACCGGGGTGAGCTGCGCGACGTCACCGGCGAGATCGAGTGGGCGAAGGTCACACAGACGGTGCCCGCCGACTACCCGGCGGCGGCCCGCAAATCCGGCCGCGAGGCCCCCCGGGACCTGGCCGAGATCGCCCAGATCTACGGGACCTACGAACAGCTCAAGCGCGACCGCGGCATGATCGACTTCGAGGACGTGCTGCTTCTCACCGTCGGCATCCTGCAGGACCGCCACGACATCGCCGAACAGATCCGAACCCAGTACCAGCACTTCGTCGTCGACGAGTACCAGGACGTCAGCCCGCTCCAGCAGCGGCTGCTGGACCTCTGGCTCGGTGAGCGCGACACCCTCTGCGTGGTCGGCGACGCCAGCCAGACGATCTACTCCTTCACCGGCGCCACCCCCGACCACCTGCTGAACTTCCGCACCAAGTACCCGCAGGCCACCCTGGTCAAGCTGGTGCGCGACTACCGCTCCACCCCCCAGGTGGTCCACCTCGCCAACGGGCTCCTCGCCCAGGCCAAGGGCCGCGCCGCCGAGCACCGCCTGGAACTGGTCTCCCAGCGCGAGACCGGACCCGACCCGGTCTATGCCGAGTACCCCGACGAGCCCGCCGAGGCCGAGGGCGTCGCCCACCGGATCCGCGACCTCGTCAAGGCTGGCGTCCCGGCCGGCGAGATCGCCGTGCTCTACCGGATCAACGCCCAGTCCGAGGTCTACGAGCAGGCCCTCGCCGACGCCGGAGTCCCCTACCAGCTGCGCGGAGCCGAGCGCTTCTTCGAGCGCGCCGAGGTGCAGAAGGCGATCCTCGCCCTGCGCGGAGCCGCCCGCTCCGGCGGCAACGACCGGCTGCTCGACGACGTCGTGGAGCTCGGATCCCAGGTCCGGGCCGTGCTCAGCTCCACCGGCTGGACCGGCGAACCGCCCGCCGGCTCCGGCGCAGTCCGCGACCAGTGGGAATCTCTGGCCGCGCTGGTCCGGCTCGCCGAGGACTTCGCCCGCGCCCGGCCCCCCGCCACCCTCGCCGACCTGATCGTCGAGCTGGAGGAGCGCAAGGCCGCCCAGCACGCCCCGACCGTCCAGGGCGTCACCCTCGCCTCGCTGCACGCGGCGAAGGGCCTGGAATGGGACGCCGTGTTCCTCGTGGGCCTGACCGACGGCATGATCCCGATCACCTACGCGAAGACCGACGAGCAGGTCGAGGAGGAGCGTCGGCTGCTCTACGTCGGCGTCACCCGCGCCCGGCTCCACCTGACCCTCTCCTGGGCGCTCTCCCGGACTCCGGGCGGCCGGGGGTCCAGACGCCCCAGCCGCTTCCTGAACGGCCTGAGGCCGGGCTCCATGGCCCCGGGAACCAGGCCGGGCGGCCCGGCCGAGCCCGGGGTGCGCAAGCGCGGCCGCCGCGGCCCCGCCGTCTGCCGGGTCTGTCGCAAGACCCTGACCGACGCCGGCGAGCTGAAACTGTTGCGCTGCGAGGACTGCCCTTCGGACATGGACGAAGGGCTCTACGAGCGGCTGCGGGACTGGCGCGGCGTCCAGGCGAAGGAGCAGGGCATGCCCGGCTACTGCGTCTTCACGGACAAGACGCTGATGGCCATCGCGGAGGCCGCGCCCTCGCAGGAGGGAGACCTCGCGATGATCTCGGGAGTGGGCGTCCGCAAGCTGGAGCGGTACGGAGCCGACGTGCTTGCCATCTGCGCAGGTGGGGAGCCCGGGACGGAAGATTCTGACGACGCGTAGAAACTCGTCGGAAAAATAGTTTGCACATGCCCAGCGAAGCCCCATAGGTTCTTAGCAACGGAAACGGTGGCTTCTCCGAAGCCCCTGATCCGTGCTGTACTTATCCGAATACGCATGGGACGAGGCCTTCGGGCCGGGTCCCCGAGACGCCGAGAGGAGGCGAGACCAGTGACCAGCTTCATCACCACCACCAAAATGACCGATCGCTCGGTTGCCGCTTCCTGCACCCTCGGCTCCTCCACGCTCCTTGCCCTCACGGGTTCCGGTCTTCCGGGTACCGGTCTGTCCGCGATTTGCGCTGACAGCCCCGCCCTGTCCGCCGCGCCTACCGCCCTGCGGGTCAGTGAGCGCAATGAGCGACCGGCCCAGGCACCGGTGGCAGTAATGGCAGCAGAAGCCAAGGCGCATGGCGCCTATGCCTTTGCGGCCGCAGCCGGTGCCGGAGTCAAGACGAAGCAGACGAAGCAGCAGCACCACCTGATGTGGGCCTTCCGCGGGCTCGAACCCTGGAGTGATCCAGTCTGATCCGACGATCAGACCGGCGCCTTCAGGGCCGCGGAACCCCACCCGGGATCCGCGGCCCTTCTGTTTGTCCCCGACAGGGGACGACGGACCGAAGGGGCGAGGTACCCCAGCCGCCCCGGCCGACCGGCCGGAACGACTAGCCGAACAAGACGAGGAAAAAACCACCGTGCAACTCGAAGCGCACGCCCCGTCCGTACCGAAGACCCAGACCCTCTCCCCGCCCGCAGTCCCGGAAGGCTCCACCACCTTGACTCCCCTCACCGCGCTGACCGCGCTCGACGACGCCATCGAGAACCTCGGCGTCCCCGTCGCCTGTCGCACCTACGACCCCGAGGTCTTCTTCGCCGAGTCCCCGGCGGACGTCGAGTACGCGAAGTCCCTCTGCGGCACCTGCCCGCTGGTCGAGGCCTGCCTCGCCGGTGCGCTCGAGCGCCGCGAGCCCTGGGGTGTCTGGGGAGGCGAGCTCTTCGTCCAGGGTGTCGTCGTCGCCCGGAAGCGTCCCCGTGGCCGTCCGCGCAAGAACCCGGTTGTTGCGGCATGACCGCCAACGGAACCATCGACCGCCCCGTCACGCGCGACCCCCTGAAGCAGGCCCTCATGTCCCCCTACGCCACCACGAGCGAGCAGCCGCACGGCTCCGCCACCGCAGACTTCATCACCGCCGGCGCGATCACCTCGCGTCAGAACAGGACCCGCGAAATGCAACTCATCCCAGAAGCCATGGCTCGTGCCCATATGGACGACCGTATGCGTGAGGTCGACGCCGAGCGTCGCGCCCTGCGCGTGGTCGCCGCGCGGCGCATGCAGCGTCGAGCCGAGCGCGTCTCGCTGCGCGCCCGGCGCGCGCTGGCCATGGCCGTCATGCACTGAGAGAGCTTGAAACGGCTCGGAAGAACCACCCGGGGGGACCGGTCCGCAAGGGCCGGTTCCCCCGGTGCGTTGCGGACCGCCCGCCGGCCCCCCGGGGATATCGTCTTGAGGTGGACCAGCCGAATCCCCGCCCGGCAGCGCCGGGAACCGAGGCCCCGCCCGTCGTCTGCGCGCGCTGCGGCGCCCAGTCCCCGGCCGGCGCCCCGCCCACCTGGACCTGCTCCGTGGAGAACGGGACCAGACAGTACTTCTGCGTCGACTGCGCGCGTGCGAACCTCCGCGCCATCGAAGGCCGCCTCGACTCCGCCTGGTGGTGAGCGCCCGTCCTGCTCAGCCCTCGTCGGGCAGGAACCCCGGGAGCCAGGAGTCCAGTTCCTCGCGGAGCCTGACCGTGGCGCCGAGCTGGCACAGCACCCCGATGGTGCTCAGCGTCACCCGGTGGATCAGCAGGTACGAGGGCGGCAGATTGATCTGACGGCCCAACTGGTGCGCGGGGGAGCGGGGGTCGGCGATCCGCGCGGCCTGGCCGCGCAGCCACGTCCGGGTGAACGTGAACTCCTCGGCCTCGGCCGGTTCGAGCATCGGCTTCAGATAGTCGAGCACGGCTTCGGCTTCCAGCTCGATGGACTCGCGGACGAACCCCTCCGCGCGCAAGTGCCCGTAGACCCCCTCGGCGTCACCGTCCAGCGCCATCCGCAGTGACCGGCCGATGGGCCGCGGCCAGCCGCCCGGCAGCCGGTCGACGGTCCCGAAGTCCAGTACGCCCAGCCGCATCCGGCCGTCCGCCCCCGCGATCAGCCGGAAGTTGCCCGGATGCGGATCGGCGTGCAGCAGCCCGGTGCGCGCGGGGCCGGAGAAGAGGAAGCGGGCCAGGAGCTGTCCGGCGCGGTCGCGCTCCTGCGGGGTGCCGTCGGCTATCACCTCCGACAGCGGGGTCCCCTCGATCCATTCGGTCACCAGTACCTGGTCGCCCTGGTGCACCACGTCCGGCACGACCACGTCCTCGTCGCCGTCGAAGGCGTCCGCGTGCGTCCGCTGGGCCTCGGCCTCCAGCTCGTAGTCGAGCTCCTCCGCGACCCGGTTGCGCAGCTCCTTGATCAAGGGCTTGATGTCCATGCCGGGGATCAGCGGCCCCAGCAGCCCCGCGAACCGGCTCAGCTGCTTCAGGTCCGACAGCAGGGCCTCGCCGGCCCCCGGGTACTGGACCTTGACCGCCACCTGCCGGCCGTCGTGCCACACCGCCCGGTGCACCTGCCCGATCGAGGCCGCCGCGGCCGGCTTGTCCTCGAACTCCTCGAACAACTCCCGCCAGTCCGCGCCGAGCCGCTCCGCCAGTACCTGGTGCACGGTCGCCACGGGCAGCGGCGGGGCCGCTTCCTGAAGCTTCGTCAGCGCGGCCCGGTAGGGCCCGGCCACCTCCTCGGGCAGGGCGGACTCGAAGACCGAGAGCGCCTGGCCGAACTTCATGGCGCCCCCTTTCAGCTCGCCCAGCACACGGAACAGCTGTTCCGCGGTGCGCTGCTGGAGCTCGCGCGTCACTATCTCCGCAGACTTGCCGCCGATCCGCTTCCCGAGACCCCAGGTGGCCCGGCCCGCTATGCCGAGCGGCAGCGCGGCCAGCTTGACGGTACGGGTGACCGCCTTCCGGGGAAGATCAGACATGCGCCCCTCCAATTCCCAGACAGCTGAGCCGCAAGCGGCGGTCCGGGGGAGTCCCCCGAAGGCCTTCCCGGCCAAAAGCATCCTGCCATGACCCTCCGCGCCCACCCCGTCCGAGTCTCCTGCCCGGAACCCGGGAGGGAGCCACCGGTCGGCGGACGGTGCCCGCCCCCATGAGACAGCATGGCGCTACAGAGCGGGCCGGGCGCCGGTCGCGAAAGGCCTGAGGAATGGCAGGGCGGGGGACCTTCGAGACAGCTGTCGTCATGTCCGTCACGCCGACCCGTCCACTCTGCGGCTGCGCGAACTGATCACCTCCCTCCGCAGCCTCGTCCGCCTGCTCCTCTCGGCCGAGCCCCGGATGGCGGGGTTCTGCCAGCCCCTTGAGGCAAGGCTCGCGCCAGTGCCTCCCGGCTGGCCCCCTCACGTCCCGGCCTCCTGCCCCGCCGGAACCCTGGCCGCCGCGCACGGGCAGTCGGGGTGCGGGTGGACCGGGGTCGGGTGCCAGTGGAGGGCCGGGAGGGAGGCTTCCCAGCGGGTGGCGGTGGAGGCGGGGAGCTCGCCGTCGAGGAAGGACAGGGCGTGGGCGGCGGCCAGGCCGGCCACGGCTGTGGAGAGTCCGAGGTCACAGGCGGCGGCCGTTCGGCGGCGGTGGGCCGAGCGCCACTGGACCAGCATGCGCGGCCAGGCCGGGTCCCGCTCGACCCGGTCGCGCTCCATGCAGCCCGCGCACGCCGTGGCTCCGGGGAGGACCAGCGGCCCCACCAGCCCGGTGCCCTCCAGCACCCCCGCGTACAGATGAGGGGTGCCGGTGGCGACCCAGTCGGCCGCCGTCTGCGGATCGGGGGCCCAGGACTGCAGCCCGTCCCGGGGCGCGACTACCACCAGGGCCAGCCCCGGCTCCGGGCCCCCGCCTTCCCCGGTCCGCGGCCCGCGTCCCGGGGCCGCGTCGCGGACCGCGGACCGCGCGGCCTCGGCGCGCAGCCGCCCCACGCTGCCGGGACCCAGCCCGCCCGGAGCCACGTCCGCCGGCTGCGCGCGTCCCCCGTCGAGCACTTCGACACGGCCGATGCCCGCTCCCGCCAGGACCGAGGCGATCACCGCGCCCACCCGGCCGCTCCCGCGCACCTGAACCCGTATCACCCGGCGAGCTGCGACTGCCTGTAAGTCCCCGCCCGGCCGGGGGCGGACCAGTGACAGCGACCCCAGATCCGGGCCGAGCCGCTCCAGGGTCTGCGGCCGGTCCCGCACGGCTTGGGCGCGGGCCCCGCCCGCCGTGGCATCGTCGAGCAGCCCGGCCGCCGCCAGCCTCCGCACCACCTCGTCGGCCCGGCCGTCCGGCAGTCCCATCCCCTTGCCCTCCGACCGCAGCAGCTCCATGCTCCGCGTCCCGTCGATCAGGTCGAGGAGAGCGCCCGTCGCCGTGTCCACCGGGCCGAGCACCACCGCGTGGGCGGGCGTCACCCCGAACTGCACCGTCTGCAGATCCCGCCAGGCCCGTGCCAGCGCCGGCTTCACCTTCGGATACATCGCGGTCCTCCCCCGATTCGCGGCCCGATTCACGTGCCGCATTCCCGTACGTCGCTTTCCGCAAGATTGCCCGGCCGTCGAAAGGGATGCAGGAGTTTGTCCACAGGCGAGGGGTATTAGGTATATGAACTGAATGATTGAGGTTCTTTGCAGTCCGCCTCGGCTCTCCGGCGTACGGAGTGCACATCGGTCGTGTTCGAACCCCGGAGGGGCGGGACTTCCGTCATGGCGAGCGGGTACCGTCATGGCGTGTCCGCCGATCCACCGCAGTGCGCCGTCGAAGTCCGCCGGAGCGCACGCCGCCGAAGGACCGTATCCGCCTACCGCGAGGGTGACCGTACGGTCGTCCTCATCCCTGCCCGGATGTCCGCGGCGGAGGAGCAGCGCTGGGTGGGCGTCATGCTCGACAAGCTGGCGGCGCAGGAGAGCAAACGCCCCGTCGGGGACGCGGAGCTCGCCGAACGGGCCGAGCGGCTGTCCGAGCAGTACTTCAGCGGCCGCGCCCGCCCCAAGTCGGTCCGCTGGGTCACCAACCAGAACACCCGCTGGGGCTCCTGCACCCCGGCCGAAGGCAGCATCCGGCTTTCGCACCGCATCCAGCCGATGCCGGAGTACGTCGTCGACTACGTGCTGCTGCACGAGCTGGCGCACCTCCTCGTGCCCGGCCACGGCCCCGCTTTCTGGGAGCTGCTGGAGGCCTATCCGCGCACCGAGCGGGCGCGCGGATACCTCGAGGGAATCGTCGCCGCCGACCGCCTGCCGAATGTCCCGGCCGCCATCGAGGAATGATCCGGATCTATCCGCTATGCGCCCGGTATGCCCCACCTCGTGATATGTACCGGGTCGGTACCGACTTGGCCGGATGTCCCAGGTTGCCGTTAGCCTGAGCGCCACGTATTCACAGTCGGGATGGGGGACGGTCTTACGTATGGCCAGGGAATTCCAACGCGGTCACAAGGCCAAAATCAGTGATCTGACGGCGGGCACGGACCTCTATGTGGGCGTCCAGATCGCCGGGCCCGGACTTGCCATCGACATCAGCTGTTTCGGCCTCGACGCGAACGAGCAGCTCTCGGACGACCGCTACTTCGTCTTCTTCAACCAGCCGAAGTCGCCGGAAGAGTCCATCCAGCAGCTGGGCACGCAGTCCGGTGACACGGAATCCTTCCGGGTGACCCTGGACCGCGTTCCGGCCAACATCCACAAGCTCTCCTTCGCCGCCTCGATCGACGGCGCCGGGCAGATGTCGCAGATCGGCCCCGGCTACATCCGCATCGTGGCGGGTGGCGAGGAGGTCGTCCGGTACTCCTTCTCGGGCGCGGAGTTCAGCACCGAGCGCGCGCTGATGATCGGCGACTTCTACCTCAAGGACGTATGGCGCTTCGCCGCCGTCGGCCAGGGCTTCGACGGCGGGCTCGCCGCGCTGCTCCAGAACTTCGGCGGCGAGGTCGCCGAGGAGGAGCAGCCCGCAGCGCTTGCAAAGGCCCCGGCCGCCTCGCCCGGCTTCGCCCCGCCCCCGCAGGCAGTCGCCCCGGCGCCTTCCTTCGGTGCTCCCGCCCAGGCGCAGCCCCCGGCCCCGGCGCCCTCGTTCGGCGCGCCGCCCCAGGCCCCCGCCCCGTCACACGTACCGGCCCCGGCGCCGTACCAGCAGCCCGTCCACGCGGCCCCCACCATGGCCGCGCCGATGGGCGCCCCGCTGGCCCCGCCCGCCCCCGCGCCCTACGGGCAGGTTCCGCCGCCCGCCCCGGCCCCCGCGCCGTACGGGCAGCAGCCGCAGCCCGCGTACGGCCAGGTCCCGGGCCAGCAGCAGCCCCCGTACGGCCAGCAGCCCGGCTACGGCCAGCAGCCCCAGGGCTACGGCCAGCCCGCGCAGGCGGCCCCGGCCGTCGGCGCCGGACTCGCCGCCGCCCTCCAGCCGTACAAGGAAGCCCCCACGGGTGCCCGCTGGACCCCGCAGAACCAGCAGCTCATGCGGGTCGACCTGTCGATGGGCGGCCAGGCCGTCCTCGCCCGCCAGGGCAGCATGGTCCTCTACCAGGGCAAGGTCGACTTCAGCTACAAGGGCGCGGGCTTCGCCGGCCGCGTCGTCGGCAACGCCACCGGCCAGGAGATGCAGCTGATGCGCTGCACCGGCCGCGGCCAGGTCTTCCTCGCCGAGGACGGCGCCCACCTGCACGCCATCGAGCTCCAGGGCGACGGCATCTGTGTCTCCGCCGAGAGCGTCCTCGCCTTCGACGAGTCGCTCCAGCACGAGGTCCGCCGCATCGAGGGCCACGGCATCCCGGGCGGCGCGCTGTTCACCATGCAGTTCCAGGGCACCGGCACGGTGATCGCCAAGACGCACGGCGTGCCCGTGGTCCTGCCCGTCACCCCGACCACCTTCGCGGACAGCAACGCCATCGTCGCGTGGTCCGCCGCCGCTCAGGTGATCATTTCCAGCCAGGTCCGGCTGCGCCGCAACGCCTACCCCGGCCACAGCGGGGAGACCGTGAACCTCCAGTTCCGCGCCGCTCCCGGCAACTTCATCGTCGTCCAGCCGTACGAGGTCTGAGGGAGCCCCACATGAATGCCATGAACGCTATGAACCAGCAGCTCGCGGGCTACGCCCCGACCCCCGTCACGGCCCGCATGGAGAACCACGGCCGCGCGATGCTCAAGGTCGCCATGCAGACCGGCCAGGACCTCTTCGCGCGCACCGGATCGATGGTCGCCTACGAGGGCTTCGTGCAGTACGAGCCCAACCCGCCGGCCGTCCGCCAGATGGCCTCGCAGTGGCTCACCGGCGAAGGTGCCCCGCTGATGAAGTGCACCGGCGACGGCCTGCTGTACCTCGCCGACTACGGCGCGGACGTCGTCGTCATCAACCTCAACAACGACTCGCTCTCGGTCAACGGCACCAACCTGCTGGCCTTCGACGCCCACCTCCAGTGGGGCGTCGAGCGGGTCAAGGGCATGGCCAAGTTCGCCGGCCAGGGCCTGTTCAACGTGTCGGTCGCCGGCACCGGCTGGGTCGCGATCACCTCGCGCGGCACGCCGATCGTGGTCGACTGCGGCCGCGGCGAGGACGAGACGTACGTCGACCCCGACGCGCTCGTCGCCTGGTCCCCGAACCTCAAGGTCAAGGGCAAGCGCAGCTTCAAGGCCTCGTCGATGATCGGCCGGGGCAGCGGGGAGGCCTACCAGATGGCATTCTCCGGCCAGGGCATCGTCGTCGTACAGCCCAGCGAGGACAGCACCGACCGGCTCCGAGCCCGGGGCTGAGGGGGAGAAGACACATCATGCAGAGCTCACTTTTCGCCCATGCCGAGGCGCAGTCCCAGGAGCGGTACGCCGTCCAGAACCCGCAGCTGCTGCGGGTCTCGCTGAGCGGTTCCGACGACGTGCTCGCCCGCAAGGGCGCGATGGTCGCCTACCAGGGGATCATCGACTTCGACGGCGAGTACCAGAGCACCACCCAGCGCAATGCCCGCGCCCGCACCGGCGAGGGCCTCGACCTGATGCGCTGCTCCGGGCAAGGCACCGTCTACCTCGCCAACCTGGCGCAGTACGTCCACGTCCTGGACGTTGACCAGGAAGGCCTCACCGTCGACAGCAGCTACGTGCTGGCCCTGGACTCCACGCTGCACACCGAGGCCATCGCGGTGGACAGCCAGTACGGGATCTCCGGATCGGGCAAGTACCAGCTCAACATCACCGGCCGCGGCAAGGTCGCCCTGATGACCTCAGGGCAGCCGCTGATGATGCAGGTCACGCCCGACAAGTACGTCAACGCCGACGCGGACGCCATCGTCGCCTGGTCCACCTCGCTGCGCGTGCAGATGCAGGCCCAGACGCACTCCACCGGCGTCTGGCGGCGGCGCGGCAACACCGGCGAGGGCTGGGAGCTGAGCTTCCTCGGCAGCGGCTTCGCACTGGTCCAGCCCAGCGAGGTGCTCCCGCCGCAGAACGCGCAGATCGGGCAGGGCGCGGCCGCGCAGCTGGGCATGGGCCAGCACGGCTCCCACGCCCAGAACCAGAACAACGCCTGGAACTGACCCGGGCACGGACCGACGAGAAGGGGCGGACCCGCATCGGCGGGGCCGCCCCTTCTCCGTGTCCCGCGCAGGGTCAGAGCCTCGCCCGGGTCGCCTCCACCAGCCGCACCACCGAGGTGTCGGCCACCGCCGCCACCTCCTCGTACGGGAACCAGCGCAGGTCCAGCGACTCGTCGCTGATCTCTTCGAGCGCCCCGGCGGGCGCCAGCGCCGCGTACTGCACGTCCAGGTGCCAGTTGCAGGGCGCCGGGATCGGATGCCGGTCGAGCCGCACCGGCCCGCCGGGCAGCAGCGTCAGCCCCTCGGTGATGCCCGACTCCTCCACGGCCTCGCGCAGCGCGGCCCCGGCGATGGTCGTGTCACCGGGCTCGCAGTGCCCGCCCATCTGGAGCCACATGCCGAGCTTCTTGTGCAGGGTCAGCAGCACGCGGCCCCGCGCCGGGTCGATCACCAGGGCGCTGCCCGTGATGTGCCCGGCCCGGCAGGGCTTGTAGATCCCGTCCGGGTGGGCGGCCAGGTGCTCCAGGTACAGGTCGCGCAGCTCGGGCTGGTCCTCGTACGCCTTCAGGACCAGCACCGTGTCTTCGTACAGATTCACTTCTTGTCGTCGCCGTCCTGCTCGCGGCCGTCCTGTTCACGCTTCTCGGCGGCCTCGCCGAGCATCTTGTCGATCTCGGAGAAGTCCAGCTGCTCGCGGTGCACGAACCCGTCCGGGTCGTCCAGGTCGGAAGCGGTCGGCAGCATGTCCGGGTGCTCCCACAGCCCGTCACGCCCGTCCACACCGCGCGCGTCGGTGAGCGAGGCCCACAGCCGCGAGGCGTCGCGCAGCCGGCGCGGCCGCAGCTCCAGCCCGATCAGCGTGGCGAAGGTCTGCTCCGCCGGGCCGCCCGAGGCGCGCCGTCGGCGCATGGTCTCGCGCATGGCGTCGGCCGAGGTCAGACGGGGCTTGGCGGCCTCGTGCACGACCGCGTCCACCCAGCCCTCGACCAGCGCGAGCGCCGTCTCCAGGCGGGCCAGCGCCGCCTTCTGCTCGGGGGTGTCCTGCGGCTGGAACATGCCGCCCTGGAGGGCTTCCTGCAGCTGCTCCGGGTTCGACGGGTCGAGCTGGCCGACCACGTCCTCCAGCTTCGAGGTGTCGACCTTGATGCCCCGCGCGTACCCCTCGACCGCGCCGAAGAGGTGCGAGCGCAGCCACGGCACGTGCGCGAAGAGCCGCGCGTGGGCGGCCTCGCGCAGCGCCAGGTACAGCCGTACCTCGTCCGAGGAGACGCCCAGGTCCTTGCCGAAGCTCTCGATGTTCAGCGGCAGCAGCGCGGCCTTGCCGGCCGGGCCCAGCGGGAGCCCGATGTCCGTGGAGCCGACGACCTCGCCCGCGAGGGTGCCCACGGCCTGGCCGATCTGCTGGCCGAACATGGCCCCTCCCATGGACCGCATCATGCCGAGCAGCGGGCCCGCCATGGCCTGCATCTCCTCGGGCAGTACGCCGCCCATGGCCGCGCCGACGCGCTCGGCGACCGGGTCCACGAGCTCCTTCCACACCGGCAGGGTCGCCTCGATCCATTCGGCGCGGCTCCACGCCACGGCCGTGGAGGCGCCCGACGGCAGCGAGGTGACGTCGTCGAGCCAGTGGTCGGCAAGGCGCACGGCCTCCTCGACCGCGGACTTCTCCGCGACGCCCACGCTGGCGTCCTTGACCCCGTCAGAGGTGCCCTGGGCCACGGTCTGGCGGGCGATGTCCTTGGCCATGTCCCAGTTGACCGGACCGCCCTCGTAGCTCAGCATCTGGCCGAGCTGCTGGAAGGCGGCGCCGAGGTCGTTCGGGTTCATGGCGCCGAACATCGCGGCGAAGGGATTGTCGGCGTCGCCCTGGCCGCCGGAGCCGCCGGGCAGGCCCGTGCCGAATCCGAACGGATTGGGGCCGCCCTGGCCGCCCTCGTTGCCCTTCTTCTTGCCCTCGTCGCCGTTCTCAGGCTCCTCCGGCGGAAGGCCGAATCCGAATGGGATGTCGCTCACGGGTTTCCTCGGCTCGTAGGGCCGCCGGCAGGAGCCGGCGGGCAATGGTTCGGCAACACCACCCAGCGTAGACACCAGACCCCGCTTCCGGGCTCGGTGCTCCGCTGACTCCTGGGCTGCGGCAGGATGGACATCGACTGGTGGGTGCGCGTCACGGTGCGTCCCTACTGAAGACAACCGCTGGAGACGCCTGGTGAGTTCCCCAGATCCGCACGCTTTGGCCGAGCAGGGCCCGGACGAGCACGACCGCGAGCCGCACGACGGCGAGAACAGTGCTGGCCACAGCGCTGACCGCGGCGCCGAGCAGGCCGACGGCTCCCCGGACGTTCGCCGGACGCGAAACCCGGGCGGTCCCGCACGCCGGGGCCCGGTGATCGCCGTGACCGGCGCCGCCTCGGGTGTCGGGGCGGCCCTGGTGACCAGGCTGGCCGCGTCCGAGGAGGTCAAGCAGGTCGTCGCGATCGACGAGCGGCGCGGTGACTGCACGGACGCGCAGTGGCACCTCCTGGACGTACGGGACCCCGCGATCGCGGAGAAACTGCGCGGCGCGGACGTCGTGGTGCACCTCGCCCTCGACCTCGACCTGGAGACGGACCCGGCGGCCCGTACGGCGTACAACGTGCGCGGGACCCAGACCGTGCTCACCGCCGCCGCGGCGGCGGGAGTGCACCGGGTCGTGCTCTGCACCTCGGCCATGGTCTACGGGGCCCTGCCGGACAACGACATCCCGCTCTCCGAGGACGCGGAGCTGCGCGCCACCGCCGAGGCGACCGGCGTCGGCGACCTGCTGGAGATCGAGCGGCTCGGCCGCCGGGCGCCGCGCGCGCACCCCGGCCTGAACGTCACCGTGGTCCGCCCGGCGGTACTGGTCGGCGGCACGGACACGGCGCTGACCCGGTACTTCGAGTCGCCGAGGCTGCTGGTGGTGGCCGGATCCAGGCCGACCTGGCAGTTCTGCCACGTCGAGGACCTGGTCAGTGCGCTGGAGTACGCGGCCCTGGAGAAGGTCGAGGGCGAACTGGCCGTCGGCTGCGAGGGCTGGCTCGAGCAGGAGGAGGTCGAGGAGCTGAGCGGCATCCGCCGCATGGAGCTCCCCTCCGCCGTGGCTCTGGGCGCCGCGGCCCGCCTGCACCGGATCGGCCTCACCCCGTCCCCGGCCGGGGACCTCGCCTACACCATGCACCCGTGGGTGGTCAGCGTCAGCGGGCTGCACGCGGCGGGCTGGCGGCCGCGCTGGACCAACGAGGAGGTGCTCGCCGAGCTGCTCCAGGAGGTCGCCGGGCGGCACACCGTCGCGGGACGCCGGCTGGGCCGCAAGGACGCGACGGCCGCCGGCGCCGCGGGGGCGACGGTGGCGCTGCTGGGCGCCGCCGCCGCGATCCGCGCGGCCCGTCGGCGCCGGGGAATCTGAGGGGTCCGCTCCGCCGGCGGCCGGGGCGCCGCCGCGCGAGCGGCCCCGCGCCGGGCCCGGGCTCGCGGGCCCGCGCCCCGGCCCCGCGCCCCGACAGCGGGCCGGTCCGGCCGCGGTTTTCTGTAGGAGGCTCCCAAGGGCGCCGGCCCGACCCTGGTGAAACGGCTATTCCGCCCGGTCAGCGGCTAGGGCACGATGGACATATGGCACCGCACTTCGACCACCCCGGCGAGAACGCCGCTCCGGACCCGATCCGGCTGCTCGCGATCCGTGAGACCCCGCTCTCGATCGACGAGGTCTTCCAGGCCGTCGGCGACGACGCGACGGGCGGTACGACGCTCTTCGTCGGCACGGTGCGCAACCACGACAGCGGGGCGGACGTCGACCAGCTCGGCTACTCCTGCCACCCCTCGGCGGAGGCGGAGATGCGCCGCGTCGCGGAGCGCGTCGTGGAGAAGTACCCGGTCCGCGCCCTCGCCGCCGTCCACCGCATCGGCGACCTGGCCGTCGGCGACCTCGCGGTCGTCGTCGCCGTGTCCTGCCCGCACCGCGGCGAGGCCTTCGAGGCCTGCCGGATGCTGATCGACGACCTCAAGCACGAGGTCCCGATCTGGAAGCACCAGACCTTCGCGGACGGCACCGAGGAATGGGTCGGGGCCTGCTGATTGCCCCGTTCGGCCGCGCAACACGCCCTCGATTTGCGTAACCCCCTCCCGGGCACCAGCGTTGAAGGCACCAACAACACGTACTTCGGGTCAGGGAGACACGCCCATGGCGTCTTTGGCGTGGTTGCTGATTCCGCTGTTCGCCGCGATCGGAGCGGCAATATGGGGCAGCTGGGCGGCGCGCGACCGTACATCAGGCGACATATCCGAGCTCGCGGGCTACGCGAGGTTCCGCGAGGCCATGGGCCAGGGCGAACCGGGCCGGGCGAAGGCGGACGCGGACGCGGACCGGAAGAAGGACACGGTCGACTCCGCCTGACGCGGCGGCCGGGCCCCTTACGGACCGGCCCCGGGGGCCGCTCGCCAGGGCCGTCACGTACTGTCGATCCATGCCACGCCGCACTGCGACGATGCTCGCCTCCACCCTCATGCTCTTCGCGCTGCTCTGCGTGGGAGTGTTCATGAAGGCCCCGTACTCCGAGATGAGCCCGGGCCCGACCGTGAACACGCTCGGGGACTCGCACGGCGAGCCCGTCCTGAACATCTCGGGGCACAAGACGTACCCGACGACGGGGCACCTGAACATGACGACGGTCCGCGTCACCGGCGCGGACTACGACATGAACCTGCTGGAAGCGGTGTACGGCTGGGCCGCCGGCGACAACATCGTCGTGCCGCACGAGAACCTGTACCCGGACGGCAAGACGGAGCAGGAGTCCACGCAGGAGAACGCCGAGGAGTTCAGCCAGTCGCAGGAGAGCGCCAAGGTGGCCGCCCTCAAGCAGATCGGCATCCCGGTCGCCGCCCGCGTGATCGTCGCCTCCGTGGTCAAGGGCAGCCCCTCCGAGGGCAAGCTGCACGCCGGAGACGTCATCAAGGCCGTGGACGGGACCCCCGTCAACGCTCCCGAGGACGTGGCCAAGCTCGTCACCAAGCACAAGCCCGGTGAGCCGGTCGAGTTCACCATCGTGCCCGCCGCCGAGGCGGCCGAGGCCGAGAAGGCGCAGCGCGAGCCCACCGGCACGACGAAGGTCTCGATCATCGCGGGCAAGGCGGAGGGCGACGGTCACGCGGTCGTCGGCATCCGGGCCGGCACCGACCACACCTTCCCGTTCACCATCGACATCAAGCTCGCCGACGTCGGCGGCCCCAGTGCCGGCCTGATGTTCGCACTCGGCATCGTCGACAGGCTCACCCCGGAGAACCTGACCGGCGGGAAGTTCATCGCCGGCACCGGCACCATCGACGACGCGGGCAAGGTCGGCCCGATCGGCGGCATCCAGATGAAGACCATCGGAGCCCGCCAGGCCGGCGCCCAGTACTTCCTGACGCCCGCCGAGAACTGCGCCTCCGCCGCGAACGACGTGCCCGACGGGCTGACGCTGGTGAAGGTCTCCACCATCGACGACGCCGTGAAGGCACTGGAGAAGATCGGCAAGGGGGACACGGCCGGGCTGACGCAGTGCGCCAAGCCCTGACCGCGTCCCCGTCCCCCGCCCGCTAGTCGAGGAAGGTCGCGGCCAGCGCCTCGGCGAGCCCCGGCACCAGGGTCGCGCCGGTCAGCACCTCGTTCGCCGAGTCCTTGTCCCGCAGGCGTACGGCCGATTCCCGCGATCCGTTGCGCAGGACGCCCACGGTCAGCCGTACCTCCTGGCGGTCCGGGTGGGCGGCGACCCACTGGGCCAGCTGCTTGTCGCCGAGCCCCTCCGGTACGGCCGACTCCGCGGACGGCGGCAGCATCAGCCGCTCCACCGTCAGCGCGCAGCCGAGGATCGACGGGGGCCAGGCGATGGTTCCCAGGAACTTGTCCAGGGGGGTCCCGGCTGGCACCTCTTCCTGCTCGATCGGGGTGAGCTGGTTCTTGCCCGCGTCGTCCTGGTCGAGGCCGAGCTGGCGGGCGACGCCCGGCGCCTCCTTGCGCAGCCTGGCCGTGTCGACCAGGGCGAAGAGCCGGGCGGGCTTGTCCCAGCCGAGGGTGGAGGCGTACTCGTCGATTTCGAGGACGGCTCGGGTCAGCGGGCTTGCCGCCATAGGGGTGCCGGGGGACGGCGAAAGGTTGGACATGGACAACATCCTGCCTCCTTTCCACCGGATACCGGGAACTGACTAAAGCCTCAGTAAGTTGCATGAGTGGGCTCTACGATCGGGGGCCCATGCTTTGAAAAATCTCAGCATCACTTACACACAGCGACTTTCGAGGGGCGCACCTTGGCTTTCCAGATGCCGGACCGCGGCGGAGGCCCCTCCGGGCCACGGATGAGAGTCGGCCGCCCGTCCCGGCGCGCCCGGACTCTTCTGATGACCTTGGGCGTGCTGGCCGTCCTGGCCATGGCGTTCATCATGTTCGCCGGCTTCTGGACGGACTGGCTCTGGTACCGCTCCGTCAACTACTCCACCGTCTTCACCACCACCCTGTGGACCAAGGTCGGCCTCTTCGCCGTCTTCGGCCTGCTGATGGCCGGTGCCGTCGGGCTGAACATCTGGCTGGCCCACCGGCTGCGGCCGCCGCTCAGCGCGATGTCGATGGAGCAGCAGAGCCTCGACCGCTACCGGATGACCGTCGCGCCGTACCGCAAGTGGCTGCTGCTCGGCATCTCCGCGCTGGTCGGCCTGATCGCGGGCGCCTCGGCGGCGGGCCAGTGGAAGACCTGGCTGATGTATGTGAACGGGGTGCCCTTCGGTCAGAAGGACCCCCAGTTCAACCGGGACGTGTCGTTCTACACCTTCGACCTGCCCTGGTACCGCTTCCTGCTCGGCTTCGGCTTCGCCGCCGTCGTGCTCTCGGTGATCGCCGCGGCCGTCGTGCACTACCTCTACGGGGGTCTGCGCGTCACCAGCCCCGGTGCGCGGGCCACCGCCGCGGCGACCGGTCACCTGTCGGTGCTGCTCGGCCTCTTCGTCACGCTCAAGGCGGTCGCCTACTGGCTCGACCGGTACGGCCTCGCCGTGAAGTCCAGCGACTTCAAGGCCGCGGACAACTGGACCGGCCTGCGCTACGTCGATGCCAACGCCTACCTGCCGGCCAAGACGATCCTCGTCGCCATCGCCGCGATCTGCGCGCTGCTGTTCTTCGCGACACTGTGGCGCCGCACCTGGCAGCTGCCCGTCATCGGCTTCGGCCTGATGGTGCTCTCGGCGATCCTGATCGGCGGCCTGTACCCGGCGATCGTGCAGAAGTTCCAGGTCCAGCCGAACGAGCAGGCCAAGGAATCCCCGTACGTCCAGAAGAACATCAAGGCGACGCGCGACGCCTACGGGGTAGCCGACGCCTCCGTCACGGACTACCCGGGCCTGCCGGATCCCAAGGCGGACAAGAAGGTGCTCCGCCAGGACGCCAACACCACGGCGAGCATCCGTCTGCTCGACCCCAACATCGTGTCCCCCGCCTTCCAGCAGCTCCAGCAGAACAAGGGCTACTACGGGTTCCCGGCCACGCTGGCGGTCGACCGGTACAAGGGCCAGGACACGGTCATCGGGCTCCGTGAGATCAACCTCGCGGGCATCCCGAAGAACAACTGGATCAACGACCACTTCCGTTACACCCACGGATACGGTGTGGTCGCCGCCAAGGGCACCGAAGTGGCCCCGGGCGGGCAGCCCCTGTTCACCGAGTCGGGCCTGCCGGCGCAGGGCGACCTCGGGACGTACGAGCAGCGGATCTACTACGGCGAGCAGACGAAGCAGTACTCGATCGTCGGCGGACCGCAGAAGGAACTCGACTACGCCAACGACTCGGGCGAGAAGGAGACCACCTACCAGGGCGACAGCGGGGTGAGCCTCGGAAACTCGATCAACCGGGCCGCGTACGCCCTGGCCTTCAGCGAGCCGCAGATCCTCTACTCCGGCGCCATCGGCGACGGTTCGAAGATCCTCTACAACCGCACGCCCAAGGAGCGGGTCGAGGCGGTCGCCCCGTGGCTGACCATCGACGGAGCCGTCTACCCGGCGGTGATCGATGGCCGGGTCCAGTGGATCGTGGACGCCTACACCACGACCAACGGCTACCCGTACGCGTCCCGCACCCAGCTCGGTGACAGCACGGCGGACTCGCTGACCAACTCCCAGCGCGCCGTGGTCGCGCAGGAGAACCAGGTCAACTACATCCGCAACTCGGTGAAGGCCACCGTCGACGCCTACGACGGCACGGTGAAGCTGTACCAGTGGGACGCCAAGGACCCGGTCCTCAAGACGTGGATGAAGGCCTTCCCAGGGACGGTGAAGGAGAAGAAGGAGATCTCGCCGGCCCTGATGGAGCACCTGCGCTACCCGCAGGACCTCTTCAAGGTCCAGCGTGAGCTGCTGACGCGCTACCACGTCACCGACCCGCAGACCTTCCTCAGCGGCAGCGAGGTCTGGGAGGTGCCGGACGACCCGACCACCAAGGAGGGGACGGCGGTTCCGCCGTACTACCTCTCCATGAAGATGCCGGGCCAGAAGGATCCCAACCAGGCCTTCTCGCTCACCACGACGCTCACGCCGAACGGCAGGGACAACCTGAGCGCCTTCATGGCGGTCAACGCCGATCCCACCACCGCGGATTACGGCAAGATCCAGCTGCTGAAGCTGCCCACCCAGAACCCGGTGGACGGGCCGAAGCTCGTGCAGGCGAGATTCAACTCCAAGCCGGAGATCGCCCAGGAGATCAACATCCTGAGCCGGGGCGACTCCCAGGTGGAGTACGGCAACCTGCTCACGGTCCCTCTCGACAAGGGAATGCTCTACGTCGAGCCCGTGTACGTGCGCGGTGGCGGCCTCAAGTACCCGCTGCTGAAGAAGGTCCTGGTGACCTACGGGGACCAGACGGCCTTCGAGGACACGCTGGAGAAGGCGCTGAACGTGGTGTTCGGGGCCGAGGCCGCGACCACCACCCCGCCGACCCCGCCGGGCGACGGGACCACCACCCCGCCGCCGGCCAGCCAGGACCCGACGGTCAAGGCGGCGCTCGCCGATGCGCAGAAGGCGGTCGACGAGGCCGACCAGGCGCTCAAGGCCGGCGACTGGGCGGCCTACGGAAAGGCCCAGGACGCCCTGCAGGCGGCTCTGAAGCGGGCCATCGAAGCCGAGGCCAAGGTGGCTGCGCCCGCGCCGACCGGATAGCGGTAATGGCTCCACCCCGTGTCGTGCTACTGTGGTTTTACCGACGCGGGGTGGAGCAGCTCGGTAGCTCGCTGGGCTCATAACCCAGAGGTCGCAGGTTCAAATCCTGTCCCCGCTACTGAAGACGAAGGCCCGGATCCGATGGATCCGGGCCTTCGTCATGTCCAACTGAGTTTTCCGCCGACGCGGGGTCGCTGATACGGGTGAGTTGGGGTAGCAGCGTGTTTGACTTGTCTCTCTGTGGGCATGTCGACAAAACGCTCTAGTGACCTCACGGGCTGCGACATACCAGGTGTACGCGGGTAGCAGGTGATGCGACGATGGGATTTATGGGGGACAGGTCAACTCTGCTGGAGACAGGGCGGTTTGTGAGGGCGGAGTCCGAATCGGATGCGGAGGCCGATGGGGCGGCTCAGGCCTATGACGTGCGGACCGCGATGACCACGCGGCCGGTACGGACCACGGCACTGGCGCCGACCACGCCGGACGTGTCGGTCGACGCGATGTTCGACGACGCGGTCTTCGCGCTGACCGACGCGGCCAGCGACGCCGAGCTGGAGGCCCGGCACCGGGTCGCCGCCGACAAGGGGGACCCGGGCGCGATGAGCGTACTCGGGGCACTTCTGCTGCGCCGCGGCGACCTCGCGGGAGCCGAGCCGTACCTGCGCGGGGCGACCGGTGAGGGCGACCGCGCGGCCGCCAACAACCTGGGCGTACTGCTGCACCAGCGCGGCTACCCCGAAGAGGCCGCCGACTGGTGGCGCGTGGCGGCCGTGGCCGGATCGGCCCCCGCCGCGCACGCCCTGGGCCGCCACTACCGCGAGCGGGGCGACGAGCCCGCCGCCGAGTACTGGATGCGCCAGGCGGCGGAATCCGGCCACGCCCTGGGGGCCTACGGGCTCGCGGACCTGCTGGAGCACCGCGGGGACAAGGGCGTCGAGCGGTGGTTCCGGGCCGCCGCGGAACAGGGGCACCGCGAGGCCGCGTACCGACTGGCCCGGCACCTGAGGAAGGGCGACCCGGCCGAGGCCGAGCAGTGGTACCGGCAGGCCGCCGCGCGCGGCCACCGGCGCGCCGGGCTGCACCTGGGCGCGCTGCTGGAGGCGCGCGGGGAGCTGAAGGAGGCCGGCCGCTGGTACCTGACCTCCGCCAAGCAGGGCGAACCGCGGGCGGCGTGCGCGCTCGGCTTCCTGCTGCGCGACGCCGGCGACGAGGAAAACGCGGCCACCTGGTGGCTTCGGGCCGCGCAGGACGGCGACGGCAACGCGGCGAACGCGCTGGGCGCACTGCACGCCGCGCGCGGCGAGACCCAGACGGCCGAGAAGTGGTACCGGGCCGCGATGGACGCGGGCGACCAGAACGGGGCCTACAACCTCGCGCTGCTCTGCGCCGCGCAGGAGCGGACCGGCCCGGCCGAGCAGTGGTACCGGCGCGCCGCGTACGCGGGACACCGCGAGGCGGCCAACGCGCTGGCCATCCTGCTGCTGCAGGGCGGCGACGCGGAGGGCGCGGAACCGTGGTTCTCGAAGGCCGCGGAGGCGGGGAGCGTGGACGCCGCCTTCAACCTCGGGATCCTCTTCGCCAGCCGGGACGAGGACCGGACGGCCCTGAAGTGGTACGAGCGCGCGGCGTCGGCGGGACACACCGACGCGGCGCTGCAGGTCGGCATCGCGCTGGTCCGCGACGGCGAGGAGCGCGCGGCGGAACGCCACCTGCGGTGCGCGGCCGGCGGCGGCAGTGCGGAGGCCGCCTTCCGGCTGGCCTCGCTGCTGGAGTCGCTGGCCCCGCCGCCGGAGCCGGTGGCGCTGGGCGAGCCCGTCGGCGGAGCCGCGCGCACCGAGAGCGAGGAGTGGTACGAGCGGGCCGCGGAGCTGGGGCACCGGCGGGCGCAGGTGCGGGTCGGCATGCTCGCCGCCGCGCGGGGCGAGCTGGGGGCCGCGGCGCGGTGGTACCGCGAGGCGGCGGAGGCCGGCTCCCGCAACGGCGCCTTCAACCTGGGGCTGCTGCTGGCCCGCGAGGGCAACGAGCCCGAGGCGGCGCTGTGGTGGACCCGGGCGGCGGTGGCCGGGCACGGGCGGGCGGCGCTTCGGCTGGGGCTGCTCGCGGCCCGGCAGGGAGACCTGACGGAGGGCCAGAAGTGGTGCGTCCGCGCGATGGAGCTCGGCCCGGCGGAGGTCTCCGAGCGGGCGGCCCGGCTGCGCGACGCCCTGGCCGAGGAGCTGTCGGCTTGAGGGTGCGGGGTCGCTGCCCGGGGGTCACGCACCCGGGCTCCCGATCCTCGAATGCCGGGCGGGCTGGAGCAGCCGTTAACCGATTTGCATCTGCTCGCCGGGCTCGCGTACAGTCAGGTTTACCGACGCGGGGTGGAGCAGCTCGGTAGCTCGCTGGGCTCATAACCCAGAGGTCGCAGGTTCAAATCCTGTCCCCGCTACTGAAGGCTCGAAGGCCCGGATCCTCTGGATCCGGGCATTCGGTCGTTTGTGAATGCCAAGTCACGGCGTGCGAATGCCGGGGCAAGGGAGAAGGCCGGGGGCTCATCGCGCCCCCGGCCTTCTTCTTGTCTCCGTCGTCACACCCCGGCGCAGGACGGGCACACCCCGCGGTACGTCACCTCGACCGCCGACACCACGAAGCCGAACCGCTCCGTGTCCGGCAGGTCGGCCAGCGGATTGCCCGCTGGGTGGACGTCGCGGATCGCCCCGCACTGCGCGCACACCAGGTGCTGGTGGGGGCGGTGGGCGTTCGGGTCGTACCGCTTGGCGCGGCGGTCCGTGGAAACCTCCAGGACCTCACCGAGGGTGACGAGCTCGCCCAGGGTGTTGTAAACGGTCGCGCGGGAGATTTCGGGCAGCCTGACCGCGGCGCGCGCGTGTACCTCGTCGGCCGTCAGGTGAACGTGGTCACCGTCGAGCACCTCGGCCACGACGCGCCGCTGTGCGGTCATGCGCCATCCGCGTCCGCGAAGTCGATCCAGCAGGTCACTCATGTGCGTCAGCCTAACAGCGAGGGGATTCTGTGTAACTCCCGAACGCGTGTTGATTTGGATTCTTACTTGACTTAGACAAAGTCTATCGTAGGATCGGTAGCGTTAGGGCGCGGGACAGGTTTGCAGCAAATTTACGCAGGAGGCAATACGTGACGCAGGGACCGCTCACCACGGAGGCCGGAGCTCCGGTCGCTGACAACCAGAACAGCGAGACCGCCGGCATCGGCGGACCCGTTCTGGTCCAGGACCAGCTGCTTCTGGAGAAGCTCGCGCACTTCAACCGCGAGCGCATCCCGGAGCGCGTGGTGCACGCCCGTGGCGCCGGTGCCTACGGCACGTTCACGCTGACCCGTGACGTCTCGCAGTGGACCCGTGCGAACTTCCTGTCCGAGGTGGGCAAGGAGACCGAGACCTTCCTGCGCTTCTCCACCGTCGCGGGCAACCTCGGCAGCGCGGACGCGGTGCGCGACCCCCGCGGCTGGGCGCTGAAGTTCTACACCGAAGAGGGCAACTACGACCTCGTCGGCAACAACACCCCGGTGTTCTTCATCAAGGACGCCATCAAGTTCCCCGATTTCATCCACACCCAGAAGCGCGACCCGTACACGGGCTCGCAGGAGGCGGACAACGTCTGGGACTTCTGGGGTCTGTCGCCCGAGTCCACGCACCAGGTGACCTGGCTGTTCGGTGACCGCGGCATCCCGGCGTCCTACCGCCACATGAACGGCTTCGGCTCGCACACGTTCCAGTGGAACAACGAGTCCGGCGAGGTCTTCTGGGTCAAGTACCACTTCAAGACCGACCAGGGCATCAAGAACCTCACCCAGGCCGAGGCCAACCAGCTCGCCGGTGAGGACCCCGACTCGCACCAGCGCGACCTGCGCGAGTCGATCGAGCGCGGCGATTTCCCGTCCTGGACCGTTCAGGTGCAGGTCATGCCGGCGGCCGAGGCGGCGAACTACCGCTTCAACCCGTTCGACCTCACCAAGGTGTGGCCGCACGCGGACTACCCGCTGATCGAGATCGGCAAGCTGGAGCTCAACCGCAACCCGGAGAACGTCTTCGCCGAGGTCGAGCAGTCGATCTTCTCCCCGGCGCACTTCGTCCCCGGCATCGGTCCGTCCCCGGACAAGATGCTCCAGGGCCGTCTCTTCGGCTACGGCGACGCACACCGCTACCGCGTCGGCATCAACGCCGACCACCTGCCGGTGAACCGCCCGCACGCCACCGAGGCGCGCACCAACTCCCGTGACGGCCACCTGTACGACGGCCGCCACAAGGGTGCGAAGAACTACGAGCCGAACAGCTTCGGCGGCCCGCACCAGACGGACCGCCCGCTGTGGGTCTCCTCCGAGGTCACCGGCGGTACGGGCAACCACGCCGCGCCCTCGCACTCCGAGGACACCGACTTCGTCCAGGCGGGCAACCTCTACCGCCTGTACTCGGAGGACGAGAAGGCCCGTCTGATCGAGAACCTGTCCGGCTTCATCGCCAAGGTCTCCCGTGACGACATCGTCGAGCGCGCGATCAACAACTTCCGCCAGGCGGACGGCGACTTCGGCAAGCGTCTGGAGACCGCGGTCCAGGCCCTTCGCGGCTGATCGACCGCTTGCCGCAGCAGGCCGACGGGCCGGCGCCCCCGAAAGGGAGCGCCGGCCCGTCGGCCGTTCCTACGCGGGCACGGTGGTGCGCCGCGCCGGGGCCCAGCAGCGGATGACATCACGTACGGACACGATGCCCACCGGGCCGCCGTGCTCCAGGACGATCAGATGACGGAAACCGCCGTGGGCCATCGCCTCGGCGGCTTCCTGCACGGTGGCGTCCGGGGTGCAGAACACCACGTTGTTGGTGGTGTGCGCGCCCACGGACTCCCGGTCGGGATCGTGGCCCGCGCCGATCGAGTTGAGGATGTCGCGCTCGGTCAGGATGCCGATGCCGCTGTATTCGGGATCGAGGACGACGGCGGCGCCGACGCGTCGGCCGGACATCAGGCAGGCCGCCTGCCGCAGGGTGTGAGTGGGGCCGAGGGTGAGGATCACGGTGCTCATGGCGTCGCGGACGAGCATGAAGAGAGCCACCTCCTAGTGAGTCCCTCCGCTTGGGTGGGGTGCGCACGAAGGCCCGCACTTAGAGAAGCCCTTCACAAGCGCACAAGCGGAGGAGTCTCAGATTCCCACGCATACGGAGTGTCAGCAAGGAGGCGCGTACGGGGCGCTTTCCGTACGTACGGGCGCGGGCCGTCCGGTCACGGTGGCGCGCGCCCGTCCCGTACGCGTCAGCCGCGCGGGCGCAGCAGGTCCAGCATCTCCGCGTGCAGCAGCCCGTTCGAGGCCGCCGCGTTGCCGCCGTGGACGCCGTCCACCCCGTCCAGGGCGGTGAAGCGGCCGCCGGCCTCTTCCACGACGACGGCCAGGGCCGCCATGTCCCACAGGCTCAGCTCCGGCTCGGCGCACAGGTCGATCGAGCCCTCGGCGACCATCATGTACGGCCAGAAATCGCCGTAGCCCCGCGTGCGCCAGCAGGCACGGGTCAGGTCCAGGAAGCCGGGCAGCCGCCCCTGCTCCTCCCAGCCGCTCAGCGAGGAGTAGGCGAAGGAGGCGTCGGCGAGGGTGGCGACCTTCGAGACGCCGAGGGCCGTGGTCCCGCCGAGCGCGCCCCCCGTGAAGGCGCCCCGGCCGCGCGCCGCCCACCAGCGGCGGCCCAGCGCGGGCGCGGACACCACGCCGACGACGGGGCGGAAGACCCCGTCGGCGTCCTCTTCCATCAGGGAGATCAGCGTCGCCCACACCGGAACGCCGCGCACGTAGTTCTTCGTACCGTCGATCGGATCAACGACCCAGCGGCGCGGGCCGTCGCCCTTGAGGCCGTACTCCTCGCCCAGGATCGCGTCGGAGGGCCGCGCGGCGGAGATCCCGGCCCGGATGAGCTCCTCGGTGGCGGTGTCGGCCTCGCTCACCGGGGTCATGTCGGGCTTCGTCTCGACCTTCAGGTCGAGGGCGCGGAACCGCTCCATCGTCGAGGCGTCCGCCGCGTCGGCGAGTTCGAGGGCAAGGCGCAGGTCATCGTCATACTCGGGCATGTCAGAACAGTACCGAGACGGCCGGGACGCCGCGAAAGGTGTCCAGGGTCCGGCACACGCACCCTTGACAGGATCTGGCGGTCCGTCAACTCTGACGGAGACGTCGACCGGAGGCGTCGAAGGGGAGGCGACGGTGCCGACGGCCCGGGAGTCCTTGCTCGAAGCGGCGGGAGCCGCCCTCGCGGCGCGCCCGTGGCCGGCCGTGCGGATGATCGAGGTGGCGGCCGCCGCCGGGGTCTCGCGCCAGACCCTCTACAACGAGTTCGCGGGCAAGACGGGCCTGGGCCACGCCCTGGTCCGGCGCGACGCCGCCTGGTACCTGGACGGGGTGGACCGGGCCCTGGCCTCCTCGGGCGCACTGGCCGAACGGCTGGCGGCGGTCGTGGAGTGGACCGTGCGCGCGGGCCGGGAGCGCCCCCTCGCGAGGGCCCTGCTGACGGGGTGCTGGAACGGGAACCTACCCGTCCCGGCCGGCCGCGGGCTCCGGCCGGGACTGCCCGCCCTGGGGCCCGCCGAGCTGATCCGGGGCGTCCGTGAGCGGGCCGACGCCGCGTTCGGTGCCGCGACCGGCGGGCAGGAGGGGGCGCAGCGGTGCGAGCTGGCCGTGCGGCTCGCGCTGTCCTACCTGATCGCCCCGGCCGAGCCGTCGGGGCCGGGCCACGCCGGGCTGCTGCGGGTGCTCACTGTGACGAGCCCGAGAGCTGGAGCCCGATGACGCCGAGGATCACCAGCGAGATCGAGACGAGTTTGAGGGTGGAGACCAGATCCCCGAGGAAGATCATCCCGTAGATCGCGGTACCGGCCGCTCCGATGCCGGTCCACACCGCGTAGGCCGGTCCCACGTCCAGTTTCTTCAGGGCCAGCGTCAGCAGACCGAAGCTGCCGAGCGCGAAGCACGCGAAGGCGATGGTCGGCCACAGCCGGGTGAAGCCGTGCGACAGCTTGAGGCAGACCGCGAACCCCGTTTCCAGGATCCCGGCAACCACGACCAGCAGCCACGCCATGGCGTATGCCTCCCCGCGTCATGTGACGCGCTCACGGGCTCTGCCCTCGCGTCACTTGGTGCGATTATGCATTTTCCAGACATCGCGTACGGCAAACCCCGCCGGGCGATCGGCCGAAGATCGGTCGGCCTCGCCCGGCCGGTCGCCCGCACCCGGTCAGTCGCCCTCGCGGCGCTCCCGCGTCTGCAGCAGCCGCCGCAGCGAGTACAGCCGCGCCGGATCCGCGTGGCCGTCCTCCACCCACTTGTCGAGCGCGCAGTCCTGCTCGTCGTGGCTGCACGCGCGCGGGCAGCCCTCCGTGCCCGGCACCAGCTCCGGGAAGGCCAGGATGACCCGGGACGGGTCCACGTGGTGCAGGCCGAAGGAACGTACGCCCGGGGTGTCGATGACCCAGCCGTCCCCGCCCGGCAGCGGCAGCGCGAGCGCCGAGGTGGTCGTGTGCCGGCCGCGGCCGGTCACCGCGTTGACCACGCCGGTCGCGCGCTGGCGGCCCTCGGCGACCAGCGAGTTCACCAGCGTGGTCTTGCCGACGCCCGAGTGGCCGACGAACGCGGTGATCCGGCCGTTCAGGCGCTCGCGCACCCGCTCGGCCGCGTCGCCCGTCGCCAGCTCCTCGCGGTTGGTGACCACGTAGTTCAGGCCGAAGGTCGAGTAGATCTCCAGGATCTTGTCCGCGGACGTCAGATCGGACTTGGTGAGGACCAGCAGCGGTTCCAGCCCGGCGTCGTACGCGGCCACCAGACAGCGGTCGATCATCCGGGGGCGCGGTTCCGGGTCGGCCAGCGCCGTCACGATGGCGAGCTGGTCGGCGTTGGCGACGACGATGCGCTCGTACGGATCGTCGTCGTCGGCCGTGCGCCGCAGGACCGACTTGCGGGCCTCGATCCGCACGATCCGGGCGAGGGTGTCCTTCTTGCCGGACAGGTCGCCGACGATCCAGACCCGGTCCCCGACCACCGCCGCCTTGCGGCCCAGCTCGCGGGCCTTCATCGCGTGCACGGGCCGGTTGTCGACCAGGCAGGTGAGCCGGCCGCGGTCCACGGTCAGGACGAAGCCCTCGGCCGCGTCCTCGTGCTTGGGGCGGATGGTCGTACGCGGCCGGTTGCCCTTGGGGTTGGGCCGCTGGCGGATGTCGTCCTCGTCGGTGTTCTTGCCGTACCTGCGCATGACGGGCCCTACGCTCCGACACCTGCCGGAGCCGCTTCGGCCCGGGAGAGCATGTCCGCCCACATCTGCGGGAAGTCCGGCAAGGTCTTCGCGGTCGTCGCCACGTTCTCGATGAGCACGCCCTCCACCGCCAGGCCGATCACCGCGCCGGCCGTGGCCATCCGGTGGTCGTCGTACGTGTGGAACGTGCCGCCGTGCAGCGGGCGCGGCCGGATCCGAAGACCGTCCGCGGTCTCCGTGACGTCGCCGCCCAGCCCGTTGATCTCCTTGGTGAGCGCCGCCAGCCGGTCGGTCTCGTGCATCCGCAGGTGCTGCACCCCGCGCAGCACCGACTCCGAGTCGGCCAGCGCCGCGACGGCGGCGATGCCCGGGGTGAGCTCGCCGACCTCGCCCAGGTCCACGTCGATGCCGTGGATCTTGCCGGTGCCCGTGAAGACCAGGCCCGCGTCGGTGAGCTCGCAGGAGCCGCCCATCTCCGTGAAGATCCGGCGCAGCGCGTCACCGGGCTGCGTGGTGCGGCGGGGCCAGTCGGGGATGGTGACCGTGCCGCCGGTGATGAGGGCCGCCGCGAGGAAGGGCTGGGCGTTGGAGAGGTCCGGCTCCACGACCAGGTCGCAGCCGAGCAGGGCGCCGGGGGCGACCCGCCAGACGTTCTTCTCGCCGCCGGACTCGGGGGTGTCGACCTGCGCGCCCGCCGCGCGCAGCATCTCCACGGTCATCCGGATGTGCGGCATGGACGGCAGGTTGGTGCCCACGTGCCGCACCTCGACGCCCTGGTTGAACCGGGGGGCGGAGAGCAGCAGCGCGGAGACGAACTGCGAGGAGTTGGTCGCGTCGATCTCGACGGTCCCGCCCTCCAGGGCCCCGCCGCCCTGGACGGTCAGCGGCAGCGCCCCGCGGCCGTCGTCGTCGATGCGGGCGCCGAGCGTGCGCAGCGCGGTGATGACCTGGCCGAGGGGGCGCTCGTAGCAGCGCGGGTCGCCGTCGAAGCGGATGTCGCCGTCGGCCAGGGTGGCCACGGGCGGCAGGAAGCGCATGACCGTGCCCGCGTTGCCGACGTCGACCGTGGCCGGTCCGTGCAGTGCGGCCGGGATGACCCGCCAGGCCTCGCCGCCGTGACCCTCGCCGGCGGAGCTGGAGGACACGGTCTCCTCGATGCCGACGCCCAGCGCGCGCAGCGCGTCGGCCATCAGCTGGGAGTCGCGCGAACGCAGCGGGCGGCGCACCCAGCCCGGCTCGGAGGCGAGCGCGGCGAGCACGAGGGCACGGTTGGTGACCGACTTGGACCCGGGCACGGTGACGGTGGCCTGGACGGCGGCGTCGGCGAGCGGGGCGGGCCAGAGGGCGGGCAGAGCGTGGGTCTCGGTCATGGCCACCACTTTAGTGGCTTCCCACGGCCGCAGATCTTGATCACCGGGGGAGTCTTGGAGGTCGGACGCAAAGCAGCCACGGGCTGGGACCGGCCAGAAGGACAGGCCCTCGGTCAGAGGACGAGCAGCCAGCGGCCGCCGCCGATGAGCGAGGACAGCGCCACCACGTGGAAGAACAGCAGCCACACCACGGGGTGCACATGGGTGAGCCGTCCGAGCTGGTCCGCGTCGGAGTCGGGCGCTCCGCTGTGCCGGCGCTTGGCCCCCAGCTCGAAGACCGGCCGGACGCCGCCGAGCAGCAGGAACCACACCACGGCGTACGCGAAGACGGCCTGCACCTCCTCCGGGGCCAGCCAGGAGACCAGTACGAAGGTGGCGCCCGTGAGTACCACCGTCAGCAGCCCGTACGCGTTGCGGATCATCACCAGCACCGCCAGCAGCAGGGCGGTCGCCGCCCACAGCAGCAGCGTGATCCGGTGGGCCGACAGCAGGGCCGCTCCGCCGAGGCCGAGCAGGGAGGGCGCCGTGTACCCGGCGGCGGCCGTGAGGACCATGCCCAGGCCGGTCGGCTTGCCCCGGCTGACGGTGACCCCGCTGGTGTCCGAGTGCAGCCGGATCCCGTCCAGGCTGCGGCCCGTGAGCAGCGCCAGCAGTCCGTGGCCGCCCTCGTGCGCGATGGTGATCGCGTTGCGGGAGAGCCGCCACACCGGCCGGGGGCCCACGGCGACGAGCGCCGCCAGCCCCGTGGCGATCACCAGCCACAGACCGGGCGCCGCCTGTATGCCGGTGAGCCGGTCCCACAGGCCGGCAGCGCTGCTGGTGTTCATGAGGTGGCGGACTCCTTGCGGTGACGATCGAATGTCATGGCAGTGTGGCAGCCATGTGCGGAAGGTTTGCAGCGAGTCGGGGGCCCGAGGATCTGGCGGAGGCGTTCGGGGTGAAGCGGTGGGAGCCGGCGCAGGCGCTGGCACCCGACTGGAACGTGGCTCCGACGAAAGAGGTCCACGTCGTCCTCGACCGTCCGCTGAAAGACGCTCCGAGCCCGCGTCCGGTTCGCCAGCTGAGGGTCCTGAAATGGGGGCTCGTGCCGTCCTGGGCGCCGAACCCCGAGGGCGCCGCCCGGATGATCAACGCCCGGTCCGAGACCATCGCCGAGAAGCCTTCCTTCCGCCGCCCCTTCGAGCAGCGCCGCTGCATCATCCCCGCGGACGGCTACTACGAGTGGGTCACCGCCCACGACGAGCGGCAGCTGGAGGTCGAGGGCAAGAAGAAGCGGGCGCGAAAGCAGCCCTACTTCGTCCTGCCCACCGACGGCTCCGTCTTCGCCATGGCCGGGATATACGAGTTCTGGCGCGACCGGACCCTGCCCGACGAGCACCCCCGCGCCTGGTGGGCGACCTGCTCGGTGATCACCACGGAGGCCGAGGCCGGCCCCCTGGGCGTGGCCCCCGCCGAGGGGCCGCGGTCGCTGGCCGACATCCACCCCCGGATGCCCCTGATGCTCACCCCGGACCGGTGGGACGCCTGGCTGGACCCGGCGCGGGCCGACCCCGACGAGCTCCAGGCCCTGCTGGCCCCGCCACCCGGAGGGCTGATGCGCGCCTATCCGGTGTCCACCGCCGCGAGCAACGTCCGCAACAACGGGCCCGAACTCCTGGAGGAGCTGGAGGGGCCGGAGGAGGGCACGCTCTTCTGAGGCCCCGGCGCTCACTCCGGAGGGCGCCCCGGACCGGCATGATCGGGCCATGAGCAGCACGCGCACCGAGAGCGTCGACACCCCGGCGGGCGAAGCCCGCATCACCTGGCACCCGGCCCCGGCGGGCAGGGCCCGCCTGGTGCTCGCCCTGGGCCACGGAGCCGGCGGCGGGATCGAGGCCCGGGACCTCCAGGCCCTGGCCGCCGCCCTGCCCGTCCTGGGGATCACCGTGGCGCTGGCCGAACAGCCCTGGCGGGTCGCCGGGAAGAAGGTCGCCGCCGCGCCCAAGGTGCTGGACGCGGGCTGGAGCGCCCTGTGGCCCGCCTTCGCGGAGCCCGGGCTGCCCGTCGTCGCGGGCGGCCGCAGCGCCGGGGCCCGGGTGGCCTGCCGGACCGCAGCGGATCTGGGCGCGGCCGGGGTGCTCGCGCTGGCCTTCCCGCTGCACCCGCCGGGCCGGCCGGAGAAGTCCCGGGCCGAGGAGCTGCTGGGCGCCGGGCGTCCGGCGCTGGTGGTCCAGGGCGGCCGCGACTCCTTCGGGAGGCCGCAGGAGTTCCCGGAGCGGGGGGCGCGCGGAGCCTCGTACGAGCTGGTGGAAGTGGACGGCGGGGATCACGGCTTCGCCGTGCTCAAGAAGACCGGTCCCACGCAGGAGGAAGCCCTGGCGGTGATCACCGGGGCGGTGGCCGAATGGCTCGGCCGGCTGCCCGTCTGAGCCGGCACTGTGACCGGGACGGCCCACCGGGTCCCGAATCCCGTGCCCTGCCCGGGAATGTGCCGCAGCGGCCTTCTGTTGTCCCGGATGTCGGTACGTACGGGAAGACGTCGGAGGAGAGGCACCGCATGACCCAGGTCATCAGCCAGAACCGTCCGCAGGCCGCTGACCTGGACTGGACAGTGCTGCCCGGGCCCAAGCGCGGACAGGTTCGGGCGGCGGGCGACCGGGATGGTCGACTATTCTCCGATTCGAGCGGGTCCGCTTTCGGAGCCGCCACGCAGTCGGAGGAGGTGGGTCCTGTCGCCGGGACCGACGAAGGCCACGCGGAGGAGACAACCCCGGAGCGCAATGCGCGCTTCGAGAGGGACGCCCTCGGCTACCTCGACCAGATGTACTCGGCCGCCCTGCGCATGACGCGCAATCCGGCCGACGCCGAGGACCTGGTCCAGGAGACGTATGCGAAGGCATACGCGTCCTTCCACCAGTTCCGCGAGGGCACCAACCTGAAGGCCTGGCTGTACCGCATTCTCACCAACACCTTCATCAACTCGTACCGCAAGAAGCAGCGCGAACCCCAGCGCAGTGCGGCCGAGGAGATCGAGGACTGGCAGCTGGCGCGCGCCGAGTCGCACATGTCGACGGGCTTGCGTTCCGCCGAGTCGCAGGCTCTCGACCACCTGCCCGATTCGGACGTGAAGGAAGCTCTCCAGGCCATTCCGGAGGAGTTCCGCATTGCGGTCTATCTTGCCGACGTAGAGGGCTTTGCGTACAAGGAGATCGCGGACATCATGGGTACACCCATCGGTACTGTCATGTCGCGACTGCACCGTGGCCGCCGTCAACTCCGTGGAATGCTTGAGGACTACGCCCGTGAGCGCGGGCTCGTCCCGGCCGGCGCGGGAGAGTCGAACGACCTGAAAGGCTCGGGCTCATGAGCTGCGGAGATGCGCACGAGACGGAGTGCTCGGAGGTCCTGGACCACCTTTATGAGTTCCTCGACCAGGAGATGCCCGACAGCGACTGCACGAAGTTCGAGACGCACTTCGGCGAGTGCAATCCCTGCCTGGAGAAGTACGGCCTGGAGCAGGCCGTGAAGAAGCTGGTCAAGCGCTGCTGCGGATCGGACGACGTACCCACCGACCTGCGCTCGAAGGTGATGGGACGGATCGAACTGATCCGTTCGGGGCAGGCGGTGCCGGATCACGACATCACGGCCACGCCGGCCGCCGCCGAGCCGATGCCGGGATCCGCGACGGGGTGAAAACCGGCCGAGTTCGCCGATGAAGTAGTACCCGATTGAACAATCTCGAACAGCCGCCCCCGGATGGGTACTTCCTTCACTCGAAGGTGGTAATCCGGGGGCGTCCGCATGGTGCAATGCGAAAATGTGGCCCACCTCGCTCCCGGCCCCACTTATTCTCCCCTTTCGGGTACTGGTTTGATTCGTACCTGACGTGCACGGCTCCAGGGGAGGAGAGCGCCATGCGGGTACTTCCGCCGATGGCGCGCGCCTACGTCCTGTGCGCGGTCCTCGCCGCCTGCGCGTGCATTGCCCCCGCCCTCGCCGATGCCGCTACCCCGTGGCCCTCCATCGGCCTGCTCTCCGTGCTCTACCTCGGCTGCGAACTCGTCAAGGTCTGCCCGCTCATGGGCCACCGGGTGCCCGAGGGGCTCGGCTCCTTCTTCCCGGTGGTGCTGGCCGCCGTGTTCCTCCTGCCGCCGGCCGCCGCCGCACTCGTCGCGCTGCCCGGCGGACTCGCCGGAGCCGTGACCGCGCGGCCCGCCCGGGTACGGCGCACCTGGCACGGGGCGCAGCAGTCGATAGCCGCCTGGACCGCCGGGCAGGTCTACGGGCTGCTGGGCGGGCCCGGGGCGCTGGCCGGAGGCCCCTTCGGCGGGACCGGGCCGCCGGGCCCGGACGGAGCCGGGAGTGAGGCCGTCTGGGTCGCCGACTTCCCGTACGTGATGCTCCCCGCCGCCGCCGCGGCCGTCGCCTTCTGCCTGGTGCTGACCGCCCTCGACGGCGGCATCCTGGCCGCCGCCGAACGCCGGCCCGCCGCCACCGCCTGGCGGGGCCTTGCGACCCGGTCCCTCGCCCCGCACTGCGTGCACGGCCTCGCCGGGCTGATGATGGCCGTCATGTGGCGCAGCCCGTACGGACTCCCGGCCGCACTGCTCGTCCTGCTGCCGATGTACATCTCCTGCTGGGTCTTCGCCCAGTACCACCGCGAGCGCGCCGCCCACCAGGCCACCATCCGGGCACTGGTCCAGGCCGTCGACATCAAGGACCGCTACACGCGCGGCCACAGCGAGCGCGTCGGCCAGGCCTCGGCGATGATCGCCCGCGAGCTGGGCATGGGCGAGGAACGCCTCGAAATCGTCCGCATCGCCGGGATCCTGCACGACGTGGGCAAGCTCGGAGTCCCGACCCGGCTGCTGCGCAAGGACGGACCGCTGACCCCCGAAGAGCGCCGGATCATCGAACTCCACCCCGAGTACGGACACGAGATGGTGCGCGGCATCGGCTTCCTGGGAGAGGCCCGGGCGGCGATCCTGCACCACCACGAGCGGATGGACGGCTCCGGCTACCCGTACGGCCTGACCGGGGAGCAGATCCCGGTGCTGGCCCGGGTGGTGGCGGTCGCCGACGCCTTCGACGCGATGACCTCGACCCGGTCCTACAGCAGGGCCCGGCCGGTGCCGGTCGCACTGGCCGAACTGGAACGCTGCTCGGGGGCGCAGTTCGACCCCGAGATGGTGCGGGCGCTGGTCGGTGCCATCGACCGCCAGGGCTGGCATCCGAAGGTGACCTCGGACGACGACCTCCAGGTGATTGCGGCGGGCGGTGGCGGCGACGCTCCCGGGCAGGCGGCGAACGGGGCCGCGCGGGCGGCCGTGTCCACCGGCGCGCCACTGACCGCACTGCCCGCCCAGGCCGCCCCGGCCGAGAGCCGGCCCGAGGCCCGGGGGGCCGGTACGCAGCTCCCGGCCGCGGCACCCCGCGGTTGCGCCGGGGGGCCGCCGGACGAGCCCGCAGCAGGGCTCGAGGAGGAGCCGGGAGGCCCCGGCTCCCCGTCCGCCCCCGCCGCGGGAGCGAAGGCGTGAGGGGCTGGGCCGTCGGCGTCGTGCGGGGGGCCGCCGGGGCGCTGACCGTGGCCGCGTTCGGGCACACCCTGTGGAACGGGCTGCTCGAGCCGGGCATCGCCCTCGCCTTCGGCACCCTGATCACCATCGGCGAGCTCGCCCGCCGGGACAGCGGCGACGCCGCCCGCCAGCAGCCCGCGCCGCTCGGCTCCGCAGGCGCCCTCGCGTACGCCCTGCTCGGGCAGAACGCCGGAAGCCCCACCCACCACGGGGTTCTGCAGATCGTCGCCGTGGTCGTCACGGCCGCCCTCCTCGGGATCGTCCCGCACATCGCCCGGGGTCGCGGCCCCGCCCTCGACCACCTGGCCCGCCGGGTACTCACCGTCACCTTCGCCGCCGTCTGCTTCCAGCCGCTCTACAACTCCGGCCGACTGGAGCCGTGGGTCGGGCAGGGTTCGTACCTCGTGCTCTTCCTGGTCCTGCTCCTCGGGCTCACGGCCCTGTGCGACGCGGTCCTCGGTGCCGTTCTCGCCGGTGCCCGCACCGGCTGGCCGTTTACCCCGCTGCTCCGCGACGAGCTGCGCGCCCAGCTCGGCATCGGCGCCGCGATCTGCGCCACGGGCGTGGTCATGGCCCTCGGGGTCGCCGTCGCCGGTCTGTGGGCGGTGCCCGTCTTCAGCGTGCCGCTGCTCCTGACCCAGATGTCCTTCCACCGGATCACCGCCATCCGCACCACCTACCGCCAGACCATCACCTCCCTCGCCCGCGCCACCGAGATCGCCGGCTACACCCGGCCCGGCCACTCCCGCCGGGTCGCGGCGCTCAGCTGCGCCGTGGGCCGGGAGCTGGGCCTCTCGGAGCGGGAGCTCACGGTGCTGGAGTACGCAGCCCTGATGCACGACATCGGGCAGCTCTCCCTGGTCGACCCGGTCCCGGCCGGGGCGACCGCCGAGCTGCCCGCGGCCGAGGCCCGCCGGATCGCCGGACTCGGTGGGGAGGTGGCCCGCCAGACGGGGGTGCCGGCCGAGGTCGCCATGGTGGTGGAGCTGCAGGCGGACCCGTACCGGGAGCAGCCCGTCGCGGCCCGCATCGTGCGCACGGTCAATGCCTACGACGACCTCGTCGGCGGTGCCCGTCACCCGGGCGGCTCATTGGAGGCCCTGGAGCGGCTGCGTCTGGGCACCGGGCGGGACTACCAGCCGGAGATCGTGGAATGTCTCGCCAGGGTGCTCGCCCGGGGCGGACGTGCCAGAGTCGTACCCGTCCCGCCTGGGTAACCCATGGGTAATGAGCGGCCGCCCAAGTGGGCATGGTTGGATGCCAGTGAGAGTGTTCCCAGCAGGAGCGTCCCCAGGAAGAGTGTCCCCAGTAGGAGTGTCCGCAGCAGTCGGCCAGGCCGCACCCGTCGGCAGAGCCGCACCGCTGCGTCGTCGGACCGGCAGGCGGGAATCGTGAGGATCTTCGGGAAGGTACGGCATCGGCCCTCCGCCTCGTGGCGGCAGGCCACCGACCGCGCGTTCACGCTGATCGGCGACGGTCGGTACGAGGACGCGGGCGCGCTCCTGACCAGGGCCGCGGATCTGGAACCCTGGCTGTCCGAGTCCTGGTTCAATCTGGCGCTGCTCCACAAGTTCCGCCACGACTGGGAGCAGGCGCGGGCCGCCGGACTGCGTGCCGTGGCCCTGCTCGACCGGGAGGGCGGCGCCCCGGACTGGTGGAACGTCGGCATCGCCGCGACCGCGCTGCAGGACTGGCCGCTGGCCCGCCGCGCGTGGCAGGCGTACGGGCTGAAGGTGCCCGGAGACCCGCACGGCGCGGGCGGCGGCGGCGAGCCCGTCGGCATGGAGCTCGGCAGTGCGGCCGTGCGGCTGTCTCCCGAGGGCGAGGCCGAGGTGGTCTGGGGCCGCAGGCTGGACCCGGCCCGTATGGAGGTCCTGTCGATCCCGCTGCCCTCCTCGGGGCGGCGCTGGGGCGAGGTCGTCCTGCACGACGGGGTCCCGCACGGTGAGCGTGTCACCGCGGCCGGGCCCTCGTACCCCGTTTTCGACGAGATCGAGCTGTGGGCACCCTCCCCGGTACCGACCTGGGTGGTGCTCCTGGAGGCGGCCACCGAGGCCGACCGCAACGCCCTGGAGCAGCTGGCCTCCGATGCGGGCTTCGCCGCCGAGGACTGGTCCTCCTCGGTACGGCTCCTGTGCCGGACCTGTTCGGAGAGCGCGATGCCGAGCGGCGAGGGCGACGGCGAGCAGCTGGACCCGCACGACCACAGCGAACCGGGCCATCCCGGACCGCTGGGACACCGTACGACCGGGTCCGGATCCCTGTGGGTGCCCGAGCGGGAGTGCGGGATCGCGGCGCCGGCGGGTCTGGTGCGCGGGCTGCTCGACGGCTGGGTCGCGGACAGCCCGGACAGCCGGGAGTGGCGGGATCTCGAAGAAGTCTGCTGAGCGGGGGACGTAGTCTGTACCGGCACATCGGTGACTGGTGGACTTACGGAAGGCGTACGGCGGACATGGCGCAGCAGGAGAACGACGTTGTCGAGGTCGGTGTCGTCGGTGAAGTGAACGACGGTTACGTCGTGGACACCGAGGACGGTGAGGCGCGCGAGCTCGCCCACCGCGAGCGCGGCACCGCCCGTCCGATCACGGTGGTCGGCAACCCGGTCCTGCACCGGGAGTGCAAGGACGTCACCGAGTTCGGCGACGAGCTTGCGCAGCTGATCGACGACATGTTCGCCAGCCAGAAGGCCGCCGAAGGCGTGGGCCTCGCCGCGAACCAGATCGGCGTCGACGCCAAGGTCTTCGTCTACGACTGCCCGGACGACGACGGCAACCGCCACACCGGCGTGGTCGTCAACCCCAAGCTCGTCGAGCTGCCGGCCGCCTCGCGCATCCTCGACGACTCGAACGAGGGCTGCCTGTCGGTCCCGACCGCCTACGCCTCGCTGGCCCGCCCGGACTACGCCGAGGTGACCGGCCAGGACGCGCGGGGCAACCCGATCAAGGTGCGGGGCACCGGCTACTTCGCGCGCTGCCTGCAGCACGAGACGGACCACCTGTACGGCTACCTGTACATCGACCGGCTCTCCAAGCGGGACCGCAAGGACGCGCTGCGGCAGATGGAAGAGGGCACCGCGCGCTACGAGACGGTTCCGAACGAGTAGCCGCCGTTCCCGTACGCGAAAGGCGCCCCGCTCAGGTCAGGAGCGGGGCGCCTTTCGCGTGGAGCGGTGGTACTAGTCCCAGCCGAGGTCGCTCGGGTCGGGCAGGGCCGTGGCGGCCGTGCCCGGGAACGTCGCGGCAGTGGTGCGGTCGGCGCTGATGGTGCGAGTCATGGGATCCCCTGTCTTGTGCGAACGAGCAAACCGTAGGGCGAAAATGATCAAGACGGGGAATTCTTGGCCATGGAGTGTCGCCTGTTGGACGTCAGGCCGCGGCCGGGCCCCGGAACGCACGGCGGAAGGCGTTCGGGGTGGTGCCCAGCGTCCGCAGGAAGTGGTGGCGCAGGGCGGCAGCGGTGCCGAAGCCGCAGCGGCCCGCGATCGCGTCGACCGTCTCGTCGGTCGCCTCCAGCAGCTCCTGCGCCAGCAGGACCCGCTGGCGCAGCACCCACTGGTACGGGGTGGTCCCCGTCTCCTGCAGGAAGCGGCGGGCGAAGGTCCGCGCGGACATGTGGGCCCGCTCCGCGAGCTGATCGACGGTGATCTCCTCCTCCAGGTGGCGGGCCATCCAGCCGATCACCTCGCCGACCGTGTCGCAGGAGGTGCGGGGCAGCGGCCGCTGGATGTACTGCGCCTGCCCGCCGTCCCGGTGCGGCGGCACGACCATCCGCCGGGCGATGGTGTTGGCCACCTCGGCGCCCTGCTCCTGCCGCACGAGGTGCAGGCACGCGTCGATCCCGGACGCGGTGCCGGCCGAGGTGATCACCGAGCCCTCGTCCACGTAGAGCACGTCCGGGTCGACCTTGGCCCGGGGGAAGCGGCGGGCCAGGGCCGGGGCGTGCATCCAGTGCGTGGTGCAGCGCCGGTCGTCGAGCAGCCCCGCCGCGCCCAGCACGAAGGCGCCGCTGCACACGCTGAGCACCCGCGCACCGCGGTCCACGCCCCGGCGCAGGGCTTCCAGGAGCGGCTCCGGGTACTCGCGGGTGGGGGCCTGGCGGTCGGCGGGCAGGCAGATCAGGTCCGCCTCCTCCAGCCGCTCGGGTCCGTGGGGGAGCGTGAGGCGGTAGTGGCCGTCGCCCACGGTGATGGGGTTCTCCTCCATCGCACAGACGGCGAAATCGTAGGTCGGCAGGCCCATGGCGCTGCGGTCGATCCCGAAGACCTCGCAGAAGATGCCCATCTCGAAGGGGGTGACCCCGTTCACCACGGCCACGGCCACGTTCTTGAGGGAGGAAGGCTTCAGCATGATTTCAGTGTGGCAGTAATTCGCTCTTTCATGACAGTCCTGCCACTGTCCGATTTTGGCCGTCCTGGCGAGAGTGGAGTCATGAACACGCTCCTCGACTACCTCCTCGTCCTCGCCGTCGCCGCCCTACTGGCGGGCCCCACCCTCTACGGGGCCCTGGGCGAGCGCCGGCTCGACCGGCAGATCCGTGCGGCCGAGCAGGAGGCGCAGGTCCTGCGGGATCGGCATCGGCGTGAACAGGCCGGCGCTCGTACGCCCCGTGTTTCCGTACGGCACGCGCCCGGACACTGATCCGGCTCCGGGCCTGGTGTGCGTGGGCGGAGGCGGGCCCCACGGTCCCGCCGTACCGCAGCCCGCCGGGCCGCATCCGGGCCCGCCCGGCCCATTCTCCGGCGGCTCCGAGGGGGCCGGGAACGGCGAAGCGCCCCCGCCCCGGGACTCGGCGGGCCGAGTCTGTCTCCCCATGGGCGGGGACGCTGTCAAGTGGTGCTGCCCGGTGGGGGGTTAGAAGTCCTCGTCCAGGTCGACCGTGCCCTCGACCGCGACCTGGTAGGCCGACGGGCGGCGCTCGAAGAAGTTCGTCAGCTCCTGGACGCCCTGGAGTTCCATGAAGGAGAACGGGTTCTGCGAGCCGTACACCGGGGCGAAGCCCAGGCGCACCAGGCGCTGGTCCGCGACGCACTCGAGGTACTCGCGCATCGACTCGGTGTTCATGCCCGGCAGGCCCTCGCCGCACAGGTCGCGGCCGAACTGCAGCTCCGCCTCGACGGCCTCCTTCAGCATGTCCACGACCTGCTGCTGGAGCGCGTCGTCGAACAGCTCCGGCTCCTCCTTGCGGACCGTGTCGATGACCTCGAAAGCGAAGCTCATGTGGGCGCTCTCGTCACGGAACACCCAGTTGGTGCCGGTGGCCAGGCCGTGCAGCAGGCCGCGCGAGCGGAACCAGTACACGTACGCGAACGCCCCGTAGAAGAACAGGCCCTCGATGCACGCGGCGAAGCAGATCAGGTTCAGCAGGAAGCGACGCCGGTCGGCGGCCGTCTCCAGCCGGTCGATCTTCTCCACCGAGTCCATCCAGCGGAAGCAGAACTGCGCCTTCTCGCGGATCGAGGGAATCTCCTCGACCGCGTCGAAGGCGGCCGCGCGGTCGTCCGGGTTGGGCAGGTAGGTGTCGAGCAGCGTCAGGTAGAACTGGACGTGCACGGCCTCCTCGAAGAGCTGGCGCGACAGGTACAGGCGCGCCTCCGGGGAGTTGATGTGCTTGTACAGGGTCAGGACGAGGTTGTTCGAGACGATCGAGTCGCCCGTCGCGAAGAACGCGACCAGCCGGCCGATCATGTGCTGCTCGGAGGGCGTCAGCTTCGCGAGGTCCGAGACGTCCGAGTGGAGGTCGACCTCCTCCACCGTCCAGGTGTTCTTGATCGCGTCGCGGTAGCGCTCGTAGAAGTCCGGGTAGCGCATGGGGCGCAGCGTCAGCTCGAAGCCCGGGTCCAGGAGGTTCTTGGTGTTGTCAGTGCTCATTACTGGCAGGCCTCGCAGGACTCGGGGTTTTCAAGGGAGCAGGCCAGCGCGTCGGCGTCGACGGCCTGCGGGAGGGGGGTTGCGGCCGCCGGGACGGCACTGCCCGAGGCGGCGCGGGCGATCTTCGTCGCGGGACGGGAGCGCAGGTAGTACGTGGTCTTCAGGCCCTGCTTCCAGGCGTACGCGTACATCGAGCTGAGCTTGCCGATGGTGGGCGTCTCCAGGAACAGGTTCAGCGACTGCGACTGGTCCAGGAACGGCGTACGGGCCGCCGCCATGTCGATCAGGCCGCGCTGGGGGATCTCCCAGGCCGTGCGGTACAGCTCGCGCACCTCGGCCGGGATCCAGCCGAAGCCCTGCACCGAGCCGGAGGACTCGCGCAGCGCCTCGCGGGTCTGGGCGTCCCAGACGCCGAGCCGCTTGAGCTCCTGCACCAGGTAGCCGTTGACCTGGAGGAACTCCCCGCTCAGGGTCTCGCGCTTGAAGAGGTTGGAGACCTGCGGCTCGATGCACTCGTACACGCCCGCGATGGAGGCGATGGTCGCCGTCGGGGCGATGGCGAGGAGCAGGGAGTTGCGCATGCCGGTCTTCGCGATCCGGGCGCGCAGCGCGTCCCAGCGCTCCGGCCAGTTCAGCTCGACGGAGTAGTGGTCGGGGTGCAGCACGCCCCGCGCGGTGCGGGTCTGCTCCCAGGCCGGCAGCGGGCCGCTGCGCTCGGCCAGGTCGCACGAAGCCTCGTACGCCGCGAGCATGATGCGCTCGGAGAGCTTGGTGGACAGCGCCTTCGCCTCGGGGGAGTCGAAGGGCAGCTTCAGCTGGAAGAAGACGTCCTGCAGGCCCATCGCGCCCAGACCCACCGGACGCCAGCGTGCGTTGGAGCGGCCGGCCTGCTCGGTCGGGTAGAAGTTGATGTCCACGACGCGGTCGAGGAAGGTCACGGCGGTGCGGACGGTCTCGTCCAGCCGTTCCCAGTCGATGTCACCCGACTCGGCGAGGACGAAGGCGCCGAGGTTGACCGAGCCGAGGTTGCAGACGGCCGTCTCGCCGTCGTTGGTGACCTCGATGATCTCGGTGCAGAGGTTCGAGGAGTGGACGACGGTGCCCGGCTCGGCGGTCTGGTTCGCCGTGCGGTTGGAGGCGTCCTTGAAGGTCATCCAGCCCTGGCCGGTCTGCGCGAGGGTGCGCATCATCCGGCCGTACAGGTCGCGGGCGGGGATGGTCTTGCGGGCGAGGCCCGCCGCCTCGGCCGCGCGGTAGGCGGCGTCGAACTCGTCGCCCCAAAGGTCGACCAGCGCGGGGACCTCGGCCGGGGAGAACAGCGACCAGTCGGCGTCCGCGTTCACGCGGCGCATGAACTCGTCCGGCACCCAGTGGGCCAGGTTCAGGTTGTGGGTGCGGCGCTGGTCCTCGCCGGTGTTGTCGCGGAGCTCCAGGAACTCCTCGATGTCCGCGTGCCAGGTCTCCAGGTAGACCGCGGCGGCGCCCTTGCGGCGGCCGCCCTGGTTCACGGCGGCGACGGAGGCGTCGAGGGTCTTGAGGAACGGCACGATGCCGTTGGAGTGGCCGTTCGTACCGCGGATCAGCGAACCGCGGGCGCGGATGCGGGAGTACGAGAGGCCGATGCCCCCGGCGTGCTTGGAGAGGCGCGCGATCTGGTGGTAGCGGTCGTAGATCGAGTCCAGCTCGTCCAGCGGGGAGTCCAGCAGGTAGCAGGAGGACATCTGCGGGTGCCGGGTGCCGGAGTTGAAGAGCGTGGGGGAGGAGGGCAGGTAGTCCAGGCGGCTCATCAGCCGGTACAGCGAGGCCACTTCCTCCACGGCCTGCATGCCGTCGTTCTCCGCGAGGCCGCAGGCCACGCGCAGCATGAAGAACTGCGGGGTCTCGATGACCTGGCGGGTGATCGGGTGCCGCAGCAGGTAGCGGCTGTGCAGGGTGCGCAGGCCGAAGTAGCCGAAGCGGTCGTCGGCGCCCTCCGCGAGGGCGTGCCCGACCAGCGCGTCGAGCCGGCTCGCGTGCAGGCGTACGAAGTCCGCGGTGCGGTCGGCGATCAGCCCCTCGCGGTGTCCCACCTCGACGGAGCCGGAGAAGGACGTGGCGCCCTGGCCGGCGGCTTCGTCGCGGACGGCCAGCGTCAGCAGGCGGGCGCCCAGGCGGGAGTAGGCCGGGTCCTCGGAGATCAGCCCGGCGGCGGCCTCGGTGGCGAGCGTACGGAGCTCCGCCTCGTCGGCGGCGGCGCTGCGGCCGCGCAGCGCGGCGGCGGCGACCCGGCCGGGGTCCGTGTCGGGCAGGTCGGCGGTCAGCTCGGTGAGCGTGCGCAGCAGCGCGGCCCCAGGCCCACCGGCCGACGTGGCGTAGGCGGACGGGTCGGACTCGGCGCGCGGTGCGGAAGGCGCGATGGTCACGGGGGGAGCTCTCCCTCGCTCGGCTCCGGGAACACCGCTGGTGCGGGGCGCGAGGGGGCGCACGTGGGGGAGCGCGAGCCTGGCAGGCAGCGCGCATGTGCCACGTGGCGTCCACCGGCCCAACCGCGAGGCCCGGACGTATCTGCACCCGGTTCGGTCGAGCCGGGCGCACTGTCGACAGGTCCTCGGACTTGCGGATGCACCGAGCAGGTCGGTGCATTTCATACCGTTGCGGGACAGTTCCGGATTCTCACCGGATTCCCCTGCGGCGACAGCGAGCATGAGCATACATGTGGGGGCCGGTGCTTGCGGTAGCCCCCACATGTTGTGTCGCTCCTCGGGGACGGTGTACCGCTACAGCTCCAGGCGGTAGGTCAGCAGGGGGAGGCCCGGAACCGGGTACCAGTCCCGCTCCGGCGTCCGTACGAAGCCCAGCCGGTCGTAGATCCGGTGCGCCCCGAGCATCTTCTCCGTGGTCGACAGCACCAGGTGGGTCACACCCTCCAGCTCCCGGGCCCGGCTCATGCAGGCCCGTACGAGGGCCTCGCCGGCGCCGCGCCCGCGCGCCGCCCGGGAGACGGTCAGCATCCGGAACTCCGCCTCGCCGGGGCCGGCGATATCGCACAGCGGGCTGCCGGGAGGGGCGAAGGTCACACCGCCGAGCAGCGTGCCCTCGTACTCCGCGACGAGCACCTCGCCGTCGGGGGCCCGGCCGGAGACATCGCGCAGCCTGTTCAGGTAGGGGTCGTCCTCGCCGGAGTCCAGCAGCCCGTCGTCGAGGTACGCCCGTGCGGTGATCTCGCCCAGCTCTTCGTATTCGGCGGCCGCTGCCGCCCTGATGACGATGTCCATGGCACCGAGTGTGCGACAGGTCGCGGAAAAGGGCCGCCGCGTTCCCGCCCGGACGGCGGGGACGCGGCGGCCCTCGTGGGCCCACCGGTTCAGCAGCAGCGGAACCCTTCGCGCGGATCGCCCTCGCGGGCATCCGTCCGGGCCCGCTCGAAGGCCCGCCGCGACTGCACCCGCGCATCCGGGTCGTGCGTGCGGGCGTGGGCGACGTAGTGGTCGTACGCCGCCTCGCCCGAGAACTCCCGTACGAAGAACCGGGCCCGGCCCAGCACGTTGCGCAGGCGGCTCACGCGGGTTCCCGTACGGAGTCCTTCACGAGCCCCCCGCCCGAGTCGAGACCGGCCGCGGCGAGCTCCGCCCGCTCCTCGGCGGTCGGGATCAGCCCGGCCGGGGCGACGAGCTTGGACTCGGTCCACGGGACCTCGGCCAGGGTGACCGACTCCGGCTTGCGGATGGCCCGCAGGCAGGTCCGGGTCGCGTCCACCAGCACGATGATGATCAGCAGGGCGAAGAACACCGACAGGACGCCGTCCACCGTGGCGTTGGTGACCACGGTGTGCATCTCGTCCATGTTCTTGGCGGGCTTGAGGACCTTGCCCGCGTCGATGCCGTCCTGGTAGGCGTCCCGCTGGGCGAAGAAGCCGATCTTCGGGTTGTCCGAGAAGATCTTCTGGTAGCTGGCGGTCAGCGTGACGGCCAGGTCCCACGCCAGCGGAACACCCGTCACCCAGGCCCACTTGAGCCGGCCCGACTTGATCAGCAGGGTGGTGCAGACGGCGAGGGCGACCGCTGCGAGCAGCTGGTTCGCGATGCCGAACAGCGGGAAGAGCTGGTTGATGCCGCCCAGCGGGTCCTTGACGCCGACCCAGAGGAAGTAGCCCCAGCCGCCGACGACGACCGCGCTCGCGAACCAGACGCCCGGCTTCCAGCTGACGTCCTTGAAGGACTTGTGCACGTTGCCGAGGGTGTCCTGGAGCATGAAGCGGCCCACGCGGGTGCCCGCGTCCACGGTCGTCAGGATGAACAGGGCCTCGAACATGATCGCGAAGTGGTACCAGAAGGCCTTCATCGAGGAGCCGCCGACGACCGCCGAGAAGATCTCCGACATTCCGAGTGCGAAGGTCGGCGCGCCGCCCGTACGGGACAGCAGGCTGGTCTCCTCCACGTCCTTCGCGGCCTGCGCGAGGGCGTCGGGGGAGATGGCGAAGCCGAAGTTCGTCACCGCCTGCGAGGCCGTCTCGACGGTGGCGCCGACGACCCCGCCGGGGGAGTTGATGGCGAAGTACAGGCCCGGGTCGATGATGCAGGCCGCGATGATCGCCATGATGGCGACGAAGGACTCGGTGAGCATCGCGCCGTAGCCGATGACCCTGACCTGGGTCTCCTTCTGGATCATCTTCGGGGTGGTGCCCGAGGAGACCAGCGAGTGGAAGCCGGACAGCGCTCCGCAGGCGATGGTGATGAAGACGAACGGGAACATCGAGCCGGCGAAGACCGGGCCGTCGCCGCGCGAGGCGAACTCGGTGACCGCCGGCATCTTCAGCGTCGGCATGGAGATGACCACGCCCACGGCCAGCAGCCCGATCGTGCCCACCTTCATGAAGGTGGAGAGGTAGTCGCGCGGGGCGAGCAGCATCCACACCGGCAGTACGGACGCCACGAAGCCGTAGACGACCATCCAGATGACCAGCGTCTCCTTCTCCAGGGTGAAGGTGTCCGCCAGCGAGGACTCGGCGACCCAGCCGCCCGCGACGAGGGCGAGCAGCAGCAGTGCGACGCCGATGACGGAGACCTCGGTGACCCGGCCCGGGCGCAGGACGCGCAGGTAGAACCCCATGAAGAGGGCGATCGGGATCGTCATGCCGATGGAGAAGACGCCCCACGGGGAGTGGGCCAGCGCGTTGACGATGACCAGGGCCAGGACCGCCAGCAGGATGATCATGATGGCGAAGACGCCGATCAGCGCGGCGGCGCCGCCGACCGGGCCGATCTCGTCCCGGGCCATCTGGCCGAGCGAACGGCCGTTGCGCCGGGTGGAGAAGAAGAGCGTGACCATGTCCTGGACGGCGCCCGCGAAGATCACGCCGACGACGATCCAGATGGTGCCGGGCAGGTAGCCCATCTGCGAGGCGAGTACGGGACCCACGAGCGGTCCGGCGCCGGCGATGGCGGCGAAGTGGTGGCCGAAGAGCACCCGCCGGTCGGTCGGGTGGAAGTCGACACCGTTGTCAAGGCGTTCGGCGGGGGTGGCGCGGGTCTTGTCCACCTTGAGGATTCGGTTGGCGATGAAGCGCGCGTAGAAGCGGTACCCGATCGCGTACGAGCCCAGGGCGGCGGCGAGCAGCCAGGCGGCCGAGATCTCCTCGCCCCGCGAGAGCGCCAGCACGCCCCAGCCGATGGCCCCCACGAGCCCGACGAGCACCCAGAGGGCCACGGCCTTGGGGGCCATCCCCCCGTCCGGACTCGTCGCGGTCCGTCCTGTTTCTGCTTCTTCCGGTTCCGTCATGATCCGTCGTCCCCTTGTCGATCGTCTGCGTAGGCGCAGGGAATCTATGGGGCTCGGCCCGCTGGGCGGAAGTCCCTGTCCGTAATCCGGTACGGAATCAGGGCCGTAGTGGGGCCTTGGTCGGACGTGTATGGCCGTACGGCTCGGAATAGCCCCTGCGGATGTCTTGAAAGCGTCGGTGCGCCCGCCGTTCCGGGAGGGGGAGGCATTCCGGGGAAACCTCAAATCCACCTCAACATCGGCCTGGGCCTGGGGATTCGGGACTTCGGGGTCCGGAACCAGGGGGAGGGCGGATGTCCGCGTTCAAGGGGGTGGCGGCAAGGGGGTCCGGCCGTGGCGGGCCCATCTGCCCGCTGCCCGTTCCGGGCGGTGCGTGCGGCTGCGGCCCCGACGCCGCCGGGACGGTGCGCGAAGGGGGAGGTCCATCGCTGTCAAGGGGTGGGCCACCCCCTCCCCGGATCGGGGGAGGGGGCTTTACGGGGGCGTCGCAGGGCCGGGCGTCAGAGCGCGGGGCGCTGCAGGCGGGCGACGAACTTGTAGCGGTCGCCCCGGTAGACGGAGCGCACCCACTCGACGGGTTCCCCGTCGGCGTCCAGCGAATGGCGGGAGAGCATCAGCATCGGCAGTCCGACGTCGGTGCCGAGCAGCCCGGCCTCCCGCGGGGTGGCCAGCGAGGTCTCGATGGTCTCCTCGGCCTCGGCGAGGCGTACGTCGTAGACCTCGGCGAGGGCCGTGTAGAGGGAGGTGTACTTGACCAGCGAGCGGCGCAGCGCGGGGAAGCGCTTCGCCGAGAGGTGCGTGGTCTCGATGGCCATCGGCTCGCCGCTCGCCAGACGCAGTCGCTCGATGCGCAGCACCCGCCCGCCGGTGGTGATCTTGAGCAGGCCGGCGAGGGTGTCGTCGGCCGTCACGTAGCCGATGTCCAGGAGTTGGGAGGTTGGTTCCAGCCCCTGGGCCCGCATGTCTTCGGTGTACGAGGAGAGTTGGAGCGGCTGCGAGACCTTCGGCTTGGCGACGAAGGTGCCCTTGCCCTGGATGCGCTCCAGTCGCCCCTCGACGACGAGCTCCTGGAGCGCCTGGCGGACCGTGGTCCTGGAGGTGTCGAATTCGGCCGCGAGCGTCCGTTCCGGCGGCACCGGTGTGCCAGGTGGCAGAGTTTCGGTCATATCGAGCAAGTGCCGCTTGAGTCGGTAGTACTTGGGCACGCGTGCCGTGCGGGTGGCCGCCCCGCCCTCCGGCTCCGTGATCGCCCCTTCGGTGGCCATGGCCGCCCGCCTTCCCGACTCCAGTTTCGTTGCCGTCACCGGCTCCTCCGATATGTGCGGTCACATCGTGACACGGGAGGGAGGGCAGGCCTCCTCCCTCCCCCAGGTGTCGGTCCGATAACGGACCGAGCACCCGTTCATTAGACCCTTGACACCCCTAAAGGTCTAGGCCAAGCTCCAGCTACTGGTCTACACCAATATGGATCGGATCCCGGCCCCACGGGCAGTACTTGGTGCTTTTTGAGTCACCGCGGCGGGCAAGGGAAGTTGCAGGCAGCATCCCTGAGGAGGGTGGCGTGAAGCGCAAGCTCATCGCGGCGGTCAGTGTCGCGGGCATGATGGTCGGAGTCGCGGCGTGCGGCAACGGCGGCGACGACAAGCCGAAGGCCGACGCGGGTGGCGCCAAGGAGATCACCGTCTGGGTGATGGACGGCTCCGCACCGAAGACCTGGATCGACGCGGTCAACGCGGAGTTCTCGGCCAAGCACCCCGGTGTCACGGTCAAGGTTGAGGTTCAGCCTTGGAAGGGCATCCAGGAGAAGGTCACCACGGCCCTCTCCGAGAACACCCCCCCGGACGTCCTGGAGCTCGGCAACACCCAGACCGCCGGTTACGCGGTCACCGGTGGTCTCGCCGATCTGACCAAGGACAAGGCCGCGCTCGGCGCGGACGCCTGGAGCAAGGGCGGCCTGGCCTCGGCCGAGATGGACGGCAAGCTCTACTCCGCTCCGTGGTACGCGGCCAACCGCGTGGTCATCTACGACAAGAAGGCCTTCGCGAAGGCCGGCGTCACGGCGCCCAAGACCCGCGACGAGTGGGTCGCCGGTCTGGAGAAGCTGAAGGCGGCCGACCCGGCCTCGCAGGCGATCTACCTGCCCGGCCAGAGCTGGTACGTCCTCGCCGGTCTGATCTGGGACGAGGGCGGCAACCTCGCCACGAAGGACGGCGACAAGTGGAAGGGCGGTCTCGGTACCCCCCAGGCCGCTTCCGCGATGGAGTTCTACAAGAAGCTCCAGTCCTTCTCCACGGCCCCCAAGGACAAGGACGAGGCCAACCCGCAGCAGTCCACCGACGTCATCCCCAAGGGCGGCGTCGCCTCCTGGATCGGCCTCGGCTGGGAGGCCGGCGGTGCCGAGAAGGCGCTGAAGGACGCGGGCAAGGAAGCCGACTTCGGTTACTTCCCGATCCCGGGCAAGACCGCCGACAAGCCGGGCACCGTCTTCCTCGGCGGCTCGAACCTGGCGATCGCCGAGCGCTCCAAGAACAAGGACCTCGCCAAGGAGTGGCTGGCCCTCGCCGCAGGCAAGGACCAGATGACCAAGTACGCCGCCGAGACCAAGGGCGCGCTGCTCCCGAACCAGGTCGCCGCGAACTTCGCCCCGGCCCCGGGCTCCTTCGCCGAGGCGATGGCTCTGGCCGGCGCCAACGGCAACATCACCCCGGTGACCCCGGGCTGGGCGAACGTCGAGACCGAGCCGAACCCGATCAAGGAGTTCATGGCGAAGGTCCTGAAGGGTGAGGACGCCGCCAAGGCGGGCGCGGACGCGGACAAGGAAATCGCGAGCCGCATCAACAAGTAACACCCAGCAGTACCAGTACTGAACGCACCGGGGGGTGCGGCGGGCGCCCAGAGCGCCCGCCGCGCCCCCGGTCGCGCATTGACAGACGTAAGCACCGCCCGCTCCGAGCGGGGAAGCGGGTGCGAGTCGCCACAGTCAACCGCGAGGAAGCCCAGACATGACCGTGCACTCCCAGGGAGCGGCGACCTCCGCTCCACAGGACGCACCACACGAGTCCGCGGGGCCGGCCGAGATGCCGCCGCCCACCGGAGCCAAGGCAGCGTCCAAGTCTCCTCGCGGGGGCAGAAAGTCGCTCCCTTCAGGGTGGTTGCCGTACCTCCTGATCGGGCCCGCCGTGCTCAGCATGGCGTCCCTGCTGCTGTACCCGCTGATCAAGAACATCATCCTGTCGTTCCAGAAGGTCGACAAGATCGAGTTCATTCAGCGGAAGTCGCCGTTCACCGGCGTGGAGAACTACACCCAGCTGCTCGGTGACTCGCAGTTCTGGACCGTGGTGGTCCGCAGCTTCGTCTTCACCGCGGTCAACGTCCTCCTGATCATGGTGATCGGCAGCCTCATCGGGCTCCTGCTGAACCGGCTCGGCAAGTGGATGCGCCTGGTCCTGTCGATGGCGCTCGTGATGGCCTGGGCCATGCCGATCGTCGCCTCCGTGACCGTCTTCCAGTGGCTGTTCGACGAGCAGTACGGCGTCATGAACTGGCTGATGCGCACCCTGGGCTTCGCCGGGTACGACCAGCACAACTGGTTCGAGACCGGCCTCTCCACCATGGTGATCGTCACGGTGCTGCTGGCCTGGGGCTCCATCCCCTTCGTCTCCCTCAACATGTACGCGGCCCTGACCACCGTCAGCGGCGAGATGTACGAGGCCGCCCGCATGGACGGTGCCAACGGCTGGCAGACCTTCTGGCAGGTCGTCTTCCCGAACCTCAAGTCGTTCTTCCTGGTCACGACGTTCCTCGAGGTCATCTGGATCTTCAAGGCCTTCACCCAGATCTACGCGATGAACAAGGGCGGCCCCGACCGCGGCTCCGAGACCTTGACGATCTACGCGTACGTAGAGGGCCAGAGCCAGTTCCACTACGGCCTGGCCGCGGCGATCTCCGTCCTGACGATCCTGATGCTCGTGTTCGTCATGTCCTTCTACTTCCGTCTGATCCTGAAGCAGGAGGAGGAGCAGTGAGCACCACCACCGCCCCGAAGCCCGCGCCGTCCGCGCCGTCCGCGAAGCCCCAGCAGCTGCGCAACCGCCGGCCGATCCGTCCCGCGGCCGTCGCCAAGAACGTCGGCGCCCTGCTGCTGGCCCTCCTCTTCATCTTCCCCGTCTACTGGATGTTCTCCTCGGCGCTCAAGCCGTCCAGCGAGATCCTCTCCAAGGACCCGGTCTTCGTCTTCACCCCGACGACGGAGAACTTCACCAAGGCCACCGGCGTCGACCTGTTCTGGACCTACGTCACGAACAGCCTCGTCGTCACCGTCGGAGCCGTCGCGCTGGCCCTGATCGTGGCCCTCGCCGCGAGCTTCGCCATCGCCCGGATGAAGTTCAAGGGCCGCAAAGGCCTCGTCCTCGCCGTGATGCTGGCGCAGATGGCCCCCTGGGAGGTCATGGTCATCGCGATGTACATGATCGTCCGCGACGCCGAGATGCTGAACAACCTCGCCGTGCTGACCGCGATCTACTTCGTGATGGTCCTCCCCTTCACCATCTGGACCCTGCGCGGTTTCATCGCCGCCGTCCCGGTGAGCCTGGAGGAGGCAGCTCAGATCGACGGCTGCACCCGCGGCCAGGCCTTCCGCAAGGTGATCTTCCCGCTGCTGGCCCCCGGCCTGATGTCCACCTCGCTCTTCGGCTTCATCACGGCCTGGAACGAGTTCGCGATGGTCCTGATCCTGAACAAGGACAAGACCGCGCAGACCCTGCCGCTGTGGCTGACCCAGTTCCAAACGGCGTTCGGCAACGACTGGGGCGCCACCATGGCGGCGTCCTCGCTCTTCGCGGTCCCGGTCCTGCTGATCTTCGTCTTCCTCCAGCGCAAGGCCGTCGGCGGCATGACCGCCGGCGCCGTGAAGGGATAACGGCCCATGACTGTCCTTGCGCACCGCACAGACACCTTGACGCGTGATGCCCTCGCGGTGCTCCAGCCCGGCTTCGAGGGCACCACCGCCCCCGCCTGGCTGCTGCGACAGGTCGCCGAGGGGCTCACCTCCGTCGGCCTCTTCGGCCGCAACATCACCTCGCCCGAGCAGCTCGCCGCGCTGACCGCGCAGCTGCGTACCGAGCGGGACGACATCCTCGTCGCCATCGACGAGGAGGGCGGCGACGTCACCCGCCTGGAGGTCCGGGGCGGCTCCTCCTTCCCCGGCAACCTGGCCCTCGGCGCCGTGGACGACGTGGACCTGACCCGCGACGTCGCCCGCGAGCTGGGCCGCCGGCTCGCCGTGTGCGGGGTCAACCTCAACTGGGCCCCGTCCGCCGACGTCAACTCCAACCCGGACAACCCGGTCATCGGGGTACGGTCCTTCGGCGCCGACACCCACCTCGCCGCCCGGCACACCGCCGCGTACGTCGAAGGCCTCCAGGCCGCCGGGGTCGCGGCCTGCACCAAGCACTTCCCGGGCCACGGCGACACCAACGTCGACTCGCACCACGCGCTGCCGCGCATCGACGTGGACCTCGACACCCTGGCCGCGCGGGAACTCGTACCGTTCCGCGCCGCCATCGAGGCCGGCACGAAGGCCGTCATGAGCGCGCACATCCTGGTGCCCGCCCTGGACCCCACCCGCCCGGCCACCCTCAGCCCGCGGATCCTGACCGGTCTGCTGCGCAAGGAGCTCGGCTACGAGGGCCTCATCGTCACCGACGGCATGGAGATGAACGCCATCGCCGCGACGTACGGCATCGAGCACGGCTCGGTGCTGGCCATCGCGGCCGGCGCCGACGCGATCTGTGTCGGCGGAGGACTCGCCGACGAGGGCACCGTCCTGCGCCTGCGCGACGCGCTGGTAGCGGCCGTGCGCGAGGGCGCGCTCCCGGAGGAGCGGCTCGCCGAGGCCGCCGCCCGGGTCCGCTCGCTGGCCGAGTGGACCCTCCAGGTCCGCCGGAGTGCGCTGCCGGAGGGGAGCAGCGCACCCGGCATCGGCCTGGCGGCGGCCCGCCGTGCGGTGGTTGTGACGGGTTCGCCCGCGGCGGCCGCTCCGGTGAACGCCCCGTACATCGCCACGCTCACCCCGGTGGCGAACATCGCCGTCGGCGACGAGACCCCGTGGGGGGTGGCCGGGGAAGTGTCCGCGCTGGTCCCGGGCACCGAGTCGGGTGTGTACCCGCAGGGTTCGGCCGCCGCGGACATCCTGGCCGCCGCGGGGAACCGTACCGTCGTCGCGGTGGTCCGCGACGCGCACCGGCACCCCTGGATGACCGAGGCCCTGGACGCGCTCGTCGCGGCGCGGCCGGGGACGATCGTGGTCGAGATGGGCCTGCCGCGGGCCGAGCCGCGCGGCGCGCTGCACATCGCGACGCACGGCGCCGCCCGGGTGTGCGGGCGGGCCGCCGCGGAGATCATCGCGGGAGTCTAGGCCGGCTGCCGCGACCGGAGCCGGGCACCCGTCACGGGGTGCCCGGCTCCACCGCGTCCGGCCGCCGGTCGAGCAGATACGGCGAAGGCCGGGCCTCCCCAGGGGGAGGCCCGGCCTTCGCCGTGACTACCGGTTTACAGGCCCTGCCAGCCGGGCTTGTTGCCGTAGGCGTGGCGGAAGTAGTCCGCCAGCTTCAGCTTGGACGCGGCGGCCTCGTCCACGATCACCGTGGCGTGGCGGTGCAGCTGGAGAGCGGAGGCCGGCACCAGGGCCGACAGCGGGCCCTCGACGGTCTGCGCGACGGCCTCGGCCTTGCCCTCGCCGGTGGCCAGCAGGACGAGGTGGCGGGCGTCGAGGATGGTGCCGATGCCCTGGGTGATGACGTGGTGGGGCACCTGCTCGATGTCGTTGTCGAAGAAGCGCGCGTTGTCCACGCGGGTCTGCTCCGTCAGCGTCTTGATGCGGGTGCGGGAGGCGAGCGAGGAGCACGGCTCGTTGAAGCCGATGTGCCCGTCCGTGCCGATGCCGAGCAGCTGCAGGTCGACGCCGCCGGCCTCGGCGAGGGCGCGGTCGTACGCGTCGCAGGCGGCGACGATGTCCTCGGCGGAGCCGTCCGGGCCCATGAAGGAGGCCTCGGACAGGCCCAGCGGCTCGACGACCTCGCGCAGGACGACGGCGCGGTAGGACTCCGGGTGCCCGGCCGGCAGGCCGACGTACTCGTCGAGCTGGCAGACGCGGGCCTTGGAGGCGTCGACCTGTCCGGCCTTGACCTTGGCGGCGAGCGCCTCGTAGATGGGCAGCGGGGTAGAGCCGGTCGCCACGCCGAGCAGGGCGTCGGGCTTGCGGCGGACCAGGGCGGCCATGGCCTCCGCGATGAGCTCGCCGCCTGCCTTGGCGTCCGGGACGATGACAACTTCCACGCGGGGCCTGCCGATCTGGAGTGGGACGTTGTGGTATAGACCAATCTAGCAGAGGAGGCGGTCCGTTGCCGGGTCTTCGCCCACTCCATGGTGGGCCGTTTCCGCCGCCCCGGCCACAGGGCTGTGCCGTCTTTTCCGGATCTTGTCGGCCGGGCCCGGCAGGATCCGAAGAGGCGGCCTAGAGCAGCGAGAGCTGGAGTCCGCCCGTCGCGGCGAGGTGCTGGCCCGTGACCCAGCGGGAGTCCGGGGAGGCCAGGAAGGCGACCACGTCCGCGACCTCCTGCGGGGTGCCGAGCCGGTCGAATACGGAGCGGGACGCGGCGTGCGCGCGGGCCGCCGGGTCCGCGAGCCAGGCCGCGTTCAGGTCGGTCTCGACGATCCCGGGACCCACCGAGTTCACCGTGATGTCCCGCGGCGCGAGCTCGGCGGCCAGCGAGACCGTCAGCGCGTTCACCGCGCCCTTGGCCATCACCGTGGCGAGGATCGCGGGCAGGGCGATGTCCGGGGTGCCGGTCACGTTCACGATCCGGCCGCCGTCGCGGAGCCGCTCCAGACCGTGCTGGATCACGAAGAACGGAGCCTTCGCGTTGAGCGCGTGCACCCGGTCGTACGTCTCCTCGTCGGTGGAGGCGATCCCGGCGAAGGTGGCCCCGCCCGCGTTGTTCACCAGGACGTCGACCTTCTCGGTGGCCAGCGGATGGGCCGCGTACGCCGCCCAGAGCGCCTGCGCGCCGCCCGGGACGCCGAGCTCCGCCCCGACCGCGAAGGCGCGGCCCCCGGCCTCCTCGATGGCGCCCACGGTCTCCTCGGCCGCCGCCTCGTTGGTCCCGTAGGCCACCGCGACCAGCGCCCCGTCGCGGGCGAGGCGCTGCGCGATGGCCCGCCCGATGCCCCGGCTGCCGCCCGTGACCAGTGCGGTCTTCCCCTTGAGCACGCCCATGGCGCGCCCCCTTTCGATAGTGGTCGCTACAGAAAGGACCGTATCAGATTCCGTAGCGCCCGCTATAGAATGTCTTCATGGTGACCGGACAACGCGGCAGGCCCCGCTCCTTCGACCGTGACGCGGCACTCGGCAAGGCGATGTTCGCCTTCTGGGAGCGCGGCTACGAGGCGACGTCGATCTCCGACCTGACCGCCTCGCTCGGGATCAGCGCCCCGAGCCTCTACGCGGCGTTCGGGGACAAGCGCAAGCTCTTCGACGAGGTCGTGGTGGTCTACGGCGGCCGGTACGCGGACTTCGCGGCCGTCGCCCTCGCCGAGGAGCCCACCGCCCGCGCGGCGATGGGCCGCATCCTGCACGAGGCGGCGGAGGTCTACACCGACCCCGCCCACCCGCCGGGCTGCATGGTGATCAGCGCGGCCGTCAACACCACCTCGGACGAGGTGGCGCAGGCACTGCGCGCACGGCGCGAGGCCAACCTGGTGCAGTTCGAGAGCCGCATCCGGGCCGATGTAGCCGCGGGGATCCTGCCGGCCGGCACCGACACGTGGGCGCTGGCGCGCTATGCCGGGGCCGTGCTGCAGGGGATGTCCCAGCAGTCGCGCGACGGCGCGGGCCGGGAGGAGCTGGAAGCGGTGGCGGAGCTGGCCCTGCGGGCCTGGCCGCAGTAGGGCCGCCGCGGTGTGCGGGCACATTCCGCGGGATTCGGCGCGACGCATTCTGCGTTCCGCGCGACTCGTTCCTCTGGGCCACGGTGCCGAGTGGGACCCTCGGCCCGCCCGGCACCGTAGCCCGGAGTACTTACGGCCGACGGGTGTGCGGTGCCCGACGGCCGGTGGGAGGTGACGCGCGGTCAGGGCAGAGCGCGCGACTTACCTCGATCCGTCCTCCTGTGCGGGGAGGACGGAAGCTTGATGCAATTGTGGACTAGACCAATCTGTTCTGTCCATCCAATGACGGAGCGCTGAATACCGTCACTTCCTCCAAGCCTACGCGGAACCGGGGTCTCCTGGGTACTCCACCGGATACTCGGAGATCGCTCTGAGGAAAGTCATGGCCCGTACCCGGGGTACGCTCGCCACGTGCCCTCCATGAACGACCTCGTACGCCAGCACACCGCTCTCAGTGAAACCGACCTGGAGTGGCTCCACCTGCTGGTCTCGGAGTGGCAGCTGCTCTCCGACCTCTCCTTCGCCGACCTCGTGCTGTGGGTTCCCACCCTCGACGGCAGCCGGTACGTCTCGGTCGCGCAGATGCGGCCGAACACGGGCCCCACCTCGTACCAGGACGACATGGTCGGCCACCTGATCCCGCGCGGCCGCCGCCCGCTGCTCGACGCCGCGCTCGACGAGGGCCGCATCGTGCGCGAGGGCGACCCGGAGTGGCGCGAGGAGGTGCCGGTCCGCGTCGAGTCGATCCCCGTGCGCCGCGAGGGCCGGGTCCTCGGAGTGATCGCACGCAATACCAACCTGCTCACTGTGCGTACACCCAGCCGCCTGGAGCTCACCTACCTCCAGTCCGCCTCCGACCTGGCGCAGATGATCGCGGCGGGCTCCTTCCCGTTCCCCGGCCAGCAGGTGGACATGGACGCCTCCCCGCGCGTCGGGGACGGCCTGATCAGGCTCGACGCCGACGGCGTGGTGACGTACGCGTCCCCGAACGCGCTCTCCGCCTACCACCGGCTCGGGCTCGCCTCCGACCTGGTCGGCCAGCACCTGGGCACCATCACTTCCGAACTGGCGCCGTCCCGCGGCCCGGTGGACGAGGCCCTGGTCAAACTCGCCAGCGGCTGGGCTCCGCGCGAGACCGAGGCCGAGGGCAGCGGCGGGGTCATCCAGCTGCGGGCCATCCCGCTCAAGCCCAAGGGCACCAGGATCGGCTCGCTGGTCATGTGCCGCGACGTCACGGAACTGCGCCGTCGCGAACGTGAATTGATCACCAAGGACGCGACCATCCGGGAGATCCACCACCGGGTCAAGAACAACCTCCAGACCGTGGCCGCGCTCTTGCGCCTGCAGGCCCGCCGGATGGATTCGCCGCAGGGGCGCGAGGCGCTGAACGAAGCCGTCCGCCGGGTGGGTTCGATCGCGATCGTGCACGAGACGCTGTCTCAGAACCTGGACGAGCGGGTCGAGTTCGACGAGATCGCCGACCGCGTGATCGCGATGGTCTCCGAGATCTCCCCGGGCAAGGTCGACTGCCGGCGCACCGGCCGCTTCGGAATCCTGGACGCGGAGGTCGCCACCCCGCTGTCGATGGTGCTGACGGAGATCCTCCAGAACGCCCTGGAACACGCCTTCACCCAGGGGGAGGGCGGCACCGTGGAGGTTTCCGCGGCCCGCTCCGGCACCGGCCGGGACGATGCCCGACTGCTGATCTCCGTGGTGGACGACGGCTGCGGTCTGCCCGAGGGGTTCGACCCCCAGCGGGCCGGCAACCTCGGGCTGCAGATCGTACGGACCCTGGTGGAAGGTGAGCTCGGCGGCACCTTCGACATGGTCGCCTCCGCGCCGCGCGGCACCAAGGTCGTCCTCGACATCCCGGCCAGCCCGCACAAGTAGGGCGGTCGGGGGCACCGAACTGGTGACTCAGGGTGACGTCATGGGCTCCGGACAGCACTGAACCCCGTACCGAATGGTTTTCGGTACGGGGTTCGAGAGCACGTTGCTGAGCGCTTGAAAGGGTACTACGCGCTGCGGCTCGAGGCTCGAAAGTCGATATCAGGCGCTGGCGTTGCGCGCCCGGTTGCGAGCGGCGCGGCGCTTCATTGCGCGGCGCTCGTCTTCGCTGAGACCGCCCCAGACACCGGAGTCCTGGCCGGACTCAAGCGCCCACTGCAGGCACTGCTCCATGACGGGGCAACGGCGGCAGACGGCCTTGGCTTCCTCGATCTGCAGCAGCGCAGGACCGGTGTTGCCGATGGGGAAGAAGAGTTCCGGGTCTTCCTCGCGGCAAACGGCGTTGTGACGCCAGTCCATGGCTGCTCCATCTCCTTGTATTGCGGGCAGGTTGCTTGTGAATGTGAACGCTTTCACGAATCCCTTCGCGAGGGAAGGGAGACCGCCCAGTTTGGGGAAAAACTCGCCCTGGGCTGTCGGAGATTCGTGGAGGGGTTCTGGCGGTCTGTGTGGGTGCCGGTTCTGCGGGCTGTCCCGATCGCCATGTAGAGATTCGCAAACCTCGGACGGGGATACAACCCCTTCCGGAAAGTTTTTTTTGATTCGTCGGTGTCTACTAGGTCACAGCCCTACTTCCTAGGGGTGGACCGGCGTGTAAACGTTCGAGTGAAAGGACTTTCGGCCCTTCCACTCACACAATCACACGCAGTGCACGGCGTACGCCTGTGAACCGAACGCTGGTGCGCAACCCTAGGTGGTCTCCGTCCATCTGGAACGGGAGCGGCACCTTCGAATGCAAGGTGAAGTCGGTCAGATCGTGCAGAGACACCGCATGCTTGCCGTGTGGACCTCGTTCAGGAGTCGAGGTCAGGAGCTGTGTCGCATAGCGGGCGACCGCCGGAGTTGACAAACGGTTCAGTGCCAATACGTCAAGTGCGGTATCGAACGACGCCTCCGGAGAGGCGTAGAGCGGTCGATTGCCCAGGTATGTCCAGGGCGACGTGTTGCACACTATCGACAGCACCAGGTCCGTCACCGGATCCGCGCCGGGGCGCTCCAGCGTCACCATGCCGTGCCGGCGGTTGGGCTCTTCCCAGAACTGGCGCATCAGCTGTCGTACATACAGTGCATGGGTCGAACGTTTGCCCCGTTCCCGCTGCTGTTCGACCCGGCCCACCACACCCGCGTCGAAGCCGAAGCCCGCGCAGAAGGTGAACCAGCGCGCCGGAACCGACTCGTCCTCAGTGCCCGGGGTGCCGGCCGCCAGGCCCAGGCCGACCGTCCGCTCGCGCCGCTCCCGCAGCGCGTCCAGCAGGGCGCCGGTCGCCTCGACCGCGTCGTTGGGCAGGCCGAGCGCGCGGGCGAAGACGTTCGTGGAGCCGCCGGGGACCACCGCGAGCCCGGGCAGCCGGTCCGGATCGGGGCCCTCGTGGAGCAGCCCGTTGACCACTTCGTTGACGGTGCCGTCACCGCCCAGGGCCACCACCAGGTCGACGCCGGTCTCGGCCGCCCTGCGGCCCAGGTCCCGGGCGTGGCCGCGGTATTCGGTGGTGACCGCCTCCAGCTTCATCTCGCTGGCGAGAGCGTGGGTCAGGACGTCGCGCGTGCGCGCACTGGTGGTCGTCGCTGCTGGGTTGGCCACGAGAAGTGCACGCATGGGCGTCAGCCTACCGACCCGTTCGGACGCCGCCCATACTGGCCGCCCCCGCGAGGCTGGGAGGCGCGCGGATACCCTGCTGGGGTGAGTACGAAGCCCACCCC
>NZ_JAPNLJ010000140.1 GCF_026627445.1 Streptomyces sp. H27-H1
TGGGCGAGTTCAACCGGTCGTTGCAACACCGGGCTGTTGTATTGAGCGTAGCTGCTCTTCGAAGACCTCGGCCGGGGTCTTCCAGCCGAGGATCTTGCGGGGCCGGTTATTGATCGCCAGGGCGACGGCTTCGAGGTCCTCGGCCGACCATCGGGACAGGTCGGTGCCCTTCGGGAAGTACTGACGCAGCAGCCCGTTCGTGTTCTCGTTTGTGGGTCGCTGCCAGGGCGAGTGCGGATCGGCGAAGAACACCTTCGTCCCGGTCTCGAGCGCGAACTGGGCATGCCCGGAAAGTTCCTTCCCGCGGTCCCAGGTGAGGGTCTTGCGGAGCTGCTCGGGTAGCTTCGTCATCGACTCAGTCAGTGCAGTGTTCATCGCGACGGCGCCGTAACCGCCCAACGACGGGCCGTTCTTGACAGGCGGCACCTCGCCCCAGCCCTCCATCCTCGGCAGATGCACCAGGAGTGCAGATCGGCTGCTGCGCTCGACGAGCGTGCCGATCGCGGACCGGCCCGTCCCAATGATCAGATCGCCTTCCCAATGCCCCGGGACCGCGCGGTCCGCGGCCTCTGCAGGACGTTCGCTGAGGAGGACATCCGCGGTGACATGCCCTTGCGGCTTGTTCCGTGACCTCGACCGAGGCTCTCGAAGTGCCCGCCCGGTGCGCAGGCAGGCGACCAGCTCCCGCTTGAGCGCACCACGGCCCTCGATGAACAGCGACTGGTAGATCGCCTCGTGGCTGATGCGCATGGACTCATCCTCGGGGAAGTCGGCCTTCAACCGGTACGAGATCTGTTCCGGGCTCCATGCTGTCGCCCACCGCCTGTCTTGCCGGTGCGGCTTGTTCAGCCCTTTCCACGGAGGCGTCTGCGGTCCCGCGACGACCGTCCCGTCAGGCCGGTGAACGTTCCCCGAAAGCCGCTCCTGCACGTACTCACGCAACAGGTCGTTGCCCAGGAGCTTCGCGCTCTTCGGGCGCTTGGCCGCCTGCTGAGCCTTCCACTGGGCGACCGTCGCGCGGTACTCCTGCTTGCCGCCGCGTGTGGCGGCGTTGCGGCGCAGTTCGCGAGAGATTGTCCCGGGGTCACGCCCCAGGGCGCGGGCGATCTCGCGCACGCCCTTGCTCATCGCACTGAGGATCGCGATCTCCTCACGCTCCTCGAACGTGAGGTACCGGCCCGCGGGCTCCGCCAACGAGATCGGAGGCATGCCGCCAGCGTGACGAAACCACCTCGCACCCACCGGCCACGACACGCCGACCGCCAGCGACGCCTCCACCGTCGTGACCCCCGTGGCGATCAGTCGCCAGAACTGGCGCTGCACTACCCGAGACGGATCAGGCCGCCCCGGCGAACGCATCGCCGGCCGCAACGCACGGTCAGCGCGCCACTGCCGACGCTGGCCC
>NZ_JAPNLJ010000141.1 GCF_026627445.1 Streptomyces sp. H27-H1
GCGGTCAAGCGGTGCCCCAGACCCGGTGACACCACCCCCCAGGCCATGCCTTCGGCAGGGGGCACACAGTCATGCCGGGCCCGGGGGCCAGGAGCCCCATTGCGGGGCCACGAAAAAGGTAACGGGGCACGAGCGCGGACAACGCCGCCGCGGAGAGCCTGAACGCGACCATGAAGCGCGAGACACTCCAGCGACGGAAACGTTGGAACGGAACCGTGAGGCCCGACTCGCGGTCTTCCGATGGGCGACCCGCTACAACACCCGCCGCCGGTACTCCCGCCTCGGCCAGATCGCTCCGCACGACTACGAACAGCGATCAACTACGCTGGCCACCGCCGCATAACAACCGGTGTCCACGATCAAGGGTCAATGCCCGTTCCACCCTGATGCACGGGAACTACTGGCCCGCCACACGCCCACCAAGGGCGCCCGAGGCGCTCGCCGCATACTCAAGCGCCATCTGATCGACATCATCCACCGCGCGATGGTCCGAGACCGAGCCTCCTGGCAGCACCACATCAGCACCAACTCGCTGCTTGACATAGAAGCGTCAATGGCCTGCTGCCGCAGCAGCACGTCGCCTTCATGCACCCCGGCGCACGGCTGTGCGCCCGGCCCGCGGCCAGCGCCGGCTGCCGCAACGGCCCTGCGCTCTCCTCCCGCACACAAGCAGGTGGGCGCAGGGCCATTGTGCTGCCGGGTGTCAGCGGTTCTGCTGCTCGACGGTCGTCTTGAGCTCGCGCAGGAGTTCGGTGGTCTCCTGCTTCTTGCTCCAGTCCTCGGGCGCGGACTTGATGTTGGTCTCGATCTTCTTGACCTTCTCCGCAGCATCCTGCATACCGCGCGACATTTCCGACATCTGTGTCACCTTTCAGAACGGCGGGCTGCCTGACTGCAGCCAGCCACACACAAGGTGTATATCAGACAAATAGGGGTGGGGTGTCTAAATCTCGGCCGTCGCATGACCCAGTCAGCCGGAAGTACCCGCCGGCCACGGGCGCACTTCATGAACCGGACCGTCTCCCGCGGACGGGGTGCAGGCTGGGATGCGCTGGGCCCGGCGGGTAAGGGTCCGGGCCAGCCCTGTGGCGCACCGCCGGCACAGTTTCGCGAGCGCGGCGGTCCAGGCGGTTGGCGGGGCGCGCCGACGGGCGGGGCGTTGCCCGGCCGGAGCCGCGGCTTCGTAGTGTAGGGAGGGCCTGTGTGTCGGTGTGGTGTTCGAGGGCCGTCAGCAGGAGCGGTGCGAGTTCGCGGTTGGGCCAGGCATCTGTGCGACATCCCGCGTGTTCCCCTGAGCCCCGGAGAGAGTCCGGCCTGCTGGCCAGGGGGTTCGTCCCTCTCTCAGCAGCCCGGGGCTCAGTGAAATAACTTCAGGATTTATGAAGTACTCTCAGC
>NZ_JAPNLJ010000142.1 GCF_026627445.1 Streptomyces sp. H27-H1
CGGCGGACAAGGCGCTCGCTACCACGACGGTGAAGTCCTCCCCCAACCCCTCCACGTTCGGTCAAACGGTTACCTTCACCGCGACCGTCACCGGCAACCTCGACACCGCCCCCGGCGGAAACGTCACCTTCACCGAAGGCACCACCACCCTGGGCACCAGCCCCCTCGACTCCTTGGGCCGGGCGACGCTGACCACCGGCAGCCTCGCCGTCGGCTCGCACGTGATCACCGCCACCTACAACGGCGACGCCAACTACAACCCCAGCAGCGACAGCACCAGCCAGACCGTGCAGTCTGTGTCTCCGCTGGTGGTGCCGTGGGCTTCCGGGCTGGAGTCGGGCACGGTCGGTGTCTACTACAGCGACAGCACCCTGACCGGATCGGTCACCGGTGGCACCTCCCCCTACACCTTCACCGCTACCGGCCTGCCGCCGGGACTGAACATCCAATCCCGCACCGGCGAGGTCTACGGAACCCCGACTGCTGCTGGCACCTACACCCTCACCGTGAAGGTCACCGACAGCGGCGGCCGCACCAGCGGCCAGACCTCCTCCCAGTCGTTCAGCATGACCGTGTATGCCGCACCCACCACTCTGGTCGCCACCAACGCCACCTTCACCCGCAGCCCGCAGACACTCACGTTCACAGGCATGACCGCCACCCTGACCAGCAACGGCACCCCGCTGGCCGGGCGGACCGTCCTCTTCACCACCAGCGATGACATCCTCCTGTGCACCGCTATCACCAACGGCAACGGCACAGCCACCTGCTCCAGCTACACCGGCCCCAACCGCCGCACTGTCGCCAACGTCGCCCGAGACCTGCGCCGCAACGGCTACACGGCCATCTTCGAAGGCGACGGCAACTACACCGGCTCCACCGCCACCGCCACCGCCCCCGTCACCCAGCAGGGCTGACACCAGCGGGCACCGCACGGCAGGGCCTCCCCCTCCCCTGAGTAAGGGAAGGGGGAGGCCCTGCCTGGGAAGTGGGTTGAGGTGCCCCGTGTTTTCCGGACAGCTGGCTATAGGCTACGAGCTGCTGGTTCATGTACTCGTCGTGGACCTCTTGCGGGGTCCGGTAGCCGAGCTTCGAGTGGCGGCATTTCGTATTGTAGCGGACCTCGATGTAGCGGGCGATATCCCGGTATGTTGAGCGCGAGTGGGGTAGACCGTGCGGTGGACGCGTTCATTCTTCAGTGTCGCGAAGAATGATTCGGCCATGGTATTGTCGTAGCAGATTCCTGTCCGTCCGACGGATTGCCGGATTCCGAGCCTGTGCAGCGTCTTGGCGAACTGATCGGATGTGTAATTGCTGCCGCGGTCGGAATGAAATACGGCGTCAAGCG
>NZ_JAPNLJ010000143.1 GCF_026627445.1 Streptomyces sp. H27-H1
CAGGGCTGTTGCAAAGTCGGATTGATCTTGTAGACGCGCTGGTGTGGCCGTGTGACGGTGTCCGGCGGAGGCGCTACGAACGCAACGAAGCTCCCGTTGATGCGGGTGACCTTGCCAAGTCGCCTGTGCCAACGGGAGCTTCGATGTGCCGTCAGTCTGCCAGCATTTGCCTGATCAAGTCGCCTTCGCGTCAGCACCGTGGGCTCGTGTATCTGCCGGAGCGGCTGGCCACGCTGGCCGACCCGCGCCATCGGCGGGGGAAGCGTCACCCGTTCGTGAGCGTGCTGCTGATCGCCTGCTCGGCCGTGCTGACCGGAGCACGCTCGTTCGCGGCGATCGGCCAGTGGGCCAGGGCGGCACCGCAAGATGCCCTGGCCCGTCTCGGCGCCCGCACCGAAACCGTGTTCAAGGTCCGCCTCGCGCCGAGCGCGGCGACCATCCGCCGGGTCCTGAATGCCGTCTGTCCCGGCGGGCTCGCGGACCTGCTCGGCGCCGATCCGGCCGGGGCCGACTCCCTGGCCGTCGACGGCAAGAGTGCCCGCGGCTCGCGCACCTGCACCACAGTGGCTGCGCACTTGCTGGCCGCAATGACCGGCACCGGACTGACCGTCACCCAGCTGCGGGTGCCGGACAAAACGAACGAGATCACCTGCTTCGCCGCTCTGCTGGAACCATTCGATCTGGCCGGCGTGACGGTGACCGCCGACGCGCTGCACACCCAGCGCGAGCACGCCCGTTTCCTGGTGGAGGAGAAGCACGCGCACTACCTGCTGGTGGTCAAGGGCAACCAGCCCCGCCTGTATCACCAGCTGCGGTCGCTGCCATGGGGAAAGGTCACCGCGCGGCGCTACGACCGCGAGGAGGGACACGGGCGCAAGGAGACGCGGGTGACCCGCGTGCTCACCGTGGACGGCCTCGGCCTGGACTTCCCGCACGCAGTGCAGGCAGCCCGCATCCTGCGCCATCGCACCGACCTGAAATCCGGGAAAGTCAGCCGCCAGACTGTCTACGCGCTCACTGACCTCAGTGCCAGGCAGGCATCCCCGCAGCGTATTGGGCATCTGGTCAGGTCACAGTGGGTGATCGAGAACCGGCTGCACTTCGTGCGCGACACCACCTTCGCCGAGGACGCCTCCAAGATCCGCACCGGACACGGGCCGGACAACATGGCGACCCTCCGCAGTTTCGCGATCAACCAGCTGCGAGCAGCGGGCCACACGAACATCGCGGCCAGCCTCCGCGAGATGTCCTACGACTGTTTCCGACGACCCCTCGAACTCCTCGGCCTCTCCTGACCAGCAACGATCCAAGACCAAAAGACTTTGCAACAGCCCTG
>NZ_JAPNLJ010000144.1 GCF_026627445.1 Streptomyces sp. H27-H1
CGGGCCACACGAACATCGCGGCCAGCCTCCGCGAGATGTCCTACGACTGTTTCCGACGACCCCTCGAACTCCTCGGCCTCTCCTGACCAGCAACGATCCAAGACCAAAAGACTTTGCAACAGCCCTGACGCTGGCCCTCCGGAACATCGCTGGTCTTCAAACTCCAGTCCGCCGTGGCCACGTCGCACCCCTACGAGATCAGGGTGTTGCGACGACCAGTTGAATCCACCCTGGCTTCCGCGGTCGCTGTGAAATACGCAGTCTTCGGCGAGGAGGGTGTTTCTGGCGGCCATGTTGATGGCGTCGGTTATGAGGGAGGTTTTCATGTGGCTGGCTGTCGCCCAGCCGATGACGGCTTTGGTGTGGCAGTCGATGACGGTGGCGAGATACAGGAATCCTGCCCAGGTGTGGACGTAGGTGATGTCGCCCACGAGTCTTTGTCCCGGGGCATCGGCGGTGAAATCACGGCGCATCAGGTCTGGGGTCTGTTCGGCGTGGTCGTCGGCGAGGGTGGTCACCCGCCAGGGCCTTGGCTGGCAGGGCACCAGGCCCATGTCGCGCATGAGAGCCCGGATCAGCTCGGGGCCGGCCTGCACGCCGCGGCGGGCGAGTGCCGCGTGCACGCGCCGGTATCCGTATGTCTCGTCGGATTCCTCGAAGGCATTCCGGATGAGGATTTTGAGTTCCTCACGCCGTTCCGCGGTTGCCGACAGGGGCCTCGAGCGCCAGTCGTAGAAGCCGGACTTCGACACGGCGATCCAGGCGCACATTTTCTTGACGGGGAAGTTTTCTTTTTCGCCGTCGATGAACTCGTACTTCTCGTTCACCGATACTCCTGGGCGAAGAAGGCAGCCGCTTTTCCCAGGAACTCGGTCTTCATCCGAAGTTCCCGGACCTCCTTCTCCAGCTCTCGAAGACGTGCGCGCTCCGAGACGGAAAGTGGGGCTTCCTCGGTGGGATGGGTGCGCCGGTAGGCATTGACCCAGTTCCCCAGGGTCCCCTCGACGAGTCCGAGTTCCCGGGCCACCTGGGCTATTGGCCTGGACTGGTCGATCACCATCCGGACAGCCTCGTCCTTGTACTCAGGGCTGTATTTCTTGCGCTTCTGTGCCACGTGCCTTCTCCGTCGATCAGACCAACCATTTTAGTTGGCCCGGTGTCCGGAAACTTCGGGGCGCCTCGATGATCCCCGTGGCGATCGGGAAGCCTTCACGCAGGGCGAGTTCGTAGCGCAGGTAGGCCGCCTTGTTCCTCAGGTAGCCGACGGCGTCGTCGATGCCCTTGCGTGAGCCGGGCCTGAGCCC
>NZ_JAPNLJ010000145.1 GCF_026627445.1 Streptomyces sp. H27-H1
GGGGCCTGACCCTTGCTCGTGGACACCCTGATCATTGGATCGTGAAGATCCGAGGAACAGGAGTTCCCGTTGGGGACGTCGAAGTACAGCCTTGAGTTCCGGGCCGATGCCGTCGCGCTGTACCGGGGCACGCCTGGTGGTAGCTACGCGTCGGTGGCCAAGGACCTGGGCATCAACCACGAGACGCTGCGCGTCTGGGTCCGGGATGCCGAGCAGGCCGCCCGGCCTGGCGCCGGCGAGGCCGGCGCGATCGAGAAGGAGAACCGGCAGTTGCGGGCGAGGGTGAAGGAGCTCGAGCTCGAGCGAGAGATCCTGCGGAGGGCCGCGAAGTATTTTGCGGGCGAGACCAGCTGGTGAGCAGCCGCTTCCAGTTCGTTGACGATCTCCGTGGCGCCTTCGGCGTCAAGCGGCTGTGCCGGATCCTGAAGCTCTCGCGTTCCGGGTTCTACCGGTGGCTGGCCGGCGCGGACGCGCGGGCTGGCCGGGCCCGGGCGGACGCCGAACTCGCGGAGCGGATCGCCCAGATCCACGCCGAGTCCGACGGCACTTACGGGGCCCCGCGCGTCACCGCCGAGCTGCGGGACGACGGCGTGCGGGTCAATCACAAGCGCGTCGCCAGGGTTATGCGCGCCCGGGGCATCGTCGGCTTCCACCTGCGCAAGAAGGTCCGCACCACCATCCCCGAACCGTCGGCGACACCGGTGCCGGACCTGCTGCGGCGCGACTTCACCGCGCATGAGCCGAACACCAAGTACGTCGGCGACATAACTTATCTCCCGATCGGAGGTGGCCAATTCCTCTACCTGGCAACGGTGTTGGACCTGTATTCGAAGCGCCTGGCGGGCTGGTCGATCGCCGACCACATGCGCACCTCGCTGGTCACCGACGCGCTGAAGGCCGCGGCCGCCGCCCGGGGCGCCGCCGGACTACGCGGGGCGATCTTCCACAGCGACAACGGAGCCCAATACGTGTCGAAGGAGTTCGCCCAGGTCTGCGAGGAGCTCGGCGTGGCCAGATCGCGCGGCGCGGTGGGCACGAGCGCGGACAACGCCACCGCGGAGAGCCTGAACGCGACCATGAAACGCGAGACGCTCCAGGGACGGAAACGGTGGAACGGGGCCCGTGAGGCCCGGCTCGCGGTCTTCCGATGGGCGACCCGCTACAACACCCGAAGGCGGCACTCCCGCCTCGGCCAGATCAGCCCGATCACCTACGAGCTGCGATCAACTACGCTGGCCACCGCCGCATAACAGCCGGTGTCCACGATCGAGGGTCAACGCCC
>NZ_JAPNLJ010000146.1 GCF_026627445.1 Streptomyces sp. H27-H1
CCGGTTGTTGATCGTCATGGCGACGGCTTCGAGGTCCTCGGCGGACCACCGGGAGAGATCAGTGCCCTTCGGGAAGTACTGACGCAGTAGCCCGTTCGTGTTCTCGTTTGTGGGTCGTTGCCAGGGCGAGTGCGGATCGGCGAAGAACACCTTCGTCCCGGTATCGAGAGCGAACTGGGTATGAGCGGAGAGTTCCTTCCCACGGTCCCAGGTGAGGGTCTTGCGTAGCTGCTCGGGCAGCTGCGTCATCGACGTGGTGAGCGCCGCGTTCATCGCGATCGCGCCGTAACCGCCGAGCGAGGGGCCGTTCTTCACGGGCGGACTCTCACCCCAGCCCTCGAGCCGAGGCAGGTGTACCAGGAGCGTGGAGCGGCTGCTGCGCTCGACAAGCGTACCGATTGCGGAGCGGCCCGTCCCGATGATCAAATCGCCTTCCCAGTGTCCCGGGACCGCGCGGTCCCCGGCCTCTGCGGGGCGTTCACTGAGGATGACGTCCACGGTGACATGCCCCCGCGGCTTGTTCTGCGACCGCGCTCGGGGAGTCCGCAGCGCCCGGCCGGTGCGCAGACACGTGACCAGTTCCCGCTTGAGCGCACCACGGCCTTCGATGAACAGTGCCTGGTAGATCGCTTCGTGGCTGATGCGCATGGACTCATCATCGGGGAAGTCGACATGGAGCCGGTGCGAGATCTGCTCCGGGCTCCATGCTGTCGCCCACCGCCTGTCCTGCCGGTGCGGCTTGTTCAGCCCCTTCCACCCCGGCGTGTCAGGCCCGGTGACGATCATGCCGTCGGGGCGACGGACGCTGCCGGCGAGCCTCTCCTGCACGTACTCACGCAACCTTTGGTCGCCTGCGAGCTTCGCGGTCTTCGGGCGCTTCGCAGCCTGCTGCGCTTTCCACTGCGCCACCAGAGCCCGGTAGACCGGTTTGCCGCCCCGGGTCGCCGCGTTGCGGCGCACCTCGCGTGAGACCGTGCCCGCGTCACGGCCGATCCTGCGAGCGATCTCCCGCACGCCGAACTCCTGGGCGGCCAGCAGCGCGATCTCCTCACGCTCAGCGAACGACAGATAGCGGCCGGTGGGCTCATCCAGGCTGATCGGCGGCATCCCGCCAGCGTGACGGAACCACCGGGTTCCGACCGGCCATGACACACCAACAGCCACCGCGGCCTCTACCGTCGTCACTCCCGACGCGATCCGCCGCCCACTGCCGCCGCGCTCCCGCAGGCGCCTCCGGCACCCTCTGACTCTGGTCTCGTCCCA
>NZ_JAPNLJ010000147.1 GCF_026627445.1 Streptomyces sp. H27-H1
GGCGGTTTCCACCGGTCGTTGCGACTCCTGGAGGGAGTCCGTCCCGTGCCGAAGTATCCGCCGAATCGTCTGCCGCTGTCGGTGCCGAAGAAGTACTTCGAACTGCGTAGAGGTGGCCTGAAAGGGGCAGCTGCTGCCCGCCGGGTGGGCGTATCCACCAGCGCGGGCTCGCTGTGGTTCATCAAAGCTGGACGCATGCTCCTGCCCGACACGCCCATCGATGACCGCTACCTCACCCAGGACGACCGCATCGCCATCGCCGAAGGGCTGCTCGCCGGCCGTACGGCCGCGCGGATCGCCAAGGAGATCAGCAAGCACCGCTCAACGATCTACCGGGAAATCTCCCGCGGCGGGGGACCCGATGGCCGCTACAGCCCGTGGTGGTCGCACAACCAGGCCCTCCTACGCCGGGCCCGGCCGAAGCCGGAGAAGCTCCGCGCCAGCCCCGCACTGCGCGAGGTGGTCAACGGCAAACTGAAAGAACGCTGGTCACCGCAGCAGATCACCCGTCACCTCGCCCGCGCCTGTCCCGGCCAGCCTGACATGAACGCCTGTCCGGAGACCATCTACCGGGCCCTCTACAACGGGCTCCTCGACAAACGCACCGTCCGTCTGCGCACGCACAGAACCCGCCGGAAGAAGCAGCGCCGGGGCATACCCACCAAGAACGCCATCCCGAACATGCGGCCGGTCCACACCCGCCCCCGCGAGGCCGAGGACCGAGGGAGAGCCGGGCACTGGGAGGGCGACCTGATCGTCGGCAAAAGACAGGGATCCGCGATCGGCACACTGGTCGACCGTGCCACCCGCTACACCCGGCTCATCCACTTGCCTGGCGGCTGGAAGGCCCCGCAGGTCCGCGACGCCCTCGTCGCCCAGACCGCCGGCTGGCCCGCCTCCCTCCGGCGCACGCTCACCTGGGACCAGGGCCGCGAGCTCTACCACCACGAGGAGATAGAAGAGCTGACCGGCTTCAGGATCTACTTCTGCGACCCGCACTCGCCCTGGCAGCGCGGCACCAACGAGAACACGAACGGACTGCTGCGCGAGTACTTCCCGAAAGGCACCAGCCTCGCCCACTACACCGCCCGCGACCTCGCGCAAGTCGAACGCGAGCTCAACGCACGCCCCCGCCTCGTCCTCGGAGACCGGACACCCGCCGAGTCCATGAGACGCTGGTCAAGAGATCTGGCCTACTGCTGATTCGCAACGACCGGTGGAAACCGCC
>NZ_JAPNLJ010000148.1 GCF_026627445.1 Streptomyces sp. H27-H1
CTAGTGATCTGGTTTTGAGATCCTGTCGCAGTAGCGGCAGATCCGGTCGAGGATCTGGTCAGCGGTCTTGGTCCACTTGAAGGGCCTGGCCTCGTCGTTCCAGACCTTGATCCAGTCCTCGAGCGCGGTCTTCAGGTCGTCGAGTGAGCAGAAGACACCGCGTTCGAGGCAGCGTCGTTCCAGCTCTGCGAACCACCGCTCGACCTGGTTGATCCAGGACGAGTAGGTGGGCGTGAAGTGGAGCCGGAAGCGGGGATGGGCCAACAGCCATTTCTGTACCACGGGCGCTTTGTGGGCGGAGAGGTTGTCGCAGATCACGTGGACCGCCAGACTTCTGTCGGTCTGGCGGTCGATCTCGTCGAGAAAGTCACGGAAATCCACGGCCCGGTGCTGGGCCGACAGCTTGGTGATGACCTTGCCGGTCGCGGTATTGAAGGCTGCGAACAGGTCGACGGTGCCGTGGCGGACGTAGTCGAAACTCCGCCGCTCGGGCACCCCGGGCAGCATCGGCAGCACCGGGGCAGTCCGTTCCAGCGCCTGGATCTGCGGCTTCTCGTCCACCGAAAACACCACCGCGTTGGCCGGCGGAGCGAGATAGAGGCCGACCACGTCACGGATCTTGTCGATCAGGAACGGGTCCGGAGAGATTTTGAAGGTCTCGGTCCGCCACGGCTGCAGGCCGAAGGCGTGCCAGATCCTCAGCACACTGGCCGGTGAGATCCCCACGACCTTGGCCAGCTCCCGCTTCGACCAGTGAGTCCCACCCACGGGTGTCTCCTCCAAGGTGCGGACCACTACCTCTTCCACCTGGGAATCGGTGATGGTCCGCGGGACCCCGGCCCGCGGCTCATCAGTCAGCCCCTCCAGCCGGTCCCGCAGGAACCGTGTCCGCCATCTGGCCGCCGTCTTGCGCCCGATTCCCAGCCGGGCGGCCACCATCGTGTTGTTCCATCCCCGCGCGCACGCCAGCACGATCTGCGCACGCTGAGCCAGACCCTGCGCGGTCGAACGCCGCCTGGCCCAGTTCTCCAACGTCAGCCGCTCGGCATCCGACAGCACGACCGGCGCCAGCCTGGTGTCACCCATCCATCCAGGAGAGCGACCCAGGACCAGCCACGTCAGGCGAACCCCAAAACCTGAAACAGAACACGACTCACGAGGCGAGCCAAGACCTCAAAACCAGATCACTAG
>NZ_JAPNLJ010000149.1 GCF_026627445.1 Streptomyces sp. H27-H1
AATTCCTCAAACGCCAAGGCTACGGACGGGCCAACTTCGACCTCCTACGACGCCGCATCCTCCTCACCCCGTGACCCATCACGCTGGGCGATCCCGAAATGTTGATCAGAGCCGTATGTCGAGGCCATTGACACATACGGTCAACGATCACGCGGGCCGGGCAGCGTCCGTCACCGGCCCCCGCGCGCCCTGCAGTCCTACCCCGTGGGGACAAAGGCGGCTTCGCCAGGCAGACAGTGACAGCCTGACAACATACCGAAGCTCCCGCCGTTCAGGGTGACTTGAAAGCCACCCCGGCAACCGGAGCTCCAATACATTCATAACGGCCCACAGCGGATGACCACATCCCTGCAGCCAGCACACCCAGAAATCACCCAGGCCCTGGATCAGTCCCGCCCGGCGAGCAGATAGTCCGCAGGCAGGTTCCACAGGTGCGTGACTGCCGGTGGTGTCGCCGGGTTACGCGGGACAGCCGAGCCCCGTGGCGGGATTGGCGCAGGTGTTGTGACCGGTACCGCCGTGGTTGGTGTTCGTTCCGCTTCCCCCATCGAGCGTGTCGTTGCCAACGCCACCCAGAAGGCTGCCGTTGCCGGCACCACCCTGAAGATTGTCGTTGCCGGCACCGCCCTCGAGGGTGTCGTCGCCGTCACCGCCGCGCAAGGGGTCGTTGCCCGTCTCGCCGCAGATGAGGTCGTTGCCTCCACGTCCGTTGAAGGTGTCGTTCCCGTCCCCGGCGTAGATCACATCGTCACCGGTGGTGCCGTTGATGGTGTCGTTGCCATCAGTACCGGTGATAGTGGCTCTGGCAGGCTGGCGACCCGGCCGGGAGCTGACCGTTCCGGCGGCGGGAGCGGAACCCGCAATCCCGACCGACCGAGCAGGACCTCCAGGCAGCAACCACGGCATCGAAGCCGTCCACTGCACCAAGAAGTCCTCCCATGCCGGCCTACGCCATCACCCCCATCACTGCCTCAACGCTCGGTAAATCTCACCGACAAACCCTGAACACACCGCACCCAATCCTCGGACAAATCACCCAAATCCTGTACCTATGGGCACACGGCCCTACCACCGCTGCTGGCCGTACCCCGGCCCGGCCCCCACCCGCGCGCCTCTCAACAGCCGGGCAGGAGCCGGACCGGGCCCCCCCCCCCCCCCCCCCTGCCCCCGCCCCCCCC
>NZ_JAPNLJ010000014.1 GCF_026627445.1 Streptomyces sp. H27-H1
TGGCCTCCCGGCCGACCAGCAGGGGCACGGTCTGACCTCAGAAGTCGATGCTTCCGGCGTCGAAAGTGCTCACCTGCTGGCGGCTACGGAACCAAGCATTCCCCGGTTCCGCAGCTCCCATTAGGCGCTGTCGTCGACGTGGCAACCGTCGCAGACTGATGATTCGTCACAAACCAACGCTTTCACGGTGATTGTCTCCATTCAGGCGTATCCACCCCCGCCCCGCACCGGCACGAAAGGTCACGACTACGGCTGCCGTGCCTGATGGTTCATTTGTCGCGTTCGCCGCCTCGCCGGCCGGCTGCGGGAGTAATATACAGCAGCGGTGATCACTGCTTACACTTCTCGGTGACCATGCAGCACCACCGAGGGGGTTTTGTGTTCGCCCTGCCCAGCCCGACATCCGTGTCACGAGCCGTGAAGGGTGCGGTGTCCGGTCTTCCGAGCCAGTTCTGGTGGCTGTGGACGAGCACGCTGATCAACCGACTCGGTGGCTTCGTCACCACCTTCATGGCGCTCTACCTGACTGCGGACCGCGGTCTCTCGGCGAGCTTCGCGGGCCTGGTCGCCGCTTTGTACGGGGCCGGCGGAGCGGTCGCCTCGGTGCTGGGAGGTGTGCTGGCGGACCGGGTCGGCCGACGTCCCACACTGCTGGTCTCCCAGCTCGCGACAGCCGTGGTGATGGCGATACTCGGCTTCGTGCGGGAGCCCGCGGTCATCGCGGTGCTGGTCTGCGTGCTCGGGGTCGCCGCCAACGCGGCGAGGCCCTGCATCCAGGCCATCATCGCCGACCTCGTGCCGCAGGAAGACCGGGTCCGCGCGTTCTCGCTCAACTACTGGGCCGTCAACATCGGCTTCGGTGTGGCGTCGGCCGCGGCCGGACTGATCGCCGAGCGCGGTTATGTGCTGCTGTTCCTCTGCAATGCGGTGTCCGTGCTGGTATGCGCAGTTGTGATCTTCTTCAAGGTTCCCGAGACCAGGCCGGAGATCGTGGCCGACAAGACCGGCGGCACGCTCGACGCCGCGACGGCGGACTCGGCCGGCAGTCCCGCCATCGGCCTCGGCACCGTGCTCCGCGACACCAAGTTCATGGCGGTCGTGGGCCTGTCCTTCCTCTTCGCGATGGTTCTCATGCAATACACCACCTCGCTGCCCGTCACCATGGGAAAGGAGGGCTTCTCCAGCGCGGACTACGGCTTCGTCATCGCCATGAACGGACTGGTGGTCGTCCTCGGCCAGATCCCCGTGAACAGGGGACTGCGGCACGTCAAACCCATCACGGTCCTGATCGTGGCGTCCCTGCTCACCGGCTTCGGCTTCGGACTCACCGGCCTCGCCCACTCGGTCCCCATCTACATCGTGACCGTGTGCATCTGGACCCTCGGCGAGATCATGCACAACCCCACCAGCATGGCGCTCGCCGCCGCGCTCTCCCCGCCCACCGCTCGCGGGCGCTACCAGGGCGTCTACTCGCTGTCGTGGTCCGGCGCGACCTTTGCGGGACCGCTACTCGGCGGGTTCCTCATCGACAGCTTCGGCGCCGATGCCCTCTGGGCCGGGTGCGCGGTGGTCGGTGCGGCGGCCGCCGTTGGCTACTGGCTGCTGAGGACTCAGCTGGCTGACGTGATCGCGCCGGCCGCCCCGGTCGAGGCGAAGCCGGAGGAGAAGGAGGTCGGCCGCAAGGCGTAGCCGGCCCGGGTCCCGCTCGACGCCGTGGCAACCGGCTGGCAGCGCGGCATCTGACGCACAGTCGCGGGGTGGCGGCTTCGAACGTGACCCCGCCCTTGTCGATGACCTCACCCGCCCTGCTGAGAGCTGGTGAACGGTGACTCACCGGATGCCGACCGCGTTGTCGGGTCGGCGCTCTGGCGAGACCGGCATCACCCCGGCATGATGATCAACCGTGCTGCTGCGACTTTCCTGTCTGAGTGTGACAAACGCGTTCCTGGTGCTGCGTCTGCTGCCGATGAGCGACCGCTCGGCTCAGTCCTGCCCGAGAGGTAGGCGGGGTGCTGTCACGTTGTCGGGGGTGTGATCGCCTGAGGGCATGCCGGAGGCGGGCGTGGCCCGGTGTTCAGGCGATGGCGGGCATGCCGGTGGCGGCGGTGATGTGGTTCCAGATGGTGAAGCGGATGGTCATCTCGAAGCGGTAGTGGCCGGCGGTCATCAGATGCCGATGGGGCCGGAAGTGGGGTGAGATCCCGGAGAACGCGGCCATGAAGCGTTGCGCCCCGCCGGGGCTGCGGAATCCTTTCATCGCGCGTTCACGCTGTCTGGTGGGCTGGTGGGAGTTCTCCGCCCGGTTGTTGATCCCCTTGTGGGAACGCTGCTCCACCGACGACATGACCTCCCGGTGGGCTGCGCCGTAGGAGCGGAGCTTGTCGGTGATGATCACCCGGGGCACCGAACCGGTCGTCTTGAGGAGTCTTCGGAAGAAGCGCCTGGCCGCGGCCTTGTCCCGCCGGTTCTGCACGAGGATGTCCAGGACGTTGCCGTCGGCGTCGACGGCTCGCCACAGGTACTTCCACTCGCCGTTGATCTTGATAAACACCCGCGCCCGTGAGGACTGGCTCCGCCGGCTGCTGCGCGCCCAGCTCCAGATCCGCACCCATGGGCCCGACTACGTCCGCGGCCTGACCCTGATCAGCATGGAGGAGCTGCACGCGATCCGCCACGAGTGGGTGGTGGTCAAGCACGAGGTCGAGGACACCCTTCCCCGTATCTACCAGGAGGAGACCGGTGAAGCCTTCCCCGGCCCGGCCACCCTGGACGGCGGCTTCGGCTTCGACGCCGACGCGATGGCCGTGCTGCGGGAGGTCTGCGGCGACGAGGGCCTGTACGAAGGGGTCCGCGCACTGCTCGGCGTGGAGCGGCGCTTCCGTACCTCCACCCGTCGCGCCGGCCTCTTCGGCGCCCTGGAGAAGACCGTCACCCGGCACATGTTCACCGGCGAGGACGACGCCCTCGACTTTGCCGTTACCCGCGAGCAGATCCGCACCGGCCTTTACGATCAGGCTGACGCCGATCCGGCGGACGCGGGCGCCAGTGGCACCGGCCAGCAGCCTCCGAAGGAGAATCCGTGACCGATCAGCTCCCCGCTGCCGATGCCCCCGTGCCCGAACCTGGCCTGCCGTGTGCGGAATGCGGGGAGGACCTGCTGCCCGTCGGTGCGCGTTTTGTCTGCGGGAACGGGCAGTGCGCGGAGTTCGGTATGGAGAAGCAGGTGTGGCGTGCGCTGCGGGCGGCCGGGGTGGCGGCTCCCACCGCCGCTGGGCTGCCGCGGCCGGTCCACCACGGTCTGCCGGTCCCATGGGTGGCCGCGTGCACGTCGACGAAGGTCTGGTGGCGCGCGATGGATGCCGGGCGTCTGGCTCTCGCCCAACGGGAGTGGCGGTGCCAGGTGTGCGGTCTTGCCCTGTCCGAGCGCGCCTGGGTCCTGGCCACCCCCTCCGGCGCCGTGCTCCAGGCCGCGCTGCACGAGAGCTGCAAGGAACTCGCGCTGCGGTTCTGCTCTCACCTGTCCAGCGACTCGACGAAGGCCACGGCCCATCTGGTCACCCGCGATCAGCTGACCGCCGACGGCCTGCCGCTGCCAGAGGCGGTCCCCTCCGACCCCGACTTCCTTCAGCAGTGGGAGCTGGCCGCAGCCCGACCGACAGCGGTCACCCGTTGCAGCGCGGCGGGTCAGCAGCCGTAGGACTTCAGGATCTGGATGGACTTCGCATCGGCCGCCGTAAGCCGCTCAAGGCCGCCCCGGACAGCGTGATCCAGCACCAGCGGCTGGTACGCCTTGTCGATCGGGGTGACGGTCATCCGTCCCGAGCCCGGTTCGTCGTAGGTGATCTGCGACGACTTCGGGAACTCACGCTCACTGCCGTACGGGGTGGCGTGCAGGCAGTGGCCCGGCCCTCCGAGTTCACGGTGGTATCGGGCCATCTGGTCGGGGAAAACGTAGGCGGCGGCCTTCGGGGCCGCGGCGCCCGCGCAGCACAAGAGCGCCGTGGCAAGGGCGATGTGCCACCAGTGCGCGCCGAAACGCCGGAACACCGCCTTGGCCGCGAAGAACACGGTGAACGTCGCGGCGACCGTGACCGCGCTGATGACGGTGTACGCCGTCGTGCGGTGGTCGCTCAGGAGCTGGGACTCCAGCACGAAGTAAGCGGTCCCGACCAGGGCGACCCACATGGTGCCCACCGCGATCCCGCCCGCCGGTGCGGTGTAGTCCGGTTCCCCCCGGCTATTTCGGGAGACCCGAATACGCGAGGCGAGCGCCACATTTCCCCCTATGCCCGATCAGACCTCTCTCGGTCTGCCTTCGATGCACAGTACGACACGCCTCTGACAGACCGGAGCCGTCTTCACGCCCTTCGTCAGCCGAGCCCGCCCTCCCGACCGTGACATCGAACGATGCTGCGCACCTGGACAGGGCCACCCGCCACGGCGCGGCGACAGCGCCTCGTACCAGTTCCCGCACGACCAGCCTTCGCACCGGCCGCTGTCCTGTCACGAGTGTTCGTGGCCGTTTGGCCCGGTGAGCGGAAACAGCGGTCTCGTGCGTGCGCGTCCGCGGAACCGCGCCTCGGGCCTTCTGCGCCGAGGCGGCACGTATCGACCCCTGCCGGTGCAGGGTGACGGCCTCTTCGGCGGCTAGAGGGTCGGGGTCAGCAAGATCGCGATGGCGGGCAGGACAGGCGCGGACCGAAGTCGGCGGGCTGCACATATCGTGCCGCAGTCCCTGGCGGCCACCGAAAGGGCGTTCCATTTTGTCGGCGGGTGGGGCTACTGTCCTGATACGCAAGATCGCAAGGGGGCACAGATGACTTTCGCAAATCACCGGCCGGGCCGGCCACCGGGCATCCGGGTAGGGCCCCACGGACTGACACCACGCCAGCAGGCCATCTTGGACGCCATCGCCGAATCCGTCACCAGCCGCGGATATCCGCCCTCGATGCGCGAGATCGGTCAGGCCGTCGGTCTGTCCAGCACGTCCAGCGTTATGCCGCTAGTTCCATCGGTCCTTCGCTGAGTCCAGCGGCCGCATAGTGCCTGCTCAGGGCAGGCAAAGCTCTGAGTTTAGGTGCAACAGTGTTGTGGTGCGTGTGATGGGCTTGCTGAGGCATCGAGGCGCGTGGTGATCAGACGCTCGCTCAGGGCGGTCCTCATGGCATACGGGGCCGACGAGGTAGTGCTCGGACTTTGGCGGCTTGCTCCTCGCGGCCAGACAGAGCGGTGTTCTCCAGCGTGAGAAGGCTGACTGCGGTCGCGTAGATGGCGAGTCGCTCTTCCAGGACACGGCAGCGGTCCTGAAGCTTGGTGTGCTTCTTCTTCAGCTCCTCGAAGGCGTCCGCGGCTCGGACGTGGGTCGCCCGTTTCGCCTCGGCTTTGGCGGCTTCGCTTTGGAACAGGTCTTTGAGGTCAGAATGCTGGTGGGTCAGGTGCCAGCGTTTGACGTCGGCTTCAACCGCGAGCTGGGAGACGTTCAGCCGCCCTGCGGATCGTTGCGGGGTGCCGGCGAACAGCCGGTTCATCGCGGCCAGGATGGCCCGGCGGACGGGGTCCGGTTCGCTGTCGAACGGGAAGCTGGTCACCGGGTGTCCCGTCCTTCTTCGTGGGCGTCGATGATGGTGTTCAGGCGGGCCAGTTCGTGCCGCTCGCGCTCGTGGCGGTAGGGCGGGGCGAGGGGGTCAGCGACGATCTCGGCCAGCGCGTCCCGCTGCCGCCGGACGTACTCGATGTCGCGGTCGGTGCGGGACAGGTTCAGGCATTTGGGTCGGCAATCGTCCGTGTCGGGGGTGACCATGGGGTCGTCGACCGCCCCGCGGAGCTGGCAGGCGGCGGTGGCGGGGTTCAGGACACAGGTCATGCCGTCACCGTGGTGAATCTGCAGGAGGGTGTTGCCGACCAGGTCGCGGGCCTGCCGGTCGCTGGTCAGCACGAGGCCGGCGAACTCGCGGGTTGCCGCGTTCACCCGATAACGGTAGGCGTCGGCGGCCGGACCACTGACGTGCTCGCCCGCCGCGAGGGCCTTCTCGTCCTCGGCCAGGCCCTCGAGCCGAAAGAGCCAGTCCTCGAATGCGTATTCGTCGGGAAATCCGGATTCGTAGGAACCCGCGTAGCCTTCCAGCATTCGTGTATGGGCATGGCCATACTGCACCGTGGCCGCGACCAGCCCTCGTGGTCTGCGGCGAATGAACCAGGCCAAGGTGCGCCGGAACCGACTGGCGGTCAGCCGTCCGCGGCCGTCGTCCGGGATCAGGTCGGTGCGGCCCAGCACCTGGCACTCGGTGTTGACCCAGGCTGTGAACCCGGCCAGGTCGTCGCCGATCGGCGTGCTGGTGCGCGCGCCGCCCTGCCGCTTCCAGGATGCTGCCCGCATCAGGTAGGGCTTGATGTGCTTGGGGAACAGCAGAGGGCTGTCGTGGAGCCGTTCCATCACCGCGACGGCGCGGGCGACGACCTCGATGACGACCCACGGGTCGGGGCGGATCATCCCCTCGGGGATCTTGTTGCCGTCCTTGTCCTTGGCGCCCTTGAAATACAGTCCTTCCATCAGCCACAGACCAGTGTCCTTGTCACGGTGGACGCAGCCGCGCCGCAGATTGAGCACCTCTCCCATTCGGGCGCCCGAGAGGTAGGACACGACCACGAAGCCAGCCGTGGCCAGATGCCGGGTCAGGGCCGGGGACTCGTCGAAGGTGATCTGCCGCCGCCACGGCTTCGAGTCCAGCAGGCCCGTGATCGGCGTACTGAGCACGAGACCCTCGGAGATCGGCAGGCCAGATTCCCGCACTATCTCTCCGACCGGCGTGTGCTGGATCGCCGAGCGGGTCTCCAGCTGCATGGCCAGGTAGGACCACCGGATCTGCAGAGTCCCGTCTTCGTCCCGGATGCCTGGCAGTGATTCGCCCCGTTCCCGCAGGCCCTCGAGGTGTGCGGAGACCTGCGCCCGCAACTCTCCCCTCCGGCGCCGCAGGCCGGGTTGCCGTAGGCGATCCGCCACGAGAGGGGAATCCGGCCGGCGACTACGCAGGTCTAGGTACTCGACATTGGCGGCCACGATGTCCTCGGCGAAGTCCTCGATGAACCGGATCGACCAGAGCAACAGCAGCTGCATGGTCTGCTCGCCGATCCGGCGGGTCAGGTTCACCCGGCCCTTGACGGAGCGGCCCAGCAGATCCTGGCTGGCCTCGCCGTCCCAGGGCGGTGCCGGCGGCAGCCGCATCTCGGCGGGCAAGAGGTCACGGTTGGCCCAGAGCCTACGGATTTCGCGCAGGAACGCGTAGCGCTGGTGGAGTGAGACTTCCTCGTCCTCGAGATAGTCGAGGTAGTCATCCAGCATTTGAGGTGTGACCTGCGAGAACGTCGTCACCCCCTGTGTCGTGAACCAGGTGAACACGAACTGCATGGCGCCGGTGAAAACCCCTGCGACGGTGGTGACCGCGATCCGGACGCCGGGCGCACGGCGTACCGATCTGGGCTGGGGATGGTTCAGCAGCTGCCAGACATAGTGCTTGGCCGCCGACCGCAACGGGGCCGGGACCAGCCCGAAGTTCACGCAGTCGGAGTTGGCGTGCTCTTCGAAGATCCCCGGATTGAGGTCCCAACGGTCCTCGCCGAACCGCGACAGTCGGGCCAGGTCAGTGCCCGGCCTCAGTTCACGGTTGAACAGCACCAGGGTTTGCGGTCCGGGCCAGTGGGTTCCGGGCGGGACTTCGCCCCAGGCGTTCAGGGGCAGTGGCGTGCTCATCGCAGATCCAACTCCCGGTTCAACAGCCGCCCGACCAGAGCCTGGTCTCCGTCGGTGAGGTCGTGACGTGCGTCGTGGACCGCGGCTTCGCCGTGCTCGTTCATGATGTCGGCGAGCTGGGCGTGCGGGCCCGCGAACCGCTCGGCCCAGGTGAGGGCGCCCATCTGCTCGCGCCGTTCCTCCAGTCGGTCGTGCAGCAGCACCTGGACCGGCAGATGCCGTGGCAGAGCGCGGGCGCACTCGCATCCCAGACATACGAGGAACGATGCCGGGCAGGGCTGGCCGACCTGCCCGTGGGTGCCGCCGGTGTGGTCGCTGCAGGCCGCCACGACGGTGTCCAGCCGGCCTGCGATCATGCGGGTCAAGGTCGGGACGTCCAAGCCCTGCTCGGCCGCGACCGCCTCCGGGGCGGTGCGGGCCCGCTCGACGTCGGCCGCCGACATCACCGCGACCGCGCCCCGGGCGCGCGCATGGGCCACTTCCGAGGCCAGCGTGTCAGCGACCACCTTTCGGTACTCCTTGACGTTGCCCCGGTTGCGGACCAGGTAGGTCCGCATGGTCTGCTCGGAGTGGGCGACCGGCCGCTGGTGCAGTTCGATGAAGGTCAGCCGCAGCAGATCCAGCCGGACCACCAACGGCACCGGTTGGTCCTCGTCGTCTGCGGCATCGGCCGTCAGTCCCCATGCCTTGCTCCGGCGCCCGACCTGCGGTCCGCTGGCAGGGATCGGTCGCAGTCCGCGGCCCTGGCCGCAACCACCTGACTGGGAATAGCCGACCAGCAGGCGAGGACCGCCGACCAGCGTCCGTGAGCGGGCCGTCAGCTCGTGCAGCAGCACGTAGAGGCCGAAAGCGGTGTGCAACTCGTCCTTAGCCGAGACCTCGTCGGGCTGGTCCGGGATACTGATCCAGTCCGGGACCTCCGTCAGCGCCAGGTCCATGTAGGCACGTCGGCCCCGCCGAAGCTTGCGCAGGCTCACGATCGCCGTCCCGGCTGCTCCGCTATAGCCGTCGGCCCGGTGGTGGGTGGCCGGCGTCTTCAAGATCACCTCGGGGTTCTCGCCGGTCAGCACCCCCAGCAGCACCGCCGCGGCCGCGACCTCGTCCGACGACAGATGCAGCCAGCAGATGATCTCCTTGACCGTGCCGTGGCGAGTGATCCATCGCTGCTGGGACAAGTTTTCCTTGCCAGGACCCGAAACCCGGACCGTGCGGGGGACATCGCCGAGCCGGTCTACGGAGTCCAGGAGCCTCCACCGCTCCTGCACCCGGATGTCCCCGCAGCTGGTGATCTCGCCGGCACGGATCTGCCGCAGCGTCTCGCGGTTGGCCCGGATGCGGGCCGCAGCGACGCGCAGGTCCTTGCGGGCAGCCTCCGCGATCCGCTTGAACTCCGCCCGGCTGTAGCTCGCCTTGGGTTCCATGTCCGGCCGCGGCGCGAAGGGCACTTCCATCCGACCGGCGAGGCGTTCGCCCACCCCCTCGGCCCGGGCCAGCACCCTGACGAACTCGGCCACCTCCTGGCCGCTGCGGGCCACATGCGCGCGGTGCTTCAGCATGCCGTCAATGTGCTCTGGCATCACGTGCACCATCGCCGTCGGCGGCCAGGAGAGCGTGGACACGTACCGGTCGAACAAGAACACCGCGCGACGGGATTTGTTCATCGACTCCAGCGACGTCAATCCGGCGCCGGGGGCCGTGCGCTTGACGAAGGCGGCCACCAGCGCATCGCGCAGGCCGGCCGCCATGGTCAGGGAGGAGAAGTCATAGTCCTTGCACTCCTCCCCGTCCTGGCTGAAGCACCGCACCACCACCCGGCCGTCCTCAGCCGGCAGAAGGCCATGACCTGTCCGGGGGCCGGCCCCCGGCAGCGACGCGCGCCGTCCCCGCCCGCTCACCGTGCGACTGCCAGCGGATCGGTGAGCACCCGCGGATGGCCGGTGAACACGTCGGCCATGAACGCAGCCACCGGGAATCCCGCCGCATGGGCCAGGAACGCCTCGACGTCCAACGTCAAAAAGGGCTCCAGATAGACGCTCTTCGTCGTGTCCACGCTCCGATGACCGAGCATCGTCTGGACCAGGTGCCAGACATCCCCGAACTGCTCGCGGAAGTCAGCCCGCTCGGACTCGGTCATGTGCCCGAACCGGGCGGCCTGCACCAGCTTGCCAACCGAGTACCACTTCAATGCGAGCGAGTGACGGAGCATATGGGCGGTGCAGCTGAAGTGCTCCAGCCCCAGCAGCTTGATCCTCTCGTTCGCGGCGTCGAAAGTGTGCTCCCAACCCCGCCCGTCGCGCGGCAGGCCGGTCCTCGTTCAACCACAAGGCCACCGGCTCCAGGCCCTGCGGAGTGCGGTGGAACAGGCGCAGGCGCGTTCGTGGACCCACGTCGTTCCAGGCCATGCGCTTGGCGCCGCCCCGGGTGCCCTCCAGCGTCACCGCGTCGGTGCCGTGCGTGGCCAGCACGACCCGCAGACCGGGCACCCGCTCGTAGCGGCCTGCCACCTGGGCGCGGCGGACCGCGGCGGACCGCGCGCCCTCCCGGTAGGCCAGCACCCCTTTCAGGACCGAGCGCGGCATCCAGTACTTGTGCCCGTACCCACCCTTGGCGCAGGCCTCGGCCAGCTCCAACGTGTAGTAGGCCCGCTTCCGGTCGTAGATCGGCAGTTCGGGGATGGCCACGCTCGCCCATTCCGCGACCCGCAGCCCATGACCGTAGCTTGTCGTTTAACCCGAGTGCCGGGGCCTGACCTGCTGTCCGGTGGGGATGAATGCGGCCACGTAGTCCTCGAACCCTTCGTGTAGACCCCATTCCTCGCGGGACATGGCGGCTTCGTGTCTGGCTCGGGAGTCTTGGCGGCCCTTGGCGTAGACGTGGACGGTGTAGATCGTGGTCGGGTCGAGCTGCAAGGCTGGGACATGTCCCTGGCTACCTGTAAGCCAGCCCGCAGCTGGTGCGGCAGAGCCGGTGGTGGGGCCGTACATGCTCATCCGCCCGCCTGAAATCGGCAGGTAGGGCCGCGTGCCGAGTAACTGCCAATGCTTGGACTGTTGGACGGGCTCGGCCTCGGTGAGCATGAGGGTCACCCAGGCGTCATGGGACTGGACGCAGCTGACGATCGTGAGCTGGCCGGGGGTGACGATCACAGGCTCGTCGGTACGGAAGTCAGGTGTCTGGTCGACACCCTCCAACACGGTCTCGATGTGCTCGTTGATGTAAAAGTGCGAGTACTCGATGCTGACAACGCCGCTGACTATGTCCATGTCTGGACCGTACGTCGTCATCACACTGGAGTGAGATGAGGTTGCCTAAGACGTGATGCGTCTGGGTTTGGTGCCCTGCTTGTGGTGGCTGGGGCGCGAGTACGGTTCACCGGTTTTGAGGACGCGTCCGACGTCGTGAACGACAGCGCGAATGCCGTTCTTGGATCCGAGCGGGCGCCCGGGGCCTGGCCTGGCAGGTTTTGGTGCACCGGCTGGCTGAGGGCACTTCGCGCGGAGGTTCCTGAACCCGCGCCGGACTCGGGCGGGAGTGAGCTTGTTCGGTGCGGCGGGTCTCTCCCAGGGCCGCCGCAGGTCGGCAGTGAGAGGTCGGGCGAGCCGAAGTTGGGCGTGGACGGCGATGATCAGCCAGGTCCAGCGATCCGCTGCCTCGGGGAGACGGAGTTTCGGACGGGTTCAGCCGAGCGTCTGCTTGAGAAGGCGGAAGGTGTGCTCCAAGTCGAAGCGGCGAAGGAAAGCGTGCCAGAGCCGGTCGACATCCACCGGGCTCGCGTCGGTGCCGGACCACCACAGCCAGACCGGCTTGGGCTCGCCGCCCGTGGGTAGCCGATCAACCTTCAGGCGGATCACGGTGCCCTCAATGATCGGCAGTTCGGCTCCGTGGCTGAGCCAGGCCGCACGCCGGGTCAGTCTCGGGTGGAGACGGTCGAACGCGGTAGCCACCGCTGTGCCGTACCGCTCGGTGACCGTGGCTGTCCGGACGTCCGGCTCGCCCCAGGTGTCAGGCTGGCCGAAGACAAACTCGCCGCCATGCTTGGGCGGCCGGCCGCCCTTGGGGTCGTAGACCCTCGGCGGGGTCGGACGACGCATCACTCTGTCCGACCTCAGCCTGCCCAGCAGTTCCAACGGCAGATCCTCCAGCAGGAACGACAGCCGTTGGACGTCGTAACCCGCGTCCAGTACGAGGAGGATGTCAAGGTCACCCGGCTTCCACTGCCCGGCTGTCACCAGACGCTCGACGACGTCGCGGACCTGGGTGGCGGTGACGGCCGCGACATCGGCACCCGGCTCCAGGCGGACCGCGTCTAACAGCGCGGTCCAGGAGGTGCGGCCTACCTCCAGCGCCGCGACGATCGAGTACGGCCAGCCCGGGATCATCCGGTGCTCGTTCTTGCCGCGGCCGTAGGTATGGCAGAACGAGCGGTCTGGTGAAGTATTCGCGTCCGGCCGCAGCCACGGGCTGACATCCGCGGCCAGGACCAGCCGCCCATCCGTGGCCCTCGGCAGTGGCAGGCCAACCAGTGTCCTGCGAAGGCGGTCGATGTCGATCCGGCCCCGATTGAGCCCGGCATAGAGGGCGCCGTGGCCACGGCGGTGTTCGGGTGCGAGCGCGAGATCGACCAGAGTCCGAACCGGCCCATCGGCGCACAGGACCGCATCCGTGAGCTCGAACAGTTCGTCGCCGCGAGTGGTCAGACATAAGTAGAAGTCGGCCCGGAAGCGTGACAGGTCAGCGAGCGCATTCGCTTGGGCACCTGGAGGAGCAGACTCATGTCCACGGCCTTCGTGCTGGTCACATGCCTGATTCGATACGGCACACAATCGCGCGAAGACCGCCCACGTATCCAGTGAACTGTACAAACCCGGGTCAAGTTCGAGACGCCGTTCGACGCCGGACGTTAAACGTCAAGCTAAGAGGGCGTTTAGTTCTTGATTTAGCTGGTTTGTAGGCATATTGAGCCGCAGTTGGCTGGGGCTGTTGGGACTGGTGTGGTTGGTGGTGTGGGAGTGGTGGTCAGGCGGGTGTCTTGGTCAGGCTGCTCCCGTTTGGTCCCAAGACGCCGGGCTTCGCGCCGTCTGCTTCGGGCGCCGGTCCGCGCGCCTGGGTCACACGGGTAGTTCCAGAGCATGCCTGAACGTCGCCGCTATCCGAGTGACCTCTCTGATGCCCGATGGAAGCTCGTCGAGCCGGTCCTGAACGCCTGGAGATCCGAGCGCCGCGGCCGCGGTCTGGACATCGGCCGACCGCCCGACCACGACCTACGAAGTCTGCTCGACGCCGTCTTGTACGTGAACCGGACGGGGATTCCCTGGCGCTACCTCCCGCACGACTACCCGCACTGGAACACCGTCTACGCCTACTTCGCCCGCTGACAGGAAGGCCGGGAGGAGGAACCGACCGCATGTGTCATCGACTCACAGAGCATCAAAACCTCCACCAACGTCCCCGCCCGCGAGCAGGGCATCAACGCAGGAAAGAAGATCGTCGGACGCAAGCGGAGCATCGTCATCGACACCGTCGGACGCCTCCTCACCGTCCTGGTCACCGCCGCCAGCGTGCAGGACTCCATCGCCGGCCAGACCCTCATCGACCGGATCGCCGCCGAGTATCCGACCGTCCGCAAGACCTGGGTCGACGGCGGCTACCGCCAATACCTCGTCGAACACACCGCCACCCTCGGCATCGACATGCACATCGTCCGCCGCGACCCCACCACCAGGGGATTTGCCGTCCTACCGCGACGCTGGACCGTGGAGAGGACGCTGGGGTGGCTCATGAACCACCGCCGCCTCGCCCGCGACTACGAAGCCCACTCCCACCGCTCCGAAGCCATGATCCACCTCGCGATGATCAACCTCATGACCCGCAGACTCACCCACGAATCCACCCCCACATGGCGCGGAGCATGAAACAGGATCAACCCGGTAATCCGGGATAAAACAATGGGATGAAACGCCCTCTAAGCGTTCTCAGCCGCATTCAGCTGTCCAGGCGGTCCTGTGACTGCTCCATCTCCGGGCGTTGACGCGGACATGGGGCGGGGTGATCTGAGTGATGCCGAGTGGGAACGGCCGGCTACGGCCGTTCCTGCCGGTCAGCCACCTCGCCGCGGTCAAGACCTACAGCACGAAGCCACCGTGTCCCCGCTCGCCCGTTGCTGCGCCTCAGCCGGGCCACCCCAAGGCCATCAGCTTCCGAAACCCGGGCCGTCCTTCCGGCCCACCCCGATCGAGGGAGCGGTAACCATAGGCTCTGCCTTCCAGTTACCAGCCGGGAATCCCCCCTCACCCGACGAACACGAGGTTCCTGTGCGACCCGCCCATCTCCCCCTGCTCGGCCTGGCCGCCACGGCCCTGCTCGGCCTCGGCACCCCGGCCGCCACGGCAGACCCACCGCCGCCATCCCCCGCGCCCTCACCAAACTTCACGCCACCGCCGAGCGATATTGTCGGTGACTGCGCAGTGGAGGGCGAGATGAGAGTCTCCGGCACAGGATTCCTCACCTGCGACCACGGACGGTGGGTCTACCGGGACTGCGGCCCCGGCACCGCGGCCCGCCCGACCGTCGGCGGCATCGTCTGCGACTATCCGCCAACCCGGCCCGACGACAACCAGACGCCCCCACCGTCGTCGCCACCGCCACTGCCGCCTCCGCCGTCGCACGCATACCTCCCGCCGCCCCCAAGCGGCGACCCGTACCCGCCGTCGCCCCCCAACGGCGGCCCATACCCGCCGCCGGCTGCGGACGGGCGCTAGTCCTGTCACCGCGGCCCGCCTTCCCAGCAGCACAGGAGGCGGGCCGCCCACAACGCCACCCGAACAAGGGTCAGCCAACCATCGGACGGCGCAGCCGCTTGAAGCGCAGCGCGTGACACCACACCCCGCCCCGGTCGACAGCCCGGTCAGCGCTGATCTCCGCCACCAGATCCGGGCGGACCAGGGTCGCGTCCAGGACATCGCGGGAGCCACAGGACGCGGCGAACCGCACGCCCTCCCACGGGTGGCCGGGGCCGGCGGCGGCCAGGTGCTCCGCGACCTCGCAGGCCGCGTCCGGGCGCAGCGTGGTCGTGCGGCCGACCGTGCGCAGCCGCCCGGCCTGGTCGTGGCGGCCGAGGATGAGGAGCTGAGGGCGGGTCAGGGCCGGTGATCGCGCCGATGATGGCTTCGGTGGTATCTCGACGGCGGATCTTGGAGCTACCTCATCAAGATCACCACCAAAGTCCGCCGCGGTGTCGTTGTCGAAGGCGCCGACGTCCCAAGTGCCCATGGTCTCTCCTGATCACGATGTTGACCGGGGCATCCTGACAGAGGCCACTGACAGAAGCCGGGGGCCAGAGCGGGTTTTCAGCTGCATGTGACTGGTCGAGACAGATGTCGCATGGCCTCGATGGCCGTCACCCGTGTCAGCTCAGCGGGCTGCCATCATGCTCAGATGGCCCACGACATAGTGTTCTTCCTCGCCGCCGACGACGAGACCGCTGCTGCGACGCGCCTGCGGGGACCTGGTGGCCTTTGAGTCTGTGACCTGCCGTTTCATTGAACCGGACAGCGCCATCACCGAGTGGGACATGTACTTCCAGAAGCCTTCGGCCGAGGCCCCACCGGTTGATCAGCTCCTTGGGTGGGCGTGGCCAGAGTGGGTCACCGGCCCCTTGAACGATGGCGTTGAGTTGTTCGCTCTGCCGAAGTGACTGACCCGATCACTGGCCAACGCGAGCTCCGCCGAACTCGAAGAGCTCGCAGGCCGCTGGGCCACGCGCCTCCGATCCGAGGACGGAGACGACATGACCGACGATGACCTGCTGGCAGTCCTGCAAGGCGTTGCCTGCCTCGCAGCGTCTGCGGTGAATACGGGTGGCGGCCTCTACAGCTGGAGCTTCTGACCGGCGCTCCGCGAGGGACGCTCGTTCTTGACGCCGCTGCACGCCAGGAGCTCGGTCCCGGTGGCGTCGAAGTACAGGGTGAAGAACCAAGATCGGCTTGCTGCGACGATGTTGCCGGTACGCAGTTGCTCATCGCGGTGCCGGGCGCGGAGGATCTCAACGGTCTCGTCAAGGCCGACGGTCGTCAGGCCGATCTTCAACGACCGCCTCAGTCTTGTCGCAGCAATGCCAAGGACCATCCACTGTGGAGGCTGTCCGTCGTAGAGCATGACCTCGCCGCCGGCTGCGATGGCCTCGCGCGCTGCCTTGCAGGCACTGGTCTGGTCTTTGAGCATCGCAATGATGTCGCGCTGGCTTGGATTCTCGTCCTCGGTGGCCATGCGGCGACTGTAGAGACCGAACGCAGGCGTTGCTACAGGATTCGCCGTGACCTGCGCAAGGGCTTTGGGACAGCGGCGGTCGTAACAGGTAGAGCTGGAGACCGGCATGTCAACGATCAAGTAATTCGGCTCTGTCGGGGATTTTGTGATGGAGCGCGTCTGCCGTCACGTGCTCGTCACGCTGGTGACGGCAGCACAGGGTTCGCCACGGCTGGGTCAGCACCCGGCCAGTCCTCACCAGTGAGAGTCGCAGTCAAGCGCCCGTCCTGTACGGCCACCCCCACGTCCATGCCTTCAGCCGCGGCCTCGGCAAAAGCAGCTGGCGAGGTGTCGTCGAGGAGGAAGACGAAGTGCAGAGTGAAAGGCGGCCAGCTTTCGTACGGGACGCCATCGGCGTCGAGCTGCAGGTTCGCATTCCAGCCTGCCTGGCAAAGGACCGAGACGAACAGACCGAGGAACTCGACACCGAGCAGGTCATCGGCGTTGTCAATCACGACGGCGATGTCCTTCGAGTCGCCGCCGTGGCCGTGTCAGTCGTGCAGGCAGTCCACCAGGGCATCCCAGTTGCGGCCGAAGTAGCCAGGAAAGGACAGCTCTCGGGCAAAGGCAGCAAACAGCGAAGTTGGCTCTCGCAGCTCCCGGCCGTCCAACCGGAACACGCGCCCGCCTTGCTCATGGAGTTCGGCGGTTTGGGCGCTCACCCATCGGTCGTCAGCGTGAGTGAAGACGACCCAAGGAGACCGGCGCTCCGTAAGGGTGGGGATGTTCATGACGGAATCCTCGCACGGGTGTGCGGCGCCATTCAGTTGTCGCAGGGTCATGGGCTGAGGAGGATCCGTTGACGTAGGAGGTCGAGGTTTGCGCGGCCGTAGCCCATGCGTTTGAGGAGTTTGACGCGGGTGACGTCCTTCGACCTGGACCGAGCTCCATGGTGTGGACAGTCCGGCGGTGACGGCATCGAAGTCGCGTCGCAGGCCGCTGACCAGGGAGTGCAGTGCCGGGAGGTCGTCGCCCATGACGCGGTCCATCCAGTCGGGAAGTTGGTCTCCGCGGAGCTGGTGGAGCATCTCGGCGAAGTCGTGGACGTGGCGGGCTGCGGCGTCGAGGTGAGGGCAGACCGTGCGGATCTCCTTCAGTTCGGCGGCGTTCGCGGGGGTGAGGTGCTCCGGGTTTGTGAGGATCCACCGGACGACGCGTCGGGGCTTCGGCGCCGGCCTCGGTTGAGGCCGGGATACGCGCTGCTGCTTCCGCCCTGGCTGGCGGGGCGGTCTGAAAGCCCGGAAGTAGCGGCGGACGCACTGAACACCTCCGGTAAATCCGCGCTCTCGCAGTTCCCGGTGGAGCTGGGGGATGTCGTGACAGCCTTCCAGCCAGCGGGCAGAAGGTACGGCTTGTGCTCGTCCAGTACGGACAGGCGTCCGGTGGCTTTGGCCAGGAGTTCGTCGAGGCTGCCGGCGCGGGCGAACCGGCGGACAGCGGAGTGGTCGAGCCGCAGTATCCGGCCGATCGCCGCCAGGGATTTCCCCTCGGTCAGCAGCTTCTGGACCGCCGCGTAACGCTCGGCCGTGCGGGCCACCAGACGCCGGGGCTTGCCCATTACGTCAAGAGTGCCGTCGGGTGGAACGAACGGCACGGCCGCAGCCCCGGCCGACTCCGCCGCGACCGGGGCCTGCACGATCGCCTCCGCCGTGACCAGGGACTGGGTGAACGCCTCCCGGATACATCCGTGGTGGGATCCGACCAGCTCAAGCACTTGAAGCGTCGCACGATCAGCTCGATCACCATCGGGATACCGGCGACGGGCGCGTCACCGAGCCTCCGGACGTACCGGCCGTGCACCCGCCACGACGGCATCCCGCACCGCGGGCATCTCACCGGCAAGCTCTGACACCCGGCGCGAGCGTGATGACCCCGGCCGATCGCTTGATCGACTCGACGACAACTCCGGACAGATGCGGCAATAACCGCCCCAACGCCCCTGAACCGCACACCCGAAGACTGCCCAGCTCAACCCTGCGACATCACAAGATCCCCGACAGAGCCCGTAATTCCCCACGATCTGCATGATCAGCGTCAGGTACCTCCCCACCCTGGCGGTCAGGATTCCCCAGGGGGACGCTGACCGTTGATGGTGTCGTAACCAAAGACTGCCGGAGAAATGCCGAGATGATCTGGTATCCGACCGACCGCGAGGAAAACCCGTTGGCCGTCGGTGTTCCCTGCTGGAACGATCCTGGGATGACCGACCACCGTGATGCCGTCCTCCGCCTGTGGGGTCGCCAGCTCTACGAGCGTCAGAGCGAGCCGCTCGCCTGGGCGGAGGCGGTCCTGGAGGCCACCGGTCGCCCGCCGACCGCCGTCACCGCGGCGATGTCCGGCCGACTCGACGCCGTCGCTGATTCCCCATCGGACCGCGCACCACTACTGTTCCGTACGGTCGCCAAGCTGGCCGCGAACCTGCGGGGCGACGGCCGCTACGACGCGGACGTCGGCACCCGAATCGGCCCACTGGCCCTGTCGTTGGGCGAGCGCGAACCACCGCTCGCCAGCCCGCTCGGGGACGCACTCGGCCACCCGCCGGACGGGCCGACATCCCTCGTCACCGTCCACGCCGCCGAGTTGAGCAGGAACCGCACGATCCGGCTGCGGGCGATCGACGCTCTGCTGGAGTGGGCTGAGCTCGGCCATCCGCAGGCCCGGGCGGCCCTGTCCGAGGTCGCCTGCGACCACCGGACGCAGGATGTCACCGTCTGGACCAAGGCACTCAACCGGATCGCCCTGTTCGGCGACGCGAGCGTCGAACCCGGGCTACTGCGCGCGCTCGCCGACACCGGGCACCGCGGGGTGCGGTGGTCGGCGCTCGCCTGTGCCGAACTCGGCTTCCGCCGGGCGGTTCCGCTGATCACCGCTCTGCTGGAGCATCCCGATCCGATGGTCCGCGAGGGTGCCTGCGAGGCTCTCGGCCTCTTTGAGGAACCGGCCGCCGTGCCCGCGCTGGCAGCCCGGCTGAACGACGAGACCAACTGGGTACGCAGCAGGGCCGCCCTGGCGCTCGGCCAAATCGGCGGCGACCGGGCACTCGCTGTGCTCTGACAGGCCATGATGGAACACCGGAACCCGAAGGCCAACCATCTCGCCTCAGCGATCGCTGCCTTCGGCCCACCGGTGGTGGACGACCTGATCGCCCTCACCACCGATCCCGACCCGGACCTCCGAGCACTGGCCTGCCGCGCTCTTGGCTCCACCGCCGACGACCGGGCCCTGCCAGCACTGGAACACCTCGCCGCCCACGACCTCGCCAGAACCACCCTCGGCGGCCTCGTGGCAATCGCCGCCAAGCAGGGACTGCGGACCGCGCACCGCATTCGCGCGCGCACCGCATTCGCGCGCGCACCGCATCGACCTGAGCTCGACGCTCGTCTCGACTGACGTTCACTCTGAACCCCGTCGGTCGCCCTGACCGTACAGCGGCTGGGCGTGAGACGGTGGGAAATCGTCTGACGTTTGATATAGGGAATTGACTGACCGGCGACACGGCAACATAGCGGTCAATCGGTCAATGCCAAACCCTGGCTGCAAGAGGCCTTCCAGGCCCGCGACGTCGGTCCAGGACTCGAGCCACTCCCGCGCCACGGCGACGTCCGTGGTCATCGGGCAGAGCATCCACGGGGCCGTCAGGGCGCGCGCAGAGAAGAGCACTTCCAGTCGGCGGCGGCGTTCCCGGTAGGGAAGGGTGAGCAGCTGCTCGCCGTCCTGCTGCAACACATCGAACACCACGAAGTGGGCCGGCAGGCTGGCCGCGAGGGCGGCCGCGCCCCGGCTGCGGGCGGCCGCCCGGCGCTGCAACCCCTCGAAGCTCAAGTGGCCCGCCTCGACATCCCAGACCAACAGCTCACCATCGAGGACCAGGGCGCCGGGGAGCTGGGCGGCGGCGGCCGCCAGGTCTGGGAAACGATCCTGGATGAGAGACCCGCGCCGGCTCTGCACCAACACCCGCCCGCCCGGCCCGGCCGGGGTGAACACCAGCGCCCGGTGCCCGTCGAACTTCTGCTCATACGCCAGACCCGGGCCGCTGCGGGGCGGGGCCGGAATCGTATCGGCGGCCTGCGCCAACATCGGTTCAACCGGCGGTCTCAGGGTCATCCTGGAGCCTCCCTTGTCGTCCTCCCTTCCAGAGTCCGCCAGGCCAGACCGGCCGGTCCGCAATGCGTCCAAGGCGTCATCCATCCGAGGGGCAGGCGGGGCCGTCAGGCGAGCGGGGTCGCCTGCGTGCGGCACGGTGGCGGCATGCGCCGCTGGTCCCTCCCCCTGCTCCTGGCCGTCCTGCTCACGGCCCCCGGATGCGTCACCGTCCACCCCGCCCCGCTCCCGCCTCCCGGTGCCCGCGCCGCGGGGGCGGCCGATCACAAGCACCCGGCCGGCCCCCTGCCCGCCCGGCCCGTGCCCGGGGCGGCACTGCCGCTCTCACCCCTGCCCAAGCCTGCGCCCGCCGCACCGACGGCTCCCACCCCCGCGCAGGACCACGGACCCGGCCCCACGGCAACGGACCGCCAAAGCACCAGCGAGGCCCGGCGCACCGGGGCCGCTCCCCGCCGCCCGGCCGGGCCGGGAACGCCACGGGGCCGACGGGCCACCGCCCCCAAACGGGCCGCGCCCCCCGCAGCGAAACCGACGGCCCGCGCGCAGACGAAAGCCCGCCCCAAGGCCCCGGCGCCCCACCGGCCGGCCCGTCCCGCACCCGGTGCCGGTGCCGGTGCCGGTGCCGGGGACATGCGGGAGCTGTGCCGCGCCGCGCACGGCGTCACCAGCCCCGCCATCACCTCGCTGTGCCACCAGACCTACCGCTGACCTACGGCCCGCCACCTCGCACCGAAAATCGAACACATGATGGAATAGGGGGACCCCCGCACCGAGGAGCAGCGCCATGACCTCCCCCGCCCCCACTGCCAGACCGCAGGTCGCTACCTGGTCTCCCTCGCAGACCGGACCCTGTGCGTCCTGGCTTGTTGACTGCACTAACGGTGCTCGCGCCCCGGCGCCGTAATTCGGGGTAGGGCGGCAGTCAGACCCTGACCGCCCGTTCTCGACGACCAGGGCCAACCCGCTCGCGCCAGGCGTTCGGGGCCCGGGAAGCGGATCGCCGCGTCGGAACCCAGAGGAGCGAATGGAGGAATAACTACGCCTGGCTATGGGACAGTTCATGAAGCCGTGTCACCGGCTGCTGGGGGAAGGGCGGAATATGGTGGACGAGGGGGGCGGCTGGCTGACGGAGCGCCAGGTGAGCACCTTGTGGCCGGGCGTCGGTACTCGCTCGGTGTATGTGAATGCGCTGGCCCATGGGGTGCGGATCCATGCGGAGAGCTGGATGACCACTACGGGGTACGCCAGCAAGAGGTGGTATCACGCCGACGACGTGCGCCGAGTGGCCCCGCAGATAGCAGCCCAGCCACCCCTCAAGGGGCCGTCCCCGCTACCGTGCTGTCTACTGCTGATCGTTCTGGCAGCGGGACCTGTCGTGTGGCTGGTGATGGCAATACGACCTGTCTGCTGCTGATCGTTCTCGCAGCGGGACCGATCGTATGGCTGGTGATGGTTGTACGAAGCGGGCAGCAGAGGTCAAGCGTGTGGCTGCGCGGCCGGCCAGCCGCGAGATGCTGGGGTGTCAACTGCAACATCTCTGGCTCATTGGGCAGGGCGCTTCCGAGCCTCAAGGAGAGGCCGGACAGATGCCTGCACGCGTGGGTACGGCGTCCGCACGTCCGTAGCCGAGCACCTGGGTGATGACTTGCAGGAACGTGATGAGGTCTTCGGCCGGCGCTTCGATGACGGCCTTGATCTCGCTGTCGGTGCAGAGAAGCCACGCTCCCACCTGCCGTTACGGGATAGGGGCTTCGCCTTTGTGCCCGGCCTGCCGCGAGCGGCGCCGCGCCCAGTACGGAACCTGACCACCCCATCGCCTTCCGGCCCGCGGACGTGGTCGGCCACCTTCTGCGCGCTGACCGTATCCACCATTGGGCACCCGTCGCCCCGGCCTTGTTCCACCTAGCTCTCGTCCACACCCACGGACGGACCGCCGTCGAACGCGCCGAAGCCCACGCCGTACGCCGCCTGAACACTCGCTGAGACAGAAGCCCGAATTCGGTTCGTTGAGAAACGACTCGGTTGAGTGAGACGGGACATCACCGAACTTTGATCGATGGAAGCCCGGGTCACGAGCGGGCGAATGCCGCACCCAAGGCCGACGCTGCTCTACGGCTCCGCCGGGATCTGGCCAGCGTGATCAATCCCTCTGGCCACCGGCCCGCGCCCCGCAACGCTCCTCGCACCCCCGATGACCTCGCGCCGGGCCCGCCTCGCTGCCGAGCCGGCTGACACGCCCTGCACGGCCGCTGAGGCGCCACCAGCGCCCCGATCCCCCGGCCGGCGCACGTCGCACGCGGGTTCGCCCCGCAGCGGAAACCCCGGTTCAAATCCGGGCGCTGGCCGCCCACCCCACTCACCCTGTGAGTGGGGTCTTCTTGTCCCGGTCGGTGCGGGGTCTGCCACCGCGGGTAATGCACCTGGTCACCCCGGCGGGTGTTCCCTCTCCGGTTGCCGCTGGGCATGAGTTCCCGGGGCTTGCGGAGGGGGAACGGCGGGTCAACAGTTGGTGGTTGCGCGGTCAGCGGCTGTGGTCAGGCTGTGGCGCAGGGGCTACCGCTGAGGGTGAAGGTGGTCGGGGTGGTGTTCGTGCTGCCCCTGTTGGCGATGAAGCCGAGGACGACGGAGCCACCGGCGGGGATGGTGTTGGTGTAGGAGGCGGGGGTCACGCTCACCGAGCCGCCGTTCTGTGACGGGGTGCCGCCCCACATGTTGTTGATGCTCTGGCCGCCTGTGAAGGTGAAGCCGAGATTCCAGCTGTTGATGGCGGCGGTGCCGGTGTTGCGAATCACGATCTCGCCCTGGAAGCCGCTTCCCCAGTCCCCCGCGATGCGGTAGCCGACGGAGCAGGTGCCCGTCGGGGCGCCCGTGGTGGTGACGGCGACGGGGGCCGAGCGTGCGGAGCGGTTGCCGGCCGCGTCCTTGGCGTAGACGGCGAAGGTGTAGGCCGTGTTGCCGGACAGCCCCGTAACGGTGACCCGGTTGGACGCCGAGCCGGCCACCTGCGTCTCGGTGCCACCATGGACACCGACGACGTCGTAACCGGTGACACCCACATTGTCCGTGGACGCCGCCCAACTCAAGGTGGCGGATGTGGCCGTCACCTCGGAGGCCGTAGGAGTCCCGGGAGTGGTGGGCGCCGCGGTGTCATCGCCGGGACCACCGGGGTTCTGGCTGAGCAGGTGCGTCCTGAACCCTTCCCCGTAGGTGCTGGTCGGTGTGCCGTTCCAGTCCTCGATGAGCACACTGCCACCGCTGCAACCCCAAGGGTTCCAGGTCCAGGCCGTGTACCCGATCCTGTGGGTGTCCGCCCAGGCCATCACCTGGTCGATGTAGTCGTGGGCGCAGGTGTTCTGGCCGATCTCACCGGCGTGGACCGGCACCTGGGCGGCGACCGTGCCGATGTTGCTGTCCCAGCACGAGGTGGTCACGCAGCCGTTGAAGTTGTACGAGTGCCATGAGGCCATCAGATTGCCGGTGGGGTCGGTCGGCTTGAATTCCAGCCACCGGCTCAGGTTGTTGGCCCACTCCAGGCCACCCGCCATGATCACATTGGTGGCGCCCGTGTGGCGTACCGCGTCGACGAGGGTCTGCATGCCGGCGACCTGGTAGTTGATCCCGGCGCAGGTGCCGCCGTCTCGCAGGCAGGTCCACGCGGCCGTGGCGTCGGACCAGTTGTTGGCCGCGTCCGGGTACGGCTCATTGAACAGATCGAAGATGACCGCGTCGTTCCCCTTGAAGGTCGTGGCCACCTCGGACCAGAACGTCGGGGTGTAGCGCGTGTTCGGCATCGGCTTCTGACAAGTGGCCGCGACATCCGGGCATCCTGCGCCGGGCCCGGTGTACTCACCCCAGGTCCAGTGCAGATCGAGGATCACGTGAATGCCGTTGGCCACCAGCCGGCCCGTGTAGTCCTTGACCGCCTGCTGGTACTCCGCGGCGCTGGGTGCCGTCGCGGGGATGTTCTCGGTGCCCAGCCAGCACTCCTCGTTCAGCGGGAGCCGGACGGTGTTGATGTTCCAGGCCTTCATCGCATCGATGGCCGCTTGGTTCGTCGGCCCGTCGAATATCTCCTTGCCCTGGACACAGCCGAACTCCCCGCCGGACCGGTTGACGCCCAGGGGGCGGAACGGGGAACCGGACACGGTGACCAGGCGGTTGCCCGACACGTGCAGTTCCGGCGCCGCGGCGACGGCCGATGCCTGGCCGGCTGTGGCAAGTTGACCGGCCGCCGGTGAGGCGACCGCCGAGTCCGGGCCGCCGAGTCCGGCCACCGAACCCGTCACAAGCACTCCGACGACACCGAAGGCCCGAAGAGCTCTTCGCATGCTCATCACACTCCCTCAACCCGCGTATATGACTGATCGCCCCATATGGGCGCCAGTCGGCAAGAGACCGGCCTCAAAACGGTCGAAGCAACGTCTGCGTCAGCGAACGGGATCCGTGACACTCACCGGCTGCCGCACCGAGGCGATACCACTGCTGCTCCAACAGCGGGCGAGGCGCCTCTACCTGGACGACCTTCTCGACTGTGCATGACGGTGATCCGCTGGCGATGGGAGCGCTCCCATCGCCAGCGAGCGTAGACGCGCCAGACAGCCGGACGGAAGCTCTCTGCAGACACTTAATTTTTCCGGAGACCCTGAGGCCTCGAATTAGAGGTGCCGTTTCCCGAGGGCGCTTGCCCACAGGACCTAGCCTGCAAGAACGGTCCGATCGAGAGAACGGGGGTTCACACCCCCGGTGCTACCTCCGGTCCCCCGCTGCAAGCAACCGTTCAGCCCCCTTCCGGGTGCAACCCCGATCCGTCCCGCAGCCGGGGAGGGTAGACAGCGACGGGTCACACGGGAGTACCCGTGCGACCCGTCGCTTCACAGCGCTGATCAGGCACGGCCGTCTGGGTAGCTGGCTGCGTCGCGGCTTGATGTCCCCTTGCACGGCAGTAGGTACTGGACACCCAGACGGCATTCGACTTCCGGAGACTGAGTGCGCCTACGACAGAGGGGCTCATCCCCGCATACTGGGTCAGTGGCCACACGGGCCCCAGCGGTTGCAGCAAGGACTAGCAGATGAACGACTGGTCAATCGGGGACCGGGTCACGCTCACTACCGCAACAGACCACCCCGAGGACCCTGTGGGCGAGGTCGTCATGAAGACTGCGGACGGCGGAATCGTCGCCCTCTTCCCCCAGGCAGGCGCGGAGGTGCACCGGCCTGAAGATCTCGCACCCGCCCCTGAGCCACCCGTGTAACGGGACGCCCCACCGGGCAGCTCACCCAACTCCTCGCCGGCCAAGACCTGCTCCCGGTCAACACCGGCGACCGTACATACCGGGCCTCCAACGCCTCCAGCAAGGCGCGGGCCGGCCTGATGCCGAACGCTTTCTGTATCTTCCTCCGCCGCAGTCGCTGTCAGTGGGCCGACGAAACCCCGCACGGACAGCTCGACTGGACCCGGGCCCGCAGTGGAGCGCCCCCAGCGCCCGGGCCAAGGACGAGCCGAAGGACATGCAGGGCCGTCCGGCGCACGAGCGCAGCAGCCAGAACCCGCCGCGTGAGCGCGAGCGGGAGATGGACGACGACATGCGTGACGACGCGCTGGAGCGCGCCGCCACGTAGCGGGCCCGCCCGAACCGCGCCCTCGGGCGGGCCCTGCCATGTCCTCGCAGCCTGTCCAGTGGTGTGCGGCACCGTTGCAGAAGGAGATGTCCGCGACCGGCCGGACGTCCGCGTCGGCAGATGCGCCCAACCAGGCGAGCCGGCTTCGCCCTGCCGGCAGGGGCAACACGGTGCTCCTACATGTGCGGCATGTTGTAGTACCGGCCGAACTGCTCAAGGTAGGTGGGCTCGCTCGTGTGCTGGGCCTCGTCGAACTCGGGGGCGTCCTTGATCTGCTCTTTCGTCCGGTCGACGTAGACCGTCTCCTGGACAGCGTCGATCAGCGTGATGGTCCCGGCAGGCAGCAGGACGTGCTTGCCGAAGATCCACACCCCGGTGTCAACGACGAGGTAGGACGCACCGACCTCCTCGGAATGCTTACTGATCTTCCCGATGCTGCCGTCGGTGGCCTCGACCTTATAGCCGATCAGGTCGGTTCCCTGCTGGTACCCAGTGGTCGGGCGATAGCCCCAGATGTCGAACTCGCTCACAATCAAGCCTCTCCGGTAGGTGATGGTTTTGGAGAATCTGCCGGATTTGACCAGAGATGAAACGGAAGTGTGCAACTCCCACCCGGCTGCCTGCCCTTCGCGCCAACTGAGCGAGGGTCAGCCGGCCGCCGGCCCCGGGCCGAACCGCGCTACGTCCTCCCCGGAGCGGAGTGGTCAGGGAGCGGGCGGCGAAGAGCCCTTCCAGTCAGCGGCGCTGCTTGTACGGGAGGGTGAGCAGCTCTTCGCCGTCCTGCTGCAACACGTCGAAGACCACGAAGTGGCTGGCAGAGCGGCCGCGGGGCGGGCGCCCCCGGGCGTAGGCGGCTCGGCGCCGGTGACGTCACCGCGGACGACGACCTGCGGGTGGATCACGACGTAAAACGGTGGGCTTGTTCGACTTGGCCAGCGCCCGTTTCCTGGCTCAGCGGCAGTCCCTGGCCGAGGCAGGCCGGCGGCTCCCCGACGAGCGGTCGTCCTCTACCGCCACGTCGTGGGGCCAGAGACCGTGCTCGATGAAGTGCGCCACGGCCCGGCAGGCGACAGGGAAGGGGACGGTGTCCCGATTGAGATACGTGTCGATCTGCCCGTTGGACATCGCGTACCCGCCGGAGTCGCCCTTGCTCTTCGGATCGACGAGGTGCTCACCGGGATCACGTGCGTGGTCGAGCAGAGCGACCACCGCGCGCTCGCCGTTGGTGATCACGGACAACAGCTGGCCCTGGCCATCCTCGAACCACGTCTCGTTGCTCGCCCAGTCCAGCCTGTGTACGAGCAGCGTGCGGGCCTCCTGACCGGTGTAGCCGTCAGAGACAGTGCCCCGCAGACGCCAGCGTTGTGAAATGGCCATGGGATTCTCCGATCTGGCGTGTCCGGCAAAACCGGAGATGCAGGGCCGGCAACGTTGGGCCAGCACATGATGTGCAGCAATTGTCACACCTGAAGCCTGAGCGACCTGCTGGCCGACGACAGGGCTTCGGCGAGGGCGTTGGCGAGCCACCGCGAGATGTCCCCGCCTCGTTTGATCTTGGCGGTGGGCGGGTCAGCAGGCGTTTGGCGCTGCGCGTGCAGTCCGTCGGTCATGGACAGTGCAGACGGACGGCATCTGCCGGTCCGGGGCGCAATAATCACCCGGTCGTCGCTCGGTCCCCGCAGGCCGGGACCTCAGCTCGGCCGAGGGGTACTCCCACCGTCGGCTGCGCGCCATCGACGCCCCCACCGCCGATGACAACGAACCTCATCCGTCTCATGCAGGAGAGGCGAAGTCGAGATCCGCGGCGGCCTGGATGTCCGCGTCCATGTTGATCTCCATCATCTGCAGAGCGCTCTGTGAGGGCCTCATCGCCTCCGCCGGCTAAGCAGTTGATTTGACTCCACCCGCTCCCGGTACGCGATGTGCCCACGTTGGAGCGTCGCCGAGCTTGAGTACCTGAACCTGCGAGGTGTTCGTGGGGTGTGAGATGCGAAGGGTTGTGCGACCTGAGCATCGAATTCACCCCTGCATGAGGTCGATTCACCTATCTGGCGGCGTGCCTGCCTGGGCTTGGGCGGCGGTGGTGGGGCGACACTTGCAGGAACGTTCAGCCCTCCCGCAGAGCCCGTGAAACGGGCCTGGCCGCGCCCGTGGTCAGGGCCTCGTCGGCTGCTGCATCAGGGCTAAGGCAGTCGGAGGTGCATGTCCCGTGGTGGCTGATACAGATCCACTCATCAGGCGGCGCTGGCTGGGGGCCGAGCTTCGCAAGCTACGCGAGTCCAAGGGCATCAAGTCCGCCGAGGCAGCAGCCCTGCTCATGGTCTCCCAGCCAAAGATCAGCCTGCTGGAGAACGGCCACCGCCGGATCAACCCGCGTGATGTCCGTGATCTCTGCCGGATCTACGGAGTCCAGGACCAGCAGGTCATCGACGCACTCATGTGTGAGGCCAGCGAATCGTGCCCAGCGGGCGCTCCGAGGTAGCCGGCCCTGGCCCCCACCTCGTGACGCAGCCGCGTTGAAACGCAGCGGATGTCAGAAGACCCCGCCCCGGTCAACGGCCCGGTCGGTGCTGATCTCCGCCACCAGGTCCGCGGGCGGACCAGGACCGCGTCCAGGACGTCACGCGGCCCTCATGCCGCCGTGAACCGCGCCCCCTCCCACGGGTGTTCGGAGTCGGGGGCGACCAGGTGCCCGGCGACGCCGCGCGCCGCGTCCGGGCGCAGCGGGACCGTACGCCCGACCGCGCGGAGGCGGCCCGCCTGGTCGTGGCGGGCGAGGATGAGGAGTGGGCGGCTGGCAGGGCCGGTGACGTCACGGCGGACGACGACCTGCGGGTGATCCGCCCCAGGTCTGGGAGAGCACCGGGCCGCCCGGTACGAGTGAGGTGAAGAGCAACGCCCCGTGTCGGTCGATTTTCTGCTCGAAGGCCAGCGAGCCGGCCGTCTTGGGGGTCGGCATCGACTCGGCGGCTTGCGCGAGTATCGGCGCGATCGGCGGGGACAAGACCACTCGGGATGGCCTCCTCGCCGGCGCCCGCACCTCACCGCGACCAACATGACCCGGATGAACCGGCGAGTACCCCGGAAGGCTCAACCTAATTACTCGGTACTAATCAACGGGCGAACGCGGTGCCCCCTTTCGGGGGGCGTCCCGGCACGGCACCGCGCCCCACCGGAGGAATCCGGTGGGGCGCGGTGAGGGGGCACCGGGGTGTCGCCCGCGGTGGGACGGCACGGATCAGATCAGGTCGGTGAACTGGTTCCAGCCCGCGCCCAGGGCGGTGCGGGGCTCGTAGGTGGTCGCGGGGTCGAGCAGGGTGCGGCCGCTCGCGGTGTACAGCCAGAGCGTGCCCTGGGAGTCGCGGGCGACCAGGTCGGACAGGCCGTCGGCGTTCAGGTCTCCGGGGGAGACGATCGCGGTCATGTCCTTCCAGCCACTGCCGACCTGGACCGGCTGCGCGAACGGCATGGCCGTGTCGCGGGTGCCCTGGTACAGCCACAGGCGACCGTCGGTGCCGCGGCCGACCAGGTCGGGGAGGCCGTCGCCGGTCATGTCGCCGGCTCCCGTGATCCGGTCCAGGGAGTTCCAGTTGCTGCCGACCTTGAGGCGGTTGTAGAAGCCGGTGCCGGTGCCGCGACCCGGGTACAGGTACAGATCGCCGCCCTTCTCACGGGCCAGCAGGTCGCCGCGGCCGTCCCCCGTCAGGTCGCCGATGCCGATGACGGTGTTGTAGATGCCCCAGCCTGCGCCCAGGTTCACGTCACCGGCTTCGCGAAGCGCCCACAGCTGACCACCGGCGGTGATCTTGAGGACGTTGCCGTCCGCGTTGGTGCCGAGCCCCGAGGCGTGGATCAGGGTGTCGGTGCTGCTCGGGACCTGACTGAACGCGTAGTAACCGACCGGCCCCTCGAAGCGGTTGCGGCCGCTGGAGAGGTACCGCGACATGGAGCCGCCGGCGTCGCGGGCGATCAGGCTCTTCTTGCCGTAGGCACCGTTCGGGGAGTCGTCACCGGCGAAACCGAGGAAGTGCGGGAACTCCAGGTCGTAGGTACCGGTCTGGCTCAGCTTGCCGTTGCCCAGGCTCGTGTAGACCAGCGCGCCACCGTCGTTCATGCGGGCCAGGAGCCGGACATTGCCGTCCTTGTCGCCCTGGGCGAGGACCTGGTCGAACTGCTGCCAGCCGTGGCCGATCTGGACGGGGGCGCCGAACGTGTCGCCGGGCTTGCCGGTGGAGGGCCGGAAGTACAGCAGACCGTCCGGGGACCGGGTGATCAGGTCGGCCAGGCCGTCCTTGTCGAAGTCGTAGCCCGTGACGAGGTTGACGAGGTTCCACTGGTTGCCCATGACCTCGATCGGGTCCGTGTACGGGCTGGTCGTGTCGGCCTTGCCGGTGCCCGCGTACAGGAAGAGCCGGCCCTTGGTCGTACGGGCCAACAGGTCCGGGCGGCCGTCGCCGGTCAGGTCGCCCGCCCCCGCCACCTTGTTGAACACGTGCCAGCCGCCGGAGGCCCAGCCGGTCGGCGTGCTGCCCTTCGTGGTTGCGGTGTGCAGCTGGATGCCGCCCAGGGTGTTGATGGTCAGGAGCTCGGGGCTGCCGTTCCCGTCGAGGTCGCCGACCGGCACGACCTCTTTGTGCTCGGCGACGTTCTTGATCTCCCCGGCGATCGGGAACGCGGCGGTGGCGCCGGAGCCGTAGCGCACCGACCAGCCGCCCCACACGTTGCGCAGAAGGAAGTCGTCCTTCCCGTCGCCGTCAATGTCCAGGCGCGGGGAGACGGCCGCGGCCGCCTTGGCGGCGGTCTTGGCCTTCGGGGCGGCGACGGCGCCACCCGGCTGCGGGACGGTCTGCGCCGCGGCGGACGGCTTGCCGGGGACGACCGGCGGCTCGGAGGCGAAGGCCTGACCGGTGGTGATCATCCCGGTGACCAGGGCGAGGGCGGTGCAGGTGAGCACGCGGAAGCGACGAGAGGTGGCGCGGGCGTTCATGAAGATGTCCCCCAGGACTGCTGTCTTGACCTCCCCCCCTGGGAGGCAAGATGAAATGTAGATCATGCAAAACCACTGGTGGAAGAGGGTTTTGAGAGGTAGCTGAGGCTGCGGCAGCGTGGTGACGGCGCTATGACGAGCTCGTGACAATCGGGCCGGGAAGGGGTCGTTCCGATACCAGGGCCGACACGCCGACCCGGGCCTACGGGGCGGGGGGACCTGACGCAACACTTCCCACAGCGGTCGGGAGCCAGCGGCCCATTGAGCGAGGACTTTGCGGTCCACCATTGCAGGCGTTGGTCCTTCGCGAAGTCCACGCGGCCGTCGGTCGCGTCGGCGGCCATCTGCTGCGATGGCATGGCGTCGGTGCGCTGCGCTAACAACGTGGTGCACGATTACGTCGGCCGTCCGCAGTGCAGGATGGCCACCATGCGTGCTCCCTTCGACCGCCCTGAGCCCCGCCTGGTCCCGCCTGGTCCCGCCAGGCGAATACCCCCTGTGACACGAGGCTCTCGCTCTACTCAACCGCGATCTGGCGATGAGCGTGCCGGAGCAGAAACTCCTCCAGCTGCCGGCCCTTCCCCCATACGACGAGGACGAGCCGGAGAGCGTCTACGTCGCTTTAGCCAACGGTGAGTGGCACGGCAATCCTTTGGATCCGGACTCGGCGGAGAACCTCGCCCTCGCCCTGGCGGCCATCGCCGACGCCGCTCAGGAGACCGTCACCGAGCGGCTCTGGCGGGCGTGGCCGCTCTGTACCGAGCACGGCCTCGGCATGCATCCGCTAGGCGGACGGGCGGCTCTCCTGGTGGTGCGCAGGCGAGCGCCTCCGGTCCGGTCCGTCCCACATCCGTGCAGTTGTGGGCGAACTCGACGCACTCGTACGCCCGCGCCGCCCCAACCGCAAGCGGCGGCGCCAGAGCTGACGACGCGGTGTGCCAGAGCCAGTGTGGGCGTGCGGTGACGTGAGGGAGGCCGGGCCGTGCGAGTTGGTGTTGTTGTAACGCAACACCTGGCCAAGGACCTCTTTGAGAGCAGCCGTACCGCCCGGCGCCCCGTCATAGAGGGGCTGCCCGCGTCCAGCGGCGTCCCGGCTGCGCGCTGAGGTCCGGCCGTATGTCAGGCCGCGGTGGAGGCCGGCGGGGTCAGAGGGCCGGCGGCCCGGTTTTCGGCGTTGTCGCGCTGCGCTTCCTCGAGCTGGCCTTCGAGGATCATGATGCGGCAGGCGGCTTCGATGGGGGCGCCGTGGTCCACCGCAGCGCATCCTTCGCCTGGCGGCATTGCGGCAAGGCGCCGGCATCGTTGAAACGGGCGCATCACTCACGAGACCGTTGCCGAGCCGGTCTCGCCGCCGGTCTGGCCTCCCCCTCGGGCCAGGACTGCCCGAGGGCCTACAGGCCCGCCGCCCCGGCGCACCAGGCGGAAAGGGGACGAGTCGCTGCTGCGCCGCTTGCGGACAGGGCCACGACTACCTCCCGCCCAGCCGTCGTGCCGCCACCCCGCTCGTTCAGGTGGGTTGCGCGGACGAGGGGCGAGTTCGGCGGTCGTTTCCAGGGCTTAGGCGAGGCGCAGCAGGGATCCGATGCCGAGTGTGGCAGGGCGCGTGTCGACGTACTCAACCGCCGACTGTCCTGCAGGGGATCTCAGCCTGCCAGCTTGTTGAACTTGCGGATCTGCTGGTCGAAGACCCGCGCCGGAGCGAGGCGGCGCAGCACGCTGAGGCGCCTGGCGAAGGGGCCGGCGGTGTAGCGCTGCTTCGGCTTGGGGGTGGTGGCCGCTGTGACGATCGTGTGGGCGACGGTGGCGGGGGCGTCGCCGCCTTTGACCGCTTGGGCTACTACCTGGTCAGTGACGCGCCGCTGTTCGGCGTAGACCGGCAGCGGCGCGTCGGGCTGCACGATGTTCCCCTCGAACGCCGTGTTGGTCCCGCCGGGCTCGACGAGGAGGACTCGGACGCCGTGCTCGCGGACCTCGTGGTCCAGGGACTCGGAGTACCCCTCGACCGCGTGCTTGGAAGCGACGTAGACGGCCATGTAGGGCTGGGGGATGAAACCGTAGATCGACGACATGTTGATGATGCGCCCGCGGCGCTGGGCCCGCATGTGCGGCAGGACGGCCTTCGTCATGCGGATGACGCCGAAGAGGTTGATGTCGAAGACCTGCTGGTCCTGGGCCAGAGAGGTCTCCTCGGCGGCACCTGTCGAGCCGATGCCGGCGTTGTTGACCAGGACGTCGATCCGGCCGAACCGTTTGATGACCTGCTGGACCAGCGTGGTGACCGACGCGTCGCTGGTCACGTCGAGGTCGAGGAAGGTCACGCCGTCGCGCGGGGTGACCTTGGAGGTGTCGCGGCTGGTGCCGACCACCTCGAAGCCGGCTTCGACGAGCGCGAGGGCGGCGGCTTGCCCGATACCGGATGACGCCCCTGTGACGAGTGCTACCGGACGGTTCGTGGTCATCATGAACTCCTGGAGAGTTGATCGTTTTCGGGGTGGTTCCACGGGCATGTGGGGCGTCGGCCGGCAGTCGGGGCCCTCCTTCGGGCAGCGGTGTCCCCCTTGCTCGCGACGGCCTTCCCCGGCCTTCGCGCGGCCCTTCCCGACACAGGCCAGGGCGCTCGGCCAAGAAGGCCCTCATCGTCGCCTCCCGTCCTTCTCGGCGGCCTGGCACTCACGACGCGGTCGGCGCCAGCGCCAGGCCCTGCTTGACGATCCGGGTGACGTCGTCGGCGAGGATTTCGGGCAGGCCCTGCTCGATGGCGTCCAGGGCCTGGACGGCGACGTCGGCGGGGTCGGCCTTCTGATCCGCCGGGACGGCGCTGGCCATGTCGGTGTCCATGTACCCGACGTGCAGTGCGGAGACGGTGATTCCGCGGGGTGCCAGCTCCTCGCGGGCGGCGTTGGTCAGCGCCCAGGCGGCGGCTTTGGCCGCCGCGTAGGCGCCGAGGTCGGCGGGGTGGAGCCAGGACAGGACGGACAGGACGTTGAGTACGGCGCCGCCGCCGTTGCCCTCGATGACCGGGGCGAAGGCCCGGGTCACGGCGAGGGGACCGAAGAAGTTCGTCTCCATCTCCAGGCGCACCGCGTCCGGGTCGCCCCCTATCAGGGGGGTGCCGGTGGAGATTCCCGCGTTGTTCACCAGCAGCGTCGCGTCGGAGGCGAGGTGCGCCGCGGCCCGGATGGACGCCTCATCGCCCAGGTCGAGGCGCAGCGGGATGACACCGGCCAGGTCCACGGACTCGGGGCGGCGGGCCGCGGCGTAGACGGTGGCTCCTCGCTCCAGGAGCTGGGCGGCCATGTGGCGTCCCAGTCCTCGGTTGGCTCCGGTGACTACGGCGACCGCGCCCTTGAGTTCCATGTCCGCTCCTTGTGTTTCTGCCGCCCGAGGACCGGGCGACGTTTAGATGATGACTGTAATCTAACTCGAGTCTAAGATAGATGGCAACCGACATCCAACTGGGAGGTGGCCGATGGGCCGCGTGTCACAGACACAGGCGCAGGAAAACCGGCAGCGGGTCGTGGAGATCGCCTCCCGGCTGTTCCGCGAGCAGGGCACCCACGCCAGCGTCGCCGACCTCATGAAGGCCGCCGGCCTGACCCACGGCGGCTTCTACAAGCAGTTCGCCTCCAAAGCGGCACTCATAGACGAGGCCACCACTCACGCCTTCGGTGAACTCGCCGAGCTCCACACGGCCGGCCTCGAACGGCACGCCGGACAGCGCGAAGCCGCCCAGCGGGAGCTGATCGACACCTACCTCTCCGTCGGGCACCGCGACAACGCGGCAGGCGGCTGCCCCGCCGCCGGGCTCGCCGCCGACTTGGGACGCGCGGCCGACCCCCAGGAAGCTCATCGCGTCTACGCCGAGGGCGTACGGGCCTTCGCCGACGCGCTCGCCACTGAGGACCAGGAGGGCATCACCCGGCTGTGCACCATGCTCGGAGCCCTCGTCCTGGCCCGCGCCACCAAGGACTCCCCGATCTCGGAGGAGATCCTCACCACCGCACGCGCGGCCCTGACAACGGCGAGCGCCGATCCGGCGTAGCTCCCGCGCTGCGGCCGTCGGCCGCCCGGCCTAACGGCGCGTCGCATCACATCGCGCACGGTTACGCAGGCCAATGCCCGGAGTACAGCAAGGTCGCCGCGCGCGTTGGAATAAGCGCCGCCGACCGGCCGACGGAGGGTCGGCGTTCGGGCTCTGCCAAGAATTCCGTGAAGCCGATCATGCTCCTGCACGCTGGTGACACCCCGTCACCCACGGCGTGATGCCCGCCAAGCGTGAGGAGCTACTGAAGACGGTGTTACCGCACCTGAGCAGGGGGATGGTGGAGCAAGTGAGCCCCGAGGCGGAGGGTTACGCATCGCGGCCAGAACATTGGAGTCGGTGCCTGCGCTGCGCCCGGAGCCGCGGGGCATTGTCGACGCGACGGCACAGCGGACACCGGTGCTGTCTTGCGGATGGCGCGGGCGGCGGGCGGCGGGCGGCAGGTGCGCATCGAGCCGACGATCCGCCGTCTGTTCTGCGACGCGCCGTGATGCGTACGGGTGACCTTCGCCGAGCAGGTGGGGGGCGAAGCGTCAGCCCATGTGCGCCGCATCGAGCAGGGTGGTCACCGTGGGCGCGATGAGCCCTGTCAGGTTGTCGGCGCCGATCCCCGCGCGGGCGCTGGCGCCGTCGAAGACCAGGGTCAGCTGCCGGGCCAGCAGGTCGGGATCGCTCGCGCCACCCTGTTCGACCTCGGCACGGAAGAAGGCTTTCAGGTTTCCCTTGATCCGGTGTGCCACCTGGCTCGCGGGGTGGCTCTGGTCCTTCAGCTCGATCTGGACAGACAGGTATCGACAGCCTCGGAATTCGGGCGCGCCCGCCTGCAGTTCCACCTGTTCGAAGACGTGCAGGATCCGCTCGCGGGGTACACGGTCGTCGTCCGCCGCAGGCAGGAGCCCGGCCACGAAGGCGGCGGCGCGTTCCTCCAGGCTCGCCGCCAGCAGTTCGTCCTTGCTCTCGAACAGCTGGTACATGGAACGCTTCGACACCCCCGCCGCCTTGCACAGCGCGTCGACGCCGATGCCGGCACCGTCTCGGTAGGTGAGCGTGGCCGCCGCCTCCAACAGCCGCTCGCGGGAACTTGGCTTCACATTGGTGGTCATACTGCGAGGTTAACTCGATTCCGGCGAAATGGAAACCGATCGGTTTATGACGCTTCGCCGGGACGGCCTTCGCGCCATCCACGGCCGAGCGGGCACGTGCGTACGTTCCGCTACGCCCGGGGTGCGGCGCAGCCCCTTGCGGTCGCTCCCCTTGACCGCGACCGGCACCCCGCAAACCGATCAGCCATCAGAACGAAATACAAAAGTGCAGGTCAGGTGATGCCTGACCTGCACTTTAAAAGCGCCGCCTTCGGGATTCGGACCCGAGACCTACGCATGGCGAGGTCGTCGTCGTGGATTTTCCCGTGGGTACGACAGCCTCAGTGGGCGATGACGGGCTCGCCCTCCGACGCCGCCAGGGCCGTATGGGGGATCAGGAGCGCTGCGAGTACCGCACCGACCACGAAGAACCCGGCGCCCCACGCGAGAGTGGCCGTGTAGCCCTCGACTCCGGCCTGCGCCGCGGCCAGCGCGCCGGGCTTGTGCGAGGACAGGTAGTCGGTCGCGGCCGATGAGGCAATGGTGGTCAGCAGTGCCGTGCTGATCGAGCCGCCAATTTGCTGGCCGGTGTTGATCAGTGCCGAGGCAACGCCCGAATCCTCGTGGTGGATGCCTGCGGTCGCGCCCTGGAACGCGGTGGTCATCACCCCGCCGAGGCCGAGACCCAGCAGGATCAGGCCGGGCATGATGTGGGCGGCGTAGGTGCTGTCCAGCCGGAGTTGGGTCAGCAGGGCCATGCCGGCTGCGGCGACCAGGAAGCTGGCACTGACCACGACCTTCGGGCCGACCCTGGGCAGCAGCAGAGCAGGCGCCGTGGTCGACGCGAGGACGATGCCCCCGACCATCGGCAGGAACGCCAGACCGGTCTTGATCGGCGAGTAGCCGAGGCTGGCCTCCAGGTAGTAGGTCAGGAACAGGAAGATCGAGAACATTCCCATGCCGATGACGAACACCGCCAGGAACGAACCGCCGCGGGTGCGGTCCCGTACGAGTCGCAGCGGCAGCAGCGGATGCGCGACCCTGGTCTCCAGCCATACGAATACCGCGAGCAGCACCACGCCGACGATCATGGAGCCGAGGGTGACCGGGTTGGTCCAGCTGGTGGATTCGACGTGCGCGAACCCGTAGACGATGGCGAACAGCGCGGCGCTCACCACGGCGGTGCCCGGAATGTCGAGTTTGGGCCGCTCGGTGATCGCAGGCTTGGCCAGCAGCAGCAGCGCACCGACCAGCGCGACGGCCGCGAAGACGACGTTCACGTACATCACCCAGCGCCACGACGCCCATTCGGTGAGCATGCCGCCGAGCAGTAGCCCGATCGCGCCGCCCGCACCGGCCAGCGCGCTGAAGATGCCGAAAGCCTTCGCCCTTTCGGCCGGTTCGGTGAAGCTCACGCTGAGCAGCGAGAGTGCCGCGGGCGCGAGCAGCGCGGCGAAGAGGCCCTGGGCCACGCGTGCCGCGACGAGGATTTCGAAGCTGCCGGCCGCGCCGCCGACGACGGACGCGCCCGCGAAACCGATCAGGCCGACCACGAAGGTGGTACGCCGGCCGAACAGGTCACCGAGTCGGCCACCGAGCAGCAGCAGGCTGCCGAACGCCAGGGCGTACCCCGTGATGATCCACTGCCGGTTGCCGTCGCTGAAACCGAGGTCATGCTGTGCTGCGGGCAGCGCGATATTCACGACGGTCGCATCGAGCGTGACCATGAGCTGCGCCACGCCCAGCACGACAAGCACCCACCAGCGCATGGCATGTGAGCCGCGGCGGCCCGAGTCCGTTGTCCCGGAGGCAGGCGCCCCGCGATCGAAGGTGGTAGTCATGTCTTCCCTTTGTCGCTGGTCATAGGCCGAACACCGATCGGAAACCGATCTGTTTCCACCTAGGAAAACAGATCGGTTTCCGCGGCGCAAGCGGGCGGGCACCCTCTGCCCCATGAGCGAGTACGCCTCCCTCGGGCTCGGCACGCTGGAGAAGGCGCACACCGCTGCTGGCCTTGGGGCCTGGGACCTGGGACCTGGGACCTGATCGTGGTCGATGAGACGTCGCACTTCGACGTCGCCTGGGAGGAGGAGGGACTGGCCGCTGCACGCGGGTGGGCCGCCGAGCACGGCCATCTCCTGGCGCCGCTGGACGCTGCCTTCCAGAGCGCGGCGGTGGGGATCTGGCTGAAGAACGCCCGGGGCGCCGCGCGGAACGCGCAGGAGATCGAGGAGCGGCGTGCCGAGGGGCTGCCGGTGGAGTCGTCGGCCGGAGCGATGACGAGGAAACGGCATGAGCAGCTGGAGGACATCGACCCCGCGAGGTGCCCGGTGTGGCCGCGGTCATGTGGCAGCGCTGCTTCCACCTCGTCCGACTCCACCTCGGCACCGGAGCGACGCCGCCGACCACTGCGGGCGAGGTCGTGCGCCAAGGCGAGGACCGCGGCCGGTGGGTCACCACCGTCCAGCACGGGTGGGACCAGCTCACCGGAGTCCAGTAGTGGATGTGCGCGCAGATCCTCGGCATCGAACCCGCCACCGAGGAAGAGAAGCCGAAGCGCCGCACCAGCCAGGCCGACAAGTGGGCCATGCACTACGCCGCCTCCGCCCAGCACTTCGCCCGCGAGGGACACCTGACGGTCCCGCGCAAACACGTCGAGACGATCACTGTGGGTGGGGAGGGCGAGGGCCAGGCGCAGCGGGGCGTAGAGCTGAAGCTCGGGATGTGGGTCGACAACCAGCGCCGTCGGGCTGCCACACTGGCGCCGGAGCGGATGGAGTTGCTGTCCAAGGTGGGGATGCGGTGAGCGTGATGGGCGTCGTCACCGCGGCCGGCTATCTGCTCGGGCGGGGGCGCCCGTGGCAGCTTCTGGGCGCCTGCGCGGGCGATCAGGTGCGCTTCACCGGGCCCTGGCCCACGTCGTCACCGTGCCGTGCGCCAGCTGGCGGGTGATGCGCGCTCCGATCACCGAGGCGCGGGCGCCGGTACCCGTACGCGATCCTCGCTGGTTCACCAATCCAACCCGGACAGACAAGGCACAGCGTGAGCTAGGACCAGCACGACGCGACGCGCACGGCCAGGACTGGCCGGTCCTGTGGGAGGCCCGGGGGCCTGGAAGCGGGGAGGGGGGTGCTTCCGGGCCCCGGGAAGCCGCCGACCGCGGGGGCGGGTGCATTTGTTCGGCGACATCTGATTTAACTATTCTCCCGCCACCACGTCACGGGCATGGGTCAGGCTGGATGGACCGGGGCTGGCCCGGTGATATCGCGGCATGCGGCAGTCCCCCGTTGCACGGCCGGATGCTGATCGAAGTCAGGCGTCGACACCATCCAAGGAGGGAAGGGTGGCGGTCATGACCGAGCACCACACGCGGGAGCATGCCTCCAACCCGCACCAGGACCGCGAAGAAGCCGTCCTGGAGCGTTACCTGGAGGACTTGCGCAACCGCGTGGGCGAAGAATGCTTCGAGGTAGTGGTGCGGGCGGTGCAGGACGCCTGCCGGCGCTTGAACGGTGAAGGGCAGGTACTCCTTGACGTGCCGGGCGAGGACGGCTGGACCCCTGGGCTGCAGCGCGAATGTCTCAGCCTCCTGGCCGTGATGATCACCGGAAAGCTGGACCATCACCTCATCGAACGCCCCGGACCCGGGCGCAGCACAGGCTGGCTGGTAGTCCAAGCGGACACAGAGCATTCTGCGCCCGCATCGCCGCCGCTACCGCCCCAAAGCGATCCCGCGGCACAACCACCCGGGAATCCCAACCAGTCCGGAATCCAGTCTCCTGCGCTCCAAGGCCCCAACATGACACTGCCGCCGGCCACCCACACGTACCCCGCGGCGATGGTCGACACCGGTACACGGGCACTCATCGAACGGATCGTCACCGCTGTCCGCGACGGCCAGGACCAGCAGGTCCAGGAACTGATCACAGCATTCGCCACCGTCGCAGCCGGCCCCGCAGACCTGTACCTGCTGCACGCCCGCCTCCGCGACCCCACGGCAGAGTGACCTCCAGCAAGGAGACCTCGCCCACGGCCACGCACCTGGCGGGTGGGGGGAGGCCCGGCATGTCACCGTGCGCCAAGCCCCCTGTGAGCCCCCGGCTCAAGACAGATCAGGGCCGCGCGATCGCGCGGCCCTGATCGTGTGCGTCACAGATCCCGCCGGGCCCGAACGAAGCCACAGCAAAACGCCCACGCCAACGGCGTGGGCAAAGGGGAACTTCCGAACCACGACAGCTGACCCAGACGGTACACGCGACAACCCGCTGTCACCAGGGGAAACGGCTACACGCCACGCCCGGGCACAGGTGCGCGCAGGCCCGCCGAAAACACGGCGGGCGCCCGCCGCAGCTCAAACCGCGGCCGTCGGATTCAACGATTCAGCAGCACACCGATATCCGGCGTTGATTCGCTGGGCCTCCTCGAGCTGGTCCTCGAGGACGATGATCCGGCAGGCCGACTCGATCGGGGTGCCCTGATCGACGAGCTCCCGGGCACGCGCGGCGATACGCAGCTGGTAGCGGGAGTAGCGGCGGTGCCCGCCCGCCGAGCGCAGCGGGGTGATCAGGCGGGCCTCGCCCAGGGCGCGCAGGAAACCCTGGGTGGTGCCGAGCATCTCGGCGGCCCGGCCCATCGTGTAGGCGGGGTAGTCGTCGTCATCAAGCCGGCCGAACGAGTCGTCTGCTGTCATTGCACCTCTCTGTGAAACGCGTGGAGGGGCCCGGGTGCATGTGGCACCCGGGCCCCGAAGGAACTGCTACACCATCTGCCGGCCCTCATCCTGCGCCGGCCTTCTGTTTCCGCCGACCCGACTGATACTCCGTCGGGGGTGCGGGGATCGCGGTTGCTTGACCGGAGACCACCTCACTAACGATGTCCTGCGGTACCCGGACTCAACACTCCGCCCGGGCGATCCTGATGATGCTTAGCCCCTCCGCTCTTTCCCTCTGGATCAATCACTTGCCATACAGGAACTGCGTACTGCTGATACTGCGAACTGCTGGCAACGCTGCACTGCTGTAACGCGGGTGCTACATCTACTGCTGATACTGCGCACTGCTGTGTGGCCTGCGGTAGCGCCACTCTTCGGCAGCCAGCCCCGTCGCCGATCCTGCGTCTGCTCTGGCTTAGAACCCCACTGCCGAACCTCCCGGTGCGCGCGCCCGCAGCCGACGCCTTCACCGAGGAACTACCCACTTCACTTCACTGCTGGGTACCGCGAACTGCACTTACTTTGGGTACTGCCAGTACTGCCACTGCGTTAACTGCGGTCCTGCATGGCGGCCCCTGATCACTGCGGGCCACCCGGTCCGGTCGTCAGTCCCGTCGCCGTCCTGCAACCGCTCTGGCTTCGGAACTCCACCACCGCACCGTCCTGCGCACTGCAACTGCGTGTACTGCGGGTACCGCTCTGCCCGGCAGTTCGTGTCTGCCAGGCCCTGCTGTCTCTCTGGGCTACGAGAGAAACCATAACCACACCACCGCCCAATGTCTACTCCGGCCGTCAGAGGTTTTCGCGCGTTCGACAGAGAGGTAATTGACCTCGAACAGCACGGGGCATAGGGCGGCCACTGCCCGCTTGACCAGTACAGAGCGGGGCACAGGAACGGGGCAACATGCTGGGCAGGACGACGTGCGAGCAGAGTCAAGGGGAGACCGGATGGGCACGATGGGCACCGACCTCGCAGCCGCCCCTTCCTCTGCTTTCCCCGCCAGCGCACGCGAGCGGCACCCGGGTCTTCCTCGACACTCTGGCCCGTCCGCTCCCCGGCGAAGCCGAGCAATCCGTGGTCCTGGTCGCCTCGGAGCTCGTCACCGACGCCCTGCGGGGAGGCTTCGGCTGGCCCATGGTCAACCGCCTCGCCCCGGCCACCCACGTCACCGCCACCCCCGGCGGCGGCAAAACCGCACGAGCCCTACTCCCCCGCTAGAACCCACCACAACGCATCCCCCGCCTGGCGGCATTGCCGCCAGGCACCGGCGCCGTTGAAACCAGCGCATCAATCGCGAGACCGTTCCCGAGCCGGTCTCGCCCCCGGCCCTGGCCTCCCCACGGCCAGAGCCGTCTTCCTTCCCCACACCGCAGCCATAACCACGGCGGGCGAACACGGGCAGCGGCCCTGTCCATGCGGGCAAGCCCCAGCTGCCGCCGACAGCGGGGGCTTGCCCAGGATCACCTACGGCTTGCCCACACCTGTCGGCGGGAGGCTTGCCCGGGGATCAGGGGGCTTACCCGGCGGAAGCGGGAGCGCCAGCCGCGGGCCTTCCGCTCTGGTAGGACCTGCTCCTGGTGCGGATCACGCCGAGCCTGGCTTTCTACATGTCGAAAGGTTCTGGCTCAACTTCTGTGGTGCCGGCTCGACGCTCGGTTCACCAGGGTGCTGAACGCTTGAAACCAGCAGGTCACTCCGTTGGTCCGAAGCGAGCACGGGCACGGACGGCGCAGCTCCACAGAAGCTGTGCCAGAGCCTGTCGAAGAGCAGCGTTTCGACAGTAGTTCGGGAGTCACCCTGGCCGTCGGCACCGAGCCGTTGCTCACGACAACGGGAGTCACCACCCATCGCCGGGACTCACGCTTATGGCCTGGGCGCCGCCGGGGCCGGGCCCGGCCGCAGGGGAACATCAGCGCCGCACGCCGTCGGACGAGACCTCTGCACGACACGGCAGCTCCGGGGGCACTCCTCCCCGCATTCGACATGGCCGCGTGCTAGGGATAACAAACAAAGAAGCCCAAAATGAGAGGTATACGACGATGCGCACAACTCTTCTCCGCGTGACGACCGCACTGGGCGCCGCGACGGTGCTGGCTGTCTGCGGCGCCGGCACGGCCAGCGCCGACGACACGGGGCCGGGCCATTCTGTGGGTAGCTCCGGCTTCGGTAACTCGGGCGTCGGCAACGCGGGCGCTCTCAACGACGGCCTCGGCAACGCAGGCATCGCCAACTGGGGTCTGGGCAACGCGGGCATTGGCAACACCGGCATCGGCAGCCACGGCATCGGAAACTCCGGCATCGGCAGCTCCGGCATCGGAAACTGAGGCAGGCCCACGGCCAAGCACCACCGCGTCACACGACGCGCCTGGCTGACCTCGGGCCGGCCCACCCGGGCCCCCTTCCATGAGCGGCAGGCCCGGGTGCCCGGCGCGGAGCAGCTGACCCACGAGGACGGCTGACCGCGCGAGCAGAATCGGCTTCACCTGGTTGCACGAACACCAGGACGCCGCCGCCCCCCATGCGGCCCACCTGGCCGCATGGGGGGCGGCGGGTACGGCTTCAACGCCGGATCGCGGCCCACTGTGGCTCGCTGCCTTCCGCTCTCGTTCTCGTTCTCGTTCTCGTGAACATCGACATCCCGGGCACCAGGGCGGGAAACCCGCCCGCTCGGTAGTGCCGGACCCACTGGTCCAGCGTGCTGCGGACGACCTTCACCCATCGGCCCAACGGATCGGTGTGTTCCTTCTCTGCCAGTTCGCGGGCGAGTTTCCCGCGCTGGCGTGTCGTGAGCTTCGTGTCGATCAGGTCCTGGATCAGGCCGTAACGGAACAGGCCCATCTGCCGGGCCCTCTCCGCCCGCCCACGGTCCTCATCCTCGTTTGGTGACATAGGCAACCCACCTCGCGTCTCGAACAGAGCCCGCCGATTCCCCGGCGGACACGATCAAGGCTTCCGGCACCTGCCGATCCCGCCCAGGGGCGGCCCGTGGTGATCAAATGGCTGTAGAAGGCGAGGTCAGCAGCCTGCCACCTATCGCCCGTCCGGCGAACTCCCACCGCGACACCGTGAGCATGTGCGGCCACCTCGCTGCGGCTGCCCGGTGCGCTGCTGCCACCGCTGAAACGGCATCGACGAGCGTCAACGGCGCCGCAGCCGGCATCACTGGGTCATCGGCCAGCGCGACCAGGACGACGGTGAAATGCCGTCGGACGTCCTCCGCCCGCCCGGCCAACGCCCGCAACCAGTCGCGGACCGTGCCCTCGGCCAGGCCCAGGACGGCGGCGACTCGGCCGTGCCCCATGCCCAACGCGGCTATCTCCAGCCCGGCCCCGATCACCACGGCCGCATCCGCCCGCCGCGCCCAGAAAACCTCCGCCAGCAGCACGTGCATGACGCCGCAGCCCGAGCAACGCGTACAGCGCGGCCGCAGAAACAGCCTCGCTCCCAGATCGCCCCGTACTTCCCGGGGGCGGCCATGACCCCACGGTGCCAGAACCGCCCCACATGGCGGGCACGTCAGCCGGCCGGCCCGCAGCTGTCGCTCTACCAGCAGCGGAACCTGTGCAAACGAACCGGCGGTCATGCCCGGATCACCCGGTCAGTAGCACCAGATTCCGATCAGCCACACGCGTCTGGAGGGGAGACTGTCCCGAATTCGGTACGCCAGTCCGGCAGATCCTTGTCCAGCCATTCCTCGACCGTTCGCCGCCACGGGTCGGGGGAGTCGCCGCCGGCGACATCAGCCCACGTGTCTTCCGCCAACTCCGCATCGATGACCAGGCTGTCGAGGTAGGCGTCGAAGCTGTCAGTGACCTTGGTGAAGACACCTTTCGACAGGTATCCGGGCCAGGAAATGCCATGGACGAAGGTGTGGAGCTGGCCATGGGTCGCCGGATTCAGGTCCAGAAACAGGGTGTCGCTGCCGCCGTTGCGGGCAATCGGCAGAAGGCCCGCGAGCGAGACCTCATCGGCGAGCCCTCCTTCACGGCTGCGGCGGTAGGGGCAGGCCGCAGGCGGAAAGAGACAGCACCATCTCGTCGACGCCGGTCAGCCGGCGCTGCCGCTTCTTGAGATCTGCGGCTCGAACGAGCCCTCCCGGTCCCTCGGGACCTCGAGCACCACCGGGCCGACCTCAGTCACCACGGTCTTGGACCGGGTTCCGTTGCGGGTGTTGCCCGAGCCTGCCTTCTCGTGCTTCTCGTGCCCGAGATGGTCAGGGATCTCGCCTTCCAGGGCCGACTAGAGGATCCTCTTCCTCAGCTGCTGCAACATGCCACCCTGGCCGGTCAGCTTGATCCCCTCGGCCTTGGCACGGTCCACCAGCTGACCGATCAGCTGGTCATCCGAAACGTCCGGCGCCAAGCTGGCCGGCTGTACTTCCACCACGGCCTCCGCCGACACGGTCACGTCTGTCATCAGGTGTCACTTCCTGTTAGAAGATCCACCGTCGACCGTACAGACCCTCAAAAGCCCAGGCCCGACTTCCGTGGGCTCTTCCCGGGCACCGAGCATGACTGCTCGGAAGCACTACGACCAGTACCCCGACACGGCGCCCTCCTCATGACGCTCTGACACCGCCCGCACGGCTGCGCCCCCGCCCGATCGCTCGGCGGGGGCGGGGTCCGGACCACGCTGATGGTCCTACCGGCGCCGCGAGCCACGGCTCCCCGTAGCCACACTTCGACGGCCGCCCAGGCCGACAGCCGTGGTCAAGACCCGGGCCGGCCTGTCGGCAGCGCTCCTGATCAGTACACCTAGGACGCGTAGGTCTCGAACTCGGCGATCTTCGGGGTGCCGGTCGAGCCGGTGATCTCGAAAGTGACCTTCTGGAACGAGGTCGCCGGGAAGGTGATGACACCCGCCCCGCTGCCGGACGTCAGGACCCTGCCGGTGTCTCCGTTGACGACCCGCCAGGAGCCGATGGAGCCCGCCGAGCCCGCCGGCTCCCGGATGGCGATCCGGGACACGGTGGTGGCGGAGGCCCACTTGATCGAGACGGAACCGGCCGTGCCGACCGGTGACCAGAACGTGCTGAGGTCACCGTCCCGTACGTTTCCGTAACTCGTGCCGTCGGCCTTGCTGGAGCCGTCGGAGCCGGCGCCGATGGAGAGGTTGGTACCGGTGGGCTGGGTCGGAGTCGGCGCGGGGGTGGTAGGTGCGGGGGTGGTGGGCGCGGGGGTGGTGGGCGCCGGCGTCTGCGGGGAGCAGTTGCCGTCCGACACCCGCAGGCCCTTGCCCGCGCCCGCCGTCTGGCTCACGACGGCCGGTACGCAGCCGGCATTGTCGAGGCTGTACGCGTAGGGGATGGCGACCGTCGTGTTGGACTGAGGGTTCGGGCCGGCCGGGTTGTTGTCGGTACCGGGGCTGGACCAGGTCACGTTGTCGAAGGTATTGCCGCTGACCTGCCAGTATCCGGCCGCGTCCGTGTAGAACGTGCCAAGGACGTCCTTGGAGTCCTGGAAGTAGTTGTTGTCCACCTTGGCACGTGCTCCGGCCCGGGAGTTGATGCCGGACTCGTTGAGGCTCACGTAGTGGTTGTTGTAGATGTGGGCCGTGCCGCCACGCAGCAGGGGCGCACGGGAGTCTATGTTCTCGTACAGGTTGTGGTGGTACGTGATGAAGCTGTTGGAGAGGTCGCTCTCGCTGGAGCCCACGAGGCCACCGCGGCCGGAGTTGCGCAGAGTGCTGTAGGACAGGGTCACGTACTGGGTGTTGTCCTTCATGTCGAAGAGGCCGTCGAACCCTTCCGACTCCCCGCCCGACGCCTCCAGGCTGACGTGGTCGACCCACACGTTGCGGACGTCGCTCTCCATGCCGATGGCGTCGCCGCCGTTGGACGTGGTCGACCCCGACTTCTTGACGTTCCGTACGGTCACGTTCTGGATGATTATGTTGCGGGATTCACGTATGTGGATGCCGACTTGGTCGAAGACCGCGCCACCGCCGACGCCGACGATCGTGACGTTACTGATCTGCTTGAGCTCGATCACCCCGTCCGCGGTGTTACAGCCGGTGCCCGACACCTTGCCGGTGTTGCCGTGGTTGACGGTTCCCTCGACCTCGATGACCAGGGGCGTGCTCGTACTGGGGCGGGCGCACAGGGCCGCGTGGATCGCCGTCCCGGTGGTGGCCCGAACCGTCTGCCCGCCCGCGCCTCCGGTGGTCCCCCCGTTCTGGGTCGCATAGCCGGTGGCGCTGCCGGTCGCTGCCGATGCCTCGGGCATCAGCAGCACCGCGCCACCCGCCGCCACCAGGGCCGCGGCGGCCAGTGCCGCGCCAAGTCGTGGTGCGACTGCTCGTCCCATTCTCGTCTCCCAACTCGTCTTCGACACGCGTCGTCGCATGCCGGGTCCTCTGCTGCGTACGTGGTCGTGCGCCGGCGGGCCGATCGCGATCACAGGCCTGGCGGACAGCCGGTCCTGACGCGTCGACAGCCCGGGTGGAACGCCGCGCCGGATGCCAGATCGGTGGCGACTCCTCGGTCACCTCTGCCGGGTGTTCCGTGAGGGGACGAAGCGTCTTCCACCGACCAGAAAGCGCTTTCTGTTCGGCGACGATAGGGTGCCGTCAGTTCAGCTGGCAAGATTCCGTCGTCTCTCAATTCAGAGATGTGAACGGCAGGGTCTCCTACAGCCCGGTGCTGAGGGGGTGCCGATCAGCGCCTTACGATCGGCTCCGCCGAGTCCGCGGCTGCCCATGAATCACGCGATCCGCCTCTCCAGCGACGAGATCGGCGCGATCGCCGCGATCGCCGCGCATGACGTACGGGTCACACACAGTCCGCTCTGCGACATGCGTTCGCGACAGGGTGCTCGGTCGGCAGCAGCCAGCGGGGGCGCCGCCTTCCCCTCCGGCCCGCGCGGCCGATGTGAGCTGTTCCGACCCACACAGCTTATGACGGGCGTTATATCGCGGTGTAGGCTCGGTTTATAACAGTCGCCATAGGGAGAGTCACGACCGTCATCACCGTGAACAGTCCGAAGGGCCGCCTGAGCCTGGAGCAGCGCCGCAGGCTGGCCGAGACACTGACGGACGCCGTGCTCGTGCCCGAGGTCGGCCAGTTCGCCCCGGCCGCGCGGTCGGATTCCAGGTGCACTTCACCGAGCGCGAGCCCGACATGATGGCCATCGGTGGCCGGCTGCTGGCGGATGCGGGACCGGACGCCGACGCGATGGTGATCGATGTGACGGTCATGGACGGCGACTGGCGCCAGGATGTCCGCAGCGAGGTCATCAAGCGCGTCCTGGCCGCGATGGCCGACGCCTGCCGTGCGGCGGAACCGTCGCCGACCTGGTGGGTGACCTTCCGCGTGATCGACGAGGGCAGCTGGGGCTCGCGCGGCGCCGTCCTGTCCGTCCTCTCCCTCCTCGACACCGGCGTGTTCACCCCCGAGAAGGCCGAGGCCGTCCGCACCGCGCTCGGCGCATGAGAAGCGCGCGGCCGGCGCCCCTCGCTCACCACGTGGGACGTCGGCCGCGCCGTGGCGATCGCGGCCGACGCTCCCTCCGTCAGTCTTTGATCGTGGCAGCGATGAGGGTCTGAAGCTGCGCCGTGGTGCGGTCCAGGGGTTCGGTGCTGCGCTTGGCGCGGCAGAGGGCCACGGTGCCCTCGACGGCCGCGACGATGAGCGTGGCGACCTGCGCTGCCTGCTCGGCGTCGGCGCCGTGTTCCCGCAAGGAGTCGGCGAGTAGCGTCTCCCACTGGTCGAAGACTTCGGCAGCGGCCGCCAGGGCGGGCGGTACCTCGCCGGTCGGGGGTTCCTCGATGGCCACGGCCAGGACGGGGCACCCGGCGTGGAAGTCGGTGTCGACGATGATCTTGCGCCACAGGGCCAGGAAGGCGTGCAGTCCGGCAGCCGGGCCCGCCGTGAGTTCCTCGCGCAGGCTGCGGGCGACCCACTCGCCCGTGTAGCGGACGGCTTCCGTCGCCAGCTGCTGCTTGCCCTCGGGAAAGTAGTGGTACGTCGAGCCGAGCGGCGCATCGGCGTGCTTGGCCATCTCCCGGATGCTCGTCGCGCTGAGCCCGCGCCTGCTGATCATGTCGGCAGCCCCGGCCACGATCCGGTCGCGGGACGACGTACCGCCACTGCTCTTGGCCACCCGTGCACTCTCCTCTGGCTATAGCGATCGTCATAGTCTAGCGTGGCCTCTCGTTATGACGAACGTTATAGCGAGTCCGGAGGACCAAGGAGCTGCCATGCCGATGATCCGATTGACCGTCCCGACCGGCACCCTGACCGATCAGGGTCGCGCGACGATTCAGCGAGATCTCGCCGCCGTGCTGCTGCGGTGGGAGGGCGCGCCCGACACCGCCTTCTTCCGGGCCCAGGCGTAGAGCTACCTCGTCGAGTTGCCCGAGGACGCTCAGACGACGGCCGAGGACGAGGGGCCCCGCTTCCTGGTGGAGGTGACGGTTCCCCTGGGGGCGCTGTCGGAGCGGCGCAAGGGCGGCCTGGTCGAGGAGGCCACCGCCACCGTGCTCGCGGCCGCCGGGCTGCCCCCGGCCGAGGCGCCGCGGGTGTGGGTGCTGGTGCACGAGCAACCGGACGGCACCTGGGGCGCGGGCGGCTCCGTCGTCCGCTACGCCGACCTTGTCGCCCTGGCGAAGGGGCAGCGGGCCGATGCGTGAGCTGACCTACATCGCACGGCGCACGGTCGAATGGCGCGAGGCACCCGACCCCACGATCCAGTCCTCCCAGGAGGCGATCGTCGCCCCCGTCGCCGCCACCTCCTGCGACGTGGACTCCTCCATCCTCGCCGGGCACGGCTTCATCGACCCGCCGTTCGCCCTCGGCCACGAATGCGTGGCCCGCGTCACCGACATCGGCGACCACGTGACCAGCGTGGCCCCTGGCGACCTGGTCGTGGTCCCCTGGTCCATCAGCTGCGGCACCTGCGCCCCTTGCCGTGGCGGGCTCACCGCCCACTGCACCTCGGTCCCGCACATGGCCATGTACGGCGCGCCGATCGGCGGCAGCTGGGGCGGACTCTTCTCCGACCTGGTCCGCGTCCCGTACGCGGACGCCATGCTGGTTCCGCTGTCGGCCGGCCTCGACCCGGTCGCCATGGCCTCCGCCAGCGACAACTGGCCCCTTGCCTGGCGCCTGGTCGCCCCGCACCTGAAGGCCCGCCCTGGCGCCCGGGTCCTGGTCGTCGCCCGGGGCAGCATCGGCCTGTACGTGTGCGACATCGCCCGCGCCCTCGGCGCCTGCGACGTCCTCTACGTCGCCCCCGACGCCGAACACCGCCGTCTCGCCGAAAGCTACGGCGCCCGCACCGCCGAGACGATCGAGCCGATCCGCCACGGCTTCGACCTGGCCGTCAAGGCCACCGGCCGCGTCGACCAGCTCGCCCTCGCCGTACGGTCCCTCGCCCCCGAAGGCATCTGCGAGTCTGCGGGCAACCACTTCCGCCCCGGCGAACTCCCGCTGCTCGACATGTACCTCACCGGCGTCACCCTGCGCATCGCCCGCGCGCACATCCCGGACGCCCTCGACCTCGCCGCCTCCGGGAAGGTCTCACCCGAACGCGTCGTCTCCCACGTCCTCGACTGGGATCAACTGCCCGACACGCTGCCGGAGAAGCACCTCAAGCCCGTCTTCGTACGCGACCTCACCCCGTCCCCGGCCCCGAACTGACCCACTTCACCCCGGCCGCGGTACGCGGCCGTGCAACGAGAAACCCGATGAAATCACCCCTGCCCCACCACTCCCCCATCAGCCCCACTCCCGAACAGAGAGACGAGGAGGAACTGCATCAGCAACGGGCGGCGATTGCCGCGATCGGCCATGAGCTGCGGGTGCTGGTCGATGTGGCCGTCCGCACCGCAGCAGCACCAGACACTCTGCACCGCGTGGCGGAAGGTGTCCGCAGCCTCGCCGCACAGTTGACCGGGCACCTCCGCGCACGCGCGGAAGTCCCTGCGGTGGACGAGTTTCCGGGGGGAGTGCGGATGTACAGCCCCGTCACCGGTACCGGCAGCCCACTCTCGCCGCCCCTGCGCGTCACACGGCTCGACTGCGGCGCGGCCGGCACCTGCGTCCTCGGCACCGCACACGAAGGGCCGCCCGGCTACGGGCACGGCGGCATCAGCGCCATGCTGCTGGACGAGCTGATGGGATGGGCGTGTGCGGCCGCGGGAATGCCGGGGATGACCGTCTCCCTCCAGATGCGCTACCACCGCCCCGTTCCGCTGGAATTCCCACTGCAGGTACTCGCCCATGTCACAGGCACCGAGGGCCGCAAGGTGTATGTGTCTGGTTCGATCACCACCGAAGACGACCTCTCCGGTCCTGGTGTCGGCGGAAGGAGTCTTCTTCTCACCGGACCCCGAACACGCCCAAGCTCTGCTTCCCGGCCTGCGGGGCCGCTCCGCGATAGGCCCCCTCTGCCTCGACAGGAGCCGTTCCACGGCGACTACCACCCAGGGCGGGCAGGCTGGAGTCGATGGCCGTCCGAGGGATGAGCTCGGTGGTGAGGCCGGCTGAGCCGGGCGGCGATGTCGGCGGTGACGTAGCGCTCCGTGGGTGTGAAGCCGGCCTGGTGGCAGGCGTGCAGCATGGCTTGTCCGCAGTCCGTGGTCGGTGGCGGCAGGGCAAGGCTGTGCGTGGCGGACTCCCACAGGGCTATGGGCCGTTCGTCGGCTCCGTCCGCCGCCGTGACGACGAGCAGCTCTCCTGCCCGGACCCTGCTCGACGGCTCCGGCCGCGCCAGCCTGAGAGCCCGCTCGACTCCCACTCAGTCGCTGCCCTGACGGAGCGTGCTGGCGCCCTCCACGTGAGCGAGAGCAAGGCGTCCACATGGCACGGAAGTTCGCCACAGCAGCAACCGCTCGCCCGAACACGATGGGCCGCGTCCGTGCGGGTGCATCGTCGGCCACCTGCCCGACCGTGAAGGCGAGCTCGTGGCGCACTTGAGAGCACTCGCTGCCTGGTAGTGCTTCGCTACGCGACCGTGGTCTCCTCCACGACCCACGCGCGGTATCCCTCGGAAGCTCCGCTACCCGCCAGGGTGATCCACTCGGGCACGTCGTAGCGGTGCTCGTTGCCGACCCACTCCGCCAGGGCCGGCAGACGGTCCTCAGTGGTCTTGAAGGACACACGCCACTCCATCGCCACCTCAATCTTGTCCTTCCAGCGGTAGACCGCTGTGTGGGGAGGGTCGATGTGCGCGCAGGCGGCCAGCCGCGCGGCCACGGCGCCCTGCGCGAGCTCCCTCGCACCCTCCTCGTCATCAATGGTGGTCTGCACGATCACGATCTCGGTCGCCACCATGCCCTCTCCCTTCATTGAATGATCGACTCGCACCCATGACGGTCGGTCAAGATCACGGCCTGCTACGTACCCGCACGACGATGCGGATGGACATGACCGCGTTGTACAAAAGCTGTCCGCCCGCCGCCCAATGGACGCCCCGGAGCCACCGTCGGAACGGGAGCCGGACGGTGCTCATGCGGCCGAGCCACAGGGCAGCACCACGCTCGGGGTAGCCCTTCGCGGTCCTCAAGCACTGCTCCTTGATCACGACTGTCGTCGGCGAGATCGAGCCGACCTTATCGGCCTCCGTCCATCCAGCTCTTCCAGGGCTTCCAGGGCTTCCAGGGCTTCCACCGTGGCGTAATACCTCGCACGGTACGGGCCCGGCTCACACGGTGCCCCGACTTCCGCCCTCCTCGGTGTCCCCTTCCCCGGTGCCTTGTCGTTCGTGGCCCGCCGGACCTCGACCCACCCGGACGCCCGCGACCTGATACTGCTCTGCCGGTTCCTGCATGAGTCACGCGGCGGGAAGTCGATCTGGCGGTGCGATGGCGAGGACCTTCTCGCCTACAAGCGCGTACGGCTGCTGAGCAGCGGCCCGTGGACCGTCTCGGTTGGCACATGGCGACCGCAATGACTCGTTCGCCGACGCGCTGGTGCACACGGGCATGCGGTTGGGAGAAGACTCGTTAGGGCACCAGAATTCGCACTAGTACTCCAGTGTGACTTCATAGTCCACGTCACGTGGTGCGTGTAGTGGCTACGCGGAGTCGTGCCCGATATGGCGCAGGACATCGGCGAGCCAGACCAGGTGGTGGCCGACGGCCCGGGCCGGGTCGGCAAGAGGCCCTCTATGTGCTGCCATGACTCGGAGAGCTGTCCGATTGTGATCGTTCTCGGTTCGTTGGGGGCGTCATAGAGTTCGTCGCCCGGAACAGACCGGAAGTGAGGACGTCGAATTCCTGCCCAAAGGAATGCGGCTGACGCTGCTCAAGTACCGTGCCCACCGGCTGCGGCACCGGGCATTGCGCGACGCGACCCGAAGCGGGTGAAGGAAAGTGATGTCACCGACGGGATCTTCTCCGACCAGCCCGGGCGGGAGGCCAGCGAGGTGGTCCGGCGGCTCCCGGCAGCCACAGAGCAGGCCAGGCGGAAGGCGCCGCACATCGCCAACCCACTGTTCGTCCGGGCCATGGTCCATACCGATGGCCATCTGGCTTTTGACTACTGGAAGCCCACGTTCCACCGCCACTCTCGGCGTGTGGCTGGAGTTCTGGGAGTCACCATGGCCGGAGCAGCCGACGCCGGCCGGCTGCGGAAGTCCACGAAGGTCGAGAAGGCGATCGTCACCAGAGGACGGATCAGCGCCGCGGCCGACGACCACTGGGTGCTGGAACCACCGCCCAGTTCGATCAATCAGGTGAGGAGAGAGGACCCCCGGTGCTTCGATAAGAACGTCCGCCGGCCGCCGAACGGTCGGGAAACCGGCTCTTCCCTCTTGGAGGTCGCGCACGATGGTGACGCACGGACGCACCGGCCCCACGCTCGAGGAGGTGGCCGCGCTCGCGGGCGTCGGCCGGGGCACGGTGTCCCGGGTAGTCAACCGCGCGCCCGGCGTGAAGGCGGCCACCCGGCTGCTGGTCGAGAACGCGATCGACGAGCTGGGGTACGTCCCCCACCACGCCGCGCGCGCCCTGGCCGGCCACCGCACGGGAGCCGTCGCGCTGGTCATCACCGACAACGAGCGGCGCCTCTTCGCGGAGCCCTTCTATTCCGAGATCGTCCGGGGGATCAGCACCGAACTCGCTGACCGCGAGGTGCAGTTGCTCCTCACACTGGTGCGGAACGACCGGGAGCGGGCACGCTTCACGCGGTACGCGAGGGCTGGCGGGATGGACGGGGTGCTGCTGGTCTCCGTCCACGACGAGGACCCGTTGCCGGACCTGCTCGCCGAACTGGGCCTGCCGACCGTCCTCGCCGGCCGCCGCTCGGCCGAGGAGTCCCTCTCCTACGTCGACTCCGACAACGTGGGCGGGGCGCGGGCCGCCGTCCGCCACTTGGTGGCCACCGGGCGCAAAGCCATCGCCACGATCACCGGCCCGCTGGACATGCACGTGGGGCAGAGCCGTCTGCGCGGGTACCGGGAGGCGATGGTCCAGGCGTTCGGCGGCGTGGAGCCCTCCTGGATCGCGGAGGGCGACTTCTCCGAGGAGAGCGGCCGACGAGGCACCGCGGAGCTGCTCCGCCGCCATCCCGGTCTCGACGCGGTGTTCGCCGCATCGGACCTGATGGCCGCGGGGGTCCTGCACACCCTGCGCGCGGCGGGCCGCCGGGTACCCGAGGACGTGGGTGTCGTGGGCTTCGACGACACCCCTTTCGCCCGGCACACCGACCCGCAGCTCACCAGCGTCCACCAGCCGGTGCAGGAGATGGGCCGCACCATGGTCCGGATGCTGCTGCAGGACATCGACGACGACCAGGACGCCGCCTGGCGTCACGTCGTCCTGCGCACGAAGCTGGTGCGCAGGGCCTCGACCTGATGAGGCATCGCTCGACCGGTGCTCCGGCGGACTCGCGGCGCTGCGCCGGGTTGCCGGCCTCGATCGGCCGCACGGCGGTGGTGCGCACAGGACTTCCTGGGCGGGCGTGCGAAACGGGGCTGGTCTGCGCTGGGCTGGGCGGGGCTGGTCTGCGCTGGGCTGGGCGGGGCTGGGCTGGGCTGGGCTGGGCTGGGCTGGGCCGATGGTGGGTGAGCCCTGTGGTGGGCGAGCCCTGCGGTCACCTGAGCGGGGCCCGGCCGAGGGTGGGAGCGCTCCTGGCGGTGCGGAGCCCATGCGCCATCGGCGGCGGACGCGCACTGCTGCCCCACTCGGAGTGAGGCGGCGGGTCATCGGCGGGTCGTACCGGGGGGGGCGAGCAGGCCGAGAGGTCCAGCCGTCGCCGGGTGCCTGCGCCGGACGTCCGGCTCCCCCGCCCCCCGGGGCGTCGAGCGTCGGTCCCGCCGCCGCGGGAGCCGATGTGCCGTGCAGGTGCCGTGCACGACGGTGCCGGCTCCACGCACGGCGGAGCCGGCATCGTCGTACGGGGGCTGCTACCCGACGCAGCCGATCGTGCCTTCCGGGAAGTTGTTGCCGGTCGACGTCGCGGTGAAGCCGAAGGTGACGCTGCCGTCGGCCGCGATGGTCCGGTTGTAGTCGAGGTTCTTTACCGTGACCGTCCCGTCGGACGCCGTGGTCAGCGCACCGCTCCAGACGTTGCTGAGTTTGGTTCCGCTGCCCGGTTTCCAGGCCACGGCCCATCCGTTCCGCGGCGTCGTGCTGTGGTTCATGACCTCAACGGAACCCTGGAAGCCGCCGTTCCAGGAGTTGGTCACCATGTAGACGGCCATGCAGGTCCCGGTGTGCGGGTCGGTCGGCGTGGGCGTAGGCGTGGGGGTGGGAGTCGGCGTGGGGGTGGGAGTCGGCGTGGGCGTCGGAGTGGGCGTGCTGCCCGAGCCCCGGATTCCGGTCACTTCGCCGTTGCCGCCGTCGAAGGCGATGTCGGAGCAGGAGAAGAAGTTCTCCTGGCTGTCCGACCGCACCCACTGGATGAACAGGAGCGCGTTGCCCGTACGGCCCGACGGGAGATTCAGGTCCCAGGTGTACGCACCGCCGTCCGTACCCGCGGAGCCCGACTGCGCCGGGTTGGTGACCGTCTGGATCAGGTCCAGGTCGCCCCAGCCCAGCGCGGAGGTCGGCGAGTAGCCCGGTTTGGACAGGTAGACCCGGAAGTCACCGGGGTGCGCGGCCCAGTTGCTGTAGCGGACCTTCATGGTCGCCCCGGAAGTGAGGTGCGTGCGCGGCCAGTCGGCACGCGTGGCGTTGTAGCCCGTGAAGTTGTACGGGGAACGGTCGCCGGCGCTGCACAGCTTGCCGTCCGGCACGTACCCCGCGCCGCGGCCGCCCGCGTTGGAGTCGAGCACCGCGAACCAGTTGTACAGCGACGAGGCGCCGCTCTCGGCGAGCGCGGCCTTGCACGCCGGGTTCGTCGGGTCCATGCCGCCGGTGGCGGTGCGACCGTCCACGTAACAGAGGTATGTGCGCGATCCGGGCATCATCGCCACCCCGTGCGCCTGCGCTTTGCCCTGTCCGAGGAGGGTGAAAGCGAGGCCGGCCAGCAGCGTCGCCAGCGCCGCCGCCACGGAAACCAGTCGTCTTCTACTTCTGATCACGCTGTGAACCATCGTGTCTCCTACGCCTTCTTCGTGTGGGTCGTGCCTGGTAGCGGGTGAAAACCCCGCCCGTCCGGCTCCGGCTTCGGCGCAGGACGGGCGCGGGGGTGTTGGGGGGGGAACGGGCGGTGTGCGGTCGGGTACGGATGGGGCGGTCCGCGCGTACGGGTACGTCTCGGGCGGCGTGTGCGGGGGAGGTCAGCCGGCGGTGCACCGGGGCGCCGGAGCGCCTGCCGTGCCCCCGCCGGTGAACCCGAAGGAGGTCGTGGCGCCGACCGCCACCGCGCCGTTGGACGCGGTGTTGCGCACGGTGGCGCGGCCTCCCGCCACGGTGAGGACCCCCTTCCAGAGGCTTGAGATCGTCGCCCCTCCCAGGTCCCAGTCGACCGTCCAGCCGGTCAGCGGCGCCGTGCCGCTGTTCCTGACGGTGACCTCGGCCTGGTGTCCGCCGGGCCAGGAGTTGACGACCCGCAGGGCGGCGGTACAGACCTTGCCCGCAGGCGTCGGGTCGGGATCGGGGCCCGGATCGGGATCGGGGACCGGGTTCGAGGTGAACGTCAGACCGAATCCGTACGGGAAAAGGGGACTCTTCCCGTCGCCGTCGTTGATCGGCTGCTGTGACGCGCTGCGCATCCAGCTCATGGGAAGCCTGCCGGTCGGGGCGTGATCGCCGAAGAGCACGTCGGCGACGCCGCGACCCTCGCTGCCGGGCAGCCAAGCGGCCATCAGGGCCTTCCAGTCCGGAAGTTGGGCCGCGATATCGAGCGGGCGCCCGGCGACGAGCACCACCACGACCGGCACGCCGCTCGCCTTCAGCCGGGCCAGCGTCTGCAGGTCTTCCTGGTCCAACCCCATCCCGCCCGGCCGGTCACCGTGCATCTCGGCGTACGGAGTCTCGCCGACGACGGCGACCGCGGCCGTATAGCTGCCGTCGATGCCATTGCCGTAGCGGTCGTAGGTCACCCGCGACGGGTCTGCGGCGGTGGCCCGGATTCCCTGGAGGACCGTGGTGCCCTCGGTGACGGGACCGCTGCGGCCCTGCCAGCCCAGGGTCCATCCGCCGCTCTGGTTTCCGATGTCGTCGGCCGACTTCCCCGCGACGAACAGCTTCGCGCTCTTCCCCAGGGGCAGCATTCCGCCGTCGTTCTTCAACAGCACCTGCGACGCGCGCACGGTCTCCCGGGCGAGAGCCCGGTGCTCGGCGGAACCGACGGCCGGGGTGAGGGAGCGGTTGGTCAACGGCCGTTCGAAGAGACCGAGCTGGAACTTCTTGGTGAGGATGCGGCGATTGGCGTCGTCGACGCGCGGCAGGGGGATGCGGCCGGCGCCCACCTCTCCGCGGAGCAGCGTCAGGAACTTCCTGTAGTCGTGCGGGACCATCACCATGTCGACCCCGGCGTTGACGGACGTGGCGATCTCGGCGCCGGTGAAGCCGGTCTGTCCGTCGAGCTGGTCGACCGCCGCCCAGTCCGAGACGACGAACCCGGTGAAGCCCAGCTCACCCTTGAGCACGTCGGTGACGAGGTACTTGCTCGCGTGCGAGCGAACCCCGTTGAAGCTGCTGTAGGAGAGCATGACCGAGCCGACGCCCCGGCGGACCGCCTCCTTGAAGGGCGGCAGGTGGACGGCGCGCAACTCGGCCTCGGACACTTCCGAGTTCCCCTGGTCGACGCCGCCGGTGGTGCCGCCGTCGCCGATGTAGTGCTTGGCGGTGGCGAGCACCGACGCCGGGTCGCCGCCCAGCGTCTGGCCCTGCATGCCGGTGACGAACGTCGCCATGGAGGTGGGCAGTTCGGGTGTCTCTCCGAACGACTCGTAGGTGCGGCCCCAACGGTCGTTGCGGGCCACGCACAGGCAGGGCGCGAAGCTCCAGTCGATGCCGGTGCCCGCCACCTCCTCGGCCACCGCGCGCCCCACCCGCTGCGCCAGCGCGGGGTCCCGGGTCGCGCCCAGGGCGATGTTGTGCGGGAAGATCGTGGCCCCGCGCACCGCGTTGTGACCATGCACCGCGTCGATGCCGTAGATCATCGGAATGGCGAGCGGGGTACCGAGGGCGGTGCGCTGCAGGGAGTCGTAGGTGTCGGCCCAGGTCTGCGCGTTGTTGGGGCTGACCGTGGAGTCGCCGCCGGAGAGCACCGAGCCGATGCGGTACGCGGCGAGGTCGGACTGCGGGAGCAGCGCGTCCTTCTCCACCTGCGTCATCTGCCCGAGCTTGTCGTCGAGCGTCATCCGGGCCAGCAGATCAGCGACCCGGTCCTGTACGGGAAGTCCGGCGTCCTGGTACGGGAGCGCGGCGACGGCGTGCGGTGGGTCGGACGGCGGGGCGGCGGCGGACAGTCCGGTCACGGTGAGCACGGCGGCACACAGCGCGGCGACGATCGCGGGTCGGCGGGTGGGGGACGTGGAACGCGGGCGCATGGGGGGCCTTTCCGGGTGTGGGCCGGACGGGGCGGGGAGCGAGCGGTGGGGAAGGACGAGCCCGAGGCGACGGGCGAACGGGGATGCGCGAGACGAGGGGGCGTGATCGGGGATGAGCGGGGGCGGGACCGGCGGTCACGGACGGGCGGCGGGGGTGGGGCCCGGTTCTAGCGGTACGGGGCCGGTGGGGGCCGAGAAGTATGGCCGTGCGGCGGATGGGTGCTCCAGGGCCCACCCCCTGTCGGCGTAGGGAGGACGGGTGGGCCCGGGAGCGGTCCTGTGTTGTGGTGGCGCGGCCAGGTGCGCGTGGCAGCTTCGGGTGCGTGCTGTGCTTGAGGTGCCCGGGGGTTCTCGGTGCGCCCGGGGCCGTAGGCGCTGTCGCTCCCGCGAACACCGCCGGCTCACCCCGTGGTGCAGGCGGCGCCGTTCAGGCTGTAGCCGGACGGTTTGGCGAAGCTACCGGTGTAGGTGCCCTGGAAGCCGAACGTCTGGCTCCCGCCCGCCGCGATCCGCGCGTTGTGCGCCAGACCGCTCGCCGTGACGGACCCGGACGACGGGGAGACGGTGGCGTTCCAGACGTTGGTGATCCCCTGTCCGGAGGGCAGGGTGAAGGCGAGCTTCCAGGCGTCGACCGCGGACGAGCCGTTGTTGGTGACCGTGACGTCGGCTGTGTAGCCGCCCTGCCACACGCTCGTGGCCATGGTGACCTTGCAGGACGCGGGGGTCCCGGGATCGCCCGGGTCGCCGGGACCCGCGCCGGTGTTGACGGTCGAGGAGAAGGAGTTGACCGCGAGCCCGGCGCCGTTCTGCCAGGGCTCGAAGCCGGACTGGACGCTCGTCAGGTACCAGGTGTTCTGGGCCATGCCGCGGGAGATGGTCTGCCGGACGAAGTCCATGACGTCGAAGCTCCAGCTGCTGATCGCCGAAGGGGCGACGAAGGAGATGACGTCGTTGGAGCCGTTGCTGCCGGTCCACACCTGCCAGGTGCGCCCGCCCACGGTCGCCGTGCCGACCTGCGAGCCGATGGGCTGGATGGAGCCGACCTTGTTGAACCAGATCATGATCTCGGTCCGGTTGACGCCGTCCTTCCGGGGTGTCGGGTCGAGCCAGATGTCGTACGAGGCGTTGTAGACGGCGTTGGAGACGTAGCCGTAGGAGATGGAGCTGGGGGCGCTGGAGACGGTGCTGATCTGCGCCGGGAGGTTCGTGCCGGGCGAGCAGTTGGTGTAGTGGCAGCCGTTGAACACCGACGGGTAAGACTTCGGGGCGCCGTTGACGGGCACCGAGCCGTCGGCCTGGGCCAACCGGAATCCGGTGTCGGTGGCGGTGACGCACTGGGTGGCGCTGGTGCCCCAGCGGTTGTTCTGGACGACGTAGCGCCCCTGGATCGTGGTCGATCCGAACGGCTCACAGAGCGTGGTGTCGGCCTGGGCCGCCGACGCGCCCGCCAGGAGGGCGGCCACGGTGGTGAGTGCGGTCAGTAGGGCGCCGAACAGTGCGCGGACGGTGCGGGGGCGGTGCGGTGACGGTCGCATGAGGGGGCCTCCTTCGGAGGGTCAACCGGATTCGCGTGCGCAGAGCGGAAGCGCTCCCACTCCCCCGAAGATGGGAGCGCTCCCATACCTTGACTCGGACGGGACTGTAGGAGTCGACCCATACCCGTGACAACCCCGGGGAAGGGACATTGTCGAAGCACTTTCGAAGTCCCTGATCAGAGGGGGTAGGTGGGGCTTCTTGATCCAACTTGGCGTCACAGTAGGCCAGTTGAAGCACCCGGCGGGGGCCGCCGCGCCCGGAGGCCGCGACCCGCCATGCTCGGATTCCGCGAGACCGCCGCCGATGGCCTCCCGGGGGGCAAGGCGGGTGACCGGCAACCGCAGCGGCCGTCTGTCCGCCGTCCGACAGTCCGGCAACCGGTCACCCGAGCAACCTGTGACCACGTCGGACAGGAGGCAAAGACCCGCAGGACACGTCCTGCCGACGCCATGCCGGCGCCGCGGGTGAGCCGTCAGCAGCCGATCGGGGTGGACCCCACGGCCACGTCGTCGAACCACAGGGTGTCATCGCCCGTCCCGTAGCTTTCCCAGCCCAGGCGCAGGGCAGTGGGCCGGGGCGGTACGGTGCGTGCGAGCCACTGCTGGTCGACGTCCTGCGTGGGGACGCCGTCGGCGTGCAGGCCCGCAATCCGCTCGTCGCCGAGCCACGTGTCGAGGCCGACGGCCCGTGTGTCGATCGCGAGGCGCAGGCACTGCCAGGTCCCCGTCGGCAGCGGCCCGCTCAGCGCCACACCGGTCGGACTCTGGGCCGGCAGAGTGGCGTCGTCGCTCTCCCGGTTCCATTGCAGCGCGCCGTTCTGCCCCCCGACGCGCAGGCTCCGCCCACTCTGTGAGGCGTCGGGCAGGGAGAGGAAGGTGACGTGGGCGGCGGGGAGCGCGGTGGTGTGCCGGACCCACGCGCGCACGTACAGCACCGGGCCGACGGACGACAGGTCCGCGGTGGCGGTCACGAAGGCGTGGTTGCAGTAGCCCGCCCGGCCGGCGATCCGAAGCGATCTGCTCCCGCTGTGCGCGATCGCGGTGTCGACGGCGACCGTGCCGGTGCCCTGGCAGTCGGGTGCGGTCACCCGCCAGGCGCCCGACGGGACGGAGCCGGTCTGGTCCTCGAAGTCGGAGCAGATCACCGCGCTCCCGCAGTCCGCGCTGGGCGGCGGGGTGGTGGGGGGCGGCATGGTGGGCGGAGGTGTCGTCGGCGGAGGGATCGGCGGACTGCCGCCGCAGGACACGCCGTTGAGGGCGAAGTCCGTCGGCGCGGGGTCGGAGGTCCGCCAGGTGCCCTGGAGCCCGAACTCGCCGGTGCCTCCCGTGGCCAGCGCGCCGTTCCAGCTCGTGCTGACGGCGAGTACGGACGTGCCGGTCTGGGTGACGGCCGCGTTCCACGCCGACGTCACCTGCTGGTCGCCGGCGTACGTCCAGGACAAGCGCCAGCTGTTGAGCGCCTGCCCGAGGTTGGTGACCTTGATCTGTGCGGTGTAGCCGCCGGTCCACTTGTTCGCCGTGTAATCGACTCGGCAACCGGACTCGGCTCCACTCGCGGACATCGCCGTGAAGCCGGACGCCAGCACTACGAGGGTGGTGAGGACCACCGTCCAGGGCTGGGGCAGTAATCGCAGAGAGAGGACGCGCATGTCTACCTCCGAGGGGGCCGAGGGGGGGTGAGAAGGACGGGAACAACTCCGGCCGTCCGGACACAGGGGGGGCGGGGTCCGGTCCCCCCGTACGGACTGGGAGCACTCCCGAACCCCTCGACGGGACTCCGGTTCGGACCAGAGCCCCGTCGAGGGCGTAATGATGGGGGGGGAAGGGTCAGCTGGTGGGGAACGAATCAGGGGTACTGATCCTGCTCTTGACCAGGGCCCCGGACTCGGTCAGCACACCGCTGGAGCTGTAGTCGGTGCCGCTGCAGGTGCCGGGCCGGAACGCGGCACTGCTCTCGTTGGCGTCGGAGTAGGTCCAGTTGGCGTAGCCGATCTTCAGCTGGTCGAGCAGGTCGAGCCAGGCCATGGTGCTCGTGCGGTCCATCGCTCCGCCGCCGGTGGCACTCACCGTTCCGAACTCGGTGACGAACAGGGGCAGTTGCGACGCCGCCCGGCTCACCGTGGTGCGGTAGTTGTCCTTGTGACTCGCGGCGTAGAAGTGGAAGGCATACATGATGTTGGTGGCGTTGACGGGGTTGTTGACGATCTCGCTCTCGTTGGAGCCGTCCGAGACGCCCAGCGACGACCAGCCGCGGGTACCGACGATGACCACGGCGTCCGGGTCGGCGGCCCGGATGACCGGGATGACCTGGTCGGCGTAGTTCTTGATGGCCGTCCAGCTCACGCCGTTGGGCTCGTTGGCGATCTCATAGATCACGTTCTTCTTGTCGGCGTTACGTGCTGCGACGGCTCCGAAGAAGTTCTTCGCCCGGTCGATGTTGAAGTTCGGGTCCCCAGGTGTGAGGGTGTGAAAATCGATCAAGGCGTACATACCGCGGGCTTCGGCCTGGTCGACGAGGCTGTTCACCCGGCTGGTGAAGCCCGAGGGGTCGGTCTCGTAGCCGCCCTCCTGCACGTACATGGCTATGCGGAGCAGGTCCGACTTCCAGTCTTTTGCCAGCGCGTCCAGAGAGGCGGGGTTGTAACACTTGCCGAACCACTGGAGGCCGTGCGTACTCATGCCCCGTAGCTGAACGGGCCGGCTGTACTGGTTGCACAAGTGCACGCCGCAGACGTGGAGCTGTCCGTTGACGTCCACGGGCGTGTCGCTGCCCGGGGTCGGCGGTGTGGGCGTGGGCGCCGGCGTCGGCGTCGGCGGCGTCGGCGTCGGCGTCGGCGTCGGCGTCGGCGTCGGCGTCGGCGTCGGCGTCGGCGTCGGCGTCGGCTCACCGGTGGAGCCCGTGCAGGCGACACCGTTGAGCGTGAACGCCGTCGGTTTCGGGTTGGCGCCCGTGGAGGTAGCCGTGAATCCCAGGTCCGCGACCGCACCCGTGGCCAGCGTGCGGTTCCAGTCCAGGCTCGCGGCGCTGACCGCGGAACCGGACTGCGACCAGGTGGCGTTCCAACCCTGACCGAGCTTCTGCCCTGCGTCCGGCATGGCGAACTTCAGCATCCACCCACTGACGGAGTCTCCCAGATTGGTGACCTTCACCCCGGCCTGGAAACCCCCCTGCCACTGGCTGGTGACCGTGTAGTCGACGCGGCATCCGGCGGCCGCGGCCGCCGGGCTGCTGAGCAACGCGTGGACGCCCAGGATCATCGCGCAGGCCGTCAGTAAGGCCAAGATGCGTTTCATGGTGTTCCTCCTCGAGCGAAGCGGACACAACATATTGGGAGCGCTCCCACCTTCCGGCCGGTGACGGCGCCCCCCGGTCGTCCGATCGACAGGGGGACACCGTCATGCCGGGCCTGGTGGCCGACGGCCCTCTTGGGAGACCGCGACATGGGTTGCGGGAGATCAGGGGGCGGTGCCCCAGGAGAGGGTGCCGTTCACGTACGCGCCGATCTTCGCCGCGTCGGTGAAGGACGTGCTGGTCGAACGGCTGTAGTCGTCCGCCTCGTTGAAGTTGGACCAGTCGCTCTTGTTCAGCCGGAGCTGCATCTCACCGGTGGAGGCGCCGGCGGCCAGGGTGCGGCTGCCGAAGGAGACCTCCAGGTAGTGGCTGGCACCGGCTGCCGAACCGGCGGTCCTGACAGCGTGGGTCAGGGTCCCGCAGCCGATGACCGCGTAGTCGCACGAGGTACCGAAGGTGGAGGCCCCGGCCTCGGGGGTGAACCAGTAGCGCAGCTTCACATTGGACAGGTCCACCGCGGCGCTGCCGGTGTTGACCAGCTGGAGGGCCATCCGGATCTGGTTGTCGGTGGCGGAGGAGTCGGTGTTCTTGTACTGGACCTTGAGCGCGCCCGTCCCGGTGCCGCCGCCCGCGGACGTGGTGACCGAGAAGGCGCTGGAGGCCGCAGAGACGTTACCTGCAGCGTCCTTGGCCTTGACCGTGTAGCTGTAGGCGGTCGAGGCCGCCAAGCCCGAGTCGGTGTACGAGGTCGTGCTGGAGGAGCCCACCTTCACACCGGCGCGGAACACGTCGTAGCCGCTCACGCCGGTGTCGTCGGTCGACGCCGTCCAGGACAGCGAGACGCTGCTGCTGGTCTTCACGGCCGACGTCAGGCCGGTCGGGGCGGTCGGCGCCTGGGTGTCGCCCCCGCCGCCCCCGCCGTTGATCGCCGGGTAGGCGTTGCGCACGAGCTCCTGGAACTGCGCGGAGAACCAGTGGCCCGCGAGCGGGGAGTTGGGCAGGGCGCCGGTCATGCTGTTGCCATTGCGGCCGTTACCGGTGTACGTGGGGTCGCACATCCGGTCGAAACCCTTGCCCTCGTCGTTCTCGACGGGGGCGCTGTTGCCGTCGGACTCACCCGGGGGCTTGGCCCAGACGTACGCGTCGATGCCGGGCTCCGGGGCGGCGGTGGGACGTTCGCCGATGCCCGCGCCGCTCTGGTTGCACCAGTTGCCGGCGTGGATGCGCCGGTCGACCCGGCCGCCGTTGACGTAGGTGTCCACGCTGGTCAGGGGGCCTGCGGCGGTGGGCCGCGCGGAGCCGCCCCAGCCGTTGCGGGCCGTGTCGATCAGCATGCCGATGTTGGGGTTGAAGCCCTCGGTCACCAGCCGGGTACGCAGCGCCTGGGCGAACGACAGTTCATCGACGTAGTAGTTCCAGTCGACCCACTTGGACTGGCGCACCGTGGTGCCGTTCACCGAGTCGGTGACCTTGAAGTTCGGCTCCTTGAGCGCCGAGTAGTTGGCCGTGTTCACGATGAAGCCCGAGACGTCGGCGACCGTGGCTCCCTCGGACGTCGCGGCCTTCTTGAACTCCGTGGCGGCCGGGCCCATGTTGGTGTCCCAGCCCAGCCAGCCGTGGTGCGCGGCGTCGATGTAGTTGTAGACGTTGGGAATGGCGCCCAGGGTGTGCAGCGCGTAACCGATTCCCTTCTCGTAGTTGCCGTTCGCCTTCATCGTCGCGCAGGCATCGGTCGAACCGGCCGTGCCGCCCGCGTTGGTGACCAGGTTCGGAAGCGAGTCGGGCTCGATGATCGTGACGATGCGCAGGTTCGCGTACGCCGGATCGGCGAGTATGTCGGAGATCGGGTCGATGTACTCGTTCTTGTAGCGGCCGAGCTCGGTGGGCCCGAGCTCACCGTTGGACGCCAGCGCGGCGCAGTCCCGTCCCGGCAGGTCGTAGATGACGACCTGGAACAGGTTCGCGCCCTGCTCCAGCGCCGTATCGAGGTGCTCGCGCAGGCTCATCGCCTGGGCCGAGCCCTCGATGGCCGCGATGCGGTCCATCCAGACGAAGGCCGGCGTGTCGGCGATGGCGGCGCCGCCCGGTTCGGCCGCCGCCTTGGCGGACCAGTCGGGGTTCACGTAGGCCGTGGCGCCCACGTAGGGGTTGTCGACCCGTGCCGCCGCCGAGGCGGGAGCGGGGATGACGACGGCCAGCGCCGCGCCCATGGCCATCGCGGAGACTGCGGCCAGTCTCCGGCGTAGCCCGTGCGAGGTGGTTCCTCTGGTACTCATTGCGGCTCCGTGCTCCTCTCGTGCGCCTGCGGGTGCTCCCCGCAGACGGTTCGTGGGGGTGTGGACCGGGAGCGGGTGGCCCGGGGTCGGGGGCCACTGCTCCCGTCAGGGCGCCGTCGGTGGGGACGGGGACCTTCGGTGCGTCGGTGAGACGGTGGTGGAAGGCGGGTCGTCCGGCGGTCAGGGCTCGATGCCCCAGGCCTGCTCGCCACCCACGTAGACGACGATCTTCGAGGCGTCCGCGTACGAGGTGCCGCTGCCGTGGCTGTAGTCGTCCGACTCGTCGAAGTTCGACCAGTCCGCCTTGTTCAGCCGCAGCTGGATCTCGCCCGTGGAGGCGCCCGGGGCCAGGCTGCCGCTGCGGAAGCCCACTTCGAGGTAGTGGTCGGCGCCCGTCTTCGGGACACCTGCGGCGACCACCCTGTGGGTCACGGTGGAGCAGCCGATCGGGGACCAGTCGCACCACGTGCTGTACGCGGAGGCGCCGTTCTCCGAGGTGAACCAGTACCGGACTTTCACGTCCGAGAGGCTGACCGTCGCGCTTCCGGTGTTCACGAGTTGGAGACCGGGCTTGATCTGGTTGTCGCGCGCCGAGGAATCGTTGCTCCGGTACTGCGCCTTGAGCACCCCTGGCTCGCCGCCCTCCCCGCCGTCGTCCTCCCCGCCCAGAGCCGTGCGTACGGCGGAGTAGGCGGGCTTCGGCAGCAGGTTCTCGTCGTACAGATTGGCCGCGCCCTGACCGGGGAACGCGCTCGGCACCCAGGAGTACTTGTCCGTGTAGTCCCAGACCGTGAGACCGACGCAACGCTCGACCGCCAGGCAGGCTTCGACCACTTGCCGGTAGTACGAGGACTGCGTGGCGGTCTTGGCCGTGTCGGCCGGCAGCTGCATGCGCACGTCGAGTTCCGTGACGGCCACATCGAGACCGAGGTCGGCGAACCGCTGCATGTTGGCCCGCATCTGGTACGGGAAGCCGTACTGGACGGCCAGATGAGCCTGCATCCCGACGCCGTCGAGCGGCACGCCCTCGTCGAGCAGCTCGCGCACCAGGGCGTACATGGCGTCGCTCTTCGCGCCGAGCCCTTCGATGTTGTAGTCGTTGAGGTACAGCTCGGCGTCCGGGTCAGCGGCACGGGCGGCGCGCAGGGCGGTGGCGATGTAGTCGCGGCCCATGGCGGTGTAGAAGGGGCTCGTGCGGAAGGTCCCGTCCTCGTTGAACGGCTCGTTCACCACGTCCCACGCGGTGACCGCGCCGCGATAGTGCGTGGCCTCCTCGGTGACGTGGCGGGTCATCGCCGCCTCGACCTGCGCCGGCGGCAGAGCGCCGACCCAGCCCGGCAGTTGGCTGTGCCAGACCAGGGTGTGGCCGCGCACGGTCTGCCCGTGCTGCGCCGCGAACTCGGTGATCACATCGCCCTTGGCGAAGTTGAACTGGCCCTGGACGGGCTCGGTGGTGTCCCACTTCATGGAGTTGCCGGGGGTGATCTGCCCGAACTCGGATCCCAGGATGGCCGAGTAGGCGGCATCGGGTAGTTCCGGGTTGTCGGTGGCGGAGCCGAAGTACTTGCCCTGGGCCTCGGCCAGTTCATGCAGCGTGTCTTGGGCCGCGGCCAGTTCATGCAACGTGTCCTGCTGGGCGGCGGTCGCCGACCCGCCCGTCAGGATGAGGGCGCCGATCAGGAGAGCCGGGAGCCCTCGGGTACTGGTGGGTCTACAACGCTTCACCGAGCTCATGACAAACGCCTTCCTCTGCCGGGTGGCGTGGAGCGTGGCGGGGAGCGCGTATGCGCCCCCCGTCACGCCCTTTCGCCACCCGGTGCTGGGGAGAGGGGAGGGAGCGGAATGTGCGAGTCACCCTTGTGGGAGCGCTCCCAAAGTGACGCGATGAGAGGCACGTGTCAAGGCTTAAATCACAACTGCCTTACGAGGGGGTTAACACCGCCACAAGTTGAACGTGCCTCCCTCTGGACGCGGTTGACGCCAACCGAAGAGGTGTGCCGCGCGCCGGGGCGCCGGTTCCGGAGGGAGACGATGGCTTCGCGGGCCCGGTATGGACGCCCCGCGAAGGTGTCCGGCCATCGGTCCGGGACCGTTCGCGTTCGCGTGCGGGGTGGCCGCGTCGGGCCCTGTCCGCGGCATGCGGATCGAATACGTTCGGTGACGCAGGGGGAGCCCGTGTGAGTCGGTGCATCGGTGCGGGCACCTTCGAAGGAAGACCCACACGGATGGCGATCGGCTTCGTTGCCGGGCGGTGCCGCCAGTGGGGAACAGCTGACCTGCCCGGCAGGAGACAGGGAGGAAGGTGAGGGGGCGCGGCGCGGTGTGAGCGCGAGCGGACAATCCGCGTTGCGTGAACGCCTGGAGCCGGAACATGGCGCGCCCCGGCCTGCACCCGTCCCGGCGTCGACGGAGAGTGACATCCGGAATGAGTTCGACGCGGAGCGGCGATCTTGCCGCGAAGGGCTCGGATGCTCAGGTCGGAGTGCGCAATGGTGTACGTGGGAGCTGCCGGCCCGTCGGAGTCCAGGGGCGCGGGTCACCGGCCGGGCGCCGCAGCAGCCGCTCATCCCCGCACTGCGCCGCGAGATCCAGGTACTGGTGCGGCATTGCACGGCGGACAGCGGCGCGCCGGTCTGGCGCATGGTCGACGCATCACCCGTTCTGCGGCAGTACGAGGACGCGATGAGGCTGCGCCAACGACCGGCCGTAGCCGACGATTCCGAACTGTCACAGACCGCCATAGCGAGCCGGACGATCGCGAGGTCCGTTCCCACACACCGCGGCCGCCGTCCTCGTACTCACTCCAGAGGTTGCGGTACGGGTCCTGCACGAATCCTCGCCAGATCCTGACGGACTCGGCCGTGACGGCAGGCCACAGATAGTTCCGGCGCCTCTCGACCCTGGCAACTTCGGCAAGAGCAGGCGCGGACAGGCCAGCGATAAAGGGTTGATAGGTGTGCCTCGGCCGCTGCTCGGCACGGACACGCCCGGGCCGTCTACGCGGCATGGGCCTTTCTGTAGAACGTCATGGGGTGATCCTGCCGGAGACGATCGCGCCGCGGCACCTGACTTGCAGCTCAGTCCGTTCGTCGCGGCTTCGTCCCCTTCTTGTGGTGGGCAGGGCGGCTGTACGCCTCCCCGGTGGCGAGGACTCGTCCGACGTCGTAGCGGGTGGCTGGCCGCCGGTTCTTTGAGCCGAGCGAGCGGCCGGGACCAGGGCGGGCGGGTTTCGGTGCACCGGCCGGCGTGCCCGTCTTCGCCCGGTTCCTGAACCGCGACGGACCCGGGCAGGGGTGAGTCTGTTCGGTTCCCCCTGCCTCTCCCACGGCCGTCGCAGATCCCGTGCGAGAGGGGAGCCAGGCGGAGCTGAGCATGCGCGGCCAGGACGAGCCAGGTCCAGCGGTCGGCTGCCGCCGAGTCCCGCAGCTTCGGCCGGGTCCAGCCGAGCGTCTGCTTGAGGAGCCGGAGGGTGTGCTCCACGTCGAAGCGACGGATTCGCCGCCGTACTTGGGTGGGCGCCCGTCCTGCGGCGGGCAGATCCACGGCACCGGAACAGGCTTGCGTATCACCCGGTCCGAACGGAGCCGACCCAGCACCGCGACGGGCAGGTCGGCGAGGAGATGGACGATGCGGGGTGCGTCGTATCCGGCGTCGAGCACGACTAGGAGATCCGGGTCACTCTCCCGCCACTGGTCGGCGTGCATGAGGCGTTCAACGACGTCGCGAGTCTGATCGGCGGTGACTGCGGCCACGTTGGCGCCGGGCTCCAGCCGGATCGCGTCCAGCAGGGCCGTCCATGAGGTCCGGCCCGACTCAAGAGCGGCGACGATCGAGTAGTGCCAGCCAGGGACCATCTGGTGTTTGCCCAGGCCGCGGCCGAAGGTGTGGCGGAAGGACCGGTCTGAGCTGGTGGCTGCGCCCGGCCGCAGCCACGAGGAGACGTCCACGGCCAGGACCAAGCGGCCGTCGCTCGCCCGGGGCAGCGGCGCGGCCGCCAGAGCGCGACGAAAGCGGGCGACGTCGATCCGGCCCTGGTTGATCCCGGAGTACAAGGCGCCGTGCCCGCGCCGGTGTTCCGGCGCGAGCGCCAGATCCACGAGGGTGCGGACCGGTCCGTCGGTCCACAGCAGCGCGTCACACAAGTCGAATAGGGCATCCGGCCGCGACGTCACGCACGCGTACAGCTCCGGCCGGACTCCGACGGCGCGCCTCCGTGAGCGTCACGGTCCGGGCCTGCTGGCCGTGCTCGCGCTGTCGTCCACGGTCCTCGCCCTGTCGCGTACGGCGGCTTCCGCGTGCCGATTCCACAGCTCGGTACCGCACATCATGGGTGGCACTCCTTCCCGCGCGTCCTGTGGTTCCCCACACCTTTTCGCTGCCCCGGAGGACGGCCAGCGTCTTACCCACGACACCGGCCGCGGCGAGGGCCCGCGCGGGGTCGCGTCCCCGGGCCCCCGTCACGCTTTCTGCCCGGACAGTGCGACCGGCGGCACGGCGGACGCTCTCTGCCGTGCCGCCGGGCTAAGGCCGCTGTCCCGGGCCGGCGCGCTCGCTCAGGCTGGCGGGGTACCCCAGGCGAGAGTGGTTCCGGTGTAGGCGGGGATCTTCGGAGCGTCGGCGTACGAGGTGGCCGTCGAGCGGCTGTAGTCGTCGGCCTCGTTGAAGTTCGACCAGTCCGGCTTGCTCATCCGCAGCTGGATGTCACCGGTGTCCTCGCCCGCCGCGAGGGAGCCCCCCGCGAACGTCACCTCCAGGTAGGTGTCCGCGCCCGCGACCGGTGTGGACAGCGGGACCGTTTTGAGCTTGACCTGCGCACATCCGATGGCGGCGTAGTCGCACCACGCGCTGACGGAGGGGGTTCCGCCGTCACGGGTGAAGTAGTACCGGACCGACACGGTGCTCAGATCGAGGGACGTGGTCCCGCTGTTGACGACCTGGAGCCCTGGGCGGGCGGCGTTGTCCGTGGCCGAGCTGTCGTTGTTCTTGTAGCGGACCTTCAGTGCGCCCGTGGGATCGCCTCCGCCGCCTCCGGCCTCGGTGGTCACGGTCAGCGCCGCCGAGGGCGCCGACATGTTGCCCGCCGCGTCCCGTGCGCGCACGGTGTAGCTGTAGGCGGTCGACGGTGCGAGGCCGGTGTTCGTGTACGTCGTGCCCGTCACCACAGTGGCGTTCACCTTCACCGTGCCCCGGTACACGTCGTACCCGGTCACGGCCACGTTGTCCGAGGAAGCCGTCCACGACAGCGACACGCTGTTCGCCGTCCTCGCGGTGGCGCTGAGCCCGGCCGGTACGGTCGGCGCGGTGGTGTCCGTCGGGTCCGGTTCGCCGCCGCCGTACACGTCGGCCAGACTGATGCCGGTAGTGCTTCCGGCACCACCCAGCGGCACCTCGTGGTCGAGGCTGACGAACTTGCCGCCGTGCTGCCACAGGGCCGGCTTGAGGAGGGCGTACTTCGCCTCGTCCCATGACTTCCAGTCGCCCAGCAGCAGGCCGCCGGTGTCTCCGGAGTTGGGGTTGAGGCACCAGAAGGTGTGGTGGATGCGGTGCTCGACGATGAGGTCCCGCAGGGCCTTCATCCACTTCTCGTTGGGCCCGTTGTCGAGGAATCCACCCCATTCGCCGATCAGCAGCGGGGCCTTGTTCTCCTTGTGCAGGTAGAGCCAGTTGGGGTCCCACACGTCCCGTTCCAGGGTGGTGCGGTTCCAGTCGCCGGTGAACCAGGGCTGGGCGTAGACGAGCGGGCCGTAGTCGTGCGGGGAGTACACGAGCTGGTCGCTGTCGGCCCCGAGGTCGACCGGGTGGTCGCGGACGCCGCGCAGGTTGCCGCCCCACCAGGTTGAGTAGTAGTCGGTCGCGGTGGTGGAGGACCAGCTCGCGCCGGCCCTGGGGTACACCTCGATGCCCTCGCACAGCACCAGGACGTTCGGGTTGATCGCCAGAATGCGCTTGCCCGCGGTCTCGCAGGCGTATTTGAAGTTGTCCTGGTCGGTCGAGCTGTCCCACTTCGCCCGGAGCGTCTCGTTCGCCCTGCCGTGCGGCTCGTTCTTGATGTCCATCGCGACCAGGGTGTCGTTGGCCTTGTAGCGGGCCGTCACCCATTCCCAGGCGGCATAGAACTGCTCGGTCGTGACCGTGCCCTTCCACCACACCGGGTAGACGTGACCGGAGTTGTCCGCCTCGGCGCTGTGGACGTCCAGCATGACCTTGATGCCGTACTGCTTGCACAGGGCCAGCCAGTAGTCGAAGATCTCCAGCGAGGTCTTGCCGGCGATCTCGGGGTTGGCGTAGTTGTTGACGCCGGACGGAACGGTGGCCTGGCCGTTATTCCACTCGAGGAGAAGCTGGGTGGAGATCGGGACCCGGACGAGGTTGATCCCGCGGTCGGCCATCGACTTGGTGATGTCGGTGATGTTGCCCGACCACAGGCCGTGGAAGACCCGCTCACCGGCGTTGAACCCGAACCAGTTCGCGCCCGTGAGCCAGACCTCGTCGCCGTTCTTGTCGACGATCTTGTTACCGGAGGTGTGCAGCCAGTCGTCGCCGGCCGGGGCGCCCGCAGCGGACGCGGCGGCCGGCGCAGCCGTGCCGGCCGTCAGACCGGCCACCGACAGGAGCCCCGTGGTCACGATCCCGACGACCAGCCCTCGCAGGCGTCGTCTTCCTCTTCGTAGTGGTCCCACTTGCATGCCGTCCTTCCGCCTTCGGGAGAGATGGGGAGTTGCACGTGCGTGTGTTGCGTGCGAGGTCCGGAGAGGGGGGTCTGTCTGGCGGGTGGGACACCGGGCCGCTCCCGGACACGGCTGGGCGGGGCACCGGGCCGGTCCGTCGTACGCGTCGTACGACTTCTACGAGTCGCAAACGGTCCGTACGGACGGAACCGGCCCGGCACCCTTGACGCGCCGTCAGGTGGGTTCGGTCATCGCGGTGGTGTCGTCGCGCAGGGCTGGTCGTTCAGCCGGAAGACCCGGGGGTCGTACACCAGGCCGGTCGACTGTCCGTTGAAGCCGAAGCGGACGGTTCCGCCGACCGGAAGGGTGGTGTTCCAGCTCAGCGCCTTGGCCGTGACCACAGGACCGCTCTGCTCGACGTCCGCTCCCCAGGGGGCGGACAGCTGCTGCCGGTCGGCGAAGGTCCAGTCGAGCTTCCAAGGGCTGATCACCTTGGTTCCGGTGTTCTTCACCACGACCTGCGTGGTGAACCCGCCGCTCCAGCGCGTCGAGTTGTAGGTGACCTCGCAGAGTGGCTTCACGGTCTTGCCGCTACCGAGGTCATCCACGTAGGAGGCCACCCAGGCGAGCGGGGCGTTCCAGTTGATGGTGACCTCGTTCGTGGCCCAGGACTCGATGTCGTCGATGTAGCACATCGACGGCGCGCAGCCCTTGAGCTTGGCCTGGGCTACGGGGTCCTCGATGCCGTCGTTCGGACCGCCGGCCAGGGAGCCGGGTGCGGGGTTGGGAAGGGCCGGGTCGAGCTGGTTCGCCCAGAAGCGGTGGTGCTGGTTGTGCGAATCCCGTTCGCCGTAACCGGTGACGTACGACAGGTTCAGGGGGTTACGACCCAGCAGGTAGTCCAGGCCGCGCAGTACGGCGTCACGGTAGACGGTCTTTCCTGTGAGGTCGTGCGCCGTGCCGAGGACCACCATGTTGTTGGCGACCTGACTATTAGAGCCCCACACGTAGTGTCCGCCGTCGGGGGCGTAGGGCAGGCCGTACGCGGCTTCGGCCGAGTCGGTCGCGTAGCCGTCGGCGGCCTCGGTCACCGTGGTCCGTACCGTCTTGAGCTGGTCGGCGGTGAGCTTGTTCGGTACGGTCGCGAGGTTGAGCGCGCCCAGTCCGGCGGTCGCGCCCCAGGCCATGCCGCCGCGCGGGAAGACCGCGTCGGTGTCACCGTGCAGCGGGGAGCGGAGGACCTCCTGGCGGTAGCCGTCCTCGCCGGTGGTGAGGAAGAGTTCGGCCGCGGCCCAGTAGAACTCGTCGCGCACGTCGTCGTCGGGGTAGGCGCCGCCACCTGTGCCGTCGGCGGGGTCGGCGTAGATGGCCGGGTGGGCCTTGGCGGCCGTCCAAGCGGTCCGCGCGGCCTTGCGGCACTGGTCGGCGAAGTTCGCCTCGTACACCTGGAACAGACGCGCGCACTGGGCGGCGGTGGCAGCCAGGTTGAGAGTGGCCGCGGTGGTCGGGGGGTGCAGTTCACGGGGTTGCGGGTCGCGGTCGGGCCTGGTGGGCAGTCCCGTCCACGCCTTGTCGTGCAGCTTGTGGTGCGCCATACCGGCCAGCGGCTCACCGGCGGGCACCTGCATCCGCATCAGCCACTCCATCTCCCAGCGTGCCTCGTCGAGGACGTCGGGAGTGGCATTGCCGTGCTCGGGCAGCCGGAGCCTGCCGTCGCCGAGAGGTTTGGCGTCGGCGTTCTCCTCGTACAGGGTCCGCTCGAACGTCGACATCAGCTGGGCCACGGATATACCGCCGTTGACGACGTACTTGCCGTGGTCACCCGCGTCGTACCAGCCGCCCGCCGCGTCGAGCCGGTAGTCGCACACACCGGGCTGGCACGGTACATCGTTGTCACCCTGGTTGGGGCTCGCGTTCACGTGCCCGGCCGGTCGGGCGTATTCCTCCCCCACGATGCCGGCGTCGATCTCGATGCCGCTGCGGTTGTGGTAGAAGTACGCGAGCGCGTCGGTGCGCAGGGAACTGTAGAGATCGTCGCCGATCTCGAACGGCTCGCTCTTCTTGCCCGCCACCGTGACGGTGTAGCCCTTGCCCGGCATGGTCACGGCGCTGAAGCCGAACGTGTGGGTGTTCTGCCGCGAGCCGGAGTCGACGCCCGCCGGAACGGTATTGCCGCCGGCCACGCGCGTTCCGTCGGCCGCGTTGAGGGCCCAGGGCTGCGGAGTGGTCTCCTCGGTGACGAAGGTGCCGCTCTTGGGGCCGTCGGTGAGGTAGCCCACCTGGTTCACACGGACGGGGGAGCCGGTGTCCGGCTCGTAGGGCGGCGGTGTGGTTCCACCGACCAGGGACACGTCGTCGAGGCAGAAGGTGAGGGCCTGCGCGCTCCCGCCGATCTGGAAGACGAGTTGCGCGGCGTCGTGGTCGGCTCCGGCCGTGAAGTTCTGGGTGACGGGCACGGCGGTCTCTTCGACCCGTTGGGTGACGGCCAGTTCAGAGGTCCACGGGTCGACCGGCACCTGCACGTTGGTGCGGATGGTGATGGGCACGGTGGAGGTTGCCGTGTAACTGAGGGTGTAGCCCTCCCCGGCGGTGAGGGCGAGGTCGTTCTGCCCCACGATGGCGTCCCAGGCGTTGGCGGTGCCGGCGGGAACGTCCGCGCACAGGCGTCCGTCCACGACGGAGAGGGGGCTGTTGGCCGTCGACCACCAGGGGGCGGTGCCCGCGGAGAAGTCTCCATTGACGATGAGCTCGGGGCCCTCCGCGGCGGCTCCGTCAGCCGCGGCGGGCACCACCAGCGCGGCGGCCAGCATCCAGGCGGTGGTCATGCTGCCCAGCAGCGCACCGGCGCCTCCGGGCAGGCCCGCTCGGCGCGGTCTGGGAGAGGTACGGGATCTGCGGGGATCGGGGGACTGATGTCGCGGCACGCTGTGGTCCTTAGGAGGTAGGGAAGGAGGGTCGGCGACCGAGAAGGTCTGCGGTGATCGGGATGCTCAGTTGCCGGGGGTAGCCGGGAGGCGCGGCAGGTTCTTCGTGCAACGAACGTGGGAGCGCTCCCAATTTCGGTGCCGGGCGAGGCGCCGTCAAGATGTCGAACAGATCTCGCAGCAGAGAGGCCCGGGTTGTCGGGGTTCGCGGCCCCCTCCGGCTTCCGAACGGCTGCGACCGTGACGGATCCGTTCAAGATTCGATCAACACGGTGAGGATCGGGCGCCTCCGGTGATTCGATGTGAACGTCTTGTGCGACGAGAAGCGGCCGCAGAACCGAACATCCCTCCTTAAGGTCGCGCACGATCGGGCGATCACCGAGCCGGGGTACGTCCCCAACCACGCCGCGCGCGCCCTGGCCGGCAGCCGCACCGGCGCGGTGGCGCTGGTCATCGCGGACAGCGAACGGCGCTTCTTCGCGAAGCCCGTCTCCTCCGGCATCGTGCGCGCGGTCGGCTCCGAACTCGCCGACCATGACATGCAGTTGCTCCTCACGCGCTGGTGCGGAACGACAGGGAAAGACTGCGCTTCGCGCAGTACGCGCGGGCGGAGTGGACGCAGTCGTGCTGGTCTCCGTGCATGACGAGGACCCGCTGCCCGACATGCTCGCCGAGCTGGACCTGGCGACCGCCTCAGCGGCCGCCGGTCGGCCGAGGAGACCCTCGCCTACGTCGACTCGGACATCGCGGGCGGAGCGCGGTCGGCGGTCCGTCACCTCGGGACCTCCGGACGACTGGCCATCGCCACGTTCACCGGCCCGTTGGACATGTACGCCGCGCAGAGCCGGCTCAGCGGGATACCGGGAGGCGATGACGGAGGCCTCCGGTGAGGTGGGGGCATCCTGGATAGCCGAGGGTGACTTCTGCGAGGAGAGCGGGCGCCACGCCACAGCCGAGCTCTTCCGGCGACACCCCGAACTCGACGCGGTATTCGCCGCGTCGGACATGATGGCCGCGGGCGCGCGGCAGGCCGGCGGGTGCCGGAGGACGTGGCCGTCGTGGGGTGCGACTACTCCCCTTTCGCCCGGCACACCGATCCGCAGCTCACCAGCGTCCACCAGCCGGTGGAGGAGTTGGGCGGCACCCTGGTCCGGTCGCTCCCCAAGAACATCGACGACCCGGGAACCGCCTGGCGCCACGTCGTCCTGCGGACGAGGCTGGTACGACGAGGCTCCACCCGAGACGCCCTCCGGCGCCCGGTCCGCCGGCCGGGAACCGCGGTACGACGCACGGAAACCGCGGTACGCCGAGAGCTCCGCGCCCGCCGTCGGGCCCGCAGAGCGGTCGCGCCGTTTCCGTCCCCAGGTTTTCACCGGTCGGCGCATTCGCCGCGGCGGCGCAGTTCAGCGATGGCCGCCACCGGCCCATCGACGTACGGACGCATCTCGGCGGCCGTCCGAGCGACCCGCCAGCCACCGCCCTCGGACACCATGCGCAGGGCGCCCGCGACACCTCCGCCGCTCCAGTGGACCTCGACCGTGCGCCGGTCCACGGGCGCCGGACCCTCTACCAGGCGCTCCGCGCTGGCCGAGAAGAGTCAGCCGCACGCCGCCCTTGAGGCCAGCACCACGAGCAGCACTGCCCTTACGACCAGTTCACTCTCCCGACCGACGGAGTTCATGACGTGACCGCGCAGCACCGCCTACCCACCGCCGAATACTGGTTGCTCCACAAGTTCCTTGAAGACCGGCTCTCCGACGCGGGCCCGGCCAGCGTGACCGAGCGGCGGCTGGCCGCGGGGGTGGATGCCCAGCTCCTCATCCACAGTTGCCTCCTGCCGTACCGTGACCACGGCGCACGCGACGGCCGGCCTTCCGGGTTCATCGAGGGCATCGGACTTGGACTTCGCCACGTCGCCCTCCGCTGGGACGACCATCCAGACTTCCGCCCTTGCTGGGCCCCTCCTCTCGTCGGCACTCTCCATCTGCTGGACGGCGGGGGCGAGTACTGATGATCCCCTCCGACGCCAAAGGCCTCGCAGCCGCCGGTCATCGGTGCGCCGCTTCCTGCCGCGGCCCCGTCCAGGTTTCGACGGCCCACCTGGCAGTGCCGGTGCCGCGCGGCGGCGAGTGGCTTGATGCGGCGAGAGGCCGGCCGGACATCGCGGCCGGTACGAATGGCTGGATGCCCTGCGGTGCTGTAGGAAGCATCCGGTCTGCACGTCACCCCCGGCGTAGGTCTGAGCGCGCCGACGGTCTCAGGGCGGGCACCGAAGGCAGCACGGCCTCCGCCCGGGGCAGCGGTAGCACTGTCTCGCCTTCGGAGTACTGACACTTCCAGCCCCTCGCCTCGACGAGATCGAGGACCGCCTGCCAGTCCTCCACCGAACAATCCGGGACACGCACATCCGGCAACGGCCCCCTCAAGTCCGGGTCGAAGAAACACCTCACCTCATCCCACAGAAGATCAGCCACGCCGCCATGCTGCCCGGCTCCCCGACCAAACGCAGCCCCCGTTTCCCTTGACCAAAGAGATAGGGGCACCCCTCGCACCGAGGCAGCAGCCGACTCGCGAGCGGAATGGACCCGTTCTCGGGCCCCACCACGGCCTGGACCTGGCGGGCCGCTGGCGCCAGGCGGGGCTCCAGGACTCGGTGTCCACCGTGCGGCCGCGCTCGTCGCGCAGGGTCGCGGTGTCGGCGCGGTTGTCCCACACGTAGTCGCGGCGGTCCTGGAACAGGTCGGTGCGGGTGTCGCGGCCCTGGCCGGTGTGGAAGCGGAAGGTGGCACGAGGGGCGATACGGATGTTCTCGAAGTGGTAGCACTGGCCGTCCTTGTCCCGCAGCGTCCAGCCCTTGAGGTCGACCGGCTGGCGGGTGGTGTTGGTGATCTCCACCCATTCCGCGTTCAGCGACCGGTTGCGACTCGGGCCACACCCAGAGCATCGGCACGGCACACAGCCCACACGAGTCCCGACTACGCCAATTACCGAACACAGACGTCCCCGTCACCCTTGCCTGTACGACGCATGGATTCAGAACCGGCAGCACCCTGACAACCGCTGCCCCATACACCCACCCGCCCCCAGCCCCAAAGGCGACCATCCAACCTCGGCACACCGCCAGAGCAAACACGGCACCTCACTCCCCCGAGCGGAGCAGTCGACTCCGTAACCACAGTTCGGCAGCCTTCGTACACCGATCCCATCACCGCAGGTATCACCGGAGATGAGCACAGGCAACCCGCGGCGGCTCATCGGCGGGACTACCGGTCCCCAGGCCCGGCCTGTCCCAGGCCGCAGCAGCTACCGTGGCGGTCCGGCTCAACTGCAGTGCCCAGGCCCTCGAAGGGCGGCACTGGCCGCGCACGGCGAAGGGCGACGCCCCCGCCCCGCGCCATCCGTCGGACCTGCGAAAATCCGCGGCGCCCTCTCCCCGGGGCCCCGGGACCCCTGAGGGCCACGGGCGTGGGCCACCGCCGAGGCCGGCACTGACACGCACCCGGGCCTCTCGCGTGCGGGGCACGGGAGAGGCCCGGAGCTGCTACCAGGAGGCGAGTCCCGGGGACGCCGTGTCGATCTCTTCCACGATCTGGGCGACGACCAGTGAGATCTGTTCGTCCCAGTAGAAGTGCGCCCCGGGGTAGAGATGTTCGCCCTGCAGCAGGTCGGTTCCGGCGGACCAGGCCGTCAACTGCTCCGCGGTCACCACGTGGTCGTCCTCCCCGCCGAAGAGGGAGCAGGGAACGGTGATCCGGGAGCGCTCCGCGGGGCGCGGCCTCCAGCTCTCCACGAGCTGGAAGTCGGCGCGCAGCCGGGGTTCGTACACGGCCCAGAGGTCGTCGTCCTCCAGGATCGGGGCGGGCATCCCGCCCATGGCGCCGAGAGCGGTGCGCAGTTCCCCGCCGGGCAGTGTGTGCAGGGGCGGTCCGGCCGGCGCGACCGTTTCGAAGGGGCTCTCGCACGCGGAGACACCGAGCCAGACGGGCGGTTCGAAGCTCCGTTCGATCGCCTGGAGGGTCAGCTCGTAACCGACGAGCGCGCCCATGCTGTGCCCGAAGAAGGCGTAGGGCGCGTCCAGCCAGGGGGCGAGGTCTTCCAGCAGGTACGCGGCCAGGTCATCGGCGCTGCGCCGTGGGGGCACGGCGCTGAGCGGCCCCCGGCCGGGCGCCTCGACGAGGCACACGTCCCAGTCTTCGGGGAAGTGCGCGACCCAGGAGGTGTAAGCGAGATGGGACCCGCCCGCGTGGTGCAGCACGAAGAGCCGCAGGACCGGATCGTCGACCGGACGCGGCCGGATGACGCTGGATGCTCGGGTGTTCATCGGGTGTCCCTCTCAGCGCGGATCGAGCGCAGCATGCGGGTGAGGACGGTGCTGTCGCCGGCCTCCTCGAAGACGGTGTCCGCGTCGGAGTCCAGCAGGCTCTCCACCGTCTGTCGCCACAGGACCGGGTGGTCGATCTGCTCCCTGAGCACGTCCGCCATCGTGGCCTCGGTGTACGGCAGGGCGGTCCGGTTCGCGATGACGGGGAAGGCGGGTGCGGCGAGCGGGGTACGGGCCAGCAGTCGGCCGAACTCCTCGGCCGCGGGGGACATGTGACCCGTGTGGAAGGGCCCGCTGACGGGCAGGCGGCGCACGGCCCGTGCGCCCGAGTCCTTCAGGAGCGCCGCGGCCGACTCCAGTTTGGCGACGGGGCCGCCGAGGATCGTCTGGTCCTGCGTGTTGTGGTTGGCCACCTCGACCGCTTCGAGGCCGGCCCGGCGCAGCAGCAGCCGGATGACGGCCTCGTCCATGCCGAGGACGGCGCACATCCCTCCGTCCCGGACGCGTGCCATCGCCGTGGCCCGGGCGACGACGAGCTGCAGTCCGTCGGCGAAGCCGAACACCCCGGCGGTTTCGAGCGCGTTGTACTCGCCGAGGCTGTGCCCGACGGCCACGTCGGGGACGGCTGAGCCGTCGGCCCGGGCCGCGGCGTAGGACAGTGCGTTGACGACGTAGACGGCGGGCTGGGTGTAGATCGTCAGCCCGAGCCTCTCGTGGGGGTCGTGCAGGCACAGGTCGGCTACCGAGTAGCCGAGGACGGCGTCGGCCACGGCGGTCATGGCGCGGAAGCGGTCGAAGAGGTCCCCGCCCATGCCCGCACGCTGCGTTCCCTGACCGGGGAACATGTAGACGAGGGTCACGGCCGCTCCTCCCGTCCCGCGAAGGCGCTGTCGGCGAAGACCAGCGCGGGGCCGTCGCGGAGCACGCCGAACTCCTCGACGCGGCCCACGACGAGGGTGTGGTCCCCGGCCCTGCGGGTCTCCTCGACAGCGCAGTCGAAGTAGGCGACGCCATCGAGGAGGATCGGCGCACCGGAGTGCGCGGCCGTGCGCCAGGGGCGGCCGATGAAGGCCTCGGCGCCGTCCGGGCGGGCGGGGTCGGCGAACCAGCGGGCGTCGTCCTCCTGGGTGTCGGAGAGCACGCTGACGGTGAAGGAGCCCGCCAGGAGGAGCTTGTCGTGCATCCGGGAGCGGTGTCCGAGTGCTACGAGGACCAGGCAGGGGTCGACCGAGACGGTGGTGAAGGAGTTGACGGTCGTGCCGTGCGGCCGGCCCCCTTCGAGGGCGGTGACGACGGTGACGCCGGTCGGGAAGCGTCCGGCGGCGCTCCGGAAACGCCGGCCGGGGTCTTCGGCTCCGGGCCGGGGCCGCAGGGCCAGCGAGGAAAGCGGTGCGTGGGTGCTCATGCGGTGGCCCTCCGGAGTTCGTCGAGTGTGTGGAGCCCGTCGAGGACCACCTTGGTGGGCAGGCCGAAGTCGACGAGGCAGGCGATCTCGTCGACTCCGAGGCCCTTCAGCCGTTCCACGACGCGGGCCGCCTTCGGGACGGTGCCGAGCAGGGCGCCGTCCTCGTAGTAGCGGTCGAAGGCGCGCGCGGCGAGGAAGTCCAGGTCCTTGTCGCGGAGTTTGGCCGGGTCCACCCGGCGGGCGCTGCCGTGTGCCTGGGAGCCGAGGAGGAGGTTGACCGAGGTGCGCAGGTAGGCGGTGAGCGGGTCCCTGACGAGGGCGCGGGCGGTGTCCTCGTCCGAGTCCAGGTATGTGTGCGCCATGACCACGACGTGACCGGCGCTGCCGTCCGCGTCCGGGCGGGCCGCGTACGCCTCCCGGTAGGCGGCGATCTTCCCGGCGAGGTCGTCAATGTCCTGTCCCAGCAGGTGAGTCAGGACCCCGGCGCCGAGGGTGCCCGCGTGGCGGAAGGTCTCGACGCCGCCCGCGCTGGTGATCCACACGGGGAGTTCCGACTGGACCGCACGCGGGTACGAGCGCACTCGCTGCGGGGCTCCGGCGCCGTCGAGGACGTCGATCTCCTCGCCGCGCCACAGAGATCGGACGGTGCGGACGCTGTCCAGGACGACGTCCCGGCGGTTCTCGTAGGACTCGGGGCGCAGCGCGAAGTCGGTGGCGTGCCAGCCCGAGGCGAAGGCGAGCCCCACCCGGCCACCGGAGATGTTGTCGACGACGGCCCACTCCTCCGCGATGCGCAGCGGATGGTGGAGCGGGGCGACGACGCTGCCGGCCCTAATGGCGACGCGGCTGGTGACGGCGGCGACGGCCGCACCGGTCACGGCCGGATTGGGGTAGAGGCCGCCGAATGCGTGGAAGTGCCGCTCGGGCGTCCACACGGCGGCGAAGTCGTGGGTGTCGGCGAACCGGGCGCCCTCGAGCACCAGGTCGTAGCGGTTGCCGGCGTCGTCACCGGCGTCGCTGTCGTTGCCGAAGTAGAACAGGCTGAATTCCATGCTTCTCTCTCTGTACGGGGGCCCGCGGCGTGCGCAGTGGCCCCTGGAACGCTGCGGTGGGCTCGGGCCGCTCAGGGCCCGCGGAGCGGGGGAACGGGTGCAGAAGGGGGGCGGGCGGAGCGGGGGAACGGGCGGAGTGCCCCCGTCACACCGCTGCCGGCTCGGTGCTCTGCTCCTTCCCGGCGCCCTGCCCCTGCCCGGTGCTCCGCGCCTCGGCGGTCACCGCGGCCGGATCCGCCGCCGGTTCGGGAAGGCGGGTGTTTTGCGCCCAGCGTGCGACCGCCGGTGTGGCCAGCCCGCCCGCCAGCAGGACGGCGCCGAACAGCAGCCAGCCCGGCAGGCCCCAGCCGATGATCACGACTGCGGTGAGGGCGGGGGTGACGGCGCCTCCGACGCGCTGGGCCAGGTTGAACATGCCCTGGTACTGGCCGTGCGCGTTCGCGGGCGACAGTTCGTACGACAGGGCCCACGATCCGGCCGAGTGCAGCATCTCCCCGCAGACGTGGACCACGGCGCCCACGACGAGGCAGATGGCCGCGACCCAGCCGGGCTGGCCCGCGGACAGCGCGAAGCAGGCACAGCAGACGGCGAGCAGGATGCCGGAGCGCCGCATCGCGCGCGCACCGCCCGCGACGTCCTCGGACCCCTTGCTCATCCGCACCTGGAACAGCACGCACATGGCGGTGTTGATGAAGATCAACGCAGCGAAGAGGGAGACCGGGGCGTCCGTGCGCTCCGCTATCCACAGCGGCAGGGCCACCGTGAGCAGGGCGTCCGTCCCCAGGACCAGAACGGCGTTGAGGGCGGCGACCACCACGAAGGGGGTGTCGCGCAGTACGTGCCGGCGCTCCTCGCCCGGGGCGGCCTCTGCGGCCCTGGTCCGGGGCAGCGGCAGGCACATGAGGCCGGCGGCGATGAACAGCACGCCGGCCGCCACGAGCAGCAGGCGGTAGAGCCCGGCGGAATCCGCGGCGAGCGCGGTACCGCCGAGCAGGGTGCCCAGGGACAGGCCGACGTTGATGACGGACTGTAGGTAGGCGCGCGCGGGGACCCGTTCGGCCGGCGGCAGCGCTTCCGCGATCAGGGCGCCCCGGGCGGCGGCGCCGCCCGCGTCCGCCATCGCGGCGAGGGCGACGACGACGAGGAAGCCGGAGAACCCGCCGGCCAGGGCGTAGGCACAGACCACTGCGCCCTGGGCGCAGCCGAAGACCACGGAGGTGGTCCGTGAACCGAACCGGTCGGACAGCTGGCCCGCCGGGATGCTGACGAGCATCGCGAGGACGGCGGCGACGGTCATGCCGAGGCCGACGTGCCCGGCGGAGACGCCCACGGCACGCATGAAGTACAGGACGGTGACGGACAGCAGGAAGCCGTTCGCGATGGTCCGGGCGAAGTTGCTGACGGCCAGCACCCTGACCACTGGCGACGGAGGCCGCAGTTCACGCAGCAGGCTGGAGACGGACAGTGCCACGGCGGGTCACCGGGTCCCTTCGGGAGCGGGGCGGGTGAACGCCGCCGCGAGCGCGGGGCGGTCGATCTTGCCGTTCGGGTTGAGCGGCATCGCATCGAGGTGCTCGTAACGGCGGGGGACCATGTGGACGGGCACCCGCTTGCGCAGCCAGAGCATGACGTCGGTCGCCTTGAGGGGTTCGCCCGTATAGCAGGCCACGAGCTCGGTCTCGACGGGGCCCGGGACGGCGAGGACCACCGCGTCGGCCAGGTCCGGGTTGGCGCGCAGGGCGGACTCGATCTCACCGAGTTCGATGCGGTAGCCGCGTACCTTGACCTGGTTGTCGAGGCGGCCGAGGTGCACGAGGGCGCCGTCTTCGTGGCGCACCCGGTCACCGGTGCGGTACCAGTGCTGGGGGGTCAGCGGGGCCGCGCCCTGGTAGACCTCCGCGGGCAGGCCGCTCTCGTGGTCGAAGGCGAGGAACCGGCCCCGGTCGTCGGCCGGGTCGAGGTATCCGTCGAAGCGCTGCGCTCCGCGCACGCAGAGCTCGCCCTCGGCGGACGGGAAGCCGTCCACGCCGAGGATCACGTGGTCGAGGAACCCGTAGACCGGGCCGATCGGGATGGTTCCGTTCGAGGTCGCGGGCCACTGGTCCACGTCCTCGGAGAGCCGGAACTGTGTGCAGGCGACCGTCAGTTCGGTGGGCCCGTAGACGTTCTCGATGCGGGCCGAGGGTGCCGCGGCGGCCCACAGCCGGGCCTGCCGGTCGGTCAGTTGCTCGCCGATGAAGATCCCGTAGCGCAGGCCGGTGGCCTCGCCCGCGGGGAGCTTGCCCAAGCTCGAGGAGACCGAGACGACCGAGGGGACGGAGAACCAGTGCGTGACGGCCCGCTCGACGACGTACCGCACCGGCTCCAGCAGTTCGGAACGCCGCGGGACCACCAGCGTGGCTCCGCCGCCCCAGGTGACGAAGAGGTCGAAGACCGAGGGGTCGAAGGTCAGGTCGAAGGTGTGCGAGACGCGGCAGCCGGGGCCCACCTCGAAGCGCTCGATGTTGTGCGCGATGTACGGGGCGAGGTTGCCGTGCCTGATCGGGACGCCCTTGGGCCGTCCGGTGGAGCCGGAGGTGAACAGGACGTACGCGACGTCGGCCGGTCCCGTCGTACGGGGCGGCAGCCCGGCCGCGTCGGCCGGCAGCTCGACGGTCGCGCTGTCGGTCAGCCGAAGCAGGACCGGGCCGCCGTCGGCGTGCCCGGTCGGGTCGGCGCCGGTCAGCTGGACCGATCCGGCCTCGTCAGCGAGGAGTACGTCGGCCCGCGCCAGCTCCCACACGGCCCGGTTGCGCTCCGCCGGGTAGGCGGGGTTGAGCGGGGTGATGGTGGCGCCGAGGCGCAGCCCCGCCAGGTATCCGGCGAAGGCGGTGAGGCTGCGGGAGGCGAGCAGGGCGATCCGCTCCGGCGGGATGCCGCCGCCCGCACGCAGCAGGGCACCCGCGACGGCGACCGCACGCTCGTCGAGGTACCGGTAGCTGTAGGTCTGCCCCAGCACTTCCAGGGCGGGCGAGTCGGGGTGGGTCTCCAGTGAGCGGGCGAACCAGTCGTAGAGCGTGTGGTCGTGGAGCGCGAGGCCGCCGGACGAGGGGAACCCGGTGGCGGCCGGGGCGGTCCCGTCCACGGTGGTGTGCGTCGTCGGGGGGATGAGCGTGGTCAGGGTGGTCATCGGGATCCTTGGGGCGTGCCGAGCAGGTCGGCGAAAGCGGCGTGGTGCGCGGAGGCGAAGTCGAGGCTGCTGAGGAGGGAGGCCGCGGACGGCTTGGGGTCGTGGCCGCCCTGGAGCAGCCAGGGCTGCCAGGCCTGCGCCTCGACGCGGCTCGTGCCGAGCACCAGGCGGCCGAGGCCGCGCGGTGCGAGCGGGTCGAGGGCTTCGTTCTCCTGGTCGAGGGCGCGCAGGGCCACCGCACGCTGCCATGCGTGTTCGGTGACGGTCCGGGTCGGCCGGTGCGACGTCCCGAGCAGGTCGAAGAGGTGCTGGGCGGTGACGGTCTCCTCGCCCACCAGGTGGTAGGCGCGGCCCTCCGAGGCGGGTGAGACGGCCAGTTGGGCGATGGCGCGGGCGGCCACGTCCACCGGGCTCACGGCCAGGGGCCGGTCGTCACGCGGATGGGTGCCCACCGCCAGCCCGCCCGCGATCAGCCGCCACAGCGGGTGCTCGGGATCGCAGGCGCCGGAGGCGCTGTCCCCCAGCAGCAGGCCCGTACGGAACACCCGAACCCGCATGCCGTCCCGCTCGGCCCGCTCCGCCAGCCGCTCGGCGACCCAGGCGGCGACGCCGCCGCCCGGCATCCCCGGCCGCAGGGTGGTCGTCGGCCCGGCCGAGGTAGCCGATCTGCCCGTCCTCGCGCAGGACCGCGCGGTCCCCGGTTCGGTACATCGGGGTGCCGGCCTGCCGTCCGTAGCGAGCCGCGTACGGGTCGGGAGGGAACCCGGCGGCCGTGGCCGTGGGGTCGCGCAGGTAGCCGGCGGCCACGCCGATGCCCGCCACGTACAGCTCGCCGGGTACCCCGGGCGGGAGCTCCTCGCCCCGGGGTCCCATGACGTAGGCGCGGGTCCCCGGCAGCGGCAGGCCGATCGCCGGGGGTTGTTCGTCGGCGGGGTCGACGGGCGACCAGGTGCTGTTGCAGGAGGCCTCGGTCGGTCCGTACACGTTGACGACCTCGGTGCCCCAGCGGCTCGCGCACTGGACGACCAGCCGGCGGGAGAGCGCCTCCCCTCCGGAGTACACGGTGCGCAGGGTGGTGCCGAGGTGCGGATCGGTGTCGGCTTCGAGCATGGCGTGCAGGAGGCTCGGCGTGATGGATCCAGCCACGGTGGCTCCCCGGGGCCCCCGCACCAGCCCGAGCAGCGCGGCCGGGTCGCGGCGTTCGATGTCGTCGGCGACGACCAGGCGGGCGTCGGCGAGCAGGGCCTCGACGACGTTGTAGCCGGCCGGGTCGAAGGCGGTGCCCGCGGTCAGGAGCAGCCGGTCCCCGGGTCCGAGCCCGCAGTCGCGGCCCCACCACAGGGCGGTGTTCAGCAGTCCGCGGTGCGGCACCAGAACGCCCTTGGGGCGGCCGGTGGTGCCGGAGGTGTAGAGGAGGGCGGCGACGTCCTCCGGACCGGGGGCAGCCCACTGCGAAGGGTCGAACTCACCGGGAAGGGAGCGGAGTTCGGCCAGTTCGAGCCGCTTGGCGGCGGCCATCGGCCCGGCGCCGTCGATGTCTCCCCCGGGGCCGTCGGCGCCGTGGAGGCCGTCGAGGAGGCCGTCGAGGAGCCTCGCCCCGTCGGGGCAATCGAGGACCCTGTCGGCCCGGGTCTCGGCGAGGATGTACGCGATCCGGGCGGCCGGGGTCTCCATGGCGAGCGGCACGAAGGCCGCACCGGCCCTGAGCACGCCCACCCAGGCGGCCACCAGCGCCGGGCCCCGGCCGGCTAGGACCGGCACGTAGGAGCCGGGTCCGATCCCGTCACCGCGCAGCCGGCCCGCGACGGCGGCCGACCAGGCGTCCAGTTCACCCCAGGTGAGGTCCCCCGCCGTGGACTCCACCGCGATCCGGGCGGGGTCCGCGGCGGCGAGGGCCTGCTCCAGCGCGCCCGTCACGGTGTCCGAGGGACTGGACTCGGGGGCCGCGCCCACCAGCACCCCGCACGGAGGGGCTCCGGCGGGACGCGCGGTGACCGGCAGTTCACGCAGCCGGGTACCGGGCCGCGCCAGGGCCTCGGTGAGCAGCGCCGCATAGCTTTCGGCCAGGGCGCGGGCCGTCGCCGCGGTGTACCGGCCGGTGTCGTACTCGACGACGGCCGAGAGTCCGCCGCCCGGCACGGTTTCCAGCACGAGCGAGAGGTCCTGCTTGGCCGTTCCCGTCGCCAGGAGTTCCGGTCGCGCCCACCGGCCGGAGGGGCTCGCGGCGGGGGAGTTCTGGAAGACGAAGCCGATGTCGGCCAGTCCGGCGAGCCCCAGGCGGGCGGCGAGCCGGTCGAAGGGCAGGCGCTGGTGGGCCAGTACGCGGAAGGCCTCGGTGCGCGAGGCAGTGCACAGCTCCACGAAGGTGGCTTCGGGGTCGGGGGTGCACAGCAGCGGGACCGTGTTCACGAAGAACCCGACGAGACCGGCCACGGACGGATGTGGGCGGTTCGCGGCGACCGTGCCCAGGAGGAACTCATCCCGACCGCTCCAGCGCTGCACCACGGCCTGGAAGGCCGCGAAGAGGACGACGAATGGTGTCACCTTGAGGTCCCTGGCCAGTTCGGCCACGGCCTCCTCGACCCCGGCGTCGAGGGCGAAGCGGTACTGGTCGCCGCGCCTGTCGCCCTCCGCGACCCGTTCCCGGGCGACTGCCGGTCCGAGCGCGAGCCCCTCCCCCACGGCGCGGGAGAGGACTGCGGCGCGGGCCTCGATCTGGGCTTCGAGGCCCGGGTCTCGGCCGTTCTCCCTGTCCCAGACCGCGAAATCGCAGTATTGAACCGGAGGTTGCGGGAGTTCGGGGTGTGCGCCGCGCAGCGCCTGCTCGTACGCGGTGGCGAGCCCGTCGTACAGCGCGGGCAGGGACCAGCCGTCGACGGCTATGTGGTGGACGTTCAGCAGCAGGGTCCCGGGCTGGGTTCCGCCCCCGGGCCAGACCGCGGCGCGCAGCGGCGGTTCCTCGTCCAGTGCGAACGGGACGCGCGCGTGGCGCGACAGTTCGGCCTCATCGGGGGCCGCGGAGCCGGTGACGACCTCGATCCGGACCGGCCCGGGGGGCGCGACGACCTGGACGGGTCGGCCCTCGCGGGAGACGTACGTGGTGCGGAGCACTTCGTGGCAGGTGGTGAGGGCCTCCAGGGCCTTGGTGAGGGCCGGTACGTCGATGGGTTCGCGCCACTCGGTGAGCAGGGGCACGTTGTACACCGGCGAGTCCGGGGCGGCCTGGTGGATGAACCAGAGCCGCTCCTGTGCCGGTGAGAGGGGGGCTTCGGTGGCCCCATCCCTTTGCGGGGCGGGCGGGCGCGGTTGCGCCATCGGTGCTACTCCTTGCGGGTGGTCTGTGACGGGTGTGCGACGGCCGGTCTGTTCACGGCTGCCGCGGGAGGGCGGAGTGCTCGGGCAGGACGGAGGGACGCGGCGGCGGGGAGGCCGGGGGCCCGTGCGTGCGGCCCGGCCAGGATCCGGCGCCGCGGCGCCGCCGACTGCCGGGTGGCCGCAGGGATCGCGCGGCGGTACGGGGCGGGGCGCAGCCTCACCGGCTGCGCCGCGGCCTTGATGACGGCTCGCGGCGATGCCGCCGGCCGCTGCCGGGCGGACCTCCGGTGACGGCCCGCCGGGTGACGCCGACCCGGTGCTACGGGCGGGTGCCGACGGGACGCACCGCGGTGTGCCCGAGCCCCCGCCCCGCCGACGGCCGCTCAGCCGATGGAGCTCATGGTCCTTCGGCGGTGGGGACTTCGGCGCGGAGCTGCTCGGCCAGACCGGCCAGGCTCGGCGCGAGCAGCACGTCGGCCGGATCGACCTGCACGCCGAGCTGTTCGGCGAGCCGGAACGCCGCTTGCGTGGCGAGGATCGAATTCCCGCCGAGGCCGATGAAGTCGTCGCTGTCCGTGATCGACGCGCTCGGGACCTCGAGCAGACCGGCCCAGACCTCCGCGATCAGCGCGGCCGTCGTGTCGACGGCCTCCGCGTCCGGTCGCACCCCGGAAGGCGCCCCGGTCTCCGCGGGTACGGCGGGTACGGCGGGATCTTGCGCGTCGGCCAGCAGCGCCTTGATGCGCGACCGGTCGGCCTTGCCGGTGGAACCGTAGGGGATCTCGGCCAGCGGCAGCCACCGCGCGGGCAGCATGTACGGGGGGAGCTGCTCGGCGAGGGCGGCGGACAGGCCGTGCGCCGGGTCCGGCGCCTCTCCCGGGACGGCTCCGCGCGGGAGGAGGAAGGCCCCGACGAGCCGCGCGGTGTGGCCCTCACCGACCTTTTCGACGAAGGCCGCCTCGGTCCGGCCCGTGGCAACGGCGGACTGCTCGATCTCCTCGAGCTCTATGCGGAACCCGCGCAGTTTCACCTGCCGGTCGGCGCGGCCGACCACTTCGAACAGGCCGTCGGGCAGTTGCCGGGCGAGGTCGCCGGTCCGGTACACGGTCCCGGTGGAGCCGTCGGCGGCGGTGTGGCGCACGTACGTCCGGCCGGTGCGTTCGGGCTGGTTCAGGTAACCGCTGGTCACGGACGGCCCGCCGACGCACAGCTCACCGGTCTGGCCGGGGTCCACGGGGCGCAGCTCCTCGTCGAGGATGTGCACGCTTGCTCTGCGGACCGGGCTCCCTACCGGGATGCGGCTGCGTCCGGAGAGTGACTCGGCGGTGCATGCGAAGGCGGTCGCGAAGACGGTTGTCTCGGTCGGTCCGTAGATGTTCACGAGCCGTCGGGGGCCTCCGGCGTCGAGTACGCGCAGGGTCGCGGACAGGTCCAGCTGCTCTCCGCCGACCAGGAGTTCCCGCAGGGTTCCCAGGGCCGCGGGCGCCTCCCTGGCCACCATGTGGAAGAGCGAGGTGGTGAGCAGGGCCGTGCTGACGCTCTCGCTGACGAGCAGGCCGGTCCAGGTCTCCAGATCGACCTCGACGACGGAGGGCAGCACGATCAGCGGGGCGCCGGCGGTGAGCGCGCCCCACACCTCCCAGGTGAAGGCGTCGAAAGCGGGGTTGGCCAGCTGGCCGACCCGGTCCGCGGACGTCACGGCGCCGAAACCGGCCTCGGTGACCAGGTCGCGCACGGCGCGGTGCGGGACGACGACGCCCTTGGGGACCCCGGTCGAACCGGAGGTGTAGCCGACGCAGAGGGCGCTCTCCTCGTCGACCCTGACGTCGGGGTGCGAGCCGCCGATGATGGGGGCGTCCCCGGGCGTGGGCACCGTCAGTACGGGCGTTGCGGCGTCGGCCTCGAAGGGGCGACGGCGGCGCTCGGCGCCCCGGCCCACGATCACGGCACGGGCCCCGGAATCCTTCAGCACGGCGGTGACCCGGTCGGCGGGGGCGTGGCCGTCGATCGGCAGGTAGGCCGCTCCCGCACGGACGGCGCCGAGCAGGGCGACGATCAGCTCTGACCCGCGCTCCAGGTCGAGGGCGACCAGGGCGCCGGGACCGATCCCGGCACTGGCGAGCAGGGCGGCCGTCTCACCCGCGCGGTCCCACAGCTGCCGGTACGTCAGCTCGACGCCGGTCCGGGCCTCGCGTACGGCGCAGGCATGGGGTGTTTCCCGGACCCGCTCGGCGACGAGGGCATGCGCTCCCCCAGCGCCGAGCGGCGATGTATGGACGGGTGACGAACCCATGAATTTTCCCCCAGTTTTTTGTGCGTAGTTGCCGCATTCACCGGTGCGAAGCGGTAGCGGAGCGCCTGACACAAATCCGATCGTCCGTGACACCGAACGACACAGGCTGAATCGGACATACCATGCCGATCCACTCACACACGCGGCCAGTTTTCCGTTATGCGGAAACATTGTTCCGTCTATCGGTAGACTACGATCGCGTTCTGGATCTTGTCAACGAGCACATCCCCTGGAGACCGCAATGAGCGAGAGTCGCGTAGCCCTTATCACTGGATCGTCATCCGGAATTGGCGCCGGGATCGCCCGGCGCCTCGCGTCCGAAGGAATTCGGATCGTCGTCAATTCCGCACGGAGCGAAGCCGCGGGCAAGGAACTGGCGGCAGAACTCCCGGACGCCGTGTACGTCCGGGGCGACGTGGCGGACGCGCAGTCCGCGAAGCACATGGTGCAGGCCGCGATTGACGCGTACGGGCGCCTGGACATCCTCGTCAACAACGCGGGGACCACCCGCTTCATCCCGCTCGACGACCTCGAGGGCGCCAACGCCGACGCCTGGCGCGAGATCTTCGAGGTCAACGTGATCGGCGTGTGGCAGATGATCACTGCCGCCACTCCTCACCTGCGCGCATCCGACGCCGCCTCCATCGTCAACATCTCCTCGGTCTCGGCCACTCGCGCCCTGGGGAGCTCCATCCCCTACGCGGTCAGCAAGGCTGCGGTCAACCACATGACGCGCCTGCTGGCCTCCCAGCTCGGCCCCTCGATCCGGGTGAACGCCGTCGCCCCCGGGCTCATCGACACCCCGTGGTACGAGGGCGCGGAGCAGGTCTGGGAGAGCTCTCGGGACTGGATCACACAGAACACCCCGCTGCGTCGCGTGGGTACCCCGCAGGACGTCGCGGAGGCGACCTGGTATTTGGTGAATGCCGCTTACACGACGGGCGACGTGCTGACCGTGGACGGCGGGCGGCATATCGTCTGAGCGCGGAGTCCCCGGCTGAAGAAGGCCGCACTTCCCTCGTAATTCGCGGGGAAAGTGCGGCCTTCCTTTTGCTTCCCGAACGTTGCGGGAAGCTTTGCGGCAACGCGACGGAACTCTTAATTCCGGCCAACACGATCGACCGAATGTCGCCACGCCTGGCCGGAAAGCGACTTTGCCAAACAGGTGGAAGGCGGAAGTCGAGCTCATGCGGGCCGAAAGCAGACGGAAACACGACGTCAGCAGACATTCCGCCGTTTGAAATCTCGCGATATGAGATATCGCCCTTGCCGTCCCGCCGGGCGGAGGCCTGGGACCGATTACCCGGAGGTCGGAGAGTTGGCCGGCCGGCCAGCCGGTGCACGGGGCCCGTAGCAGGGCCGCCGTAGCGGACTCGGCACCATTCCGTGGTCAGTACGCGGGCAAGTCAAAGACTGTTTTCCCTGAGGCCCCGTCCGGACCCCATGTTGGGACAGGTCCAGGTGCTGTCGGTCGGTCTGCCTAATGGATGGGCCCGCAAGCGCGGCGACGTTTGCCTACCGCTCCTGGCTGGACGGTGCGGGGGTCTACGGCCTCGCCGGGGCCTCCGGTCTTGTGGGGACCGTCGGGCTCTGCGTCGCGGTCGTGCGGCAGGAGGTAGAACACCCTGCGCTTGTGCAGGCCGCTGTCGGGGTCTGCTTCCGCCGTGTCGCTGAGTTCGATGAAGCCGGCCATACGTCCGTCGCGGGCGTAGCGGGGCTTGCCTCTGCGGCGAGGGGTCTTGTCGAGGGCCTGGCGTACGTAGTCGAGTCGTGCGGGGTCCTCCAGCCACACCACTTCGTCCTCGTGGGCGAGTTCGCCTTCCTCAGGAGCGAGCTTTCAGTCGGGCCCTGACCTGGTGCACCTGTTCCTCGTCGTGGCAGAACACGACGAAGTCGTCGGCATACCTCGCCAGCACCGGGGTTCCCGGGGCGGCGCCGGGCTCGCGCCCGGCCCGAACCGTGTATTGGCACCCTGCGGCCTGTTCCAGTCCGTGCAGAGCAACGTTCAGCAGCAGGGGCTGATCACAGCGCCTTGAGGAGTTCCTTCCTCGGTCGGTGCGAACCGGCCGCGGTCGATCACGCCCGCCTTCAGCCGGCCGCGGGCCAGATCCCTGGCGGGGCCTTGGCCCCGGGCCCCTCCGAGGGATCTCACCGAGACCGGCGGTGCCGTCGGTACGGCCGAAGGGCCGAACCAGTACCAGGAGTCAGGCCGCGACGAGCGCCTGCTCGCGGTCCGGCGTCGTGACCTTGGGCTTCTTGTTCGGCAGCGAGAGCCGGAAGACCTTGTGCCACGCGGAGTACACCTGCTTGGGCAGCGGCCCGGTGACATACTCCAGCTCGTACTTCTCGAACAGCGCGCGCACCTTCACCGCGACCTCGGCGTACCGGTTGCTCGGCAGGTCCGGGAACAGGTGGTGCTCGATCTGGTGCGACAGGTTGCCGGTCATGAAGTGCATGGCCTTGCTGCCGCTGATGTTCGCCGAGCCCATCATCTGGCGCAGGTACCACTGGCCGCGCGTCTCGCCCTTGATCGACCGGCGCTCGAAGACCTGTACGCCCTCGGGGAAGTGCCCGCACATGATCACAGAGTGGGTCCAGACGTTGCGGACCAGGTTCGCGGTGAACGTGGCGGCGAGCGTGGTGAGGAACGACGGGCCCGAAAGGAGCGGGTGGATCACGTAGTCCTTGAGCACCTGCTTGCGAATCTTGCGGCCCACGGCCCCGGCCCGCGCGCGGAACTCCGGGTTCTTGCGGCGGCGCTTGTGCAGGTTCTTGCCGAGCTCCAGGTCGTAGGCGGCGATGCCGTACTCGAAGAAGCAGGCGTTGATGAAGTTCCACAGCGGCTGGCCGAGGTGGAACGGGTGCCACCTCTGGTCCTCGTCGACGCGCATGATGCCGTAGCCGAGGTCGTTGTCCTTGCCGATCACGTTGGTGTACGTGTGGTGCAGCTCGTTGTGCGAGTGCTTCCACTGGTCGGCCGGCGAGACGTGATCCCAGTCCCAGGTGGTGGAGTGGATCTTCGGGTCTCGCATCCAGTCCCACTGGCCGTGCAGGATGTTGTGGCCGATCTCCATGTTGTCCATGATCTTCGCGACGGACAGGCCGGCGGTGCCGATCAGCCACGCGGGCGGGAAGATCGAGAACAGCAGGACGCCTCTGCTGACCAGTTCGAGTTTGCGCTGTGCCGAGATGACCTTGCGGATGTAGGCGGCGTCCTTCTCGCCGCGGCCGGCGATCACCTCGTCGCGGATCGCGTCCAGTTCGCGGCCGAGCTCCTCGATCTGCTCCGCGGTCAGGTGGGCGGTGGGGTCGGTGGCAGTCACGGTGCTCCTACCGTTCGATGTCGCAGGGGCCCGCCGCGGCGGACACGCAGGTCTGGATGAGGACGCCCGGCCCGGCTTCGGTGATCTCGCCGGTACGCAGGTCGCGGACGGCGCCCGCCGTGAGCGGTGTGACGCAGCCGAAGCAGATGCCCATGCGGCACCCGGACGGCATGAGCACGCCGGCTTCCTCGCCGACGTCCAGCAACGGCGTGGCACCGTCCGCGTCGACGATCTTGCCGGTCGTGCCGAACGTGACCTCGCCACCATCGCCGGCGACGACTACGCCGGGGCGGAAGCGTTCGGTGTGCAGGCGCTCTGGGACACCGTGCCCGGTCCAGTGCTCCTCGGCGGCGTCGAGCAGGCCCGCGGGCCCGCACGCCCAGGTCTCGCGCTCGGCCCAGTCGGGGACGAGTTCGCCGAGACGGGCGATGTCGAGCATGCCGTCCGTATCGGTGTGCAGCTCGGTGAGCCGCAGCTTCTTGTCCGCGACCAGGTCGTGCAGGTCGTTGCGGAAGATCACGTCGTGCGGCTGTGGCGCGGAGTGGACCATGACGACGTCGTCGAACTCGATGTCGCGCAGCATGCCCATCACCGGCGTGATGCCGCTGCCGGCCGTCAGATAGAGCACCTTGGCCGGCTTGGCCTCCGGCAGCACGAAGTCACCGGCCGCCTGGTCGAGCTGGATCAGCGTGCCCGGTTTCGCCTTGCGGACCAGGTGGTTGCTGACCTTGCCGTCCGGGATCGCCTTCACGGTGATCGTGATCCGGCCGTCCCGGCGGTTTGTCGGCGAGGTGACCGAGTAGGCACGCCACAGGCGCACCCCGTCGACGTCGACCCCGATCCGCACGTACTGACCGGCTGTGTGGCCGCGCCAGCCCCGTCCCGGCCTGATCACGATGGTCGCGGCGTCACCCGTCTCGGGCTGCACGGCCTCGATGCGTCCTCGCAGGTCGCCGCCCGCACGCAGCGGGCTGACCAGGTCGAGGTAGTCCGACGGCAGCAGCGGCGTCGTGACCATCTCCAGCAGTTTCCACGCCCTACTACGGAGGGCTGTACTCGTCATGACTCCAGCTTGGTGTGCTTCAGAGGGTAAAGTCCTGTCCGTAGGACGTGAATCTGATCAGCTGAATTGTTCGCAGGGAATAAAAACGTGAGCCATGCAGTCCGGAGGGCCAGCGAACTGGTCCTGGATGAGACGACGGTCACCGCGATTCGGGCCGCGCTGAGGACCACCGCCGACGAGGTCGTCCAGGCGATCATCGACGAGGTCCCTCCCTACGCCAACGCCCTTTCCGGCCGCATGGGCGCCACCATCCGCCGAGCCGTCCGCACCGCCCTGAGCCTCTACCTGGACCTCGCGAGCGGGAACGCCACGGGCGGCGACGCCGGCGACGCGGCCTACGAGCTGGGCCGCGGCGAGGTCCGCGACGGCCGTTCGATGGACGCCCTGCTCAGCGCCTACCGGGTCGGAGCCCGTGTGGCCTGGCGAGGCCTGGCCGCGGGTGCCGTACCCGCAGGTCTGCCCGCCGCCGGGGTCGCCAAGTTCGCCGAGCTGACCTTCGCCTACATCGACGAGCTCTCCGCCGCGAGCGCCGCGGGCCACGCCGACGAACTGGCCGCCCGGGGCCGGGCCCACGAGCGCCACCTGGAACAATTGGCCCGCGACCTCCTCTCCGGCGCGAGCCCGGACGTGCTCCTTGCCGCTGCTCAACGGGCCGGGTGGCAGCCGCCGGTTTCGCTGACCGCAGTCCTGCTGCCCGCCGCCCAGGCCCGGCCCGCCTGCCGCGCGCTCGACCCGGGCACCCTTGTCCTCGACGATCTGCCGGACGCCTCCGGGGTGCTGCTCGTCTCCGATGCCGACCGAGCACATCTCCTGAGGCAGCTGCCCGACCGCACTGCCGTGGTCGGCCCGGCCCGGCCATGGACGCGCGCGTCAGCCTCGTACGCACGAGCCGTACGCGCGCGCTCCCTCTCCTGCGACATCCGCGACACCGAGGACCACCTGCCCGAGCTGGTACTGAGCGCCGACGCGGACGCGTTCGCAGACCTGCGTGCCCGAGCCCTCGCACCGTTGCGGACCTTGCCCGCCGCGACCGCGCGGCGGCTTGAGGAGACGCTGCGGGCGTGGCTGCTGCACCAGGGCAGGCGGGACGAGGTGGCGGCGGCGTTGTTCGTCCATCCACAGACCGTCCGGTACAGGATGTCGCAGCTACGGGAGCTGTTTCCGGATCTCGGGTCGCCGCACCGGGTCCTCGAACTGACACTGGCGGTCGGTCTCCGGGTGGGCTGACGTGTTCTTCGACCGTCCACGACCGCGTCCTCGAACGGTCCAGGAAACGCGCCTCGCCCTCGGTGCGATCACTTCCAAGGATCGGCACGTCGGCGAGAACCTCAGCGGGAGGGTGCGATGACAAGCCCGAATCCACGAGGCCTCGGCCAGGTGTTCAACGACGTGCCGGAGCTCTACGACCGGGTCCGGCCGGGATGCCCCGGCGAGCCTTCGCGGACACCCCGGCTGGGGTCATCCGCCGCTTGAGGACGACGTACGCACCACCGACCAGGGCTGGGAACACCTCGATCAATGGGGAGTGGGTGCTGATCACCAACGGCACCACCACCGCGGTCAACCTCAAAGGCTGGACGCTGACCGACACCTCCAGCCACACCTACACCTTCGCCACCTTCACCCTGGGCGCCGGTAAGACCGTCACCGTCAAAACCGGGAAAGGCACCAACACCGCCACCACCCTGTTCCAGCAACGCGCCGCCTACGTCTGGAACAACGACAAGGACACCGCCACCCTGCGCCGAGCGAACAAGACGGCGGGTCGAGTGGACGAGGGGGCGAAGCCGATAGACACACGCCCAGGCCCCTTCAGGACGTGGGGGCGCTGGTCGGTGGCGGCTAGTCGAAGGCGGGCGGGTTCCACGGGCGTGGGGCCGGGATCGGGTGCGAAGGGGCCGGCCCGGTTGGCCAGGAGCACGATCGTCGCGGCGAAGACCAGGCTGATGACGACCAGTGCGAGCCGATCGGGTTGGCGGGGTTGTAGGTGTAGCGGTTGGTTCCCCACTTGCTGCGCTTGAAGACCGGCTCCTCGTCGTACCCCATGGCTGACTCCATCCGTCGGGGTGGCCCCTCACACGAGGGTGAAGTAGCGGAGCCAGATGTAGAGGGCCGCGATGGCGGTGGTGACGGCGGTGACGACCAGGCCGTACTTGGTGAACTGCCAGAAGGTGATGGGCTGGCGGTTGCGTTCCGCGATGCCGAGGACGACGACGTTGGCGCTGGCTCCGATGGCGGTGGCGTTGCCTCCGAGGTCCGCCCCGAGGGCGAGGGCCCACCACATGACGTGGTCGCCGCTTCCGCCCATGGACTGGACGAGGTCGCTGGTGATCGGGGCCATGGTGGCCACATAGGGGATGTTGTCCACGACCCCGGACAGGACCGTGGAGGCGCCGAGCATCAGCATCGAGCCGCCCAGCTCCCGGCCGCCGATGGCGCTCGCGAGGGCGTCGGAGACCTCCTTGATGACGCCGGTGTCGATCAGCCCGCCGATCATGATGAACAGGCCGGCGAAGAAGGCCAGGGTGGGCCACTCGACCTCGGCCAGGACCTCGCCCGTCTCCACCGTGGAGATCGCGACGAGCAGCCCCGCGCCGAGGAGGGCGACGATGCTGGGCTCGTAGTGCAGCACGGGGTGCAGTACGAACCCGGCGACGACCATGGCGAGGACGACCAGCCCCTGCACGAGCAGGCGCGGGTTCTTGATGGCCTCGCGTTCCTCCAGGGCCATGATCTCGGCGGCCCGCTCCTCGTCGTAGACGAAGGTGGCGCGGAACATCCACCGGCACAGGCCGATCAGGACGGCCACCAGGACCACGCACAGCGGGGCGAGGTGGACGATGAAATCGTTGAAGGTCAGTCCGGCGCGGCTGGCGATGATGATGTTGGGCGGGTCTCCGACGAGGGTGGAGGCGCCGCCGATGTTGGAGGCGAGGACCTCGGCGATCAGGAACGGGGCCGCGGGCAGGTTCAGACGCTCGCAGACCAGCAGGGTCACCGGTGCGACGAGCAGCACGGTGGTGACGTTGTCGAGGAGCGCGGAGGCGCACGCTGTGATGACGATGAGCATGGCCATCACGCGGAAGGGGCGCGCCCTGGCCTTCTTCACCGACCAGATGGCCAGGTACTCGAACAGGCCGGTCTTTTTCAGCACGCCGACGATCATCATCATGCCCAGGAGCAGGAAGATGACGTTCCAGTCGATGCCGGAGTCCTCGGAGTAGAACGCCGAGACGTCGTCGGTCGCCCCGATCGCGAGCATCAGGCCGGCGCCGCCGAGGGCGGCGGCGACCCGGTGGATCTTCTCGCTGATGATCAGGGCGTAGGTGCCGATGAAGACGGCGATCGCCGCCCAGCTGTGCCAGTCGCTCACGTCACTCTTCTCAAGGGGTCGGGGTCGTGGGGCTCGTCGGCGGGGCCGCGTCGAGGAGCCGGTCCAGGAGGTGGGCCGCGGTGATCACGCCGAGAAGCGTCGCGGTGCCGTCCTTGTACCGTTCGACGACCGCGACGAGCGGGCTGCGCTGCTGCGCCATGAGGGCCGCCACTTCCAGCGCCGTGTCGTCCGGGGCGGCCACCGGCGGCGCGGGCGCCTTGGGCGGCAGGCAGGCGCCGACGGTCCGACCGCGCAGGGCCGCGCACAGCCGGTCGGCGTGCTTCTCGTCGATCACCGCCGCCAGCGCCGGGTCCTCCAGCACGTACCCCGGCACGAGCATCCGGATCATCTGGGAGGCGGGCAGAATCGCCTTCGGGGCGCCCTGCCCGTCCAGGACCAGCAGCCCCGGCAGCCGATGGCTCGCCATCAGCCGGGCCGCCGCCAGGGCGTCGGTGTCGACGGTGACGGTCTCGTACTCGACTGCGAGGTCACGTGCGCGCATGGAGAGTTCCGTTCGCTTCGGGGGTGTCGTGGGGCCCGGCCTGGTCCCCGTCCGGGATGCCGACCAGGTCGTTGACACGGAACATACGGGCCACGGGGACGTCCGTGCTGCTGTGTGCGCGATGATCGAGAAGGCGATGCACACCGCGATCAGTGTGTACGCCTCCTCGGCCCGTGGGATCCCGGACTGAAGCACCAGCAGCCCGTACACCACCGAGGCGAAGCCCTTCGGCCCGAACCAGGCCGCGGCCAGCTTCTCGCGGCGGTCGAAGGGCGTCCCTATGAGCGACAGCAGCAGGGACGCAGGCCGGATCAGCACGATCGCCAGCACCACCGCCGCGTACCCGCCCCACGGCAGGTCCCCGAACAGTTGCGGCGTCAGCAACGCCCCGAAGACCAGCAGTGCGGCGAATTTCGCCAGCTCGGCCAGTGCCTCGCCCAGCGGCTCGAAGGCCCGCTTCGACTCCGGCGACACGGAGGCCAGGACCGCGCCCGCCGAGAACGCGGCCAAGTACGGGTTGGCGTGGGTGAGGTGGCAGGCCGCGTACAGGATCACGCCGGTCGCCAGCGCCAGCAGCGGCTGCAGCTTCGGCTCGGCCCCCAGCAGCTGGAACCGTACGAGCCCGCTCACCAGCAGCGGCAGCACGGCACCGAAGAAGAGCCCCAGAGTCAGCTCGAGCGCGATCTTCGACCCTGATGCCTCCGCGGAACCCGCTGCCGGGCCCGCTGCCGCGATCAGCAAGGAGGACGACGGGCAGCGCGAGGCCGTCGTTGACGCCGCTCTCCACGTTCAGGAGCTGTCGCAGCCGGGCCGGAACCTCCTTGCGCCCGACGATCGCCGACGCGAACACCGGGTCGGTCGGCGCCAGCACCGCGCCGACCAGGAGCGAGGTCGTCCAGTCCAGACCCACCAGGTAGTGGGTGACCAGAGCCATGAACACGAACGCGAGCGGCATCCCCAGGCCCAGGGCGCGCGCCGGGTTCTTCCAGGCGCTGCGCAAAGCCGGGAAGGAGACGTGCATTCCGTCGGTGAACAACACCGCGAACAGTGCGAGGTCGGCCGTAACGGCGACGATGCCGCTGTCCGGTGTGATGTGGATCAGACCCAGGAACCCGTCGCTGACCAGTGCCCCACCGATGAGGAAGAGAAAGGAGGTGGAAAGGACCGTTCGGGCGGCGAGGACGGACAGCAGCACCGCGACCAGCAGTGCCACACCGAAAACCGCGACAAGCACCATGAGATGAGCCCCCGATCGGAAAAGAGAATTGTCCCTTGTTCGCCGACCAGGCTTCCCGGCACACCGCAACCGACCTTATACGTTCTTGACGCGACTTTGACAGGACCTTCAACTCCGCGAATCGGGTCTTGCCGTTTCCGGAGTCCGGCAACCGGACCGCCGTCAAAGCTCCTTGGCGGGCCAGTCGAGCAGCCGGGCACCGATGACCGCGGTCTGGAGGCTGTAGCGGTGGACCGGGTCGGCGGGGTTCGCGCCGGTGAGCTGCTGGATGCGCTCCAGCCGGTACGTGAACGCCCGCACGCTCAGGCTGAGCCGGCGGGCCGCCTGCGCGGCGTTGCAGCCGGGAGTCGAAGTATGCGATCAGCGTCTCCAGCATGGGCAGGGGCCCGCACCGGGCTTGCCGCAGCGGCCCCAAGGTGCTCAGTACAAGGTCGGCCATCGCCTGCCGGTCGCGGGTCAGAACCGGGAAGACCAGCAGTTCGGCGGCGCGCAGCACCAGGTCGTCCAGGTTCATCCGCTCCGCCAGGTCGAGGGCGTTGAGGGCTTCCTCTGGTCGGTGCTGGTGATCCGGCCGAGCAGGTCGTTTCCGGCACTGGTGTAGAGGTCGGCCAGTTGCGGGCCGGTGACCGCGAGGAGCACGGCGAGGCAGGCCAGGGGCGAGGTACACGACCGTGGCTTGGGTGCGGAACTGCCGCCAGGTCAGCCAGATCATCGGAGCACCTCAAGGGTGGGTCGGGAGTCGCGGAACGCGTCCGCGGGGCGGGTCATATAGGCCAGGACGATGTCCTCCAGGCCGAGCGGGCTCACGGTCCAGGACGGATCGCGGACCGCGGTGTCGGTGCGCACCAGGAGCGCGGTCTGCCGGCCGGTGTGGCTGGCGGAGATGACGTGCTGGCCTGCCGGAAAGGTGGCCGGGTCACGGCGCGGGCCGGTGAGCCGGTGGTGCGAGGCGACCAGGTCGTCGATGTCGCCCGCGATCTGGACCCGGGAGTCGACCAGGACGATGACGTAGTCGCAGGTCCGCTCCACGTCGGAGACGAGATGGGAGGAGAGCACGACGCTCATCTCGTGCTCGGCGACCGCCTCCATCAGGTCCTGCATGAACTCCCGTCGGGCGAGCGGGTCGAGGGCCGGCTCGTCCAGGATGAGCAGCTCGGGCCGCTTGGCGATGCCCAGGGTGAGGGCGAGCTGCGCGCGCTGGCCGCCTGACAGTTCTCGTCGCTAACGCCCTGCGCCACGGCGGCGGCACCTACACCCCGCGCCTGACCGTGTACCCCGCCGCCATCGAAGTGGCCCGTCGAGGACCCCAGCCCCCGACTGCCACACTGGCGAATTCCTGACCTGCACGACGGCACCCAAGGGTTCGGGTGGCACATGGTCAATGACCTCTCACACGCCGTCGCCGTCACCCCCACACGCGAAGGCGGCAAGACCATCCGCGCCCTCCTCCCGCGCTAGTGCGCCCCAGCCGCAGCCACCGTGGCCGGCCTCTCCTGGCTGGGTAGCCGCCCGCAGGCTGGGGAAAGCCGCCGCCTGGAGGGTGGCTGGGCGTCGTCGGTGCCGGCCTGGTGGAACGGCTGGTCTCCGATCTCGTCCCAGTTCACGGGACGAGATGGCCCGGTCCAGCCGCATACGCATTCCGACCGCAGGACCGCGGCCTGGGGCCGCTGGGGCCAGGAACCTCCGTCGTAGACGCACCAGTGCCGATTCGCGGCCGTAGCTGGAGCTGTCGTCGAAGTACGCCCGGCTGCTGGGGCTGATCGGAACGGTGCTCGGCGGGCGAGCTCTTTCCCGCTCCCGCCGCCGCACAGGCTGACCGGCGCGGTCACGCCTGCGGGCGGTCACCGCACGGCGTATCCCGTAGGCAACTCCGCGAGCGAGCGGCCCGCGTCGCGAGCTGACTATGCGGCCCGAGACTCTGCGGACATGGCAGCAGGGGCTGTACGTACGAGCGGAGTCCTGGTCAGCCGATCTGGTCACCATGCGGCGATAACCGGCGCGTCGGATTCGTGCTGCCGCCAGGCTTCGTTGAGGCGCGCGAGCCGGACCGCTGCACCGATGCCGCGCAGGGAGGCGACCTTGCCGTCACGGACTTCGAACGCCACGGCGCCCACAACCCGCTCGTCCACCACGGCGAGGACGGCCGGGGACCCGTTGACCAGTGCGAAATGGAACGCGGGTGAGCCGCCCGCCAGCCGCCGCTTCGCCGGCGTCGGCTTGAAGCCGGCCCGCACGTGGGAGGCAACCCGCTCGGGCGTCTTGTACTGCAACAGCCGCTTGGCCAGCCCGGCACCGTCCGAGAGTGCCGTCACATCGTCGGTGAGCAGCGCTACCAGACGTTCGGTGCTCCCCGACGCGGCGGCGGCGAGGAACTCCTCGACGACCCGGCGCGCGGACGCGGGGTCGGCCTCGCCGCTGCGGCGGCGCTCAGCGGCGACCCGGATCCGGGCCCGATGGACGTGCTGCTGGCTCGCGGACTCGGTGATGCCGAGGATCCCGGCCATCTCGGCGTGGCTGCAGGAGAAGGCCTCGCGCAGGACGTAGACGGCCCGCTCGAGGGGCGAGAGGCGCTCCATCAGGGTCAGTACGGCCAAGGAAACCGATTCGCGCTGCTCGAAGGTGTCGGCCGGGCCGAGCATCGGGTCACCCTCCAAGAGCGGTTCGGGCAGCCAAGCGCCGGCCGCTCGCTCGTGGCGCGCCTGTGCCGAGCGGAGCCGGTCGAGGCACAGGTTGGTGACGACCTTGGTCAGCCACGCTTCCGGCACGTCGATCCGTTCCCGGTCGGCGGCCTGCCAGCGCAGGAACGCGTCCTGCACGGCGTCCTCGGCGTCGGAGGCCGAGCCGAGCAGACGGTACGCGAGCGAGGCCAGCCGGTTCCGGCTGGCCTCGAACCGGCTGGTGTCGAAGCGATCACTGACGTTGCTGTCCATGTGGATCACCCTAGGCAGCTACGCGGACGCCTTGTCGGCGGGGACATCCGGCGCGTACGGGACCGCGTTTGCGGCGCACGCTTCCGGCGCGGCGGCCAGGTGGCGCTTGCGCTTGGGCAGGCAGAAAGTCGGGTGCGAGTTGGTCCACAGCGACATCCTGAGGATGGCCGCCTTGATCCGCGCGGCCTTGCGGCCGCCCAGGTACTTCGGCTTTGCCTGTCCTTCGCGGTCGACCATCTGCAGGATCCCGTCCTGCCGCCCAAGGCTGATGTGGTTGCCCGGGTAGTCCAGCTTGACGTGTCCGATCTTGCTGCCGGTGAGGCGTCCCACGATGGCCTTCATGGCCTGCATGCCGGTGTAGCCGGCCGTAGCGCAGGACATCGGCAGGGGCAGGCCGTTGGCGCCGATGGCGTAGACGCTGTCGCCGGCGGCGTAGACGTTCGGGTGCGAGAGTGAGCGCATGGTGCGGTCGACAAGGATCCGACCGTTCTCGGTGACCTCCAGTCCGGCAGCAGCGGCGATCGGGTTGACCGCGAATCCTGCTGTCCACACGGTGGCGTTGGACGCCAGGGCGGTGCCGTCGGCGCACAGTACCCGCGTCGCTTCGACGGCTTCGACGCTGGTGTGCTCCAGGACGGTGATGCCCAGGCGGTCGCAGGCCAGACGCAGGTGGCCGCGGGCTCCGGCGGAGAGCTGGGCGCCCAGCTCTCCCCGGGCGACCAGCGTCACCGACAGGCCGGGCCGGGATTCGGCGATCTCGGTGGCGGTCTCGATGCCGGTCAGCCCGTCGCCGACTACCAGCACGTTCCCGCCTTCCCGCAGACCGTCCAGGCGCTCGCGCAGGCGCAGCGCCGAGGGCCGGGCGGCGACGTCGAAGGCATGCTCGGCCACGCCGGGGACGCCGCGGTCGTCACCGTGGCTGCCGAGCGCGTAGAGGAGCGTGTCGTAGCCGAGTTCGGTGCCGCCGTCGGCGTCGGTCACGGCGACGACCTGGCGCTCGGGGTCGACGGTGGTGACACGGGCCAGGCGCAGCCTTATCCCCGCGCCCGTGAAGATGTCGGCGAGCTTCCGGGTTTCGATCTCCTGGCCGGCCGCGACCTGGTGGAGCCGCAGCCGCTCGACGAAGTCCGGCTCGGCGTTGACCACGGTGATCTCGATGTCCGCCGGGGACAGCCGGCGGGCCAGGTTCCCGGCCACGTAGGCCCCGGCATAGCCGGCACCGAGAACGACGATGCGGTGCTTCATATGATGCTCCTGGGGGTTCGCTGGGCTCTCGGCGACTTGAGCGGGACAGCCATCCGATTCCTGACAGGAACGCAATGTGACGTGAGTCACAGGCCGATGGGAGCGTCGCCCAGCATTGGTCGGAGCACAGATGCAGGCCGGGCCGAACGAGGACATCCGATGCCGATCCCCATCGACGTCACCAAGCGGAAGGCGCATCGGCATCACACCCGCCAACTTGGCCGTGCCGAAGAACGGCCGCGCCAATGCCGTCCAATTCACCACCCTCGCCGTCGCCGCCCTCTGCGAAGACCTCGGCTGGCGGCCCGGCGACCTGCTGCGCCCTGTGGCTCGAGTCCGGGTGCTCGGAACTCGGTGTCAACTGAGAGCGTCGGTGGCGTACAGGACCACCAGCGCGGCGGCCGGTGAGCCGGTCAGGCCTTGCCTGCGATCACCGCGCGACGTACCGCGTAGGCAGCGGCTCCGGCCGCCAGAACGGCCGCGCCGGCGATCACCGAAGTCGCCGGGAGGGCGAAGGCGAGGACGAGGCAGCCGACGAGCCCGACGACGGGGATGATCCGTGCCGGTCGGCCCTCGTCCGGGGCGAGGGTCCAGGCGGAGGCGTTGGCGATGGCGTAGTAGGCGAGCACGCCGAGGGAGGAGAAGCCGATTGCCCCGCGTACATCGGTGGTCGCGGCGAGTACGGCGCCGACCACGAGTTCGGCGCGGTGCGGCACTTGGAACTTCGGGTGGACGGCGGCCAGGGCGTGCGGGAGGTGCCGGTCGCAGGCCAGGGCCAGGGTCGTGCGCGAGACGCCGAGAATCAGGGCGAGGAGCGAGCCGAGCGCGGCAACTGCGGCGCCCACCCGTACGACCGGTGCCAGCCAGTCCGCGCCTGCGGCGCGTGCGGCGGCCGACAGCGGAGCGGTGGCGTCCGGGAGTCCCTGCGGGCCCAGCACGAGCAGGACGGCGACGGCGACGGCGACGGCGACGGCCGCGTAGACGACCAGTGCGATGCCCAGAGCGAGCGGGATGGCCCTGGGGATGGTGCGGGCGGGGTCACGGACTTCCTCGCCGAGCGTGGCGATGCGGGCGTAGCCGGCGAAGGCGAAGAAGAGCAGGCCCGCCGCTTGGAGCACCCCGCCGAAGGTCGCGTCGTCACCGATGCCGAGCCGGGTTGCGTCCGCGTCGGCGGCGGTCACGGAGGCGGCCACTACGGTGAGGACCAGCCGGCGAGGTAGCCCCAGAACTTGCCCAGCCGCTCCCGCCCGTAGACGTAGGTACCTCCGGAAGCGGGGTAGCGGGCGGCCAGGCGCGCCGAGGACATCGCGTTGCAGTACGCCACCACCGCTGCCAGTGCCAGGCCGAGCAGCAGCCCCGACCCGGCCGCACCGGCCGCCGGGGCCAGGGCCGCGAAGATCCCCGCCCCGATCATCGACCCCAGGCCAATCACCACGGCGTCGAACACACCCAGGTGCCGCTTCAACTCACCCGTACCCGCAGGCCCCGGCACCGCACCCATCACTCGCTCCCCAACCGTGCTCCAGCATGTACCGGCGCACCGTATTGGAACAAGGAGTCGAGACGGGGTCAGCGCCGACGCAGGCAAGCAGTCGTCCCGGGCCCGGGTGCCTGGTGCCAGGTTTGCCAGGTGCCAGGTGCCGATGGGCTCTCGGCCAGTACGCGGGCCGCCGGGAAGCATCGCGACCGCAGTCCGGTGGTCGGGTGCTTGGACTGGATGCGCTAGGCGAAGAGACCATCGAGCACGACAGGCTTGCCCTCGACCTCGTCGGCGCTGAACACCGGCTGGGCCGTTGCACCCTCATTGAGAGCCTGTCAGCACGTTCACCCAGACCGGCGATGGCGCCACACCTGTTGCACTCGCTAAGGTGCGCCGCTGAGAAGCCAAGGCGAAAGGCCAGAGGGCCGGCCCCTTTGGGGCGAGCGTCTGGCGCCCCCACCATGCCCTGTGGGGGCGCGTCAGTTCTGCGAGATCGCCTCGAGCAGGTCGCCGACCTTGGTGTCCGGCAGGGCGCGGGCGACGTCGGCCAGGGCGACGATGCCGACGAGGGTGTGTCCATCGATGACGGGCAGCCGGCGGACCTGGTGCTCGCCCATCGTGCGCAGGATCTCCGCGGCGTCGTCGTCAGCGCCGATGGTGACGGCCTCACCCTGAGCCAGGTCGCCCGCCTTCACCTGGCCGGGGTCCTTGCCCGCCGCGAGAACCTTCACGACGATGTCCCGGTCGGTGAGCATGCCCTTGAGCTTCTCGTCCAGGCCACAGATCGGCAGCGAGCCGACCTTCAGCTGGGCCATCTTCTTCGCGGCTTCCAGCACCGTCTCATTCGCACCGATACACGTCGCGTCCGCCGTCATGATGTCGCGGGCCTTCGTCATCTGCCGTACTCCTTCGTCCTCGTCTTCGTCTGCACGGATTCGGGCCGCGCCCGCTCACACCGGGCCGACCACGGGCCTATGAGTGCCCCCTGCCCCCTCCCACTAACGGTATTCACCCCACAACCACCCCCAGGGCATGGCCCGCCCCTGCAGTTCAGCAAGCCTCACACCGGGCACGCGAAGGAGCACGCCAGGATGGAGGACCGCCAACCGCCAGCCCGGGCGGTGTAAGGAGCACGCATTGATCACTGTCGACGTGCAGCACTGCGGCAGCACGGTCCCAGTCAACGCCGGCGGAGAAGTCGACGAGGACACGGGCGAGGCCTTCCAGACAACGCTGAACAGTGCCACCACCCACCACCGGGCCCGGGCCGCTCCGTCGGTGCGGTGGGATGCAGCGGAGTCGCGCAAGCGGGCTTGATGCATGCCTGCCCGGATCCGGGCACGCGATGGCCCGCATTGATATCGCGCTGCTACGAGGCCGTGTGTAAGCCCGCCCCTTCCCGGGGACAGGTCGCCCTGCCCGCGCGGCGATCGCTCTGTGCGGCAGCGGCGCGGCCCCCTGGCCGCCGGCGGGCAGAGGGGAGGCGAATTGCCGGGCTGCGGCTCCCGTGCACGGTGGGGAACCGCAGCCCCGTGGACTGGGATCAGATGTGACTGTGCCCGTAATACTGGCCGAGCTGGTCGCGGTAGGCGGCGTCCCCGCGGTGCTTGTCCTTGTCGTACTCGGGCGAGTCCTTGATCTGGTCCTTGGTGAGGCTGACGTGGATCTTCTCTTCCTTCACGTCGATGCGGACGACAGTGCCGGCAGGCAGCAGGACCTCCTTGCCGAAGATCCACGGGCCGGTGTCGACAACGATGTAGGAGGAGCCGACTTCTTCGGTGGCCTCGTCGACCTTGCCGATGTGCCCGTCGCTGGCTTCGACCTTGTACCCGACCAGACTGGTGCCGGGCGTGTAGTGCGACTCGGTGTTGTAGTTCCACATGTCGGTCATGTTGGGGGACTCTCTTTCGTGGGTGGGGACGGCCTGTCAGGTGTGCAGGAGACTGTTGTGGCCGTCGTGGCCGTCAGCCGCGTCCTCGTCGAGCCAGTGGCCACCGTCCGCGAGGTAGCGGAACCCATGGCGCTGGCCCGCCGGGAAGGTGACCGTGACCGCGCGGGACCCGTCAGGCCGTCCGGCCATCGGGTGGGTACCCGGCCGCCAGTCGTTGAAGTCACCGACCACACTGACCTCACCCACCGGGTGGCCGGCGGGCAGGACAAACGTGATCTCGGTCCGGTTCTTACGCCGGGTGCGTTCCAGCATCGACGGTCAGCTCCTCACATACGGGGCATCGGCTGCGCCATTCATGCCCGTAGGGGCGGGGTCAGGACCACTCGGGATGGCCTCCTTCACCGCTTCGGGCCTGGCCTCATCAGCCTCCCGGTCCGGGCCCGGGGTGGCGCGCCGGGTACGGCCACAAGGCCCTCTCGCATCAGGCTCCCGGGTGCGCCGGCTTCTGCGGGCACGACCCGGCACGACCCCTACGCCGTCGGGCCAAGGGAGTATGCGATCGCGCCGACTACCTGCGGCTCCTCGTGCTCGAGCTGTCGCCGACGATGGCGGACCTCATCCTGTTCGAGGGGACTGCGCGGGCGGTGGGATGGCGCTCGGATGGTCCGGGTTTCGCCACCGCGTGCGAACCGGTCGCGGCCGGGATCGCGAACCGGTCGGGCCGGCGTCGGCGGTGACCTACCGGCGGCGCAAGCGCGACACCACGTTCACGGTCGCAATGGATCAGGCCCGCGAGGCGGGGGCTGCGGCGGCCATGGAGTGCGGGAGCCCCCTGACGCGGTGTACGGGCGGCGCCAGCGCGACGCGGTGTTCCGAAACCTGACGGACCTGGCCCGGCGTAGCGGTTGAGCCGATGAGCTGGTGTTGGTCAGATAATCCACCTGTCGTGCACTGGTCCTTCGCGGCGGAGGTCATGCTGCCTGCGTTCGGTCAACCGATTCGAAGGTGGTGACAATGAACCCGGTCCTCACGACGGTTCGGCGGGCGCGACTCACGGCTGCTCTCTCCGTGCCCTTGGCCTTCACCCTCGCCGTGATCGCAGCCCCGGCGCACGCGGCCCCGGCCTCGAGCACGAGCGCCGTCCAGGCCGCCGACTGCTCCGACTCCCGGGCCCTGCCCAAGAGTGGAACCAGCAAGGCCAGGTCGGCGAAGAGCCTCAAACGACTCCCCGCAGGCTGCTTCAATCAGCGCGGAACCCCGGGACCCAAGGGCCCCAAGGGAGACCGCGGCCCCGCCGGACCGCCCGGACCCTGTGTCGATGTCGCCGTCGTGGCCGGCATCGCCCCCGGAAGCGAATACAGCGCCGCCATCACCCGCGGCAGGGCGTTCGTCGGCTACCGCCCCTCACTCACCGGAGCACCCATCTGGCGCGACCTGACACGCCCCCTCACCCCCGGATACCCGCGCAACGCCTGCGGCATCGCCGTGAAACTCGCCGGCGGACGCGTCTACGTCAAGGTACTCACCACAACCGGCGACCTCTACGAAACCTCCTGCACCACCCCCGCACTCGCCTGCACCGTCGGATGGGCCGCCGTCGTCAAACCCTGACCACCCAAACCCCAGCACCAAACCGCGTCCGGACAACGAAGATCCTGACGCGGCCCGCCGTCCGCACCAGCGGGTCGCCGCCACCTACTGGCGAAGACCCGCTCGCCACCCCGTGCACGAGGGGCGCCGGGTGACAGTGGAGTCCATCGGACGTGCTCGGTTGCCCAATGCGGAGCGCTCTTTGCGGTAAGAACACCGAGGACGGCCTGCATACCGGGTGAGGTCTTGCACCGGGGCATCGCTCCCGAACGTGCGGCCCAAGTCGCGATATTCCTGCGGGTGATGCACTGCACCAGCCACCGCTGGCAGCGCCACCATCCGAGACGGGCCTGAAGGACGCGGGGCTGCCGGAGGTAGCGGCCTGGGTGGCTGGATGGCCGTACCCCAACCTCAGCCCGATCGCCATGCGGCTGATAGTCCGCGGCCCTGGCAGGCGCGGACTCCGTCGGCATGCTCACCGACAACAACCTCGCGCCCTGGCGGACGAAGAAGGCCGAGGGGGGAGGCGGGCGACCACGCGCCCGGTCCGGCAGTCCGCTGATTGCCGGTATCGCGCGGCAACTGCAGAGGGCATGAAAGTCGATGAGAAGGAGGAATGCCCGCCCCTCTACGGGGGCGCCGTCGGAACGTACGCTGCGATCATGGATGACCCCGTGCTCACCGCCCGCGAACTGGTGCGGGGCCGATTTCCCGCCGCCCGGGCGGCCTTCCTCACCGGCAGTGTGCTCACTGACCGCCGGACGCCCACATCCGACCTGGACATCGTGGTCCTCCTGGACGGGCCGCCCGCCCCCAGCCGGGAGAACCTGGTGTATCGCGGCTGGCCGGTGGAGCTGTTCCTGCAAACGGCAGCCGTCTGGCACAGCTTCGCCGACCAGGAGACTGCGAAGCGGAATTCACCGCTGCTCGCCATGTGTGCTGACGGCATGCTTCTGGTAGACACCGATGGGCTGGGCGCCTCACTCCAGGACGAAGCGCGCAAGCGCTGGGCCGCGGGCCCGCCGCCACTCTCGGACCGTGAGCGCGACCATCAGCGCTATGTTCTGACCGACTTGCTCGACGACTTGCGTGGCTGCGCGGACGCCGCCGAGCGGGTGTACTTGGTCGCGCACATGCTGCAGCGTGCCTCGGAGCTGGTCCTCCTGGTCGGCTGCCACTGGCTCGGCAGAGGCAAATGGCTGTCACGGCGACTGGCCGCAGCCGCCCCCGCAGTGCACCGCTCCTTGTCCGAAGCTGCAGCGCAGGCGGCCACCGGGGATACCGAACACTTCGCCGCAGTAGTGGCAGAGGTACTGAATGTGGCCGGCGGTCCTCTGTGGGACGGATATGCCATCCGATGAGTCGGCCTACCTCGGACCTCGGCAGCGCCCGGGCTTCTCGCCGTACAGGGAACAGCCATGGACCCGAAACAAGCGTCCAGGTGTTCTCAAGGCTCAGCGACCGCGCTCTCCCGTTAACCACGCTGCTCTTGCCCTGAGCAAGTCAGCAGGCGGACGCCGCGCCCGCGTGCCCGGCCGCCCCCCTGGAGACCGGTCACGGGTTTAAGAGGTTCCGGCGGGCCCGTCGCCGGTGCGGGCGAGCATCGCCGCGAGGAGCCGCACCGCGTTCTCGGCGTCGGCGAGTTCATCGCCGGTAGGCAGGTGCGTGCCGAAGGCATGGATGTCAGGGGCGTCCAGAGCGCGCCAGTGCAGGATCGGGGCGAGTTCACTGCTGCACTGAGCGAGAAACCAGGCCAGATGTCCGTGCGTACGCGCAATCGTCAAGGCGAGAGCGGCGAGGGCTTCACGCAGCCCCTCAAGCCGGTCGATCCGCCGCATTACTCCCTGCACGTCCCGGGGCCCCACGACTGCGGCCAGAGCTCGAGCGGTTTGCCGTACCAATGCCAGATCGGACTCGTGAGGCTCCCACAAACCCCGCCCCAGCTGATCCCGCGCCTCCTCAACAGTCCGCTCGACCGCGGTGAACATACCCATAGCACCAAGCCTATTCGAGCGCCCGAAGCGGAAGTTCTGGTACCCGGGCGACGGCCGGCGCGAGCCCCCGGCCCGATGCGGCGTAGGGCAGGTCAAGGGCTGGGCCTCCGCAGGTAACGGCATGCTCGAGCTACCCGGGATGGACTCGCGCCACTGGCGCAGCGGTCGGCGGTGCGCCTGGGCGGGGAGGGTGCGGCCCTGACGCCTGATGCCGCACCGGCAGTGTGCGGCAGTCACTCGCGCTCAGCCCAGTGGTGGATGGACACCAGCGGCAGACGTGTCGCGTCAGGACCTCGGGACCTCCGGAGTGGCCCTGGGAGGGCAGGGCTCGTCCCCGCAGGTCTCAACGGGCAGACCGGCCGCGCGAGACCGCCCCGGAGCACAGCGGCGCCGTCACCCCGGGACATGGATGGTCAGGGCATCGGCAGCCGGTCCACAGGCGCATCCATGAGGCCCGCGACATCGTCCAAAGTCATGCGCAGACAGCGCGCATCGCAGTGGTCACGCCAGCACGTCGGCGTGGGGGCGGCGGCAGGGAACATGCGGAGGAGCCGAGGCGACCTGTGCCGGCGCTGCCGCCCTCGATGCGGTCAACGTCACGGGCGGGGGCGGGGGCGGGGGCGGTGGCTCAGTGTGGAGCAAGGACCGCGGTGATGGTTTTGCCGCCGGGCTGGTCGATACGGATCTGGACTTGGTCGGCCAGGCTGTTGATGAGGTGCCAGCCGAAGCCTCCCGTCCCACCGACCGTGTCGGGGGCGCGGGCGCCGGGGACCTCAGTGCTCGCGTCGGTGACCGCCACCTTCAGCACGCGCCTGATCCCGCACGGCATGGACGCATCCCGCCTGCCCGTCCAAGACGCGCACGACCAAGCAGGGATCGTGAGAGTACTGGTTCATCGGTGTCCGTCGCTGTGTCGTGTGCCCTGACCGCCCCCCGTCATCACACAGCGACTGCCCGATTCCTTGCGAGCAATGTGCCCTCAGACGGGCTGGTATCCCCCGGCAGCGACCCCTCGCCTGACGGAACATCATCACTGACCGGACAGGCGCATCCGATCAACTGACCAACCCATCACAGAGAAACGCTCTAGAAGTGGCCAGAGATGCCGGTGTTGCCCCCGATGACGGCTTTCCCGGAGCGGCGGACCGCTTGCACCGGACGCCTGTGGTCGAGGGCGTGCCGGGAGCGGTAGGCGAGCGAGGGCTTTCCGTGGGTATCCGCAGTCGCGAGGAGCAGCCCGCCCAGGACGGAGAGGTCGGTGAGGAAGAGGGCGCGCTGGCGTCCTCGCTCCTCATGATCCTCCACCTTCCAGAAGGCGTGGCTGGCGAAGGCGTTGGGCACCAGCGTGGTGGCCAACGTGAGCGCGGCCAGCCTCGGGGCTCGGCCGGTCGCAAACAAGAGGCCCGCGCCGACCTGCACCGCACTGTTGACGCGCATCAGCTTCAGGGGGTCTGCGGCCAGTTTCAGGGAGGGCACCCACTCCCCGACGGCACGGGCTACGGGCTGCGCAAGCTCCGCCACCGCCTCGGGGCGGCGCAGGGTGTGCAGTCCGCCGGTGATGAGGGGGGCGGCGAACAAGGGGCGGGCGAGTTTTCGAAGGAGAGCCATCTTCCGCTGGTGCCCTGCCCCGGCCCGTCCATACCAGCCTGTCCATACCGCCCCGCCAGTCTTCGGATCGGATCTTCCGGCGGCAGTACCACTTCCTACACATCGGCCGGCCAGAACTGGATGGGGTAGCGGTCCACGCCGCCACCAGTGCCGTCACCCCCGCCGCGGACTGGCTACCGCGACAGGCAGACACCGCACTACACCCCGCCGCGCCCTGCCCCGGGAAACGCATCCGGCCGCGCTAGACCTGACGAGGGGCACTGGTTTGGCGGGTGTGGCCAGCCAACAAGCGCGCTCAGCTCAGTTCAAACGCCTGGCGCAGCGTCCGACGTCCGAGGTAGCCAGGCATGTTGACGTCGCCGAGCGGTACCCGTGGGTCGGCTGCGTGCTGGGCGAGCCTGCCGGAACCGCTCAGGCGGAGAGGAAGAACCCGGTCACGTCAGCGAGGAGGCCGTCTCGGTGCACTGCGCTGCTCACGCCCGTCATGAAGGCCCCGCCGTCCGGGCCGAGCTGGGTCCAGCGGGCCAGTGACCGGCCGTGGTGGTCGAAGACGTCCTCGATACGGAAACGGTGTCCGGGAAACGCCGCAGCGAAGCCGTTCATGTAGGCGTCCAGTTCGGCCAGACTGCTGACCTCGGTCTGCGGGTCCCGGTAGCTGACGTCGTCAACCACGACCGCGCCGAGCGCGGCGAGTCGTATCTCGGGGTCGGCCGACCAGCATGCCGCGTAGTTGTCCCAGAGCTGTCGTTGGTCACTCATTGGTGTCCTCTTTCTTGGTTTGCTTGACTGTCTTGGCTTGTCTGGCGCCGATCGATGCCAGGGCTCCGGCGGTGATGGTGTGCAGTTTGGCGGCGGCCGTCCCGGATCGGACGAGCACCAGCAGACCTTGGTAGAGGGCCAGGAGCTGGGCAGCCGACGTCTCGACATCGAGCTCTGCGGGCAGCTGCTGCTGGGCGCGGGCGCGCGTCAGTGCGTCGGCGAATCCGGACTCGATCGTCTCCAGCCCCCGGCGCACGCCTGCGGTGGCCTGCGGAACGGTGAATGACTCCACCGCGGTGTTGGTGAGGAGGCACCCCGGATCGGGCTCAGGGCCGGGGTCGGTGTCGAACGCCGAGGTGAAGAACGAGCGGATGCCGGCCACCGGGTTCTCCGCGTCCCGAAGATGGACGCGGACTCTGCCCTCGACCACCTGCTCGTTGTACGCGTCCAGCGCGGCGCTGAACAGGCCCTCCTTGCTCCGAAACGCCCGGTAAAGGCTGCCTGGGTGCATCCCGGTCGCTTCCTCGAGGTCGCGCAGCGAGGCGCCCAGGTATCCCCGACGACGGAACAGTTGCATCGCGGAGGCCAGCACCTCGCCCTGATCCCAGACCTGTTTACGGCCCATCGACCCTCCTCGTAGTTGAACGATCGCTCACAAACTAGCATGCGCGGCAGCCCACCCCGGTCCCACCGCGGGCGATGCCATGCGTACCCAAGACACGACCACTGCCGCGCCAATACGACAACTTCTCGCGCCAAGTCTCATCTGTGACTGACCGCGACGGTTGGCGGCACTCGCCAACTAAAATGCTCAATCCACGCAGCTCAACCACCTGGTCGTCCTTCTTGAAAACCTGCGGTGGATCACCAGCAACTAAGGGTTGTCCCGTAACTGATCTTTGGCACGAGAGTGGTTGCCCGGGCTTGGATCCTGGGTCCCACCCTTTGGGAGGCACCGACCACGGTTCAGCCCTGCGCCCGCACGACACAGCAGCGGATGGCAAGGGCCGTCCTCCCGACAACGTGCGGACCCACCCGCCCGGGGGGATGAGCAGGGCCCTTGCTATCGTGCGCCGATGTCAACGATCAAGCAGTTGCAGATGACCTTCGACTGCGCGGAACCTGCGCGTCTCGCCAGCTTCTGGTGCGAGGTGCTGGGGTACGTCGTACCTCCGATCCCGACGGGGTTCGCCACTTGGGAGGACTACCATCGCTCACTGCCGTCTGAGGATCAGGTGATCTACTTCGCGTGCAGTGATCCCTCGGGTGTGGGCCCGCGCCTGCTCTTCCAGCGCGTTCCCGAAGGGAAGGTCGTCAAGAACCGGCTGCATCTTGACGTGCGGGCCGGTATCGGGCTCGTGGGTGAGGAGCGCCTGGCCACGCTTGAAGCCGAATGCGCACGGCTGGTCGCGCTTGGCGCGGTACATGTGCGAACGATGCGTGCCGATGGCGAGAACGAGTCCTGCATTGTGATGCAGGACATTGAGGGCAACGAGTTCTGTCTCGACTGAGGATCCTCCGAGTCTGCGAGATAGGGAGCCGTCTCCCTTGGGCCTCTCTGGTCTCGTATGCGGCGGGAGCTATCCCGTGAGAGCGAGGTTGTGAAGTCGGGCGATGCCGAGCATGGCGTGGCGGACGCCGTCGCCCTTGAGGCGACAGTCGCGGAGGATCTGCCAGGTCTTCATGTGGGCGAAGACGTGCTCGACGCGGGCCCGGACCTGTTTGTGCGAGCGATTGTGCTCGTGTTTCCAGCCCGGCAACTCCATGCCCGGGGTGCGGCGGTGGGGCATGAGGAGGCCGGTGCCCGGATACCCGCCATCGGCCATCGGCCATCGTGAGGGCCTTGCCCACGGCAGCCTTCGCGCCAGACTCCTCCCATGCCCTGCAGTCGTTGCGATTGCCTGGCAAAGGCTCACCGACCACAACGACCAGGCGGGTATCCGCGTCAATGACGACCTGGTGGTTGGTGGAGTAGCGGTAGTTCTTTGACTGTTCGGCGATGCTGTCCTGCGGAATGGGTACCAGGGTGCCGTCGACGATCAGCACGGCGCCCTTGGCGAACCGGCGCCGAGGCTGGAATGCGATGAGTGGGCCGAGCTGGTCGATGATACGGTCGGCCGCCGACTTCGAGATGCCGAACAACAGGGCGAGTTGGCCCATCGTCAGGTTCGTTCGCCAGTAAGCGACGACCAATAGCACCAGGTCCTCCAGCGGCAATCCCCACGGCCGGCCCCGCCGCACGGGATCTACCCCCTCGCGGCGCAGCGCGGTCATCAATCTCCCGAAGTTGCGCGGGCTCAGTCCGGTGAACGGGGCTGTCCAGGACGGTTCCGACGCCGTGATCACACCAGCCACGTCAAGATCATCTCACCCGTAGCCAGCAGTCACGGGACAGCCCTTAGCCACCGGTCCCCAGCCCCGTCCGCCACTCTGCGGCAACTCCCCCTCACCATGGCGACCCACTCGCCAAGAAGATCGACGCTGAAGCGCTACTTGACCAAGTGGAAGTTGGGATGGTGCAGCCAGGCTTTCGGAAACTCCACGTCTCCGGCATATCGAAGCCACCGGCCCCCACCTCCGGTGCCATAGGAGACCTCCGCCAGCCTTCCCGGGAGGGCTACCGCCAGTGCTCTCGCCCGGACCAGGACCGCCTCGTTGCTCGTGTCGTCTCCCGCGGTGGGGTGACCACTCAAGAGGCCGTCGAAATCGACCAACGCATCGAGACGGCGGGCGAGAGCGAGCGTTAGGGCCTGTTGCGAAAGTGGATCTTGTTCGTTCATGATCGTGTCTCGTGGGACGTGGAGATCTGACGAACGAACAGTGGGCCCGGCTTGAGCCGTTGCTGCCGCCGGGCATCAAGCCGGGCCGTCCGCAGGTGTGGACGCGGCGGCAGTTGATAGACGGCATACGGTGGCGGACCCGCGCGGGCGCCCCGTGGCGTGACGTGCCCGAACGCTACGGGCCGTGGGACCGGGTCTACGACCTGTTCCGGCGCTGGCAGCGTGACGGCACGTGGCAGCGGATCTTCGAGCGGCTCCAGACCGATGCCGACGCGAAAGGCCTGATCACCTGGGACCTCAGTGTCGACTCCACCGCCTGCCGGGCGCATCAACACGCGGCAGGCGCCCGTAAAAAGGGGACCTCCAGAAGGAGCCTCCGGGCGGCCTGGTCACCGAGCCCGATGACCACGGCCTCGGACGCTCCCGCGGCGGTCTGACCACGAAAATCCACCTCGCCACCGAGCAGGGACAAAAGCCCATGTCCCTGCTGGTCGCAGCCGGTCATCGGCATGACAGCCCGTACTTCCAGCCCGTCCTGGAGAAGGTCCGTGTCGCCCGGACCGGCCCTGGCCGCCCTCGAACCAGACCCAACCGAGTCCGTGCCGACAAGTTCACCCGACCCCGCGAACGCCTGCCACGAGGCAGAAGTGGGCTCCGCCCGCACCGAATGAGGATTGCCTTCGTGCCCGCGAACCCACCGCCACCGTCCCTCTCACCGTCCAGTGCTGCGATCAAGTCGGTCATGGCGCGCGCCCCCGCGCAAGGATGCGTCGCGCTTCACACGGGTGTGTCGAGGCGCCGGCACGGATCTCACCGTCAGCTCTCACGAGCGTCCGCTCCCCCGTCCGCAGTGACCGCAGTGGATGCCCCATCGGTCCCGGCCGTGCCGATACGCTGGCTCCGCACGGGGCGGGCAGCGAAGGGGAATCACGTGGGTGTGGGGGATCCGTTGACGCAAGTGCCTCGGATGCGGCTGGACGAGCTGCTCGACGAGCTCCAAGTACGCATCGACGCCGTGCGCGGCACCCGGGACCGGGTGCACAGCCTGCTGGAGGCCGTCGTCTCGGTGGGCCGGGAGCTGGATCTGGCCCAGGTGCTGCGGCGGATCGTGGAGGCCGCGGCCCTGCTCGTCGACGCCGACTACGGGGCGCTCGGCGTCATCGGCCCCGACGGCCGCACCCTGTCGCAGTTCCTGACCGTGGGGCTCGACGAGGAGGCCATCGCCGAAATCGGTCCCCTGCCGGCCGGTCACGGCCTGCTCGGGGAGGTCATCCACCACCCGGAACCCTTGCGCCTCACCGATCTCGGCGCCCACTCCTCATCGTACGGGTTTCCGCCTCACCACCCGCCCATGCGCACGTTCCTCGGCGTACCGATCCGGGTGCGGGACGAGGTGTTCGGGAATCTCTATCTGACCGACAAGCGGGGCGGGTTCGATTTCGACACCGAGGACGAGACGGTGATCTCCACCCTCTCGGTGGCGGCGGGCGTGGCGATCGACAACGCCCGGCTCTACGAGGGGTCGCAGCGTCAGCAGCGATGGCTGAAGGCCAACGCGGAGATCACCGAGAGCCTGCTGTCGGGCAGTTCCCGTTCGGCGGTGCTGGAGCTCATCGCCCTGCGGGCCCAGGAGATCACGGGGGCCCGGATCGCGGACATCTCCATGCCGGTTCCCGGCGCCGAGGGGTTGTTCGTGGAGTTCGCGGCCGGTGCGGACAGCAAGGCCAGGCAGGGACTCGTCGTCCCCTTCGCGGGAACCCTCTCGGGGACCGCGCACCGGACCGGGCAACCCGTCACGGTCGTCCACGCCTCGGACGACGACCGCTACCCGGCCGATTCCCAGACCCAGGGCGGGTTGGGTCCCGCCGTCGCGGTCCCGCTGGGCACCGCCGGCGGGGAGAGCAGGGGCGTACTGCTGCTCGCCCGCCCGGCCGGCGAGCCCGCCTTCGGCGAGAACGAGCTCGAGCCGCTCGTCGCCTTCGCCGGTCAGGCGGCGATCGCCTTGGAGCTGGCGGAGCGGCGCCGGGACGCGGAGCAGATAGCGCTTCTGGAGGAGCGCGACCGGATCGCACGGGACCTGCACGACCTGGCCATCCAGCGGCTCTTCGCCACCGGAATGACCCTCCAGAGCGCCGCACGGCTCGTCGAGCACGAAGGGGCCGCCGAACGCGTCAGCCGTGCGGTCGAAGACTTGGACGAAACCATCAAGATCATCCGATCGACGATCTTCGGTCTGCGCACCAAGGACCGCGAGAGCGGACCGGGTCTGCGGGCCCGCGCGGCCCGGGCCGTCGGCGAAGCGGCCACCAACCTCGGCCATCCGCCCCGCCTGAGCATGGAGGGCCTGCTCGACACGGACGTTCCGTCCGAGGTCGCCGACCACGCCATGGCGGCGCTGGGCGAGCTCCTGAGCAACGCGGCGCGCCATGCGGGGGCGACCAGGGTCGCCGTGGCCCTCAAGGCCGGACCGGGAGAGATCGTGCTGACGGTCTCCGACAACGGCAGGGGCATCCCGGCCCAAGGTCGCAGGAGCGGTCTGCGCAACCTCGACGACCGGGCGCGGAGCCTGGGCGGATCCTTCACAGTGGACACCCCCGCCGAGGGGGGCAGCCGGCTCGTCTGGCGGGCGCCGCTCCCCACAGGGAGCTGACGGCCCCGACGCGATCACCCCAGGCCGGCCGGCTCCTGCAACGTCCGCTCCGCCTCCAGCCGGAATCCGGTGACGAGGTCGGGGCGGATCCGCAGGGCCCCGGTCGCAGGGTGTCCCACCCAGGGACGCAGCAGGGAAGCGAACCGGGCCACCTCGTCGGCATCGGTCACCGGGCACGCGTAGCCGGTGACGACGACGCTCCAGCCTAGGTGGGTGACGGGATCGATGGCGTCCGCTTCGTAAGCGACCACCACGCCGGGGACATCGGCCGGAGCCACGAGGGAGGCGAGCGCCCCGTCGTCGTGGATCCGCACGATGATGTCCTCGCCCTCGACGAGGTGGTTGACCGGGCGGACTGCCGGCAGAGCGTGCTGCGTGAAGACGATGCGTCCCAGGGACACCGTCGCCACCAGTCCGAGCGCCTCTGCCTTGTCGAGCTCCCGCATGCGCCGTGTGGCCGTCATATCGCCATCCTGACCCTCGGTGCGCCGTATGCCGCCGTCCTCGTCCATGCTGCGCACCTTCATCCGGTATCGATCGGTCCTTGCGGCCTCCGGGCCACCAGCCTCCCTCTCGATCACTACGAGAACCAGGGTCGAATGGTCCCGACCCGGGGACCGGTTTCGGTTACCGCCCTGATCAGGCCAGTGCGAGCCGCAGCACACGGTCGGCGCCGAGCACCCGCATCGACTTGGCGACCAGAGGCGGCACGCCACACAGCCGGAGCCGGGTTCCCGCCAAGCGGCAGCGGTAGTGCACACGCATGAAGAGGTCGATTCCCGAGCTGTCGCAGAAAGAGATCCCGGACAGGTCCAGGACGAGACTGCGGTGACCGGATGCGGCGAGATCGGTGAGGCGGGGCTCCACCTGCCTCGCCGTGTGGAAGTCGAGTTCTCCGGCCAAGGTGACACGCACGTCGCCGTCGTTCCTCACCGCGGCCTTCAGGTCGATCAAGGTGGTCGTCATGGATCCTCCATGCTGCGTGCGGCCCTGCGGTCGAGCCGCGCCTTTCCCCGTGCGGCACCAGCTCACCGGATACAGACCGGTCCCGGGAAGGTCCATGTGCCCCCCGCGAAGGACCGAAGGTCCCTTCCCCGTGGCGCTTACCCCCCGCGGGGAAACAGGTGGATGAGGGCCTATCGGCCCTGTCCGTTCGGCCCCTTCGGCAGGCAGGATGCTGGAGTTCGGGCGCACCGGACGATCCCAGGCCAAGGAGTTGCGTCATGACCGACAGCGGTGCCCCCTCCCCCGCCAAGACGCCGATCACGGTCTTCCTTCTCGACGACCACGAAGTCGTACGCCGCGGGGTGCACGATCTGCTGGACGCGGAGCCCGACCTGAACGTGATCGGTGAGGCGGGCACGGCGGAACAGGCTCTGATCCGCATCCCCGCGCTGCGCCCCCAGGTGGCGATCCTCGACGTACGGCTCCAGGACGGCGACGGCGTGAGCGTGTGCCGCGAGCTGCGCTCGCGGATGCCCGAGCTGGCCTGCCTGATGCTCACCTCGTTCGACGACGAGGAGGCCCTGCTGGACGCGGTGATGGCGGGCGCCTCCGGTTACGTGCTGAAGCAGATCACCGGCACCGACCTGGTCACCGCCGTCCGCACGGTCGCGGCCGGCCAGTCCATGCTCGATCCCGGGGCCACGACCCGGCTGATGGCCCGCATGCGCGGCGACGTCCCCAAGGAAGATCAGGTCCCCGGTCTCCCCGGCTTCACCGACCGGGAGAAGGAGATCCTCGTCATGGTCAGCGAGGGGCTCACCAACCGGGAGATCGGCAAGCGGCTGTACCTCGCCGAGAAGACCGTCAAGAACATCATCTCGCGTCTGTTCACCAAGCTGGGGGTCGAGCGTCGCGTCCAGGCAGCGGTGATCGCCAGCCACACGCTGATCCCGCCGAGCCAGCACCCCGTCCCGTCCGCCGAATAGTCGGCGACCGGGCATGCGGTGGCCGAGCACGCCGTGTCGCGTGCCCGGCCTCCCTCCTGACCCGGGCCGGGTCAGGCGTGCGGGACCACGGCGACAGGACAGACCGCGTGGTGCAGGGCTGCATGGGCCACGGACCCGATGTGCGCCCCCACCGCCGCTTCGCGGACCCGGCGGCCGACGACGAGCAGCTGCGCGTCCGACGCCGCGGTCAGCAGCACGTGGCCGCCACTGCCCTGTTCCACGTGCGTGACGACTTCGACCTGCGGGTACTTCAGCCGCCACGGCTCCAGCGCCTGCTGCAGCGCGGCCTTCTCGTACGGCTCCAGGCCACCGAACTGGTCGGCGATCCACATCGACCCGGGGCTGTACCCGTAGACCGGGGGCAGGCTCCAGGCGCGGACCGCGCGGAGGGGTACCCTCCTCGCCTCGGCAGCCTCGAAGGCGACGCGCAGTACCTCGGCGGACTCCTCCACACCGCCCTGCTGCCCGACGACGACCTCCCCCTCCTCCGGCACGGCCACCGGCCTGCCGTGCGCGGAGCGTACGGAGACGACGGGGCACTCTGCGGCGGCGATCACCTGCCGGCCGTAGGAGCCCAGCAGGAAGCCGACCACGGCTCCGTGCCCGCGAGTGCCGATCACCAGCAACTCCGCGTCCTTGGCGGCGCGCAGCAGGGCCGGCACGGGCGCTTCGGAGAGCACTTCCGCGGTGAGGGCCAGCTCCGGGTACCGGTGGGTGAGCTCGCCCTCGGCCTCCTTCAGGACGTCATCGGCGCGGTGGGCCTCGGTCTCACGGTCCTGGACGATCGGGGCTGCGAACGGCTGCCACAGCCAGGCGTGGACCACGTGCAGAGGCAGGTCACGCCGTAGGGCCTCCCGTGCCGCCCAGTCCGCCGCGGCCCGGCTCTGATGCGATCCGTCCACTCCGACTACCAGGGTGCGCTTCACTAGTCTGTCCTCCGTACTGATGCCGGAGCATCGGGGTCGGTCTGCAGCGGAGCCGCACCGGCCGGGGGGACCGGCGCCGCTGAACTCACCTTCGCTACTGGGCGCCTTGGAACACAGGGGCCGACAGTCCCTCCCCGAGGGCCGGTCCTCCCCTCCCGGCGACGGCCGCAGGGGCGCAGAGTGGCGGTATCGGCTCAGTCGACGAACGTCCCAGACCGTCGCACGCAGGAGCGGGCCTGACCGCGTACCCCGTCTCGGACCTCGACGCGCTGTGCGTCTGTGGTCCCGGCCACGGCGGACCCGCTGTCCTCGCCAACTCCTGGCTGGAGGGCACGTACACCGAGACCTACCCGGACACCACGCGGGACGTGGCCGGCATGGACATCCTGTTCCGGCAGTTCGTTCGCACCACGGCGAACGCGGATCTCGTCGTCGTCGGCAGGCGCCTACGGCGCTCCCCGTTGGGCGCGCACTTGGGCCCCCGTGACGCACGCCGTGCTGCACCACACGGCTGCCCCCGTCGCCGTACTCGCTCACGACTGACGGCTACTCCGCGTCACCGCCTGCGCCGCGGGCCCGGGAGGTGGACGCTTGGAAGTGGCACCCGACTCACCCGAGGGAGATGAGCAGTATGACGGACCATGTCGCGGTGGGCTTGGACGGCTCCGCCGAGAGCACCGCCGCCGCACAGTGGGCTGCCGGCGAAGTCCTCCCTGCGAGGAGTACCGCTGGAGATCGTCCACGTGGAGGAGTGGCTGGAGCACCCTCCGCACACGGCTTCGACCTGCGAGATCACCCGGCGGTGGGCGGACGCCTGCTGGAGGAGACCGCGGGCGCGCTCCACGCTCTGCACCCCGGGCTGGAGGCGGCCCACGACTCTGCGCTCGTCCTCATCGGCCGCCGTATCCGCACATCTGCCTTCGGCACCCACTTCGGATCGGTCGCACACGCGGTCGTACACCACTGCGCGGTGCCGGTAGCCGTCGTGGCGCACGACTGACGCGCCCGCACAGACAGGATCACACCGTGTTCCCAGCCTGCATCGACCGCAGCACCGTCCTCGCCCTCGTGGAGGACGCCGTCACCGCCCCGTCCATGCACAACGCCCAGCCGTGGCGCTTCGTCCTACGGCCCGACGACCTCACGATCGAGCTGCACGGCGACCCCGAACGTGCCATGCCCCACACCGACCCGGACCTTCGAGCCCTCCATCTGGGGTGCGCCGCGGCCCTGTTCAATCTCCGGGTGGCCGCGGCGGCAGCCGGCCGGGCGACGGCGGTCACGCTCCTGCCCGAGAAGGAACGGCCGTTGTACCTGGCGGAGGTGGTACTGCGGGAGCCCCGGACCGCGGACCGCGACCTCGCAGCCCTGCACTCCGCTGTCCGGCGCCGCCACACCAGCCGCTTCCCCTTCACCGGCGAGGAGATCCCGTCCGCTGTGCAGGACGGACTCTGCGCGGCGGCCCTCCTCGAAGGAGCCCGGCTGGTCCTGCCCGACACCTGGCACACCGAGGCCGTACTGGACCTCGTGCACGACTCCGAACACCGCGAGGCCGTGGATCCTGCGGCACGGGAGGAGACCGCGCGCTGGACGCACTCCGACACGGCGTCCGACGGACCGCGCGACGCGGGCATCCCCGCGTACGCGTTCGGCCCCAGCCAGACGGGATCGCGCGCTCCGGTACGCGACTTCGGCAGCTGGCGCCCCGTTCCGGGGCGTGAGTCGGCCGTGTTCGAAGAGCACCCCCGCATCGCGCTGCTGGGTACGCAGGAAGACACCCCGACGGACTGGCTGAGGGCCGGCCAGGCACTGCAACGCGTGCTGCTCCAGGCCACGTCCGACGGGCTCGTCGTCTCGATGACATCACAGCCCCTCGAGTGGCCCGAACTGCGCTGGGCCGTCCGCGACCCGGTCGCCGCGATGGGCCACGTCCACATGGTCCTGCGGCTCGGCTACGGCCCTCAGGGCCCCGAGACGCCCCGCCGTCCGGCGGTCGACGTTCTCGAAGTCCGGTAGGCATCGCGCCACCGCTACGCAGCGCCTCTCCTGGGCTATCGCTGTGGGGGCAAGTCGGGGAATCCGGCTGTCCGTGGGGTCAGTCAGTCGTCATCGGCTCCCGACCCATGACGGAGCCGACCTGACCAGCGGGGTTCGACGCGCTCCCATTCCCGCTGCCAAGCGATGAGACTCTGCGTCTCCACCCGGTGGAGACGCAAGCGCACCGCTCCTGCCGCAGTCGGCGCGATGACGAAACCGGCCGAGGCTCCCGCCTCCACCCCGGCGAACACCGATGCGGCCGCGGACCGCGGAGCCCTCGATACCCGCCCTCGTCGTCCACCCAGAGCGACACCCCCCTCCAGCGGGAAGCCGGAGGGAGATGTCGCCGACGCCCGTGTGGTGCGCACCGGGCCATGAGGTCCCGGCGCGGGCCCTTCGTCCCGGGGTCCTGCCGCTCCTCCCCGGGGCGGCCGACCGGGTGTACGGCTCCCGGCCGACCTACAAGTGGAACCAGCGCTCCTCACCGGCAGCCGCGGTCACGTGGCGTTCCCCAGGCAGAATCAGCCTGAGCGGGCCCTGCGGGGACGCCGGGACGGTGACACCGAGCCGATCGGCCAGGAGTCGCAGACGGACCCCGCGATGACCGCGATAACACAGCGTGAACGAGAGATCGGGCACCTCACGCAGGGGCACCGGATCGATGCGGAGGGCGTCCGGGCCCGCCTCCAGGCCGGTGATGCCGCGCTCGACCAGGTCGACGGTGCCGGCCATGGCGCCGAGGTGGATGCCCTCGGCGGTGGTGCCGCCCTGGACGTCGTTCACGTCGCTGCGCAGGGCTTCCTCGTAGTAGCGCCAGGCTTCGGGCCCCTGCCCCCGGGCGAGGATCCAGCCGTGCACCAGACTGCTGAGGGTCGATCCGTGGCTGGTGCGCCGCAGGTAGTAGGCGACCGTCGCGTTCCAGGTGTCGTCATCGAGTCGGTGGCCGAGCCGGGCGAACAGCGTGCGGAGGTCGGACGGACGGAACAGGTACCCGAGCATGAGGGTGTCCGCCTGCTTCGATGCCTGGTAGCGGTTGACCGTGTCCCCTTCGGCCTCCAGAATGCGGTCGAGCCTGCGGATGTCGGAGTAGCGGGCCCGATAGGCGTCCCAGTCCAGCTCGGCCAGGTTTCCGTAGCCTTCGAACTGGCTGATGACTCCTTGGTGGAAGGGCACGTGCAGTCGTCGGGAGACGTCGTCCCAGCGCTCCAGCTCTGTCGCGTCGAGGCTGAGTTGGCTCGACAGCTCACTGCGGCGAGCTTCCGGCAGCTCCTCGAGCAGGTCGAGTCCGCGGGCCAGGACCCAGGCCGCGGTCACGTTGGTGTACGCGTTGTCGTCGATCCCCGGCGAGGAGGCGTCGTCCGGGTAGGCGTCGTGGTACTCGTCGGGCCCCAGAACCCCGCGGATGCGGTAGCGCTGGAGACCGGGGTCGTAGGTGGCCGCTCCGGCCCAGTAGCGTGCGATCTCCAGGAGCAGTTCCGCGCCGGGTCCGTGGGTGAAACCCCGGTCGCCGGTTGCCTGGCCATAGCGCAGGACGTTGACGGCTATGGCGGATCCGACGTGGCGCTGAAGGTGCGAATGGTCGGCGAGCCAGCGGCCGGACCGGGGGTTGAGGTGCAGCGACTGGGTCTCCTCATGACCCGAACCGGCGCTCTGCCAGGGGAACAACGCCCCGCGGCTGCCCGCCGCGCGGGCAGCGGCCCGCGCGGCGGGCAGCCGGCGGTGGCGGTACATGAGCAGGGCGCGTGCCACCTCGGGGAAGTGGAGGGACATGTACGGCAGGACGAACAGCTCGTCCCAGAAGACGTGACCGCGGTACGCCTCTCCGTGCAGGCCGCGCGCCGGTACTCCCGCATCCAGTTCCGCGGTGTGCGGTGACAAGGTCTGCAGGACGTGGAACAGGTGCAGTCGCAGAATACGTCCCGCTTCGCCCGGCACTTCCAACTCGGCTTGCTCCCATAGGCGTTGCCAGGCAGCCTGATGGGAGGCGAGGAGCACGGCGAACGCGGGGGGCCGAGTCACGTGGGCGATCGCGCACTGGAGCGGATCTCTCGTCGGCCTGTCGTACGAGGTGTACAGCGCCGCGGTCTTGACGACCTTGACCGGGCGCCTCCGGGAGATGGGAAGGGTGAACCGCTGGGTGGTGTCGGTGTCCGTGCAGCTGATGGTGGCGGGAGCGAGGGGCCGTGTCAGCGTTCGGGCAGCGAGGGCCACGCCGATACCGGACGTGCTGGTCCGGCAGGAGATCCAGGCAGTGCCGTCGCGCTCGACACCTGCCCGGTGTGCGGTGAGGTGGTGTCCGTCGAGATCCCGGTAGCGTGCCACCCCCGCGTTGGCCACGTTCCCGTCGAGGCGGGACTCGACCTCGATCGCACCGCGCCAGCCATACGCGTGGAACACCGTTCGCTGAGCTGCCAGGTAGGGGTCGCCCATGTGCACGAGCCGGGTGTGGGCGACGCCGAGGCGGCGTCGGTGGCCGTCCTGGAAGAGCATGCGCCGGGTGAGCGTCCCGGTCCGCAGGTCGAGCGTGACCCGGTAGTGGCGCAGGCCCGGATCGTCCGGGGTGAGCCACTCCCCGGGTTCATCACCCTCGGGAAGGCAGCGGTAGCGCAGGGGGATCCAGTTGGGCAGGTTGACCATGTCCTCGTTCTCGACCTGGTGACCCGAGACCTCCGAGGTGAGCCGGTCGTAGCAGCCGGCGGCGTACGTGCCGGGATAGTGGACCGGACCCGCATCGGTCTCGGGGGCGGCGCCCCGGGTGGCGAACCGGCCGTTGCCGAGTGTGCACAGGGCTTCGACGAGCCGCTCCCGCTCGGGGTCGTATCGGTCGTACTGCCAGGTCCAGGTGGTGGTCACGGCCTCGCCCCGCAGACTTGCCCGGCCACCTCGAGCAGGTCCGCGGCCACCGCGTCGGCTCCTCGCGCCACCAGTGCCTTGGCCGCGTCCGGGTTGCCCGAACGCTCGATGCCGACGACGAGACGGAAGCCTCCTCGACGGCCGGCCTCCACTCCCGCCAGGGCGTCCTCGACAACGGCGGCGTCCTGCGGGTCCACTCCGAGCCGCGCCGCGGCTTCGAGGAAGAGCGCCGGGTCGGGCTTGCCCGCCAGGCCCAGGCGGGCCGCGTCGGTGCCGTCCACGACCGCGTCGAAGAGGCTCAGCAGTCCGGCGGCCTCGAGCAGCGGCCTGGCGTGCCGCGATGCCGACGCGGCGGCGCACCGTACGCCCTGGGCCCGCAGCGCGCGCAGTGCGGGAGCGGTGTCCACGAAGGCCTCTACGGCACCGCCGTCCAGTAGCCGGCTGAAAGCCTGCTCCTTGCGCGCGGCGACGGCCCACACCGTGCCGCAGCCCGGTGCGTCACCGGGATCACCGGGCGGCAGGTCGATCGCGCGGGCTCGGAGCCAGGTGAAGGCGCCGTCGTAGCGGGGCTTTCCGTCGACCAGCTCCCGGTACTCGCCGTCCGCGTCGAAGGGCCGTTGCCGAATGCCCTCCCCGGACGCTGCCCAGGAGTCAAGGCAACTGTCGAAGGCGCTCTTCCAGGCGGTCGCGTGCAGGGAAGCCGAGTCGAGCAGCACTCCGTCGGTGTCGAACACGACCGCGCCCGGTCCCGTCATCGGTTCACCACGCGGCGGCCCGTGACGCGCGTCGGGGTGACCTTCATCCAGTGTGTGCGCTCACCGCCCGCCCAGGGTTCGGAGCGGGCCAGTGCGTCGAAGCGTTGGAGCTCGTGCGTGTTCGTGACCGCGGCCAGCTCACCGACCGCCAGCACGCTCCAGCCCCGCCGGGTCACCTCGTCGATGCGGTCCACCTCGAAGGCGGCCTCCGCACCGGCGGCACGGGCGAGCACGGCGTCATCGGAGGTCCGGAAGGCAACGGTCTCCTCGTCCACGGTGTAGTTGACGGGGACGATGGCCGGCCCGTTCGGGGTGAACACGGCGATCCTGCCGATGCCGTGGGTGGACAGCAGCTGTCGGCACTCCTCCTCGGGCAGCGGGATGAGCTCGGCGTCCAGCGCGGCGGTGGCACGGCCGGGCGGATACTCGGTTCTCACGCCGGTCAGCTCGGCGACGGTGGTCCCCAAGGCATCGGCGAGACGTACGAGGGAGGCGAGCGCGGGAGCCGCGGCGTGCTCTTCGACGTAATCGATGTACGTCGCGTCCGCTCCGCAGCGCCGGCCGAGTTCCTCCCTGGTGAACCCCAGGTCTTGGCGACGCGCTGCCACACGGCGCCCCAAGTCGGTGCGACCGGGCCGCGCTGTCGTGACGGCGGGTCCCGTTCCGGTCTGGTTCATGCCGCTCAGCCCTTTCCGGTCTGCGGCTCGGCCGCGACGGTGACCGCGTCATGCCGCGGGCCGCCCAGCGCCACCTTGAGGGCGCCCGTGTCGCTGGCGCGCGAGAATACCTCGTAGGCCTCCTCCATCTGTCCGAGCTCGAAGCGGTGGGTGATCAGCGACGAGGCAGGCAGTCGGCCCGCCGCCATCATCCGCAGCAGCATGGGGGTGGAGGAGGTGTCCACGAGCCCCGTGGTGATGGTGACGTCCTTGATCCACAGGTCCTCGAGGTGCAGGATCGCGGGCTTGCCGTGGACACCGATGTTGGCGACGCGGCCGCCCGGGCGGACCATGCGGGTACACATCTCGAAGGTCTCGGGCACGCCGACTGCCTCGATGACCACGTCGGCCCCGAGTCCCTCGGTCAGGTCCTGGACGAGCTGCTCCGGCTCCTCGTCCGCCCTGGCCGTCGCTTCGGCGCCCAACGCCCGGGCGGCTGCCAATCGCGAGGCGGCGAGGTCCACGGCGATGATGCGTGCCGGGGAGTAGAGCTTGGCCGTGGCGATCGCCGCGAGGCCGATCGGGCCGGCGCCGACCACGGCCACGGTGTCGCCGGGACGGACATTGCCGTTCATGACTCCCACCTCGTAGGAGGTCGGGAAGATGTCCGCAAGGAGCAGCGCGTCGTAGCTGTCCACGGAGCTCGGCAGCAGGTGCACGGACAGGTCCGCGAAGGGCACCCGTACGTACTCGGCCTGGGTGCCGTCGATGGTGTGCCCGAGCACCCAGCCGCCTCCGCCGCGGCACTGGCCGTAGCGGGCCTCGCGGCAGAAGCGGCACCGGCCGCACGAGGAGATGCAGGAGATCAGCACGCGGTCCCCGGGGCGTACCGAACGGACGTCGCCGCCGACATCGACGACGGTGCCGACGGCTTCGTGGCCGAGGACGCGGCCGGGGGTCACTTCGGGCACGTCGCCCTTGACGATGTGCAGGTCGGTGCCGCAGATGGTGACGGCGTCGACACGGATGATCGCGTCGGCCGCGTCCTTGATGCTCGGATCCGGGACTTCCTGCCACACGGTCTGTCCCGGTCCCTGGAAGACGAGTGCCTTCATGACGTCGCCCTCCTTCCTGCTCGGTGGTCCAGTGGTCGTCATGGCAAGGCTCGCCCGCGACAACCGCTCCGCACATGGGCCGGTCGGTCCCTCAACAGGGCCTGTCGGGCCGGCGCGGCCAGGGCACTGCCGGTGTCATGGTGGAATCCGCCTCCCCATCTCGAAGGAGGGTCATGTCAGAGACAGCGTTACGCCCGGCCGCTCCCAGGCCCGCACTGCTGCGGTTCCTGGGCGGTGTCCGAGCAGTCACCGCCAGCAGGTTCCTGGTCGAGAGCGATGATGCCCGGATCCTGGTCGACTGCGGCCTCTTCCAGGGTTTCGCGGACCTACGACGACGCAACTGGGAGAAGCTGGGATGCGACGCCGCCGACCTCGACGCCGTGGTCGTCACCATGCCCACCTGGACCTCTGCGGCGCCCCGGCCACCGGCTCCGACGTGCTGCTGACGGAGTCCACGTACGGACGGCGCCACTGATCACCAGACGGCCAAGCGGGAGTTCGTCTCCGTGATCCCCCGTGCCCTCTCCCGGCGTGGAACCGTCGTGATCCCGGCCTTCGCGATCGACCGCACCGAGGTCGTCCTGCTCGAGCTCGCCGCCCTGCGCCACGGAGCGTGCCCGTCTCCGTCGACAGCCCCATGGCGATGGCCGCGCTCGACGTCTACCGCGCGCCCTGGGCTCCCACTCCCCCGAGCCGCGGCCCGAGGTCCTCGTCCAGGGCGAGGCCGCGATCAGTTCCGAGCCGTTCCTGGCCGCCCGCTCCGTCCAGGAATCCATCGACATCAACAGCGCCGGCGGCCCGGCGGTCATCATCTCCTCCGCCGGGATGGCCACGGGCGGGCGCGTCCTGCACCATCTGAGCCGGGTGCTGCCCGACCCGCGCAGCGCCATGGTCATCGTAGGCTCGCCGCAGCAGGTACCCGGGCCCGCGAACTCGTGGACGGCGCCCGCACCCCCAAGATGTTCGGCGAGTACGTCCCTGTACGCGCCGAGATCGCCGACGGCCCCACTCCTCTGCCCATGCCGACGCCGGCCAGATCATCGACTGGCTACGTGGCGCCCCGGCCCCGTACACCACCTATCTCGTTCACGGCGCGGAGAGCGCCGCCGGAGCCTCCGCGACCGGATCGACCCCGCGTTGGGGTGGACGGCCGTCGTACCCAAGTCCGGAGAAGCCGTCCTGGTCCGCTGACCCGGTCCGGAGAGCCCCCGCTACGCACCGTGCGGCCCATCCGATCCTGGTGACGGCGAGATCAGGGTGAGCGCAAAAGAATTGGCGGCACGCCCTGAGCACCAGGCACACCGTCCTGGCGCAGCCGGCGCTGGAAGCCCGCCAGGCCCTGGTCGGCCGGTCCGTCTCCATAGCCGGGGCCGCCGTCGCAGACCGGCTCGGCCCGGCCCGCAATCGGCTCCATGTTCTGGTCGCCCCCTACGGCAGCGGCCGGCCGCTTGCCTGCACCCGCTGAGGAGCGTGCCATGACCCCCACCCCGTACACCGTTCACGACGTGATGACGAAGCCCGTCGTCACGGTCACTCCCTCCACCGACTTCAAGGAGATCGTCGCCGCCATGGAGCGGTGGAGGGTCAGCGCGTCGGTCCGGCTGCGGGGTCCGTTCCCGTCTGGTTCACGCATGCGTCGATCCGGGGCCGGCCTGGTCGCGGCGGCCCCGGATCGCGCTTCCGCTACAGGAGCCACCGGTTGCGGCGGACGAGGGGCAGCCTCCGCCAGGCGGTGCCCAGCCCCCAGACGCGACCGGCACCGATCACCGCCAGCATCACCAGGACGGCCGCGTACAGGACGTGATAGTCCACCAGCGGATTCGTCGACATGCTGAGGGTGCCATCCGAGAGGTGCCGGGCCGGTGGCCACTCCGCGGCCCACATGAGCGCCATCATCGCGGTGCCCGCGCCAGCCGCGGCCCGCAGGGCGACGCCACTGGCCAAAGCGATGCCGATGCCGAGCAGCCCCAGCATGAAAGCCCAGTCGGCCCAGGCCGCCCCGGCCCAGGCGTGGAAGGTGTTCTCCAGCGGTCCCGCGGAGACATGGCTCAAGAAGCCCTTGGTGGGAGAACCGCCGTCGATCCACCCCTTGCCCGTCGGAGTCGCGTACCCCCAGCCGAACGCCTTGTCACCGAAAGCCCAGAGGAACGTGAACGAGGTCAGCAGGCGGGTCGTCGCCGCGATGCGCGCGACGGCCAGGGGCGCGGCGAGCTCAGCCGTGTGGCCCGATGATGTGGTGGCCGAGGTGGCCTTCCGCCACCCTGCGAAGGACATCCCGGGGTGGCGGTGCTGATGGAGAGCCATGACGTTGAAGCCTTCCCTCACGGCAGGCCGTGTGCCTGCCCATCGCCAATGTCCCCGCTCGGAGGACGGCGCGCCCTGGGGGCGAACGGCCCGGACCGCGCAGCCAAAGGTCCCTCGAAGCACCGTGGTTGAACGCCGCGCCGGACCGAGGAAGCCCTGGGAGCCGGCTGTCAGGTCCCGTCGGCTCCGCGCCCAGGTACGGACGGCCCCCAAGCCGGCCCGGTCGGCACTGTCCGGAGGAGGCCGGCCGACGCGAGGCTGATGTCGACGGAGGAGGAATTCACATGAGCCATCTGAAGTCCCGTCCAGCCATTGACGTCTTGGTGAACAAGCGAGGGCCGGTGCCTGACGGCGCGTCCGAGTACGCCCGAGCGAAGATGCTGGCGGCGATCGCACACGTGGGACCGCCGGTCCTCGCCGTTCGGGCCAAGCTCACGCAGGCGGCGAACCCCTCGGCGAGCCGTCCCTCCATCGCCCAGGCCGTGGTGAACGTGAACGGGCACCCCGTGCGTGCCCACTGCGCCGCGGACACCATGTTCGAGGCGGTCGATCTCCTGCAGGAGCGACTGGCCGCACGCCTTGCCGGCACCCGCCAGCACGGAGGACGGGAACACCGCCCCGGCCGCCACCAGCCGCCGCTCGGCGAACCCCGCGTCGTGCGCCAGAAGGCATTCAGCCTGGGACGACAGACTCCCGAAGACGCCGTCATCGACATGGAGTCCAGGCACTACGGCTTCTGGCTGTTCACCGACAGCACCTCGGGAGCCGACTGCGTCGTCTATCGCCAGGGGCTGACAGGCGGGTGCCGCGTCGCCCCGGTCGGCGGGGGGAACCAGCAGTACGAAGCCGGGCCCCTGTTGAGCGTGAGTTCGACCGCCACCCCCGAGTGCGGTGTCGACTCCGCCGTCGAGCGCATCCGTGTCACAGGGCTCGCCTTCGTCTTCTTCGTCGACTCCGCCACGGGTCGAGGATGCGTCCTCTACCAGAGGGACGACGGCCATTACGGGCTGATCTCTCCCGCCCGGTAGAAGCCCCGCACATCCGCGGCTGCCCCCGAAGGCGACTCGGCGGGGATCGCGTCAAAGGGACCAACTGCCCGGGTCCGGTGATGGTACCCGTCGCGGTGGCCTCCGCGACGGCGCGAACCCTGACCGCCGCAACCGGGACTCCAGGCTCGGACCCCACACCGGAACGGTTGCCCGCGCAGTCCTGCATCGCTGCCGGGCGCCGGTGGCCGTCATACCTCACTACTGACCAACAACGGTACGCCCGAGCAACGTTGCCCGCGTCCCCCTTTGGGGACGTGGGCAACTTCGTGTGAGGAGCGCTCAGCGACGACCGTGACCACCTACAAGCCTCGTGAAGCCACCGTCCGGCCGGGCGACAGAGGGACCTTCGGCCCAACCCCCCGGGCCACCTGGACCATCGCTCCCCCACGTCCCGGCGCGGAAGGGTGGGATACACGCCGCCTACCGCGGTTGTCTCACCGTCATTCACGGTTCTGGAGGAAACACCATGTCACGTAAGGTCGTCGCGGGTCTCGACGGTTCCCCCGCATCGCTTGCCGCCGCCGAGTGGGCCGCCCGCGAGGCGCGGCTGCGCCGGCTCCCGCTCAAGCTGTTGCACGTTGCGGAGGAATGGGTCCCGTCCTACGGCTACGCGTCCCAGACCGAGGCCACACCGTCGCCCCAGTACTGGGGCGAGCGCATCCCACGGGAGACCTCTCGGCAGTTGGCCGAGCGGCACCCCGGCCTGGAGATCACCACGGAGCAGGTGGACGGGCGGCCGCTGACCGTCCTGGCCGCCGCCGCGCAGCAAGCCGAGGTTCTGGCGCTCGGCTCACGCGGGCTGGGGGCGATGAGCGGCTTCCTCGTCGGATCCGTGTCCCAGGCCGTACTCGCCCACGCCGAACGCCCGGTCGTGGTCGTGCGGTCCGGCACGTGGATGGACACCCCCTACCAGGAGGCACCCGACGGCGACGAGCCGCAGGAGGGGACCTACCGACCAGTCGTGCTCGGGCTGGACCTCTCCCGCCCATGTGACGAACTCCTCGACCACGCCTTCGACGCGGCGGCCGCACGTCGGGCCCCGCTGCGTGTGATCCACGGTTGGAGCATGCCGCCCGCCTTCTCCTTCGACCCGGCGCTGCTCGCCCCCGAGGTACGGGACGGTATGGCGGCCGGCACGGCAACCGCGCTCGGTGACGCACTGCGGCCTTGGCGCGGCAAGTACCCCCAGGTCCGCGTTGAAGAGGAATGCTCCGTCGGACAGGCCGCCGGCCAGCTCATCGAGGCCTCGGCGGACGCCTCGCTGGTCATCGTCGGCCGGCGGATCCGTCGCTCGGCCATCGGCACCCACCTCGGCCCGGTCGCCCACGCCGTCCTCCACCACTCCACGGTGCCGGTCGCGGTCGTCCCTCACCCCTGAGTGCTGGGAAACAAGCACCATCCGTACGGACTGGTGTCCTACCCCGCGCGCCCGTTGTGCCAGTGCGAACAGCACAGGACCGCCAGCCAGTTTCCCTGGCAGACCCCCGACACTCCGGGCCGTCTGCCTCCGGGCCCGCACTCGGCACGCTCGGAGCGCCGAGTACGGGTGTGCATCCCCGTGTTCCGCTCGACGAGCCGGTGGCGTGCAGGTTCGCCGCCAGGGGTCCCGCACATGCATGCAGAACCGTTTTTGTTCCGAGTCGTTAAAGGGTCGAGCTACCCCGGAGCACACACGCCGGCGCCCCCTGCGCCTGCCGTGATCCCGGGAACTCACGGCATCCGGCTCGCGGTGACAGGACCGCCACCGATGCCACGCGCCCGGCAGCCCATCCCCTCCCCGGACTGCCGGGCGCCCCACAGCAGGGCGCTGGTCGATCAGCCGCTTGAGTTCCAGCTCCTGCTCGACGAAGTCGTGGTCGGCCTTCGCCTGCTGGAACGCCGCCTGCCGGTTCTGGCCGATCATCACGAACGTTGCCAGGAAGATCGCCTCCAGGGAGACCACGAGGGTAAACATCGGCCAGGGGTTGGCCTCCACGAACAGCGTCCAAGGGGTGAAGGCGACCGCGTGCCGCCCGGCTCGTACGGTGTGCGAAGACGACTGGATGGTGGCGCGTCTCGGTCTCGGTCCCATTCAGTTGGTCTGCCTTCTGGGGACCAGCGCCCCGCGCCCCTGAATCGGCCCAATACTCCGGGTCGTCCCAAATCGGCCACTGTTCCAGGCGTACCGCCGAAGTCCGCCGTCCGCGGTGGCGGTTGCCTCCCGTGGCAGGTGACCGGCGGACGGTCGGCTGCCCACATTCCGCCCCCGCCGATGGCGCAGAAGGGGCCGACCGGCCCCGTACAAGGGCCGGTCCTGCCCTTCCCGCCTCTGCGCCCCGGGGATCAGGGTGTCAGGCATCGGCTCAGCCGACGCATGTTCCGGCTTGCGGCCCGAAGGAGTACTTGTGAGCACGTACCGGATCGCGGAGTTGGACGCGCACTGGCGCGCCGCGAACTATCTGGCCGTCGGCCAGATCTATCTCCTGGACAACCCGCTGCTCATGGAGCCGCTGCGGCCGGAGCACATCAAGCCCAGGCTGCTCGGCCACTGGGGCACCTCACCCGGCCTGAACTTCATCCACACCCACCTGAACCGGGTGATCAAGGAGCGTTCGCTGGAGGCCCTGTGCGTCTGGGGGCCCGGACACGGCGGTCCGGCCGTGCTCGCCAACTCCTGGCTGGAGGGTACGTACACCGAGACCTACCCGGACATCGACCGCGACGCCGACGGAATGCGCAAGCTGTTTCGCCAGTTCTCCTTCCCGGGCGGAGTGCCAAGTCACGTCGCGCCACAAACGCCCGGATCCATCCACGAGGGCGGCGAGCTCGGCTATTCGCTGGCCCATGCGTACGGGGCCGCCTTCGACCATCCCGGCCTGTTGGTGGCCTGCGTCATCGGCGACGGCGAGGCGGAGACGGGGCCACTGGCCGCCTCCTGGCACTCCAACAAGTTCCTGGACCCGGTCCACGACGGCGCCGTCCTGCCGATCCTCCACCTCAACGGATACAAGATCGCCAACCCGGCGGTGCTGTCGCGGATCCCGGAGCAGGAGCTCGACGCGCTGCTGCGCGGCTACGGGCACGACCCCCTCTACGTCTCCGGCAGTGACCCCACCCTGGTCCACCCGGCCATGGCCAGAGCCGTAGACCAGGCCTTGGACCGCATCCACGCCATTCAGAGCGAAGCGCGGGCCACGGGCACGGAACCGGGCGGTGAGCGCGCACGCTGGCCGATGATCGTGCTGCGGACCCCCAAGGGCTGGACGGGTCCCGCGACCATCGACGGCCAACCGGTCGAGGGCACGTGGCGCTCCCACCAAGTGCCGCTCGCCGGGGTCCGCGAGAACCCGGGACACCTGAGGCAGCTGGAGAGCTGGATGCGTTCCTACCGGCCGGAGGAGCTCTTCGGCCCCGGGGGCCGTCCCGTGCCCGCCGTACTGGCCTGTGTACCGGAGGGGGAGCGCCGCCTGGGCGCGAGCCCGTGCGCCAACGGCGGCCGGCTGCTGCGCTCGCTCCCGCTGCCCGGGCTCGACGCGTGGGCCGTATCCGTGGAGAAGCCAGGAAGCACGCTGCACGAGCCGACCCGCGTCCTGGGCCGCTATCTCGCGGAGATCATGGGGGAGACGGCCGAACGCCGGGACTTCCGGGTTGTCGGGCCGGACGAGACGGCGAGCAACCACCTCGACGACCTCTACGACGTCACGGGCAAGGCCTGGCAGGGCCTGACAGAGGCCACCGACCAGAACCTGTCCCGCGACGGCCGCGTCATGGAGATCCTTTCCGAGCACGTGTGCCAAGGCTGGCTGGAGGGGTACCTCCTCACCGGCCGCCACGGCCTGTTCTCCACGTACGAGGCCTTCGCCCACATCGTCGACTCCATGGTCGGCCAGCACATCAAATGGCTGAAGAGCGCCCGCGAGCTGAGCTGGCGCGCGCCCATCGCCTCCCTCAACTACCTGCTCACCTCGCACGTCTGGCGCCAGGACAGCAACGGCTTCTCCCACCAGGACCCCGGCTTCGTCGACCACGTCCTCAACAAGAGCCCCGGCGTCGTACGCGTCTACCTGCCGCCGGATGCCAATACCCTCCTCGCGGTCGCCGATCACGCCCTGAGCAGCCGGGACCGGGTGAACGTGATCGTCGCCGGAAAACAGCCCTGCCACGACTGGCTGGCCATGGACGAAGCGCGAACGCACGTCGCTCGGGGTGCGGGAATCTGGGCGTGGGCCGGAACGGACGACGGCACGCGCGAGCCCGACGTCGTGCTGGCCTGCGCGGGGGACGTGCCGACCCTGGAAGTACTCGCAGCCACGGCCCTGCTGCGCCGGCACCTCCCGGAGCTTGCCGTACGCGTTGTCAACGTCGTCGACATCGCCCGCCTGATGCCGCGGGAAGAGCACCCCCACGGGATGACCGACACGGAGTACGACGCGCTCTTCACCACCGACAGGCCGGTCGTCTTCGCCTACCACGGCTATCCGTGGCTGATCCACCGCCTGGCGTATCGCCGGACCGGCCATCCGAATCTGCACGTCCGGGGCTACAAGGAGTCCGGAACCACCACCACCCCCTTCGACATGGTCGTCCGCAACGACCTCGACCGCTACCGGCTCGTCATGGACGTCGTCGACCGCGTCCCCGGACTCGCCGGCCGGGCGGCGGCCCTGCGCCAGAGCATGTCCGACCAGCGGATCCGCCACCACGACTGGATCCGCCTCCACGGAACCGACCTGCCGGAGGTCGCCGACTGGTCCTGGCCCTACTGATCGCCCGCCCAGGACGGTGGGCGAGGGCCGCCCGGGTCAAGGAAGGTACCGACCGGCCCTTCCCGGGCCGGCCGCCACCGACGGAGGGTAGAGGCGGACCCGAACGGAGCACCGCCATGAGCACTTCTTCCATCCACCGGCTCACCTCCTCCCCCGACCGCTTCACCCGAGCCCTGACCTTGGAACACCGCGAGAGCCTGCTGGCACTGGCCCATGAGGCCAACTTCCCCGCCGGCACACGCCTGTTCAACCAGGGCGGGCACACCAATCAGTTCTGGGTCATCCGGTCGGGCAGCGTCGGCATGGACGTGCACGTACCCGGCCGACAGGCCGCGGTAGTCGAGACGGTCGGTCCCGGCGAGCTCGTCGGCTGGTCCTGGCTGTTCCGTCCCTACACCTGGCACTTCGGCGCCGAGACCAGAACGCCGGTGCGCACCGACGAGTTCGACGCCGCCGCCGTGCGCCTACTGATGGACGCCGACCCCGCGCTCGCCTCCGAGATGTGGCAGTGGGTGGGTCAGGTGCTCGCCCACCGGCTCGTCTCCGCGCAGATCCGGCTGCTCGACCTGTACGCGCCCCACGGCAGCGGAAGCAGCATCTGAGACAATTGACCCCAGACGTATCCGACTCGAGGGTGTGGCGTGGATGTCCGATGCACCGACTGCCGCCCCGGCGCCCACCAGGGTGTTCCTCCTCGACGACCACGAGGTCGTCCGCCGGGGGCTGCACGATCTTCTGGATGCCGAGCCCGATATCGAGGTGGTGGGTGAGGCGGCGACGGCCGCAGAAGCACTAGCCCGGGGGCCCGCCCTGCGGCCGGACGTGGCGGTGCTCGACGTACGACTGCCCGACAGCGACGGCATCACCGTCTGCCGGGAACTGCGCTCGCGCATGCCGGAGCTCGCCTGCTTGATGCTGACGTCCTTCGACGACGAGGACGCCCTGCTGGACGCGATCATGGCCGGCGCCGCCGGGTACGTCCTGAAGCAGATCAAGGGCTCGGACCTGGTCGCCGCCATCCGGACGGTGGCGACGGGACAGTCGATGCTCGACCCGGCGACGACCTCGCGGCTGATGCGCTCGCTTCGGGACCCCACCGCCGGGAAGCAACCCGAGGACCAGCGGCTGACGGCCCTCTCCGAGCGCGAACGCGCTGTACTCGACCTCGTCGGTGAGGGCCTCACCAACCGGCAGATCGGCAAACGGCTCTTCCTCTCGGAGAAGACGGTCAAGAACCACATCTCACGCCTGCTCGCCAAGCTGGGAGTCGAACGGCGCGTCCAGGCAGCCGTGATCGCCGCCGAGGTCCGCGAGCACGACGAAACCGGTCGCTGAGGCCCGCACTCACCGGGGAGGAGCAAGAGGGATCCGCCAGTCCAGACGGGTTCCGCCACCGTCCGGGCGGGCCGAGAGGGACAGTCCGCCCCCGCGGGCCTCAGCGCGCTCGGCGAGGTTGCGCAGACCGCTCCGACGTCCCCCGTCCGCGACACCTACGCCGTCGTCGCTCACGGTCACGGCCAGCACGCCTTCCGCCAGGATGATCGCGACCTCCGCCCGCGCCGCCCGCGCGTGCCGGGCCACATTGGCCAGCGCCTCACCGAGCACGGCGGCCACGTCGTCGGCGACCGGGGTCGGCACATCCGTGTCGATCAGCCCCTCCATGCGCAGGGCGGGCGCGAACCCGAGCAGCGCCGCCGCCTCGCCCACGGCCCGCACAGCGCGGACCCGGAGCCTCGGGGTGCTGTCCACCGCCCCATGGTCGCGGAGCCCGAAGATGGTCGTGCGGATGATCTTGATCGTCTCGTCCAGGTCGTCGATCGACCGGCTCAGCCTCTCGGAGGCCTCGGGGTGCTCCACGAAACGTTGGGCGCTCTGCAAGGTCATCCCCGTCGCGAAGAGCCGCTGGATCGCGAGATCGTGCAGGTCGCGGGCGATCCGGTCGCGGTCCGCGAGTAGGCTCACCTGCTCGCTGTCCCGGCGTCGGTCGGCCAGTTCCAGTGCCAGGGCGGCCTGCCCGGCGAAGCCGGGCAGCGGCGCGACCTCGGCTGCGGCGAACGACGGCCGTACGGTCCGCCGGGCCAGCATCAGTACCCCCCGCAGCTTCTCTCGAGTACCCACCGTGACCGCCACGGCCGGCCCGAAGCCCGTCCAGACGTCCGGCTGCGCGGCGACCCTGACGTCGGTGGCAACGTCCGCGAAGGTGATCATTCCGTCCCGCGCCGCGACAAGCCCGGCCAGGATCCCCTCGCTGCCGGGCAGGACGATCCCCCGGTGCGCTTCGGCACCGTCTCCCAGGGCCAGCGACCCGTGCAGCTCACCGCTGGGCCCCACCTGGTAGAAGACGCACATCTCGGCCGAGATGATGTCCCGGGCACGCTCCAGCATGCCCTCCAGCACCTCGATCTCGGAGGATCCCGACAGCAGCGCGCTCGTGAAATCGGAACTGGCCGCCAGCCAGCGCTCCCGGAGCCGGACTTCCTCGTACAGGCGGGCGTTGTCCACTGCGACGCCCGCGGCGACCGCGAGGGTCGACAGGACCTCCTCATCCTCCGCGTCGAAGTCCGCAGCGCCCCGCTTCTCTGTCAGGTAGAGATTGCCGAACACCTCGTCACGGACCCGGATCGGTACACCGAGGAAGGAACGCATAGGCGGGTGGTGTTCCGGAAATCCGGCGGACGCCGCGTGCTCCGTCAGGTCTCCCAGGCGCAACGGCCGTGGGTGCCTGATCAGCTCGCCCAGCAGTCCGTGTCCGGTGGGAAGGGCTCCTATCCGGGCCCGGAGCTGGTCGCTGATGCCCACCGGGATGAACTCGGCGAGTTTCTCGTCGTCCCCCACCACGCCCAGCGCCCCGTACTCCGCGTCCACGAGGACCACCGCGGCCTCCACTATCCCCCGCAGCACTTGGGACAGGTCCAGCTCCTGCCCCAGCGACATGACCGCCTCCAGCAAGCCCTTCAGCCGGTCACGGGTACCCCGCGCGTCGGTGATCTGAGCCTGGAGCGCGTCCATCCTCGGCCGGGGAATCCCGCTCGCCGACGAATCTCGATCGTCCCCGACCATGGACACCTCCAGCGGTGAGGGGCTCTGAGCCCCCGCCCGGACTTCAGCGTAGTCCTTCGCCCACCAGCCGGTCACGGTTGGGCCCATGGCTGATGGGCCTGACGAGCCGGACCGAGCCGAATCCGGCCAGGCCCATACCCACGGCCAAGGTGGGATGCCCGTCAACCCGCTCGGGGCGGTGATCACTGGGCAGCACGACGGAGCAGCCGCTGAAGATCTCCTCGAGCCGCGTCAGGTGCCGCGAACCAAGGACGGGCATGCGGGCGTGTCTGGACGTCCCGCAGAGCACAGGTGCCGGGTGGCTCCGTCACGCAGGACGGCTGCCAAGTCCCTGGGTGACGCTCACGTGCCCAGGCCGCGGCTTCTTCGAGGGCCTCCGAGCTGGCCTGTCGTACGCCATCGTGCTGCGCGGTGTCGTCGACGACGTGCTGGGCGTCATGGGGCGAGGGCACGGCCAGGACGAGACGAGTCGTACATTGCGGCGGTGTGCCTCGTCGGCTGCCCACGCGAGGGGCGGGAGCCACCTTCCAGTGGGGTCGATCCCCACCGCGATGACCCGTTCTACCGCGATGTCCGTCACGACGCGTCGCTCCCCTGGTCGTCGTGCCGCGGAACGAGCTCCACGGGGCAGTGCGAGTGGTGCAGGAGACTGTGCGCGGTACGTCCCAGGGCGGGCCCGAAGTACCCGGGCGATCGCCGTCCTCCCATGAAGAGCAGGTCCGCATGGCGTGACGCCTCGACCAGGACCCGAGCCACCGACACGCTCTTCTCCGCCTCGGTGTTCACCGTCAACACAGGAAACTCCCCACGTACGCGGTCGGCGACGGACTTCAGACCGCGGACATGGCGGCCGGCGAATTCGTCGACGTCGTCGAGCATGGTGGCGGCGGTTTTGGCGTACTGGAGTACGTTCCACGCGGTCAGTAGGCACAGCGTTGCTTTGCGCAGCTCTGCTTCGCGGGCGGCGTGTCGCGCGCATTCGAGGTCGTACTCGTCCCGAACCGCGGCCAGCACCACGCCGCTCTCGGCAAGGTCCTCGCCGCCGCGCACCACGATGACGGGGGTGGTAGCGGCTGCCGCGATCCTCAGACCGACCGAACCCAGCCGCAGGGACTCGAAACCACCCAGACCGCGGTGACCGACCACTGTGGTGCCGTACTTCGCTCCCACCCGGTGCAGGCCGGAGACGGGGTCCAGGCGGCTGTACTCCGTGGTGACGTAAAGCGTCGGGAATCGCTCCGAGACCGCAGCGGCCGTGACCTCCAACATGTCACGGCCCTCCACATGGACGCGTTCGATGATCTGAGCCGACAAGTAGAAGCTCCGGTCGGCGGTGTCGGCCGCGTAGAAGATGTGGAGGGTGCTGTTGCGTCGTGCCGCCTCGGCTGCGGCCCAGAATGCCGCTGTCAGCGCGGTGCTCGACCCGTCGACACCGACGACGACCGAGCCGAGGTCCGGACCGAGTCGGGTGGAGCCTCCCATGGCTTCCTCCTCTGTCGAAAAGCGTCCGAGTGGCTTCACACTGCCACCCGGGCTCGCGCGAGGAATGGGCCGCAGGGGGCGGGCAAGGGACCGAAGGTCCCTTGCCCGCTACGCACCGCCTCACCTACCGCACACCGCCGGGGGGACCGGTCAGTCCTGGCACGGGACCCGTTCGGCCCTCGCACCGCGGGCTTACGCGGCGGATGGTGGCTGGTGAGGGCGCTCCGCAAGGTGCGCTCACTGGCCGAAGCCGACAGGAGGGCCGCTGATGAAGCACGCCAAGGTCGGCTTCCTGATGACCGACGAGGTCGTCTCGGTCACCGGGAGGACCCCGTCCGCGGACGTAGCCGCGCTGATCGTCGAACACGACATCAGTGGCGTGCCGGTCGTGGACGCGGACGAGCACGTCCTCGGGGTCATTTCGCGGACCGATCTGATCACCCAAGGCCGCGCCACCGCTCAGGACTTGATGACCGCACCGGCCGTCACGATCCACGCCGAACAGACCGTCACCGAAGCCGCCCGCCTCATCACACGACGCGGCGTGACGCGGCTGCCGGTCGTCGACGAGGAGGACCGACTGGTCGGCATCGTGACGCGACGGGACCTGCTGCGCGTGTTCCTCCGCCCGGACCAGGAGATACGCCGTGTGCTGGTCGAGGACGTGCTGGCGGACACCATGGGCATCGGCGCCGATGCCGTGGGCGTGCACGTAGCGGACGGGATCGTCACTTTGGACGGCCGGCTGCCCAACAGCAGCCAGATTCCCGTCGCGCTCCGGCTCGCCGGACAGTTGGACGGCGTGGTCGCCGTCATCGACCGGCTCACGGCCTCCTCCAACGACACCCGCACCCGCACCGCTCCGCCGGACGGCGCCACCGCAGGCGTACCCCTCTGATCCAGGATGCGGACCGTTCAAGCCCTGCAGACGGAGTCAGATCCCCTCCCCCGCTCCGCCAACGCACTTCGTGAGGAGCACCTCCATGGAAGTACTGATCTTCACGCTGATCGCCCTGGCCGTGGTTGCCCTGATGGGGCTCCCCATGGCCCTGAAGATCGTCAAGCAGTACGAGCAGGGCGTGCTGTTCCGCTTCGGCCGGCTCGTCGGTACCCGCGCGCCGGGCCTACGGGTGATCGTGCCGTTCGCGGACGTCCTGCACCGGGTGTCCTTGCGGATCGTCACCATGCCCATCCAGTCCCAGGGCATCATCACCCGGGGCAACGTCAGCGTCGACGTCTCCGCGGTCGCCTACTTCCGCGTCGTCGACGCCGTGAAGTCGGTCATCGCCATCGAGAACGTCGGCGCGGCCATCAACCAGGTGCCTATGGCATCAGGGCCCCGAAGGAACTGCTACACCATCCACCGACCCCTGCAACTGCGTCAGCCCTTCTGTTTTCCGCAGACCCGACCTGAGTTCGACACACGGGCGTGGCAGCACCCAGGGACATGAACGGGCTCTGGGAGGCTGCCGCGGGCGTGGCACGGTGCAGGGGCTGATCGACTGGCGCAGCCGGGGCGGGCGCCGGTCACCTGTCGCCGCAGCCAGCAGGGCCCCTGCCCGCTCGATGGAATCCACCCGGCGCCACGTAGCAATCGGTCGTACGCGGGAGCCCGTTGGCCACTGTCAAGAGTTTCGCTTTTTGACCTGGTACTGCTGTTCACATGGGCTGCAATCCAAAAAACGAACACGTCTGGAAGAGTGACAGCGGCGCGTTGCGGGGTAGATGGCGGTCATGGCCGAGACCCTCAGACGTCCCACCGCACCCGCTCTTCCTGGCGCGGGCATCACTTGTGCCTCGGCTCGCCGCTTGGCGCGCACGGTGCTCGCCGAGGCGGACGTGTCCCCCGGATGTGTCGCCGATGTCCTGACGGTGGTCTCCGAGCTAGTTGCCAATGCCTACTGCCACGCGGGGGGCCTCACCGGCTTCAGCATCAGCATCCGTCTCGGGGCTGTTGTCGTGGAAGTGTCCGACCCCTCCCCGCAGTTGCCTCAGGAACGGCCATGGGCACCCGATCAGCCCGGTGGTTTCGGATGGGTGATCAGCAATCGGCTCACAGACAGCATCACGATCGACGTCGCCCACGACGGCAAGACCATCACCGCCCTTTTCGGCGCCCGCACCTGATGACGCGACGGCCACGGCACTCCGCGCGGCAGGCGGCCGCTTGGAGGCACCTGTCCGCCAGATGAGAGTGCGGGGCCTTCTGGTCTCTCCCGTGCCCATGCACGCCCCCTCGCGCCGCCACAGGCTCCCGCGTCAGCTGGCGTGCAAGCAAGCACTCACTCATACAGCTGGGACTGCCCAGGGGCAATCAGGGCAGGCCCGGCCGCTCGGGGACAGACGGGCATCGCCGGGTACGGGGCACGGTGGGGCGGCCGGCACTGCCGTGTGAGTCCTGGACTGGGGCACGTGCGCCGCTCAGGTGCGCAGCGTGTGGGAGGGACTGCTGTTATAGGCGTCGTGGTAGGCGGCGGCGAAGCGGCCCTGGTGGGCGAAGCCCCAGCGCAGGGCGATTTCCTGCACCGTTGCTGAGGCCGGGCTCGCGGCCTTGAGGTCGGTGTGCGCGCGGGCGAGGCGGACGCGGCGCAGGTAGGCCAGGGGGGTTGTCCCCGTGTGGCGGGCGAAAGCGTACTGAACGGCCCGCGGGGTCACCGGGATCGAGTCGGCGATCTCGGTGAGTCCGATGTCCCGGTGCGCGTTCTCCTCTATGAAGGCGACGGCACGGGCGAGGGTGTCGCTGCCTCCGTCCCGGGAGTCGATCGAATCCGGTACTCCGGACATGGTGCTGGGCAGCGCCGTAAGGGCGGCGGCAGCCAGGTGGCGGGCGGCGGTGCCCACCAGCAGGGGGGATGCCGCGGCCACCGGATCGGCCAGAACATGGTCTCGGACGAAGGCGACCGCCGTGCCGAGGAGCCGGTTGGCGGCCGGACTCACCGCCCGGTGTCCCGTCAACCGCACGGGCTGGGGTGATGACGGCGCGGCCTGTCCGAGCAGGGCCGGATCGAACATGGTGATCGTGTAGCTCGCGGAACGAACGGCCCCGGTATAGGGCCGGTCGGGCTGGGCGATCAGGAACGTCTCCCCCGGCCCGAAGACTTCCTCGCGCCCGCCTGTGGTGTCTACGAGTGTTCCGGAATGCATCGTGATCAGACAGATGCGGTTGAGGCAGTCCGCGTCATAGGCCATCTCGTACCCGAACCGGAGCCGGTCCACGATCACATCGTCCGTGGCGTTGCGTTCGATCCTGGCCCGCGTATCGTCCGGCCGGCCCCCGATCCTCATCGGCGTGTACGCGGCCGACAAGAACTCCTCCGTGGCATCGAGGTCACCACTGCTGAAACGCATGGTCTCCATCAACCCTGCACCTCCCTCTCCGCGCGGGAACATCCCCGGCCCGATACCACCACCCACGACGCTACACACTGTGCGGGCCGGACAAAGACCAGCCCGCGGGACGACGTCACCGGCCGGAGCAGCTACGGAAAGCGTCCCCTTCCAGATCCTTGCGTGTGCCGTTTCCGGGCGGGCCTCTACGGAGGGCCACCACTGCGCGCACAACCTGGACGGCTGGCAGGAGAGCTGGGGAGTCTCTCCCTCGAGGAACTCAACAGGGAAGCCGTCGAGACGGCGAAGCAGTTCAGACGACAGCCGAGACGTGAAAGCCACTTGCTACGCCAATGACAAGGTCCGCACCGGCGGACCAGACGTCGGCTCCGGTCAAAACTCCGACTGGCGATCCGTCCACGCCCACTGCCCACAACCGGGCTCCGGCATCCGCCCATCTACGCGCGGCCGTGACGCGCCGTCCCCTCGGACGGTGCCGGAGATTCGATCGGATTCGTCTCAGCCTAGGAGCGCAGCTGCTTCTCGGCGGGCTTGGCCCAGCCAAGTGTTGCGTTCTTCGTCTGTCGAGTCGCTGACGGTTTGGAAGACCGTCCGGCGCACGTCGCGGACACCGACGTAGGGCAGGATGCAAGCGGCCCAGATCTTTTGCAGCGGGTCACCGAACTCGGACTCCTCCCGGCCGGCGGGAGTGTCGGAGGTGTTCAGCACGAGGGCCTTGGCCGCCTTGAGCAGTCCGGCCGGTTCTCCTTGCGCTGCCGCCAGCTTGTAGGCCACGCCCGGCACCAGGACCCGCTGCACCCAGCCTGTGAGTATGGCTGGCGGCATGCCCCACCAGTTCGGGTGGATGAATACCAGCGCGTCCAAGGTCGCCACCTCTGCCTGGTGGAGCGCCACCTGCGGATCCTGAGGAGGCGCCGACTTGACCGTGCCCGTCTCAGTGGCGGTCAGCAATGACCCGAAGCCCTCAGAGTAGAGGTCGTGGGCCGATACCATGGCGCCCCGCTCACGGAGTTCTTCCACGACCGCACCGAACACCGCGTGATTGAAACTCTCCACCCGCGGATGCGCCACATACACGCCTATATGCACCTGTCCCCCAACTGATCCAATTCGCATGCCGAGCGCCATCATCGTCCGCAACGGCCGGACTACCAAGTCGATAGCTGCGGCCCACCGCTGTGATCAGGGCATCAGCGGATGACTGCCCACTGCGCTCCACCTGCTGGCCCAGACGGAGCTGGCGTTTGGCGCGAGCTCGAGGGAGCCGGCGAAGTCGCCGGGCCGCGTGCGCGGCCGGGCCGCCCGGGCCCAGTCGGTCGAAGAAGACCAGCGGGGAAAGGGCAACACCCACGGCCTGACCAAGCTGGATAGTGGTGTTGGTCAGCCATGAGGCTGATCCCGCGTGCTTGTGGGGGACGTCGGCCAGGATCAGGTCGGTCAGCGGGGCGGGACACCGCACAGCCGTCAGCCTTTCAGGCGTCGGTACTGCCTGCAGCTGCTGGCCCGTCCTGCGTCGAGGCCGGGGTCTCAGCCTTCCCGACCCCAGCGCCGTGGGCAGGCCGTGCCGCTCGCGGGTGGCCCATCTGCGTCCATTCCGCGAACCACCAGGCGCCAGTGATCACGGCCGCCCACAGCAGCCCGCTGAGTTGCGCCGCCCGCCATGGTGCGTCCTCACCCCACCGCTCTACACCCGTCAACACCACCCAGCTGACCACGAGAACCACAGCCGTACGCACACGCCGATGCCTGAACATACGTCCCGCCTACCCCCGACGCGGGCGCTAAACGAAGCTCCGCCCGTGGGCGGTGTCGATGCAGCGCGCCAGCTGTAGCCACAGGCGGCTGCGGCTATCGAGCGGGATTCCGCCTGCTCCGCGGCTCGACGCTCGTCGACAGATCCGGGGATTCAGGCACGCTGCTGTGGTCGGGGGTCGGACGGCCGGGCGTCGGGTGCGGCGACGGGGGTGAGGTCGGTGGTGCAGAACGCGCAGCGTCGGGCGGCGGCGGGAACGGCGCTCAGGCAGGCGGGGCAGTCCCGTTTCGCTGCTTGCACGTCCTGGTGAGGGGCGAAGCGTTCGTGCAGCTTGTTCATGGGGGCGACCACGAGGAAGTACAGGGCTGCGGCGACCAGGACGAAGCTGATGGCAGCGTTGATGAAACTGCCGTAGGGGAAGTCCGTCCCGCCCAGGGTGAAGGACTTGGCGGTGAAGTCGCCGACAGCCCCGGTAGCCAGCCCCACCACTGGTGTGAGGAAGCCCTTGACGAACCCGTTGACGACGCCTGTAAAGGCCGCACCGATCACGATGCCCACGGCCAGATCGACGACGTTCCCCCGCAGGATGAAGCTGCGGAACCCTCCCAAGCCCTTCACGTGTCCCTCCCCGCATGCGGAAATTCAGCCGACAGCCGCCGCGTGCCCCCATCTGCATCGCGTACGCACGCACTCCTGACTGTCCCGGCGATCCCGCGGGTTCGACGGTCCGCTGGGAGCGGCGCGCCTCGCCTCGCCTCGGTAGGGGACATGGCACCTACAGCCAGTGGCCATGTGGGCATGGCCGAGAAGGCTGCTTCCCTTTGTTTCGCGGCGGATGGACGGCTGGTCAGCGGGGCGATCCCTTGCCCTTCCCGTCCTTGCTCGTGTCCTTGCCCTTACCGGGGTTGTCCTTGCTCTTGGCAGGGGGAGGGTTCTTGACCCGTTGGCTGTCGGCTGGTTGCCGGACCTGGGGACGGGTGGGGGTGACCGGTACCGGGAGATGCGGGGTGGTTGAAGCAGCCGCGACGGCTAGCTCCGGGAGCGGGAACTCTGATGGGGAGGGCAGCGTGGGCTGCGGAGCTGGGGCCTCGGCCCTATTCGGCGGCGACGTCTGTTCGTGTGTGGTGGCGGGAGACGCCTTCACCCCCTCCGGGACGCCTCCCACCAGCAGGGTGCAGATGCCGGCGAGGGCCGTTGCCGCCAGGCCCCATGCGGCCGCACGGTGGCGGTTCGCGGCCTGCCTTCCCAAGGTTGCCGGCATGGGCCACGGCGGAGCGGCGTGGCGGGCAGCCTTGAGGGGCGCCGGCACGGAGCGGTGTGTGGCGGGTTCGGTGTCCGCCACGTTCACCACTGCGGGGAGTGGCCCGGCCGGGCCGGTGGGCGTCGTAGCCCACGTGCGCGTGATGTCTCGCAGATGCAGGTGCACCCGGGCGGCGTCGGGCCGGGCACGGGGCTCCGGGTCGGTCATTGCACCGAGCAGCCGACCGAGGTCACCCGGCAGGCCGAGGGGTATGGACGGCGGGTGCAGGAGGCGGGCGGTGCCCGCTTCAAGGGGTGTCCCCTGGTACTCGCGACGGCCGGTGAGGGCTTCGAGGAGGGTCAGCCCCAAAGCGTAGATGTCTCCGGCCGTGCTCGCGCCTTCGCCCAGCAATTGCTCGGGAGCCATGTAGGCAGGCGTGCCGACGAGCATCTCGGGCTCCAGGTCGGGCCGCCCATGAGCCCTTCTCGACAGACCGAAGTCGGCCAGGTGCGGGGACCCGCCCTCGCTCAGGAGAATGTTGGACGGTTTGACGTCGTGGTGGACGATGCCGCGCGCGTGCACGTGGTCGAGGGCCGAGGCGATCTCGACACCGAGCCGTACGACCTGAACGGGGCCGAGAGGGCCGGCGTCTATGCGGGTGCGCAGGGTCATGCCGCGGATCAGCTCCGTGACCATGAATGCCCCCTGCGCATGGCGACCGGCGTCATAGACCGTCACGAGGGCAGCGTGCGACAACTGGGCCAGGGTGCGTGCTTCCTCGCAGAAGGTGTCGGCGGTCACCGTGTCCGTGCCGGGTCGGAACACCTTCACCGCCACCTCGCGCCCCAACATCTCGTCGATGGCGCGGAACACGTCCGCCGTACCGCCGCTGCCTATGGCCGATCGGAGCCGGTAGCGGCCGGCGATCAAGGCGTTGTCTTCGGACGGCGCTCCGTACGTGGGGACGGGCCGGGTCGACATGCGGGGTCCTCCTCGACTCGCGGGCAGTGTCACGCACCTACCCGCCGCGAAGAGCCCTACGCCATAACGGAATTGCCCGGGGTCCTGTGCGCTCTCAGGGTGCCCCGCAGCAGGCACAGGGGTCCCGCACAGGGCCGCCCGCGATGCGGATGACACCGCCGGTACCGGTGGCCCCCGACCTTCGTCACCTTCACCCTCGGCTCAGGGAAGACCGTCACCGTCGAAACTGGGACGGGCGCCAACACCGCCACCACGCTGTTCCAGCAGCGTGCCGCGTACGTCTGGAACGACGATAGGGACACCGCGACCCTGCACCGCTCGAACAAGACCGTCCACCACACCTGCGCCTACACCTCCACCGGCTACGACTACAAGAGCTGCTGACCAACCCCGAGCCGACTGGCCCAGGAACGGGGACCTCAGGGCAGCCGTGCACAGGTACACCGGCTCCGACATCGCTTCACCCCACTGCCCCGCGTCGCACCGAAAGCCCCCTCCGCCGATGGCTTCTGCCGGCCGGGGTGAGCCTGGGAGTCGTCCGTGGTCGTACGGGGCGGCCGGGCGGTCGGCGTTCGAACGGCTGTCGGGGAGGGAATCGGCGCGCGGCGGGCCGTGCTGGCCAACACCTCGGCGCCCACCCTGTAGCGCGAACTCGTCGGCGAGGAACACCTACCTGCCCGCCTGGTGCGGGATCTGGAGCGCTTCCAGTGGGACTTCGCCACCTTCAAGGTGGACTGGGCGCTGGTCGGCCCTGTGCCTTGGACCGCCCCGCAGGCCGCGGGAGCGGGCACGGCACCGAGCAGCGCGTGCCAGCCGGCCGCCTGCGCCGGCCCTGGCATGAAGCGGAGCGTCGGGGGCGCGCCCCTCTCCTCCGCGGCGAGGGCCGTGGCGTCATGGACACGCATATTGATGCGAGACGCGGGCATCCGGCAGCTGTCTGACCTGTGGAGAAGAGGAGTGCCCGTGTTGCCCTTCGAAGTGATTGAAAGCGGCATGCTGATCATCCGCTTGCAAGCCGACCTGGCCATCGCCGATCGGGCTGCGGCCGCTTGGGCTATCGACGGTTACCTCGCCGCTCAATGGCCCACCGGCGTTGTTCTGGAACTGTCGGACGCGCCGCTGAGTCCCGCCGCGGCGAGCACGGTCGCGCGGGTGCACCGCATGTGCCACTCCGCGGGTGCCCCGATGTCTGTCGTCGCGGCGGACGCCGAAGCGCGCCGGGCCCTGACGGTGGACGGAGGTCCGGCCGTCTACCCCACCCTCTCCCTGGCCGCCGCGGCGCTTCCGGCCGCTGACGCTCCGGTCGCAGCAGCGGCATAGCGCAGCGCGTCGACCTGATCTCGGCCTCTGTGCAATCCGAATCCGAGGTTCTGCGCTTCGGTAGAGGCCGCCAGAGCGGCTGAAGGCCGCCCCCGGGCTGTCGGGGGCGGCCTTCAGCGGTTCCACAGTCCGTCACGGGGACGGCTTCCTGTTCTCACCTTCCCTCTTGTTCCGCTTGGCGGTGCGGAGCTGAGCGTCGGTGCTGGGGCTCAGGGCGTCGCCGGCCTCGGCGTCCTTGGTACCGGGGACGATGGCGTCCTCCGCTTCCCTTCGGGCTTCGCGGTCGCCGCTCTCCCCGGGCGCCTGGGAGGGCGGGGTCGGCTTGCGGTGTTCCTTCTCCGTCATCGCTTTTCCTTTCGTTCGGGTGTGGGGTGGCACGTGGGGCGGGTGCCCGCCCCAGAAGGCCGCCCCACACGTATCCCCGCGAACAGCATCGGTACACGCAGCGACCGCCGCGCGGTCCCCCATGCGGGGCCGTTGACGGTGTGGTCCTGTGGCCCGCTCAGCGGGCCCTGTTCGTAGGGGCCACGGGCTCCTGCTGGTGTCTTGCGTCCCCCGGCCAAGGGGCAGCCTGGGTCGTGGTGAAGACGAGTCCGCTGCACGGGCGGGTGGGGATCTTCGAGAGGGGGATCGTCAGGTCCTGTTCGGGAACGTCGTAGTCGAGGGCGGCGAGCTGTGTGACGAGCGTGGCCAGCACGGCGACGGTGATGTCCTCACCGGGGCAGCGGTGGCCGCGTGCGGGGTCCCCACCGCCCTGCGGGATGAGTTCGTCGGCCCCCGGTTCACGGCCGGCGAAGCGCTGCGGGTCGAAGCGGTAGGGGGAATCCCACAGGCCGGGGTCGTGGTTGTGTCCGTACAGGTCAAGGAGGACCAAGGTGTCCTTGGCGATGGTTTCGCCCTGCCAGGTCAGGTCGGCGGCGGCGAGACCTCCGACGAAGGGGGCGAAGGGGTAGAAGCGCCGGACCTCGTGCGCGAACGCCCGCGCGTACTGTCCGTCGTGCTCCGCGCGGAGCGGCTCGCGCTGGGCGGGCCAGCGATGCAGGGCGTGCCCGGCGAAGGCGGCGAACCAGGCGATGGCCACCGTGGGCCTGATGATGTTGAGGAGTTCGACCGCCCCCGTGTGCGGGTCGAGCAGCCGGCCGTCGGAGTCACGGTGCCAGGCCACGGCCTCGAGTGCGGTTCCGCTGTCGCTGCCCAGTTCCCCGCCTTCGCGCGTGACGCGGACGAGCTCAGCGAGGGCTTCTTCCTGGCGGTAGCGGGCGGTACGGGCTCGCCAGTGCCGGGGGCCGGGGGTGGCGAAGCCGTCGACCATGGCGGTGCAGTCCTCGGCCATCTGCCGACTCTGCTCGTCGCTGAGCCGTACGCCTGTCCATTCGCAAACGGAGCGGGCGAGGATAAGCGCCGCTTCGTCGAAGAGCACGACCTTCCGGCCGTCGCTCCAGCCGGTCACCGCCTTGGACCACTGGAGGGCCACGTGCTCGGTCAGCGCGGCGATGCCTGCGCCGTCCTTGAGGAGGGCCAGGAACATGGCTTTGCGGACCCGGTGTGCGTCACCGTCCAAGGTGTGCACGGCGCCCTGACCGAAGAGCGTGTCCAGTACGGGTTCGGGGAGGGCTGAAGTGCGCTCGATGTGCCTCTCGTCGTAGAAGAAGCCGATGGCCTCCGGGCCCCGCAGGGCGATCGCCGGCCGACCGAGCAGCCGCGTGCGGACCGGCCCGCCGTGTGTGGCCCGCATCCGGTCGGGCAGCCACGCGTAGCCGCGGGCCAGGAGGGAGAGCGTGCTGTCGGTCCAAGGGGCGGAGGCCGCTGTCATGAGTCGGGACATACCTGCCGGGTACCCGGCCTTTGCCACCGCACACCCGGCCTCCGTAAACCCCATAGCCCAGTGGCCCCCATCCGGGGGGTGCTGGGCCGCCCGGGGCGGGGTAGCGGGGCCGAGATGCAGGCCACGGCCTCGATCAGGGGGTGAAAAGCACCTTGCCCGCGCCGACCTCGGCCAGGCGTTCGGGTTCCAGTCCCAGCAGGGCCACCCGTGCACCCCGTCGATCGAGTTCACGCGCCAGGGCGGCCCCCCAGCCCTCGGGCGGCGCCGGTCACCACGGCGACACGGCCGTGCAGGGGCATCGGATGTCCGGTGGACGACATAGGCCCTCCCGCCGTTGACTCAGAAGCCGGCAGATGTCGGGGAGCAGGCTCGCCGCATCCGCCGGGGACTCGTTGCCCTCACCGAATGTCAGGCACCAGGTGTGAGCTCGAGTGCCGCACTCGGGCTGATGCGTGCGGCGCCTGCCCACTCGTGCAGGCCTCAAGCAGGCCGGGGACGCTCGTACGGCCCGGCCTGCCCCCGCTCGCCGCAGGTAGTCACCTCTGGAGCGCCAGCCAGATCACGGCCGCGACCGACAGAACCAGCAGGAGACCTGGACGCCATTGCGGGCGAGGCGCCGGGAAACGGTCCAACCGCACGGCCAGGAGAGGAGCGCTTTGACGCAGGTGTACCTCGATGTCGGCCAGTTCCGCTTTCCAGTCCCGGTTCACCCTGTCTCCTCTGCGGACCCATCAGCGCGCCGGATACGGCACGGGTGGGGCCAGTTCTGCGGCTCAGACCTCGCCGCGCCAGGCGCCGCTCACGCGGCCGCGCTCCTCGATGCAGCGGCTCCCCCTGGTTGAGGGCGCCGGTGACCTGCCGCTTGACGAAGCCCAGCGAGTGCACAGGCCTCCATGGCCGTGAGGCTCGTCGCTCGACGGGAACGGGCGGCGCGGGTGCGCTGCGGTTATCACTCTTCACGGAGTACGCGGATGCTCTGCGCTTTGGTGTCGACCGCGTCCGGCACGACCATGCCGGCCTCCACTCCCGACCGCAGGTAGCGCAGGACGTCCTCATTGAGGCGTTCGCCGGGCAGCGCCGCCGGGATCCCGGGCGGGTATGGGGTCAGCATTTCGGCGGCGATCCGGCCAGCCGCCTTGTGCCAGGGCACCTGCTCGGTGCGGCCGAAGAACGCGTCCCGAGGCAGCGTGGCCTGCTCCATACGCAGCCTCGAAGGCGATGGGACCTCCACGGGCTGGCCCGTACGGAGTTCGGTGCGGCGCGCCGCGAGATCGGTGAGGGCTCCCAAGAGTGCCTCGGCCGTGTCTGCGTCGTCCGCGTGGGTGAGCTGGGCACTGATCCGTCGATGATCGACGAGGTGGAGGTTGATGCGGTGGTTCTCCCGCAGCCAGTCCGCAGCGCGGTAGCCGGTGACTTCCCAGGCGCTGACGTCGATGATGATCTGGAGGGGATCCATGTCTGCCGCCCGGCCCGGCCCGCAGAAGTCGTCACGGCCGTGCACGTGCATGCCGTCGATCCGGGCGATGCGGTCGCGGGTCTTGTGGGCGAGGGCGAGGGCGTGGTCGTAGAGCGCTTCGCCCTGCTCCACCATCTGTCGACGCCATCCGTCGAGCGCCGCATATACGAGGACTGAGGGGCTGGTGGTGCCGAGGAGGTCTTCCCGGCTCTTGAGGACTTCGGCTTCGACCAGGTCACCTTGCAGGTGGAAGACGGAACTCTGCTCCAGGCCGGAGCCCATCTTGTGGACGGAGGTGACGCATACGTCGGCGCCGGCGTCCATGGCCCAGGTCGGCAGGTCGCGGTGGAAGGGAAGGTGAGCGCCCCAGGCCTCATCGACAATCAGGGGGCGGCCGCGGCGATGGCACCCTTCCGCGATGGCGGCCAAGTCCGAGCATGTGCCGTAGGGGGTCGGCGTCGTCACGAGCGCTCCACGGGCGTCGGGATGCTCCGCGAAAGCGGCTTCGAAGGCCTCGGCGGACGGCGGGTGGGCGAGGTGCCGTTGCGGATCCCATTGCGGATCGACCCAGACGGGCCGGATGCCCGACAGGATCAGCCCCGAGATGACGGACTTGTGCGCGTCGCGCCCCACCAGCAGTTTTTCGTGAGGACCGGCGACGGACAGCATCGCCGACTTCACCGACAGGGAGCTGCCGCAGGTGGAGAAGAACGCGTGGTCTGCCCCGACGGCTTCGGCCATCAGTGCCTGAGCCTCCTCCACGACTCCGTGGGAGGACGTACGGTCGTCCAGGCCGCTGGTGGCAAGGACGTCGGACCGGAACACGTCTGCGCCCAGGACGGCCCGGACACGGGGGTCGGTGCCCCGTCCCTGTTTGTGCCCCGGGGGCGTGAACGGCGTCTGGCCGCTTTCGTGGTAGGCGGCCAACGCATCGAGTACCGGTGCCTTCGATTGGTCCATGCCGCTCGCCTGCCCCCGTGGTGCCTGCGAAAACGGACACTCCTGCTGAACAGCCCCACGCGACGCCGGTCCCACAGAAGTCCGCGTGAATGGCTGTCCTCCGGACAGAAGCGGAACAACGCTGCGAGGAGGAAACGTGGTCGATCGAGATGATGACCTGTCTGCGCGACTGCGGCAGGAGTGCGAACGCCGGGCAGACGGACTGTGGGCGGTCAGCCGCAGTCTGCACGCAGATCCTGAACTCGCCTACGGGGAGCGCCGTGCGGTCCGATTGCTCACCGGTGAACTCGAGCGGGCGGGGTTCGCCGTGGAGAGGGGCGTCGCCGGGCTCGACACGGCGTTCGTGGCCCAGGCGGGCGGAGGCCGTGGGCGATGCGTGGCCTTGCTGATGGAGTACGACGCGCTGCCGGGCCTGGGCCACGCGTGCGGGCACAATCTGATCGCCGCGGCGGGGCTGGGGGCAGCCCTGGCACTGGGCAGCGCTTTGGAGGAGTTCGAGGGCACGGTGCTTGCCGTGGGGACGCCGGCGGAGGAGCGGGGCGGGGGCAAGGTCGCCCTGGCGGATGCCGGCGTGTTCGACGGGGTGGACGCGGCGCTGATGTTCCATCCGGGTGTGCACGACTGGGCATGGGCGCCGCTGACCGCTCAGACGCAGGTGCGGGTGGGCTTCCACGGCCGGGCAGCGCATCCGACGGGCGACCCCACCCGAGGGATCGATGCCCTGGCTGCCCTCATCCAGTTGTTCAACACCGCGGCGGTGGTGAGCAGGCGGTTTCCCCCCGGCTCCCATGTCCAGGGGATCGTGACCGACGGCGGCAACGCGACCAACGTCGTCCCGGCGTACGCGGAAGGTCTGTTCGGGCTGCGGGCGGCGACGAGCACCGCCCTCGACGCTCTGGTCGCCGACATCGGCGGCTGGGCCGAAGGCGTCGCGGCCTCGACCGGCTGCACAGTGGAGGTGACCCGCCTGGGCAAGGGGTATGCCCACTTCCGGGACAATGACATCCTCTCGGACCGGTTCGCCCATCACCTCGCCCACTCGGGCATCCGGCTCACCCAGCCCGTCGGCGGGGTGTTCCTGGGGTTCGTCCGACATCGGTGACGTGAGCAGCCGGGTGCCCGCCATTCATCCGTTCGTAGCGATCCTCGGCGACGACGCCTCGGACCACACGCCCGCATTCGCCCGGGCCGCGGCCTCGGAGCGGGGTCGCGCGGTGATGGTGGCGGCTTCCGGGGCCTTGGCTTGTACGGCGGCCGACGTACTCACCGACGCCGCATTCGCCTCCCGGGCCTGGACCCGTCAGCACGAAAAGACGGCTGCGGGCCTATGACCTTGGAGGCGCGCAGGCCGGTGCTGCCACCCCTCGGCCGCACGACAGCGTGCCTCGATCAGTCCGTTCGGGCGGCTCGGGACGCTCAGCTGGCTTTGTTCACGAGCTCCAGCAGCAGATGTCCATCAGTTTTGACAGCGCATAGCCCGGCCTCGAATCGAACGCGCCGTGGAGGCAGACGGAGGCGGTCGGGGCACGCGCCCGACGCGGAGACGCGCGACTGCGCTGCTTTGGCTCAGGCGGGCCTGGCGAGGGGGAAGCGCCAGGTGCCGTCCAGTACCTCCGGGCGCGGGCGGTAGAGCCGGACCATGTAGTTCCAGTCCTTGGGCACCGGCAGTACGTTGACGTTCGCATCGTCTGTGGTGCCACCGAACTGCACTGTGATGCTGCCGTCGGCGGCCCGCTTCGCGCTGAGGTTGTTCACGGTATGGATGCCGTGGGAGTTCGGCTCGAAGTAGCCGTCGCGGTTGTAGACACTGATCGACCAGAAGCCGTCGACCGGCACGTCGCGGACGGTGAGCCGATGGACGGTCTCTCCGTCGTTCCGCTCCGGGGCCACGTTGAGGTAGGTGGCGTCCTTGTCGGGGTTGCCGCCCCAGGCGCTCGCGCTGGCGATCAGGTGGCGGACCGGGTCGACCTGGCTGGGCGAGCCGAAGGCGCGCGCCAGGTCGGGCAGCCCCTCGCCGAGGACGACCAGGGCGCCGCGGACTCTTTTCTGGGAGGCATGGTCCCAGGGGGGTAGGTCTAGTTGGCCCGGGCCGCAGGGTTGGTCGATGCTCATAGCGTCCTGAAGCGCGTGGACGGCCTCCGCGTCGTCGGCGGTAGCTGGGTTGATCATCGTGCGGATGGCGAGCAGCACGTACCGGGTGCCGACCTGCTCCCGTGAGACCCGGTACGACCCGGCTCCGTATTCGACGCCGACGCAGTAGTGGTCCTCGTTGATGAGGATCATCGAGAGGAACCGGCGCCCGGGGTCGGGCAGGGTGACGGTCGCCGGGCCTGCGTCCAGGTCGAGCACGGCGTCGGAGTACAGGGTGTCTCGGTTCGCCCGGACCACGCTCTGGTGGTCGATCGGCATGAGGTCCCGGTGATGGTGGAACGCGCCGAAGCCGCCCTGTCCTGCCGACACGGTGAAGTACATGTCGCTCTCGGCCCGGGGGAAGTTCTCCACTGTGACGACCGCTTCGGGAGAGTTCTGCTGATGTGCCACACGGGCTCCCTGGTTCATGTCGTCGTCCGCCGGGGGCCCGGCTCCGAGCCCTCCATACACCTGAACACCGGCCGGCCGTCGCCGCTCGGTATGTCGGCCAAACAGGCGACTGATCTCCTTCGGAGGCCCGCCTTCCACCTCACGCAAGCACGCATCTGCCCTCACAGCGCGTTCGTTCGTCCGGGCTGTCACACGTGCAGATACCGCCCTCGTGGGCGCGGCGCTCCAGTGGTCGGCGTGGTGGGAGGTGCGCGGTGCTTCCGGCGAGTGGGGGCCGGCCGGGGGGCGGGCATGGCTGCGGGCCGCCCGGGCTTCACCGGGCACTCCCTCACCGACGGCCGGCCGCTCATCCAGCCACCAGCTTGTGGTCAGCCGGGACGACTCCCTGTCCGCTGGTGGCCTGGGTTGGCCGCAGGCTCGCTGCGTGGGCCTCACTCTGCCTGACGGACCTCCCCGTACCAGCGCCACTTCTCCAGCCGCTCCTGCCCGGGGAGCTCACCCCGCCCGGTCGCCCACAGCAGCGTCGGCCACGGCTCTTTGTCGCTCTCCACATGCGGGAAGAGCCTTCCGAGAACCAGTGCGCACAGGTCGTCGGGGGCGGTGAACTCCAAGCCGAGGCCGGCTGTGATGTCGTATGTGTGGAGAAGGGTCTCGACGATGCCCATCGCCGCGAAACCGGCCGGGTCTGAGGCACCGGAGGCGTGGTGGGCGCGGGCCGAGGGGGGAGTTGTGCGAGTCAGGGAGACCTGCATCGCGCCGCACGCCTCCAGGACCGTCAGCAGCCCGGAGGGGCCCGGCTCCCGATCGGCCTGGAGGATGTTGACCGGCCCTTCGGGCCGTTGGCGGTGCATCTGGAGGGGGATATAGGTGCCGGCCGGCAGGCCGGGCGTCCCGATCTGCATGCCGTAGAAGAACAGGTCGTCCGCCAGGTGTTCGGCCGTCTCCCAGCACGTCCACTCCAGCGAACCGGCAGTCGCGTCCCACGCCTCCGCATCCGCCTCCGAGGGAGCCGACCGCAGCGTGGCGAGCGCGAGCTGCACCGCGCGAGCCAGGGCGTCGGCCCAGGCGTCGTTCGTGCGGGGGGCCGACTGGTCATGATCTTCGAATGTCATCCGGGGCACGCTAACGTGCGCGCCCGATCGCCGCATTACCGTTTGGGCAGCGCCCCTGACCGCACCGTCGGCTGTCCGACGCCTCGCGGCCGCCTGCGCCGGTTACCCCTGCTGGTCGCTCGGTAGAGGGGATTCGACCAGGTCCTCCAGCCGGCGGGGAAGCGTGCGCGGATACTGCCAAGCAGGCTCCCAAGGCGGACCTCAGCAGCTCCGGGTGAGGAGGCGCGCGTGCACCGCCCGTCGAGTCGTCCGGAAGTAGTAGTTGAGGCTGTCGTAGGTCATCTAAGGCCAGCAGCCACATCACAGCCGCCCACCCCCGGCCCGTCCGCCGAGGAGCAGAGTGGCGTGGCCCCTCCCCCGGATGGCATAGAGTCGGGTCTACCGACGCGGGGTGGAGCAGCTCGGTAGCTCGCTGGGCTCATAACCCAGAGGTCGTAGGTTCAAATCCTGCCCCCGCTACTCAGCACGAAGGCCCGGCCCCCTTGAGGGGGCCGGGCCTTCGTCGTACAGCCACACACCACCGTCCCAGCCACGCCGTGACCGGCCCCAGACGGGCCGAACCGGCCAGCCATCCCTGCCGGCGCTGCCGCCACAGAGCGACGGTCACCCATCGGGAGCTGTACGCGGAGAGCAGCTCACCATCGAGGACCAGGCCGTCGGCAAGCTGCGCGGCGGCCGCTCCACCTCCGGGAATCGGCCTTTGATCAACGATCCGCGCCGGTCTGGAGCAGTACGGCGCCGCCCGGTGCGGGAGGGGTGGACAGCAGCGCCCGGTGTCCGTCGAACTTCTACTCAAGGCCAGGGCCCCGGCCTTCCTGGTGGCCGGCAGCGTTTCGGCGGCCTGCGCGAGCATCCGGCGCGAGGGGCGGGGTCAAAACCACTCGGGATGGCCTCCTCACCGCCGCTCGCACCTTGCCGCCAGCATGACCGGCCAGCGCCCGCCGGGCCCGACGGGCGCGTCCCAAAAGCCCACCCTGTCGCTCAGAAGGACCCTTTTGAGGAGCAGCCGGGCCGCCGGGCGGTGCCCGCCCGAAATCGAGACGGCTGTCCGCGTCCAGCGGTGTCCCGGCTGCGCGCTGAGGTCCGGCCGTATGTCAGGCCGCGGTGGAGGCCGGCGGGGCCAGAGGGCCGGCGGCCCGGTTTTCGGCGTTGGCGCGCTGCGCTTCCTCGAGTTGGCCTTCGAGGATCACGATGCGGCAGGCGGCCTCGATGGGGGTGCCGTGGTCGACGAGTTCGCGGGCGCGGGCGGCGATGCGCAGCTGATAGCGAGAGTAGCGGCGGTGCCCGCCATCCGAACGCAGCGGAGTGATGAGGCCGGCCTCCCCGATCGCGCGGAGGAAGCCTTGGGTGGTGCCGAGCATTTCGGCGGCCCGGCCCATCGTGTAGGCAGGGTAGTCATCGTCGTTGAGCCGGCCGTACGAGTCGTCTGCTGTCATCACGCCTCTCTGTTGAACACGCGGAGGGGCCCGGGTGCATAAAGCACCCGGGCCCCGAAGGAACTGCTACACCATCTGCCGGCCCTGATGCTGCGCCGGCCTTCTGTTTCCACAGACCCGACCTGAGCTTGGCCGGGGGTGCGGGGATCGCGGTTGCTTGACCGGAGACCACCTCACTCACGATGTCCTGCGGTACCCGGACTCAGCCTTCCACCCGGGCGAACCTGATGATGCTTAGCTCCTCCGTTCTTCCCTCTATACCCAGTCGCTTACCAAAAGGGGGGACTGCGAACTGCTGACACTGCGAACTGCTGCAACGCGGGAACTGCTGTCACTACTGCACTGCTCGTACCGCTGGTGTTGCGTACTTCTACTACTGGTGACCTGTGAAAGCGCCACGTCTTCGGCAGCCAGCCCCGTCGCCCATCCTGCGTCTGCTCTGGCTTAGAACCCCACTGCCGAACCTCCCGATGCGCGCGCCCGCAGCCGACGCCTTCACCGAGGTACCACTCACTCAACTTCACTGCGGGTACTGCACTTACCACTGCGTTAACTGCGGTACTACTCACGGCGGCCCCTGCTCACTGTGGGCCACCCGGTCCGGTCGCCAGCCCCGTCGCCGTCCTGCAACAAACCTGGCTTCGAAACTCCACCACCGCACCGTCCTGCGCACTGCACCTACGGGTACTGCTGGAACTGCTGCCCGGCAGTTCGTCTCTGCCAGGCCCTGCTGTCTCTCTGGGCTACGAGAGAAACCATAACCACACCACCGCCCAATGTCTACTCCGGCCAGCACAGGTTTTCGCGCGCGATGAGGAGGTAATCGACCGCGGCCAGAGCGAGGCCCACAGCGGGGCCACCGGGTCAACCACCACAGAGCGGGGCACCACACCGGGCAGGCCGGCCCGGGCTGGAAGATCAGACCAGGGGCCCGGATCAGTACGTTGGATCTGACCTCGCAGCGGGCCCTTCCACTGCCTGCCTTGCGGGCGCCAGCTCCCGCGTAGCGGGCGCGAAGTGCCGTGCCGGCAAAGAGAGCGGGCAGGTCGAGGAGGGCGGTGGTCTGTTTCCTGTCCATGGCGGAGGTCCTCTGGCTCAGGTGAAACGGGGGATGCAGGGGGTGATGCGGCCCGAACGAGGACGACGTGGAATCGAAGAGGAGCAATGGGCTCCCCGAGCGCCTTCCGGGCCGCGGGCCGACAGACGGCCGGTGAAATTCCGGACTCTTTCCATACGGCATTCAGTTCTTAATATGTGCACTCGAATGAGGAGTGCGATGTTCACCAATGTTTTCTCGCAGGAACAGTCCTCTGCCTGCAGTACGCAAACTCACCCAAGTGAAACGTTTGGCCGAATTTCGCCGACGCAGATCTGAAGCGCCGACGACGCGTCTTCACCTCTTGGCCCTCCTGGTGCCGCAGCTGCGGAACTGCAGGTTCTGCCAGGTCGCGGTAGCCGGAAGGCATCTGTGGCCACCCGGAGCCCTGTGAGCGCGCCGGAGCAGCGCCGGGGCAGAAAAAGCTAGAAGACGTTGGCTATTACGCCCGTCGGACGCCATTTCCTTGTTTAGGTCGAGGTCGCCGAATCCAGACAATTTCCTACTTGCCGCCGATCGCCTGCGAGTTCGGAGGCCATCCCGTCGGCGCCCCCTGCGACCACAGGAAGGGAACACCGTTCAGCCAACCAGCCATCCCGCTGTGCGGCCTTCCCCCCGGGGCCGGCGCGGGAGGAACCTTCTCAGAGCAGCGCATCGGCTTCAACTGGCCGCTGCTCATGTTGTTTTATCGAAGCCCCACGCCTCCCCCGCGAGCATTTGAAGCCAGAGTTCGGCGAATATTCCTATTTCCAGACATTTGATCATCCAACTCAATGCAGGCAACGCCATTCCCGCCTAGATTGCGGGTGTGCCAGCCGGAGAATATCTCCGACTGCACAAACCGAAAGGCGTACCTCATGCGCATCTCGCGCACCACCGCCATGGCCCGGACCCTCCTGATCAGCGCGATCGCCGTAGTCGGCCTCGCGACCCCCACCCTGGCTTCCCCAACGGCTCTCGCCGACGCGGGTAGTTCCCGGACTTCCGTCCTGGGTGTCCTCGGCCTCCCCGGCACCAACGGTGCCAACGGCGTGGGGAGCAACGGCGGCCTCGGCGGCCTCGGCGGCACCGGCGGAGCGGCCGGTGCGAACGGCAACGGCGGCAGCGGAGGCGCCGGGGGCAACGGTGACGGCAGCGGAAGCACCGGCGGCGCGGGAGGCGCGGGTGGCGCCGGCGGAGCCAACGGCAACGGCGGCAGCGGAGGCGCCGGGGGTGCTGCCAACCAGGGCGGCACCGGCGGCAAAGGCGGCGTGGGCGGCGTAGGTGACGCCGGTACGGGCATCGCCGGCGGCAAGGGCGGCAAGGGCGGCGCATCAACGGCAGGCGGCACCCATAAGGGCGGCACGGGCGGCGCGGGCGGCGCCGCGAGCCCGGTGTGTCCCGGCAAGCCCGGCGGCGACGGCACCGCCGCCACGTTGACCGCGGACGGCATCACCGGCGCCACCGGCGCTGCTGGACGCACCACCCTCCCCTGCTGAACAACCAACCGCAAAGGACGCGTTGACGGTGCCACACATCACGCGATCAATGACCGACGACTGATCACTGACGTGTGGGGGACATGACTCGGACGAGTCGCCCGGCCGGGCTTCCCAGCCGGGCGACTCACGTCGTGAGGTGAGCGGTGCAGGGCAGCATCACTTCAGAGCACGTAGCGAGTCGTGATCAATGTGCAGTCCGGTGACGACGAGGAACAACGGTCGAACGGCTCCTGGGTCTGCCCGGCTCAGCGCCGGCCACCCCAACGGCTCCCTCCCGCAGATCGTCAGGAACACCGTCCCGCCCCGTACCGTCCGGCAGATCCTGACGCTGGAGCGAAGGGACGGCCTGGGAGATGGGTGTGGCTGGAGCTTGCGGGCGGGGCCAGGAATCGTGGTGCTCATGGTGTGGCCGGTGCGGGTGAGTTCGGCGATGAGCCACACAGGGAGTACGGCGGCCCTGCGTGCCCCGGGCAGGGGTTGGTAGATGCCTGCGGCGGTCCGTGTCGTGGGTGCCACGATGTAGCCGTTGGTGGCATGAATGTCTGTCCGGACCGGAGGTCCGGACAGACCGCTCACGCTTTCACGCGGAGGGCTCCGGCTCAGCAGCCGCCGCAGTTGTAGAACGTCACGTCCCAGTGGCTGCCCTCGTCGGCGTAGACGTTGCCGGCTCCTGACTTCCACTGCGGGGCGCCGTCACCGCGCACCCCGATGTAACTGAACGTGTTCTTGATGTAGTTCCCGATGCACGTGTACTTGCTGAAGTCGAGCTTGTAGCCGTTCCAGTGCGAATAGGTCCCGCCGGCGTGACCGGTCTCGGTGCCGCCCGTGATGTTCAGCGCGCACCCACTGGCGCTCTTGAGGGTCTGAGCGCCCTGCGCCGTGGCGAGGTTGAGCTGCTCGAAGGACGTACAGGTCGCGTTGTTGCGGTCGGAGCAGCCGCCGGACGATGACCAGGTGATCCCGGAGCCGCGGAACATCGAGGTCGCGGTGGCGTGGCTGATCTTGGTGGCCGCGTGGGCGGCGGTGGCACCGCCGACGACGCCGACGCCGGGGGCGAAGAGGGCGCCGAGGACGAGGGCGAGGGCGGTGAGGACGGAGCGGAGTGCGTTTCCTCGTGGGCGGTTCGTGGCCGTGTAGCCGGCCTGGGGACCTGGGGATGCCTCGGGGAACTTCATGAGCTTTCCTCCTGGTGCGGATTTCGGCGGGGGGACGGGTGCGCTGGTCTGCGGGGTGCCGTGCGGTGGGCCTCGGGGTCTACCCGCGTCGACTCATGGACGCGCAAGGCCCCGGGATGCGGCGCGCGGGCGGTCACACGGCCGAGCGGAAGGCCGGCAGGTATCCGCCGGAGTGGCCCGCGGCCGTGGGGTGGTAGCTGTTGGAGACGGGCACCGAGACGCTGTGCAGCCAAGCGTTGCCCGAGCAGATCTCGTGGCCCGTGAACTCGTCCACGACGCTGGAGTACGAGAATCCGGCGTTGGCCGCCTCCTTGGCGAGCATGCCGTTGAGGGCGTCGCTGCCCCGGTTGATCGCCGCGCGCTCGGTTTCGCTCAGGCCTGCAATGCATCCGCCGTTCAGCTGGTAGAAGCGCGGGTAGCCGAGTACGACGACGTGAGCCTGCGGCGCCTTGCTGTGGATGGTGCCGTAGAGGGACGAGAGGCTTCCGGGCAGGGTGTTGTTGATCTGCGCGATGGCGTTGTTCACCGCGTTGACACAGGTGGCCTCGCTCTGCAGGACGCAGGTCTGCATGACGTTCGCGAACCCGACGTCGTTGCCGCCGGCAGTGACGCTGACGAGCGTGGTGGAACTGTTGAGCGGGGTCAGCTGGCCACTCTTGACCGTACTGGTCGTCGCCCCCGAACAGGCGGTGAAGGAGAACGAGGCCGGGGCGTTGGCCGCCGCCCACAGGGACGGGTAGGCCTTGCTGCTGCGCTGGCAGTTGCCGCTGTCGGACAGGTAGCTTCCGGCGCCGACCCCTGAGGAGTAGGAGTCGCCGAGAGCGACGTAGCGCTCTCCGGCTGCCGTGGCGGCCGAGGCCTGCTGGGTGAGTCCCAGGGTCGCGGCTGCGAAGGCCAGCAGGACGGGCAGAACTCGTCTCGAAATTGCCGTGTACATGACAGTTAACTCCTTGGAGTGTTGTGGGGAACAGGAGTTGTTGAAGCGTCACTCTTCAAGCAGTGAGCGACGCTCACGCGAAAAAGGCGTGCGAAGCGGATCGTTGCTGCGCGCTCGGCTCGGACACCGAGCCCTTACGTCGCCGGGTCCTGGCGGACGATCGGCGCCGTAGCTGGTGGACCCGCGGCGGCCGGTCAGCCCGGCAGGCTGGCGGGCAGACCGTCGCGGGGGATGAAGTGCCAGATCTGCCGTCCGGGACCGTCGGCGCTCCCAGCGCGGTGATCCCGGATCACGACCCACCTACCGTCACGTGAGACCTACCTCCACAGCACGCTCCGGCCGATCGCGATGCGACCGTTGACGGGCGTGCTGGTGGCGGTCGGGACGTGCCAGGGACGCACGTTGCCGTATCCGGTGATGTACGAGCCGTCCCAGGTTCGGCAGCCGGCGACCGGGCAACGGTGGCAACGGTCGCGCCGTCGTTGCCGAGCCGCCGATCTGACCGTTGGTGAACAGCGAGGTCGGCAGGGCCGGCGCGGGTGAGGGTGATCGGTACGGACCATCCGAGTCTTCGCCAGAGCATGACGATCAGCCTCAAATCCGCTGCGTGGGAGGTGAGTTGGTTGGGCCCGACACTTCTAGCAGCATCGGAGTACTCGTGAGTAGCCCTCGCGCGACAGTCGTCCGCTATGCGGGCATATTTTCTCCACGCGTAGATGTCGGGCCTTCCAGCCGCGAGGAAGACACGGATATCGACTGGGCGGTGGGTTGTCCCGATGGCGACGCCGTCGTAGCGCACCCGGCGCCACCCCTGCTCGTCGGACGGATAGACGATCAGCTTGGCGGACACGGGCCCGCCTCTTCCCCACCCTCCTCACCGGCACCTCACCGCCCAGCCCACCGGCCTTCCACCGGCCTCCGCGACCGTGTCCCCCGCCGGCTACCAGAACTCGCTCTCCCTCCACCAGGGCGTGCTCACCTGCATACCGCCCGGAATCCCGACACCCCCGGATGAGCGGGTCAGCACAGCGGCCTTCGACCCCGCTCTGGGCACCAAGCTCTCGAGCGGCCAGCACAGCGGCTCCGCCAACGGGAGTGCGGACGCCGTAGGAGTCCTCGTCCTGGGCGGACCACGAAGCGCGTCCGGAACGGACCTGCGCACCGGACGCACCGCCTGGACCTGGCAATCGCCCCAGGGCACGACCACCGTCCGGGGCTCCACCGAAAAGTTGGTCCTCCTCACCGCACCCACAGCCGCCGGCGGGATCACCCTGCAGGCGCTCACCGCCACCGGCGGCGCCCCGCAGTGGCACCAGAACTTCGCCCGGCAGCCGGGCGACCCGCAGATCTGCTCCAGGACTCGGCCCTGCTGGTCGCCTACGAGACCACGCTGACCGCCTACCACCTGCCCAGCAGCTGACCCGCCACCGGAAGGTTCACCGCGAGATGGCCGACATCGAGGACACCCCACCCGCGACACAGCCGCCGCCCTCCGCGCACCCCCGTGTCCTGCCGGTACAGCCCACCCCGGCCACCCACCCCGGCCACCCACCCCGGCCAGGCCGACCTGCGCCCCGCCGGCCCCGGCGGTGGACCTGGTTACTCGGCGGCCTCACCGCCGGGGCCGGCGCCGCAGCCGTCGCACTGACCCTGGTCGCCAACCTCGCAAACCCGGCACCGACCGCCGCACCGACCACTGCGGCGACCATCCCCGGCGGGCCGTCCTCCTCGCCCTCCTCCGGCCCGGCCATTCCCACCACCGCGCCCCACACCACACTGGTCGACGGCTGTGCGCTGCTGCGCCCGGAGACGGTCGAGCGCCACATCAAGGGAGCCGCCACCTGCAGCACTGCGGCCAAGCCCGTCGGTGGTGAGACCTCGTCGAACGGGACTTGGACGAGCAAGGACTCCGGCTACGCCAGCGCGATGGGCCACGTCATGCTGTCCCCGCTCGCGGAGAGCATCTATCAGCAGATGCTGACCATCAGCCGGACCGCGGCGACCACCACCGGTGCGAAGATCACCGACGACCGGGCGGTTCCCGGCCTCGGCGACAAGGCGACCCCTTGTTCAGGCCCGTTTCGACGGCCACTCTGCGCAGTTGCTTTTGCGCGGCCTCGGCCGACAGTGGCGGGGACGGCCCCTATCGCAAGGCCCAAATCTGGGGCCGGTACCTGAATCCGAGCCGGAGCCCGAAGCATCTGTCGAAGGAGCGGGGTGCCCCGCCGGCGTGGTTGTGGTCCTCCAGGCTCTGAACTTGCCGTTCAACCAGGCAGCAGATTGCTCAACAGGCAGTGTCAGTGCTGGCTCGTAAATTGGGCGGGCCCCCTCTATCGGGCATCCGATGAGAGGCCCAGAAGGGCAACTCAGCGGGGTCCCGGCCGCCGTCGGGGGCCCAGGGCCGTCCACTGCTCCAGGAAGCGGGCGGCCTCGGGGTCGCCCGCGGCGGCTGCCCGCCGGTACCACTGTTCCGCCTCGCTCCGCCCGCGACGGGTGCGGATGAGTACGTGCGCGAGGTCCATCATCGAGTCGACCGCGCCGGTCGCCGCGCCACGCCTGAGCCAGGGTTGCGCCTCCTTGAACCGTCCTGTCTCGGCCAGCAGGCTCCCGAGGGGTCCACTCGCGGCTTCCTCGCCGGCGTCCACCGCGCGCAGCAGCCAGAACTCGGCTCCGGCGGGGCGGCCGGTCCGGGCCAGCACCATCCCCAGGTTGGCCATCGCCGAGCTGTTCCCGCCGTCGGCGGCGACGCGCAGGAGCCCTTCGGACGCGCGGAGTTCGCCCGCCCAGCGCCGCCTCAGTCCCTCGGCCGCGGCCGCGTGGACCTGCTCGGGGTCGGTGTCGGGACGGGTCCACCCCTGGTGGACGTCGGGCCGCCCGCGGCGGCGCACCCGTTTCAGCAGGCGCCTCGTCGTCCGGACACCGGGGATGCGGGTGATCAGGTAGGACCCGGCCATGTAGACGAGGGTGGCCCGGACGTTCTCGGTCTCCCACTCGCCGGGCCCCAGCAGCCGTTCGCAGTCGGCCAACGCCTCCCGGACCATCTCGGTTCCCAGCGCGTACCGGCCGGCCGCGAAGTAGGCGTCGCCGAGCTGGTGACCCATGCGCAGGGTGGCTTGATGTTCAGGCCCCAGCACCCACAGGGAGTACCCCAGGGCGGTTTCCAGGACCTCGGTGGCCGATCGGACGTCCTTGGCCTGGAGGTAGGCACTCCCGAGCGTCGCGCGGACCGACAGGGTCCGCCGGTGCGCCGGTCCGTGCTCCCGTTCGCATGCGATGAGTTCCGCGCCCAGCTGCTCGATGTCGTCGCGCGGCTGCTGGGTGAGTTCCGAGGTGACGGCGGCGACATCGGAGCGGACGGCCGCGGTCAGGGGGTGGCTCACCCCCAGGATCCGTTCGCAGTCGGCGAAGACCGTCCCGAGCTGCCGGGCGGCTTCCGTCGCGTTGCCGGCGGCGTGGTGGGCGACGGCGAGGTGGTGACGGGCGCGCAGGGTGTCGAAGTGGTCCGGGCCCAGGTTCCTGGCGCATCCCTCGGCCTGGACCTCGAACAGGCCGACGGCCCGGCCCATGTCGCCGCGTTCGTGGTGGGCGACGGCGAGGTTGCCGCGGGAGACCAGGGTGTCGGGATGGTCCGGTCCCAGCGCCCGCTCCCGGTGTGCCAGGCTCGCCTCCAGCAGCTGGATGCCGAGGTCCCGGTCGCCGTCGTCGTAGGTGATGGCGGCCAGGTGGGCCCGGGACGCCAGGGTCAGGCGGTGGTCGGGGCCCAGGACCCGCTGCTGGTCGGCCAGGTTCGCCGTGAGGAGTTCGCGGCCCCGGACCCGGTCTCCGGCCTCGAGGCGGGCGGCCGCCAGATTGGCGCGGGCGTGCAGGGTGGCAGGATCGTGCGGCCCTTGCGTCCGTTCGTGGAAGCCGGCGATCCGGGAGCAGTACCCAACGGCCCGGTGGTGCAGGTTCTGGCTGCCGAGGAAGCGCGCGGCCGCCTCGAAGATGCCGTTGGTCGCGGGGTCGTCCTGCGACGGGGCCGTGTGCGCGACCAGGGCAGCGGCGTGCGGCAGGAACCCCTGCCAGGCCTCGAGTCCGGCGTCGATCGGGGGGCGGGCCCGCAGGAGGAGGTCCACCGCGCGGGCGCGCCCCCGGGCGACAGCCTCGTCCTCGCGGTGTCGGATCGCCGCGTCGGGTGTACGGAACACCTCCTGCATGAGCCGGTGCATGGACAGCGAGCCGTCGACGATGTCGACCATGCGGTATGAGCGGAGCAGGCCCAGGGCGTGGACGAGTGCTCCCTGACCGGCCATGGGCGCCAGGAGGCTGCGCGGGATTCCGTCCGGGGCGTACCAGGCCAGGGTTCTGAACGCTTCGAGGGCGAGCTCGTCCTGCGCGACGATCTTGTCCAGGGTCACGGTCCAGACAGCGGCCATCGTCCGGTCTTCCGGTGTCCCGGCAGCAGCTTGGCGAAAGGTTTCGGCGCTGCTGTGGTCCAGGAGGTCCAGATACTCGGCCACACTGATGCCGGTCTGGGACAGGTAGGCGCCCGCCTGCGCGACGGCGAGAGGAAGGTGGCCCAGCCGCGCACTCAGCCGGGCCGCGTCGGGAAGGTCCGTGCGGCCAACAGAACGCCGCAGCAGTTCCGTGGCCTCCTCGGCCGACAGGACTCCGAGCGTTACGGGCCGGTCGACCAGGTCCTGCCAGCCCTCGGCGAGACGGCTGGTGATCAGGAATCGGCCGCCGCCCAGTGAGCCGATCAGCTCCTGCACGTCGGCTGGTGCGCAGACGTCGTCCAGGATCAGCAGCCATCCGTCGTGACAGGCCAGCCAACTGCGTGCCCACGCGGCGGCGTCCGACAGGGTCGCTCGGTTCAGCTCGGGCACCAGCCGCACGGCCAGCGCGGCCAGGCCGGCCTCGATCTGGTCGGGGCTGTCGGCGGGGATCCACCAGACGGGGCTGTACGCATCCTGCCGCAGCTGGGCGTAGCGGCAGGCCAGCGCCGATTTTCCGACTCCGCCGAGGCCCGCGACGGTCTGGGCGATCAGCCCCGTTCCAGACTGCAGAACAGTGTCCAGATCGCGGAGTTCCTGCTCCCGGCCCACGAACCGGCCGGCGGCCAGGGCGGTCGGGGAAAGCCGCCCCGGCCCGCCCGGCCAGCTCAGCGACGCGGCCGAGGGCAGGGGGTGGTGGTAGTTGTTGATCGTGTTCTTCGCACCGTCGCCCAGGGAGACGATCCCGTGGTTGACCTCGACCTCGGCGTGCCTGCTGTAGGGGTCCATGCCCATGCTCAGCGGTCCCCGACAGTGTTGGTGGCATGGTCGCCCAGAGAGACGATGCCCGTGTTCTCCCGCACCACGGCCGTCCGGTCGCCGCTGATCGTGACCACTGGCCGGCCTGCCGCCGCGAGCAGTCCGGCCAGTTCTCCAGCCAGCGCCCGGTCGCCGTCGACCACTCTGGCGATCTTCGCGCGGAGCAGTCCGAGGTAGTCGTCGTCCCCGGGGTGAGCCGCGAGGTTCTCGACGGCCTCGGCGATCTGGTCCCCGGATTCCGGGTTTCGCCGCAGCCGTGCGAGCAGGCGCTGCCCGAGGCGCACCGTGGCGTCCGCGGCGGCGTCCTCCCCCCGGGTGAGTACCGCCGCACCATAGGCACCGACCGCCGCGCCCACCGAGGCGACCACCGCGTCAACCATGGAACCGTCCACCGTGCGCCCTCGCTTCTCCCGGAGTCGCTGCGGCACACATGCTAACGAAGCATCCGGCGAACACTCCAATGACGGCAAATCCGGCCACGCGCAGGCGATTTGAGCCATCACTGAGGGGTGCGCCCGGCGAGCCGGGGTGTTCTATCGGAGTCGGGGGTGCGGCTTCCGGAACGGGCCAACCCACGAGCGGGGTTCAGACACAGATACTGGAAGAGCGTTCGGCATCATCCCAACTCCGGCGTCCTCAACGGCAACGCCGGAAACGACACCTTCACCGTCCTTCGCAACTGTCGAGGCCGTTCGCAGGTCCGTCCTCAGAGGTCGCTGTCAATACCGGTGATGGCCGGCGGGCCGAGCGGAGCGGCCGATTCGTCGATGCCTGCCTCCTTCAGCGCGGCCGAGAGAATCCTCGTGGCGTCGAGTTCCGCCTCGTACCGGTCGGGGGCATCGACCTCGAGGCGAACGGAGAAGGTGCCGCCCTCGTTCAGCGTGAGGAGGTCGATGCCTTCGCCCTCGATGACCTCCGTGTGCCGCGAGGCCAGCTTCCGTACGAGAGCCGAGCGCGCGGAGTCGGTGACGGCCGACACGAACGTGCCGGGAACGGTAACGACAAAAGTGGTCATCCTTGCTCCTTACAGACAACACAGGCCGAACATCGCACTGCTACCCCCGATTCCGCGCAACGAACCCTGGCCAAACCCACCACGGACGAAACGCAAGCTCCGCGGTACCCACAGGGTCAGCAGTCCGTCAGCGTCTCTACGCGCACCAGGCCGCCCCGATGCGGATCTCGCATCAAAAGGGCGCGTCACCAGGGCTGCTGCACGACGTCGCCTTCGCCGAGAATCGCCGCCCCGCGGGAGTACTTCGAGCTGCACGGGGCGCTCGCGGTCCCCCGGCACGCGACCGCGGCCCACATCGTCCCTGGGACAGTGAGCCTTTTCCAACCTGACTGCGGCGGTGAGGTGTTGGAGGTTGCCAGCTGCACGAAACGACGAAGCTCCTGGTAGACGGGTTCTCGACCAAGATCACCCGTGTCCGCAGGAGCTTCCGCGTGCTTGTCTACCCCCCGTCGATCGATCTGTCCAGCGGCACCCTGCGCTACGTGACCACGCGGCTCCGCGCCCGGCAGCGAGAGATCGGGACCCGGTGGCGACGGCTGCCTGTCGGCCGTCAGGCCCTGCTCGCCCTCGCCCGCCTGCGGTGCGGGGGCACCTACGCGCGGCTCGCCGCCTGGTTCGGCATCGGCGTCGCGACCGTGTACCGAGACATACGTGAGGTGATCGACGTCCTGGCCGCCGCCGCGCCGACCCTGACCGAGGCGATGAAGACCGTAGGGGCGAAAGCCTTCGTGATCCTGGACGGCACCCCTGCTGCCGATCGACCGGATCGCCGCCGACACTCCGTACTACTCCGGGAAGCACAAACGCCACGGCATGAACATCCAGGTCCTCACCGACCCGTTCGGCCGACTGCTGCGGGTCTCGCCGGCATTGCCCGGCTCGACCCATGACCTGACCGCCGCCCGGTGCCACGGCATCATCGACGCGCTCGCCGAGGCCCACGTGAGTGCTGGGCGTGCGCCGCATTCGCGCATTCATCGGCTCCCCCGCGGTGTGTGCCGGGGCCGAACCACGGCAACCAGTTCGAGGGCTGCGTGCAGGAGCAGACCACCCTGTTCGTGTAGCGGAACAGGAGGATCGTTGGCAGTGCGGTCTTGGACGTGACCCAGTCGTACGTACTCAAGGCCAGCAGCCGCGAGTTCAGCGAGACGTTCACCCTCGACATCAACGGCGTGTCCGGGGAGGCAGCCGACGCGAACCTGGTCCTGAAGGGTGCTTGCGGGGGATCATGCGTTGCCGCGGTGAGAGTCCCCGCCGTGGCCGTCGCCAAGACCTGCGCATGAACGGCAGCGTGACCCACAGAAGACAGGACGACCGGGCGAACACCACCGGTATCCCCTCACCGACGCGCCAACGGAGGCTTCCCGCCCGGCACCAACAGCTACGACGGCGACCCGCCCCCTCCCACATCACGGGCCGATCCGCAGTGCCCTGGCCGCCAGAACAGGGGCCGACGCTCCCAGCGGGGGCGCACCATACGCTTCCTGCCAGAGTCGGCGGGCGCACCCGTAGCCTCGCAACGGCGGGTCTGAAGCAGCGCCTTGACGCCCGGACCTGCCGCGGGTTCGCCGCCTGGTGGAGGACGCCGGACACTACAGCGACACGCCCACCCCGGGGCAGCCTCGGCATACCGCGATGCGGCGAGGCGGCGCACCGCCATGCAGCGCGGGTCGGGTTGCGTGCCGTGGCAAGCGCGGTCGGGCGGTGGCGTTGTCAGTGCCGGGCAGGATGATGACGTTCATGACCGAAAACAGTGCCCTGCTCTTTCCTGCCGCCTACGTGGAGGCCGTGACCACCGTCGTGGCGGCGTCGGCCGCGTACTACGGCGACGGGACCACCCCGCTCGGTGACGACGAGTACGACGGGCTGCTGCGCGCCATCGCGGCCTATGAGGAGGGCCACCCGGACGAGGTGCTCGCCGAGTCGCCGACCGGGAAGGTAGCGGGTGGGGCTGTGCAGGGTGACGTGCCGCACTCGGTGCCGATGCTCTCCCTCGACAACGTCTTCGACGCCGACGAGCTGGCCGAGTGGGCCGCAGGGCTGGAACGGCGTCTGGGGCGCCCTGTGGCCGGGTGGTGTGTGGAGCCGAAGCTCGACGGCCTCGCAGTGGCCGCCCGGTACCGGGGTGGTCGGCTCGTTCAGATCCTCACCCGCGGCGACGGCTTGGCCGGCGAGGACATCACCCACGCCGCCGACGCCGTCCTCGGTCTGCCCCCGGTACTCACCAGACCGATCGACGTTGAGCTGCGCGGCGAGGTGCTGCTGACGACCGCGCAGTTCGAGGAGGCCAACCGGATCCGGCTCGCCCACGAGGCCACGCCCTTCGCGCACCCGCGCAGCGGAGCGGCCGGCACCCTGCGGGCCAAGGGCCGCCCCTACCGGATCGAGTTGACCTTCTTCGCCTACGGCGCGATCGGCCTGGACGACCTCGGCCACCTCGCTCTGCTGGAGAACCTGGCCGCGCTCGGTGCGAACACGGCCGCCGGAACGGCCGCCGCCCCGATGCGATTCGAGACCGTCGAGCAGGTGCGGGAACGCATCGATGTGATCGCCGGTCTGCGCGCGGACCTGCCGTTCGGGATCGACGGTGTCGTCGTCAAGGCCGACACCGCCGAGGACCAGCGGCAGGCCGGCAACGGCTCGCGCGCCCCCAGGTGGGCGGTGGCCAGGAAACTGGCGGCCGAGCACAAGGTGACGCGCCTGCTGGCGGTGGAGTGGAACGTCGGCCGGACCGGGATCATCGCCCCGCGCGCTGTCCTGGAGCCCGTGGTCATCGATGGGGTGACGGTCACCTACGCCACCCTTCACAATCCGTCCGATATCACCCGTCGGGGGCTCATGATCGGCGACCAGGTGTTCGTGTACCGGGCCGGTGACGTGATCCCCAGGGTCGAGGCACCGCTGCTCGACCAGCGCACCGGCGCGGAGAGCCCGATCGTCTTCCCCGAGGCGTGCCCCCGTTGTGGCGACGCGATCGACACCTGCGAACAGCGGTGGCGGTGCGTACGCGGCAGAAGCTGTCAGGCCGTGGCCTCGGTGATCTACGCGGCCGGCCGGGACCAGCTCGACATCGAAGGTCTCGGCGGCACGCGCGCGATCCAGCTGGTGGAAGCCGGACTGGTCAAGGACATCGCCGACCTGTTCACCCTGACCCGCGAGCAGCTCCTCGGTCTGGAGCGGATGGGCGAGACCAGCGCCGCCAACCTCCTGGCCGCGATCGAGACCGCCCGCGGGGCCGCATTGAGCCGCGTGTTCTGCGCCCTCGGAGTCCGCGGCACCGGGCGCACGATGTCCCGCCGGATCGCCGCGTACTTCGGGTCGATGGCCGCGATCCGGGCCGCCGACGCGGACACGCTGGCCGGGGTCGACGGCATCGGCACCGAGAAGGCCCGCGTCATCGCGGCCGAACTCGTCGAACTCGCCCCGCTCCTCGAAAAGCTCCAGGCCCAGCAGGTCGGCGTCCAGGTCACCGAGCCGCAGAAGCCCGCGACCGACGGAGAGGTCGGCGAGGACTCGGCGGGCGGCCCGCTGGCCGGACAGGCCGTCGTGGTAACCGGCTCCATGACCGGCCCCCTCGCGGCGTTGTCCCGGAACGAGATGAACGAGCTGATCGAGCGGGCCGGCGGAAAGAGCTCGTCGTCGGTGTCCAAGCGCACCACCCTCCTGGTGGCGGGCGAGAAGGCCGGATCCAAGCGCACCAAGGCCGAAGAGCTCGGCGTCCGCATCCTCGACCCCGAGGAATTCTCCGTCCTCATCTCCGACTTCCTCCCCACCACCGAGGACTCGTCCGGCCCGTCATGATGCCGACGTGGTGATTGCGGCGCGGCGATGACGGCCAGCCGAAGATGGTTGAAGTCGTCGATGTCCTCTACCTGGACATCGACGGCTGAGTTGTCGAAACGAAGGGTAAAGCAGGGGTCTGCGTCGATGGGTTGTCTCAGATTCCCGCGGGCGTTGTGGTCGAGAGGAGGCGAGACTGCCCTCAGCCGAGGCTGGGACATCGTGAAACCTCCGCGCCGCCAGCTATGGCACCTTGAAACGAAGGAGAGCCTCTCGTCGATGGGGAGGAAGAACGCGTCGCCCTCCTGCTGGAGCGGCAGGTACGCCTCGGCTGCCCCGGCCGGCCGTCAGCGGTTCCCGTAGTCCGCCACCAAGTCGGCGACCACAGCCACGGATGGCTCCCGAAAGTGTCCAGGAGGAATCGCCCGCGTTCCTCGACGTTCGCGTACATCGCGATGGACACGCTGAAGTCCCAAAAATCGAAACGCGGGGGGCCCACCTCCCGACCCTGACCGTGTGGACCGCGCCCGTGCGGGAAGGGGGCGCGGAGGCGAGACGGGGAAGTTCGTCGGAGGACGGCGCCGGGTGAGGGGGCGTCGGACTCACTCGATGGTCTGGAGGAACGGGACGATCGCATCGAGGAAGTGCTCGTTCCGATCGCCCGCCACCATGTGGCCTGCCCCGGCCACATCGACGCGCCGCGCCCGGGGAACCCTGACGCAGAATTGCTCTGCGACGTCCTCGCGCACCACGTCGCTGACCCCACCGCGGACCAGCAGGATCGGCACGTCGGCCGCGCACGCGGCGTCGAGGAGACGCTCCGCCATGCCCGGCGGGTCCATCCGGCCTTCGAAGCTGTCCGGCATCCGGGGGTCCCAGTGCCACACCCAGCGCTCACCGTGGGGCCGCAAGTTGGCCCGGATCCCCTCGGGGTCGGACGGACGCGGGCGGTGCGGCAGGTGGGCGGACACCGCCGCGGCCGCCTCACGCGCGTCGGCGAATCCGTCGGGATGGCCCCGCATGAAGGCGACGATCCGGCGGAACCCGCGGGGGTCCGGCCGATGGGCGACGTCGACCAGCACCAGGGCGCGGACCGCCGCCGGCGGTGCCTCTCCGGCGGCGAGTAGCGAAGCCAGACCCCCGAGCGAGGCGCCGATGAGCACCGGACGGCCGTCCAGCCCGGCGACGATCGCCCGGACGTCCTCGGCGAACAGGTCGAGGGCGTAGTCCCCATCGGCCGACCATGCACTGTCGCCGTGCCCGCGCAGATCCGGGGCGACGACCTGCCACCCCAGGGCGGCCAGCCGAGGGCCGGTACGCCCCCAGGCGCGCCGCGTCTGGCCGCCGCCGTGCAGCAGGACCAGAGGAGGGGAGGACGACTCGCCCCACGTGTCCGCCGCGAGCCGGATCCCGCCGTGGCCCACGAAGCTCCCGGGGCCCGGCAGTGCGCCGCCCGTCATACCGCGTCCCCTGTCCGCAGGGGCGCGAGCAACTGGTCGCGGTAGGGATCCGCGGCCGCCGCGGCGAGCGCGACGTCCAGTGCGAACAGGGCGCGCGCCAGGAACCTGTCGTCATCGATCAGGCCGACGACCCACTGGTGCATCGCACCCACGCACGAGGCGCTGACCACCGCGGCCAGCGCGTCGGTCCCGACGTCGGCCCTCAGGAGGCCGCGGATCCGTGCGTCCGCCATCGCCCGGCGGAGCGGGTCCAGCGGACCACGGTCGAGCACGAGGCCGCTCTCCTGCCAGCCGCGCACCATGCGTCGGGAGACGACCGGGTCGTCGACGAAGAGCCGGACGGTCGATCTGACGACTTCCTGCGGGTCACCGGTTCCCAGCGCCGACAAGCGGCCTTCGAGGTCGTCCAGGAACCCCTCGGCGAGGGCCTTCCAGATCTTCTCGCGCGGTCCGATCAGGTTGTACACGGTGGCCGGGGAGACCTCCGCCCGCTCGGCGATCCGCTCGGTAGTGATTACCGACTCCGGGTCCTCCCGCAGGAGTTCGCGTGTCGCGTCGAGGATGCGCGTCCGTCTCCGGGCCTTGTGCTGCTCGCGCAGTCCCCCTCCGGCCGACTGCACGCGGTTCGTCCTCATGCGCGCTTCCCCTCTCCAGAACTTGGAGGCCCTTCCAATTTTAGAGTTGCCTCCAGATTGGGTCGGGCAAACCTACGGGGCATGCCGCGTGCTCGTCCCCGTCGCCCGACCACAATCACGCTCACGCTCACGCCAGCAAGTTCACGGCGCGCTGGAACAGGCGGGGGAAGTGGGCCGCGGTGGGAGTGATCAGCGGCGCCAGCCGGGGCTGGTTCCGGGCCCACAGCAGGGAGGTGGTCAGCAGTCGGTAGTTGCGGGACAGCCGGCGCCACGCGCGTTCGTAGGCCTGCGGCCGGCCCTCGCGCAGGCAGTGCACCAGTTCGGCGGCGGCCGTCAGTGCGAGCGCGAGGCCCTCGCCCGTCAGGGCGTCGACGTACCCGGCGGCGTCGCCCACGAACAGGACCCGGCCGGCTACCCGCGAGCGGGCCTGCTGGCGGAGCGGACCCGCGCCCCGGACCGGCGTCCGACCGGCCGTACCGAGCCGGGACACCAACAGGGGGAACCGGGCCAGTTGGGCGTCGTACGGGAGCTGCTCGGACGTCAGGACGGCGATACCGACCTGGCGCGGGCCCAGTGGAGTGACGTACGCCTCGCAGCCGGCCGACCAGTGCACCTCCACCATGTCGCTCCACGGCTCGACGGCGTAGTGGCGCCGCAGTCCGTACCGCGGCGGCGGCTGCCGCCGGCCGGTCGGCCGCACGCTCAGGCCGAGCGCCCGCCGGGTCGGCGAGTGCAGTCCGTCCGCTGCCACGAGATAGCGGGCGGCCATCCCGTCCGCCACGACGTACTCGTCGTACTGGCTGACCCGACGGACGCGGCGCGGGACGGTCGGGATGCCGAGTTGGGCGGCCCGGGCGGCCAGCGTCTCGTGCAGCAGCGTGCGGCGCGTGCCGAGGCCGTGACCCGCCCGGAACGCGGCTTCGGCGTGCCGCTCGCCGGCGGAGTCCAGGTAGCGGATGCCGCGCAGGGGCCAGCCGGGTACCTGAACGCCCAGGGTGTCCAAGGCGCGCACTGCGCCCGGCATCAGGCCCTCGCCGCAGGCCTTGTCGATGGGCGCCGGGCGCGGTTCGGCGACCACGACGTCGAATCCGGCGAGCGCTCCGTGGATCGCGGTGGCCAGGCCCGCCGGGCCGCCGCCCACGATGAGGAGGTCGATCACGTGGCCGCGCCTGGGGTGGGGAGAGTGCGTACGGGCGTCAGGGCTTCGTTCTCGCAGCGGATGCGTACGGTCAGCAGGGCGGCGTTCAGCAGCGAGAAGCCCAGGGCGGTCATCCAGGCGGTGTGCACCAGGGGAAGTGCCAGGCCCTCGACGGCGACCGCCAGGTAGTTGGGGTGACGCAGGTACCGGTAGGGGCCGCCGGTGATCAGCGCGAGGCCGGGGACGATCAGCACGCGGGTGTTCCATCGGGGTCCGAGGGAGCTGATGCACCACCATCGCAGGCCCTGGGCGGCCAGCACCAGGACCAACGAGGCCCAGCCGAGCAGGGGCAGGAAGGGCCGGTCGGCCGCTTCGGGCTCCACGAGGCAGCCGAGGAGCAGGGCCGTATGCAGGGCGACCATCGCAGGGTAGTGCCCGGCCCCGTGTTCGAGGCCGCCCCGGGCCCGGCTCCAGGCGCCGTTGCGGCGGGCGACGGAGAGTTCCGCGATCCGTTCGGCGATGACGAGCAGGATGAGCAGGTTGTAGGGGGTCATCACGCACTCACCAGTTCAGCAGCACGAGTTCGGAGGAGAAGCCCGGCCCGAAGGCGATCATCAGGCCGGCCGCTCCCGGCGGCGGAGCTGCGGCGCGGGTATCGCGCAGGATTTGCAGCACCGAGGCGGAGGACAGGTTTCCCGTGGCGGCCAGCGCGCGGCGGGAGGGGGCCAGGGCGGAGTCCGGCAGTCCGAGCTCGTCGGCGAGTGCGTCCAGGATCTTCGGGCCGCCCGGGTGGCAGATCCAGGCCGCGATGTCCCGGGGCTTGAGGTTGTGAGCGGCGAGGAAGGACTCGATCTCCTCCGCCACGTGCAGCCTGACGAGCTCGGGGACCTCCCGGCCGAGAACCATGCGGAAGCCCCAGTCGCCGATGTCCCAGCCCAGCAGGTGTCCGGTCCCCGGGTACAGGCGGCTGCGCGTGTCCGCGACCACCGGTCCGGACCAGCCGGCCCCGTGCGCTGTCGCGGGAGTGTGGTCGTCACCGACGGCCACCAGCGCGGCGGCCCCGTCCCCGAACAGGCTCCCCGCGACCAGGTTCGCCATCGAGGTGTCCGTCGGCTGCAAGGTGAGCGAGCACAGTTCGGTGGACAGCAGGAGCGCCCTACAGTCCGGCCGGCCGGTGAGGAGGTCGTGGACGCGGGCCAGCCCTGCCGCCCCCGCGGAGCAGCCGAGCCCGAACATCGGTACCCGCTTGACGTCGGGCCGCAGGCCGACCTGAGCGGCCAGCCGGGCCTCCAGGGAAGGCGCCGCGATGCCGGTCACGGTCGTCGAGACGACCAGGTCGATCTCTTCGGCCCGCACCCCCGCCTCGTCGAGCGCCTGCTCAACCGCTTCGGCACCCAGGGCGACGGCGAGTTCGACGAACAGACGGTTGGTTTGGCCGAAGCCGCCGAGCTCCCGGTACTGGTCCAGCGGAAGGGCGAGGTGACGCGTCTCCACCTGGGCCGCGCCGTGGAGCCGGCGCAAGAGCGCCCTGTCGGCCCCGGACGGCAGACAGGAAGCGAGGACGTCGGTGATCTCCTGCTGCATGTAACGGTGCGGTGGGAACACCGTGCTCACCGCGAGGACACGTGTCATTGCTCCAACATAGGGACAGCGGGACGTCGGCACGCTGAACGTGGCCGCCACGGGCGCGCCGGACCCATAGCGTGGTGCGGTGCCCACCACCACCACCGACGAAGGAGCCGCCGCTCCCAGCCCGTCCGCAGGATGCACCGCGGCCCGGCGGCCCGCCCTTGCAAGCCTCCTGAAGGCCAGTCACCCCGTGCCCGCCGCCGCCGTCACCCTCCTCACGGTCCTGCTGGCCGCCGCCGCCGGGCTGGGACCCGCCGCCGCAACCACAGCGGTGGCCGCGGTCGCCGCAGGCCAGCTGTCGATCGGCTGGTGCAACGACCGGCTGGACATGCGGCGCGACGCGGCGGCCGGCCGCCGCGACAAGCCGCTCGCCGCAGGGGAGGTACGACCCGCGGCAGTGACCGCGGCCTCGTGTGCGGCACTTTCGGCCTGCGTCCCGTTGTCGCTGGCCTGCGGCGCCTTGGCCGGCGGGGTCCACCTCGGCTGCGTCGCCGCGGCCTGGGCCTACAACATGTGGCTGAAGCACACGCGCGCCTCCTGGCTGCCGTACACCATCGCCTTCGGGCTGCTCCCCGCCGTCCTCACCCTGACCTCGCCGGGGGCCCTTTGGCCGCCGGTGTGGCTCACCGCCGCGGCGGCCCTGCTGGGGACCAGCGCCCACTTCGCAAACGCCCTGCCCGACATCGACGAGGACATCAAGGGCGGCGTCCTGGGGCTCCCGCAGAGACTGGGGCGACGCGCATCCATCGCGCTGGCCGCCGTCCTCGCCTTCGCCTCCTGCGCGGTGCTGACCCTCGGCCCGCCCGGCCCCGTGCCCATCGCCGGCCGGTTGCTGCTGGGAGGGACACTGGTCCTGTGCCTGGCGGCAGTGGCCGCACCACCAGTCCTCGCACACGGCCGGATGCCCTTCCTGATCGTCCTGGCCCTCGCCGGAGCCGATACCGCGCTCCTGCTCCTGTCCGACCTCTCCCTGCCCGCCGGCTGACGGCGATCTCGGCGCGGCGTCCGGGCACCGGCTCAGTACGTCGGTCGGGACGGCGGGGCCATCGCCCACCGGATCGTGCGCGTCAGGGCGTGCCCCGACAGGCGCGCGCAGGTCGTCCTGGGGCCCGTCACGGGGCGCAGTCCCAGGAGGGCCGAAGCCCACGGGGGCAGCAGCGTGATCGCGTTCGCGGCGAGCAGCGCGGGCGGGGCGCGGGCGGGCCAGGGCAGGGGTGGGTGGCGGAGGATGAAACGGGCCGCGTCGAGTGCTTCGGGGTGGCCCGTAGCTCCGCCCCGTGACCGGGCCGGCAGGGCCGTCAGCGCGGCCCGGTCACGGGGCGGGACGCGGTCGAGTCGGGTGCTTTCGCTGCTGTTCAGGGTCTCGGGGCGGCGCATGATCCAGCTGGTGATCTGGTGGGGGCCCAGGACGAGCGCGGGTTCGTCGATGACGGTGCCGGCTCGCAGGATCGCGCTACTTGCGGACAGAGATCTCGCTGCCTGGGAACCGACATGCGGAGGATCTTCAGCCAGCGGCCGTCACCCGAGCGGGGGAGCCACGTCCGCTTGGAGCATGATCCCGGGAGGAGAAGGACCAGGAACACTGGGAATATGTCAACCAACACACGTCATGGGGCAGTTGAGGGCAAGGGGACCGAGCGCCCTGTCCCGCTGTGGGCCGAGAGAGTTGCCCACCTCATCCCGCTGGTGGGGCTGCCCGTGTGTCTCTGGCGGCTGCCCATCGGCTTCGGCTATGCCATGGGTGGAGAGAACACGCCTTCGGCATGGTGGCACGTCCCGTATGTCTTCGGACTCAGCCTCCTGACCGAGGCGTTCGCGCTGCTCAGCTTCGGGCTGGTGCGCCGGTGGGGAGAGGTCGTGCCTGACTGGGTTCCTGAACTGGGCGGCCGACGCATCCCACCCTTCGCGGCGATCGTTCCCGCCACCATCGGCGGGCTCCTCCTGCTGGGGCTGATGGTCAACTGGATCTTCACGGCTTTCCATATCGGCGGTTCGAGAGGTGTCCCATACGCCCCAGGCTGGGACACGCTGGCGATGACGGTCAGCGGCCTGCTGACCTTGTGGGGCCCCCTGGTGCTGGTCTTGACATACGGCTACTACCGCCGCCGCTGCCGTCCGGACGCCTGAGCACTCCTGCACCCGGAGAGGTCCGGGAAAGGTCGCCCCCTCCGTCCTGGGGTCTGGTGTGACCTGACGTCGAAGGACTGCTCATCGATGCCGTGGAAGCCGTCGGAGACGTGGTGTGGATCGGCCTGCATGCCCGCCAGCAGTCGGTGGCGGGCCCGTCGTGCGACGCGTCAGCAGCCCGCGTCCACAGCACGTACCAGCGGCGGCCGGCAGATCGTCCTCTGGGAGGCCTAAGGGTGCGGCTGCGGTCCGCCGGTTCTTCCGCGACAACGGCATCTGCTCTCGGAAGACCGTGGCCGAGTAGGTTCCGTGCCCGACAACGCCGTACCGGCGCCGCACCCTGGTCGTGGGCCGGATGGACCAGGCGATCGGGCTCGCTGTCGGTGGGTGGGCCGGCGCCCGGTTCGCCGGCTGCCTACTGCTGATGCCAGATTGGCGGTGCGTGAGTTCGACGGTACCCGCGTGTGGCTTTCCCGGGCCGCCACGAAGCCGATGGAACCCCTGGCAGCGGAGGTACGGGGCTTCGACGCGGACCTCGTGCGGGTGCTGCTGGTGAAGCACCGATGGACGGGAAGGGGCTTGCGCAGCCGTACAGGGTCCGGGCGGCACTCAGGGCCGCGCGAGATGAGGAGTTGCGTGCGGCGATCAGCATCAGGCTGAGCAGCGCGTAGGTCATGAGGATGTCGCCGGTGTACAGCAGGACGGCGTGCAGGGCCCCCAGGACGAGCAAGCCGAGCGAGCGGCGGAGCAACCGGGGAACGGCGCGCGCCGGCGCGCTCGGCGGAGGCCTGCTGGAGGGTGAAGCTGTAACCGAAGAGGCAGGAGAACATCAGGTAGAACTTGCCGACCACGAAGGTCTGGACGATTCCTTCGATGGTTCGGTCGAGTGTGGAGGCGCCCGGGACTTCGGCAGATCCGAGGCCGTACTGACTCCCAAGAACCACACGATCGACTCGCCTTGGCTAGTGCGAGAAGTGTGCAGCCGACTATCGGTTCGGTGTGGCTATGCGCCCGCCTCTTCGACACTGATAGCGCGGGCCCGGACCACGAACGGCCGGGACACGACGGTGATGGCAACGGACACCGCGGCGATGACGGTGATCGCGGTGCCTGGGGTGAACCGCTGGGCGATGCCGCCGGCGATCGCGGCTCCGAGGCCCTGCCAGGTCATGCGGCCGGCGGACTCAACGCCCTGGACCTGGCCGAGGACCGGACCGGGGGTCAGCTTGAGAAGTTGCTCCTGCAGAGGCAGGGTGGCGGCGAACCCGGCACTGGCGGCGAACACCGCGGCGCCCAGGACCAGCATGGGCGGATGGATCGCGAACAGCAGGTAAGGGGCAGCGAGCAGCAGCCGCAGCGCGGACGCGTAGCGGCGTCGCTGGTCGGCGGTGAGCAGTCGGCCGACGGCCAGATCCCCGAGGAGCATGCCCGCCGATCCTGCGGCGAGGAGCGCGCCCGCGTGGTCGGGGGCGTAGGAGAGGAACAGGGCCTCGCAGCCGACTATCAGGCCGTTGGGGACCCACAGGTTCAGCAGCAGCGCCCGCCGGCCGGGGTGGGAGAAGAGCGCGGTGTTCGTGGCCCAGGTCTGTCGCAGTCCCGGGCGACGGGTCAGACGGATCGAGTGATCCCGGACGGTGGTCGTCACCACGGCCAGCCCGAGTCCGGTCAGGACTGCGGCGAGGACGGCGTCCGTCCGCGACCGACATCAGTGTCGACGCACCGAGCACCGCCGCGAACGTGGCGCCGTACATGCTCACGGCCGTCAGGAACGGGGAGTGGGTCTGATCGTGGACCAGGGTGCTCAGCGCGAAGCCTGACAAGGTGCTCGCGGCAACCGTCAACGTGAAGCTGGCGTACAGGCCTGCGAACTCCCTGTTGCGGAACAGGGCGCGATAGCTGGTGCTGGCAGGTGCAGTGGGTGTGAAGGCGTCAGAAGGCATGAAAAAAGCCTCCTGACGCACCCGCTGGGGACGCCGAAGGCCAACGCGTTCATTTTAACAGCCGGACCGGACTTCCGTCGAGGGCATCACCGCGGGTCACCTACCGCTGCTGCTGGGGGCGAGCAGGCTGGTGAGTTCGGCGATGGCCTCCGGGGACGGCTTGAAGTAGCGGCGGACGTTGGTCGACGACACGTGGAGTCGTCGGCCGGGTGTTGCCCATGGGAAACCGGCGGCGACTTCGCCCACGTACCCGGGCCGAGCCCCGCCACTCCACGAACTCGGCCTGCGTCAGGTCGAAGTCCCGGCGCCTACTATTCCGGCCTGCCGCGGGAGCTCCGGGAGATCCGATGCACGGTCGGCCGCGCATCGGATCTGGCCGTCAAATCGGAACGTGCGCCGGCCGCGCTCATCGGGCGGGTAGATCAATGGCTTGGGAGCTGGTGTGGTGGGCAGGTACCAGGCGTGAAGCGGCGGCCTCGACGTCCGCGAGCGTGAACTTGAAGACGGTGCCGTTCACCTTGACGGAGGCGGGCTTCTGATCAGGCGAGGAGTATCCTCGGGTATGGCAGCGGGTGGCCCAGGAAGTCCGGCCCGTCCGAGGGTAGATGAACGGGGCCGATGGGGGATGTCAAGACCTGGTGGTCGGGACCTCCGGCGCGAGTGAGTTGCCCGCGGGGATCCGGCCGCAGTCGGACGGGGGCGTCTTGCCCGCGAACCTGTCGTTGAGCCATCCCAGGGCGGAGGGTGCCCACGGCACTGCGGCGCCGACATGGCTGAGGAGTTCGTACTGCTGGTACTTGATCGACGTGTTGCCCTTGTCGCAGTACTGCCGGGCCAGTGCGCGTACGTCTCCTGCGACCATGACCCCGTCACCCCTTCCGATGCCCGGGAGATTGCTGAAGGTGCCCTCAAAGACACCTCCGTTGCCCTGCACGATGAGCCCGGGGGCGTTGGGGGTGGCGGCCGAGCCGAGGTTGAGCTTGTTGACCGCCTCGACGAAGGGGGGCACGGAATTCGGGTTCGCGTACTCCGGCTTAACCATCTGCTTCCAGGTCAGCCCTGGGTACTGGCCCAGGGCATTGATGATCGACCCGTATTCGAGCTTCTTGAACACCTGCCGGCCGTAGTCGCTCAGGTAGGGCGTGAAGTCGATGTCGTAGGAGCGCGCGGCCCCGAGCACGGCCATGGGCGCGACGCCGGCCCAGATGGCGCTGCCGCCGACGTACTTGAGATTGTGCGCCGGGTCGACGAGCAGCCCGCCCTCGGCGTAGCCCACCAGTCTCTTGTCGACGTCCGGCGCATACGTGGGAGCGAGCACGGCCGCCCAGTGGGTGGCGATGGCTCCGCCCGAATAGCCGGCCAACCCGATCCTGGTGCCGGAGTTCAGGCCCGTCTCCGGGGACTGGCTCGCGGCCCGGATCGAGTCCAACGTGTTCGTTCCGTACTCCGGACCGGCCGCGAAGTCCGCGCTCTGTCCCTCGCTGTCCGGGATGATGACGTTGTAGCCCGCCAGCAGGAGCGGCACCAGGAGCAGGGACTCCCCGTTAGCGATCAGGCCCCCGAGGGAGACGTCACCCGCGATCGCCCGGGACGGCGAGTCCGCAGGGTTGAGGGAATCGTAGAACGACTGGTACGAAACGGCCTTGCCGTTGTCTCCGTTGGGGCTGCGTACGATCGAGGTCACCCCGGCGGACGGGCGGCCCTGGGCATCCACGGTACGGAACAGCAGCTGGACTGCTTTGACGGGCGTCGGAATGCCGACGACGTGGTACTGCAGCGTCCGCGTCTTGAGCACGGCGCCCGGTGCGTACGAGGACAAGGGCTCGCTGCCGTCGTATGCGTAGAACGAATCGCCCGCCACAGCTGTCGAGGACGCGGAGGGGGCGGCCGCTGCCGTGGCCGCCGGAACGGCGGTGACGGCCAGCGCGGTGGCAACTGCGGTTGCGAGTTTCCCGATGGCGATGCGGTGCATGGTTCCCTCGGATTCGTTTCGTGGATCACAGGGACAGGTGCGCGTTACTGCCGGTAACAGCGCGCAAGTTACCAGCAGGTAAGAGGACTTGAACAGGGTTTTGGCACGACCTTCCAGCCCTGCGGGATGAGCCGTGACGTGGGCAACAGCGGCGACGGAAACCGATCTCGGGGCACATCGGCGTCAGGACCGTCGGGGCGTCCGTGCTGGCGGTCATCATGTGCCTGGTCGCGTCTGGCGGTGCGCTCACGGTCGCCGACTCCCGCCTCACCGAAGAGCCCGCCTCGGCCGCACGGCGGTAAGGGCCCGTTGTACATGGTGGTGTTCTGGCAGGGGTGGGGCCGAGGTCAGCAGGTCTTGCGGTACGGGAGGTCCGGGAAGTGGGTGCGCCATTCGGACCGGGAGAGTCCGGTTCCGGCGACGCGGGTGCAGACGGACTCCGCGAGCCGGGCCGGGGCCACCTGGTGGGTGCGGACGGTGCTGTGTTCACCCGCGCTGTGCAGGGTGTGGCCGTCGCGGGAGAAGGCTACGGCGACGATCCTGTCTCCGGGGGTCGGCAGCGGTGATCCCAGAGGCCTGCCCGAGTCCAGGTCCCAGAGCCGCAGCCCGCCGGAGGCGCCCGCCACGGCCAGGGTCCGGCCGTCGGGTGAGAAGGCCAGGGCGGTGACGGCCCTTACGGAGTCCGGGCCTTCCGTGTCGAGGCCGATCGTGGCGGGGCCGATCGAGTCGAGACCGGCCGGAAGAGTGGCCAGGCGTCGCTCGGCCTCCCCGTCCCACAGTGTGACCCCGCCCGTCGCGTCGCCGACTGCCAGGCGTGTGCCGTCGGGGCTGTAGGTCATCACCCCGCCCCGTTCCGTGGTGGGGGCCCGCTCGGTGCGCCGGCCGGTGGGGATGTCGAAGGTGCCCGAGGTGGTCGCGAGCAGTCGGCCGTCAGGGCGGACCGCGACCGAGGAGGCTCGGTCGCTCCGTGGGCTCTCCACGGGGGAGATCCGGTCCTTCGTGAGGTCCTGGGGGCGGGTCCTGCGTCCGCTCGTCAGGTCCCGGACGTCCAGGGTGTCCATGCCCGCGCGCGTCGTGAGCAGGGACCGGCCGTCGGGTGAGACGGCCAGTCCCGTGATGGGCATCCGGGCGCCGAACGGCGCTGCCGGGTCCGTGGTGAGCGGGCGGGCCGTGTTCGCTCGGACGTCCCACAGGGTCGGCTCCTGGGCGGTCGGCCGCTGTGCGTTCCCGTCGTCGGAGCCTTCGGTGAAGTCGGTTCGGGCGTGGGCGAGGGTTCGCCCGTCGGGACTGAGCGCGAGCAGGTCCCGGCAGTCGTGTTCCGCAGGCTTCGCGGTGGGTTCCGTTGCGGCTTTCGGGCAGTGGGCCGCCGGGGTGCGGGCGGTACGCCGGCTGTCGGCGACCGCGTAGGCCTCGGCCCAGGAGCTGTCGCCCTGACGCCGGTCGACCGCGAGGGTCGTGGCGTCCGCGCTGAAGGTGCCCGTCGATGCCGGTTCGGGGTTCCAGTCCGGTGTGGCGGCCGGTCCGTAGGAGACCGTACGCACCATGGTGTCCCCGAGGCGGCGTTCGGTCAGGTACCTGATCACACCGTCCTTCGGGTCGATCCTGAGCTGGGAGGCGGCGCCGCTGGCGAGGGAGTACCGGAAGACCGGCCGTTCGGGCGCGGCGAGCCGCCACATCAGGATCTCGCGGCTGTCGACGGCGGCGGCGAACCGGCCGTCGGGGCTGGTGGTCACCTCGGTCAGGCCGGGGTGGTCGATCCGGGCCGGTTCCCGGCCCGTGATCGGGTCCCACAGGCTCAGGCCTTCCGGCGCCCTGGTCACGAGGACGGCGCCGTCGCCGGTGAAGGCGAACGAGTCGACCGCGCAGGCGCCGGGCCGGGTGGCGGGCAGCTCTGCGCCCCGGGTCACGTCCCAGACCCTCAGGGGTACGTCGGCCCGCTCGTAGGGGTTCGCCGCGTCCCATTCCCTGGCGCACAGGGCCAGGTAGCGGCCGTCCGGGCTGAGGGCCCACATCGGGTGCCGCTCGGTCGGCACCTCCAGCAGGGTGTGGCCGGTCCGTGCGTCCTGGAGCGAGAGCCGGCCGGCGGCACCGTCCATGTCCAGGTTGGCGATGACCTGTTCGGCGGCTGTCCAGGCGACCGACGAGCCCGCCGGCCGGGGCTCGGTGTCGAGTGCCGTCCCGGACGCCAGGTCCAGCCGACGCGCTCCGCCCCCGGATCCGGGGTCCGCCTTCTCCCCGGCCCCTTGTACGAGGGCGGCGCGGCCGTCCGGGGAGATGCCGCGGAAGAGAGCTTTCCCGTCGAAGGTCATCTCCGGTCCGAGTGCCGTCCTCGTCGCGACGTCCCAGGCGTGTACGGAGTCCGCGTCGACGGTGACCGCGATCCTGCCGTCCGCGCTCAGCTGGACCGGGAGCGCGGGGTAGGAGTTCCATGGCCCGGCCTCGTCCGGCACGTCGTAGGCGCCGGACTCCGCCTGGGCCGAGGCCGCCACCAGCGCCGACCGGGTCTCGGTGGTCTCGGCGAGCCGCCAGGCGGCCACACTCAGCCGCATCGCCAGCGCCGGATTCGAGGCCCTCAGGCCTTGAGCCACGGCGGCGACCTGAACTGCGGCTGCCTCCTCCCCCTTGACCCGCCGGATCTCGGCGTCGACGCGCTGGCGGACGTTGTCACGGCCCTGCTGCCAGGCGGTCGTGCTCGCCACCGTGAGGAGGACGAGGAGGAGGGAGACGACGGAGGCCGCACCGCGACGGATCCGACGCGTACGGGCCCGGGACGCGAGGCCCGCACGCAGGAACTGCCGCTCGACCGGGCTCAGTTCGGCGCAGCGCTCCGTGTCGTCTGCGAACGTGGCCTCGGCCTCGGCCAGTTCCTCGCCGTGCAACAGGGACCCCGCGTCGCGTCGCCGGGCCAGCCAGTTCTGGGTGGACTGGGTCAACCGGCGGTGGCGGCGCAGCCGTTCGCGGTCGGTGTCGATCCAGCCGCGCAGCCGCGGCCAGGCGGTGATCAGGGCCTCGTGCGCCAGGTCCACGACTTCCCGGTCCAGGGTGACGAGCCGGGCCCGGGCCAGCCGGTCCAACACGGCCCCTGCCTCGGCGGCCTCCGGCGAGGCGGGAGGCACCAGCGTGTTCCGGGGAACGGGCCGCCGGGTGTCGGGGGCGCCGTCGCCGGGGGTGATCAGGTTCAGCAGGAGCCGACGCGCGACGCGGGCGCGGTCGGGGCCGAGCTCCGCGTACACCTCCTCGGCGGTCTGGGCCAGGGCGCCGCGCAGACCACCGGCCGCCTCGTGTCCGGCCAGGGTCAGCGTGCGCCCGCGGCGCCGCCGCCAGGTCTCCAGCAGGGCGTGGGAGAGGAGCGGCAGGCTGCCCGGTTCGCGGGTGACCTCGTCCACGAGCCGGGCCGTGAGGGCGCGTTCGACAGTGAGACCAGCGGCCGCCGCGGGGCGCACGATCGCGCCGCGCATCTCCTCAGCGGTCAGCGGGCCCACGGGGAGGGTCGCGGCTCGGGCGGCCTCGGCCAGGGCGGGGTGGGCCAGGCAGTTCGCGTAGAAGTCGGCGCGCACCGCGAGCACCACGCGTATCCGGCTGCCGGGGCGGCGGGCCGCGAGCAGGGCCGCGAGGAAGTCCCGTCGTTCCTCGGGGTCGGTGCAGAGGGTGAAGACCTCCTCGAACTGGTCGACGATCAGCCAGGTTTCGCCGTCCCCAGCGGCCGGGGTGAGCACGTGCGCGTGGGTCCGCATCGGGTGCTCACCGGGGGTGAGGACGCGCAGGGCCGCGGCGGGCGGCAGCGGCGACGCGGAACGGCGCAGCCGGGGAATCAGGCCGGCCCGCAGCAGAGAGGACTTGCCACTGCCGGAGGGGCCCAGGACGACGCCGAAGCGGTGTTCGGCGACCAGGGCCGTCAGTTCGTCGATCAGGCGTTCCCGGCCGAAGAACACCGCCTCGTCCTCGGGTTCGAAGCGCGTCAGGCCCCGGTACGGCGCGGTGCCGCCGCCGTCGGCGCCGAGCGCGAGGGAGGCCAGGGCCTCGGCTTCGGTCTCGGCTTGGGCCTCGCGCCACCGTCGTTCCCATTGCGTCCGGTCGCCGCCGCAGACCTCGGCGTAGGCCAGGGTCACGGGCAGGCTCGGGAGCCGGTTCCCGGCGGCGGCCTGGGAGAGCGCGGTCACCGAATAGCCGGCCCGCACGGACAGTTCCCGGTAGGCGACGGAGCCGGCCGCGCGGCGCAGTGCGCGCAGCTCACCGGCGAACCGGGCGGTCGGCCCGGCCTGTGGGTCGAGCGCCTTCTCCGGCCTTCCCGCGCCACTTCGCACGCCGCTCCCCTCCCCCGGGATCAAGATCGTTTCCACCGTAGAGGGTGGCCCCAACGGCCACAAGGGCCTCCGCGGCCACGGAAAACAATTGTTCAGCCGCTCGGATCGAGGCTGCTGAACAATCCGCGAGCCGGTGGACTGCTGCCGTACCCCGGTCGCCGTACGGCCCGGACCGCCCCGCCGCGCCCACCCCGCCTCTGCCCCACGGAGCCGGTGGGACACGGGCTCCCGGTCCCAGCGACCGGTGTCACCACGACGCCACTCACACCCGCGTACGCCATGTACGCCACACGACGGGGCGCAGGCCACGGTTGATGCCGCAGCATGCGCCTGCCACAGGAGCAGAGTTGTTCACACCGACACGCAAGCCTCGACGCGCTGCGGGGGCCCTCGCCCTCAGCGTCGCCGTCGTCGCCCTCACCACGGGGCTGACCGGCCCCGCGGGGGCGGCATCCGCCGCCTCCCCCTCAGGGGGCACCCCGGCCGCCCGCACCGCGAGCGCCCCCGTGACCGTCACGCTGATCACCGGAGACCGGGTGACCGTGAACGGCAGCGGCGCCGTCGTACGTTTCGAGCCCGGCAAGGGCCGTGAACGCGTACCGGTCGAGGTCGAACGCGCCCACGGCCGGACCCTGGTCCTGCCCGCCGACGCCCGGACCCTGCTGGCCGCCGGCAAGCTGGACCGGCGCCTCTTCGACGTCACCACGCTCGCCGACCCGACCCTGCGCGCACTGCACCGCGGCGGACTCGGCCTGATCGTCCAGTACGAGGGCGCCGCCGGCGCTGCTCGCACCGAACTGCGGTCCGCCGCCGGCAACGGGGCGAGCCACGCCCTTAAGACCGTCAACGCCGAATCAGTCGAGGCCTCGCCCGCAGACGCCACGAAGGTCTGGGAGGCCCTGACGGACCCCACGGCGCGCGGCCTTCGTACGACGGGCGCCGGCATCGGCAAGGTCTGGCTGGACGGCGTGCGCAAGGCGAGCCTGGACAAGAGCACGAAGCAGATCGGCGCGGACCGGGCCTGGCAGGCCGGGTTCGACGGCACCGGAGTGAAGATCGCCGTCCTGGACACCGGTGTCGACAAGACCCACGAGGACCTCAAGAGCCAAGTCGTCGGGGAGAGGAACTTCTCCGACTCCCCCGACACCGCGGACCGCGTCGGCCACGGCACCCACGTGGCCTCCATCGCGGCCGGGACCGGGGCCGCGTCCGGCGGAGCCCTCAAAGGCGTCGCGCCCGGCGCCAAAGTGATCAGCGGCAAGGTCCTCGACGACCAGGGCAACGGCACCGACTCCGCGGTCATCGAGGGTATGGAGTGGGCCGTCGCCGAGGGCGCGGACGTCGTCAACCTCAGCCTCGGAAGCCGGGATTTCCCCGGCGTCGACCCGGTCGAGGCCGCCGTCGACCGGCTGTCGGCTGAGAAGGGCGTCCTGTTCGCCGTCGCCGCGGGCAACGACGGCGCCGGCGAGTCCACCGTCGGCTCGCCCGGCAGCGCCGACGCCGCCCTGACCGTCGGCGCCGTCGACGGCAAGGACGTCCTCGCGGAGTTCTCCAGCAGGGGCCCGCGCGTCGGCGACGGCGCGGTCAAGCCCGACCTCACCGCGCCCGGCGTCGCCGTCACCGCCGCTGCGGCGCCGGGCAGCATGCTCGACACCGACCCCGGGGCCAAGCACCCCGCCCCGGGTTACCTGCAGCTCAGCGGCACCTCCATGGCCACTCCGCACGTGGCCGGAGCCGCAGCGCTGCTGAAGCAGAAGAACCCCGGCTGGACCGGGACCGAGCTCAAGGGCGCGCTGACCGCCTCCACGAAGGACAACGGAGCCGGCGTCCAGCAGCAGGGCACCGGCCGCGTGCAAGTGGACAAGGCCCTCTCCCAAACGGTGATCGCCGAGCAGCCGTCGGTGTCCCTCGGCACAGCGCAGTGGCCGCACGCCGACGACGAGCCGCTCACCAAGAAGATCGCCTACCGCAACCTCGGCACCACCGACATCACCCTCGACCTCGCGGTGACCGGCACCGACGCCCTGGGCAAGCCCGCCCCGGCCGGATTCTTCGCGCTCGGCGCCGCCAAGGTGACCGTGCCCGCGGGCGGCCGGGCCGAGGTCGGCCTGACCGCCGACACCCGGCTCGGCGATACCGACGGCGCCTTCTCCGCCTACGTCACCGCCACCGGCGGCGGCCAGTCGGTGCGCACGGGCGCCGCGACCGTCCGTGAGGCCGAGGCATACGACGTCACCGTCGCGACCGTCGACCGCGACGGCGCTGCCGCCCGCGCTTTCGCCCACTCCCTGTTCGGCATCGGCGGCGCCGCCTCCGGCATATGGGCGGGCGTCAGCAACGAGGCCGGCCCCCGCACCCTTCGCCTGCCCAAGGGCACCTACGCCCTCCAAGGCGCCGTGTACCAGGACGAGTCGGACCTGACCAAGGGCGTCGACTGGCTTGTCCAGCCCCGGCTGGAGGTCTCCGGAGCCACCACGGTCACGGTCGACGCGCGCACGGCGAAGCCGGTGGACATCACCGTTCCCGGTCTGGCCACAGCAGACTTCGCCCAGCCGTACTACCAGCAGGCAGTAGGCGACGGCTACATCGGCAACGGCTGGATCCTCCCCAAGGGGTACACGGGATTCCGCACCGCCCACATGGGGCCGGCCGTGACCGACGCCTCGCTCACGCAGAGCTGGCAGGCGAGCTTCCTCAAAGACCCGACGACCCAGTACTCCGTTGCGCTCGGCGGCGTGACGGACCGCCTCGCGACCGGGTACACGCGGCACGTGCGGGCGAGCGAGCTGGCGAAACTCTCTGTGGACATGGGCGCGTCCGCCCCCGGCAAATCCGGCTTCGCCTACGCCACCCCCACCTTGCCGGGCATGCGTGAGGGCGACTCCTACGGGGCCGTCCAACCCGCTCCCGGCACCCGCACGCTTCTGCTCTCCGCCCTCGACGGCGCCACCTGGCGGAGCGGGTTCTGGCAGCTCGGCGCCCCCGACCAGGACGGCTACCAGCCCGTCGAGACGGAACAGGCCTCCCTGGAGCCGAAGCGCTACGCGGCCGGCTCCTCCCACCGCGAGACCTTCAACACCGGGGTGTTCGGACCGGTCCTGGGCAAGGGCCTGGGCGTGTTCCGCACCGCGCCCGACCCGGAGACTGGCAAGCAGACCATCGCCGCCTCGGTGCCCCTCTTCGGCGACGGCGCGGGCCACGCCGGCTCCTCCGCGCTCACCAAAACCGCCACCATCCTGTACCGCAACGGCGTCAAGGTCGCCGAGAACGAGGACCCCCTGAGCGGTTGGGACCCCTTCACTGTCGACGGAGCCGACGCCGAATACCGGCTGACCACCTCCGTCGAGCGGCCCCCGGCCGTCTCCGCCGTCTCCACCCGCATCGACACGAGCTTCACCTTCCGCTCCCGCCAGGTCGCAGCCCATACCGCGCTCCCGGTCTCCACGGTGCGCTTCCACGCCCCGCTCGACATCTCCTCCCGCGCCCCCGCCGGCAAGGTCACCAGGATCCCCGTGACCGTGCAGGGCTCGGCCGCCGGGAAGAACCTCAAGTCGCTGACGATCTCCGTGAGCGACGACAGCGGCAGGACCTGGAAGCACGCCAAGGTCAACGACGGCGCGTTCTTCGTCCGGAACCCCGAAAAGGCCCAAGGGATCTCCTTCCGGGCCCAGGTCACCGACAAGCAGGGCAATGTCTCCGAGGTCACGATCGTCAACGCCTACCTGGGCAAGTGATCCCGCTTCCTTGAGCCGATGACCGCACGGGAGACCGGTCCGCCGGCCTTCCCCGAACTCGCCCGCCACGAACCGTGGCGGGCGAGTTGCCACGTTCTCTCGTGTCCTACGGGGTGATGAAGGTGAGCAGACACCAAGAGGTGACGTTGTGTCACGAGCCTGTCCCGGAGCCCTTGCTCAGGGACTGACACCTTCGCCACCTTCACCCTGAGGGCCGGCAAGACCGTCACCGTCAAAACCGGGAAGGGCACCGACACCAGCACCGCGCTTCATCACCGCGTTCACATCCGCTCCGCGGTCCAGCAACAGATCCACCGTCTCGGGGAACCCCTCGATCCCGACGGTGGCTGCCAGCACCAACGGCGCCTGGCCGTCCTCGGAGACCATCGCGTCCACGTAGACGAGCGGCGACGGTCCGGGGCTACTCGGTGTGCAGCACCGAGGCGATGGTCATGCGGGCCGCCGACCGGGCCGGGATCAGGGCGCCGAGGACGGCGATCGCCACGCCCGCCAAGAGCATCGCGGCGAGCTGCGGCGCATGCCACACGTCCTTCATGCGCTCCGGGAAGTCGACCACTCCGACATGGTCCACGACCAGGCGGTGGGCTACGATCCCGAGCGGGATGCCGAGCAGACCGCCGATCGCGCCCAGTCCGGCGACCGAGGTCACCGTCATCACCACCACCTGCCTAGGGGTCATGCCGATCGACTTGAGCATGCCCAAGTCCCTTCGACGCTCACGGGTGTTCAGCAGGACGGTGTTGAAGACGCCGAGGGCGGCGACGATGGTCAACAGCACGGTGAACACCGTGGAGAAGGCGATGACGGTGGCCGTGCCGGCGTTGGCGGAGTCCATCACCGACGCGTGCAGGCCCGGGTCGAGCGCTGCGACGGCCTCGGCGTAGGCGGCTGCGTCGGCGCCGGGGGCGAGCCGCACCGTGTACTCGATGGCGCGGGTGGCCGGTGAGAGCCGGACGAGGGTGTCCCAAGTGGCGTCCAGTGCACGGGCGTTGCCCTCGACCAGCCGGCCCACGACGGTGGCGGTGACCTTCCTGCCGTTCAGCTCCAGAGTGATCCGGTCGCCGATCTGCAGTCCGCGCTGGGTCAGGAAGGCCGGCCCGGCCACGATCTCGCCCGCCGCGGCAGGTGCCCGGCCCTCGACGATGCTGTGGTCGTACGAGGACGCATCCCCGCGGTAGAAGTCGGCGAAGACGGGCTGGGTCTGTCCCGTCATATTCGCCTGGGACAGGGCGCGGGCCCGTACGCCCCGCGCACCCGGCAGTGAGCGCAGCTGTTCCTCGATCTGCACGTCACCGAGCCGGGGCGGGGTCCGGTCCTTGCCCGGCCCCTCGGTCGTCACCCGGATCCGGGCGCCCCCGTCCTCCCTCCCGACGTTGCCGTACGCCAGCAAAGTGCTGGTCAGGCCGGTCGACAGGCACACCGTGGTGACCCCGAGGACGATGGCGGCCAAGGTCAGCAGGGTGCGGCCGGGGCGGGCGAACGGCTGACCCAGGCCCAGACTGACCGGTCGCGGGAGCCGGGTGGCGCCGAGCATCCGCTGGACGCGCAGCCCGCGCCCGGTCCGCGGGGCGCCGCCCGCGCTGATCGCCTGGGCGGCGGACAGCCGGTGTGCTCGCAGGGCCGGGACCAGCGCGGCCAGGAGGACGAGGACGGGCATGCCCACGAGGCAGGCCACGGACAACCACGGGCTGATTCCGCCGATCGAGGCCCGGCCGACGTCGATGCCGGTGAAGGCGACTTTCAGGATGGGCCCGGCGAGCGCGTTGCCGGCCAGCGTCCCCAGCACGCAGCCGACCACCGACGGTACCGAGAGCATGTTCAGGTAGACGGCGACCACCTGGTTCGGGGTGAAGCCCAGGGCCTTGAGCACCCCGATGTGCCGGTACCCGGAGACGACCGCCCCGCTGACGACGTTGCCGACGATCAGGGTGGAGACCAGCAGGCCGAGGACGCCGAAGAGCGTCATGAACGGGAGGTAGGAGTCGGCCAGCGCGGAGAAGGCCTGCTTGAGGGTGAGGTAGGTCTGGGCGCCGGTCAGCGAGTCCTCGGGAAGCCCGGTGGTGGCCCGGGCCAGCCCTGCGTTCAGCTGGGCCTCGGTCGAGGAGTCCGTGAAGCGGTAGAGCATCTGGGCGGAGGCCGGGTGCAGCGCGGCCATCTGCTCGGGCGAAACCCAGGCGCTCGCCGACTGGCTCATGCTGGTGGCGAAGCCGACGACGGTCAGCGTCGGTCCGCCCGGGGTCTTCAGCTTGGCGCCGAGGAGCTCCGTCCCGGGGGAGCCCTGGACGGACCAGTTGACGACGATCTCGCCGGGCGCGGCGGCCCAGTGGCCCTCCAGCAGCTCGATCCTGTCCACGGGCCCCGCCGGGTCCGCCCGGCCCACCACGGTGAGGGTGCCGCCCGCCATCCAGAGCCAGTCCTTGGGGATGTCGACGACGGCCTGTCCGAACGGTCCGGCCGCTGCCTCCACCCCGGGCTGCCGGACCGTCCGCGCCAGTTGCTCCTGCGAGACCTTGGCCGTGTCGAAGGCCGCCACCGTATGGGCACCGCGCTGTTCGGCGTAGGCCTTGTCGAACGGGCTCGAGGCGGCGGTCAACAGGGCCAGCGCGAGCAGGACGGTCGTGGTGGAGCAGAGCACGACGAGTCCGATGACGAAGGTCTGGAGCCGACGGCGCTTCACCGCCCCGCGCGACGCTCTCCATACGGCGCTCACGCGGTCACCTCCAGCTTGCTCTCACGGGCGACCCGGCCGTCGGCGACTTCGATCAGCCGGCTGGCGCAGCGGGTGGCCAGCTGCGGGTCATGGGTGACGATCAACAGGGTCTGGCCGATCTGGTTGAGGTCGATCAGCAGATCCATCACCTGCTCGCCCGACCGGCTGTCGAGGGCCCCGGTCGGCTCGTCGGCGAGAAGGAGGGCGGGGCGGTTCATCAACGCCCGCGCCACGGCTACGCGTTGGCGCTCGCCGCCACTCAGCGTCGCCGGATAGTTGTTCCGTCGCTCGGCGACGCCGAGTTCGTCCAGGAGCTCCAGGGCACGACGGCGTGCCTGCCGGGCCGAGGTACCGGTCAACTGCGCGGCCAGCGCCACGTTGTCCAGAGCGGGCAGGTCGTCGATCAGGTTGAAGAACTGAAAGATCATGCCGACGTTCCGCCGCCGGAACAGCGCCAGGCCGGTCTCGTCGAGGTTCCCGAGGTCGTGGCCCTGCACCTCGACCGTGCCCGAGGTCGGCCGGTCCAGGCCGGCCACCATGTTGAGCAAGGTGGACTTGCCGCAGCCGGAGGGGCCCATCACCGCGACCGCGTCGCCCGCCCGGATCTCCAGCGAGAGTCCGTCCAAGGCCTTCGCGTCGCCGTACTCCTTGTGTACGCCGTCCAGCCGCACCACTACTTGCCGGGCACTGTCGTGATCAGTTGTCATGGCTCGAACTTAGGTTGGGTCCGCTGGCAGGGCGTCGCCCCCCGGATGTATCCGTCCGGGCAGGTCATCCTGGGGATGTACGCGGCTGCACCCCTGCTCCAGCTACGCGAGACCCGCCGCCTGGCGCTGAGCGGCCCGCCGGCCTTGATGGAGTTCCGCGAGAACGCGCCAGAAGCTCGCTGACACGGCCGGCGCGCCTCCACGGCAGGGCCAAGGAGGCGCAGGCAACGGTCCTGCCGAGCGTCAACCACGTGCGGTACCGGCGTTCATCGAGGGGCTCCTACGACTGGTGTGGTGGCCGCTGGTACTGCGCCGGGTCGACCACTTCACCGTGTCGACCACTCCCCGCTGCCGCCCACTGCTCGACCGGCCTCCAGCCTGAGGCTTCCGCATGCCGGTGCAGTGCGGCCGTGCCCACCGGGGCCCGGGGAAGCCCGAGCCGGCGGGGCGGGGGCCTTCGTAGATCTGCACGCAGTACCGGCCATCAACGCCGCCGTGTGAGGTTTCGACCAGGAGCTGTCCCTGACCGTGCACGAGGTCGCGGAGGGGAGAAGCGCTCTTTGTTTCCACAGCTCTTGGCTGGGCCGCGCTCTGCGCGACGGATACCGGTGGCGCGGTCCTGGCCTGGAAGCTCGGAGTTGGCCGTTCATCTGACGGGCAGGCACGAGGCAGAGAGCGGAGCGGGCCGTACAAGGACGGTCTCAGGCGAACGCCGTCACGGCTGCGGCGGGCGGCAATCACCAGGCCGGGCGTGCCTGACGAGGGGAGGCGGCGGCTTGTGTCCTCTGCGGTGCCTGCCGGCCGTTCCGCGTGTGGCGAGGAGCGCGGCGAGGAGCATCGGCGTGAGGGTCAGGAGGCTGAACATCACGTGCGTACCCTCTCGGCCTGTCCGGCGGTCGGGGAGTTCGCGGGCAGACCGCTGGGGCGTAGGCGTAGCCCCGGGGGGGGAAGGGGAGTCCGCCTACGGCGGCGCTCAGGAGCGGATTCTCCAGGCGCGAGGTGCGGCCCATGGCGGTCCACGACTCCAGGACTTTCACCAGGGCCGAGTCGCAGAAGGTGACGCGGGAGGTGTCCAGGACGAAGTGGGTGTAGCCGTATGCGGCGGCTGTTGTGAGCATGACGCGGAGCGGGCCTGCGCTCGCGGAGGGCGTGGGCGCTTCGGTGGGTTTCGAGGCGTTCGCGGACGCGGACGAGGAGGAGCCCGGCGAGGGCGAGGGTGGAGGTCATCCGGAGGCCGTAGCCGATGACCAGCACCACGCCGAAGGCCGTGCGTCCCAGGGCGACCGCGCCGAGCAGGACGACGAGCGCGGAGAGGGGCTGGGAACGAGTCCGCCCGCGATGCCCATGCCGATGAGGCCGACCTTCCCCCGGCGCCGGCTGGTCTTCGGGACTGGAGCACGTACCGGAGCCGGAGCCGGCGGGGTGAGCGTGTGGGCGGCGGGGTGCGCCGGGGCGAGCGTCGCCACGGAGGCGACGGAGGCCACGGAGACGGACCTGTTGGCCTGGGGGGTCCCGACGGTGCGCCGGGTCCGGAGGACGGTTGTTGGATGCCAGACGGACGTTCAGCTCTGACAAGGGACGGGCCGCCTGTCAACGCGCGCAGCCCGTCCGTTCCACACCCTGCTGCTCAGCTCGTCAGCAGCCGTGGTCGTAGCCTCCGTTCCATCCGCCCCAGTCGTCGTCGTTGTCGTACCAGCCGTGGTGGTAGCCGTTGTCGTTGTCCCAGCCGTGGTGGCCGCCGTTGTCGTGGTCCCAGCCGCCGCCGTGACTGACGTAGGCAACAGCGGTTGTCGGGGTTGCCGCGGAGGCGGTGCCGGCCGCTCCGAGGGCGGCGCCACCAGCCATCAGAACACCGATGGCGGATACCGCGAAGAGTCGCTTCACTCTCAGTACTTGCATGGTCATAACCCTTCTCGATGGTGTGCCGCACTGCGGCACGGAGCCGATACCTTCTCGCGCAAGGGGTGTACGCGGGGCGAGGGCGAGGCAGATGCCCACCTGCCCGCCTGGGGTGCGCTGCGCGCATCTCCGCCGTCAACGCGGCCATTCGGCCACGGACCTTCTGGGCCGGCTCGCACAGATCGAGCCTCGCGCTGTCGCGCGTCACCGCGGGCGGGAATCCTCGCCGCAGTTGCGGCTCTCACGTCCCCAGGCTAGTCACAGAGCTGCGGCTCGGCATCTTGGGCAGGAATCGCGTCCCGGCCTGTCCAGACTCCCCGGCCGTTCGACAGACCGGCTTGCCCGGCCCCCGCAAGGTCGCACGGCCAAGGGCCGCGACCTCGCGGAAGGGGGCCGGGACGGTGCCGTCACCTCGGGGTGAGGACGGTGTCGACGATGTTGACGGTCGCGTTCGCGGTCTGGACCTCACCGCAGACGATCTTCGCCTTGTTGTTGACGGTGAAGCTCTCGCCGGACCCGGCCGTGGTCAGCGAGCCGCCTTCGAGCGTCGTGAACGTGCCTGCGGCAAGCTGCTTCGGCGTGATCTTCTCGCCCACCACGTGATAGGTCAGGATCTTGGTCAGTTCCGCCTTGTCGGCCAGGATCTTGTCCAGATCGGCCTTCGGGATCTTGGCGAACGCATCGTTGGTCGGCGCGAACACGGTGATGCCCTTGGCGTTGTTGAGGGTGTCGATCAGGCCGGCCTGCTTGACGGCGGCGACCAGGGTCGACAGTGCCGGGTTGTTGGACGCGGCGGTGGCCACGGGGTCCTTGGCCATGCCGGCGAGGCTGCCGGAGCCTTCCTTGGGGACCGACGCGCAGGCCGGCCCGAAGGGATCGGCCTGTTGCGAGTCGGCGAACGCCGGGGCTGCCACGCCCAAGGCGATGGGGAGTGCGAACGCTGCTGCCGCGAGTGCGGCGGAACGGCGGACGTGGTGAGTGGTCATGCGCTTCTCCTCTAGGAGGCGGGCCCACCGCTGTGCCCCGTCCCTGGACCCGCTCGTCCCCCTCGACCCTTCATTCGTTGCCGAACGCCGAGCCGATGGGTGGAGAAACATCCGAAAAAGCCCCCTCTGGAGCTTTACACAGCCCGGGGCATCGCAGCAGCACCTTTCCGGCTGCAAGACTTCCGCATGAGAACTTTCAGCCCATTTATCCCTTGGTTAATCGCGATGGATGGCATGGGCGGCTACGGCAACGGCGGTTCCACCACACACCCCCACCCCGAACAGGCCCACACCGAGCGGGAATCCGCCGTGCACCACCCCAACGCCCGTCCCGGCGCCTGAATCTGCCGGGGGCCGGAGGGTTCAGAACTCGGGGAGTACGGAGGCGGACCCCGCCCTCGTGCGCGGCCTGATGATGGCGGGTGCGGTGATCGGTGGCGACACGGCCTCGACGGCGGTCCCCCACAACACCGACACCGCTGTCGGCATCACTAGGTCCTGTCTGGAGTCCGGATCACGAGTTCGGTAGATCGCCTGCGCGTGGAGGCCCGGTCTTGATAGGCCATCAGTCATGGCGCGAGGCGATCTCACCGACGAGCAGTGGACTCTGATCGAGCCCCATCTTCCTATCGCTGCGGTCGGAC
>NZ_JAPNLJ010000150.1 GCF_026627445.1 Streptomyces sp. H27-H1
GCATCGCCACTCGCTACGACAAATCACCCGAGAGCTACCTCGCCGGCGTCCATCTCCGTGCCGCAATGATCTGGATCGACGACCTCCTGAAGACCCCCGACTGATCACGACATCACACAGGCCCTAGTGGCAGGGTTCGGCGTGTGGGCATGGCAATGACCTCGGCCAAGCCGATCGCGTCCGCGTGGCCGTCGAAGCGGATGAAGACGCCAAAGGGTTGGCGGCCGATAACCTCACCAGTAATGGACGTTCCGACCGGCAGGTCGGCGACCGTCCGGTCCCACGCTGACCGGCCCCGAGCAGCGGCGGTCTGGTAGCCCTCGTCGGGCCAGCAATACTCGCTCATGGGCTGATCATCGCAGGGCGCGCGTGCCCTCGGAAGCGCTGGACCATCCCGCGAGCGTTGGTGCTGAGCACTCACTGACAAACACACACAGATCATCAGGCGGGTGAGACGGTCGGCTCAGTACACTCGCGTGCAGCCGATGCGGGTGCAGAACTCCTTGGCCAATGCGTAGCCGTTCTCGTCGTACATCACGATGTAGACCCGCACGACGCCGCCCGACAGCGGGATCTGCAGCGTTCCGCCGAAGGTCGTGTTCGGCCCGCCCGCGTACGCCACCGAGCTGCAGCGGATGTCGTTGCTCAACACGTTGCCGTTCATCCCATAGGCGCAGGCTGAGCGGCCGCCGCTCGCCGCGTGGACAGTGCCGGACACGCTGGCGGTGTACCCGTCGCCGAAGTGGATCGTTCCGGTTGTGGTGCTGTTGCCGTAGGCCATGCCGAAGGGCATGTCCACGGTGTTCACGGTGGCTTGCGCCGGCTCGGCGAAACCGATGGCCGCCATCACGGCCACAACCAACACCATCAGAAGCTTACGCATGACTCTTCCTCTCCGTCGGACGAACAGGGAGCAACAGGAGCTTCCACCATGCCACTTGTGTCCGGCCGCGAACATGCCATTACGCGCCTGCGGGTGCGATGTTTCCGCCTTCAGAGGTCGTTAAGTCCCTTTCCGGTAGAGGCCCCGTCCGGGCTGAGTGAGGAAGCCTTGGCGGGTGAGGCGTCCGAGGCGGCTGCGGGTGACGTTCAGGGAGGGGTCGTCGGTGGGCATGCCGAG
>NZ_JAPNLJ010000151.1 GCF_026627445.1 Streptomyces sp. H27-H1
CACGGAGGACGATCAGCATCGTCACCGCCTCAACCAGGGCATGCGGCAGGTCGAGTGCGGCAGGATACGTAAGCAACGGGGCTCCCCGGCGACAGAGGCGAGACGTCAGATACCTCCCTCAACTGCCAGGGAGCCCTGCTCGTTCTGCCTCCACGGCCCACCGCGGACATCACCCGATCGGTGGCCACGCTGAAGAAGCTCAATGGCTACTTGCTTTGCACGTTCAGCCGTACCCAACTCACATACGCGAGTACGCCGACACACCGTGGCGAAGGTGGACGAGCGTGGCCAAGAGCCGGTCGATGAAGACCAGCTGGTGCTTTGCCTCCGCGCCGACAGCCCGCATCCTCGGTCTGGACTCCAGCCCTGCCTGATGCCGTTCATGCCATAACGGGCCCACCTCGGCAACGAGTTCGGCGATCACATCGGCGGACAGCCCTGTGATCCTCCGATCACTGATGATTGCTGCACGAGTCCCGTTCCCCACCCCACGAACATGATCAAGGATCCACATCCCAGCGCCGCACCACCAACCATGCACGAGCTCGTAAGGGAACAGAGCCACACCCCCGGACTCAAAGTTGACAGATTCCGGGTCCCCTGACTCACTTCAGGTTCTCACAGAGGGGGATGGCCGACAGATCACACAGTAGGAGTGGAGGGAATCGAACCCTCACGCCACGAAGGGCACCGGGACTTGAATCCGGCGCGTCTGCCAGTTCCGCCACACTCCCGTGACGGTTCCAGTATAGGCCGTGTTCAGGTCAGGGGCCACGCAGATCCTGAAGTAAGTCCTTCCTGCTCTTGGACTGAATCGTTCCGGGTTTGACCGGAGCTCCGGTCGAGGTGAAGGCCCCGCATTCTCGCCACGCTCGACCTAACTTGATCTTTAACCGGTGCGGCGTGGGCGAGGAGTCGTGGACTTCTTCGGTTTTGGCTCGTGGCGTCTATATTGCGGGCTGTGTGCATGTCGCAGCGCGGGGCGGATGTGAGGTGACCCCCGGAGTGTGGACACAGGGGTTCATGCTGCGAGTGAGAGTTTAGTTGTCTTGTGGTGCTGCTGTTCGAACTCCATCGGGGAAAGGTAGCCGAGCGCGCTGTGGCGTCGGCGGGCGT
>NZ_JAPNLJ010000152.1 GCF_026627445.1 Streptomyces sp. H27-H1
GATCACTTCGGCGAGCTCGTGGTCGCGAAACCGGGCCGCAATGAGCTTGTCGATCTCGGCGATCTGCTCGTTGAGGCCCATCACCTCCTTCGCCAGGGTGTGGATCACCTGCGCGGTGGCCTTCTCCCCGGTGACAGTCGTGTGCTGCCGCTCAGCCGCTTCGAGGGCTGCCTCGGCCAGAGCCTCGGGGCTGCGGACCTTGCGGTTGCGCAGCCAGGTCTCCAACCGGCCGCGACCGGTTCGGCGCAGGGCGGCGGGAGTCTGGTAGCCGGTCAGCAGGATCAGCGGGCCAACGTTACCCAGGTCCAGGACCCTCTCCAACGCGGGGAAGATGCTGGCGAGTTGGCCGCGCAGGCGGTTGATCCGGCGGGTGCGGTCCGCGTTCAGGTCGGCCCGGCGGTTGGTGAGGATCCTCAGCTCGACGGCGTGTTCGTCGTCCGGCCGCAGGACGGTCAGGTCCCGGCGCATCCGGGCCTGGTCCGCGATCACGGTCGCGTCCTTCGCGTCGGTCTTGCCCATGCCCCGGTAGCCGGCCGAGGCACGGTTGACCGCCAGCCCGGGTATGTAGACCAGCTGCTGCCCGTGATTGAGCAGCAGGTTGATCAGCAGGGTGGCCATGCCGTCAGCGACGTCGACCGCCCAGACCACGTCCTCGTCCAGGGCCAGAACGTCGGCGAGCAATACCAGCAGTTCCGGTTCGTCATTCAGCACGCGGCGCGAGAGCCGCTTCTTGCCCTCGGCGTCCAGGACCACGCAGTGGTGGTGGGTCTTGCCGATGTCCGTGCCCGCCCAGATCTGGGCCACCTGTTCCTCCAGCCGCTCGATACGTGCTGTTCGTCCGGACGACCTCGCCAGCGTGGTCCTACTCAGCGATGCACCCGCAAGGGGCCCGCAACTCCTAATCAGCGGTCGAGTCGCCGTGAGACACCGGGCGGCCAGGTGAGGGCAACCATCGAGGGCAACCGACTGAAAGCCATACCCGGTGTCTCTGGATCTCCGGACCTTACGACTGGCCCATCCGACCCATCAACAACGTAGGACCGACTGA
>NZ_JAPNLJ010000153.1 GCF_026627445.1 Streptomyces sp. H27-H1
GAGACACCGGGCGGCCAGGTGAGGGCAACCATCGAGGGCAACCGACTGAAAGCCATACCCGGTGTCTCTGGATCTCCGGACCTTACGACTGGCCCATCCGACCCATCAACAACGTAGGACCGACTGAGAACTGTGCTTTGCAGTGCCCTTGAGTAGAGAGCACCTCAACCGAGTGCGCCCACCGCTTCCCGGCGGGGACTCGGCGGGTCTGGCGTGGCTCAGCAATGAACGGAGACCGTGCGGCAGCGCTGGAGCGGTTCGTCACCGGCCGGTACCCCGCCGCAGGCGCCGCCCAATCACCTCCGAGCTGCACTCCGTCACGCCTGCCTGGTGGGCTGAGGCAGCTTTACCGGCTCGCGAAGCAGCGGCCGGGTGCCCTCGGAACCCAGAACAACATCCTGCCCGAGCCATTGCTGCACACCGACCAGCTCGGGGAGATGCTCGTCTTCGGCGCCGAGAACCAAGGAGGCTTCTTCTGGTCGGTCCTGTGGACGCTTGACGGGCTTGAGGCCGATCCGACCCTCTGGTTCTGTGAACTCGACGAGGAGCCGATCGCCGAACAGGAACCGCTCAGCGGCTTCTGATCCGGTTCTTCGCTCTTCGAGGCTGCTATGGGCGCCGACTACCTGGCCCTGACCCGCAGACTCACGGCACCACAGGTCGAGCAACTCACCCAAGTACTGCACCTCGTGCCCTGCGTCCCTTCTGGCCCCGGGCACCGATCCACTCCTACGTAGCCCCGGCCTCGTCGTGCCGGTCAGCAGCGAGGCTGGCGAGGAATTCGATGTGGGGGTCGGCGCTACCCATCGAAGTGCCCTGGAGCCGCTGGCCGGCCTTCCTGTCGACTGGACCCGCTTCGACGGCTGACCGTCCCGAGATCAGCGGCGGGCCGGCGCCGTGCCGAGCAATCAATATGCCTGTAAACGCAGAAAAGCCCCGTACCAGTTTCCTGGTACGGGGCTTTCTACAATAATTGTTCGGCGGCGTCCTACTCTCCCACAGGGTCCCCCCTGCAGTACCATCGGCGCTGAAAGGCTTAGCTTCCG
>NZ_JAPNLJ010000154.1 GCF_026627445.1 Streptomyces sp. H27-H1
CCCGTGGCTGGACATACGCGCCGCCTACTCCCACCTCCCCTCCCACTCGGCTTAGCGGCTGCCGGCCGTCTGTGGCTGAGGGGAGGACAGAAGCATGTAATCAAGTTTGACTAGTTGCTGGAGATGGGCCTACGGTCGCCGGATGAGCGAGAAACTGGCGGCGATGCTCCCCTGCAGGTCCGTCCCCGAGACGGTCGACTTCTACAAGGCCCTGGGTTTCGAGGTCACGTTCTATCAAGAACGTCCGTACGCCTACGCCGTCGTCCAGCACGGCGACGTCGAGCTGCAGTTCGCGGCACTGAAAGGCTTCGAGCCGGCCGAGTCGTACGGCGCGTGTTACATCACGACCGACGACGTCGATGCTCTGTACGCGAAGTTCCGTAGCGGACTGAAGCAGGAACTGGGCAAGATCCCGACCCGTGGCATCCCCCGGATCGGTCCGCTGAAGGACACCACCTATGGGATGCGGCAGTTCATCATGGCCGACCCGGGTGGCAACAGCATTCGCATCGGCCAACCGATCAGCGACGACCTCCACCACTCACCGGTTCCGAAGGAACCGGTGGCCAAGGCTCTCCACCTGGCGTCACTCCTCGGTGATTCCAAGGAGGACCACGCAGCCGCTGCCAAGATCCTGGACCGCCTGCTTTCCTCCGACGTCCCTCCCCCGGCCCGCGTCAAAGCCCTGATCCTCCGCGCCGCCATGGCCCTCCACCTGGACGACACCCCCCTCGCCTCCCGTCTGCTGTCAGAGGCCGACCAGATCCCCCTCCAAGCCTCCGACCGCGCGTCCCTGGCCGACGACCTCCTCCGAGCCGAAGACCTCCGTGACAACCTCCCCCTCAGCTGACCTGATCCACGGCCCCAATCGCCCACCAGGTGGTTACCGGCCAGGCAGACCTTGATCCCACGGGCGACCGGCAGCCCGGCAGGTGCGAGAGGAAGTGGTCGTGGGCGACTTATGTCCAACCACAGACAGCCGGCAGCCGCTGAGGAGGAGGGGAACTGGGAGTGTGCGGCGCCTATGTCCAGCCACGGC
>NZ_JAPNLJ010000155.1 GCF_026627445.1 Streptomyces sp. H27-H1
GGCTCGATCAGAGTCCACTGCTCGTCGGTGAGATCGCCTCGCGCCATGACTGATGGCCTATCAAGACCGGGCCTCCACGCGCAGGCGATCTACCGAACTCGCGATCCGGACTCCAGACAGGACCTAGAAGCGGAGATGGATGAGCACCTGGATGCTAAGGCCGGCCGGATCGGCAGGCGCGGGTCGCGCTCGGGCGGCAACACGTGCAACGGCTACCGGAGCAAGAAGGTGATAACGGAGGTCGGCACCGTCACGGTGCAGGTCCTGCGCGACCGGCTGGGCACCTTCCAGCCCAGGGTGCTCCCCAAGTACGCCCGCCGGACCGGGGCGCTGGACGATCGGATGACCTCGCTGACCGCGAAGGGCCTGACCTCCGGCGAGATCGTCTCCCACCTCGCCCAGACGTACAGCATGACGACGACGAAGGAGACCATCTCCACGATCACCGACAGCCATAGTGGTACACGGATCCCCGGTGGTCGTGACCCAATCACTGACTGACAGCGTGATGGCAGGCATGACCGAATGGCAGAACCGACCGCTGGACAGCACTTGAGTCCTATCGGTGGTTGCGAACGTCTCTCTGAAGGAGAGCGTTCGGATGCCGAAGTATGCGCCCAACAAGATGCCGACCACTGTCAAGAACCGGTACTTCTAGCTGCTGCGGGAGGGGCACAAGGGTGCTGCCGCGGCCCGTCGGGTCGGGGTGTCCAGCAGCTGTGGCTCACTGTGGTTCATCAATGCTGGAAGCATGGTCGTTCCCGACCCCCGGCCCCATATCGCCCCGCTTCCTCACCCAGGACAACCGCATCGTCATCGCCGACGGACTGCGCGCCGAGCAGAGCGTGAAGGAGATCGCGTCCTCGACCGGGAAGAGTTTCCATCCCTTAATTCTTACGCGGGTATCCCCTGCTTTAGCGGGGGAAGGAGCGCATCCTGGGACCGGAGGCGCGGAGCGCCGGAGTGCTCTGCGCCTCCGTGGTGACGGTCAGACAGGCCGTTTCTGGCCTTCGATGTACTGGCG
>NZ_JAPNLJ010000156.1 GCF_026627445.1 Streptomyces sp. H27-H1
TCGGATACGCCGGTCTCTCCATATCCGCACAACATCACTCACATCCCGGCCAGCACGTCAGTACATCGAACAACCACACGATCGAGCGATCTCGAAACATGAATAAAGGGACTTAATGTCCTCTGAGATGGCCTCGATCCTCGCCAACCGCCGGACCCACCCGCCACGCAGCATCGACACGCTGAAGGACGTGATCAAGCGTCACGACCTCGAGATCGAAACAGGCAGTAGTTAAGTTACGGCTCCTGAACCGCTGCCAGTTCGTCGAGGATCACCAGCGCCGGTTCGGCGTGAAGCGGCTCTGCGACATCCTCGGCCTCTCCCGCTCGAGCTTCTACTACTGGCGCCGCACCGCCGCCGCGAGGGCGGCCCGGCAGGCCGCCGAAGCCGAACTCGCGGCCCGGATACGCACGGTCCATCAGGAATCCGACGGCACCTACGGCGCCCCCAGGATTACCGCCGAACTCCGCGACCAGGGCGAACGGATCAACCACAAACGCGTCGCGAGAATCATGCGGACCATCAGACTCGAGGGAGTGCGTCTGCGGCGCCGGCACCGGACCACTGTCCCGGACCCGGCCGCGGCCAAGGCCCCCGACCTGATCGGCCGGGACTTCACCGCGGCGCACGTGAACACGAAGTATGTCGGCGACATCACATACCTGCCGGTCAGCGGCGCGAAGCCGCTCTATCTCGCGACCGTCATCGACCTCGCCTCGCGCCGGCTGGCCGGGTGGGCGATCGCCGATCACATGCGCACCGAGCTCGTCACCGACGCCCTGGCGGCCGCCGAGCGGACCCGCGGCAGTCTCGACGGAGCGATCATGCACACCGATCACGGCTCGCAGGGCGGATTCAACCGGTCGTCGCAACACCTTGATCACGGAGGTATGCGATGGGACGAGACCAGAGTCAGAGGGTGCCGGAGGCGCCTGCGGGAGCGCGGCGGCAGTGGGCGGCGGATCGCGTCGGGAGTGACGACGGTAGAGGCCGCGGTGGCTGTTGGTGTGTCATGGCCGGTCG
>NZ_JAPNLJ010000157.1 GCF_026627445.1 Streptomyces sp. H27-H1
CTAGGTTCTGTTTCTTGGATCAGGTTCGGATCCAGATGATCAGGGCAGCGAGGGTGACGGTCCCGAGGTAGACGTACGCGCGTTTGTCGTAACGGGTGGCCACGGCCCGGAAGTTCTTGAGGCGGTTGATCGCCCGCTCGACGACGTTGCGTTTCTTGTACCGCTCCTTGTCGAAGCCGGTCGGTCGGCCTCCGGTCGAACCGCGCCTGCGGCGGTTGGCCCGCTGGTCCTTCGGTTCGGGGATGGTGTGCCGGATCTTGCGTCGTCGCAGGTAGCGGCGGTTATCGCGGGAGCTGTATGCCTTGTCGGCGCTGACGCTGTCAGGCCGGGTGCGAGGCCGGCCCGGCCCGATCCGGGGGATGGCGATCTTCTCCAGCACGGCCTCGAACTGGGGGCTGTCGCCGGCCTGTCCGGGCGTGAGAAGCAGCGAGAGGGGACGGCACCGGCCGTCGGCCACCAGGTGGATCTTCGTGGTGAAACCCCCGCGGGAGCGTCCTAAGCACTCGCCTGCCTGACCACCTCCGCCAGGCGGACCGACAGGGTCCGCAGTACCGGATCGACCGGGTTTGCCCCGCCGTGGGGCCCCTTTTGGGGGGCAACCACAGGCGGGGCGGTGTTCCGTGCGCCTGCCGCGTGCTGATGCGCCCGCGCGGTCGTGGAGTCCACCGACACGTCCCAGTCGATCCGACCCTCGGCGTCCTCAGCCGCCTGGACTCGCGTCAGCAGCAGGTCCCAGGTGCCATCGGCCGACCAGCGGCGATGGCGTTTGTAGACCGTTTCCCACGGCCCGAACCGCTCCGGGAGGTCCCGCCACGGCACACCGGTCCGCACACGGAACAGCACCCCGTTGATGACCTTCCGGTGCTCACTCCACCGGCCACCACGGGCCCCACAGCGCGGCAGGAGCGGCTCCAGCCGCCCCCACTCCGCATTCGTCAGATCCCCTCGACCAACCACGCCAACCAGCCTGGCCTCACAAGCATGATCACGTCAGGAGATCCAGGAAACAGAACCTAG
>NZ_JAPNLJ010000158.1 GCF_026627445.1 Streptomyces sp. H27-H1
CTAGGTTCTGTTTCCTGGATCAGGTGCGGAGCCAGATCGTGAGGGCTGCGAGAGTGACTGTTCCGAGGTAGACATAGGCGCGTTTGTCGTAGCGGGTGGCGACTGCCCGGAAGTTTTTGAGGCGGTTGATCGCCCGCTCGACAACGTTGCGTTTCTTGTAGCTGTCCTTGTCGAACCCGGTGGGCCGTCCGCCGGCCGAGCCGCGTCTGCGGCGGTTGGCGCGCTGGTCCTTCGGCTCGGGAATGGTGTGCCGGATCTTGCGTTTCCGCAGGTAGCGGCGGTTGCTCCGAGAGCTGTATGCCTTGTCGGCGCTGACGCTGTCGGGCCGGGTACGGGGTCTGCCCGGACCGATGCAGGGCACCGATATCCTCTCCAGCACCGCCTCGAACTGCGGGCTGTCCCCGCACTGTCCGGCCGTGAGGACCAGCGAGAGCGGACGGCATCGGCCGTCGGCGGACAGGTGAATCTTCGTGGTGAAACCGCCTCGCGAACGCCCTAAACACTCGCCTGCCTGACCACCTCCGCCAGGCGGGCAGACAGCCTCCGCAGTACTGGATCGCCCTGGTTTGCCCTGTAGTGGGCCCCCTTTTGCGAAGCAACCGGGGGCGGGGCCGCTTTCCGAGCGCCAGCCGCGTGCTGGTGGGCTCGCGCCGTGGTGGAGTCCACCGACACCTCCCAGTCGATCCCGCCTGCGGCGTTCTCGGCAGCTTGCACCCGCGTCAGCAACAACTGCCAGGTGCCATCGGCCGACCAGCGACGATGCCGCTTATAGACCGTCAGCCAAGGCCCGAACCGTTCCGGGAGATCCCGCCACGGCACACCAGTCCGCACCCTGAACAGCACCCCGTTGATGACCTTCCGGTGCTCGCTCCACCGGCCGCCACGCGCCCCACCGCGGGGCAGGAACGGCTCCAGCCGCTCCCACTCCGCGTTCGTCAGATCTCCCCGCCCCACCATGCTGACCAGCCTGAACCAGACAGCATGATCACGTCAGGAGATCCAGGAAACAGAACCTA
>NZ_JAPNLJ010000159.1 GCF_026627445.1 Streptomyces sp. H27-H1
AAGTCGAACGCGAGCTCAACGCACGCCCCCGCCTCGTCCTCGGAGACCGGACACCCGCCGAGTCCATGAGACGCTGGTCAAGAGATCTGGCCTACTGCTGATTCGCAACGACCGGTGGAAACCGCCCCGCGTCCAGCGGGCGGATCCGCCACTCGGCCATCGAGTCGAGAACCTTGTCGGTAATCGTGGAGACGGTCTCCTTCGAGGTCGTCATGCCGTAGACCTCGGCCAGGTGCGCGACGATCTCGCCGCTCGTGAGGCCCTTGGCGGTCAGCGAGATGACCAGCGCGTCCAGGCCCTCGGTGCGACGCGCGTACTTGGGCAGCACCTTGGGCACGAACGTCCCCGACCGGTCCCGGGGGACCTCGACGGTGACCGGCCCGGCCTCGGTCAGCACCGTCTTGGGCCGGTAGCCGTTGCGGGCGTTCCCGCCACCGCGAGCGGGTCTCCCGGGCTCGGCCGTGGCGGCCAGATGCTCGTCCATCTCGGCATCCAGAGCGTCCTGCAGCAGGTGTTTCGTGAGCTGTTGCAGCAGCCCGCCCTCGCCCAGCAGCTGCATCCCACCCGCGCGGGCCTGCTCGGCCGCCAGCTCCGCGACCGACGCCACCACATCCACCCCGGCTCCGCCGGCCTTCTTCCTCGGACCCATGTCCAAGACATCGGCCGATTCCGCCTCCGAGGAAACCGATTCCTCAACAACCGACTCGATCTGGCGATCCATCATCGTGCCCATCGGTGTCTCCCTCACTCGGGACGTACACCTGATCTATGACACTCCCGATCTCCGGGCTAGGGCCTGTGTGATGTCGTGATCAGTTCTTGAGTTCTGTGCTCTTCGTGGGGTGGATTCGATAGGACTGTGGTCGTGACTCGCAGGCAACTCACTCATGCCCAGTGGAAGTTCATCGAGCCATACCTGCCGATCGGTAGGTATGGCCCGTACCCCGAGCGGCTGCGGGAGCAGTTCGAGGGGGTGATCTGGCGGTTCCGGTCCAGCGGTCAGTGGCGGGAGA